>CAWFUX010000051.1:0-61335 GCA_963819085.1 uncultured delta proteobacterium
TGGAGAAGGCCTGGTTCAGCCCAAGGAATTTCAGGTGTCTGCGGAGTCGCTCGAGGAGCAAGTCGTCGTTTGGGGGTTGGCCGGCGGCGACATAGGGGCTTGAACTGGACCCATCAACGGGACTGGGCTTGGGATTGGGATTCCGTTTGGGCTGGGTGTCGGGTTTTGGCTTTCGCATGGGGCGGACTCCTTTGGATGCGGGGTAGTGGGAGGCGCGGCCGAAGCTGCGCCACAGACGGGAAGTCGGTCGTATTCGGTGAGGTCGCGCGTCTGGTGTCGGTCTTGTCCGAGGGACGCGGTAATTCTGGCGATGGTGTCTTCAGCGACGTATTCATCGAGGGAGCGTGGTTGGGCGCGCACGCTCAAGATGCGCTCGACCGCCTTGTGCTCGTACGCTCCGTAAAGGGCTGCGTGGGCGAGGGCCGAATCGAGGTCAGCGGTATCGTAGCGCTCGCGCAGCAGCAGAATTTGCCTAGCTTGACGTCCCCACAGGCGAGCAGGAGTGACCGCTAGCAGACGAGAGAATTCGGTGCCACCTTCACCCATATGCTCGAAGGTCGCGCGCAACTGATCGAGGTCAAGCGCACTTGTCCCGCGAGGCGGCGGATGGTACCGAGCAGGATCTAACGAGAGTCCTTGTCCTTTAGTCGCAAGCTCGTGGCGAGCAATGCAATGCAGGTCTGCGGCATAGACGAAGAGCTCGCGCTGTGTGATGCGCACGGGGAGGATATCGACAATGTAGTCATAGGGCACGGCATATCGATTGCCGTTCCATTCGATGAAACCATCGATACTGCAGATGCGATAGATGACGCGGGCGGTGTCATACGGATGCTGGGGCAACGCCACCAGATGGGGCTTTTCCTCGACGAAGCGGTCGAGCGGGGTGAGGCGGTGACGTGGGCGACGGTCGGCGATGGTGTCGAGCCAGTGGTTGAGTTGGGCCTTGAAGTCATTGATGCTGCTGAAGGAGCGTCCGTTGAGGAACGAGGTTTCGAATTCCCAAAATCCTCGCTCGACGCGAGGCTTTGCGTTGGGGTTACCGCGAACGGCCGCGGGGCGAAACTCGTAGTGCGCAGCGAATGCAAGGAAGCGCGGGTTGTAGATGGGCTGGTTGCCTTCCCAGCGCAACACGACGGGTTTCTGACTGTCGTACTTGCAGGACTCGGCGCAGCCGTCGAATCTCGCGAAGGCTTGGACATGCCCATCCATCAGGGCATGCAGGTCGTTGCTAGAAAATGCCGCGTAGAACTTGCGTCGGCTGTGGACCAGGACGTAGCTAAATGCCTGTAGCGACAGCACGCAGCCGTCGAGCAAGGTCACCTTGTAGGGGGACCAGTCGCTCTCTGCCATCTTGCCGGGGCCATAGACGGGCGTGGTCCGGCTAGGCTTGGGCTTACGCTTTGGTCGAATACCGCGCACGAAGCGTTTGACGGTCGAGTAGCCCCCTTGGAACCCTTCATCCTTGAGGATCTCGAATACCCGTTGGGCGGTGATGTTGGGATAGGTCGTGAGCAGATCGGTGACCCGAGTCATCACGTCATCGATCAGTTTCGCGCGTGGCGCGCTCTGACGGGGTTTCGGCAAAGCCGTATGCGGTTGCTCCCGCTGCTCGGCGTGGCTGAAAAGAATTCGTTTGACGGTGTTGCGACTCAGGCCGAGTGCGCGCGCAATGGCGCGTCGTGACATCCGCTGCGCGGTCAAAGTTACGACCTGCAATTCGAGGGCTTCGCGGCTGCTTTGAGCCAGTGATTCGGGAGTCATGCGGCAGATTGCTCCTTGCGGGCCATGGCCTTTTTCGGCGTTGTGGTGCGCACGATGGTGCTCGCGAGCGCGGTCAACATTGGGATCAATGCTTCGAGATTTGCGGCAATCAGCTCGGCTGCTGTCGGACCGAACGCACACAGTGGTGTCCCGAGCAGACGAGCATCGAGGCGGGCACAAATTCGCTGCAGCGTCGTGATGTCAGCAGCCACCCAGTCAGCTTCTGAGCGAATGGCTCGCGTTGGACGCGGACCCGGTTGCGGCGGCGCGACGGCACCGGATGACCACCGGGCGAGCAGGGCCGCCTGAGCGATCGGGTCATCCAAGGCGGTGACCTGGCCCACCAACAGCTCCGTTTGCCGTACGGTCAGCCCGCGCTGGATCACTGCCCTCATGGCCGCGATTTGGTTGCCACGTGGCAACGCCGCTAGGGTCACGGCCGCTCGCGGGGCTATCAGCCCCATCCGAACACTGGCCTGCACCTCGTCGAGCAGCCCCTCGACGAGCAGCAATCGACGGCAAATCCAACTCTTGTGACGACCCAGACGCTCGGCGATGGCGGATTGCGAAAGTCTGTCTTCGCGATAGAGCGAACGAATCAGCCAACCCTCTTCGAGCTCGGTCAGTCCACGCCCGCGATGAAGCATGGCCACTTGGACTTTGGCTTCGGCGACATCGACGTCACAGCGGCGTACCTCGAGCTGTGGCCACCTGAGAAGCTGAGCCGCGTGCAGGCGCTTGAAGCCATCAATGACCTGGAGCCCTTCACCATCGTCGAACACCGCCAACGGACTGAGCTGACCGTAACGCCCCAGCGACGCGGCCATCGCTTCGACGGCCTTCGGCTCGCGCAGTCGAAACGCTGAGAGCCTTTCGTCCAGATCCTCGACGGCGATCATGAGCTGTTGGTGTGGGGTCTTCGTCACGAGTCGGACGCGAACACAGACCGAGCTCGGAGAAAATCCAGGCACGTGACATCGGCCAAAATTCAGGCACTTACATCAATGTTTTCCATGACTTACAGACAGAACCCGGCACGTGACATCGTCCACTACGGTCCATATTGGGCCACTGCCTGTCGCACGATTGAGCCTATTTTCCGCTCGATGCGCAGCAGCTCTCGACCGAACCCGGCACGTGACATCCGAAAAGGTCCGTCCAAAATTCGGTGAATTTCCTCTTGTAATTCCAATGACTTGAGAGTCGAAGCCGGCACGTGACATTCCAGCGTCTCCCCGCCCGAACCGCCCTGGGCACACTGTGCTTGCAGCCTTGCCCGCCGCTGCCGCTGTCGCACACGCTCATCGGCTCGGTACCCTTCCAGGTCCTTACCTCGACGCTCCCGAGCAAGCTTTCGCCGTCGCAAGACGCGACAGGCATCAGAACAAGTGCACTGCTCTTTGCCGGCTCGCGGCGAAGCAACGAACCGCTTGCGACACTCCGTACATCGGCAACGTGTAACCATGCTGCGAGCGTCGATCCGACCCGCGCCAATGGCCGAATTCTCGACCTATTGACCAAAACCGCATCCGCATCCCATCCTGTCCCCAACACCCGACCCCAGTTGCATCCGCGGCCACGTGGATCACGAACTGACCCTAGAGTGGATCAGTCTCAACTGACCGCTGAAGCCCAATGGGGCATACGGTTGTTCCGATCACGCCAGTGCTCACCAAGTCATTTGCGTCAACGCAACCTGGGCAAGCAACGGCTCATGCAGCCCGGGGCAACTCTGCGACACCCGCGCGGGCGGTACAGCGGGGTCGTGCCAGAACATCGTGACCGAGTGCGTGGGCAAGAACCCGGGAGACAATGTCTGCAGCGGGCAAGCCGTCGAGGCCTGCGGTCCCGATCTCTTAACTGTGAACGCGGTCCAAACGTGTTCGAACCAAACCTGCGTGGCAGGAGCGTGCCAGGGCATATGCGCGCCCGGGCAAACCTATTGCCAAGCAATGGGCAGCGGCGTAGAGGCTTGCGACTCAAGTGGGCAATGGGGGTCGGCTGTAGCTTGTCCGGGACCCTGTGCTGCGGGCGCCTGTCAGCTGCCGGTGACGCTTGCTTCCGGACAGAGCTCACCCACCGGAATTGCGGTGGACTCAAACAACGTCTACTGGACGAACTTTGACGGGGCCCAAGTTATGAAGGTGGCAATAACAGGCGGCACACCGATGACCCTGTCAACGGGCCAGAGTTCACCCCTGGATATCGCAATCGACTCCACGAATGCCTACTTCACGACCGCCCTCGCAAGCGGCACGGTGAAGAAGGTGCCACTGGCAGGTGGCGCGACGTCAACCATCGCCAGCGCGCAAGACGGCCCGGGCTCGATTGCCGTGGATGTCAATAACGCGTACTTTACACTGGCCGGAGCCTCGCTGTCGGGGGGCTCAATCATGAAGGTTGCTCTCTCCGGGGGCACTCCCGTGGCACTTGCCACCGGTCAGGGAGTTCCTGCGGACATCGTCGTAGATGCCGCTAACGTTTACTGGGTCAATGCGTCTGGGAACCAAGTCATGACGGTACCGCTGTCTGGTGGCACACCGACAGCGCTCGCCTCCCAGCAAAACTATCCCGAAGGCATTGCCGTTGATAGCACTAGTATTTACTGGACGAGCTACAACAGTGGCACGGTGATGAAGATGGCTTTGGGAGGTGGCACCCCGATACAACTCGCAGCCGGGCAAAATTTGCCATTTGGAATCGTGGTCAACGCCACCAACGTCTATTGGACAAACTACAACTCGAGCGGGACCATCATGACAGTGCCGCTGACAGGAGGCACGCCGCTCAACCTCGCCACTGGGCAAACCAATCCATATAGGATTGCCGTCGAACGCAACCAGCATCTACTGGACGAACCGCAACGGCGGCACAGTGATGAAGTTGCGCGTAAAGAGACTCGACCTTTCCCTTTGATGTCGCAGCGTCACGGAAAAGTTTGCGGCTCGGGACGGCCCGTTAGATCCTCTTTGCAAGGAACATTGCCAACGAATCCTGATCATTCGCCGCTCCCCGAGCGACTTCGGCAGTGATTGTCCCCGCTTGTACACATTCTGACAGGCACCGGTCCAGGCTAATCATACCATCTTTAGTGCCCGCTTGAATCACCGAACTCAATTGGGCGGTTTTGCCTTCTCGAATCACGTTGGCCACTGCATGCGTTACCCGCATTACCTCGAGTACGGCGACCCGCCCCTGGCCGCGTGCGTGCGGTAACAACTTCTGCACCACCACGGCGCGCAGCGCGTCAGCGAGTTGAACGCGAATTTGTGAGCGCATCTCGTTTGGGTAAGCATCAATCACCCTTTCAACGCAGGACGAAGCCGAGCCGCTGTGCAGCGAGGCCAACACCAGGTGCCCGGTTTCGGCCGCTGTAATCGCCAACCGAATGGTCTCGGCATCGCGCAGCTCACCGACCAGGATGACGTCCGGATCTCCACGCAAAGCATCGCGAAGCCCACTCGCAAAATCGACGACATCGCGACCGAGTTGCCGTTGCCTCACGATCGATCGATTCGACGAATTGAGCCGAAACTCGATGGGATCTTCCAAGGTGACGAGCGCAATCGAGCGACTCTCGAGGGCATGCCGCGCCAGCCCGGCAAGCGTCGATGATTTCCCCGAGCCGGTGGCGCCACAAACCAAGACTAGCCCCTGGGACACTTGAGCCAGGCTATCCAGAGATACTGGCAGGTTGAGTGACTTGAGAGTGGGAGCTTGATTGGGCAACAGGCGAATTGCCGCTGCGAGTCCGCTTGACGTGCGATAAAGGCTTACCCTCAGGCGCTCCTGCGAGTTCAAGTCGAGACTGAATTCCGCGGAAGTGCTGCTTGCGATTCTTTGCTGGAGCGCGTCATCAATGGAGAACAGAGAACCAACGCGAAGTGACGGTGAATCGTTGACTCGCTGCAGCTGACCGTCCACACGCAGATAGGGAGGCTCGTCGTCAGCAAGGTGAATATCGCTTGCGCGAGAGCTCACGGCGCGCATGACAAGCTCACTGAGCTCACTGGAAAACGGGACTTCCGATGCGCGGTCGGGTTTAGACCGTTCGAGGGGTGCAGGTTCGAAGTCGTGCTGACGCGCGGTTGAAGTATCGTGAAGAGGCATTCGCTGACTTTGTTGGACCGGTGCGGCAACAGGGGATGCGGCCGCGACTCCGCGCCCCGCGGAAGAGGTAAATATTACGTCTAACCCCTTGTCTTGACGGGCAGTAAGCAAAACGTGAAATCGCCCGATGCCGCTGGCGTCGTATTCGAATTCAAGGCGAGTGCCTGCGTGCAACTGTCGGTCGCGTTCTAGCGTCAGGAGTTCACCCAATAAATGCCGCAGAACCGGATCAGGGGTAGCCGACATGACGAACTTCTTGCGGGCGCCGCGTGACAATACTTGAGGTTCCTGGTCCGTTCCCAGACGCAGCTCGTCCGCCCCTTGTTGCGAAACGATTGAGAGAATTTGGTCGATGCCGGGCACGCCCCAGTCTAACGCATTTGTCTGGACATGCATTCCCCGGGGTATACAACGCATGCAGCGGCCGTTCCGAGGGTGACACGTGCAGCGTAGTGATCCACGATCAAACAATTCAAGGCACGTGCCAGAAAAGACCGGATGGTGGAAGCGGCCTTGCCTGCAGACCCGACAATCCACCGCCCCGTCGGCCTCCGCCGGAGGCCTTCACCGCGTGTTTGAAGAAGTCCGAATGCGCCAATTGCACCGTGCAGTTCGGCCAACGGGCGATAAGTGGTACTTGTCGCACGGGGCCAGATGGAAATGGAGCGCTTGCTTGTGCACCGGCGAAACCACCCGCCGAAATAGGCGGGTGGTTTGCCCGTAACCCTTTGAAACTGAACCTAATTGCGTCAATAGGCCTGGCGCCAGCGGGCCTCGAATGGAACCCCGAATCCCGCGTTTTTCGACCGGGCGCCGGCTGTCCTTCGGGGAATATGAGGGAATGCACAATCTTCACTAACGTTTCAACCATTTGAGCTGTCTAGACTCGAAGCAGGCAATCTGTGTTGGCCGAAAACGTCACGGCGCAATTGGTGATTCGCGCGCAGCGCGGGAGTCCCGAAGCATTCACGGAGTTGGTGCGAGCATACCTGCGCGCAGCCTACGCGGTCGCACTGGCGATATTGCGGCGCCCGAGCGACGCAGAGGATGTCGCGCAGGACTCTTTCCTACTGGCGTTCAGTAAGTTGGACAGCTGTCGCGAACCGGAACGCTTCGCCGGCTGGTTGCTTCAGATAGTGCGCAATCGAGCCAGAAATGCCCTCGCGTCACGGAGGCTTCGTGATGTTCCCGCCCTGATTACCTCTGACGAGTCTCCCAGCTCATCCCCGATGCCTGACTCAACTGCGTTTCGCGCGCAGCTACTCGTGGCGCTGAGCAGCCTGAGTCCGGTTCGACGGGAAGTGGTGTTGCTCCACGATCTGGAAGGCTGGACGCACGCAGAAGTCGCCAGCGCGCTAGAGATATCGGAACTGATGTCGCGGCAACACCTTCTCTTAGCCCGACGGGAACTGCGTGAGCAATTAGACTTTAGTGATCCGGAGGCCGATCATGCATGAGCCAAAAATTGACCTGTCAATTCTCGATCCTTCGCGTGATGTGCAGCGCTGGAATGACCTTGTCGTTTCATTGGCGGGGCGTGCACTGGCGGAGCGACAGCAACGGCTTACGGTGGGTTATCAGATGTCAGCTTGGGCCCGCCCAATCCTGGCGATTGCGGCAACGGTAGCTTTGGCGTTAGGGTTGAGAGCTTGGTCGAGCCACGATGAAAAGTCCCTAATCGCGCGACACCAGGTAGAGCCCGCCTATGTGCTTGCCAGTTGGGCGGACAAGGATGAACAACCTACGACGTCGAATATTCTGCAGGTGTTTGGAGAGTACAATGCCACCGAGTGAAAAGTCTCCGCGAATGATTCGCTTGATTACCGCCCTGCTACTCGTGGCGACGTTTGCCGTGGGCACGGTCACGGGTGGCGTCTTGGTCCATTGGTTCGTAGTTCGTTCGAGCCCGCAGCGGCAATTTCCGCCACCGCTCGGGTTGTGGAATGATCTGGACTTGACGGCCGAGCAGCGCGACAAGGTTCATGCAATTCTCGAACGCTATCGCCCGAAGCTGGACGCGATTTTGTATGAGTCTTTTCCCAAGGTGCGGGCTGTCAATGATCTCATCGACCAGGAAATTCGGGGGATTTTGATGGACGAGCAGCGTCGAAAATTCGATCAAGAAAAGTCGCAACGTCATCACGGACCGCTGCCACCGCCCCCAATGCCGCCGGGTAATTGGCCACCCGAAGGTATGCCCGGGCCACTGGGTGCTCCACCCGGGCCGCCGCCAAATCTGCCTCCACCGGGTAGCCCTTCGACGGTGCCTTGAATTGGATCGCAAACGGATGAAATCGTGAAGCTTTGCCTATCCGCGACGGGTCGGTAAATGAATTACGATACTCATCACTCGGATTCACGCTAGTGGTTGCGGCCAGCGTCGTGACTACTTCTGCAATCGCTGCCTCCATCGAAATTACACCGGCCGACACCTTCAGCAAAATAGAAGCGGCCAAAGCCGGTGACAACGTGATAATCGATCCGGGCACGTACAAGTTTCGCGTGTATCTCACGGCAGCGGCGCCCTCTAACAATCCAATCACTATTCACGCCAAAGACCCGCAAAACCCGCCGGTGTGGGACTTGAGTGCCGGTAACGTCGAGGACGCTCCCGGGAGCTATACGGCCGGCGATCGCGGGAGAGGTTGCTGGCAGTTTAGCGGGGCCACCAATATTCAAGTCTCCGACATCGTGATTACCGGCTGCCACAACGCAGCTCACAACTCAGCGGGCATCCGTTACTACTCGACATCGACGGGCATCTGATGAGTCCGTGAAATGCCAATACCCTGCGTGGCAGCGCCAAAGACATCGGCGCCTTCGAGTCCACGACTCAAGGGGCAGGGATTGGCCCCAACGGCGCACCGGTGGGAACGGGTGGCACGACGTCAGCTGGAACTTCAACCGGCGGAGCCGCGATTGGCGGGCAGGCCACAACGTTCGGCGGAACCTCCTCGTTGCCGGCGGGTACGTTAACCGGTGGCACATTGAATGGAGGCGCAACCTCATCTCTATCGACCGCGGCCACAGGGGGCGCAACAGCACCGGCATCGAATAGTGGAAGGCGCCGGTAGACGGTACCGGCACGCTTGCTCCAAAGCGCCATTGCACTATCATGCTCCCTCATGGTCGTGATCCTCATGGGCGTGTCCGGCACGGGAAAGACCACGGTCGGCACGTTACTCGCCCAAACACTGGGCGCGTCGTTCTGCGATGCCGACGAGTTGCACCCCAAAGCCAACATCGCCAAGATGGCCCGCGGCGAGCCACTCAGCGACCAGGATCGCTGGCCCTGGTTGCGGCGGGTCCGGGCGCGCATCGACGAAGCAATCGGTCACGATGAAGCACTGGTTGTGGCATGCTCCGCACTCAAGGGGAGTTATCGTCACATGTTGGGCGCCGACACGGGTAACGTGCATCTCGTCTGGCTGAAAGGCACAAAAGACGTCATCGAAGCGCGCCTTGCCTCGCGTCGCGGCCACTTCATGCAAGGGGGGTTGCTCGGCAGCCAGTTCGCCGCACTCGAAGCACCAACACCGAGCGAAGCGCTGCGGGTCGATATCACGGCGAGCCCCGAAGAAATCGTCAGTCAGATCTGCAAATGGTTGACGGCTAAAGCATCGGGCGCCTTGCACACAGATGCGCCGCGGGATCTCGGCAACGAGTAGCAAAAAGAGCCGTACCGACCCCACAGGCAGAGGGCAGCTAACATCGGCAGCTACATCGGCAATTGATTGTGTTGCTGCACTTGCAGGTTTCAGGTGCCGTCTCCATCAATAGGCCATGTCAATTGAATCGTCGCGTCCCTTCGTGACCACGCTAATTGTAGCGACATTGCTGGGCTGTCAGGGCCATTCACAGGCCGCAGGGTTACTTTCCCCTGGGTCTAAACCCCCAGATTTGTCCGGCGTAGACCAAACGGGGCAGATGCATCATTTGAGCGAATCAAACGGTCATTTCACCGTCGTCTACTTCTACCCGAAGGACGACACCCCGGGCTGCACCAAGGAAGCCTGTGCGTTCCGAGATATCTGGAACAAGTACCGCGACGCGCATATCCAACTTTATGGAGTGTCCGTGGATGACCAGGGTTCCCACTCGAGCTTTTCGCAGAAATACTCTTTGCCATTTCCAATCATCGCCGATACGGACACTCGCTGGGCACAGGGCTTTGGAGTCCCTCTAAAAATGGGAAAGGCCACTCGAGTGAGCTTTCTTCTGGCACCGGACGGCAAGATTAATAAGGTCTACCCCAACGTTGATCCGGGTACGCATGCGGCCTTGGTACTGCAGGATGTGAGCAGTCAGTCGCATTGAGCGGGAATCACGCGATACAACTGATGGCACATCGGCACGGAGTGCGCTACGCACCGTCACTCAACCCAAATGCTCATCCGCTTACTCTTTATCACCTTCGCCATCGTTGGTTGCAGCAGCCACTCTCAGGCGGATCGCCCCGACTCAGGAAATTCGGGTGGCAGCGCCAATCAAGGCGGCCGCACGAGCGTCTCGGATTGCGACCCCGGTTGTGAGAATATTTGCCAGCCTGACTATGGCTGCCAATGTGTTTGCATCGACACGGGTGGCAGCGGCTAGTCTGCTGTGAGACAAAGCTCGGGATCGGACGCTGGTTGGTGCTAGAGCTGGCCGAACATGAACCTTACGCCCGAGAGTGAAATCAGCACTCGAATTGCCAAGCTTCAGCATGAACTGCAAGGACTGGCCCTAGATGCCGCAGTGTTCGTGCAGAACGCCGATTTGTTCTATTTCACAGGCACAATCCAAAGCGGTGCGCTCTATGTTCCAGCGCTGGGGCAGCCCGTCTATTTCGTGCGTAAGGATGTTTCCAGGGCGCGCCGCGAATCTCCGATCGGGCGGATTGAGAGTTTCAACTCGTTGCGCGATCTGCCCGCGGGACTCACTAAATTCGGACTCGCGCTACCGAAACGCGTCGGCTTCGAATTCGATGTGTTGCCGGTGTCCATCTTCGAGCGCTACCGCAAGGTCTTCGACCCAGCCGAGTATCGAGACATCAGCCTCATAGTGCGGCGGCTACGCATGATAAAATCGAACCACGAAGTCGAGCTGATGAAGGCTGCCGCAATTCAAGCGGATCGCGTCTACCACCGTGCGCGAGAAGTATTGCGTGTCGGAATGACGGATATCGAGCTGGCTGCGGAGCTCGAACATACGGCGCGCGTCGATGGTCACCCCGGGATCATCCGCATGCGGAGTTTCAACGGTGAGATGTTGTTCGCACACGTGTTCTCAGGTCCTGATTCCGCGGTGCCGGCGTACTTGGACACGCCGCTCGGCGGCGTCGGGCCGCACCCAAGTTTCGGTCAAGGTGCAAGCTGGCGCCGCATTGCGGAGCACGAGCCCGTTATCGTGGACACGGGCAGCAGCGCTAGCGGCTATCTCGTCGATCAGACTCGCATCCTTTCTATCGGCGAGCTGCCGGAACAGCTCACGCGCGGCTATCACGACATGCTGCGTATCGAGGATCTCATGAAGAAGACCGTCGCCCCGGGTGTCGTGTGGGCGGACGTTTATGAAGCGTGCCGAAATCTGGCTCTCGAATTCGGCTACGCCGACAACTTCATGGGTTACAAAGGCTCCCAAGCCGCGTTCATTGGTCACGGCGTTGGCATCGAGATCGACGAGTTTCCGATTATTGCCAAGTCATTCTCAAGTGACGTCTTTGAGGTCGGAATGGTCTTTGCAGTCGAACCCAAAGTCGTGTTTCCAGGGCTCGGTGCCGTGGGGATTGAGAACACTTTTGTCTTACAACCCCATGGGCTCGAGCAACTCACGTACACGGATGAAGCGCTGGGAATCGTGAACTGACTCTGGGCGGCGTTGTTAACCCACTCGTTCGTACAGGTGAGCCTTGCGAAGCCGTTCTTCGAGCCACATTTGCCCGTCTGCCACCCGATCGACAACCCTAATTTCAATGGGGATTGGAGTCAGCCACGTAATGGCGGTGAGGACACCACGCGCTGGCGCAGATTCGACCACGAATGCGGCACCGACACATAGTTTTCGAAGTACATCCGCATTGTCGCGAACCCAGTCTGCCTGCCATTTGCGCTGTCGCGGCGCCAATTCGAGGGGACCACATACTTCGAACAATGTGGCGTGGCGCTGTCCCGCGGCCATGAGCTCATCCGAATCGGCCAGGTACTTTATGAAGACCTCATCAGTAATCTCTCCCGTCACTGTGATACGAATCAACGGTGCCCGGGTTCGGTCTATAAAGATCGACGGCCCATCCTTGATCGAAAGACGATCTTCAGAATTGGGAGTAACTCGATTGTGGGTCACGATCGCGGCAAAGCCCTGTATCAACCCATACGGTCGAATTCGAAAATCCCTTAGGTCAGAATGTTGTCATAATTGCGGGCACGTAGTTCAACGGTACTGGACTCATGCCGGAAACAATGGCGTACATTCGCGCTGTAAGACACGACGACGCTGTAACCAGCCCGTGCAGCATGAAAGGTGCGCATCCCCGTGTAATGCCCGACTTAGTGATAGTAGTCGAGGGCCCCGCATTCTGCTGCCAAGGCAGTTGAATTACGGTGACCCGACGCAGCTTCGATAGCTTACTGCCCGTCGATTGCCGCAAACCACGCCTCGGCGACTTCGTACAGGAAATCCTCCGTGACCGTGTCACTCTCTGCAACGGCGTTTGCGGCACCGAAGGTGTACACTGCGCGGCCAACGGGAATCCCCGCTTCCATGATTGTGTACGAATCCTCCGCCAAGGGTCGCATAACAAAATGACGTCCGCCATGAACGACCGTCTTCTCACCAAGATCTACAACTGGGGTTGCACTGCTCATGGGCCGGACCCTAACATAATATCGAGATCACACAAGGGCTGCGTTCGCGTCCCACTTTCGAACGGAAGCCAGCCTATTGATTGGCGCGAAAATCTCGCTGCTCTGGCCCGTGTCCACGTGAGTGAGCGACAAAGAATCAGGGATCGAATCGCAGCTCCTTGCCAACGGTCTTGAGTCTGCGCAAATGTGACACCCTCGAACTCTTTATGACCCTTGAGTGCGGCGCGAGTCAGCGGATAGTCGTAGTCTTTTGGGATACCGCGCGTCATGCCATGGAGCACCACGAAGATTGACGGACAGGCTCGCTAGGCTAGCCCAGGCTCGCGGGGGACGCCCGCCGCCGGGGAGCGCTCGCGGCAATAGCTTACGGTAATCCGTGACGTGCACGCAAAAAGTGTGTGCATGCGCGGCGGCTCGAGTTTAGGATGCGCCATGCGACGAAAACCAGCGAGAACCGTACTCAGCAATTGTCGTCAACTGGCGCCGGCGCTTCTTGTGTTACTTGGGCTAAGCAGCTGCAGCCTGTTCAAGAAAGCCGAACCAGGCCCTGATGCGCAAGGTTCGGCTGCGCCCGCAGCGGGTTCCGTATCCGCGGCACGTTTGGCGAGTGCGCGTATGGGCAATCCCGAATGCGTGAAAGCGTGCAGGCAGTCCTATCGCGATTGTGCGAGCCGAATTGGCGATGCCTCTCGAGTGGAGGGAATCGGCAAGTGCCGTGAGGTACTTAGGCCGTGCCTCGCAACGTGCAACCCTGCGCCTTGACCAGTCGCAACCCGTGGCCATGCGACGGTATATCCAAATCCAGAATGTCGATTGTTTCGAGCGTGCTGTCTTTGAATTGTCACCCTATGCATTGGTCGTGCCGTTGACCCGGAGGCAGAGATTTCTACTCGGCACGGAACATTGACGGCGGAGAAGTCGAGATACGCCATACGATCGCAAGCGTCGCTCTAGGATTGGAGTATGAGAATTGTCTCGAGTCAGGCGGTCAACATCGAGACCGATCCGTTACGGATCCGTCAACCGGTAAACACATGAACTTGCTCCCTCATTGTTTGGTCTCCCCTGGTGAGACATTCTGCTGGGAGTTGGACACTAGTAATTCAAGCGAACATAACGGTCATTCCAAGTCGATCTCCTCGTTCACTTGCACCGTGGAGGCTGGTTCAATTGTCTTCGACACAAGCCCCGGAAACCCTCACTCGCCACGGATTGAAGGAAGCGTTCTTTACGTCTGGGGCGATGCAGGGGCTTCACCGGGGGGTGACATCACAATTGTTCGTATTACTCTGACTATGAACGACGGCAAGGTCATGAATCGTTGGATGCGATTCAAGACTCGCGAGTCATAGTATTGACCGAGGCCCGACTAAACTCTCGCTCGGCTCGAAAATTGCGGATGGTGCGACTTTTCCACCGTGCCGCTGTCACAAGCAAGCAACACCTCAGCGACACGCACGACCATTTGTACGGCTTCGGGTCTCGCTTGGCGCAGCAACCTGACTAATCGGTCATTGCAATGCCGTTGCGGTGCCTCGCTGGCCAATAATGCGCTCAACTCCACGTGTAGCGCATCGCTAAGCCTCAATAGTGTGTCTAGCGAAGGGTTGAAGTCGGCAGACTTTGCCCCGCGAAGCACCCGTTCCACACGAGCTACCGTTTCGGAGGTAACGCCCGCTTGCTTTGCCAGCTCTAACTGAGTAAGGCCGCGCGTTTTGCGCAATTGCTTGATCTGTTGGGCGAGTCGAAGTTGAACATCATACACTTTTACCCCCGTTCACCTCAATATCGGAGGAGCTGGGCCACATGATGACTCGGCACACTAGGAGAGCGGCCGACATCCGATCTTGATTTCGATGCCTATTTGACATAGCCACGTCCGCCAATAGATGCAACTGCCACGTCATCAATTGCTGGACATTCAATTGCGCAAAAAGCCGGTCATCCCGGTCCCATGCGGCGGATTTGTCGCAATTTGGGCCGGTGCGGCGGCTGATGCGAGCGGGCCTGAGATTCCTTGGGTCGGGTTGATTGCGAATAACTCGCTGCGGATACGGACAGGCACAATGCCATAACCAGGTAGGGAATCGTGCGAAACACGGCGGCACTGGCGACTGTTGCCAAGTGTCGGGCCTAGTGCGGTGAACAAGACCAAGCAGCGCCGAAAATTTCCCAACTGTCACCCTTACAGGCCTGAACTTCAGCTCTGATGCTTTGATTGCCATTCGGGCCCAGGGGCACGGCTGATTTTCGGTGAAATTGCTTATGCGGTGCTTTATCACCGCAAGACAGGGTCCATTCGAAGCTGCAGGCTAAGCGCCTCTTGCAGACATTGGAAAAATGGTATTCGACTCCATTATCTATAGGTTCCTGAGTGAAGGTCAAACAATCCAATACCTGAGTTGGTTCGTTTGTGTCACTAGAGTTTTTCGACTCTGTGGCAATCGCGAAGGGGGCCAACGTTAGACTCAAGATGATTAGGCGCGTAGCGATGCCATGCGCCCGACGCGGACGTGACCTTACTATCGACATAGCAATCCTCTGTGTGTTAGCTGACGCAGACCACCCAACTACCGTTTCATGCTTCCGTTGGAAGCTCTCGCAGGAGGTGGAATGCTGGGTTGCCTAATCCGACAACGCGAAGGTCAACTAGGTTCCCGCCAACGCGCAACATGACTGCGGCCTTGCCAGATGTGCACCCAATCGCACACAACCGTGGGAGATTGAACTGCACAGTGGGCCGAGAGTCTCGACCACCTTCGCTTTTCGACCGTCCCGGTCCCGCAGCGTTACTTGGCGGAGTTTTCCTCGAGAGTTGTGACGGCAAGGTCCAGCAGCTTGCACGAGTAGCCCCATTCGTTATCGTACCAGGCGATCAACTTCACGAATGTTGGGTCGAGTTGAATTCCGGCTTTGGCATCGAAGACCGAAGTGCAGGTCTCGCCGCGAATGTCCGTCGAAACGATGTCCTCTTCGGTGTAACCGAGGATACCCTTGAGCGGGCCTTCCGACGCACGTTTCATCGCGGCGCAGATCTCGGCGTAACTGGCTTCACGGACGAGTTCACACGTGAGATCGACCACAGAAACATCCGAGACCGGTACTCGGAATGACATTCCCGTGAGCTTGCCCTTCAAAGCGGGCAGTACCTGGGTAACGGCTTTGGCGGCGCCCGTCGACGCGGGAATGATATTTTCCAGAATGCCGCGACCGAAACGCCAGTCTTTGCCCGACACTCCGTCAACGGTTTTTTGGCTTGCCGTAGTCGCGTGCACGGTCGTCATCAGGCCGCGTTTGATCCCGAACGAATCGTCGAGAACCTTGGCAATCGGTGCCAGGCAATTCGTGGTGCACGAAGCCGCCGATATGATGGGCTCGCCAGCGTATCGATCGGTATTGACGCCGAAGACGAACGTCGGGGTGTCGTCTTTGGCGGGGGCGGACATGATCACGCGCTTTGCGCCGGCGCGAAGGTGTGCCTCCGCCTTTTCTCGTGTGAGAAAGACCCCGGTCGACTCAATCACGACGTCCGCGCCGACGTCGTTCCACGCCGATGCCGCGGGGTCCTTTAGTGCGGTCGTGCGAATCGATCGGCCGTCAACCACGAGCACGCCCTCTTTCAAAGCGACGTCATGACGGAACTTGCCGTGGACCGAGTCGTGCTTGAGCAAATACGCGAGGTGCTGCGGTTCCAGGAGGTCATTTACCGCAACGACTTGCACATCTGCTCGCTCCATA
Organism: uncultured delta proteobacterium; assembly: GCA_963819085.1. Classification (GTDB taxonomy): domain Bacteria; phylum Myxococcota_A; class Polyangia; order Polyangiales; family Polyangiaceae; genus FEN-1139. Next base: position 16,458 of record CAWFUX010000051.1, read on the forward strand.
GCGGCGCGGAACACCACCCGGCCAATTCGCCCAAAACCATTGATGCCGATCTTGATCATGCCGCACTTTCCTTCGCTAATCCCTCAATTCTTCGAGGAATTTGTCAATCCGTTCCTCCAAAGCTAGCACCAATCGGTGTGGCCTAAAGGACAATAATATTGCATTTCAGCCGCCGCTGGCACACTTGCGCCATGGGTCAGTCGCCGAAGCGGGTTTGGTTTCTCGTCGTGCCACGCACTGGTTTGCTCAACATCGCTGGGCCCGGCGAAGTACTCGGCATTGCCAACGATGTACTGGGTACGATTGCGTATGAACTCGAGTTAGTCGGGCCAAGCGCGCCGGTGGCAAAGACTAGCCGAGGCTTCAGCTTAGGCGGGCTGCGACCCCTACCCAAGACGGCTGCTCGACTGCCAGATATCCTCATCGTTGCGGGCGCGCCGATGAGCTCGCCACCCGAGGTTGACGCCCAAATCGTGCCGTGGCTGCATCGCTATCACGCGAGAATTCCGACTATCGTTTCGATCTGTACCGGCGCTTTCGTGCTTGGCAAAGCGGGGGTGCTAGACGGGCGCCGTGCCACTACCCACTGGATGCATCTCGAGCAACTTCGGTCGAGCTTTCCCTTAGCGCATGTCGTAGATGAAGGCATATTCGTCAAAGATGGTAACGTCTGGACCTCAGCGGGCGCCACCGCGGGCATCGATCTCACGCTTGCACTAGTCGAAGAAGAGCACGGGCCGCACGTTGCGATGGCAGTCGCCAAGAGGCTGGTTTTGTTCCTGCGTCGTTCGGGCAATCAGGCGCAGTTTAGCTCCGCGCTTCAACGCCAAGAAAAAGAACCCTCGAAGCTTCGCGACGTATCCACATTCATTCTCGAGCACATCGACGAGCCATTGCCCGTGCAGCGCATCGCTCACGGAGTTGGCATGAGCCCACGCACTCTCAGTCGCTGGTGTCGCGAGCACCTCAGCGAGTCTCCAGCGGAACTCGTGCGCCGCCTTAGAATCGACGAGGCTCGGCGACTGCTCGAAGAAACATCGCTCCCGCTGAAAGATGTCACCGCGCGCACGGGCCTCGGTGACCCAAGTACGCTGTGGCGCGTCTTCACACAAAGCCTAGGCGTTACGCCCGCCGAGTACCGGGAGCGCTTCGCGGTAGCGTCATAAAGCGCGCAAGCATGAGCCGCCGAAGCGCTCTTCTCGCGGACCGTCGCGGCGCCGCGCCCCGACCTCATATGAAAAAACGTTAACGGCGACGTTTTGCGCGAAGGTCTGCGCGCAATTGCGAGCGCAAGCTGCACAGTAAGCGACGCGAGCGGTAGCCCAGCGTCGAGCCACGACGAATGCGCCGACGGGCAATTCGGGAGCCGCGGCCGTTGGGCCCGGCGCACTTGAGCAACTGGAAATCGCTACTCAATCCAATTCGGAACGTGTAATCAAGAGTGGCAAAGTCTTATGACTCTCCACTCGCGCATTGCATTGCTGTTGCTCGGCTCGGGAATGTCGGCGCTGCTCTATCAAACGGCCTGGCAACGCAGCTTTCGTTTGATCTTCGGGGCCACTACCGGTGCGTCTGCCGCCGTTCAGTTCCCAGTCCTAATCGCACTGCTCGGCCGCGGCCGCCAGCAGGTGGCAGCGCACGTTGGTCAGGTGTATCTTTACAATACCGCGGGGTCAGTTCTGGGCTCGCTCTTGGTGGGTTTCGTGCTCTTGCCACGAGTCGGCGCCATTCGAACCTGGCGTGGGCTGATCGTTTCGCTGCTCGTCGTTGCGCTCTTAGCCTTGTTCTGGGCGTGGCGACGTCGCGAACTCCGGTTCACCCCGTCATTGGTGCTAATTGGACTCTTGGCGGGCGGCAGCATAAGTTCGCTCCGCGCATTGGGACCAACCGCCGCGTGGCGACACAGTCCGATTGGTGCCGGGCGAGTCGTACTTTCTGGTTCGGACGCCAACGCGCTCAAATACTGGCTAAACTCGCAGGTAAGGTCCGTGTCCTGGGAACGCGACGGAGTCAACGTTTCCGTGGCAATGTCGAACGATGAAGGTATCAGCTTCATCGTGAGCGGCAAGTCCGACGGCAATGTGCAATCCGATCGGGGCACCCAGGCCATGTTAGGGCTCATGGCAGCCCTGCTCCACCCCAACCCAAAACAGGGCTTTGTGCTCGGCCTCGGTACAGGCATGAGCGCAGGCTGGCTGGCAAAAGCACTTGAGCACGTCAACGTCGCTGAACTCGAGCCAGCCATCGTCGAAGTCGCCCGCTCGGTAGGTGCCGCCAATGGCAACGTGCTGTCCGCCAAGAACGTGAAGTTATTCCTCGGTGATGGCCGCGAGTTCTTGCTCACGAGCAACAAGTTTTACGACATTATGGTGAGCGAGCCAAGCAATCCATACCGAGCAGGGGTAGCGTCGCTCTACACCGTTGAGTTCTATCAGACGGTGCGCCGGCGCCTCGCGGCCCAAGGAATATTCGTACAATGGCTACAGGGTTACGAGATCGACACCAGCGTAGTCCTGTTGACTCTGCGGACCATGCGCGAGGTATTCCCGTTTGTCGAAATATGGCAGTCACAGGATTCGGATATTGTATTTTTGGCAAGCGCGGAGCCTCGCACGTATGACATTCAGCGGATCCGCGAACGGGTTCAAACGGCACCCTATCTCGAACTTATGCGGCGCGCCTGGCTGCAAGAAGGCGCCGAGGCGCTATTTTCCCATGCCTATGGCAACGCAAAATTCGTAGATAAGCTGATTGCTAGAAATGAGCCACCCACTAACACAGACGATGAAAACCTGTTGGAATTTGCGGTGGCCCGCACCGTAGGGCAAAGGCACTCGAGTGCGGGTATTGATCTCTACTCATTGGCACTATCGAGCGGCGCGGACGACATGAGCGTTACAAATGGGAATCTGGATCGCGAGGTACTTCGCAGTGTCCGCCCTCGTAATTTCTTGATCTCCGGCGGGTCGTTGCCCGGTGATTTAGTCCACTTACACAATGCGCGCTCGGCCCTGTTCGAGTCGGGCTGCGTCGGAAGCGGACGCACGCCGCTAACACCCAAGAGCGACTTTCCAGCCCCGCGTGACCTAGTAGAAGCCTTTGCGAGTGGTCGGGTACTCGCACTGCGCGGCTCCGAGGCTGCGCTGCCCTTGGCGGAACGACTGGAAAAAGAGGCCTTCACTGCCGAAGCGAATTACTTACGGGGCCTGTACGAAGAAGCCAACAAGCACCCTGAGTTAGCGCTAAGTCATTACGAGCAGGCACTCATCACACTGCGCGATGATATAATTCCTCTCTGCGATATCGCCTCGCAACTCATTGATTCGTCCGTCGCACTTGCCAAACACCACCCGGATTGGGTAGCGCGCATCGCTCGCCTACTAATGGCCCGACATTTCGTCGCGTATCTGAGCGATGGCAAGCGGATTGCCGGAGCGCAACAACTGGCGTTCGTTTCATCCGACCCGCAATTGTGCGTCGAGGCACTGGGCAAGGATCTGCTAACGCCCACTTGGACCAAACGATTCCTGGCTGCGCGAATGGAATGCTTGGAGCGGGCAAAGCATCCGCTAGCAAAAGTGGCGGAACGGCAATTCGCCGAATACCTCGAGAAAACGAGCGGTGATTATGGACTCGCAGACGAGAAACCAAAACCCGAGGCGACGGCACCCACAGCAGACCAGCCGCAACCGCCGCAAGTGCAATCGAATTGAACGAATCGAATCCCTGAAGGTTCCCAGGGCCAAGCAGCGGGCCGTTGTCGTTCTAAACGCTCGTAAGTAGCCGAGAAGGGGCCACCTCGTTCAGCGGCTTCAGTCGCACGCGCTAGCTAATTCACGATGTCGCCGCACGAAAGGTACACGAGCGCGCCCGGCAAAGGCACGGTTGGCCTGGCGTCACGACCTGCCGCACCCGGCGCGGGTATCACGACAATGCCCGATGGATTGTTGCCGGCGTATCGAATCCGCCGGCGCGTTGTCGCCATCTTCGCCATGCCAACTCGAGAAGTCCGCAGCCCGTGTCATGGTTCTTCATTGGCAACCCACAGTATACTCCCAAAGCCCAACGGCCCAACGGTCCGCCAACGACGCTAGTTTCCTGCCCAAATTGGCGGGATTCAATCCGATGCTCCTTCATGCGCGTCCGAGAGCAAACGACAGCGACTGCCCGGGAGATGGCGGCTACTGTGCTTCTGTGGAAGGGGAAAGGCGTTGGGCATGCAGCGCTTGTCCAGTTCGCAACTTCCTGTGACGCGTGCCAAAACGACACACACGACGCAACCTGATGAATTCGTGCCGAAACAACCAAAAGGGCTGCGCCTTAGGTCGCCCTTTGCCCAGGCGCGCCCGCTGGCAGAAAACCCCGCACGGCGGGGCTGGTGACACATTGCGAGTTATGGGCTAATGATACGGGAGTGCCACTGGATAGCTCGATCCCACCTGGCAAGAGATCACGGCAGTTGCTCTGGAGTGCAACACTCGGACTTGCAGTTGCGATAACGCTGAGTGAAGTTTCAATCTCCAGCTATTTTTCAGCAAGTGACCAGGTGGATCACACGCTCGAGGTACAGCGGGAAAACGACCGATGGATGCTGGCACTATTAGATGCCCAGAGCAATGCACGCAGCTACGTCATATCGGGGCAGCATGAGTACCTAGCGCTTTACGAATCGGCGCTGCAACGAGAGCGCACACACGCCGCCCGCTTGAGGACGTTAATCGCGGACAACCCCCTTCAGGTCAATAACGTCGAGACGGCCAACCGTGGAGCAAGGGGCGCAACTGACTTCTTTCGTGATTTGACGGAAACGGCCAATCTCGGACGTAGAAGCGAAGCGGTTCTGCTCAGTGCTTCGCCTCAAAGCAAGGCTAGCGTCGATGTATTCAACGAGGGTTGGCGTCGTGTTCGGGCAGAGGAAGAACGTTTGCTCGTCCAGCGCCGGGGCATTTCTCGCGTTCGCGCGTTGTTATCATTTCTAGGCACACTCTTGCTTTCGGTCGTTTCGTTTGGGCTCCTCGCCTACGCATGGCGGCTCCGGCGCCTGCGCGAGAATCTTCTGACAGAGATGGCGGTTGAGGCGCGGGCTCGACTCCGAGGTTTGTCTGATATCGCCGCAGCGCTGGCACAAGCCCGCACGCGAGCAGAAGTCGTCGAGGTTGTAATAGACCAAGGGATGCGGATCGCTAGCTCGGATGTTTGCACGCTTTACGTGATGAACGAATCCGAATCTGCACTTGAACTGGTCGGCGAGCGAGGTGTCGCACCCGAGATCGTCGAGAAAATTCGTCACATTACGGCGAGCTCCGGCAACCCGGACACATTCACGAACACGCTGACGGGCGTATCTCTCTGGGCGCAAAGTGAGGCAGACTATTTGTCGCTGTTCCCCGCTTTGGCGAGCATGAAAGTCGAGGGACCCAGGGCCAAAGCGTTCTGGAGCGTACCACTATTCGTGGAAGGCCGACCCCTCGGGCTCTTTGCGATGGGCTTTTATGAGCCCCGAGTTTTTACGCTCGACGATCGGTCACTCGTCGAAACGCTCTCCAAACAGTGCGCGCAGGCGCTGTTGCGCGCCACACGTATGCAGCGGGAAGATGAAACGCGCCGATGGCTCGATACGACACTGCGGAGTATCGGCGACGCTGTAATCGCGACAGACCCCGATGGTCGGGTAACGTTCATGAACGCCGTCGCGGAGAATCTCACCGGATTTTCCGAAACCGAAGCGCGGGGTCAAGTTCTGAGCGAAGTGTTTTGCATCTATTCGGAGCAAACCGGAGTCGCTGTCGAGAGCCCGGTGACGAAGGTGTTGCGTGAAGGTACCGTTGTCGGATTCGCCAATCACACCGTGCTGCGTTCCAAGCGGGGCGTTGAGATTCCTATCGATGACAGTGGGGCGCCTATTCGAAACGAGGCTGGGGAAATCACCGGAGTCGTATTGGTTTTCCGGGATGTCACGCAAGACACCCGGCGTCGCATCCGCCGTGAATTCCTGGCTCAAGCAACGGAAGCGCTCGTTTCGTCGGTCGATTACCAGTCAACCCTCTCTACTGTGTCACAACTTGCCGTACCACGGATTGCTGATTGGTGTGCAGTGGACCTTTTGGACTCCACAAACGCGGCGCCATACCAAGCCGTCGTATCCCACATTGACCCGACAAAGCTCGAGTTTGCGCGAAAGTTCAGAGAAGCATATCCACCCGATCCGACCGCTTCAACGGGTGCGGCTCAGGTAATTCGGACCGGAAAAGCCGAGCTTTACGCGGAGATCCCCGAATCGTTACTCGAACAGGGGGCGAAAGATGCCGAACACCTTCGCTTGATCCGCGAACTTAAGCTCGAGTCCGCGTTAGTGGTGCCACTCCGCGGGCGACGTCGAACTCTCGGTGCAATCACGTTCATCTATGCTGACTCAGGGCGATACTACACGGAAGATGATCTGGAGTTTGCCGAAGACTTCGCACACCGTGCCGCGATGGCGATCGAAAACGCGCAGGCCCTGAAATGAAGCCGAGGCCGCGCGCGCCGAAGCCGAGGCTGCCAGCCGGGCTAAGGACGAGTTCTTGGCGGTTGTTTCACACGAGCTGCGGACGCCGTTGAGTGCCATTCTTGGCTGGGCCGTGTTATTGCGAGGTCGCACTTCTTCAAACGAGATAGACCATGGACTAGTTGTGATCGAGCGAAATGCACGTGTCCAAGCGAAGCTGGTGGAGGATGTGCTCGACGTTTCCCGCGTTATCAGCGGAAAACTTTCGCTGAGTCTGGGCCTGACCAATATTTCAGATACCATTGAAGCAGCGGTTGAAACCGTGGCTCCGGCAGCCCAGGCCAAACACATTGCGATCTCGTGTCAGCTACCGGATTCCGCGCTTACCATCACGGCTGACGCGGGCCGTTTGCAACAGATCGTTTGGAACCTCCTTTCCAACGCCGTAAAGTTCACCCCTAAGGGCGGAAAGATATCGATTAGTACCTACCGCAACGGTTCGGAAGTTTGCATCAGCGTAGCCGACACGGGCGAAGGCATATTGTCGAGCGTACTACCCTTTATCTTTGAGCCATTTCAACAGGCTGACAGCTCGACAACGCGCCGGCATGGCGGCCTGGGGCTCGGCCTCTCTATCGTCAAACATTTGGTCTCGGCACACGGTGGAACCGTGAGTGTTATGAGTGAAGGAAAGGACAAGGGTTCGACCTTCGTCGATTCGACTCCCAGCAAGGTCGGCCGTGCCCGCGATCCACGCGACTCGAAGCCTCTACTTGCCGCAAGTCGCTACGTGCGCGCCAAAAGAGGTGCCGCGCTTGGATGGGTTGAGTGTCTTGCTCGTCGACGACGAGCAGGACGCGCTCGACGTCATTGGCGAAGTGCTTCGCGAGCACGGTGCCGAGGTTCATCTCGCTAATTCTGCCGAGCTGGCGCTTGACCAACTCGAACATTTGAGACCGGACGTCATTTTGAGTGATATCGGTATGCCGGCCATGGACGGCTTCACTTTTATTCGCAAGATTCGCGCCCTTCCGGCCGAGCTTGGCGGGCGGACACCCGCGGCAGCGCTCACGGCATACGCGAGAGCCGAGGACGCCCAACGGGCTTTTGCAGCAGGGTTCCAGATGCACATCGCAAAGCCCGTCGAACCAGTCCAACTTGCAATCGTTGTTGCAAATCTCGGGGGTCGGAGCCTTGACGGCTAATCTTAATAGCGAGGCGGTCGCTGGCGATACCTTTGCCGTTACGGCACGCAAACGCGCGTGCACCCTAGTCCGCGTCGGCCCTTGCCCAGCGCTCGAGCAGCCGCCCCGAGAGGTGTTCGAGGGTGAGTGAGGCTTCGATCCAGTCGGCGCGCGCGCGGCTGGCGCGTAGCTCGGCGCTTCGTACGGTTCTTTCGGCTTCGCGGACCTGCAGTGCCGTCGAGCTTCCGGTGCGAAAGCGTTGTGTTTCGGCCTCGAATTGTTGTTTGGCAATCGTAAGCGTTGTGTCGGCCAGCGTGATGCGCTTGCGGCTCGATGCTTCGCGGGTGAGCGCTTTGTCGACGTCGGCTGCGAGGCGCTGTTCAATGGCTGTCAGTCGCAGTTTTGCCGATTGAATGGCCATCAAAGCCCGCTCACGCTCGCGGTTTCGTTGCGTGCCGTCGAGTGGCGCTTGGTAAGTCAAACCAATGTGCGCGCTCACGGCGCCGAGCCCACCCAGCTGATTGACCATAGGCCCGAGCGACTTATTTCCCAGGCCTTGCGCTTGAACATAGGCGTCAAGGTCCAACTTCGGGCGGTAGGTTTCATCGGCTGTGCGGGCCTGCACGGTGGCAAGCTCTACCGCGGCCCGCTGTTGCGCTAACTCGAATGAAACGGCAAGGGTTCGCTGCTTGACGTCCTCTGCAGCCGGCCCAGGCTCTGGCATGGCGCTCGACGTGTCGGCTGCGCCGTTTAAGGATAATTCCGGGTCGCCAATTAGGCGTGCTAACTCTGCGAGCTGCTTGTCTGCTTCGGCGCGTGCACTGGCGAGATCCTCTTCGATGGTGGCAATCGTGGTTTCGAAGCTGAGAACGTCGACCGGAGCCACACTCCCTGTCGTGACACGCAGTGCCGTTTCGTCGCGCTGAGCTCGCGCGAGATCGAGGCTGCGCAATTGAATCTCGACGGATCTCGTATCGTAATTCAGCTCCCAGTAGGCCGTCAAAACATCCAGCAAAAGCTGACTTGCGGCTTGATCACGGGCGCTACGGGCCGAAGCACGGCTAGCGCGAGCGGCATCGAGCTCCGCATAGTAGACGTCGCGCCCTGCACCGCGAAACAGCGGTTGCGTCAGACTGAACGTGGCCGTCGTGCTGTACGCAGGCCCGAGCGTAAACGTCAATAGCGAAGGAGGCGTGGTTGCGCCGTTGAGAAACGTCATTTGGTTCGTTTGCCGCCAACTTTCGACGCGCAGCTTGAGATCGGTTCCCAGGGCCGTATGGCGACTCAGATCAACGCCCCCCGCGTAAGTCGTCGATTCCGGCGTCGTAATTCCGGTCGGGCCAAGGCTCGGTGAGCGAGTGCTCGTCGCTGCGGTATCGAGCCCGAGCACGAAGGAATGGCGATGTTCCTCGGCTTGCTCGAGCAGCTGCGCCTGGCGCCAATCACTCGCAGAAGCTGCAAGCGTCGGGTTGTGCGTAAGGGCGGCGGAAACGACGGCTCGTTCTGTGAGAACGTTCGGAGGCGGTGCCTGCTCTCCGAGACCGCGGCTCGCGTAAGCCAAAACGACCAGCGACAGTACCCAGCTGCAGCTTGGCCTTTTCGTACTATTCATGACGAAGTGCCTCAATCGGGTTGAGCCGCGCAGCCCTGCGCGCGGGAACGAATCCAAAAAGAATGCCGATGACACCCGAGAACACGAATGCAATAAGGACAATCGTGTAGTCGATAGCGAACGGCATCGAGAGCGCGCGAGCGGCTGCCCAGGATCCTAATAAGCCAAGCCCAATGCCAATCGCGCCGCCCAGCGCGCAAAGGATCACCGCTTCAACCAGGAATTGGAGCAACACTTCGTTTGCGAGCGCGCCAATCGCGAGCCGCGTGCCGATCTCGCGCGTCCGCTCGGTTACGGATACGAGCATGATGTTCATGATGCCAATACCGCCCACGAGCAGGCTCACACCGGCAACCGCACCGAGCAGTGCCGTGAGCACACCCGTGACGCTGCCGAGGGCATTGGCGATTTCACGCGTATCTTGAACGGCAAAGTCGTCGTTTTGCCCCGGTTGAATGTGCCGCCGTTCACGCAACAGTGCCTGAACCTGAAGCTTGGTTCGATTGAGTGCCGATTCCCGCTCGACGGTCAAGTAAATCGCGTTGATATCGCTGTTTCCAACGAGCCTGCGTTGCACGGCCGCGAGCGGCATCACGACCAGATCGTCCTGGTCCATACCGAACGACGACTGGCCCTTGGATTCGAGCAGCCCGACGACGGTGCACGCGACTTTGCCCGCACGCGCAACCGCCCCGAGCGGGTCCTGAACGCCGAATACTTTGCGACGCACCGTTTCACCGAGCACGCAGACCGGAGTACCGCCTGAGAGTTCCGTATCCGAGAACTCACGCCCCTGCGAAACCTTATAGTTTCTAACCCGAAAGAAGTCGTTCGAGGAACCCTGCACGGTCGTGCTGTAGTTGGCGCTGCCGTATACGAACAAGATGCTTTTGTTTGTGGTCGGCGCGAGAGAGGTGGTTTCGCCCAATTCCTGACGAAGCGCGCGTAGGTCGTCCATCTTGAAGGCGACAGCGCTCGAGCTTACCGGGCCGCGGCGGTCCGAGCCCGGCATGACGATGAGCATGTTCGTGCCGAGGCTGGAGATACTTTTGTGAACGCTGGCCGTCGCGGATTGACCGAGCGTTACCATGGCAATCACCGAAGCTACACCAATCACGATGCCGAGCGTGGTAAGAGCGGAGCGAAGGACGTTCCGACGAAGGGCCCTGAGGGCCATGAGCAATGTTGCTAGCCACATGTCATGACTCCGTTGGCGTGTTCGGCTCGTCACGACATACGAGCCCGTCTTGGAATTCGACAATCCGCCCTGCCCAGCGGGCAACGTCCGACTCGTGAGTGACAATCACGACCGTAATTCCTTTCGTTCGACTGAAGTCGCCGAGGAGCCGCACGATTTCTCCCTTGCGTGCCGAGTCCAGATTGCCTGTGGGCTCGTCTGCGAGAAGCAACGAGGGTTCAGAAACGATGGCGCGTGCAATCGCTACACGTTGCTGCTGGCCGCCCGAAAGTTCGCTCGGTAGGTGGTGCACGCGATCCTCGAGCCCCACTTGCGCAAGAGCGAGCAGGGCCCTGCGTCTTCGTTCTTTGGCGGGAATTCGGCGATACACGAGGGGAAGCTCGACGTTCTCGAGTGCCGAGGTTCGTGAGAGTAAATTGAAGCCCTGAAACACGAACCCGAGATAGTGTCGCCGCAATAACGCAAGTGCGTTGTTGTCCAATGTCGTGACCTCGACGCCCAGGAAGCGGAATGAGCCCGACGTCGGGCGGTCGAGACAACCCATCACGTTCATGCACGTCAACTTTCCGGAACCGCTGGCCCCGATCACGGCCACGAATTCCCCTTCGTCAATGCGCAAACTCACGCCTCCGAGGGCGCGCACTTCGGCGTCACCCTGCCCGTAGCTCCTAACAAGATTCGAAAGCTCGATGAGCGGCGGGCGCCCTTGTTTTTCAGGACTTTTCGATGACATCGACGATGACCTCGTCACCGACTTTGAGCGAGTCGCCGAGCAGCTCCGTCGTGCGGCCGTCACTGGCACCCGGGTTGACGATAACCGAGGTTGCCGTGCCCGCGCGTGGCACGTACACCTGCTTGTCAGCGGAGCGCCTTTGTGCCTGCGGCGGGCCAAACTTGGCTTCGACGGGCGGAGTGAAGCGTAGCGCGGCGTTAGGCACGACCACAACGTTCTTGTGAAGTTCGCTCGTGATGGTGGCAGTCGCGGTCATTCCGGGCCGCAGTGCCCCATCCGCATTGTCAACCGAGAGCAGCGCCTCGTACGTGACGACATTCTGAGAGGTCTTCGGCTCGTTGCGAAACGACAATACTCGCGAGGCAAATGTCCTCTGCGGGTAAGCATCGACCGTGAAGGTAGCCTCGAAGCCCTCTCGAACCCGCCCAACATCGGCTTCGTCAACGTTCACGTGCAGCACGAGCTTGCTCAGATCCTCAGCCAGGGTAAAGAGGACAGGCGTTGTAAACCCGGCGGTTACCGTCTGCCCGGGCTGGATCGCGCGCGACAGCACGATGCCGTCGATCGGAGCATAGATCTTAGTCTTTTCGAGCTTCGAGCTAGAAGCCCTCAGGTTGGCGCGCGATACGACGGCGCTCGCTCTTGCCGACTGGACCGCAGCCTCCGCCCGAGCGGCAGTGGCTGCTGCCGATTCGAGATCTTTGGCAGAGACGAGGCCCGACTTGGTTTGCTCTTGTGCTCGCCTATACGCCAAGTTCGACTCGATGAACGTGGCTTCGGCCGTCTTGATACTGCTTTGCGCGGAAAGCACCTGAGCGCTCGCCTGTTCCTCTGCGGCGCGAAGCTGCTCGGGGTCGATCTCTGCGAGAAGCTGGCCCTGCTTCACCTTGTCGTTGTAATCGACCAAAACACGAAGGATGCGCCCCGTCACTTCGGCACCCACTTCAACGGATTTCAATGTCTGTAAAGTACCCGTAGCCGTAACGGTAACGCGCAGGTCCTTCCGCTCGACTACTTCCGTGCGATAGTGTGGCCGTGCGTCAGAGGCTCGCTTGCGCATCAGCGCACTCACGCCAAACGCAATGACGCCGAGCAGCAACAACCCAATCAACCATTTGACCAGGCGCCGCCCTGACTTGTTCTTGTTTAGCCCGAGAACGGCAATTACTTCCAGGTCAGGCGATGCGTTCATTTTCGACAATTCAACATGCTTCGAAGCTTGGCCAACATGCGATCAGGCCCGCGAATAGTCGAGCTCCTTGCAGCTCGACTTGCTTTGCCCTGGCATGAGACCCATGGGGCGTCCGCACTTGATACGGCCGACAGCCGAGGGAGGGTAAACGTTAGGTTGTATGTTCGCGCAAATTCTTCGTTGGCGCCCGAGCAACGGGCCGAAATGTCGGTTAGGTGTGCTTGCGCAGGCGTAGGAACAAGCGCCCCGTGCGTTGCATGTAGCTGCGGTACTCGTCGCCAAAACGTGCGCGAAATCTAACCAAGGCGTTAGCGCATACGCGAACGGCAAGAAGTAGACAGCCGCCATTTCCGCTACCGATGTGCAACGAAACCATACTTCACGTGAGTCCATACCTAGACCTCCAGACCGCTTCAGGCTGTTGAGGTACGATCAATCCGCGCCCGAATGGCTTGCTGCTCACATCTCTTCACACAACGGTAGCAGCCGCTGCACGCAGACGCTCTATTCACGTGCACGTGGCAATGGCTAAAAAGCGCGATGAGTTCGAGCACCTGGCGTGGGCACTCGGCGTGAAAGGCGGTGCTAAAGTGGAAGCATGTGGGCGAAAGAGTGCATGGTTGCAATCGTGTGAATTCGTCATGAAATCCGCACGAAATTGTGGTCCGCTCACCGCGAGTGTGCGGCGAGCTTAGACATCGCGCCGCAATTTGCCGAAGACCGCACTGCGTATTCATCGAATGTTCATGCTGGAGCGATCATGGCGCACATCGACCCGGTTGCCGCAGGCTACCTGCATCGCGACTCGCAAGGGAGACTTCGGTTGCCCGCTTTACGACGCCTCGGGAGCATCGACTTGAATGCCGCCTCGGGCTCGCCGCCCAATCTTCTCATTGAATACACATCCCACAACTTGTCGGATGCTGACTTTACGCTTACCGGGCCGGCGGTTACGGAGGTGGAATTGCTTCTCAAGACATTGGCCGCGCAATTCGGGTTCAATCCCACTGATACTGCCAACTATAATAACAAGTTTCGCAACCCGGTTCTCTCGCTACTCACCGCGGAGCGGCTTACGGTGATGTACGCGCAGGGCGGTCTTGAAGCGGTCGCAGCCGAGGTCCAGAAATTGCGCAGCTTGGGTTTCATCTGAGCTCTCGACGACGGCTGGTGGATATTTCGAAAAAGAGCTGATTCCGAGGAAGGATGTAACCGGCGGTTCCGTGCCGTAACTACAAGAGATCGGAAAAAGGCTGGGCCGGATTTGGAGTTACGGCCCAGCCACGCCGGGCTGTAGCTCGCAAAGAGCGCTGAGCCGAGGACCGTTCAATGGACTATACTAGGCGGGGACATGAACAAGGCCACTGCGGCGGCAACGTTTTTGGCGACCCTGCTGACTTGCCAGATTGTGCAGGCGCAATATTACCCCACCCCAATTTGGCGCGACAATGAACCGATTCCGACGGTATGGGAAAGCTCTGTAGACAGCTCGACTCATTCGCCCGGTGACAAATATTTCATCCTCGGAGCGCGCATGGGTTTTGGAATTCCCATCGGTAAGGTTAACGGATACGCAACCGTTGACATAAGTCATTCCGTGGTCGGTGAAATCCCGCTTTGGTTGGACATTGGCTACATGGTAACGCCCGACGTCATGCTCGGCGGCTACGGTCAATTCGCCCCCCTTGTTACTCGCAATTGCGACGCAGGCGCAAGCTGCAGGGGCTCAGACATTCGCGTGGGCGTTCAAGCGCAATTCTATATTTTGCCCGGCAAGCAAGTGAACCCATGGTGCGGGTTTGGGTTTGGCTATGAAGTCCTCTCGTTGAGTGAAAGCGTGACGGGAGATGAAGTCAAAGCTTCGTTCAGAGGGATTGAATTGGCTCATTTGCAAGCTGGGCTTGATTTTAGGGCGACAGCTGCAATTGGTATTGGACCTTTCGTTGGATATTCGATCGGGCAGTTCTCAAGCACAACGACTTCCAACACGCTGGGTTCGACATCCGGAGATCTTGCCAACCGGGTCATGCATGAATGGTTCGAATTCGGTGTGCGTGCTTCACTTGCACTTTAGGGCGAGCAGTACCGCAATGTCGCTACGGGGTGCGTCGGGGCTCAAGACTGCGGTCGGATCCCTTCACCATTATCTGAATCCTGACGAAGCGTGAGTGACGTAGTGGGTTGACAGCAATTGCCTGCGCGCCCAGAACTCGCTCACGCTGTTTGCCGTCAACCTCCGTGCACTCTGAACTGTGGGGTATCCAATGAACACAACACAACCACCCAAGTCGAGAGAAATGCCTACAGGTTACGGGCAAATAGCCGCCGTTATCGCCCCTAGCGACCATGTTCAAGGATCTGCAAACGCCCAAGTTACACTGGTCGAGTACGGAGACTTCGAGTGCCCGCATTGTGGGCGAGCCTATCCAATCGTAAAGGAAATCCAGCGGCGGCTCGGGGCAGAATTGCGCTTCGTGTTCCGCCACTTTCCCTTGCGTGAGATTCATCCGCATGCGGAGAGCGCGGCGGAGGCAGCCGAAGCTGCCGGTGCGCAGGGAGAATTCTGGCGGATGCACGACATCTTGTTCGAGAACCAGTCGGAGCTCGATGAGGTGTCGCTGATTCGTTACGCGGAACGAACTGGGCTGGATCTTCGGCGGTTTGCCTTCGACCTGCAGCGGCGTACCTTTTCTCATCGAGTACAACAGGATTATGCGAGCGGTGTTCATGGCGGAGTCCAGGGCACGCCTACGTTCTTCATTGATGGCATCCGTCACGACTTGTCGTTCGACTTGGAAACGCTACTGCTTGCGATCGAGTCCGCCGTCTGGCAAAAGGGCGTCATAGCGGAATCGTCGTACTGACTGCTCAGGCGTGGATTCACGAGTACCCAATCACGGCCTTGGTCTCGAGGAACTCCTCGAGACCCTTCACGCCCCACTCGCGGCCGTTGCCGGACTGGCGATAACCGCCGAACGGCGCATTGAAGTCGAATCCCGCACCGTTGAGGTGCACCATACCTGTGCGAAGGCGCAGAGCGACGCGGCGCGCGTCCGAAACGGTGCGGCCGAAGACGTAGCCGGAGAGACCGTACGGCGTGTCGTTCGCGATGCGGACGGCTTCGTCTTCGGTCGTGTACGGAATCATGACGAGCACCGGGCCAAAGATCTCTGCGCGCGCGATCGTCATCTCGTTATTCACGGTTGCGAAGATCGTCGGGCGGACGTAGTAGCCCTTCTTGATGCCATTTGGGCGGCCCGTGCCGCCAACGACAATGGTCGCACCCTCCTCGACGCCCTGCGCGATGAGGCTGTTCACCTTTTCGAACTGGGGCTTGTTGGCGAGCGGGCCCATCGTTGTCGTTTCTGACTTCGGATCGCCGATGATCACGTTCTCGGCGACGGCCATCGCGATCTTCACGGCCTCGTCGTAGTGCGCCGCGGGGACGAGCATGCGCGAGGGCGCGTTGCACGACTGGCCGCTGTTCATCATCATCGTCATGACGCCGTTGGTCACGGCCTGGGTGATGTCCGCCCCCTCGAGGATGATGTTGGCGGACTTGCCGCCAAGCTCTTGGGACACGCGCTTGACGCCGTCGGCTGCGAGCTTCGCTACGCGCACGCCGGAGCGCGTCGATCCGGTGAACGAAACCATATCGATGCCGGGATGCCGCGCGATCGCTTCGCCGACAGTTGGGCCGTCGCCGTGCACCATGTTGAACACGCCCTTGGGTACGCCCGCAGTGTGCAGGATATCCGCAAGGAGGTGCGCGCTCACGGGCGCGATCTCGCTCGGCTTTAACACCATCGTGCAACCCGCGGCTAGCGCGGGGATGATCTTGCAGAAGAGCTGGTTAATTGGCCAGTTCCACGGCGTGATCATCCCGACCACACCGACGGGCTCCTTCAGCACGCGCGTGGTGCCGATATCTTCCTCGAACTTGAACGTCTTCAAGATTTCCAGCATCGTCAGGGTGTGCGCGAGCCCCATGGCCGCCTGCGCGTCCCGGCAGAGCGTCATCGGTGCGCCCATCTCGTCCGAGATCGCGGTACAGACGTCGGCGAAGCGCGCTTGGTAGTTGGCGAGGACCGAACCGAGGAGCAAGATGCGCTGCTCGCGCGTCGTCTGCGAGAACGTCTCGAACGCGCGGCGCGCCGCAGCGACTGCGGCGTCCACGTCCTCGGGGCCGCCGAGCGCCACCTTGCCGATCACTTCCTCGGTGGCCGGATTGACCACGTCGAGCTCGCGCCTGGCTCGCGGCGCAACCCACGCGCCGTCGATGTAGAACTGGGTCAAGTCGTAGCTAGCATTCTTCGGGAGAACCGAGGTCGCTGTATTTGTTCGAATTTCCGTTGCGAGTTGGGTCATCATCGTTCCTTGCTGTGGGGGGTGCACTGTCGCATCCACAGGGAAGGCGTTCGTTCCCCGTGCGACCGTGGTCGTTCAGAACGAACGACACTCTTCGGCCTTCCCAGGCGACTGGGGGACCCGAGCGTCAGGTCGTCCAGGCCACGTTGCCCCGCGGCGCATAGGAGCACGAGACGCCGGTCACGACCGACTCGTCCAGGTGCGCGGCGAGCTCCGGAAACGTATGCCCGAGGTAGCTGATGGCGTGACGGATCGTGCGCGTCACATTGAGTCGCGCCTTCTCAGCGGGCGAGCCAGTCCGCCGCGCCTTGCCGCCGAGCCCAGTGGCGCGCGCGAGCTCACGAACCAGGGCCTCGCGTTCGGCGCTCAGCTGGGTGTGGAGAGTGACGTTGCCGTGCGCTTCTGCGGCTTCGAGCGCTTCGTCAATATCAGCGAGGCGCCTCCGATATTGCCGGAGGGCGTCGCGGTCCAGCATGGGGCCAGCATCGCCAACCGGCACCGGTTCTTCACTCGGTGCTGCGAGGAGCAACAATGCGGGCACCGCTTCGCGCGGTCGGGAAACGAGCTCGCGCAGATGCCAGAGGCCCTTGAGATCCGGCACGTGGACGCTCTTGCCGTTGAACGCGAGGTGCCACACGCCGTCTGCTGGGCGGAGCGAGGCGTTCTCTGTGGGTTCCGTGCGCGATGTCTGCTTCAGGAGCTCGGCAATGTGCCGAGCGGTCTTTTCGTCGCGGATCTCCTGCGCAATCGGCAGCGCATCTCGCAAGAGCTTCGAGGCTGTCGCCAAATCTCCCTGCTTGGCGGTCACGCGGGCGATCGCCAGCAAGTTGATCGGCGTCGAACCGTGCACGTAGCCCACGTTGACCGCGTCGATCTCCAGCCGACAGGCATACGCGCGTTCCCAGTGCGATCGAGCAGTATCGAGGACCCCGCGCTCCTCCCAGATTTCGCCTAGCACGTTGCACGTGCACATCTCACCGATGAAGCACCCGCACCGACGGCTCATCTCGGCGCATTGAGTGAAGAACGCGAGGGCGGCGTTCACGTCGCCCGCGCCGCGCTTCGCGTTCGACACGTTCCAAAGGCAGAACATCTCGGGCCACCCGCCGAGTGCGTCCGGGTGCCGACGGACGATGGCTATGCCGGCTTCTGTGCGACGCACTCCGGATCGGGCATCGCCGTTGAAGACGTCGCACTCCCCTCGCAGGCAAAGAAGCATTCCCAGAATGATCGGTGGCTCGCTGGCGTTCGCGAGCAGGTCGATTCCGATGTCGAGCAACCTGGCGGCTGCGACCCAGTCGTCGGTGTCGTGCGCGACGAGAAAGCCGTGACCAAACCGCGCCGTTGCCTGGAGCTCGGCTGGCGCGTCCGGCGCGGCGGCGAGCGCTCGTTCGATCCAGCCAATGCCTTCGCGAAGCCTACCCCGTATCCACCAGAATTGCGTGAGGCTGGCCGAGAGCTCTAGCGCAGCACCAGGTTCGATCAGCAGAAGGCGTTCGAGCGCGACGCGCAGGTTGTCTCCAATGCGTGCGAGCGCGTCGAGGTGTGGCCGCTCGGGCCCCGAAACCAGACCAACGCATTCCTGGCGCTCCGCACGCCAGTGCTTGTCGCCCTCGAGCAGGTTCGCGGGTGCAAGTTCAAGAATCGGCGGTGTCGGTTTCGGTGTCTGTTCCCGTCTTGGCGCGCGTTATTCTGGAATCTGAAATGGCACAGTCAGAGTCGTTGGATCGCCGTGGAACGGCGGCGCGTGGGCGTCTTTGAACGTCGATTTGATACAATTACCGAGCGGCGTGCCAGCGAAGGCCTGTGAGATGCTGACGGACTTGACTCGCCCGCTAAGGGCGAACGTAACCGAGGCTTGGCCTCCGGGGGCGGGGGGTGGACCCAGGCTGCGGCAGGCGCGGGTCAATTGCGCTTGTGCCTGCAAGGACGCCACGGCTGCTACGCGATCAATTCCCGCTGGGGGCGCTTCCGGTTCGGGAGAAGGTTCAGGGGTGGGTGCCGGTTCCGGGGCGGCGCTGGCACTGGGGGCCGGCACCGCCTTTCGCTCATTTTCCGCGGTGGCGCCTTTGCGCGCTGCGGCCGCGGCATTTTCGGCGACTAATTCATCGAGGGACTTGCCGCCGCTCCTGACGACAACCCCTTTGGGCGTCTTGTCTGAAGCGGGTTGCTTTGCCTGCTCCGAGTCAACCGGCAAGTTTTCGACGCTCATGACGCCATCCGAGTGCGCGCTACCGGTTGTCGCCGTTTCGTTGCTGGCTGCCACTGCAGCGCTGAGCAGTCCGGCATCGGCGGCGTTCGCTTGCGCTCCATCGGATTGTGCCGCATGCGGTCGTCGCGCAAGGAAGTAAGAGACGCTACCAGCTACGGTAAATAGGATAATCGCCAACAGCACCGTTCGCCATCGCGTGGACATGTTATTCGCCACGCGCTGAATCGAGCGCGCGACGCTGCTGGCGTTCTCGAGCTCGAAACGGGCCACAACCCCGAGGCCCGTCTCGGAGCGCCCGGTTGCCGTGAGATTCAGTATGTCGGAGACGACCGACATTTCCGGCAACACCGACACGCGGTCGTTGCCAATGGGGCGCTGCGCGTCGATATTTGCTGCAACGGCCTTGATTACCTCGCGGCGTTTTGTGATGCGTGCGCCAAGCAATTGCATGAGCAACCTGGCGACCACCGGGTGGGATACAACCGCATGTTGTTCGGTCAAATAGGTCGAGAGCTCGTATTCGAATTCTTCGGCGGTCTGGAAGCGCTGCTCGGGATCGCGCTCGAGCGCCTTGAGCACAATGGGTTCGAGCTTTCGTGGGTAGCCCGGCTTCAACAATGACGGCCGCGGGATCTTGCCGCGCTTGACCAACTCGAGCGTGTGGGCCGCATTGCGACCGCGAAACAGTTGCTCGCCAACGGTCATCTCATACAGGACGATGCCCAAGGCGAAGATATCCGTGCGGCGGTCAACCTGCCCACCCTGCGCTTGCTCGGGTGACATGTAGCTCACCTTGCCTTGAATGACTTCTTGATCTCGCGCCGAGCGTAATCGTTCGAGGGCGTTAGCAATGCCAAAGTCTACCAACTTGGCCTTGCCCTCGAGCCCGACCAAGATGTTGTGCGGCGATACATCACAATGTACGACGCCCCGCAATTGCCCGTCCCAATCACGCAGTTCGTGGGCCGCGTGCAGCCCCGAGGCCGCGTCGGCGGCAATGCATACGGCAATCTCTGGCGGCAGCGCGCCCATGGCGTGTGAAGCCCGAATGATATTGCGAAGCGAGTCGCCTTCGATCCACTCCATAGCCATATAAAGGATGCTGTGGTCCTCGGACACCTCGAACACTCGCACCACGTTGTCATGCTGTGTGCTCTGAATGATTTGCACTTCACTCAGAAACATCGAGCGAAATTCCGAATGCGCGGCAAGCTCTGGCAGCATGGCCTTTACGGCTACCAATCGCTGGTTGCCGCTCACCACCGAGCGCTCACGCGCAACCCACACACTGGCCATGCCGCCACGCCCAATGCGGACCAGCAATTCATAGTGGCCGAGAAAGACGCCTGGCTGGAGCTCACTCATCGAAAGAAACCTGATCACCCGGCGATCGTCTCGCAATCCGCCGGCTGCTTTGGAAGCATAACCGCCGACCTGAGCCGCGGCGAGTAAGGGCCCCCGGTTTAGGCACCTGACCCTACCGAAAGACGCGCGATCGCGCCAGCGCATTGGGCGCACAAGCCCGGTCAAATGGCCGTGGCGCTGACCTGATCCAAGGCGCGCAACGGGCCTCTCTCGCAAGAACGGAGATGGCACGGCAGGGTTTGGACGCACAACGTAACCGACCACTTGCTTCAGTGAAGGCGACATTGGAACACAAGGGCAAGCGGATCGAAGACATCGATGCCGCCATTGTGGCCCATGCACTTGCGCCCGGCGCCATTCTAGTTACCGCGGACGTCAACCACTTGGAACGAGTGCCAGGGTGTGCCGTAGCACGCACAGCGTTCACTGCCTGCTGGGCAAGTGGTTGACAAACAAGAGCAGCCGCACAATCACGCAAGCTTTGCAGGGTCGCGCCGCCGAGTGACGCGACATCTTTGCGTAGAACTCCGTTTTGCGGGACCTTGTGGCCGTTTTCGGTTTTGCGCGCGACCGAATCAAGAAATGAGTAGCACCGAACTGTGGCACGATAGACAAGTCGGGCTCGAGCCCCCGAACGTTTCTCCAAGGACTTCTTCGATAATTCCGAGGCCGAATACGGGTTCCCGTATGGCGTGGTGAGGAACGTGCAGTCGAACCTAGCCGAGCCTGCCTCGAACGCCCGCCAAGTAGGTTTCACGTCATTGGCGCTTCAGGTTAGTTGCTGTGGGGGCCATGGGGGAACAGCCGGGCGCTTTCTGGATTGATGTCGTGACGGCACTCGAACGAAGCGTGCCATCACAACAAAATCCGCACCAGACGCCGCCTCAGCGATCCCGCGAAACCCGTTTCCGTGTCGCTCACCCGCACGCGCACCGTGTAGACGCTATCTCCACCGAGAATGCCGCTGCGGCGCAAAAAGCGGCCGAACAACGCGTTTTCGCGCTGCCGGAGATAGAGCTATAATAGACACAACGCTTGGTCGGAGGTACCCGTGCGTACGAAACTACTCCAGACTTCTGTTCTAGCTTTCGGAATCGTGAGTTGCGGAGGGTCGGTAGTCGATTTTTCCGGCGGGGCTGGCAATGCCGGCAACCCCGAGGCATCGCTTGGTGGAATCAACGCTATCGGAGGAAGCAGTTCGGGCAACGCAGGCAGCACTGCAACGGGCGGAGCAGCCACTGGGGGCAAGTCGGCCGCTGGCGGAGCTGCAACCGGCGACGTGGCAACCGGCGCTACGGCAACCGGCGGAGCCGCGACAGGCGGTGCTGCCACGGCCAACACAACAACCAGCGATCCTTGCTCAACGACTAACGCCTTGAGCGGCGGCACCAAGCATTGCAGCCAAAGCGACTCGGGCAGTTACGGCAGTTATGAATGGCAGCTCTGGTCGAACGACACTGCGGGATGCCTTGCCACTTATGATAATCAGGGGGCTGCGTTTAGTGCCAATTGGGACAATTCTGGGGATTTTTTGGCCAGGGTCGGCCTAATATTCGACGGCACCAAGACTTACCAAGAACTCGGCACGTTTTCAGCGGACTTCGCCGAGACGCACACGGGAACCGCGGGTGGCTACTCGTACATCGGAATCTATGGGTGGACAGCGACACCATCCATTGACTTCTACATCGTCGAAGACGCTTTTGACAACTCACCACCGATTCAGCCCGGTGGTAGTAGCAACTTAGGCACAATCCAAGTTGATGGGGGCACCTATGACGTCTATTTCTACCAAACGCCATTAAGGATACCGCCCATCAATGAGGTCTACAGTATCCGACGAACCAGGCGCCGTTGCGGGCACATATCCATTTCGGACCATTTTTCCAAATGGTCCAACCTGGGATTTTTCGTGGAAGGGGAAATGGATGAGGTCAACATCTTCGTGGAGGCGGGGGGTGGCACTGGAAGTCTTGATTTCACGACGGCAAGCCTACGGGTCAACTGAATCTCGCGCCGTGGACGCGACAATCTACTCTGCTCTTGGTGCTAGTCGGCATGACGGTGAGAGCCTCGCGGCCCGACTCATCCCATCTTCACTCCAAAAAAAACCAAAAGACCCAAAGCATCTTTGGGGGTTCTAGTACCCGATGGTTCGCGTACGCTTCGCGCTGAACTCGGTTGCCCCCAACTGTCGAATTTCTTCGGAACCCGTCTTAGGCCTGAAGGGCGGTGTGCCGTAATTTACGTTGCCGCAAGTAAATGGCTAGTTTTTGCCAGGTGACGGGTCGTGCCTCGGGGCGCGTTACCTTGACTTGGATTGCTCCCGAGGCGAATATTGTGCGCCGCGAAATCGAGGGCATCTCCCCCATCCGCGGTAACCCTAGGAGGATTTGCGTAGATGGATTCCACAGTCGAGTCGGCAGCAACGACCCCGAACCCCGAGCGCAACGCCTCATCGCACATCGAAGAGTTCACGTACGACGACGCAACGCCGCGTGCCTTTGCGGTGATGACCGTCGTCTGGGGCATCGTGGGAATGCTCGTCGGGCTGCTCGCAGCCCTCGAGTTGGCGTCGCCTCGCATGAGCTTCGGACTACCGTTTCTCAGTTTTGGACGGCTGCGCCCGCTGCACACAAATGCTGTCATCTTTGCGTTTGCGGGCAATTCGATCTTTGCCGCCATTTATTACTCGACGCAGCGTCTTTGCAAAGCTCGAATGTTCAGCGAGCTTACTGAGTAAGGTGCACTTCTGGGGCTGGCAGGCGATCATCGTAGGTGCGGCGTGTACGCTGCCGTTCGGGATTACCCAGGGCAAGGAATACGCGGAACTCGAATGGCCGATCGATATCGCGATTGCGCTCGTTTGGGTGGCCTTTGCGATCAATTTCTTCGGCACGCTCGCGCGCCGACGCGAACGCCACATGTACGTGGCTCTCTGGTTTTACACGGCCACGATCGTTGCAATCGCGGTGCTGCACATCTTCAACAGTCTGGCTGTTCCCGCCGGGCCGTTCAAGAGCTACAGCCTCTACGCTGGCGTGCAAGATGCGCTGATGCAGTGGTGGTACGGGCACAATGCGGTCGCGTTCTTCCTGACGACGCCGTTTCTCGGCCTGATGTATTACTTCTTGCCAAAGGCCGCAGATAAGCCGGTATTTTCGTATCGCCTGAGCATCATCCATTTCTGGAGTCTCGTATTCATTTACATCTGGGCGGGCCCGCATCACTTGCATTACACGGCGCTGCCGGAATGGGC
The DNA here is from genome assembly GCA_963819085.1 of uncultured delta proteobacterium. Taxonomy (GTDB): domain Bacteria; phylum Myxococcota_A; class Polyangia; order Polyangiales; family Polyangiaceae; genus FEN-1139. The sequence goes on from CAWFUX010000051.1 coordinate 40,068, forward strand.
GTCCACGCTCGGAATGCTCTTCTCGGTCATGCTCTGGATGCCCTCCTGGGGCGGCATGATCAACGGCCTCTTGACGCTTCGCGGCGCCTGGAATCGCGTCGCGGCCGATCCCGTCCTGAAATTCTTCGTCGTGGGCATCACTTTCTACGGCATGTCCACATTCGAGGGGCCGCTGCTCTCGGTCAAGGCCGTCAACGCCCTATCGCACTACACCGACTGGACAATCGCTCACGTGCATGGCGGCGCCCTCGGTTGGGTCGGCTTCATGACGTTCGGAATGCTGTATTGGCTCGTTCCGCGGCTGTTCCAGGCGCCACTTTGGTCCAAGCGCTTAGCGACGACTCACTTCTGGCTCGGCACCATCGGTATCGTTCTGTACATCGTGCCCATCTATGTGGCGGGTTTGACGCAAGGCCTGATGTGGCGGGCCATCGACGACGCGGGCAAGCTCTCGTACCCGGATTTCGTCGAGACGCTGTCCGCGATTATCCCAATGTACTGGATTCGATCCCTCGGGGGAACGCTGTACCTCGCGGGTGCGATTATGGCGCTCGTGAATTTGGTCGGCACCTGGCGCAGCCGCCCTGCCAAGTACGAAGTGCCCGTGTATCGCGCCGCACGCTTGACAAAGGATTATCAAGATCCGCCGCTGCCTGAATCGCGGCTCGCGGGGCTCCCCGTTGTCGGTTGGGCTCACAGTCTTGACGTATGGCTACAGGGTGCCTGGCACCGGCGATGGGAGCGCTTGCCGTTCCGCTTCACGGTGTACGTGACAATCGCGGTACTGACTGCATCGGCGTTCGAGATCATACCGACATTCTTGATCCACAGCAATGTGCCGACCATCAAGACGGTAAAGCCCTACACGGCGCTCGAAGTCGCAGGCCGTGACATCTATATCGCTGAGGGTTGCTACAATTGCCACTCGCAGATGATCCGCCCGATTATCTCCGAGACCAAGCGTTACGGCGAGTTCTCCAAGCCCGGCGAATTCGTTTACGATCACCCGTTCCAGTGGGGCTCACGGCGAATTGGGCCGGACCTTGCTCGCGAAGGCGGCAAGCAATCGAGTTTCTGGCACGTTCTACATCTCGAGAACCCGCGCCAGATCAACGATCGGTCCATCATGCCGGCGTATGCCTTCTTGCTTTCGAAGTCGACGGACTTCGAAGGGCTCCCCTCGCATCTGCGGGCCCTGAATCGCGTGGGCGTGCCTTACGACGAGGCCACGATCACCGGGGCCGCGCAAGCCGCTCGAAAGCAAGCCAGGGCAATCGCGCAACAAATCGTCGATCAAAAGGGCCCCGGTGGACTCGAAGACAAGCAGGTGGTGGCGCTCGTAGCCTACCTACAGCGACTCGGAACCGATTTGTTCGCGGTGCCTGATGCAAAACCAGCGGAAGGTACCGCCGTAGCTGGCACCGCGCCCAATCTCGGTGCGGTAACAGCCGCGCCAGCCGCAGCGCCTGCAGCCGCATCTGCCGCAGCGCCCGAAAGCTCTCCACCAAATCCCGCGCTTGCCGTCAAGGAAGGAGCAACGCCATGAGCCTCAGCGAAGTCGTCAGTAATGCCGGCGGGAGTGGCTTTGCCCAGGTGGGCTTCGTGATCAGCTTCGTTGTCTTCGCGCTGATCGTCATTTGGGCACTCTTGCGGCCGAAGGCCGCGATTGAAGCAGAGGCGCGCTCGGTGCTCGACGATGGCCAGAGTGGCGTCAACCTCAGCTTGCGGAAGGAGCCTTTCGATGGCCGCCAATGATAAGGATGTCGTCAGAGATCATGAATACGACGGCATCCAGGAATACGACAACCCGACCCCTGGCTGGTGGAACTTCATCTTCTTTGCAACGTTCGTGTTTAGTATCTGGTACTTCCTCTATTACCATGCAAGCAGTATCTCCACGTCGGTTGCCCAAGGGTTCGAAAACGACGTCACGGACGACCTCAGGAAGCGCTTCTCGACGATTGGCGATCTGAAGCCGGACGAGCCCACATTGATCAAGTACATGGCCAATGCAGAGTGGAGGTCCGTCGGGGCTTCGGTGTTCAAAACCAATTGCGTATCCTGTCACGGCCCCGATGCAGCCGGCCAAGTGGGCCCGAACCTGACCGACGACAATTGGAAAAACGTGCGGCAACTCGCTGACATCCCGAAGGTCATCGCCAACGGCGCTGGAGCCGGTGCCATGCCAGCCTGGAAGACCCGCCTGCATCCGAATGAAGTCGTGCTCGTCGCGGCCTACGTAGCCTCGCTTAGGGGGAAGAATCTGCCAGGGCCTAGGGGCCCCGAAGGCGCTAAGATCCCACCGTGGCCACTTCAGCCAGCCGCGGCGAAGCCGTAGATCAATTACCATCTTTCCACTGTCAGCTCCACGCAAAGGCGACTTTGGAATGAACCCGAACATGGCTGCGACCGTTGGCAACGGGCACACGGGCACAAAATGAAAATCTTCTCGATCGAGCTCAAATATGTCACTCCTAGTATCCCGCCTGGATATTCCCCCAAGCTTGGGGGGATTTGGGGGGTTGAAGGTCCCTCCCCAGTGGTGGTTCTTCAACCACTCCTCAGCGTCGGGAGGGATTTAGGGAGGGGAGAAAAATGAGCGTAGGCCACGTCCTACCTAGCCCCTCGGATCGAGTCCTTTCGACTCTGAATTCCGACGGATCGCGCCGTTGGTTGCGCCCGCGCTCGTCGCCCGGGCGTTTCGTGAATGCGAGGCGCACCCTTGCGTGGGTGCTAATCGCAATTTTTACTCTTCTGCCATTCGTGCGCATCGGGAATGCGCCCGCAGTGCTGCTCGATATCACGAAACGCCAATTCACGCTGTTCGGCAAGACTTTTCTGCCGACGGATACCGTCCTGCTCGCGGTATTGTTAGTCGGAATCGTGGTGACGGTGTTCCTGATCACGGCGGTTCTCGGTCGCGTGTGGTGCGGCTGGGCGTGCCCACAAACCGTTTACCTCGAGTTCGTATATCGACCGATCGAGCGATTCTTCGAAGGCCCTCCGGGGCGCGGTGGCACGCTCGGACGCAAGGCCTCGGGCGCGCGGACCGCCGCCAAACTCCTGGTCTATCTCTTGGTATCGATGGGCCTCGCCCATACATTTCTCAGCTACTTCGTCGGGGTTGCGAACCTTCGACTCTGGATGACGCAATCGCCCGTCGATCATCCAACGTCGTTTGCGATCATGGCCGCAACAACCGGGCTGATGTTCTTCGATTTACCTGGTTTCGTGAGCAAACCTGTATCGTCGCGTGCCCTTACGGGCGCCTGCAAGCGGTGCTTCTCGATCGCGATTCATTGATTGTGAGTTACGATCCGAAGCGCGGCGAGCCGCGTGGCCACGGCCGCGGCGCGCATCTAAAGCCAATCGTCGAAAACGTACAGTTGGCAGAGAGTGCCGCAGAAACCAAAAAAGGCGATTGTATCGATTGCGGGCTATGTGTCGAGACCTGTCCGACCGGTATCGACATTCGCGAAGGCCTACGCATGGAGTGCATCGGCTGTGCGCAGTGCATCGACGCTTGCGATTCCGTAATGGCCAAAATCAGTCGCCCCGCCGGGTTGATTCGGTACAGCTCGCAGCTGCGGATTGCGGGTGAGCGCGGTCGCGTCGCCCGGCCTCGCCTATTCGTGTATGCGGGCGTGCTCGTCGTCATCGCGGTGGTCTTTTCAGTTCTCGTATCGCAGGCCAAGGACACGGATGTGACTTTACTGCGTGGCATGGGCGTGCCGTTTACCGAGCTAGCCAACGGCGAGATTGCCAACCCGGCGCGGCTCAAGATCACCAATCGAGGGCACCTGCCGCGCACTTATCGCATCGATATCTCGGGTGGTGCACCTGCGCGCATCGTGCTCGACGAAAAATCCGTAACGGTGCAACCTACAGCCTCCGTTACTCGCGGTCTGCTGATTGTCGTGCCGGCAACCTCGTTCGTGATGGGTAAACACGAAGTGCGCTTGCGAATCTTCGACGATCAACAATCCTCGACGGAAGTCACTTACCGATTGCTCGGGCCCTTTTCCAGCGGTCAATCTGCGAGGGATAAAGTCGGTGTCAGTCAATAGCGCTACCGCACCGACCGTCGGTCGATCCTGGTTGTGGCCGACAGTGATTATCGGTGTGCTGGCGCTGCACTCGGTAGCATTGGTTGTCGTCGTTTTCATCGCCACGCGCGACCCTTCCTTTGCCGTCGAACCCAACCACTATCAAAAGGCTCTTGCTTGGGATGGCTCTGCGGCACGCCTAAGGGCTAGCCAGCAATTGGGTTGGACCGTGTCGATTCAAACGGACTCAATTGTCGACGAACTCGGTCAACGGCGACTTGACTTGCCGCATCCTCGACAAGGACGGCATCGCGGTGGTTGGCGCCAATGTGCGCTAATCATCTTCCATCACGCCCGCGCCGCTGATCGGCTCGAAGTGAGTCTAAGCCCAGAAAAAGACGGATCCTATGTAGCTCTAGCTCCCATGAAGCGAAAAGGCCTCTGGGAATGCCGAATCACGGCGCGCCGCGGCGATTCTCTGTTCAATGGGGTCGTGATGCAAGATGTGGGAGGCGGGAGTCATTGAGAGATTTGGGTCGGTACGACACCTTTGCTGGGTTCAGTTTCGCAGGCAAATTGGCCTCTGTGGCGGCAGGGCCCCGTAGCGTTCGCGGGTCGCGGCGCACCGGGGTGATTGGCAGTACAATGCCGCCCCTGATGCAAGAGGTCGGAGTCGATTCTTGACGGCACTACTGTTGGCCGTGTTTCTCGCGAGTTTGCTCGGGAGCCTTCATTGCGCGGGCATGTGCGGCCCCTTCGTTGCGTTTGCGACTTTGCGCGTAAAGGGCGCCTCGCCTCGTAAACAGAGCGGAGGTTTCACGCTGCAATTCGCCTATCACGCGGGGCGCCTATTGGCTTATTCAGTTCTCGGAATACTGGCGGGAGTGCTCGGCGCGACGCTCAACCTCGGGGGTTCTTTGGTGGGGATCGGCAGGCTCGCAGGGCTGAGCGCGGGGATACTGCTGGTAGTCGTTGGTGCCTCGCGGATCCTGAGTCTCACGGGAGTGCGGTTTCCGGCTGTTCCGGGTTCCTCGCTGCTGCGGCGCTCGATTGCGCTCGGTCAGGCCACAGCGGCACGTTACACACCCTTGCATCGCGCGTGGGCTATCGGGCTTCTCACGGCAGTGTTGCCTTGTGGATGGCTTTACGCCTTCGTTGCAGTGGCTGCTGGGACTGGAAACGCGTTTTGGGGTCTCGCTACGATGATCGTGTTCTGGTCGGCACCGTGCCGATCTCGCGGGTATCGGAGCGGGCCTGGGGCATTCCTGATGCGCGCTGGCGCTCATTTCAGGTGGCCATTGCGGTAGTGGTCATTGGACTCGGGCTCAGTTTCATTGTGGGCCGCTGGACGATCCCAGTGGGGCACCGGGCTTCTCCCACGTTGCTCTTTAGAGGGAGCCTTGCAGCGCGTTACGGCGATTATGAGGCAAGGTCCGCACCAGTGTCATTGATGGGTCCGAGAGATGCGCAAGCGGAACTCGCTTCGAACCAAGGCTCGACGCGGACAACAGCGTGCAACCACTGCGGACTCGTCGTGCCGAGTGGGCTCGTGGTGGCCGACGCCGAGCTGCAGTTTTGTTGCGCGGGCTGTCGCGTGGTCTATGCGGCGATCAATGCTCACGGCCTCGAGCGCTATTACCAATTGCAACAGGGTGATCCGGGAAAGCCGAGCCCCGCGCGCCCTACTGGCCGCGCGTACGCCGAGCTCGACGATCGCGCGTTTCTCGACGCGCACGCGCCGCTCGTCGCGCCGGGCCTTCGCTCAACGGAGTTGTATCTCGAGGGCATTCACTGCTCCGCTTGTGTGTGGCTGGTCGAGAAGCTCCCCCGAGTGGCCCCGGGTGTGATCGAATCGCGCCTCGACATGAGAAGGGCGTTGGTTAAGGTTGTCTGGGAAGAGGGCAAGTCGAACCTGTCTTCAATCGCGCGCACACTCGACTCGCTTGGCTACACGCCCCACGCGGGCCGCGACTCGAGCAGCCGTGCACTGCGCCAGCGCGAGGATCGCAATCTACTCGTACGCATTGCAATTGCAGGCGCCGGTGCTGGCAACGTGATGCTGCTCGCGTTTGCCCTCTACGGAGGCTCGTTTCACGGAATGGAACACGAGTATAGCTCGCTATTTCGTTGGATGAGCATGGCCATCGGCCTCACGGTGCTGCTATGGCCCGGCAGCTTGTTCTTCCGCGGTGCCTGGGCGGCACTGCGCACGCGCACGGCTCATCTCGATTTACCGATCGCAATTGGGCTCGCAGCGGGCACTGTTGCCGGCACCGTGAATACGCTGCTTGATCGCGGGGAAATCTACTTCGACTCGCTCACGAGTCTTGTATTTCTCTTGCTTGTCGGCCGATATATTCAACGTTGACTCGAGCGGCGCGCCGCGGATGCCGTCGAGCTCTTGTTCTCACTGACGCCCAGCTTTGCTCGATTGCGTGAGGGGACCGACTGCCGTGACGTACCCATCGAGGCACTCAAGCTCGAGCAAATCGTCGAGGTGCGACCGGGTGAATCTTTCCCAGCCGACGGCAACGTAGTCGAAGGCGAGTCGTCAGTCGACTTGTCGCTACTTACCGGCGAGTCACGCCCGGTGCCGGTGAGTCCCGGGGAAAAGATCTTTGCCGGAGCGGTGAACGTCGATCGAATCGTGCTCTCTCGCATCTCTGCCCTTGGCAAGGAGACCCGCGTCGGCAAGCTGCTCACATTGATGCAAGCATGCGCCCAGCGTAAGGCTCCCATCGTAAGGCTTGCCGATCGCATGGCAGGCTACTTTACCATTGGTGCTATCACGTTGTTCGTTGTGACGCTGATCGGTTGGCACTTTGTTGATCCGCGCCGCGCCGTTGACGTTGCACTCTCGCTGCTCATCGTCTCGTGTCCCTGTGGACTCGGCCTTGCAACACCCTTTGCCGTTGCCGTTGCACTCGGGCGCGCCGCGCGTGCTTCGATCCTCGTCAAGGGTGGCGACATACTCGAAAAACTCGCGGCCTCGAGTCGCACCGGCGGCACTGTATTTCTCGACAAAACAGGCACTCTGACCGAGCCGGGCCTGGCAGTCGTCGAATGGCACGGCGATCAGACGATTCGGGATCAAGTGGCCGCCCTCGAAGCTCAAGTATCGCATCCGATTGCGCGAGCCATTGCAAGCCAAGTTGAAAAAGGAGCAATCGAATCAGTCCGCGCCGTCTTATCGAAGTCCTCGCCCCAAGGGATTGAAGGCCAAGTCGAAAGAACGCACTTCAAAATCGGGTCAGAATCCTTCGTCCTTCAATCGTCGCTCGTCGATTCCTCGACGTCATCGTCGGATCCAGCAGGGCCCGAGGCATGCTTCGGGCCCGCTTATCCCGTCGCGAATCCCGCGGAATCTCCCGTGTCCTCTGCCCTCGACGCGCCTCGTCTTTCGCATCGATCCTCGAATCCGGCGAATCCCGCGGAATCTCCCGTATCCCCTTCGCCCGACGAAAGTCGGAGCCTTCGTTCAATTGCGCCCGATTGGGCGATCGCCGCGCGTCGAAACATGACGTCGAATTGCCTGACGCCGGTTTGGGTTTCTGTGAATGGAGGCGTAGCTGCGGTGATTGGCGTTGGGAGCCGTTTGCGCGACGATGCGACAAAAACAATCCAAGACTTGCGAGAGATGGGACATAAAGTTCAGATCCTCTCGGGCGACGATCCCGACACGGTGGGCAGCCTAGGGCGACAGTTGGGTATAGCGGCAAGCGATTGTCGCGGCGGGCTTTCGCCCGAAGACAAATTGCGTATTGTCGAGGCCGCCGCCGCGCCCGCGTTCATGGTTGGCGATGGTGTCAACGATGCGGCAGCGTTGTCTGCTGCAAGCGTGGGGATTGCCGTTCACGGCGGAGCCGAAGCCAGTTTGGCTGCCGCCGATGTGTACCTCGGGCGACCCGGAGTTGGTGTACTCATTGAGCTATTCGATGGCTCTAGGCGCACACTCAACGTCATAAAACACTGTCTGCGCGTTTCGCTCGGATATAATTTGGTCGCAGCGGCACTCGCCACGACAGGTTAATCAACCCGCTCGTCGCGGCAATTATGATGCCGCTGGCGTCATTTACGGTACTCGGGATTGCGTTAGGGTCGCGAACGTTTTCCAACAATCGGGATGAACCTAAACCAAACAAGCTATCAGCCATCAACTCGAGATATCTGAAGTCGTCTAGCTGACGGCCAATGCCTGACAGCTCGCATGACATCGAGAACCCTCGTCACGACACCCTTTGCGCTAACAACCTCAAGACCATGTCAGTCATCTACATTTTGCTCCCGCTTGCGGTAATTCTTGCATCGGTTGCGCTTTGGGCGTTCATCCGCGCCGTAAAGGCAGGCCAATTCGATGACCTCGACACGCCAGCCCATCGGATGTTGCACGATGACGAGGAGGATAGGAAGCCGCCGCCTCAAGACTCGGAGCGCTAGAAAGGCTGGGGTCGCCCGCGAAGTTAGTTCGGCGGCGGCAATTGGCGGCTGATTCATCGGACTTGTGTTGACTGGTTCACCGGGTTGGTCCACACTTGAGCCGACTCATGGACACCTTCAACATTCACGAAGCAAAGGCTCAGTTCTCGAGAATCATGCGTCAAATCGAGCAAGGTGAAGAGGTACTGATCGCGCGCGGTGGCGTCGTGGTCGCCCGCATTGTCCCCGAACGCGCGCATGTTGGCTTCAAGATAGGCCGTGACGCAGGTAAGGGCAAAATTGCAGAAGATTTCGACGCTCCGTTACCAGACTTAGAGAACTACACGTGAAGTACCTTTTCGATACACACGCTTGGCTTTGGTTGCTCCTCGAGCCTAAACGCGTTGGTAAGAAGACTCGTTCGTTGGTGCTCAACCGCAGCAACGAGTTTAGCTTGTCCGTGGCGTCTGCCTGGGAGATAGCAATCAAGCATGCTGCCGGTCGCTTGCTATTGCCCGAACCACCGCTGGCATACATTCAATCGCGCACCGCGGAAGACGGGGTTCGATTGCTGCCGGTACGACTGGAACATGCATGCAGCGCCGCGGAGCTTCCACGCATCCACGCCGACCCATTTGATCGGCTGTTGGTGGCCCAGGCACGTGCAGAGGGTTTGGTCTTCATCAGTCATGACGAGAACGCGCCTCGTTACGATATTCGCGTGATTGATCCCGCCAATTGAGAGCAGTTGGCAGGTAAGTCACGATCATGAACTGCGTTGGAGTAGGCTTTGGTCAGCTCAACACAACGCCCAGCCTACTGTTGCCAGTACAAATCAGCGGCAATGGCGAAGTTTAGTGATTGATTGAGCTTCTTTTCGCCAGGCAGGGTCAGTGTCGTGATTCCTACGAGGTTACCCCGACTGTCGAATAGCCCTCCGCCTGACGAGCCAGGCGATATCGGAGCCGTAGTTTGGATAAACTTTTATCCGCTCTCGCTTTCTGCAGCACATCTGACGACTCCAATATGAGAAATGTCGTCACGACACGTGCGTCAGCCAATCCCTATGCTTCAAGTCGCGGCCATGAACGGCGTCCGAATAGGCTTGCTGCAAGCGCGCCGTGACTGGACCGGGACGACCCGAACCGATAGTGCGTCGATCGAGCTCCACGACTGGCACCAATTCGGCTGCTGTGCCCGTCAGAAACGCCTCGTCAGCGGCGTAAATGTCGTCGCGGGTTACATGCCGCGAGTGGACACTCAAACCCAGGTCTTTTGCAAGTTCGAACACGCTGTCGCGCGTAATGCCAAGCAGCGCAGCCGACGGCTCAGGGTCGATGAGCTCTCCTCGCTTGACGATGAACACGTTTTCGCCCGAGGCCTCGGCCACGAACCCTTGTGAATCGAGCAGCAGGGCCTCGTCGAATCCCTCGTCGATGGCCTCGGTTTTTGCCAAAATCGAGGTTGCGTAAAGTGACGCGATCTTAGCCCGCGTAAGTCCCGCGTTTGCCTGTGGACGGGCAAAGCTCGACGTCTTTAGACGAATGCCAGAAGTGTTCGCACCTTTGCCCAGGTACGCTTCCCACGACCACGCGGCAATCGCCAGGTGCACGGCAATTCCCGTTGGCAGGAGGCCCAACCTATCGTCGCCGTAAAATGCAATCGGTCTTACGTATCCTCGGTCGAGTTGATTCTTGCGCAGGAGTTCCACGTGCGCCGCGTGCAAGACTTGCGGCTCAAATGGGATTTGCATACGGAACGCACGTGCAGATTCGTAAAAGCGCTGCAAGTGATCCGCCAATCGAAAGAGCGCCACGCCTCCGCTGGTGGTTGGGTAAGCGCGAATGCCCTCGATTGCGCTCACCCCATAGTGTAGCGAATGCGTGAGCACGTGCGTGGTTGCAGCCATGAACGGCACCAGTTCGCCGTCATACCAGATCCATTCCGGGTGTTGATTCATAGAGCACCTTCCTGCTTCGAGGTCACCACAATGCTTTACCATTCGCGCGACAAGAATAAATACTTGCTTTCCGAACATATTATTCGCTAAACTCGAATAATGAATCGCCTACTGGCCCTGCAAGTCTTTGCAAAAGTCGCAGAGGTCGGCAGCTTCGCTCGGGCTGCCGCTGAATTGAATGTGTCGCGCGCACGCGCCAGCGAGATGGTGCAGGACCTCGAATCCACGTTGAAGACGCGCCTGCTGCATCGAACGACGCGCCGTCTATCGCTCACCGACAGCGGTCGCGCGTACCTCGAGCGCTTGGTGCCCATTCTCGCTGACCTGGCGGAGGCTGACAATGAGGTCCGGCATTCTCGTGCCAGCGTTCGCGGGCGGCTGCGCGTCGATCTACCCGTCGCGCTCACGCGCCTGTTCGTCCTGCCGCAACTGCCGAAACTTTACCAACGTTACCCGGCACTCGAGCTCGAGATTCGCATGGAGAATCGCAACATCGAGTTGACGCGCGAAGGCGTTGACTGTGCGGTTACTTACGGCAAATCCGCTGATCAAGATTTGGTCTTACGCCCACTCGCCACGACGACTCTGCTCACTTGCGCGTCGCCCACTTACCTCAAGAACCATTCGGCACCGAAGACTCCGGCCGGCCTTTCCAAGCACAACAACATCGCGTTTCTCGGGTCGCCCTGGTCACGTCCGGCAGACTGGCAGTTTTCCGATGCGAACAACCAGTGGTCACTGCGTCCCGCGGGCAACTTGGCGTTCAATTCGATGGAAGCCTGTGTCGAGGCAGCGGCGATGCACTTGGGCGTGACTCAAGTGTGGTCCTCCGTTGCTCACAACGCCGTGCAAGCCGGGCGCATTGTCCCGCTCTTGACTGCATTTACCACTGAAGGTCCCGGCCTGTACTTTTCCTATCCGGCGCAACGACAAGCCTCGGCGCGGCTTCGCGCATTCGGTGATTTTCTGGTTGAGGTGTTCTCGCCGATTAGTCCAAGTGACGCCTAAGCGCACAGCCGGAGCGGCCTGAATGGATTGCTCTCGGGGGCCTTCGAGCCAACCGTCAGGAATCACTCAATGGGTGTCGCTTCACGTTCGTCCTGGGGCACCCAGCCATTTTTTTCGCAGAAAGACGCGAATTTTTCCGAACCATTCGCTATTATCTAGGTGCGATAGAAACTCGTCATTTAGCAATTTGAAGCCCGCGCGGGTTTCAAATTCGATGCGTGCAACATCCAGGCTAGGTCCAACTTTGCTATTGATAAAGCGCAAGTCTGGATAGCCGGCGGCATTCTCCTGGACACGCTGGATCTCCTTGGTATCGAGAGCGACGTTAAGGAGGTCATTCAGAGGTACCGAAAATTGTTCACCTGTGCGCGACCAAGTAATATGGAGAGTCGTTTCGTCGATACGCAGAATCGCATGTGCACTAATCTTCCGACGTTTTCGGCGAATCCACGGAATGACTATCGCCAGCAACGCCCCAAGCAAAGCCCATTTCGGATAGCCAAGAATCGCTACTGGTATCGCCACAAAGATTGGCGCAATCAGCTGAATCCAAGCAACGGCCGAAGAGTCTGAGCGACTTTGTTCAGGAAAGTATTCAAGTTCTCGGGTGAGCTCCTCCTTCTCGCCGGGGAACAGTGCACCGTTCACATCAGCCATGCAGCCATTGTCTGGCAGTTTGCCGATTGTGGCTAGTGACATTCCGCCAAGCAGCGGTCGCGAAGTCGCTTGAGTAAGGGCTCACCGAGAACCACAGAGTCGAATCACGTAGGCCGTGGAGACTCGAGCTAGGGGCCACAAGTCTTGGCAACTGCTTTGAAGAACGTGTACGAGAAGCTTCCTTGCTTGGATTTTCGCATATCGGCGATGCCCGCGTTCCACTCCGCTTCGGTCATCATTCCCTCAGCTAGCGCAAGGTCTCGGGCGCCCTCGACCATGGCGATGTACGTGCGCTCCGTGAACCATTCGACCCAATCGGGGCGACTGGGGTCGGCGTAGACGACGCGGGGATCCACGTGTACACCAGTGACGTCAAGACCAGAAAATAGATCGTGAAGGCGCCGGCCAATCAAAGCGTCACCACCGCGCGACGCTTGCAGATCGATCAGGCATTGAATGGTGCGCCAGGCAAGGCGGCTCGGTGGGTAAAACCTGAGCTCCGACGCCGCAGCCCACCTCGAGCACGCGCGAACCGGGCGTAAACGTCGTATCACGATGGATCAAATCTTCTAAGATATGTGATTGGTCGTATAGACGTTGATTTTCGTTGCTGGCGTAGCCGTGAACGTAGTCCGCAGTCATGGCAAGCGTCGTTGTAGCACTTAGTGTTCTCTCACGTAAACACCAGCTCCGCCGTCTTCTTCCAAGCATCGCGTGCGAAGAGGCGGTCGAGCCAGGCGCGAACCGCAGGGTAGGGCGAAAAATCAAAGCCACCTTCCTCAACGAGCCACAGATGGGACGCGTACGCGATATCCGCGAGGGAAAATTCGCCTTCCAGCCAGTCACGATTCGTGAGAGCGGATTCGAGCACCAGCAGGAATCGCGCTAATTCCTTTCTACCCTGGTCGGCGGCCTGTGGGTCCCCCTTGATCTTCCAGAATGCCTGCATGCGCGCACTCGTGACTCGAAATATCGACATGCAGGCTGGGCTGACATGGCTCGCTTGAAAGAACATCCAGCGATGCACCGCGGCTTGGGCTTCAATCGATGCGGGCAGCAGCCGTGCTTCAGGGTGCTTTTGTGCGACGAACCAATTGATGGCGCTCGACTCCCAGAGCACGAGTTTGTCGTGCGCCAGGGCCGGTACCTTGCCCATCGGATTGATGGCGAGGTACTCGGAATTTCGCGTCTCGCCGTTGTGAGGATCGAGTGGCCGTTGCTTCCAGTCAATTTTGGACTCGAAAAGCGTAAATACGCTGCGCGCTGAATTGCCAGAATTGCGAGTGTAGTAGAGCTCCATGAGCCGTTGCATAGCACTGAGCCGGGAACCTCGACACCCGCCTTGACCGCACCAATTGCCGCCTGGCAGTAATTAGCGCATAATAAGCAATCTTAACCAAATGGAAATGGCAATGCGTCTTTTACCAACTTTTCAAATGGGCACCGCTGTTCTATTGACGGCTTGCGGCGGGAACGTGGCCACTGATGGGGCACAACCAGTGGCAGCGGGCTTGTCGGCGGCATCGAGTGCATCACCGAGGCGCAAGTTTCACGCCGATGCTGACACCGAAAGTCAAGCAATTCCGGTTCTGCGCCTGACAAACTCTTGAAATATCTGACTTCAACTTGCCACCCAGGATGTCGGCTCAGTTTTTGCGACCGCACGACGCCTCCGATTGAAGATTGTTGCAACCTGACGTCCTTATGTCTCAGTCGTCGCAAGTACGGCGGGCAATGAGCAACTCGCGCCGGGCTGGTTCAACGGCGGTTTCTTCTCGCAAGACAATATCGACTACATCATCAACTGGATTCAAGGGGCGCAAACTGAGCAGGATCGAGCGCTCGGGGAGGAGCTATCGCTCCGCCGCAGCCAAAGGCGCGGCACCTACCCGCCATCTCCCTCTCCGCCGCTGCTGAACGTGTTGCCAATGACCAGGGCGCGGTCGATGTTACAGCCCGCTGCAGTGCTGTAGAGGTCCTTGAGCCCTGTCACAAGAACCTTCAAAACATAGGAACCATTTGTCACAACGGGGCTCGCATAGACTAGGTAATTGCCTGCGGGCGGCGCATCGTAGCGAAGGCTTACGTGAACCTCGGGACCAATCGGATCCCCGTTGCTGTCGCAAAGTGTAACGCCCATGATGCCAGAACTATTGTCGTAGGCGGAGTACAGGAGAATCTGAGTACCACTGAATGCGATAGTCGCCGTAGCGCCGGCGGTGGACGAAGTGTGAAGATCACCTCCCTCGCAACCGGGGCATGAGCTGGATGACCAATCGCCGCTGTAGTTGAACTGATTCTGCCCGGTGCCTATAGTGGCGTCATTGATGGAAGTACCCTCGGGTGTGATGGCCTTCCACGTGCCGCTCGCTACATCAAGTTTCCAAACAGCATTGTAGGCAGGGATTGATTCCTTGTCTGCGTCGATTGTCAATGGCTGAACGACCAACGTAGATGCTGGCAGGTCGCCATTTACCCACCGATCACCTACGTACATGTACGTCGTTCCCGAACTGCCATGTACCGGCAAGACAGCCGTACTCTGAGACTGCCAGGTCATCGTTCCGCGAGGGCAGAAGGTACCCTGCGCTACGAATAACTGGTTGATTCCGCCGACTGCCGACGAGTATGAGTTGTCGTTGCTGTGCCAGTAACTCCCTTGGGAACTCTGCCAGAAGTACGTGCCACCAGCCTCGAAAAGGGATACCCCTTCCCCAGACTGAACGTTGAATTTGAGAGTTCGTGCGAGGCTCAACCCATCCGCTGAAAACACGTCGAGTTCGCCGCCGTCCCTCACGAAATACTGCATACCATCGGCGTCCTCGAACACTTGAAAGTCGTTTGCGCCTTGCACATCGACATTGCCTTGTTTAAGGTTGCCGACGTACGTGTACGGGCCTGAAATGTTGCTGCTCGTAAGCACGGCGTAGTAGCCCCTATAGACGGGAGGCACCCCAGTGTAGTTGAGCATCTTTATGTAGATGATGAACTTGTTAGTCGATGAATTGTATAAAATCTTTGGCCTCTCGCCATAGTAAGGAGGGCCCAGAATCGTTCCGGCAATGGGCTCTACGACAGTCCCCACTAACGTCCAATCGACAAAATCCGAGGTCATGTACATACTCACACCGGTGAAAGTATCTTCGGCATTGATGGAACTTCCGGAGTAAGTGTCATTGGCTCCTGATCGCTGTTCACCGACCATATAATAAACGTCGCCTACCTTTATGAATCCGACTCCGTGGGCATTAACCAAGTTCCCTTTAGTATCGAACCAGGGCACGCCGGAATAGATCGTGCGCAGCGAATCCCAATCGACGGCAGCTGCATCACTCGCCCCTGATTCCGGCGCGCTGGCGTCGTTCGAAATGCCCGAATCGTCGATGGCGGGAGCTCCCCCGGTTGGAGCCGCTGGTGCGCCACCGTTGGTGCGGGTGGCCTTTGGGGACGAATTGCTGCTGCAATTCGCTAGCAAGGGGATTGCAAGGATTGCAAGGATCGAAAAGCGGCAGGCAATGTTTCGTGACATACGGTTACGCAACCTGTTTGCAATAGCCTGAGTGGTAGCAGACTTTGAAAGCATTGGATGGGCACGGAAGGCGCGAGGAATCGACGGGACCAGTCGTCGATTCGGCCACAGGGAGCCGCAAACCCCGCGTTTTGTTCAACTATACGCACAAGACGCGAGGATTCTGAGTGCCCGCCGGCTACGCTACCGCGCATGAGTCTGCATCGTTTCAAGGGATTTTTCACCGTTTTAAACTCCACAATTCTGGCAAGCTTCTTGTTCGCGTGTGGTTCTTCAAATTCGAGCGCCGTGCAGGTCGGCGGAGCTAGCAATGCCGGGGGTGGTAGTAGTACAGGAGGTTTGTCCGCAACTGGAGGCGGGAGCGGAGTCCTGGACAGCGGGGCAGACCCGTTCGTCCTTTCGTGGCAGGATGACTTCAATACTCTCGACACCACGTTTTGGCACCTTCAGACATTCACGTTTGGCGGCAATCTTGCTCAGTTCTCCACGCAAAATGCGTCGGTCGCCAACGGTATACTTAGTATCAACCTAACGCCAAACCCGAACAGTACGACCGAACCCTACAACGGAGTCGAGATGCGCTCTTCCAAGACGGTGCTTTACGGCAAAGTCTCCGCGCGCATGCGGTTCGCAACGGGATCGGGCGTCGTCTCGGGGTTGGTGCTCTTCTATACCCCCTACCCGAATTGCAACTGGAATGAAATTGACATTGAACACTTAGGCAATTCAAGCGGTACTTCGCAGCTTAACTGTCAAGTATTTACGGGAACGCCGGTCACGGGTTGCACCGCTTCGGTTGCTCCCACACCGGACCCGTTGATTGTGAATTTGGGTTTCGACGCCGAAGCGGACTTTCACCTTTACGATGTCGAGTGGACGCCCCAAAGCGTAAAGTTCTTCGCCGACGGAACGCTCCTTCGAACCTGGACAGCTAACACCGCCCTGATGAATCTACCGCAAACAATTCTGCTGACAATTTGGGCATCGAGCGCAGCGGGCTGGGCGGGTCCAATTACGGCGACATCCGCGCCGACAAGTGCAGATATTGACTGGATCAAAGTCTACGACTGGAACGGGTAGAACGGGGCGCCACCTTGGTGACCCCGTCGCAAACCGCACCCAAAACCGTTGATCTCGCTTCGCCGGATCGCACCAGTGACGGCTCAGGGTTTGCAGCCTCGCACAACTTCTAGTTTCGCAACAATGCGGCCTCGGCGAGCGCGGTCAGTGCCGTGTTGACGCGCCGTTGCATGTCCTGTTCATTGTTGGCTAATGTTTCGCCGACTCCCTGCGTTTGTTTTTGGAGTTGCGTCACGCGTTCGGCAATTGCCGGACGGTCCAGCGTTCCATCGAGTAGCGCCAATACCGTTGCCTCGAATGGGGCGATCTTTACGGTGCGATGCAAGAGATTGGTCAACTTCGGTACACCCAATTTCAATTGAGCCTGCGCGACTACGCTGCCTTGTGGCCGCTCACCGGGGCTTTTGACACAATTGGGCAAAGTATGCGTCATATTCGCAATGCCCTTGATGAACCAGCTCCACATCAGGTCGCCGAAATCAGTTGTTTCCGTTGCCGGTGGTAGTGAAAGCCGCGTGCGCACCGCCGTCTCGAGATCTGATAATGAGACAGACTCGGGCCAAGCTTCGCGTAGACATAGCAACGTCACTTTACCAAAGGTGTCGGTCAAGGTGGTGCTCGGCCAGTCCGGCGCCTCGAATTTCACCGCTACGTTCTGGCTAAGGTCACAGATCTCGGATTGAGGAATTAGGGCCGAGGCGAACTTGAATGGCTTGACGCTCTCGACATCGAGCTTTCGATTCAGCAAAATACCCTGTTGACACAACAGCGTCTTTCGAAATGTGCGATTGCGGAAGAAGTCCATATATTGTTCCGCGAATATCAATGTAGTGGCCACCTCACTCAAGACTGCCTGAATCTCGGGTGAAAACTGGTTGGCAAGCATTCCGCGCAGTTCGGACTCACCCAGGAATTGAAGACCTGCCGCGCCAGCGCGCTCCACGAATTCGTGAAAATACACCGGGTCGTTATTCTCTTCCAATTGCTCGTGGTAGATATACCAATCCGAGCTGTGCCGCAGCTTTTCGCTTTCGCGCTTTAGCAACATGCCGTACGGGTTATTTTGATTGGTTATTGTCTTGGCCAGGACTTCCAACAATGCTCGAGACTGAGCAATTTGCTTGGCGGGCTCCTTGAAACGGCTGGCATGAAACCGCATCATGTCGCGCAACATTCCGAGCATGTGCCAACCCGGATACGTGTTGTACGAGATATACGCAATACCGCTTGGCGACAGACGATTTTCACAGAGCTTTAGAATCTGCTGCTGAACATTGCGGTCCACCCAAGAGTAGACACCGTGGCAGATAATGTAATCAAACTGACCGTAGCTCTCATCCACGTCGAGTATTGAAGCCTGCTTCAGTTCTACATTTCGAAGCTGGGTGGCCTCGACGAAGGCTTGACCATCCTTAATCTGACGACTCGACAGATCAATACCCAGACATGAACTGCCCGGAAGAGATTCCGCCATCGGAACCAGATTCCCTCCGCTCGCGCAACCGAGTTCAAGAATTCGCGCACTCTCGGGTGCGGGAGCCATCATCCCAAATAGCCGCGCTATTGACTCTAACCAACACGGGTGGCTGTGCAAATAAGGGTGGCTTTCGTAGGGAACCGCGTCGTAGGTCGTACTTTTTTCCGTAGTCATGAGAGCTCACAACTACGGCCGGTATTCGAATTTTAATATCGACCAATCGGAGCTTGCCGAGCGGGGCTGGAACCGGTCCCAATTGACGTCACACATTTGTCGGCAAAAGACGGCGAATTGCCGTTTGGTTCCGGACACGTCAATTGCTTGACGGTCAGGCCCGCCCTGACCTCGATGGTCACAGCGCCTACGAACGGGGCGTTCCGCAGCATTGCGCTCATGCCACACTAACACCCGGAATTGCCCGGGCAGGGCCAGGCGTTCATTGCGTGTAGCGGCGAAGGCAGTCCAGTGCCGGTGTACGGCGCTCCGTATCCTTCGGGCGGTGCGAGTAACGCGAAAACGCATTACGCCTGCGTCGCGGTGAAAAGACCGCGCGAATATGTCCGGCTGCTCGTGGCCAAACGACGCGGCCAGTGGGTCAGGCGAGATAAACGTGAGCCCGCTGTGATCAATACGTACAATTGCGGAGATGGATCGGGCTGTGCAGGGTTTGGCTGAATCGATGGAACCCCTCCCGTTTACCCGGGTGGACACCCATTGCGAAGCGCACTCCCATCGTCCGCTTGAGCAGCTCGTGCGCGAATACCTCTCGCACGTGTACCGCTTGCTCCGACATCTGGGCGTGCCAGCGGGTGACTTGGACGACGCTTGCCAACAAGTATTTTTGGTTTTTGCCGGCAAACACACGACGATCAACCCGGGCAGCGAGCGCGCGTTTCTGTCGTCGGTTTCGGCGCGCATCGCGTCGCGCTGGCGACGCACGCACCGCCGCAGGCATGAGCTTGGGAGCGACGAACTTTCGAATCAACCTTGCGCCGCTGAGTCTTCGCCTGAACAGCGCTTGGAACTCGCTGAGGCACAACGACTGTTGCTCCAAGTGCTCGACACATTGCCCGACACCCTGCGCGAAGTGTTCGTTCTGTTCGAGATCGAAGAGTTGACGATGCGGGACATATCCAATGTTTTAGCTATTCCACAGGGCACGGTGGCTTCGCGGCTGCGCCTGGCACGCAGCCAGTTTCACCATGCCGTCGCAACGCTCGACCTTGCCACGCCTGCCGGGAGGTCACGATGAATCCGCGTCGGGTCGTCGAGCAATATCCGCAGAGTCTAGAAGCTCAATTGTTGCGCGCGGGTCAGGCGGTGAATGCACCCGATTCAACGCTCGAGGTTACCCTGACTGCGCTTGGACTCTGCGCCTCATCCAGCGCTGCCGCGTCGGCGAGCGGGGCTGTGAATGCCAAGGCCGCCAGCCTATTTGGAACCCTGTCTGCCAAGTGGACGGCAATCGCAATCTTGGTTGCATCCGGAGCATTCGTAGCGGTGCATCTTCCCCGATGGCTGGGCGCAGCAGCTAGCACGACCGGGCTGCCCCAGCGGGCACGTGCCGCTGTGACAATATTAAATATAGACGCGCCACCGCCGGAGATTGTGACCAAGACCTTGGCGGAGCCAATAGCTTCGTCAAAACCGGACACCACTGCAGTACCGCGGGTGGTGCCCCGTGAACGTTTGCCATCCACTGCAAAGTTAGGTGACTCGCTCGGAGCGGAAGTCGCCCTGATAGATGCGGCGCGCCAGGCGCTGGACGAGGGAGAAGTTGCCCGAGCCTTGACGTTGTTGCAGCAACACGATCGGCAATTCAAAACGCCACGTCTCGCGCAAGAAGCGACGCTGTTACGTGCACGAGCCCTTCAGCAACGTGCGAGCGGGACGGAGAATCACCGGTCGGATGCAGAGCGGAACTAGCAATGCGCCTGCTTTTCGCGATGGCAGCGAACACACTGGTGCTCATGCAAAGCATTGGTGCGCAAGCTGAAACATTCTCTCTAGGCATCGAACAACCCGGGAGTTGTGCCGAGGCGCGGCACTTGAGTGAGCAAGTAACGGCACGCGCCAAAGGTGCGGCGTTTCTCGCATCCGGCGGTCGCTGGGACTTCCTTTTGCGATTCGAGCGGCACGCCAACAAGGTCGTTGCCGAGTTGCATATCCGCGGTCCGGGCAACCCGGGGTCAACTCGATTCGTCGATGGCGAGAGCTGTGAGGAAGTGACGGCAGCGGTCGCACTCATCATGGCACTCACGCTCGACCCGCGCACGAGCTCGGCTGACACTTCACATGAACCGGAAACGCGCGCGGATGACGCACCCGAATCGTCACCGACTAGTGAAGCGGCGGGCGATTCTGCGGAAGCGCCGGCAAATGTGAAACAACCTGCACCGGTAGCCGCCGCTACACGATCGCAAGAATCACAAACTACTGACGCTCACCTTGAGACGCACGCTGTGGAAGGAGACTTTGCCGAGCCAGCCATCAAGAAGCCCCCGGAGAAATCCCCGCAAAGCACGCCTTGGCGCGTCGGGATCGGCGCGGAGCTAGAATGGACTACGCTGCTTACGAACAACGGCATGTGGTTGCTCGGGCTGCGCGGTGAAGGCGCGAAAGGAGAGCGTCTATTCACAATCATCCGAGCATTTCTCGGCCCGAAAGTACTGCGCGATGTCGGTAGCGGTGCCTCTGCTGCATTTAGTTTCTACGGGGCGGGCCTCGAATTGGGCACGCCCATCGTGCGCTCGCGCAGTTTGGCGACCGATGCGATGTTCGTCGCCTCGATAGGTGAGCTGATGATTGCCGGCGTCCAACAAAGCTCGGTCACGAGTTCGCGCACCGCGACTGCGACCTGGGTTGGCCTTGGCCCAGGTCTGAGACTGCGCTGGTTCAGCGATGCAGGAAGCCTTGCATTCCAGGCGACAGTTCCCGTCAACCTGGCCCGTCCCATTTTCGTGGGTTCGGAGCAACCGCTGTATCGGACCCCGTCCGTTGGCCTTTTCTTTGGTTTGTGTGGCACTTGGAATGTGGAGCCGTCGAGTCAATCGCAGCGAGTAAAGTACGTTGACTGATCAAATCGAAGCAATCGA
>CAWFUX010000052.1:0-309923 GCA_963819085.1 uncultured delta proteobacterium
CGCACTAGCTCGCGAATTTTCCGAAATCGACGCCAATTGTGCGGTTGTCGGCATTCCGAAAACAATCGATAACGACCTCAGTTTCGTCGAACGTTCATTCGGTTTCGACACGGCGGTGTCCGAGGCCGTGATGGCCGTTGCAGCCGCACACACCGAGGCGCGCGCGGCCATCGACGGAATTGGCGTGGTCAAAGTCATGGGCAGGCAATCAGGTTTCATTGCCGTGCATACAGCGCTGGCCCAAAATGACGTGAATTTCGTGCTGATTCCAGAGCTCCCGTTCGAGCTCAAGGGGAATAATGGTTTGCTGCGTCACTTGGCTGATCGGCTCCAGGCGCGGCACCATGCGGTGATACTGGTCGCAGAGGGTGCAGGCCAACAGCTGCTGGAGGCAACCCATCGGACCGACGCTTCGGGAAACGTAAAGCTCGCCGATATTGGGCCTTTCCTGTGCGATAACATCAACGCGCATTTTCGCAGTCTGGGGCGCGAAGTGAGTATCAAGTATATTGATCCGAGCTACATCATTCGGAGCGCGCCCACCATCGCGAATGATTCAATCTATTGCCAGCGGCTCGGGGCCAACGGCGTGCACGCCGCGATGGCGGGAAGAACGGAATGCCTGGTCGGTCTCGTCAACGGCAGGTTCGTGCACGTACCGATGGCGCTCGCTGCCGGCAAACGGAACTTCGTTCGACCCGGAAAGTGCACTCTGGCGTGATGTCATCGAAGCCACGGGTCAGCCTCCTTTAATGTTGAACTCCTTCTGACTGTACGGTTGAGCTCACAAATCCGCCCGGCAAGTCGGTGACCTGTACCTTAGATATTCATGGGCTACCTGTACCTCCGTCGCGACGTTTTGATTGTGTGGGTGACCTTGAGGAATGGTCGGAGGACCATTGTCTGGGGCCCGACCCAGACAACTTAATCACAACAAAATATTCTACATTGCGCTCGAGGTCGGGGCCTTGCGCAATCGAAGCTGGGACCCTTCCGGCCTGTTCTTTCCGGCTGCTTACCTTGCGCGTCGGACGCGCAAGGCGCCTGCGTTTCGGCTACTAATCGTCTTCAACAGGTAGTCGCGCGAACCTCAGGAAGCCTACATCCCAGCTTCGATTGCTCCAGACCCGCTCCCTCGGAATTGGCGACATGCATGCAGGGGTGAGGCACAGTCTCAATTCGACTATTGATGAGGCTGGTAGCGGTTTGGCAATTGCTGGTAGTGCTTTTGCTCGCGTTGGGTCGATGGCGACCGTTTGTTGCGTGGACTCGACAATCTCTGCCAAGTCTGATACCGGGCAACCATGTTTTTCGCCCAAGGCAAGCCGTTCTTTTTATTCCTTGCGCTTGCAATGAGCGGCTGTGTTCGAGGGCACCCTCGATCGCACAGTGCAACACCTACTGCACCGGGGCCTGTGGCGAACTCCGATTCTACCGAGCCGCCACCCCCGCACGTCGATCAATGGATCGTAAAAGACGCCCAGACATCCGACATTGGCTGGCCGTCTGCAGCGTGTACTTCACTGGCAAGTGGCCTACTTACCAAGATGACTCTGGCGGAAAAGATCGGGCAGATGACGCAGCCCGATCGGGGAGGCTTGTCGCGCCCCAGCGACGTCGGTCAATTCGCACTAGGCTCGGTCCTCAGCGGTGGTGGCTCGAGTCCGCCGCGTAACGAGCCCGCAGCTTGGCTGTCGATGGTCAACGAGTACGCGTCGTTTGCGCTCAATACCCGCCTGAAGATTCCACTCATTTACGGCATCGATGCGGTGCACGGGCATAACAATGTTCACGATGCAGTGATCTTTCCGCACAATATTGGGCTCGGATGTACGCGGGACCCCGAACTCGTCGAAAAAATCGCTCGCGCGACGGCTGAGGAGATGTCCGCTACTGGCATTGACTGGACCTTCTCGCCTGTCGTAGCCGCGGCCCGAGACGAACGATGGGGACGCACTTACGAGGCCTTTGGCGAGACCGCGGAACTGGCCGAATTGTTGGGGGCTGCAGCCATTCGTGGGTATCAAGGCAAACGGCTGGGGCAAGCCTCGCCAGCGGTGCTCGCTTGTGCCAAGCACTTTGCGGCCGACGGTGGAACTTGGTCGGGACATGATCGGGGCAATAGCTTGGTCGATGCCGAGGCGATGTTCGAAACCCATTTGCGACAATATCAAGCCGCAGTCAGAGCCGGCGTTGGGAGCATCATGGTTTCCTACAGCAGCGTCAACGGCCAGAAGATGCATTCGCGACGCGACCTGTTGACGGATGTTCTCAAGGGACGCCTGGGTTTTTCGGGCTTTCTTGTGTCGGACTATGCGGCCATCGAGCAGCTGCCGGGTAACTACCCAGCTCAAGTCGAATCCGCCATCAATGCTGGTGTTGATATGGTTATGGGGCCAAAGAGGTTCCAGAAATTCTTGTCCACGCTAACGTCGCTGGTACCGAGCCGGGTCCCGACCGAGCGCATTGATGACGCCGTGAAAAGAATCCTAACCGTCAAGTGCGAACTGGGACTCTTTTCTCCAACGAGGACCAGGCCTCCACTTTCCACCGTTGGCTCGAGTGAACATCGAATATTGGCACGGCAGGCCGTCAGTCAGACGTTGGTCCTGCTCAAGAATCAAGACAATGTCCTGCCGCTTGACCCGAACACGCCCGCCATCCACGTCGCGGGGAAAAATGCCGACGATCTGGGCCACCAGTGTGGGGGTTGGTCGATCTCTTGGCAGGGCGCGTCCGGGCCCATCACTACCGGAACGACAATTCGACGCGGGCTCGAATTGGGTGCGGCACGCGGAGCGCGTGTCACCTATTCGCGAGACGCAAGCGGGGCTAAAGGTGCCAACGTTGTTATCGCGGTCGTGGGCGAGCGGCCTTACGCTGAGGGAAATGGGGACCGGCGAGTTCTCGAACTCGACTCGGATGACGTTTCCGTGATTCGCAATGCCAAACAGTCAGGCGCCAAGGTCGTTGTGGTGCTGATTACGGGGCGCCCGATGATCCTCGGTGAAGTCGCTGATTCCGCGGACGCTATCATCGCAGCATGGCTGCCAGGGAGCGAGGGTGCCGGTGTGGCCGACGTGATTTACGGTGCCGTCAAACCGAATGGCAAGTTGTCCCATTCTTGGCCAAAATCAGCCGCCCAAATCCCAATTAACTTTGGCGACGCCAACTACTCGCCGCTATTCCCCTACGGATATGGCCTGACTTACCCGGAGCGAGCTGGCCGGCGACCTTAACGCACAAAACCCGTTGGTTTCGAGTCAAGTTTGCAGAACGCAGTTGTCTGGGCCGGGCCCCAGACAATGGTCCTCCGACCATTCCTCAACGTCACCCACACAATCAAACGTCGAAACGGACGAACAGGTAGCGCGGGGATATCTAAGGTACAGGTCACCGACGTTTCAGGTTGCGATGGCAAACACTGCGTCACCGGCTGCGAGGAGTCCCGTTACGAAGCAAATATTGCCGTAAGTGGCTGCTTTTTCGACATTTCACGCTCAGCACCGCCCCCAAATGTCCGTCGACACTGTGAAATCAAGGGATATTTGGGCGCCCGACCGAAGTATTCCGTGACGAGATGTGATATCGACATTTCCGCAAGTACTTGGCGGGGCCACTATGATTAAAGCAAAATGGTGCAGCCCACTCGGGGACCCACCATGCGACTAGGAATCGACTTTGGCACTACTCGAACCGTGGTCGCGGCTGTTGATAAGGGTCGCTACCCGGTGGCGATCTTCGATACCCCCCAGGGCCTAGCCGACTTTCTCCCAGGCCTGGCTTTTGCAAATAGCAGCGGCATCGACTTCGGTTACGAACCAAGCTCGGATGCTCAGGTTTCCCAGGCACTGCGATCGATAAAGCGAGTCGTGGGTTCGCTGGCTCCGGATGACCCTGTGCCAGGCCTTGAAACTCATACGGCCGCAAAGGCACTTGCGACGGACTATCTGCGATTCGTCCGGCGAATGTTGGTGGAGCAATCCAATTTGGAAATTGGTCCGAACGAACCACTGGAGGCAATGGTCGCCGTTCCGGCCAATTCGAACACGGGCCAACGCTTCGTAACGGTCGAGGCATTTACACGCGCGGGTTTCCAAGTCGTCGGCATGTTGAATGAACCAACGGCGGCCGCCATTGAGTTCGCGCATAGGAATCTCGGTGCCATCGGCAAGCGGACTCCCAAGCGCTACGTAGTCGTGTATGACCTTGGCGGAGGCACTTTCGATACCTCTGCCGTGTCACTCGCGGAGCGCCGGTTCGAGCTGCTCCGAAGTGAAGGCATTGGGCAGCTCGGCGGCGACGACTTCGACGAGGTGATATTCGACTATGCGCTCGAAGTCGCCAATATCGACCGCAGGAGCATCGGGCGCTCGAATCAATCGCGCATGCTCGAATTGTGCCGGGAAGCCAAGGAATCCCTGACCACGGCGAGCCGCCGGCTCCTGATCGATTTTACCCGAGTTTTGGCACACGAAACCCCGATCGTGCTCGACGTCGATGAAATCTATAAGCGCTGTCAGCCCTTGATTGATCGAACCCTCGAGCTGCTGGATCGAGTCCTCGGTAGCCTGACTACATTTGGTATCGACCCCAACAATCAACGGGAACTCGGCGCCATTTACCTGGTCGGCGGAGCTACGTCTTTCCCACCGGTGAGTCGAGCGCTGCGAAAACTTTACAAGAGAAAAATCCTGCTTGCGCCGCAACCGCATGCGGCAACCGCTGTCGGCCTAGCAATCGCGTGCGATCCGGATGCTGGCATCTTCGTTCGCGAGTCGGTTACCCGGCATTTTGGTGTTTGGCGCGAAGGGGAAGGCGGGCGGGCCAAGATTTTCGACCCGATTCTTCTCAAAGATACGGCCGCTTCGGATCAAAATGGAATTCGAATCGAGCGTAGTTATCGCCCCGCACATCGGGTCGGTCACTTGCGGTTTCTCGAGTGCACGGATATCGATGTGCACGGGCAACCCTCGGGAGATTTGACACCCTGGGGCGACCTTTATTTCCCGTACGATCCGGATTTGGCTGACCGCAACGACCTTGACCGACTACCAGCGGCGCGTTGCGACGGCCTGACGAGTGAAGAAATAGTCGAGATCTACGAATACGGTGCCGATGGCGGCGTAACCATCTCGATAGAAAACCGAACCCACGGCTATCGCAGAAGGTACGCCGTACCCTGGGGAACCAGTTCAGATCAATCAACTTAGCCGTGGAAATTCGTTGTCTGGGCCGCGCCCCAGACAATGAACCTCCGACCATTCCTCAACGGTAATCAAACGCTCCCTATTCACAAATGGGGTCATTGAATCGTCACGATTTCACGGGCGTCCGTCCCCCAACGTGAGTTCCACCAATTTACAATAATTTGCTAGAGGCTCGTTACGCTTTGTAATTTGGCTAAATTCACACTTGGACACGTGCGCACTGCATTAATCGCACTCGCGTTACAACAACCAATCCCCGGGTACTTAAGTTAGCCAAGAGAAAAAAGCTTGTAGAGGGTTCGGGACCCTGCGTCCCACTGGGTTGAGATTTCGTCGATCCAGGAAAATTCTAGAACGCACAGTCGCTTCGACGAAAGGGAGAATCATGCGCACTTCCCAGCATTTATCAGAAAATATTTCTCTAGGGGCGGTTCTGCTTTTTGCAGCGGGATGTAGCCAGGGTCCTGGCCAATTGGAGCCAAGCGGAACTATCGTGCAGCCGTCTGTCACCAAGGCGCAGACACTCCTGGTTGGTAACGACCTCCCCAAGTTCGTCGACCAGTTGCCGACATTGAGCGGCAACCGGCAGGATGGTACCGTGACGCTCAACGTCAAGATGCAGGAGTTTCAGCAGAAGGTTCTGCCTGCTTCGGTCTATGCGTCCCTTCCCGCGCCTTATAATGCGGGTACTTTTCTGTGGGGCTACGACATCAACAATGCCGGACCGAGTTGGCCCTCGCGCACCATCGAGGCGAAGCGAAATATCGCGACGACCGCCATTTACACTAACAACCTCGTTAATACTCAACTTCAAAGTCTACTCACGGTTGACCAGACGATTCACTGGGCCGATCCACTCCACACCTCAGCGAACAACAATTGTGTCAATGGGCCGCCCCTGGCGGGCCCATGCCTTCAGCCGTACGCTGGCCCGATCCCGGCGGTTGTCCACTTGCACGGGGCTGAGGTCCTATCGCAATACGACGGCGTTCCCGACGAATGGTTCACACCAGGCCTGAGCCTGAAGGGTCCCGGGTTCGTTACCAACACGTACAATTACGTCAATACCCAGGAAGCGACTACGCTTTGGTTTCACGATCATGCGCTCGGCATCGTGCGCTTGAATGTGTACGCTGGCTTAGCGGGCTTCTATTTCGTTCGCGACAATCGCGATACCGGAGCTGCCAACAACCCGATCACCCTTCCAGCAGGAGACCAGGAACAGGAGTTGATGATTCAGGATCGACAGTTCGACACAAACGGCCAGCTTTTCTTCCCCGACGCCGACACCCCGGCAGGGCTGAATGGAGGACCGGGGAACCCCGACAAACATCCCTTCTGGATCCCAGAGTTCTTCGGGGACGTTAACACAGTCAATGGCAAGGCCTGGCCGGTGATGGACGTGCAGCCGCGGCGCTATCGATTCCGCGTGTTGAACGCCAGCAATGCCCGCTTCTATAACATGCAGCTCTTCAACCAGCAGGGCGTAGACATGCACCAGAACGGCCCCGTGGGTCCGATAATCTGGCAGATCGGGTCCGATGGTGGGTTCTTCAATAGTCCGGTCAAGTTGGGCGATCCCGCCAATGGAATCCATGCTTGCGACGGCATCAACAATCCGCCACCCGGCAATGTGCTCGGCGGATCCACGGATATTCAGGCTGGTCAAAAATGCCTCTTTTTGGCACCAGCTGAACGCGCAGACGTGATCATCGATTTTGCCGGACAGATGGGCAAGACGTTTACACTGAAGAATTTTGCCGTCTACCCATACCCGGGTGGTAACCCAACCGGCTTCGGCGCGCCGCAAGATGCCACCTCCGACGGCCTGGTGATGCAGTTCCGGGTCAGTAAGCCGTTTACTGGAACTGACACGTCATTCAACCCAGCCGGGAGTCATCCCGCGTTGCGCTCCTCGCCAATCGTGAATATCAAGCCTTCCAACAACCGCGGTGACAAGCTGCGCCAGCTGATCCTAGTCGAAGAAGAAGGCGACACGGCAAATGTCGACGGTCCCGGTTCACCTGTCGACGACGGTGATCCCGTTGAGGCCCTGGTCAACAACAACAAGTGGAACGGACGAATCGAGGGGACAACAACACCGGTGCCCGGATCAACGTCGAATGGCCACGGCCTTCTCGCCACGGAAACGCCCCAGGAAGGGTCGACCGAGGTGTGGGAAGTGGCAGATCTAACAGGCGACGCCCACCCGATCCATATTCACTTGATTCAATTCCAGGTCATCTCTCGTCAGCCGTTCGACGTCGATCAGTACCTGACCGACTGGATCGCAGCATTTCCGGGCGGAACCTTCAACGGTTTCACCTTCGCGCCTGGTGTGTATATCCCCGGCTTTGGTCCGCCAAAGCCATACAACATTCTGAATTCGGCCGGCGCTCTTGGCGGAAACCTCAATTTCGATGACCCCAAATACTTGCAACAGGGTGCATGTGCAGGTGGTGCGTGCCCGTCGCGCGGCCCCGATCCTAATGATGCGGGTTGGAAAGATACGATCAAGATGTTCCCCGGCGAGATCACACGCCTGGCCATTCGCTGGGCACCGATCGGCTTAGCCGCGGGCTCGACTCACGCGGGGCAGAACTACTACTCTTTCGACCCAACCAACGGCCCGGGCTACGTGGAGCATTGTCACATACTCGACCACGAGGACAATGAGTTCATGCGTCCGTATCTGGTCTCAAAGTAAGCGTGCCGTAAGAAATTGATGGAAGTCCCACCCCGTGTGCGGCGATACTTCGCCCGTACGCGGGGTGGCGGGTTTAACTGAAGCCGGTGAGCGAGAAACCTGAAACACCTGGTGCCTCTATGCCGCCAGC
Organism: uncultured delta proteobacterium; assembly: GCA_963819085.1. GTDB lineage: Bacteria > Myxococcota_A > Polyangia > Polyangiales > Polyangiaceae > FEN-1139. Next base: position 8,048 of record CAWFUX010000052.1, read on the forward strand.
GATTTCGCAGTCGTCGATTGTCGTCGTGCGACTGTTGTTGCTCATCGTGGCAGCGGGGGCACTCTTTGCCGCAGTTGCAATCGGGTTTCGTGACCAGAGCGTGGATACGCATACCGTGCGCTTCATTTGCCCAATGCACCCCGAGGTGCGATCCGCCACTCCCGGCGAGTGCCCGATTTGTCGGAATGAAACTCGAGGCAATCGGTCACGACACGGATGTTCGTCAAGGGCCACTCGGGGCATGCCCGACATGACTGCCTTCGAGAATGTACGAAAGCACAAGATTGTCGAGTTCGTTCGGGTGCACTCGTTACCTCCCTGGTTGCGAGAGATCCGCGGCTGGGCTTGGGTCGAGAACGATCACGAGATCTCAGCGGTATTTTACCGGGACCAGATTGACTCACTAAGCGCCGAGGAGCGCGGCACCTTTTCATGGACGGCATCACCAGAAATGTCGATTCCAGTTACGCGAACCAATAGTCCAGCCGTTCCTTGGGATCGTTCGACATCGTTGATTCGTTTCCGAGTCGAAGCCAAAGACACACCCAAGGTCGGCAATTCAATTCGGGCCGGGCAAGTGGGCTGGCTGCGAATTGCTGACAAAGCACGCGCCGTGTTGGGTGTCTCGGAGTCCGCGGTGCTGCAGGAGCCGCAGGGGCCCTACGTCTTGACCTGGGTGGGCGGTGATAAGTTCGAGAAGCGATCGATTGCGCTCGGGGAAACCTTTTCCCGGCAGGGTTTCGCTGTTGTCCTCTCGGGTTTGCGCGCTAACGATCTAGTGGTTTCACGCGCAACATTTTTCGTCGATGCGGATCGTCGGCTCGGCGGAGCTCAAACAGGGGAACTGACTCCATGATTGCCAGAATCGTGGCCTGGTGCGCACGGCACTATTTAGTCGTCGTTGTCGCGACAACGCTCCTCGCGCTTGGAGGCGATCTGGCACGCCGCAGGTTAACGGGCGATGTAATTCCAGATCTCGCTGACCCGCAAATCGGCATCGTGGCAGATTGGATGGGACATTCGGCACCGGCAGTCGCGTCTGAGGTTACTAAGGCAATGACGGACGTACTTACCGGAGTGCCGGGCGCAAAGGCCATTCGCGGTTTGTCAATGTCGGGAATGGCCTACGTCGAACGTTGTGTTCGACTCGGCGGATGGTCTTGACGACGCGCGAAAGGTAATCGTCGAACGGTTGGCGGCGATACGCCACAACCTGCCTTCTGCGGTGCGTCTATACATTGGGCCCACGGCATCGACCACGGGCTGGGTCTTCGAGTACGCGCTCTCCGATCCGCAGTTGGTCTCGTCACTGCTCGATCTACGCCGTTTTCAGGACGACGTGCTGCGCCCGGCGCTATCGAAAATCCCCGGTGTCGCCGAGGTTGCATCGGTCGGCGGAGAAATATACGAGGTGCGCGTCGATGTGAAGGCGCACGAACTCCGCGAGCGGGGGCTCGCATTTTCAGACGTCTTCGATACGCTAAGATCGGTGTTTGTCGCGGCTCAGGTCGTTACCGATCGCGCAGTGACCGATATCGAAGGTCTAAACGTTCATGGCGCTCCTGAGCCGGTGCGTCTTGGGGATGTAGCGCTGGTACGGCTATCCAACGACGAGCCGACCGGGCTCGCTGACGTTGGGGGGGCACGCGCGGTCGGAGGCATCATCATCGCGCGACGAGAGGCCAACATTGCGCAGTTGGTCGAGCAAGCCAAGGCCGTCATTGCCCGCGAATGTCGACAACTGCCGCACCGCGCCGCCGATTCGTTGCGCGAGGATTCCGGTGCGGCCGCCGACGTTCACGTCGCAACGACCTATGATCGTGCAGAACTGGCCACACACGTTCGACACACATTGCTCAGGGCGCTCGCTGAAGAAGTCGCAGTCGTCGTGTTCGTGATCTTGCTCTTCTTGTTACACGGACGCAGCGCACTGGTACCACTCATTACTCTTCCCGTCGTGTTGCTCCTGACATTTGGAGCCATGTGGCTCTTGCACGTTCCGGCGACTATCATGAGCTTCGGCGGCATTGGTATCGCGCTCGGTCTGGCTGTCGACGCGGATATTGTGGCGCTCGAAGCTTCCCACCGCCAGCTCGAGGCCCTGAATCCTGGGGCATCGGCCACGGATCGTCGCGCCAATATCATAGTAGCCGCACAAGCATTCGCTCCAGCAATCCTGACAGCGCTGATGATCACAGCGATTTCGTTCTTGCCCGTATTTGCGTTCTCTGGCGAGACTGGGCGATTGCTTCGCCCCCTAGCGCTTACCAAGACGCTGGTGATTGCGGCAGCAGCCCTGGTCACGCTCACGCTCGCGCCGGCCTTGAGAGATCGCCTGCTGCGTGGACGAGTAATTCCCGAGTTCAACAATCCGATTACTCGCGCCCTCGTTCGAGTGTACCACCCCTTCGTTCACTTCGCCCTCAGCCGCCCGACGCTTACCCTGGCGACTGCGGGGCTGGCTCTGATCTCGTGCCTACCGATACTCACTCGGCTCGGCGCCGAGTTTCTACCGCGTATCGATGAGGGTGACCTCTTCTATATGCCGACCACGCTGCCCGGTGTTCCGACCAGCGACGCGGAACAGCAACTCCGTTGGCAGGACTTCGCTATGAGCCGGTCTCGTGAGGTCGCGACGGTATTTGGAAAGATTGGGCGTGCGGAGACAGGAACAGATCCCGCACCGTATTCGATGGTCGAAACCACGATACGCCTTCGCCCGCGCGCGGATTGGCCGAAAGTTGCGCGCCCTCGTTGGTATTCGAGTTGGGCGCCCGAGCCCTTGCGCAAGGCACTGAGGTGGATCTGGCCGGATCGAACGCGACGAACGTCGGCCGAGCTCATCGACGAACTCGACAAGGCAGTGCGGTTGCCAGGCTGGACCGCTGCCTGGACAAGCCCGGCACGCGCACGCATGGACATGATGACGACAGTCGTTCGCGTACCGGTAGGAATCAGAATCATTGCGCAGAACCCTCAGCGCCTCGACACCATCGGAACCGCTCTGCGATCGCTGATTGAAAAGATACCCGGAACGCGGAGTGCCGTTTTCGAATCGCTCGGTGGCGAGAATCGGCTCGACTTCGACTTCGACGAATCTGCGCTCGCCCGCCATAACGTGGATAGCGCAGCCGCGCACTCGCTGATCGACCTGATGACAACCGGAGGGCAGGTTGGCGAGATCGAACAGGGTGGGCGCCTGTTTCGAGTTCGGCTTGCACCGGATATTCCGGACGTGCTGGCGCGAGGTGAAACCGACATTCTGCGGGATATCACGGTTCGTTCAGCCAAAATGAAATCGTCAGGACCAGCCAGTTCTGATGTTGATGGCGCTGCGGCACGGGAAAGTCAGCCGGTCCCTTTAGCCTTACTAGGAAAGCCAACCTACGTTCGACGAGCGGCCGAGTTGCGCGTCGAGAAAGGCGAACTTTGTGCCTACGTCCTCGTCGATCTCGCCGAGGGCGTTGACATACAACGCTACGTGGACCGGGCTCGGCATCAAGTAGACAGCGCATTCAGTTCTGGCGCGGTCCACCTCAACCCGGGTGAACGCGTCGAGTGGACGGGCCAATACGACCTGTTGATTGCAGGCCAACGCCGATTGTTGTGGATCATTCCCATCGTTGCATTCTCCATGCTCGGTTTGCTTTTCTTGCAGTTTCGCAGTCTGACCGAGGCGCTCCTAGTTTTGGTCTCGGTGCCGTTCGCGCTCGTCGGAAGCTTCTGGACACTCTATCTGCTCGGGTATCCCCTTTCGGCGCCGGTTTGGGTTGGTCTGCTTTCCGTGGTGGGGCTTGCCATGCAGACTGGTGTAGTCATGGTGGTTTACATCGACGCTGCCTTCCATCGGCGGCTGCGTGAAGGGCAAATCCGGGATCGCAACGACATCATTGAAGCCCATGCCGAGGGAACCGTGCGCCGCCTGCGTCCCAAGATCATGACAATTACCACCATGGCGGCCGCGTTGTTGCCGCTCTTGTGGGCTGACGGTGCGGGTTCGGAAATCATGCGCCGAGTGGCAGCACCGATGATCGGAGGGCTCGCGACCAGCGCGTTTCTGACGTTGGAAGTGCTACCGGTGCTCTATACGATTTGGCGGACGCGCCAACTCAGAAGAGCCCAACTTCGGGGTGTACCCTTAGCAACAATAGTGGGCAAAGCGCCGTCTTGGGCACGGAATTGACAGTGGCGAACGTTCGTGCGTCAGCTAGCATGGCAAGTCTAGTGTTGTCGCCACTAAAACGTTTTTTCACCCTGAATTCGACGGCTTGTCACGCGTTTGAGCCAGCTGGCGGATTTCCGTATTTCTGAGGACTTAGGGACTTTCTTGATGACAATCGGATAACATAGAAGTTTCCGTCACCCGCAAATCCGTTATGCTCCCACTAAGCGTTGCATATGATATTCAACAAGCGCGACACTTCGAGAAAAATGACCCGAAACATTCGTACCAAGCTCTGGCTGACCGTGCCCGTTTGCCTCTTTCTCGGGTGCTCGAGCGGCAGCACTAAGGGCAAGGTCACTACGAGCACCGGTGGTTCTTCGGCTGTCGCGATGTGCCAGTCGGGTGATTCATGTGGCGCTGCCACTGATACGTGCAAAAGCGCCTCCGGTAACATCTGCACCTGCGTTGGTCCAGACGGCGCGCGCTACGTGGCCTGCGAAACCGCGCTAGACGCGGGTGCGGGTGCGGGCGGAGCAGCGGGCTCGTCATCTGCCGGTTTGGGTGGCACCTTCGTCATGCCGGCAACTGGGGGCGTTTCCGGCTATGGTCAGGACGTGGGGCGCCCATGTTCGGACAGTGCGCCTTATGTGACCAGCGGCACTCCCGAGTATCAGATCAACGTCGATGCGAGCAAGAAGGGCAACCCATGGAATCGCTTCTATGAAAAAGTCGTTGCCGCCGATCACGCAAACACGGTTCTTGCTTCGGCGTATGGCAGAAATATCCAAAATGCACTGAAAAAAGGCCATGACCAGGCCGGTTTCGAATCAGTTAGGTTTCACGGCATTCTCAATTCCGACATTCACGTTTACGACGAAGACGCCGGGGTCCCGGTCTATGACTTCAGCCGCTTGGACGCGGTCTACGATGCAATCATGCTCGCGGGAATGCACCCATTCGCGGAGATAAGCTTCACGCCTCCACCCTTAGCCACTGCAACCGATTCTACCGCTTGGTTACTCTGGTACAACTTTCACCCTGCCAATATCACCCCGCCAAAAGACTGGACGAAGTGGTCGGATTTCATGACCGCGCTCGTGCAGCATCTCGAGCAGCGCTATGGCGTGAGTGAGGTCCAAAACAACTGGTACTTCGAGGTTTGGAATGAAGCTTCGTGGATGCTTTCGACTGGGGTAGGGGGATACAAGAATATCTACAAGTACACTGTGCAGGGGCTCAAGGCGGCTGACGCGAAGGTTCGAGTGGGTGGGCCAGCAGAATCGAGTCTAGGCACCACATCTGCTATTGCCAATCTGGTGAGCTTTGCTTCGACGAACAGTCTTCCCGTCGATTTTGTGACTTACCATTGTTACGCGAGCGACAATGGCGCAGGAATTGCCAATGCCAACGCGATGAACGACACACACACGCGCCTGGTTAACGGTGCCGTGAGCGCCGGCTTCACTGGCGATGTGATTGTTACGGAATGGGGCCCCGATTCATCGACGGGTGTTGGTCGAGACACCGAGGTAGCCTCGAGCTTCATCGCCAAAACGATTCATCTCCTCGAGACCAACACATCGGTGCCCCTTCCGGTTGGGTATGGGTACTGGACAATCTCCGACATTTACGAGGAGATCGACACTGGCACCAGCACCGCCTATCGTGAGGGAAACTACGGACTTTTGCTCAAGGGTGATCAAAATATTCCGGAATCCTTTGACGTTGCCAAGCCTGCGTTCAATGCATTCCGGTTACTTCATTGGATGACAGGCACTCAAATCGAAGCAACGGGTGGCACGACCGCTGACGGAGTCAATGCAGTCGCAACGCTCAGCAGTGACAACAAATCGGTTCAAGTTTTGGTCTACAACCACGTAACCGGTGGCACCGCTGATCCCACGCAATCGAATCTCGTGTCTTTGACTCTAAATAACCTGCCCTTCGCCGCGGGTCCACTGTCGGTCAGGCACTATCTGGTCGATCAATCCCATTCGAATTCGCACACGGCTTGGGTTCAAATGGGCAAGCCTACGCAGCCCACGCAGGACCAGTGGGTAACGCTACGTGATCAATCCGATCTCTGTTACTACGACACGAGCCCGACCCCCACCAGTAGTAGCCTCACGCTCGAGTTTACTCTGAAAACGTACGGTCTTAGCTTGATTACCCTGCAGGCGCCTTAGATTATCGGGTACGCAGATCGCATCTGCGATTTTCGATTTGATGCCTCTGCGGCACGGAAAAGGCAGCCCAGTGTGACGTATCGCGAGCGTCGCAGATCGCGTTTCCGTGCCGTCACGCCAGTAACGGCTCAGCATCCCACGACGCTAGATAAAGTGAGCACTCGAGGCAACCACCGAAACTGGCAGGCGTGGAAAGGGTGGGGAGCCCTCAGCCCGTTTATGTTCGTTTCGTGACATTACGGCACGCAAGGTTTCCTTTTCGTGCTGAAGCATCATGAGCAATGCAAGCCCATGACACAGACCAGGTCTCGGCCAACGATCTCCAGATGATGTCCACACATTTTAGTGTCGTCCACAGATTATCCACACTCACAATGAGCAGATTTCCCTAACCCGCGCGATAAATCGACCTATATTCTACCTTCACAGGTCGCGGTCCGTGCTCCTGTGATTCGGCCTGCACGCAAATGATTGCGTCGGGGGCAAACATTCATGGCAAAGATTCTGGTCGTCGAGGACTTTCCACCCATGGCATCGCTACTGGCGGCGATGCTTCGCAGATGCGGTCATAGCGTCGAGCGCGAACAAACAGTCGCCGGTGCGTTGCGGGACAACCGAGTGTTCGAGCACGCAGTTCTCGACATCGACCTGCCGGACGGCAGTGGTGTGCTTTTGGGCCAACAGTTGCTCGACGAACAACGCGTGACCACTCTGGTGTTCTTCTCAGCAACACGCGAGGAGAAAACATTGTCGCACGCTGCGAGTCTCGGCGTCGTTGTCAATAAGTCGGAAGGTCCCGGTCGCCTCTTGGATGCAATTCAACGACTCGAAGCAAGCGCTGCACTGCCGCAATAGCCGAAATTGCAATCAGCCCATCCACATGGCATAACGGGAACTCAGCATTAGGCGCAGCGTGGTGCGCGAAGCCGCGTTTCGTCAGGGGCTGCATCGCGCACGTAGCATGAGCTCAATCGTTTTGCGGAATCGAGCTCTTGGTCACCCAGGTGACGAGCTTCATGAGCTCGCGGTCCGCCTCCTCACGCCGGCGCGTGTATGCTTCGGCGTGCGCCACCTTCTGCTTGGCTTTCTCATCGGTAGCCGCTGCTTTGCGGCGTTCTTTTACCTTTTGGTAGGCTGCGCGGCGCTGCGCCTTGACGGCTTCCTTCATCGCTAGATAACGGGGATCGGTCGCGCGCCGTTCTTTGGCGCTCTGATACATTGCGTGGCGTTTCTCTTTGGCAAGCACTTTTTGCGTCAGGATTCGCCGCTCATTGTTACCCGCTGACGCGCCAGCGTCTTGCGTAATTGAGGCTCGGGTATGCTTCACAGCGCACCCCCTTCTTCGCGATCGCCCATTGCCGCGCTCACCTCACTCGCAGAAAGTGGTTTGATGACGATTTCATGCATGAACGCGACCTTCAGTAATACTGAACATAAAACCAGTATATGCCTTGGGTGGTACTACGCAAGTCTTGTGGTGGATTCCTGTGGTATTTCGAGGTCAGCGGCGCCGCCCGCCGAGGGAAATTCCTTGCTTACCCGTGCCGATGTAACCAAAAAAGTTCGAGCTAGTCGCGGAAGTACGGAGCGGCTCAATCGAGTGGAACCCTGACAGTAACTACACACGGTAGCTGTCACGGTGGCTGTGAGCCGTTCACAGTCGGCAGTCACGCCGACTCCGGCGACTGGGCTCGACTACGGCTTCGGAAACGCTGTCAGCATCCGCACCTCGGTTGCGCCGCCGATCTCAGCGTACGGCGATTCGCCGGCGATCGCACACGCCTCGTCGGCGTTGTTCACGCGCACGATGAAAAAGCCAAGCACCGCCTCGCGCCCTTCCGCGAACGGACCGTCGATGACGAGCCCAGTGCCTTTGCGGCGCACGGTCTTGCCGCTCTGTTCGAGCGACTCGACGCCCGCGTACAGCCCGCGGCGCTTGAGATCCGCCGCCCAATCGACGAGCTTTTGGAACAGCGCCTTCGCTCGACCTTCGGCCGCGAGCTGCGCCCAATCGACGCCGCCGTCACCGAAAATCAATATCGCCGTCTGCCGTGTGTCGTCGCTATTGCTATTACTATTGTCGGAGGTCATCGTAGGCTCCGCGGTTCCGGATAACAATTTGCAAATGGCATGACGGCACGAGTCAGTTCGGTCACTTTACCGCTCCAGTCCGTGCTCCTCGGCAACCCTGGCGTTGATGGCATTGGCGCGCTGCCGCGCTGGGCGCTGCTCTAGGCGTTCGCTATAGCTCGTGAACTCGGGCAAAGGCTCGAGCATCTTAAAGCGAAGCATGTAGCTCACGGTCCCGCCGAAGATGACGTCTGCCATGGAGAACTGCTCGCCTAACACCCACATGCGACCGCTAATGGCACTTTGCATGGTACTGATCATCGATTCGTAATTGCCAAAGCCTGCGTTGCTTTCGCGGAACGTCCAATTCGCGGCCTTTGCCAAGGACCCGGGTTCGATGACTGACGGCGCGAACAAACACCAACGCAAGTAAGTACCGCGATCGGGGTCGTCGGGTGTCGGCGCGAGTTTTCCAAGTGCGTAGCGATCGGCCAGGTACAGACCAATGGCGGCAGATTCTGTCACCGTAACCTTATCGTCCTGCAAAATGGGCAATTTGCCCATGGGGTTCAGTGCCATGATCTCGGGGCGTTTCTGCTCGCCCGCTTGTAGATCCAAGTACCTCAGCTCGTAAGGAACCCCCACCTCTTCGAGCATCCAGACAACATTGGCAGCACGCGTGTACGGGTGGTGATAAAGAACGATTACCATGGGCGAAGTACAGCACCCTAACGGCCACAGAGCAAGAGCCCAATGAATCGCGACAGTGCGAATGAAGACTCCTGACGAGGGCTTACGCGGGGCTAGCGTTCGACATTGGTGGCCGTCGGTTGCCTCGCGGCAAACAGCGCTACGCAGCCCCGCACGCAGATATCGACCTCGCGAAAGCTGCCTGCGAGCGCTCGCCGCAGGCCATCCAAGTCGTCGGTGCGGTTTCCAAAAATGCCTTTTCGGTTGTAGATGGCGGTAAGACGGCGCGCGATGAAGTTGTGCGTAACGTCCCGTGCCAATATCGTCGAGCCAAACAGGGTGCCGGCCGGTGCTAACAAACGCGCTAGATTTTCAATTGCTACGGATTTGCTCGCCATGTTCCCGGGCAGGCAGTGCAGAACATAATTGAGTCCAATAGATTCGAAGCCAGAAGCGAGCCTAATTGGCTGCATGACATCGCCGCGGTGCGCGACCGGCGCGTAGCGAGCGATGCGCACGGACACATGGTTCAGCGTGTTCGGATTGAGATCGAGCAAATGGAGTTCAGGCTTGGGTGTAGGAAACTGGCAATGGTCCAAGAACCAGCCCGTGCCGACGCCAACATCGAGGTGTTTCGACGAAATGTACCGTTGATAATGCGCCAGCAGCTGGCTTGACGGGCAGCGCCAGGCGAAACGACTTGAAAACCCAAGCACGAATAGATCGTAAATTCTCAGCACAGCCGGGGTATACGAGGCTTGACCTGCATGAGTGTTGACCGTGGTGTTCACGCCGTGAAGGTATGCTGTCAAGACGTCGGCAGCAAGGTAAAATGCAACTCCAGCGGCTCCGAAGGCTTCGTGGCGAATCGCATCGATTGGCTTGACGTAACTCTGTGCGCTAATTGCTTCGGCATCAGAAGCTTCGGCACGTGAATCTCAATAAACGACCTGTGCGCGAAGCAGAAAAATGTTCTCATCCTCGCGGTGCCCCGCTGCCACTTCCGTAGGCGTCTTGGCGCCACCTTGAAATGCCGTGTGATCCCAGTTGATGACGAATTTCGCGTTGTCACTCCAATACCAATTCGCGCCGAACGTGCCCTCCGTCGCACCCCGAATCGATCCGGTCGGCGATGCGAAATTGGGGAATACGTCTGAATCGACGGCGAGATGGCCAATTCGCGCCGCAATTTCAAGCGCGCCGAAGTGTCCCGCACTGGGCTCGACAGGTGTCCGCACGTGCACGTAGTCGTAGGCTGCGTCCGCGCCGAAAAGAATGAATGTGGCCTGCGCCTGGTACGCGTGGTTGCGGACCTCGATACTGCCGAAACCCGCACGCCCAACCACCTGGTTCGAAATGTAGTACTCGCCGAGCAGGCTGAACGGACCGACAGCTTCGTACAGATAGGCGCCGTATCGATTGTGGGCTCCGTTAGCGACGACTGTATTCGAATAGCTCGGAGTCACGCCAGACGCGGCGCTGATGTATGTAAAATCACTGATTTGCCCGGGTGTTTTGTAAGCTGGAGTCAACGCCGGGTTGGGCAGAGCGGTGTTCGTTGGGTTTCCGGAGACACGCCCAAATGTCGTAGCCACGCCGATGAAGAGCCGGCCCAGAGCTTCGGTGCCGAGCGCTCTAAGCGGACGAAAATAGACTCTGCCCGCGAATTCCTTCTGACTGTCTGCGTCAAGGTCGGCGCTCCCGTTGTCGGGTACGCCATTGAAGATGCCCCCGGCATAGCCGAAAAATCCGCTAAAGAGATCGCCATGCACCATGGCACCGACGTCACGATTCGGCGTGAGCAGCGTTGGTAGGCCAAACTCGACGAACGACAAGTTGGACGTTGGCTGCAGCCGTTCGAGGCCGAATGGAGGACGGAACTTGCCAATGCGAAACTTGAGCGCGTCGAGCAAGTCAAGGCCCAGGTAGGCATCTTGAAGTATCGCGGTTCCCCCGCCGAAATCAGGGCTAATTAAGAACGAGACGCCGTACGGTAGGCGGCCTTCGATGTATGGCTGCGCGCGGCGAATCAGAAAGGTATTGATTTGAGGTCGCTCCGTATCGTCAAACCAAAAGCGTCCGTCGGCTTGAATTAGTGCGCGAAAGCTGATTTGCCAACGGTTGTTGTTGGAGGTGAGCGTGAACCCGCCTGGCCCCGCAGCGACCGAGGCCGGGTCGCCTGGGCCACCTTTTGTTGTGGGCGTCACGCGCAGCTCGCGATATCCCGGTTCGGCTCCCGACGGTGCAACGCGAGAAGGACCTTCAGACACAATAACGCGAGGCGTCGGGGGCGCCAAAGTTGCCGAAGGTGCGCCAACCGGCGGAGACTGCACCGGTTCACTAACGGGTGGGGCCAATGGGTGCAGGTCGGCCTGAGGCACCGGCTGCGGCTCTGCCACGACATTGTCCCTCGGTACACCCGCGTCGCTTGAGCTCGCCGCGTTTACGTCTTGCGCGACACTTACGCCTGCCGTTAGCGAAACCAGACTCAAGGCAATCAATAGGAACACACGCTTGCGAAGCATCATGAAATCATTCCGTTCCAAACCAGATCCGCAAGCTCGGAGATTTGAGCGAGCAAGGCGGTCACCGGTGCGGCAGCGCTGACCGACGGCCGAAGGGAAGTATCGGCACGGACAGTAGCTTAAGGTGCGCGGCCCGGCGGGCGCAATCGAAAATCCCCTCGATCGCACGACGCGTGCCGCAAATCGGTCTGGGACACTTCTGCTTACCGCAACGCCGACGGCACCAAGCCCATCAGTGACGCACCGGTGCCTCGCGACGCCAAAAAACCAAAAGAAAGCCACCGAGCACGACCATCGTGAAAAGTCCCCCGAGGCTCACGATGCGGCTCGCGACGGCGCTGTAACCCCCCTGTTTCGGATTGTAAGCCGAGCAAAACAGCAGCAGCTTGTTAACGGAAGTCCCAATTCTGCCCTGCGCGCTTTCGAGCAGTCCAAGCTTTAGCGTCGTCGGCGCGTATTCGATACCATAAAGGTAACGCATGAGCTTACCCTTCGGTGATGCAATCGCAATCGCCGCGGCGTGGTAATATTGGCCTTGCTTCGCGTCGTATCGATAATTGAACCCGGCGGCTCTAGCTAGAGCATGGATGCTTTCGTCCGTTCCCGTCAAGAAGTGCCAGCTAGAAGTTGCTTCAGGATGACCATATTGTAGAAGGTAGCGAGCTTGAGTTTGTCGCGCGGTCGCGGGCGTTTCATGCGGGTCGAGCGAGACCGTAATCACTCGATAACTCTGGCCCAGCGTGAGGTCAACCTTCTTCAGCCCTTGCACGAGGCCCGAGAGTTGCAGACTACACAACATCGGGCAGTTTGAGTAGTTGAGTGTGACAATCACCGGCACGGTACCATCGAAGAAGTTGCCGAGCCTTACGCTCTTGCCCGATTCATCGAGGAATGTTAAGTCGAACGGAACCTGAGCGCCAATGTGTTCGTCGATGCCCACGCCATTCAAGTGAGGGGGCAGGGAATCTGCGGACGTGGTAACAGCCGGTTGGGTCTCGAGCGACACGCGTGCCGAACCCGAAGCTGTGCTGGCTCGGCTCGTGCTCATCGCACCCAAGAGTGAAGCCCCTGCGGCGCATGTCATCAACTGTATCCTGTACTTCATGTTCCCCGTCTTCTTTGGTGCCTGAGCACCAGCGGCTAATGCATTTCTTGTTGGAGACCCGCTGCCAAGGGCGCTGGGTCGGGTCCAACCTGTCGGGGTCGGGTCCATACGTCCGCCATGGCAAACAAGATAAGAACGGCGAGTAGCGCGGCCGCAACCACGCCCGCCAAACGATGGGCCGCGGACATTTCGATGAGATGCATGAAGAACCACGCGACGATTGTGGACTTCAGTGCGGCAATCCCGAGCACAACGAACCATTCGCCGGCTCCCAAGTGCGCAAAGGAAAGTCCAAACGTTAAGGCGCTCAACAGCAGCAGCACGACATAGGCTGCCGTGTACTTTCCGAACGTCATGGGCGCGCTCACGAGCTCGCCGTTGCGGCGATTGCTATCGTCGTCCTGAGACGCAGCTCGCTGAACTTCTGCCTCTGTCACTAGCCGTACCCTTTCGTCAGGTAAAACAGGGGCCACAAGAAGAGCCAAATGATGTGGACGAGATGCCAGTATAGGGCGCCGTTTTCGAGTGCGAACGGGGCCTCTGCCACGGTTCGGCCGGAGCTGACGAACCAACCGAGCACGGCCAATACGCACACGCCCACAATCACGTGGATAGCATGAAGGCCTGTCATCAAGAAGTAGAGCGTCCAGAAGGCGGCTGCGGCGGGCTCTCGAGGCTGTTCGAGGAACCAGTGCCCCCGCCCGCCTGGAAAGATACCGTTGTGAAAGTGGTCGTAGTATTCGTAGCCCTTGATGAGTAGGAATGCGACGCCCAGAAAGGCTGTCGCATAGGTTAATCGTGCTGCGAGGCGACTTCGGCCGTGGCGCAAATAGTGGACGGCCAGGGCCACGAGGAAGCTACTCGTGAGAAGCACGACAGTATTCGCCGAACCCCAGAAGATTGTATTCTCCTGGACCGCTTTGGCAAAGGTCTCGGACCACCTCGCCCGATAGGACGAATATATCGTGAACAACGCGCCGAAGAAGAGAATCTCGCTTCCGAGGAAAGCCCACATTCCAAGTGTCACGGCGTGGCCCTGGCGTTCGATCGACTCGAAATGGTCCTCGTGCAGTATGGGTTCAGCCACTGAGAACCTCCTCGGAGCTGGCCGCGGGTGCCACGTGGTCCATGCGCCCGCGGGGGTCCGGGGCACTTTGGGTGTAATCGTACGGGCCGCGTTCGAATATGGGAGTGCCGGCCCAGTTGTGCTTGGGTGGCGGACTCGACGTGTACCATTCGTAACTGGCGGACCACCAGGGATTGTCGCCCGCGGGTTTACCGTGCCGTACAGACCATAAGATGTAAACCAGGGTCAGGCTTAGGCCAACCAGTAGCGCCCAAGACCCAACCGTGGATATGACATGCAATGGCTGCATTGCTGCTGGGTAGTTCGCGTAACGCCGCGGCATACCCATGTTGCCCAGCAAGAATTGCGGGACGAACGTCAGCAGGAATCCCGCGAAGACCAGCAACGCACACGGGAAAGCCAATTTTTCAGGGTATACTCTCCCGGTTACTTTCGGGAACCAGTAGTGCAGCGCCGCAAAATACGCAGTCAACGAGCCACCCACCATGATGAAATGGAAGTGAGCCACGACGAAGTACGTGTCGTGCCAGTGTACATCGAGGCTCATCGTTGCGACGGCCACGCCCGTCATGCCTCCGAATACGAAGAGGAAGAAAAACGCGAGAACGTAGACCATGGGCGTCTGCAGAGAAATCGAACCGCGATACATGGTGCCAACCCAAGTAAAGACCTTGATCGCGGAGAAGATAGCGACGAACATCGAGAGCACACCGAAGGCCCCCGCGTCGAACGTCGATAACCCAGCGGTGAACATGTGGTGCCCCCAAGTCAAGAAGCCGACGAACGCGATACCCAGCGTCGATAGAGCTATGGCATTGTAGCTGAGCGGGTTCTTGTGCGAAAAAGTGCAGACGACTTCACTGACGACACCCATCGCTGGCAAAATCATGATGTAAACGGCGGGGTGCGAATAGAACCAAAAGAGGTGCTGATAAAGTACCGGATCTCCTCCGCGCGCGGGGTCGAATATGCCCCAGCCGAATACTGCGTCGATCGCCGTCAACGCCAGGGTAATCGCCAACACTGGAGTCGCCAGCACCTGGATGATGCTGGTTCCGTAAATCCCCCACACGAACAAGGGCATCTTGAATAGCTTCAAACCCTTCGTGCGCATAGTGTGCACGGTCGCGATAAAATTCACGCCCGTGATAATCGTGCTCCAGCCCAGGATGAAAACCCCGAATAACACTGGAAAGACTGCTGTCGTCGTTTTCGAGCTGTAGGGAACGTAGAATGTCCAGCCTGTATCCGTCCCGCCCACGAACATGCCCGCGAGCGTGACGGCTGCTCCTAGCAAGTAGATGTAGAAGCTAGCGAGATTCAGACGGGGAAATGCGACATCGCGTGCGCCAATCATGATTGGTAGCAGAAAATTCCCAAAGGCCGCAGGGATAGACGGGATGAGAAATAACCACACCATGATTACGCCGTGCAGCGTGAACAAGCGATTGTAGGAGGTTTCCGAAAACAGGTCGGCGCGTGGAGTCAGTAGTTCGAGCCGCATGAGCAACGCGAATAACCCTCCGAGGGCCAGAGCCGCAGCCGTAGCTACGAAAAACATGATTCCGATGCGCTTATGGTCGCGCGTCAGGAGCCAACTCCTGATGCTCTTTTCGCTTAAGTAACTTTCACCAGCTTCAGCCATCATCGTTCTCCTGTGCCCGCGACACCCTTGGTTATAGGGACCGGGGCGCCACTCTTGGGTTGTTGATTCCGCAATCCGCCGTCATTGAAGGGTGCGGGGCTCCGAACGCCAACGGCCGCACCAGGCAGACCCGCGTCAGGCTCGATGACCTCCGCCTTCGGTAATGTCACCCTGGGTTCCGATGGCGGTTCGTTGAGCGACTTGATGAACTCTACGATGGCGGCCGCGTCCGGCTGCCGAAGGGTGCCCAGGTATGTGGGCATTACGGGGCGATAGCCGCGCACCACGTCCACCATTGGGTCCATCATCGAGCGGGTCAAGTATTCCTCGTCAGCGATTAGGCGCCGACCACCTTCCAGTTCCACGAGCTGACCATACAAGCTTTGCCAAGTCGGGCCGATGTGAGTTTGCCCGTCGATCGTGTGGCAGGCGAAGCAACCATTCTTGGAGGCCGCCTGGCGCCCTTGTTCAGCCATGCTTCTTGTGGTCTCGCCTTCGGGTCGCATATCGATGCCCTGAAGGCTCGCGAGCGTCGCCGCCCTAGACAGCAGGGGTGGCACCTTCCCACCCAACCATTGTTCGTAGTCACCTTTCGATAGCACGATGACATTGGCCCGCATGCGAGAATGTAACTTGCCGCAGAATTCGGCGCAGAAAATGTCGAAAATCCCGGCTTTTTTGGCCCGAAACCACGCATTCGTGTAGCGACCGGGAAGGACATCTCGCTTGAAGCGAAATGCGGGTACATAAAAGCTGTGAATGACGTCCCGGGACGTCATTACGAGGCGGATGTCACGATCCACGGGTACCACGAGTGCCCCAATCGTCGAGCGCCCGTTGGGATATGCGAATTTCCACATCCATTGTTTTGCAATCACGTATACGTCATCGGCGTCACGAGGGGGTGTCGCATACGAAATGTACTGTAGGAATCCAATCACCCACCAAAGGATGAATAGACCGAGCAGCGAGCATATTACGAAAGCCTCGACTTTTTTTGAAGCCTGGACAATGGGTGTAACCGGAGGCTCCTCGGTGCGGCCGTATCGAATGATGAAGTAGAGGGCCACCAAGAAGACTGCTGCCGACCCGAGCATCGTGACGGTAATCACGAAGAAATGCAGGTGATCGATGCTGGTCGCGAAATCCGTCGCGGCATTGGGCAGGAACAAGATTCTGCGCATGACCTGGTCGGGGTTCACGGCGTTGCCTCCGGGGTCACCTGTGTTGCTTTCGAACTGCTTCGCGTCGAGCTCTGTTCGAGACTTTTGGCGGCGGGCGAAGGCCAAACGAGCCCCCCACGCCTAGCATCTTGAAGCATCAAGCGGGTTGCTTCATCGACGGGGATGCGAGCGACTTTACCTTTCTCTACCCACCCCCACTCGTCCAGTTGGCGTCGCGCGTGCTCTTGGCGTTCTTGACCCAGAGCTCTGTCTTCAATGTTCGAACGTTGGAGGGGCGACGCAATGAATGCGGACATTGCCGGACGAGCCACACTCGAATATTCGTGTCCTGCCCACCGCGATCGCAGTATTAGGTCCATAACCCCGACCGAGGCGGCCGACAAAGCCATGAGAATGGCACCTGCGAGGACGATCACCTTTCCGGGGATCTGTATACGTTCCTGACGGACCGTGGATGATACACCTGGGTCTTCGGTCATAGCGGGCTCTCGTAGGCGAGCCCCCTTTGCAGGAGCGGGTCCTTCTGGGGGATCGCAGCCAGGTGCCGCCCGCGAAGGCTGCCGAACCACAGGGTGAGGCTCGTTACAGCTACCAGCGCGGTTAGGTCAAGCCAGTGCAACGTGTAGCTTCTAGGATGTAGGGCAGGTAGCACGAGATAGTGCACGTCCAGGGCGTGAATGATGACCAACCAGACACTGATGGCAGTGAATGTCTTCGGGTTTTCTTTGGTGGCGCGCGGCAGCAGGAACAAGAAAGGAAGTGCGAAGTGCAGCAGCACGAGTGAAAGCCCTTCCCACTGCCACCCGTGATACCAACGATTCACGTACCACAAGAGTTCGAGCGGCAGATTGCCAATCCACTGCTGCAGAACATGACACCAACCGATGTATGCCCAGAAGATGACAAACGTGAGCTGGAGGCGACCGAGTGCGTGATAGTGGGGGTGTGAAACGGCCTTCGGGAGGGCGCCCCCCCCCTTGGCAAACACGGCAATGATGCCCATCAGTCCAAGTGCGGAGAGCACCCCGCCGGCAAACAAGTAGACTCCGTAGAGGTTCGAATACCACGCTGGCTCGAGTGTCATAACCCAGTCCCAGCTCGCGAACGTGAGCACGAAGCTCAATAGAACGAGTCCACCCACGCTCAATTTCACCATACGCTCACGCGACCGTTGGGCTTGCTGCGCATTTTCCGCGCTATCTTGCTCCGCGGACCAGCGACGCAAAAGCTCTCCAAAAAGGCTGAATAGGGCCGCGTAAACCAGCGAGCGAATCGCAAAAAACGGCAGATTGAGCCATGCCAGCTTTCGCTCGACGTGTTCGCGCTGAAGCTCCGGCAAACTGTGCCAGTGTGTCCAAGGGTAAAGATCCTTGGCGAATACCAAGATGGGTACGACAAGCAGAGCCAGAAACGGCAACGTACTCACGATGCGCTCGCATTGCCTTCGAATTGGAACGAACCAAGTCGCCTGGCTTGCATGTTCGATCATGAGCAGGAACAAGGCTCCCACGACAAGGGTCCACACGAATATGAAGGCGAATAGATAGGAATAGATCGCCTGCGTCCGGTCTATGAAGAAACCCAGCACAAGAAGGCTCGTTGCCAAGAATCCCAGCGCACCAGATACTCCGCGAACGATTGTCATTGTGGAAGCCTCCGCGCGAGTTCTCGACGTAAGGCGTCGGGCAGCGACGCGATGGGCGCATATTGGCTGCGTTCGAGTACCTTGACGTAGGCAACGACTGCCCAGCGGTCCTGAACGCTCAGATGCGTCGCGTAATCTGGCATGAAGCCGTACCCGTTGGAAATGATGAAAAACACTTTGCCTGGGGGCAGTTCACGGATACGCGGCTCGTGTAGAGACGGCGCGGGCCGTTGCATGAATCGCGTGACCATCGCGTTCCCGCGGCCGCTCATGCCGTGACAAGCGGAACACGTGCGCTCAAACCGACCCCTACCTCGTTCGATCAGGTTCTCTGTCAACTCAATTGGAAATGTGCCCAGGAATGCCCCGGCCTTCATGCCACGGAGGTACGCAGGGTCACCGGTTTCAGCGCTGCGAGGCACCGTGCCTTCCGGTGGCCGGCGCATGGTCATTTTATCCTCGAAGAAAGCCGACTCTTCGTAGATGTCGTAGCGAGGAACCTCGAGCATTCGATTCAAGTCGAGGTCCGGCTTTCGGAAAGCCGTCTTGGTACGGCAACCAACAATAGAGCAACTGAGAAGCAGCGCGGTGGACGCGCACCGCGCGCCGATGGCCCAATGGTGTCGCGAGCTCGCACGGGTGGCGACACGCGACAGCAACCAGCGGAATTGCGGGGGGCGATACCGCTCGCGATTCATCCGCGGTGCTCCGGTTGGGGTTCGGCCTGCGAAGAAGGTCGTGCGGACCCGAGTGCACCGAGTTCACGCACCGAAAGCGCCCCGAGCTCGCTCAACATTGTCCGGAGTGCGTCTTTGTCGAACCCGTCGTCGGCGGCGTTGACTGCAAGTAAGAACCTGTTGACAGAAACAAGTTCGAAGTCTTCCGTTTCATCGACAGGATGGTAAAGTCGAGGCAGCCCACCGAGTACCAATGCACCAATGAACGCCGTGCAACCTGCCACCAGCACCGTTGTCTCGAACGTGATGGGGATGAATGCGGGTACCGCGTGTGTAGAACGCCCACCCACATTGAGGGGATAGTCGTAAACGTTCGTGTACCACAGGATGAGATAAGCAACTGTGGCGCCGATGCACCCCGCCACGAACACGATACGCGGCAAGGGTGAAGGCTTGACCTCTAGAGCCTCCTGAACCTCTTTGGCGGCGTACGGCATGTAGGCGTCGAGCTGCCGAATCCCACGACTTTTCAGGGTTCGAATGGCCTGCGTGCACGCGCTCGGGGAATCGAACTCAGCCAGCAATCCGTGCTTCATTGCGCCACCTCGCCCTCTGCATGGTTGGACTGCTCCTCCAAAAGCTCCTTGTGCGTCTCCTTGCTCTCTTGGATGGCTACGAAGGGCACGTACCGAAGC
Organism: uncultured delta proteobacterium; assembly: GCA_963819085.1. Lineage (GTDB taxonomy): Bacteria > Myxococcota_A > Polyangia > Polyangiales > Polyangiaceae > FEN-1139. Next base: position 27,722 of record CAWFUX010000052.1, read on the forward strand.
ATTTGGAGAAAAAGGAAAAGAAAGAAGCAAATCGAACCACCTAAGATTGCACCATCCACGATGCTGGGTTTGTACTGACCCCAACTGGAAGGCAGAAAATCCCGATGTTGCGCGGTAACGATCAACATGAAGCGTTCCATCCACATGCCGAGCTGCACGAAACACGCGACGACAAACAGCCCGAGAGGGCTTCTCCTTACGCGTTTGAACCACAGCGGCTGTACCGCGACGACGTTACAAAATATCGTGGTCCAGTAAGTCCAGGCGAGAGGGCCAGTTGCTCGCACGTGGAAGGTCAAATAGCGTTCGTACTCGTCAGCGCTGTACCAGGAGATAAATGTCTCACTCAGGTAGCTGTAAGCCACTATCATCCCCGTCAGAAGCATGAGCTTGGCCATCAGCTCCAAATGTCGTTCGGTGATGATGTTCTTCAGCCCATAGAGGTGACGCACGGGTACCGTTAGCTGTACCACCATAGCGAAGCCGCTGAAGATGGCGCCCGCGACGAAATACGGAGGAAAAAGAATGGAGTGCCAGCCTGGAAGAATCGAGATCGCAAAATCCAAAGACACGATGCTATGCACGGAGAGCACGAGCGGTGTCGCAAGCCCACCGAGCAGTAGTTGAGCCGAGCGGTAGTGCCGCCATTGGTTGGATGAGCCGCGCCAGCCGAGCGCGAGAACGCCATAGATTTGGCGTTTTCGAATGCCCTTGGCGTGATCACGCACGATAGCGAAGTCTGGGATAGCGCCCAGGTACCAGAACAAAACGGAAATGATCGTATACGTGGAGACCGCGGCTACGTCCCACGGAAGGGTACTCATGAACTGAGGCCAAACCTTCATCGTCGCTGGGTAGGGGACCAACCAATAAAAGAACCAGGGCCGCCCCAGGTGCAGCAGTGGCATTAGCCCTGCTTGCACCAGAGCGATCAGCGTCATGCCCTCGGCGATTCGGTTCAGTGACGTCCGCCACTTTTGTTCGAGCAAGAGCAGGATTGCACTGATGAATGTGCCTGCGTGCCCGATACCAATCCACCAGACGAAGTTGGTGATGGCAAAGGCCCACGCCACAGGAATATTGTTCCCCCAAACCCCGATGCCTGTGAGCACGGTGTATCCGACCGCCAGAAACAGCATGAGTGTTCCAAGCCCCGTCACCCAAACCAGGGACGTCCGACCTCGAGAACCCCGGAACATCACCCCGAATAATCGATCCGTTAGCGATCGATCCGTCCAGGTGCCCTGAAGCAACTGAGAATCCGCCATGGTCACGGAGGCATCTCCTCGTTCAGGTTTTGAATCCGCGCTAGATAACGTGTGCGTGGCTGAGTGCCGAGATCGTTGAGTACCGCGTACGTGCGGAGATTCGCGTAATTCTTCGAAACCCGCGAATTCGGATCGGATATTTGGCCAAATACGATGGCGTCCGTGGGGCAGGCCTGCTGGCATGCCGTCACAACGTCCTGCTCTCTCAAGGGGTGACCTTCGAGCTTTGCATCGATTTGCGCACGACGAATCCGTTGCACGCAGTAGCTGCATTTCTCCATCACGCCGCGCGCGCGAACGGTAACATTCGGGTTGAACACCATGCGCGTTACTTCGGGGGGATTTTGATTGTAGTCGAAGTAGTTGAAACGTCGCACTTTATACGGGCAATTATTGGAACAGAAGCGCGTGCCGACGCAGCGATTGTAGACCATCTGGTTTAGCCCATCGCTGCTGTGGACGGTTGCGTTCACGGGGCAGACGTACTCGCAGGGCGCCTTCTCGCAGTGTTGGCAAAGCATCGGTTGCAGGAGCAGCGTCGGTTCCTGCACTGAGCCCGTTTGGTAAACGTCGATGCGCATCCAGTGCATCTCGCGCCCCATGGCGACCATCTCTTTGCCGACGACGGGGATATTGTTTTCCGCTTGGCAGGCAGTGACGCACGTCGAGCATCCCGTGCAGCGGTTCAAATCGACCGTCATGCCCCACTGGGGTGCTCCTACACTTCGGTCGGGAAAAATCGTATCGGGCTTCTCGTCGAGATGCCTGGCAAAGTCAGGCTTTTGCTGCCATTGCCGCAGGGAACGGTAGAGCGCGATATCCCGGCCGTGCATCGAGTGAACGTCCTGCGTAGTGACCAATCGATGGTGTCGCCCGGTCTTTCGCACTTCGATACCGCGGGTGACCCAAGGCGCGTCACTCCTTCTCAATGGACCAGCATTGACACCGACATCGCGTGCGGCTTGCTCCGAACCCTTTCGACCCCAGCCGAGCCAAATCGCGATAGTACCGGGCGCTTGGCCCGGTGACTCGAAGACGGGTGCATGAATCGCACGCTGACCGGTTCGGATTTCAATCACGTCACCCCGTGCAACACCCAGGTTGGTTGCGGTCTCGGGCCCGATGAGCGCGGCGTTGTCCCACACGAGTTTGCTGATCGGCTCTGGGAGTTCGAGCAACCAGGCATTGTTGCTGAGGCGGCCGTCCTCAATGCGCGGATCGGGAAGAAAATCGAGCTCCAGCAGGTGCATCGGGTCTCGCGGCTGCAGTGCCCGAAGGGCCTCGACTGCCGCCCCGGCGCGGGTGACGACGCTCTTGGTTGGCAAGCGCGTATCGACAAGCACACCGCTTCTCAGCGTTTCAACGAAGTCTTCTTCCCTACCGCGGGTCGCAGTGAAGTGGTCCCGCAGCAGCGAATGCCCCGAGTCATTGGGAAGCCCAGCGAGCGCTGCCAAAACCTCCTCGAGGCTCTTACCTTGGTAAAGTGGACGAATTAGCGGCTGGCGTGTCGATACGACGCCGTCATAGGCTCGTTCGTTACCCCAGCTTTCGAGGAAATGCGCGGCGTTGATGAACCAATCGGTGTGGCTTGCTGTTTCGTTCTCATAAAGGGATAGGTAAACTCGCTCACGAGCCTGCCCGATTCTTTCGGCGAAACCGCGATCGGATGGTAAGCCATACGCGGGATTACCCCCCAAAATGAAAGCCGTCTGGGTGTCGCCGCTATCGAGCGCTCGAAAGAAGCCCTCCAGACCGTACGCGTCGCTGCCTGCCCCGAGCATGGGTGAAGCCGTATACGTTACGGTTTGCCCAACGTTGCCCAATGAATCATTCAAGAGCATGCCGAGAACGTGAACTGCTTCCGGTTGCTGATCCCCAACAACGATGATGCTCGAACCGCGATGTTCGGCGAGGTCCCTCGCGAGAGCGTTGACCCACCGTGCTTCGTGTTCGGAAAGCGATTGCGATACTCGCTCGGCCTCCGCGCGACCATTCTCAAACCCTGTCGAGTGCGCCAGCTTTCCGAGAGCGAGCAACAGGGCTGCGGCTACATAACCCACTTCGCTCGCGCGAATTGCCAGACGGTGGTCCGCCGCAGCTCCTGTAACGCTCATGGCGCTCTCGACCACGTACAGGCGATTCAACTCCCCGTCGGGGCGGTCGATAGCTCTGCCTCGTGCAAAATCGTTGGACCAGCGAATGCTCATGGGCATGGCCGCAAGAAAGTTCGCGTCGAGTGCAAGTACTCGTTTAGCGCGGTCGAATTGGTATTGCGGTTCGACGACTTCACCGAAAAGGGCCCGCGCAGCCTTCCAGCGCGCTACGGGAGCGTGGCTCGGGTCGAAGTAGATCTCGGCATTCGGCCGGGCCCTTCTCAAATGACCGAGCAGCGACGCAACGAGCGGCGAAGCGGTCGGCTCGAGCAAGAAGAGCTCGCGTGGCTTGCCGTCGAAACCTGCGGGCCTAGTTGCGGGAGAGGAGATCGCTAACGCAAAGGTATCGGCGAAAGCCTTCCAGTTTGCGATATTCGCTCCATGGCGAATGAAGGTTGCGCGATCGGGATCATATAGAGTTAGCAATTCCGCTTGTTCTTGAACCAACGTGCGACCTAGGCTTGCGGGGTGTTGCGGGTGCCCTTCGATCTTCGTGGGGCGGCCCGTGTGGCTTTGGACGAGCAACCCGATGCCGTAGCCGCCCCGCGTCGTGGACGTTGCGTAATACTGGCCAACACCCGGAACGACCTCCGGCGGTCGCTCCACATACGGAATGAGCTTCTCCTCTGGCGCATGATTGCAGCCATCGAGCGCGGCCGCTCCAAGCGCGACCCCAAGTGATTCCATGAAGCGACGCCGCGACAGCCGCGAAACGGGGATCACGTTGGGGTCAAAAAGACTCGGCGGTTCGGGATTCTTCATCGGTGGCACCCCGTGCAATCCGTAGGCGGATGAAGGTTCATCTTCGCGACGAGGCGCGGACCCAACTCGCTCTGCGGCACCCTTGGCACGTATCCCATTGTCGTAACCTCTTCTGTCGGGCGTACGAAACGCTCCGGGTGTCGATGGCAATCGAGACACCAGCCCATTTGCAGCGTTTGCGCTTTGGCAACGGCCGGCATCAGGTCCACTCGTCCGTGACAGGTTTCACAGCCGATCCCCTGGTTTACGTGAATGGCGTGATGGAAATAGACGAAATCTGGCAGGTTGTGGACACGCTTCCACGCGATGGGTTTTCCAAGGTAGTAACTGCGTCGTACCGGTTCGAGACGTGGGCTCTCGTTCCATATCTGGGCATGACAGCCCATGCAGGTTTTTGTATCGGGCACGCCAGCAGATGACGATCGTTCGCTGTCGTAGTGGCAATACTGACAGTTGATCCCATCGTCGCGGACATGATGACGATGGTCGAACTGGATTGGCTGACTTGGGGCCTCACCAACTCCCGTACTTAGAGGGCTCCTCACCCATGCCATCAGCAAGGTGGGGGTTCCGATCGCGCCGAGAAACCCCATCGCCAGCAGCCCCCGCAACATACTGTCTGCCCAAGGTGGAAACAGCGCGCGCCGCGCTCGAGTTGGAAGCTGTTTGGAGACAAATTCATCGGGAACCATTTCAGGTCACTCGAGGACCGAACCTTGTTCGGCGAAAGAGGTCAAAGCCCCCGAAGCCCGTTCGCTTTGACGGCTTCAAGTGTCGAGCGCATGACGACGCGCCACTATGCGCAATGCGTGCCAGTGATTAACTTCGGGTTACTCGGAATTGATGATTCGGTGTGCGATCGTTCATCTGGTCCCAAACTCGCCAGCACAATCTTGGCGTTACTTCGACGTGCACCCTGCCAGAGCGGCTCAAGTGCTCAGCGGAGGGCCGACAACTCATGAACACGTGTAGGGGAGAAAGAACGCAAAATATAAGTCTGGTATCATTCGAAGGCGTTGATGAAGTGACCGAATGATTACGGGTGCTGCATGATTGCCCATATCCATTTCGCCACACAGTGGCGCTTGTGCGCGCGCACGGGCCCACCCCAGCTTGCGCCCTTGCTGTAAATTAGAGTGTTCACGCGCCAAAAGTGGAGTTGCGAGAATCTTGTTAACCTTAAGTTTGTCGAGCTGTAGACATCAACCAACGCGCTGGGCGGAATAATGCATACGCGGGACGTGCCCCCGAACGCGAACGACTGCAGCGTGCCGCACCAACCCCCAGCGTGGTGCAGATTTCGGCGATTGGTGTTGGGAACACTCGGAGCAACCGTATTCGTCATTCTGTTTGGCTCCGTGGTGCGAATTACAGGATCGGGCGCGGGTTGCGGCCAACACTGGCCTACCTGCAGGGGTGAGATCACACACCTACCAAACACGCTTGCAACACTGATCGAGTACACACATCGATTAACGTCGGGTCTTCTCGGTTTTCTGGTATTTGGGCTGGCCGTTGTGGCCTTTAGGGTTTTCCCTCGTCGGCATCCCGTTCGGCTTTGGGTCTGCGTATCGGTGCTCTTCATGATCGTCGAGGCACTTATTGGGATGCTCTTGGTCCGATTCGGCTTAGTGGCGAACGACACATCTGTCGCGCGAGCGGTCGTCATGCCCTTACATCTGATCAGTACGTTGCTTCTGCTGAGTGCGATGACGTTGACTGCCGTTTTCAGTTTGCCAGCCTGCGCCGTTTGTCCCCGCGATACTCGCGGCACCATGCTCGTAGGGGTGGGGTTGCTTGGCTTCTTGGTGGTATCGGCCTCGGGCGCGGTGACGGCACTCGGGGATACGGTTTTCCCCGTTCGTGCCGGGCAGACGGTTGCGCGCCTGGCTGCCGAGCACTCGCAACCCGCGCAATTTCTCGAGCACGGCCGCGCCTTCCACCCGATGCTGGCGCTGGTATTGATCGTGTCGCTGCTCGTGATACTTCCGCGGGTTGCCGAACGCGGCTCACGCACCGCCGAGCGACTGACGCAGATAAGCCTAGCGTTGTGCCTGTTCCAGGGTGTCATCGGCGCACTAAACGTGTTGTTGCGGGCACCGGCAGGCTTGCAGGTCGTGCACCTGTTTCTAAGCTGCTCAATCTGGATCGCCCTCGTTTCACTGGGCTCGGAACTATGGAGTCCGCGAATGCTGGGTCAGACCACCCCGCCGAGAGTTGCTCGTTTGCTCCGACCTCTGGGTGACGCCGGGACAGGCCCGGCCAATACATGGGGTCGAAGTTCTGGTCGGCTGCATGGACCATGAATTCAACATTTGGAGTGACGCCGGCAGCATGTGGAAAGACGAAGCGGGCCCCATTTGGCTTAGCGACGCCGGACTATACGTCTTCACATTGACCCTGACGCTGTTAGGCGAGGCTTGCGAACTGGTGCGAGCTAATGGTGATGCGCTTGTTTACGTTAATGCCCCTGTCGGAGGGTGCTACCATCCGGGGCCCGCATAACTATCGATATTAAGGTCGCATTGCGTCTTGAGTAAAAACAATTCTGGCCAGGTGGGTCATTACCCAGTCGAATGTACATCCCATCATCGTATCAGGGCCCACCCAGCCCTGATGCGAAGCCTCGCCTCGCCTACTCCATAAACGGCCCATGTTCACCCACCGGAGCTTGAGTAACAGGCGTACTAGGGACTGGAGCCGGATTAGCATCACTAGTGCTCAACGGGATCTATTCCGCCTCGCCCGTTGGTTAGTACCGGCAGCGTTGTTGCTGGCCGTGGTTGGGGCCATGCTGTCGTGGTAGGCACGCGAACACCAAATGTTACCCGGGACGATGCCACATTACTTTCCGTGATTCGTCGTCGGACCTTCTAAGCATCGCAAATCGTACACCATTCGTTCTGTAACGCTCGCAAGCGCCTTCGAGCTGTTGCGCCACTGAACAGTTCATGAGATTGTAAGAATTATGCGTGCGTACTTAGCCCCTCTGGTTCTCTTATTTGGTTGCGGCGGTTCTACTGACAGCGGTGCGGCCGTTGGCACTGGCGGTTCAGGCACAGGCATCGCCGGTGGTGCCGGTGCGACAGGTGGGCGTTCGCATATCACGGTTGCAACAGGAGGTTCAGCGGGCCGGCTTAGGGCAACCATTTTCTTGCGGCGTCAATACCTGCTACGTCGGGGTCAGTTATTGCGTTACGATTATGGGCGGCGGAATCTTGCAGGATACAAATCCTGCCTGCAACCAACGGCACGAGCAATTGTTCGCCCCTTCCCTCGAGCTGCACGCAAGCGACCGATTGCACTTGCCTTCAATCCAGCGGCGTGTTCTCTTGCACAGCCACCAACGGCGAGATCTTTGTAACAGTAATGGCTGTGTGAACGTCCGTCGGCTTCACGTGTCGCTGCACCTGTCGGTCTTCCGAATGCTCAGCAACAAGTCCACCGGTCTGCCCCCGTGTTTGTGCTGCCACTCAATGCGAAACGACTTGTTTTCCGCAGCAGCTGTCAACCGTGGCCATGGGCCGTCACAACAAAAGCGATCACATTAGCCGCAGGCAGGAACGGATGCGGCAGTCAGCAGCAGCCGTGGCGATTCTGCAGTCACGGATTGTGCAGACAGCAGTAGCTGTTTTGGCAGTTGCCGCGGCAGTAGCAGCAGGCAGTTAGCAGTAATTCCCAATCAATCGCTATGAGCCCGTATTAATGCGCGGGCGTGCTGGGCATCGCAGTCACAAACTGCTAGAGGTGCCGGCTCAACCCTCGATGCCCCGCCGGTTCCTAATCTTTCTCTCGATAGTGTTATCGATCCTCGGTGGCACGCATTACTACCTTTACTCGCACTTGGTGAGCGGTCTCGGACCGTTTCGCGCCCCGACGTTGTGGGTGATTCGCGTGCTCTTTGTTCTCGGCGCGATTTCGTTCCCGCTCCTGCGTGTGCTTTCACGGAATCACGTGAGGCGCCTCAGTGTGCTCGTCGATTGGTTGGTTGTAATGTGGCTGGGCTGTGTGCTCTACGCGTTCCTTTTGGGGCTCGCCGTGCAGGTGCTCGGCGAGCTCGGCGAATGGACCGGGCTGCTGCGGGTCGCGGCTCCGCTGCTCGGCTCGTCTGCGCCAAGGTCGGGCGTGCTCCTCGTTGTTACACTCACGGCGATGTGCGTCATCGTGGGGTTCGTGCGCGCGCAGGCACTTCCCAGGATCGTGAATCTCGAGGTGCCACTTTCGCACCTGCCACCAGCCCTGGATGGCTTCAAGCTGATTCAACTGAGTGACGTGCACATCGGCACGTTCGCTCGGCTCGCTCGCATGCGCGGGCTCGTCGCGAAAGTGAATGCCCTTGTTCCCGACGTCGTGGTGATCACGGGAGATCTCGTCGACGAGCAGGCCTCGCAACTGGCGCCGGTCGAACCGATCCTCGCTGGGCTGCGAGCTCAGCACGGTGTGCTCGCCGTCCCTGGGAATCACGATTTCTACGCGGGCATCGACGAGGTCGTGCGTCGCGCTAGCTCGTGCGGAATTCGGTTTCTGCGCAACGAGAAGGCCACGATTGCCGGGGCCCTGCAGATCTACGGCATCGACGATCCGGCGGGTGCGCGCGGTCGCCCCATTACCTTCGAGAGCGTGCTCGGACCCGAGCTCCGCGAACAGGCGTCGATCCTGCTCTATCACCAGCCCATACGGTACCCGCAACTGGCTGAGCTGGGCGTCGGACTCGTGCTCTCGGGTCACACACACGGGGGCCAACTCTGGCCGCTGAAATACATCACGAGGCTGTTTTACCCGTATGTTTCTGGACTATTTAGCATCGGCACGAGTCACTTCTACGTTTCCCGGGGCACGGGCACCTGGGGTCCACCGATGCGTTTCGGTGTACCGCCGGAGATCGTTGTTATTCGGTTGAGAAGTCCAGGCGCATCGGCGCCCTGAACCGCTCTCTATCGCGCCGATTTGTCAGTCAAAAGTGCCATATTCCGACGCTCGTCAATGGTGCTTTCAATATGTGGTATGGCCGCAAGATCCTTTGGACGTGCAGCGCGCTTCTTCAATTCAACTGGTTTCTCGAGCGTGAGCACTCTTATCGTGTCATCACCGGATAGTCTGAGTTCTACTGTAGAACCCAACAAATCGTCAAAGGACTTTCCATTGTCAATTGTGCCGAGACAATCAAGATCACCGTTCATTGTATTCAGAAGTTGGTGACCCGGGCCCAGCAGATGGGAAGCCGTTGTTTGCAATTTACGAGGATCATTACGATACGTGGCTTGCAGTTCACTCAGAACCCTCAGCAAACGCTCAACGTTCTCGGGCGTGCGGCGATGCAAAATATCCAAGTCAAGTGTTGTCAGAGGTACGCCTTGCAAGACGGCAGAGGTCATCCCGACGACGACGAATTCCACGTCATTATGAGCGAGGAGTTTGAGAGTCTAAACGAACCGGACGCGTGCCATTCAGTTCCCAAATTTCGATAAGTTCCTCAATGTAACCCTCAATGTAATTGAGGCGCTCCTCCGGAGTCAGTAGAAGCATTTTGCGAATGAGCGTTCTATCGACACCATTTGCATCGTGCGTCACTTGGACGCTGGAATCTTGGAATTGGGCTATCTCCGCCACTGCACGCTAATCGTAACTCCCAAGGTTAGTGCGCGCCACCAAGTAGAATCGCAGAATCAGGTAACTGTATCGGAAACGCCGTGCTTTTACGCGGCGGTTGCCCGGAAACCTGCTGCAAACTTGCGGTTGTCGTCCTTGGTCTGCCGTGCAAGAATTCTTCGGGCGTGAGAGGCAACGTTGGCCACGCCGCGGGCAAGAAGCGAGCGGACGTCTCGCTCATCGTGAGACCGAGATCGTAGTCATCCGATTGAGAAGTTTGGGAGCGTCAGCGTCGTAATTGCCAGGAGTGGCCTCTGCCGGACTTCGAAGCGTCTCCCGCCGTACCCGTGCCGTCAAAACATAAAGAAATGCAAGCTTGCGCGGTCGGGGTGTGGCCGCCACACGCACGGGGCGTGCTGTCCGCAGGCACGGGGCGTGCTGTCCGCTTAACGTTTAGCTAAGTCCTCGAACGGACGCGGTTTTCGTGTGACGAACTTGCACCCGTGAAATAAATCTCGGGGCGTGTCGATCTGGCCCGGGCTTGTTCGTCGTCTGATCGAACCCCACACAGGAGGAGCCAATATGAAGTATCTCAGTTTCGTCCGCAGTTCAGAGAAATACCGCAACGTGAAGCCTCCCGCAGCCATGATGGAGGCCATGGGAAAGCTCATCGAGAAAAACACGAAGGAAGGCACGCTGGTTGACACGGGCGGCCTAGCACCGAGTCGCGACGGCTTCCGAATGCGCATAGTAAACGGGAACCTCACCACGACCGATGGCCCCTTCGCCGAAAGCAAGGAAGTCATCGGCGGCTGGGCGATCCTCAACGCGGACACCAAGGCCGAGGTCCTGCGACTTACGACCGAGTTCATGGACCTGCACCGAAAGTACTGGCCCGAGTTCGAGTTCGAGTGCGAGGTGAGGCCGATCGAATTTCAGGCACACGGGTAGCCACGACTACGAAGGGAGAGAATGCGATGCGAGCAATGGTAATCGTGAAGGCGACTAAGAATTCCGAGTCCAGCGTGATGCCGAGCGAGAAGCTGCTTGCCGAGATGGGCAAGTTCAACGAGGAGCTGGTAAAGGCGGGCGTGATGCTGGCGGGCGAGGGACTGCACCCGAGTTCGAAGGGCAAGCGTGTGGTCTTCTCCGGCGGCAAGAAGATCGTCGTCGATGGCCCCTTCGCCGAGACGAAGGAGCTCATCGCCGGCTACTGGCTGTGGCAGGTGAAGAACATGGACGAGGCGCTCGAATGGGCGCGGCGCTGCCCGGATCCGATGCCCGACGAGGACGCAATATTGGAGATCCGACCGGTCTTCGAGGCCGAGGACTTCGGAAAGGAATTAACGCCGGAGCTGCGCGAGAAGGAGGAACACCTACGCGCCCAGATCGAGCAGCAGCGAAGCTCGTGAGTAGGGCGACCGCATGAGTGGTGAGGGAGCCACGCGCAAGGCCATCGAGGCAGTCTGGCGGATTGAATCCGCCAGACTGATCGGCGGCCTCGTGCGCATCGTGCGGGACGTCGGGCTCGCCGAAGATCTCGCGCAGGAAGCGCTCGTCGCAGCGCTCGAGCACTGGCCGGAGATGGGCATTCCGGATACGCCTGGCGCTTGGCTCATGACCACGGCTAAGAACCGCGCCTTCGATCATCTACGCCGGAACTCGATGCGCGAGCGCAAGGGCGCGGCCATCGAAGAAGACGCGGCCACTTTACCGCTTCACGCGCCGGACATCGAGCGCGCGCTCGACGAGGACGTCGGCGACGATCTGTTGCGGCTCATCCTGGTCGCGTGCCACCCGGTCCTGTCAGCGGAGGCGCGCGCGGCGCTGACGCTGCGGCTGCTCGGCGGGCTGACGACCGCGGAGATCGCGCGGGCCTTCCTGGTTCCGGAAGCGACCATCGCGCAGCGCACCGTCCGCGCGAAGCGTACCCTCGCCGAGGCTCGAGTCCCGTTCGAAGTTCCGCGCGGAGCTGAGCTCGCCGCTCGACTGCCGTCGGTCCTCGAAGTCATCTACCTGATCTTCAACGAGGGGTACGCTGCCACGCACGGAGACGACTGGATGCGCCTCGAGCTGTGTGAGGACGCCTTGCGCCTCGGGCGAATCCTCGCTTCGCTGGTACCCGGCGAGGCCGAGGTTCACGGCCTCGTCGCGCTGATGGAACTGCACGCCTCGCGCGCTCGGGCGCGTGTCAGCGCGTCGGGCGAGCCGATCCTACTGCTCGATCAGGACCGCGCCCGCTGGGATCACCTGCTGATACAGCGCGGGCTCGTGGCGCTCGCGCGCGCGCAGGCCCTGGCGCAGCCGCTCGGTCTTTACACGCTGCAGGCCGCGATCGCCGCGTGCCATGCGCGAGCGCGCACCGGTGACGATACAGACTGGAAGAAAATCGTTGCGCTCTACGACGCACTCGTCGAACTCACGCGCTCGCCCGTGGTCGAACTCAATCGCGCCGTTGCGGTATCGATGGCCTTTGGACCCGCCGCCGGCTTAGAACTCGTGGACACTCTCATGGACGAGCCGCTGCTGCGTTCGTACCACCTACTTCCCAGCGTGCGCGGCGACCTGCTCATGAAGCTCGGTCGCACTGCGGATGCCCGCGGCGAGTTCGAGCGCGCCGCGTCCCTGGCGCAGAACGTTCGCGAGCGAAACCTGCTTCTCGCTCGAGCCAAAATGTGCGAACAGCCCGCCAACGATCGGCGCACTTGGTCATGAATGCCTGATTTTGTCGTGACGGCACGCGCACGGTGTCGATCCCGTAGCGGCGTCCGTATCGGTCGAAGCAGGGGGAACGCCGCGCATCGACCGCGTTGAAACACCAGGCCGCTGCTTGAAAAGCCCAGACATTCGTGTAGCCTGATGAAACTCGGTATGGTGAATCCTTACGGCATTATCCATAGTTTCTTCACCTTGACGTTATGCGTCTCATGTATTCCTGAACCTCCAGCTGAAACGCCGAAGCCAAAGGCGGCTGTCAATGAAGGCGGCGCCGTCGTCGCGACCCTCGAAGGCCCGGTGCTGCGGATCGACTCGAAGGATGCTGGCAATCTTCCCAAACCGCTCGGAGTCACCGGGGGCTGCCACGTTGTGGTAACGGACGTGTTCAATCCAATGCTTGGAATGAGCGTCGATACACAGATCAAGGAGCGGGCGGTTTTCTATTTCACGTTCAAGGTGGTAGCACATCATCGTTATGTGATTGACACGACTGACGTCGCGGACACTCGCGTCACCGGCTTTCTGCGGGGGCGCACGTTGACAGAGTTCGACGAAAACGGCACCCGGGTCCGAACGTTCCAGTGGCAGAAGGGTTCAGAAGCTCCGCCAGGTTGCTAGAGCACGCGATCCAACCGCGCCGTACGCGTGCCGGCAAAAAATAGCGCTACGCTACCCTTGGAATGGACTCAACCTGCTCGAATCTTCTCGACAATGACTTTGTTCAAGCTCGTAGTAGGGATCGATGATCCGCTTGTCAAGTACCTCAACAAGAGCCCGCGTAAGTTCGATCACACTGAGTGAATGTTCGTACTTTGCGTGCTGTCAGTCTGCCGGCGTGCTGCCGTCAACTTTGAAACACGCTTCGGCCGCATCACAGTTCGACGCCTGCGATACGCATACACGCACATCCTCGGTAGCAGCCGAAGTATTGTACATGCACTTGGCGTCATCATAACTACTACACAGTCGCTTGGCATTGGCACATGCGCACGTCGCATCACAACTGTTCGATTGCGACTCACGAGCGCCGCAACCCGACATCGAAAAGGCCAAGCCAAGCAGCATTGGGACGAGCACTGACATCGAAACTCTCATGCGATTACACTCGGAAGTCCCCGAAAAGAATACTGGACAATCCCGAACACAGCAAGTGGCGCCCCGAGCCTTGCCGGATATCTCCCTTCAGAGCGACGATCGACTGGCGGAGCACCCGACCGCAAACTCGGAAGTTGGCAGAAGAAATGCATTAGGCGCGTTGATGAATAATCGTGTAATCTTAACGATCGGATTACTGTTGTTGACCGCGTGTGAAGGGGAGTTGTGGTTTCCACAGTTGCAGGCGCGTGCGGCGTTGGATTTTGACTGTCAGCCGAGTCAAATATCAGCCCGCGATATTGCCAATCGTACAGTGATTGCCGGTGGTTGCGGAAAGCGCGCCATTTTCGTCCTGTCCTGCTCGGGGCGGTATAATTGCATGTGGCTGTTGAATTCGCCCATCAGGTCCGCAGACAATTCAGCCGCACACGTCAGGGTTCGGACCGCACCCAGCTCGAATTAGCGTTCTTGTCGGGGTGTGTCCGGGGCAAAATGTCTCCCAAAGACACTTTGCCCCAGTGCACACGCCCGTATCACCCGTGGCGTGGGCCGTCACAACAAAAACTAGTCAGCAGCGGCCGCAGGCAAGAGTGGCTCATTGAGCGTTGTAGGCGCTCGGCACACTATATCCGATTCGGTGCCAAGGTTGACTAACGCGAAATGGGCGTGGATAATACCTGGGTGCGGTTTTCATATCTTGTTAGCTTATTGCCGCTTGGTTGCGGGGCCATCATCTCTGTGCCAGGTTCGAATGCCAACGGTGGTGTTTCTTCGAGTGACATAGCAAGTGGCGGCAGCATGGGTGGCACCCTTTCGACGTCCTTATCAAACGGCGGCGCGGGCAACGTCAACACGGTAGTGGCGTCCGGAACGGGTGGCGGAGTGAGCCAATATTGCAAATGCGGGACTTCGTCGAGTTGTGGCGGTGGCGTTTCGAGCTGCGTCTTTTGCGCCTATTCCACAGGTCCTTGTTCGGATTGCCCGCTCCCCGCGGCTTCAATGCCGCGGTGTAAATATCCAGGACTGAGGTGTATGTACTCCTCCAATTCTTGGTGCGACTGCGATGGCAACGGCAATTGGGCTTGTACGGGCATCTAATTACGTACCGTCGCCAGCCCCCCCCGAGGCACAACTTCAACCCGCTCGACCTTATTCAAGCTCGAGTGAATTCACGGCGTACTACCTGTTCCCGTACTCGTACCCGTGGAAACGCCCGAACCCGTTGCAGTGCTGGGAGAGTTGGTCATTGTCCCTGCCGAAGTGCCGCTCGTTACACCGGTGGCCGTATGCGTGCTCGTACCGGTGGCAGTTGAAACCGCGACCCCAGAAGTGCACCCCGATAAGCTGGCGCACGGGGCGCCGCATCCATTCCACTGGCACCTGAACGTATACCCATAGCCCGTGCCGGTGGGTGTCGTACTGCAGCTACTGACGCTGAGCGTGGACGTATCGAGCCCAGTTCCCGTGCAAACCGTCGCCTGGGGTGCGGTGAGGCAGGAACATATTGGCGCCGTTAACGTGTAAGTATGCGTGCCAGTCACACCCGTGCTCGTGTTCGTCAACGTTTGAGTTGAAGCAGCCCCTCCGCTCGACGGCAAGCCGCCCGTACCTGGGCCAGGCGAAGTCTTCCCGCCCGCGCCGCCTGCCGCGGCCCCCCCTACGCTACCGTTGCGCATGGTCATCCCGCCCGCTGACGGGTTACCCCCCAAGTTATTGTCCGGCGTTGGGCTGGTGACCGAACCGCCGCATGCTACGATTCCGCCACAAGCGGATGCCACGACGCACAGCGCAAAGCTCCGTCTTTCCGCATCGATCACCATAGTTACCTCGCCGTCCGTACTGTCACGGAGTGCCACTGAGTCAGAAAAATGGGGTGCCAGGTCAAGGCCCACCCCCGTGACAAGGCCCGATTACTGTCACACTTAGCGCTCCGTTCAACAACATATTTGTGCAGGCGGAGCCGGACAGCTCCAAATGAGCCGGTGAATAACTGTAATCAATGTAGAAGCCGGGCATGCCGGCGTCCGGGACGACCTGTAACATCAAGGTGCAATCAATCGCTACATGAACATCGAAAGTGTCTGGGGGTGACTGCTGCAATGGTATGTCGCAACTCCGAAGATCCCCGGTGATCTGCACCGCATTACAGCCGCCGACGAACAGGCCGCCGCAATAAGTTCTCCAATCAATTGCGGTCGAGCCACCAGTTGACGCAGCGGCACTGCCACCAATGTCGCCAGTGGATGTCGATGTGTGGCCCCCTGCCGATGACCCTTTTCCTCCCACGTTCAAGCCTCCAAAAGCCCCGCCAATGTCCACCTGACCACCGCAGGCCGTGGAAATACCTACGACGAAAACGGCGGCGAACAATCGAACCACACTCGCATTGTAACACGAATCCACCCCGCTAACGACGGCGTGCCAAAGCGGACTTTGGCGGCTGCACTCTTAAACAGTGGCCGTGGGCCGTCACAACAAAGCTGTCTGCAATAGCAATAGGCATTGACGGATTTGGCATGTTCAGCCGTGGCAGTTCAGCCGTCAATCACTGTAGGCGGTCAGCCAGAGCTGCCTTGGCCGTGGGCGTCGCAGTCACAGTGTCCGTCAGCAGTAACGTCCAACGCCTCGAATATCGGACGTAAGCGCAACCGAAGTGGCAGACAGTCCGCTGCCGAGCGCGGGGTCAATCGTTGGATACAGCTCCCCCGGGACTTGCGTGCGCGTCAAAGGCACGACGCAGAACATGGGGTACCGAGTTCGAACGGCGGGATCGCTCACGACGACGGCGGGCCTACCCTCGCCCTGCTCGTGCCCAACAAGCGGATTGCCTACCGGGTCTCGGGCTTGAGCATGACCAGGGTTCCGCGCTTGAGTTCAACTGGCACTCATGCACCGCGTTGCACGAAGCCCACGCCGTCCACCCATTCAACGTCGAGGAATTCCGACTCGTTTAGAGCACCCGTCCAATCGTCCTCGGGCAGCGACTCTAGCCAAGCATTGAAACTCGGATCTTCGTGTCGTTCGCCGGCAGAGGTTTTTGCGAGAGCGTAACGCGCTAGGTTGGGCTGGCTAGGGGCAGCAGAGGGTGGGGCCACGGTCGAAGTATGTATCCATTGGAGTCTTGTGCTTAGCCTGGCCACCAACGGCCCGGATTTGGCCGGAAAAGCGGGGCTCCAATGAACGCGCCGGCAATTCGAATCAACCTGCTCAGCTCTCGCCCCCGGCTCGTCGTTGCGGTACCCTCATGGCCCGCGTTCGGATACCCTAGGCCAAGATTGACCGACGGGAGCGCGCAGTTCTGACCGACCAGAAGTGCCCGATCCGAAACCCAAGCATCCATCTGGCGCGCCCGAGAGGATGCACTGCGCGCTTCGCGCGCTCCTTGCTACGCAAGGACCGTGGTCCTCATTGGAATCTTCCACTTCGTCGAAGATTTCAATTCGGCTCGAACTATAATTCGATCCCCGGCACGCGAATCCGCTCGCTTCGCTCGCTCCTTCGCGCGCCCGAGAGGATTCGAACCTCTGACCACCGGCTTCGAAGGCCGATGCTCTATCCAGCTGAGCTACGGGCGCGTGCGGCCGTGTTTGCCGCGTTGCGCGAGCTAATAGATGCTTAGTCTGGCGGCGTCAAGGCGCGGCATCTGGCTTTTGGCCGGCCCTTCCGCTACGGTGCGTCGCATGCCGAGCACTTCGGTTCCGCCACCAGCCATCGACGCGCTGCCGCGCCAGGCTGTCCGCGACCCAGACTACTGGCTACTCGTGGTGGCGTTCCTGTTGCTGTTCGTCTGCGCCATCCAACTCCTCGTCTTCCCATTTGGCCGGACTCAGGCGGCTCATGCCCTGCTCGGGCGCGCCATCGTCGCGGGGTACATGCCGGTTCGCGACTTCTGGATTGCGGATGCGCCTGGCGTTGGCCTCTTACACGCGGCCATTCAAATGACGCTCGGGCGCTCGATGATGGCCTTTCGTGCGCTCGAGACCATTGCCGTCGTCGGCACCGTGCTCGCCGCCACTCGAGTCACCAAACGCTTCGTGGGTCTCGAGCGCGCGGGCCTCATCGGCGGCACCGTCTTCGTTCTGACTTACGTTCAACTGGAAATCGACCAAACGGGCCGCCCCGAGTTCTTCGCGGGCGTTCTGCTCATGCACGCCCTGGCGCTGTGTTCGCGAGATCCCTCGCCGCGCTCGTCCAAACTCGCCGCTACAATACTAGGTCTAATCCTTGGTCTGACCGTGCTCTTGGTGATGGGCCTCTGGGTGGCACTGTTGCCTTTTGCTTGGTGGTTACTGCGGCGCGGAAAGTCGCAATCGCAACGCGTGATTGCGCCCTGGGTTCTCGGCAGCTGCATCCTATCGGGTTTCCTCGTGCCGCTAGTCGGTTTGGCGATTTGGATTGTGGCTCGCGGAGTCGGGCCGGTCTTCCTCCGAGACTGGTTGCTGCCAGCTGTGCGAATCGGGCTATCGGCGTCAGTGATCGAGTGGGCGTCACTTTTCTACCGATTCACGGTGGACGCCGTTCTTCGTCAATCTGCACTGATTACGGCCGGTTTATTGGCCACTTTTACGCTCGGCACCATTCACGAACACGAGCGGGCGGGCCGAAATTTATTGCTCGCCGTTGCTGCGGTCGCAATGATTGGGCTCGTTGCCGAGCGGGATGACGCGCCCGGGGCACTGGCCGCTGTTTTGCCAATTACGTTGACAATTGCTGGCATTGGCATATACAAGGCCTGGCGGAGAATGTTGGCGCTAGGCGCAGTGGGGCCCGTTGCATTTGGGATTACGTCAATTTTGCTGTTTCAAATGTGCTCACCCGTAAACTATCCGCCAGGGCGATTCATTAGGCGAAGCAAGGTGCGACTTTTATACCTTACTGGCCTATACCGATCGCGAGAAATGCTCGAGAGCGAACTCTACAATTCCAGAGAGTACAGTCTGACGGCCAGTCGAAGTCTTGCCTCGACTCTGCGTGAGCGATCATTGACGAATCGCGAGGTCTGGTTCGAAGGTGATGATCCGCAATTGGCGTGGCTGCTCGACGGCGTGCCGAGCGCACGGTTTCTCAGGCCGATCCCAGCCAGTTTCGCTCGAGTAGCACCCCGACTCAAGTTGTTGAGTGGCGTAGAATTGTCGCGCGCGAAACCGGAAATCGTAGTGGCTGAACAGCTCGGAGATTCGGACAAGTCAACCGAAGTCCCATTGCGACTGCGGGGTGAATATGCGCTGCTGGAAACGCAAGAGCCCTGGCGCATTTATCAGCGAATCCATGCTGCCAAAAAGGCCAACGAAGATCCGGAATTTTCGCGACCCGAACGTGAACTGACCATGACTGAGTATTCAGACCCGCGAAGCAATAAAGCAGCCACGCTCGTTGTAGCGGCTTCAACTCTCATCATGGTCGCCGTTGGTTTATGGGAATTTGCGGGCCCAGTCCTGGGTGGTCATTTCGCTGTCGTCGGTGCGCGTGGCATCATTGCGGACAACTTTTTGAAGTGGAATATCATCGCGCCCGTGCGTTCATATTCTTTCACACCCCCGCAAGGGACTGACGTATACGCGCATCACCCGTGGGGCACATTCTGGATTCTGGGAGTGTGCCGTTACTTGCTCGGAAGGCACGATTGGATCCCGCGCATTTACCCGGTGGTGATGAACGCGCTGATGCCCGGGCTGCTTTTCGTGTTTGGCCGCTCACTGTGGGGCAATATTCCCGGAGCCCTGTGCGCGCTCGGTTGGGCAGTGCTCCCGATTACACTGTCGTTTGCCCAGTTTCCCGGCTTTGAGGTGCCCGTCGTTTTTGGGTGCATTTGGGTAGGCTGGGCCGTCGTGCGCTTTAGACAGACTGGCCTGAGACGCTGGGGTTTTTGGGCGATATTGGGGATTATATTCGCGGCACACACGGATTGGACTGCGGCGCTCTACATACTCCTCGTGTGTGGGCTGGCTGTGCTGGCACTCGCGTTTGCACCGGCAAGGAGTCTCGAGCCTCTTCCGCCGCGGCGTGCACTTCGATTCTGGGTCGTCGGGGTCATGGCGGTGTTGCTTTGCTTCCTTTTCTACATTCGTGCCTTCGATAAGCTCGGCCTAACTCAAGATTGGCTGCGCTCGGCCGAGTTTCGCTCGGCGGGTCACGAACTGCCTTTCAAGCAAGTGCTGCTCGGTCGGCGTTTTTGGCTCGAGACGATGTTTACTGAGATCGGCATCATCGTAATGCTGCTCGGCGCGGTTGTGATGGTGCTACGGCTTGCCTTGACGCGGCGCTTCGAGGAGTGGTTGCCACTGTTATTGCTGCTGGTGACGTCCGTACACTACTTCTATTTCAAGAATGCAGCCGACATTCACATATACTGGCCGTTACCATTTGCCGCTCAATTTGCCCTATCATTGGGTGCCATTGGGGCAAGCCTGCTCAGCATCCTTCGCACTGACGGGCCAGAAGCCGAAGGCTATGGTTCGAACTATCAGAGCGAGATGGTCGTGCTCGGCGTACTTGGACTCGCCGCACTGCTCGTATTGCCCGATGGCCTGCGTGGCCTCAATTTCTCCCGAAATAGCGGGGGGCGCTTCAATGAACACGGTCGATTGATCCTTCAGGATGTCGATAAGACCTTAGCGCTGAGGTTCTTTGCCGAAAATATTCCCGCTCAATCTCGAATTGCCCTGGATATGTCGATGCGTTTCAATTGGTCTCAGGAATTCGCGCTGAACCATCCAGTGTCCGAGGTCAATCTGCAAAATGCAGGCAAGGGTGGGGAGCGATATCGGATTTTAGACTCGCGCTTTACGCCCGGGAGCACACTATCGCGGATCGCTGCGCAAAGTCCGGTAACCGTCGTGGGACCGTATTGGCTAATTGATGGCGACAAGGACCGAACTCCAATTGTCGCGTATCGGTTCGTCGAGCGCGAACCCAAGTTGTGGGAGCGTTTCTTACTGCAGGCGCATGACCCGATGCAACGAATCGAACCCGACCCACTAACAACTTGGGAGCTGCGCTTTCACTACGGACAAGCTCCGAATCCGGAACCTGATTTGCGTCCCGTGGGTTTAGACCAAATGCGAATCTATCACAATCTTTCCGTGTCGCTCGGAGACAAAGAGGCCGCCAAGAAGTACCGCGAGCAGCTCGAGCACATGCTTGATCGGACCTTTGATGAAGCCTTTCCGAATGGCTCACGTTTGTTAGGACAGCGCTTGACACAGGGCGTGCTGCCGCGCCTCGAGCTTTACTTTGTTGCACCGGGGCCCCTCGATGCGAATCAGACGTATTCGATTTGGTCTAATGTCAAGCAACACGCCCGCTTCTCGTTTGTCATTCCGGATGACACTACCAAGAGCCAGTCGCTGCGCTTTTCGATCCCGCCGTCACTCTGGAAGGCTGGGATGATTTACGTTAGCATCAGCGAGATCCGCAAACGCCCGGGGCTCGAGGAGTTCGAAGGCGCATGGGCGATTGCTCAGGGCACGGACACTCGGCGAATCCCCAATGAACCAGTGCGCAAGCTCTTGGAGTTGAATTAGCTAGGGCATGACGTGCCGTCACGCCATAAAAGCTAACCCGGCCCGAGGCGGCGACGCATGAACTCGAACCCCATTGGTTCCAGCATCGCTTGCTCTAGCATCGTTCCCGTTACGATTAGGCCAGCCCCCAACTACCGCCGCTGGTGCAACAAAAAGGAAACACGGCGACTCGTGTGGAGGGGGGGGCACGATGAGTCGCCGTGTGGAAGAACCCGGCAGTAGACGACAGTGCATTGCAGCTTTCGACTACCGCCGAGCGCTAGGGAGGCATGCCGCGTGCCGACCAGGAAATTGTGGTGATACAATGGGTTATGATGACCAAGTCATGACATTTATTTCAAATGTGAAATTTGACTACTTTCCCGTTTGCAATATTTGGGGGCAACTGCACAGATCTGCGTTGTGTGCCTACTTTGGGTTACACCATATCGGCCCGAAAGCCCTAGCACGGTAATCCGCCTCTACGGTTTGCAACTTAGTAAGTTCCGGCGACGAGCTCAGGCGTGACGCAATCACCAGTCAACACCGCGATTTCGATGACTAGCGCTTCAATTCGGAGAGTCGAACAGGGCGCTTACCGTTTGGGAAAGGTCGCGTTAGTTTTTACTGTGTGTCTAATCGCGTTGGGCGAGACTGCGGCGCACTTCGTCTTTAGAGACCGAGCGCCGAGCGCGCACGACTGGCAAGCGTTGCGAGCGCAGCTGTTACCACTCTACCAAAGCGGCGATCTTATCGCCGTCGCGCCCAGTTGGGGTGAGCCGCTGGCGCGACAGTCATTGGGCGATGCGATGATGCCGCTTTCGATGGTTGCGCGAGCTGACGACGCTGATTTCCCGAGGGCCCTGCAGATCAGTTTCATGGGTCAGAGGCGCGAGGAGCTTACGCGCTGGCCCGAGGTTCGTCGAGAAAAGCTGGGTCCGTTTAGGGTTTCGATTCTGAACAATCCGAAGTGGCACGCCGCCCGCTACCAGTTCATCGATCATGTGGACGCAACCTCACTCTCAGTCACCATTCAGCGCAGTGGCATTGACGAGGTCTGCAGCTATTCCGAATCCGCGCCGATGGCAGCCGGTAACCTCGGGGGCGATCCGACGTCACCCCGAGTGCGTTTCAGTTGCCCGGGTGGGAGCTTTCATTGGGTGGGCGTGACGATTATCGACGATGAACGATATGCCCCGAGGCGCTGCATTTGGGCGGCGCCCAATTCGGCAGGGCCGCTCGTGCTGCGATTCCGGCAGGTACCGCTCGGCAAGAAATTGATAGGCCATGCGGGAGCTCCCTGGTTGATGGTGCGCGACGGCGTAGGGCCTCCGATTTCACTGTCCGTTGCCAGCAGTCGCGGCACACTCGGGTCCGTCGCCGCCAAGGACACTGACGGTTGGGTTCGCTTCGAGTGGGACACGCAAAGCCTGGAGAATACCAGTTCTGACCTGCAATTGACTGTCGTAGGTACGGCCAATATCGAGCAGCGCTTCTGCTTCACGCTGGAGTCGCAATGACCACGGGCAAGCCTTCGCCGGCAGTCGCTGCCCGTCAACATTCGTCGGGCAACGCGCACAGCTTAGTCTCGGTGCTCGAACGATTGCGCAATGCCTTGGGTCGCAACAGTCTTTGGGTCGCCTGCGGGCTTGGCATTGGTTACGCCACTTTACTGCTATCGACTGCGCGCAGTATCGGTTATTCGCGCGACGAAGGCTTTTACTTCGATGCAGCGAACCGCTACTTCGAATGGGTCAAGCTTCTGTTCAAGCAGCCTGATTCGGCCCTTTCCCGCATGATGATCGATTCGCACTTCGCGACGAATCACGAGCACCCGCCGCTGATGAAGCTGCTTTTCGGTCTGTCACACGACTGGCTTTACGAGCAAAATAAGTGGTTCACTCAGCCGGGCATCTCGTATCGCCTGCCGTCGATGGTGATGGCCGCCATTGCAGTCGCAGTCCTGGTTCAATGGGGCACTCGGGCAATATCGCGGACGGCTGGCATCGTTGCGGGGCTTTCATTCGCGCTCTTGCCGCGGATCTTTCACCATGCGCACCTGGCCTGCTTCGACGTGCCCGTCGCGTGTATGTGCGTGAGTTCGGCGTACCTCTGGTCGCGCGCGCTTGAAACCGGCAAACTCCGCTGGTCGCTCGCGCTCGGACTGGTTTATGGTCTAACGCTCGCCACCAAGCACAATGCCTGGCTCTTGCCGCCTGCATTCTTCCTCCACGGCGTGTGCGTCAAGAGTGCCACATTCCTGAAGAGCAGCTGGCTCAAACGCCTCAGACTTCTGATGCCTGCCGCGTCGCTGCTCATTCTCGGGCCGCTCGTGCTCTATGCGCTCTGGCCCTGGCTATGGTTCGACACCAAAGAGCGCCTGATGTACTGGGTGCAGTTTCACCTCAAGCACGAATACTACAACATGGAGTTTCTCGGCTTCACCTATTGGAAGCCACCGATGCCAAGGTCGTATGCACTGGTGATGACGCTAGCCACCGTACCGCTCACGACACTCGTCCTATTTTTGATTGGGGGTTTTTACGGCACGCGCGACGTCCTTTTCACCCTGATTGCACGGCTAAGAGCGCAATTGAAGGATGATTTTGCATCGAAGAACGCCTCGGACGTCCTGCTTTGGATCATCTGTCTCTTCATTTTCTACTCACCCTGGTTATCGACCGACACACCGATTTTCGGCGGGACCAAACATTGGTTTTCGGCCTATCCGTTTCTGTGCCTGTTCGCGGCGCGCGGTTTCGAGGCAGTCCGTCGAGCGTTACCGATTGCCCTGCGCGCGCGACCGTTTGCGTCAAGCCGCTGGTTGCCGTGCGTTAGCGTCGCATTGGTTCTATTGCCAGGCCTAGTCACGGTGAAAGACATGGGGCCCTGGGGTCTCAGCGAGTACATGCCCATCGTCGGCGGCGCACCCGGCGCTGCGACGCTCGGACTCAATCGGACATTTTGGGGATACACGACAATTAGCCTAGCCCCCGAGCTCAATGCGCGAGCGCCAGCGCGGGTGTTCCTGCACGACATGACGTATTCAGCGTGGGCCATGCACGTGCGCGACGGCGCGCTCAGCCAGTCGCTCAGCGGCACCAACTCCGTTACGGACTCGGAATTGGCGCTTTACCACTACGAGCCGCACATGGGACGAGTCGAATATCAAATCTGGGCTGCGTACGGAACATCGACTCCGTCAGCTGTCGGCACGTACGAAGGCGTCCCGGTGATCTGGATGTACGATCGCCGCAAGCGCTGACGGATAATCCCGACGCGTTCAGACTTCTTTCATCCGAGGTTTCAGTAACGAGTTACGAACCCACTGCATGTTGTTACGACAGTACGAATCCCGAGTCTCGACCATGAAACTTGGAGCGCGTAGGTCAATGGTGATTCAGGCCTCGAATCTAGTCAGCGCGCAAGGGGCAGTTTGCGACGATACCAAGCGTTCAAGTCAGGTCAATTTCCCGGCCGGCTCATTGCATTGCTATGACACACGCTGCCGCTTTTTGCCTTTGGAGGGCGCAGCGGCAACAATTCGGTCTCGACGCAAACACTTATGACTCGAGCCGATACCCTTAGAGGCATGTCGCGAATTGATGCCTATTTGCGCCGTAAACGATAGCCACGTGCCGCAGATTCAATAATCAAAAGACTTTGGCACAGCGGCACGTGGCTACAAGTGGGCTCGTTTATAACGCTGCCTGAATGACGACGTTTGATTTTCACGAGTAAGCGGGCGAAGATGCTCGGGCAATGGGCGATGCGCCTGCACGGAGATGGGGAGTTTTTGGTAGGTGTCGTTTGCGCCGAGCACGACGCTGAGCCAGGCGATCTGAAGATCGACGAATTTTACCTTTGGAGAGCTGGACGGTAACGCCTCGTTCGCCAGACAGGCAACGAGGTCGATTGTGCTCGGTGCAGGTGTGCAGACTGATCATGCCGGATACGTCACCCAAGTTCGGCTGTCCAATTCCAGTCACGGTCTTTGCGCGCAGTTATCCAATCATGTATAAAATTGCGCCTACGTACGCCTCACAATAGGCGCGGTGCAGCATTTGCGCGTCTTTGGGTTGCTGCACCGTGCGTACGATTGAATACATGATGAGCGGAAATTGGTTTTCTGTAGAGAACAAGGCGCCACCGGTCGTAAGTGATACAATCGGTTTTGAGCCGATCGCGCAGCAACTCTCTCCCAATGCTGCGCCGCGCCCGTTGGTAAGAAAAATTATGGCAATTATTCAAAACGACTTAATAGTAAAAGGGCTGTCCGGCAAAGTAGGAAAGCAGCTTGCGGTGCATCGAACTTCCGACGGTCAATATCGGATTTGCCCAGCCGAATTCGATAATCACCAGCTCACTCATGTTGACCTAAACGATGAGCAACCTCGAGGTCTCTACGACGCATTGTTTTCAACGAAGGCGGGCAATCAACAGAACCCGGTTGCTCGATCGGGTGACGGTGTGATCGTGTCCGGCATAATTCATCCGCCAGAGATCCACAGAATTGACATTTCACACTATACCGGTAAGTCTGGCGAATCGATTGTCATCACTGCCGGTGATGACGTCAATGTCCCTTCCGTAGGCATCCTCATTGTATCCGACGATGGCGTCGTAATCGAAAGAGGTTCCGCGATCTTATCGGATCGCAACCCCTATTGCTGGGCCTACGCGACCAAGACCACTTCTGCGTCGCGTTCGGTGAAGATTATCGTCAACGTAGCAGACGTCGTGCCAATTGGCGGGGAGTAATCCGGCCAAATCACTTCAGCTCCCTCAGATTCGAGTTGTCCGCAAGGCAACGGTTGGTATCTGAAGCCATCAGACGTCACACAACTCACTTTGTGCGCCAACACTTGCGCGCTGATTCACAATGATCCTGGGGCGGTGTTAGACATTCGAGGCGGTTGCCAGACAATTGCGCTTGATTGAGCGATTTAGTTTGTAGCCTGTGTGATTTCGATACTTGCTCCGTGGGCATTCGGGGCCCCGCCAGTCCCGAGTCTGACCGCGGCGACCAATCACGGTTAGGGAACTCGACCGCGACCCGCGAAGCGAAGCCTTCGCTGCAAAATCACAGCTAGATGCGAACGTGACCTTGCCGCCAAACGTTGCGGTAAACTCCGAATAATTGACCGCAGGCATAATTGTGAGCCGCCGTCCCAGCCGAAGGACACCTCTATGCCTATGCGCCCTCAAATTGCCCAATTAGCTCCAGGTTCCTTGGCGCGAACCGCATTCTGGGTTTGCATCACCGGCACAATCGTTCTCGCTTGTAGCGGGGTAGACCCGACGAACACGTGCACTAGTGCCGGCGGTTCCACCGGAGCGGGGCCCTGTTCGACCACAGGTGGCGCCGCCTCAATCGGCGGCTCCGCGGCGGGCGGTGGCACCATCGCAACGGGCGGCACTAAGAGCACCGGCGGCAGCAAGAACGCGGGTGGCGCCAAGAACACGGGTGGCGCAGCGCCAGCGACAGGTGGCGCAGCCTCGGGGACCGGCGGTTCAACGAGCGGTCACACCAATCCGCTGAGCCAGGCGCTAATCGATGAATTCGTCACTGCGCACAACAATGCGCGCAGCGGCCCACTGACGCCGCCGCCATCGCCAGCGCTGCCCCCTGTGTCTTGGGATTATACGCTTGCGGACTCGGCGTACAATTATCTTAGCCAGTGCCCAGGTGGCAACGTGCAATTGGCGCCGCACAATGCGAACCGTACCACTGACTACCAGGCCCTAGGTGGCAAGGACAGTTACGTCGGAGAGAACATCTATGCCAGCTCCGGTGCAACCGCCACCCCAACGGCCGCGGTCAATGCGTGGATGAGCGAGGCATCCGCATACAGTTACACGGCGAACAACATCAGTGCTGCCGGCCACTACACTCAGGTGGTTTGGCGCGCCAGCATTCGTATCGGTTGTGCAATCGTCAATTGTACCAATTACCAATTCCCGAGCACAATTCTCTGCGACTACGCGCCGGGCGGCAATATCACTAGCCAAGAGCCGTATTGACCCTGATCACATTTTTGGCGTGACGGCACGCGGACGTGGGGTGTCTCGGGGGATCCCTAGGCTATGCGGGCCAAAGGGTGCCCTCGGAAGCCCTTGGAGCTCGCTGTAGGTTCGCTGTAGGTTCGCTGTAGGTTCGCTGTAGGTTCGCTGTAGGTTCGCTGTAGGTTCGCTCTTCGTATACCCACATCGGGAGATCCCCGGGGTGACCCGAGAAGGCCGACCGGGGAGCGGGTGCCGCGGTGGAATCGAAGTCCGTGCCCGTGAACGGCGCGCAACCGGCCTTTCCGTGAGTGCACGACACAAGAAGTCAAGCGGCGATCTTCTTCCAGTGACAGACTTTGGTGGGGCTCCGATATAGCCGGTGGTGATTCGAATTGGTGCGCGCCAAGTGATGGGCGGGTGCGGTTTCGAATCTTCGTGAACAACAACTCTGAGCAAAGCGTTGGATAAGTGAGTATCACCGGCTGCTCGCGGCTTTGCTTCTAGGACCTGGAAATCGACCGAAATTCGCGTACCTGCCAGTTTGCAAGGCTGTGGTATTGGATTTTGCTTTTACGTCAATGAATGCTCGGGTAAGCTGGCAGATTGTGTGTGCCATCTCTTGAGGACAGTGACTATGACTATGAAGTACGGTGAACTGGGGTTGTTGGTGGTTGGTTGCGCCACTCTGCTTAGCCCAATGGGTTGTGACGCGGGTAATACGAGCCGACACCTGGTGGACGCTGGAACGGAAGGGCAGGTAGGAGGGGCCTCCACTGGCGGAAGCCAAGGCATGGCTGGCCAATCCGACGCCACCGGGGGCGCGACGGTCGCGGACAACGTCGGGGGCGCGGATACGGGCGGGGCTTCGAACGTCGCCAGCACCGGCGGCGCGACGAGTGTTCCTCCCGCGACGGGAGGGGCGTCACCCGTTGGCGGAGCACCCGCGACGGGAGGGGCGTCACCCGTTGGCGGAGCACCCGCAACCGGTGGAGCGCCTGCAACTGGCGGTGCCCCTGCGGCATGTGCAGGTGTTACTGTTCCAACCGCCACCGGGGTAGGACTAACGGTCGCCGCAAACGGCTACGCGACAAGTTACTACAGTACTGGCGCAGGGTTCGCGTATACCTGGGTGGGGGATAAATCGATTGTGCCAGCAACCTGTATCGTACCCGTGTGCAGCGCTGCTGGCTGCACGCCGTCATTTGGCTCCAATGCCATCTGTGCCGCGGGTAAGGTTGCCGGGGACAGTACGTATAGTTCCGTTGTTGGTTTTGGCTTCAACCTGATGCAAGACGATACCACGACGGCTACACCCGCATTAGTAGGGGCGCCGGATTACATCGCATTTTACTATACCAAGTCCGGCACTGGCCAATTGCGTTTGCAGATATCCAATGGAACAACGAGTTGGTGCTTTGACACGATGGGCGTCAACTACAGCGGCTTTAGTTTTCCAATCTCCGAATTCAATACCGCATGTTGGGATAACAGCGGAACCTATCTAACGAGCGGCACACCGATTCAAAGCGTCGAGCTGATAATACCGAGTGGGCTCTCGGCCGTAACATTCGCGGATTGCTTGTTGGACGTTCAACCTGGTTAACTGTCGCGCGTAGTGGTTGATCGGGTGCAGCCGTAAGGGGCAAGCGCCTGTTCTCATTTCCGAGGCTGTTCAACGTGGCTCAAAAAATTGCCACGTGATCGCTGCCGCTACCGGTATCCACCAGTGCCAATTCGGCTTTGACCACGCTCGACAGGCGCTTGATGCCTTCTAGGATGTCCTGATCCTCGGCGTAGCTGAAATTCAACCGCAATGTATTGTGACCCGTGCCATCGGGGAAAAATGGCCTGCCCGTGACGTAGGCTACATTGTGATGAATCGCTTTGGTTAGTAGCTCGGTTGCGTCGATGACCGCCGGTAATTCGAGCCAGAGAAAAAGGCCACCCTGCGGGCGATTGAAGCGAACGACAGAGGGGAATTCATTTTGAATTGCCTGAATCATCAAGTCGCGCTTTTGCCGGTAAAGCTTGCAGATCTCTTCGATATGCTTGAACAGCATCTCGTGAGCCATCGCTTCGAAGACGCAATATTGACCGAACACCGAAGAGCAAATGTCCTGAGCTTGCTTAGCCAGCACGGCCTTTCGCATCAAGGTGGCTTCAGCGGCAAGCCAGCCAATTCTAAAGCCCGGCGCCAGGATCTTCGAAAACGACCCCAAGTACGCGACCCGGCCCTCCTGATCTAGGCTCTTGATGGGCGCTACGGCCTCGCCCTCGTAGCGCAAAAGGCCGTAAGGGTCATCCTCGATGACTAGGACGTCGTATTCGGCGGCCAATTTGTAAACGCGCTGGCGTCGCGAAAGGTCCATCGTGCGACCTGTCGGATTGTCGAATGTTGGAACCAGGTAAACGATCTTGGCGCGCCGGTTTTCATTCGCAAGCGTGCGAAGCTGCTCTTCCAGCGCATCGGGTATGATGCCTTCGTTATCGGTTGCAACGCCCTGTACCCGTGCTCGATAGGCGTTGAAGGTGAGCAAGGCTCCCAAGTACGTGGGGCTAGCCGTCAATACGATGTCGTCCGGATCGAGTAGCACGCAACACAATAGATTGAGTGCCTGCTGAGACCCTGTAGTAATAAGAATATTATCGACGTCCTGCGGGGCGCCGTAGTGTTGGCCCATGCCGCGCGCAATCGCGGAGCGCAGGCGGAAGTGCCCTTCCGTTGGCCCATATTGCAGAGCCTCCGGTGCATGATACTCCATGACGTGATTGACAATTGTTTGCATTGCCGTCACGGGAAAAGCAGCTGGATTCGGCAGCCCGCCTGCAAAACTTATCATCTCCGGGCGGTCGAGCAGCTTCAACAATTCGCGAATTTCCGAGGCGCGCAAGCGACCGGCGACTATCGAAAAGAGGCGCTGAACATCAAGTGTCATACGAGTTCCAAAAAGAGCCTACGAATTTTCCGGCGTTATGCCACGGTTTTGATTGATTCAAGGTTCGGCGCGCTGTTCGAGCGTCAAATACCTCAACACATTTTCGAAATGCGGGTCGCCGCCCAGCAACCAAACCAAACCCTCTCGCACGCGGGCCCCTACGGGTCCATCGGGGCGATGTCCCGCGCCGGGTGCCGTAAGCAGCTTCGCTTCGACCCGCGCTTGCGTCAGCATCAACACCGCCTTCTGCGCCAGCTTTCGGCAATGCTCCGTGCCACACACCAGCAGCACGCGCTGGCCGCCGCTCGCACTGAATCTCTGAGCCAGCCCCGGTGACCAAGTATCGTAACCGCCCTCGACGAGCAATAGCCGAGGCCACCACTCGCCGTGAGCTGCCACGGCGAGAACACCCATGCTAGCCCCTTGCGAGTATCCCGCGTAGACGCTGCTTTGCGAAAAGACAGCTGGCGAGTGTTTCTCCAGCAGTGCCGTGTGAGCGGCAACCAGTTCGTCCGCGAGTTCTAGGTGGTTGGGGTAATAGTAGCCACGCGACGGATCTCTCGAGACCATCCGTTTGCCGCGTAGACACAGCAATGCCGCTGCGGGACCGAGCAACTCCGCGTAGTGACTACAGTGCCAGTCCGCTTGACCTCCAGCACCATGTGTAATGACGAACGTGGGTGCCGGGTTGCGATCCTCGGCGAGGCGAAGTACGGCCGGCTCGAAGCCAGCCAAGCTGAGGCTAGTCGGGAGTTCAGCGGGCACGGGTTGACTCGCTCGGGGCGCGACTGTTTCGGGCCGAGGACGAGCTTTCTCGGGAACTGCTGGCTTGACTGTCGGGATTTGAGGTAGGGTGCGAGGCGCCTGTGACCGCGCCGCAGTGCAACCAATTACGACCGCGACCGACATGCATTGACGAAACCGACGCACCAGGTTACCGAGGACTGAGCCGATGACTGCAACTCCCACGGAAATTTCACCGCGTCGCCGGGAGAGTTGGGTAAGCCGGATCGGCTGGGATGTCATAGTCGTTGCGGGCATTGGTTGCTTGATGACTTTGCCTCTGTGGTTAGCACATCGGCCGCCGCTGCAGGACTTGCCGCAGCACGCGGCGGCCGTGCAAATTCTGTCGCACTTTGGGGATGCCCACTGGCACTTCAGCGAGTACTTCACGATTCACCTGGGGCGAACCCAATACCTGACGGTTTATTTAGCGGCGTTGCCCTTTGCACGACTCTTTGGCGCGCTTTGGGCCATGAAGCTCATCGTGGCCATCACTTGGGTCGCAACGCCGCTATCGGTTCTGGCCCTGTTACGAGCGATTGGCAAGGACGGCTGGCTCGCATTGCTCGTGTTGCCACTCACTTACAATGCGCATGCGCTGACGGGTTTCGTTAATTTCATTGCGGCAATTCCGCTCATGTTCTTTGGCATGGCGTACGCCATCCGGCTGTACCAAAAGCCCAGCCGCAAGCGTTCGTGGCTGCTAGCAGGCCTCCTGCTCCTGACGTTTTACACGCATATCGTTCCCTATGGCGTCCTGCTATTGGCCGTTATTGCCCTCGCATTCGATCGCAATATTCGCATTCTGCTCGGTCGATTGATTCCCGTGGTGCCGAGCGTCATAGCTGGACTCATTTGGTTCTTTACGTCGCCAGCGGGTCTGACTCTGGCGCGAATTACTAGGCCTGCGCCGGGGAGCTTACCGCCCCGATATGTCCAGCTTCCCGAAGCGATTCGCGGATTCGCGGATTGGCTAACGCCAGGGTTACCGGGCGACGCGGATCCAACCCGGTTTGCTATCTGGAGCCTCCTTTGCGCCATGCTGTGGGCGCTGAGCGCGTCGCGCTCGCCCTCGAGTACGGATCAACCCGATTTTCAAAAGGGTCGCTCCGCATCCATGCGGCTGGCATTTCTTTTGCCGCTTTGCATTGCCTGTTACTTTTGGCTCCCAGTTAGCTATGACTTCATCTGGCCGATTAGCTTACGCTTCCCCTTGATTGCGGCGTATTTGCTGCCGCTTTGGCTGGTGCACGCCCCAGCTTGGGGCAGGCGAGCGGCGGGCGTCTTGTCGACCGCGCTTGCGGCATCGGCTCTCATGGACGTCGGTGGCGCGTTTCAACAATTCGAGCGTGTGGAGCTGCGTGGCTTCGACGAGGTGATTGCAAAAATACCTCAAGGTAGTCGAGTAGCCGGGCTCATTTTTAACCCGCAGTCGAGCATCACCCGTCAAAACTCGCTCCTGCAGGCTGTCGCTTGGGTGCAAGTGGAAAAGGGCGGTGCGGTAATGTTTACGTTTGCTGACTTCCCGCAGTCGCCCTTTTCATTTCCGCGAGTCAAATCGTCCACCTGCCGTGCCACCGCGTTGGGAGTGGGAACCCGGTCGAGTGGACCCCGAACGTGACTTAAAATGGTACGACTTCGTGTTGGTTCACGCCGGGCCCGCAGGGCCCGGGGCAATTGCTGTGAGCTCGAATTTTTCACGCGTCGTCCAAAGTGGGGCTTGGTCTTTGTGGCGTCATTCGAGTTTCGGTGGCCACGAACGATGAATTCGGCGAAATGTTGAAGCCGCCGTCTCGACGTTTAGTGTCTTGAGTCAAGTGTTCGCCGCGCTGTTGCAATTTGGGCCGGGTTCCAGACGGGTCAGCGACCGATCGGGTTGTCACGGCGAGGTTGGAGGTTTCTGTCGGCAAACGGCCGTTTTTATACCCGTGTCCCTTCGTTTACGCTGACGCTTGGAGTTCACGTCGCACTGAGACGGCAACGAGACGCTGTTGCCTATCTGCGGACCTGGAAAGAATTCTGATTCCGTGACGTCGTGCCCCCAAAAGGGCTCCCAATTCAGTCCCAGGCGGGAAATCGTCCGGTAATTGCATCTGTTGATTATATGATGTCGCAATTAATCGCCATCCGCCGACGTGCACAACCCTACGGCCGGTGGGATATTTGATTGGTGTCAAGCCGGGTCACGGAAACCTTGAGCTGGGTACGTGGCTTGCAGTCTTCGAAGGGGCCCACCATGACGTCCCAAATGAATTCTCGATTCTGGTTCGCTAGCAAAGGCGCAGTCGTCGTGTTTGCCGCTTTGGCTGCTAACGCGACGTCCGCGTCGGCTCAATCCGAATCGCCCGGGGAAGGCTGGGGCGTGGGCTCAGCTGCGGCAGACGACACCTCGGTTGGGCTCGCGGCTACCGTGAATGTACCGGCCCCCGCTAGCAAGGGTCAGGCTGTTCAGCATTCTACCGATGGTGCAGCGACGATGCCGGCTCAGTCCGATATGCGTCGTCCCGTTGAACCCGCACCGAGCTATTTGCCGCCCGTGCCCGCGCCCGCGCCCCCACCTGATCAGGCTCAGGCTCAAACCACCGATTACGAAGATGCCGATCCGAGCGCGCTGGATGTCTTTCGATCGGATTTGGATCCCTACGGACGCTGGGTTGATGATTCGAAATACGGTCGGGTATGGGTGCCTGATTCGGGCTACGTCGGGTCCGATTTTGCGCCTTACGTTTCTAACGGGCACTGGGGATTGGACGCCGAAAACAATTGGGTGTGGATGAGTGATTACCCCTTTGGTTGGGTGGTTTTTCACTATGGTCGCTGGGTCTGGATCGATAGCGTGGGTTGGTCTTGGGTGCCCGGTCGTCGCTATGCACCCGCCTGGGTCGTGTGGCGCGTACCCACGGACAACTACGATTACGTCGGATGGGCGCCTGCGCCTCCCTACTACGCCTGGTATGACACCGGCGTTTATTGGTTCAGTTACTATCCACCGCTGCCCTTCGTGTTCTGTCCCAGCTACTACGTTTTTTACCCGCACTTTGGCGCGTATCTGGTCAGGGACCGCTCCTTCGCAGGTACACTCGTTCGACATTCCGCCTGGTACTCGACAGGGCCCGTCTACGGTCGAGGCTACTCGAGCCCAACCCTTGCTCGCGCGCGCATACCTGCCGGAGGGGTGCCCTCGCAACGCGTAGCCGCCGATCCGCGCGCCTTATCGATGTCGCGTCCCTCGGCCAACCCAAGTATTGCTAGCCGAGGCTCAACATCACGCATCACTTCAATTAACGCCGCCGGTAGCGGTGTAGCGCGAAGCCCCAGCACCGGATTTGGTAGTCGCCCCGCGAACATGTCCCCCGGCGCATCACGGCCGTCCACTGTGATCGGCAGCGGTCGATACTCGGGTTCGCCGTCATTGGGTAGTGGCCAATACTCGGGTTCGCCGTCATTGGGTAGTGGCCGATACTCGGGTTCGCCGTCATTTCGATCGAACTCGACGCTCTCGGGGGGCATTTATGCCAATAGCTTTAGTACTCGCCCGCGACCGCTCGTCGAGCACAGTTCGCCCTACCAAAGTCGTCAATCGCAAAGCCTAGGGTCCTTGCCGAGTAGTTCATATGGTTCGTCACGAACGATGAGTCCGAGCGGATACTCCTCACCCCGATATTCGTCACCGAGTAGTTCTTGGTCGGCCCCCAGATATTCGTCGCCGAGTAGCTCCGTCTCGGCTTCCCACTATTCGGCTCCCAGTAGTTCTTTCTCAGCGCCCAGCCACAGCTTCTCTTCAGGTTCGTCCGGCCACAGTTTTTCCGGCGGTGGCGGCGGATTTAGAGGCGGTGGAGGGGGCGGATTCAGAAGTGGCGGCGGCGGCCGCCATCGCTAAGCTTGAGGGGTAAAAGCCATGCCAAAACGATCATTTTACATTGTCGTCGTTGCAGGGGTTGGTCTGATCTCGTCGGCTTGTAGTTACGACAACGGTCCGGACAATTCGTCTTATTCTTACAACGGCCAGGGCACGCAATACGCCCCAATTCCGACAGCCAACATCGATACGGGCGCCACCATGAGTGATATCAAGCCCGGAGATGGGGTGGGGCTGTTCGTGCAGTACGCTGCCGGCGGCCTCTGGACTATAATGTTTACGTGTGACACTGCGGTGACCGGCCTCAGTTGCCCCTGGAGCATCAACGCCCTAACTGTCGATGGGTCAGCCATTTCAAGCGTTGATCAGCAACAGCTCGATAGCGAAGACTCTATCGACCACTCGACACCGAACGTTCTTCTGTACGACGGCATCACGACGACTGAGCTCGATCAATTCGGCTTTCAAGCTGCAGCGGGTATTCCCATCGGCATCGACATAATTAGTCTGCAGGGTGAGCCCAACCCCAACCGATACGTGTTTTGGATTGGCGACGGCGGTCTCAATCGCGGCGTATCATCGCTGAGCTTCAATTTGCAGCCGAACCCGGCGGAGTGAGTGTGCTTTACGGCGAGATCGTGAAGCTCTTGGACACGGTCACTGAATCACCGGAAAACGCGGGGATCTTGGCGCGACGAAAAACGTTGGCCACGCACCCACCTACGGGCGTTCCACCGAACGGAGCCCCCGTAACGTTGGCCGTTGTAACACGACCACTGGGCGCAAAGGTAACCAGAGCTTTGCCGGATCCCCAAGGCCCTTCGGGTTTCTTGCATATGGTTGCTTGCGAGGCCGCTACACTCAGCGCGGCAACGGCGGCATCCTTGCTAAACGTTCCGGACACTGCGGGCCCCGAGGGCTCCGAAGGTTTCTCGGGCTTCTTTTCTTGGGTCTTCGATTCAGACGGGCCTCTTGCAACACCTCCACCCACCTTAGCCACTTTTTCCGGCGCAGCCGACGCTGAAGCGACCGCTGATGGTGCGGCTGCGCTGGGTGCTTCCGTCGCCGATGGGGTGGCCGTTGCAGATGCACTGGCACTCGGAACCACCGGGACCGAAGCGGCGGGCGCTTTGGCTGACAGCTCAGCTGACGCCGTTGGCGGCGCTTCGTGCGAAGCGAGCTTGAGTGCGATGACTGCACCAGCAGTGCCCACGATTGCAATGCCGACAACGATACCGGCGATGAGCCCGACTTTGCTCCGGCGCGGCGGGGCGTAGCCTGCGGCGCCAGCGGGTGCCGTTGACACGTACGCTGGTTTTGGTTCCGGCTTCGGTGGGGGTGGGGCTGGTGCCGTCAGGAGCGCATCATTGCCGCTTAGCAACAATCCTCCTCCAGCCATGGCGTTCATACCGGGCGGGGCCGCCTCGAAGGTCATGAGATCCTCGAGTCGCTTCGTCGGTGGACCGGGCGCTTTCTTGCGCGGCCCCGGCACCCCGTGAACGGCTGCTGCTTGCTTCGTTGAGGCACCGCCACCGCCACCGCCGAGACCCGACTTCAAGGCATCGAGCGAAAACAGAACGCTGTTCTCGTTGCGCGCGCCCGTGGCCTTCGAATGATCGTGCTCTTGTACCTCGGAGGTATCAACGTCGATCTCAGCTCCGGCTTTGTCCACCGCGGCAAATAGGTCATGCGTGCTTTGAGCGCGTTTGTTTGCGAGGCGCGTGGCCGCTTTCTGTGCGGGCTCCGATTTGATTTCCTTCGGCTGTTCCGGCGCGGACTTAATTTCTTTGGGATGTTCCGACGCGGAACCGACTTTGGGCGCCGCTGCAGCGCTTTTGGCTGAAGCCATTTTCTTGGCCAGCGCCGAACCAGGAGCTGCAACGATTGGACCGCGGGTTTCCGCCACTTGATCCACCGCAGGCGGTTTTACGCTGCCGCCTGCCTTGGGTGCTGTACTCTTTCGCGTTGCGGAAGCTGCTGTGCCCGTGGGCTTCGGTGCTGCTCTGGGAGCTGCAGGTGATTGCGCGCATGCGACAGGTTTGCCCAGAGTCTTCGAAGCACCCGGCGTTGACTTCTTGGCGGACTCGATAGCTGCTCGCAGCTCGGGCACGTCCATGACGAGAACCCAGTCGCCCATCCCTTCCTTCCAAACGAAAACGTCGTCACCCAACTGATTGCTGAGCGCTCTGTCCACGATTTCTGCCGTGGTCATTTTGCGTTCTTCGGACTCACTGAGATTGACGGTCCAGGTGTCAGGCTCGGACTCTTCACTGGCAGAGTCGTCTGGCTCATGCGGCACGGTGCCATCGACTAGGATTTGGGTGTTGCAAGTTTTGCAACGAACCTTAATTTTTTTACCTACGACCTTATCGTCTGCGATGGTGTACTTGGAGTCGCAAGAGGGACAGCTGACTTTCATGGGAAGCGTTTTCCTCGGGCCAGGGCATACCAAATGCCCAAACGGTTCGGGAACTTGGTGATTTTCGCGGAACGTTCAACTAATGGCAACTTCTGAAAACTTTCAGTCTTGGCCGCGGCCATGGCCGTGTCCGCGTTTTACAATCGAAACCGTCACTTGGCTCACATTTCTGATGCAGTTTCAATTGATTGGGACCAGGGATGCGCCATCTTTGCCGCAAAATTGGCTCCCAGGGCCATACTGCGTGCCACATACCGGGCATATGAGCCGCACTGACTTCGGCGGCTGAACTTCACTGGTACTGTAAGTAGAAAATGTCGGCTCCGGCTCCGCCGGCATATCAGTGGGCACCCAGTGCCGCCGCCGTCGCGTCACCAGGACAGCTCCTACCCCTAATAGTACCGCAAGGGCTGTAACGGCCCAGACGAAGATGGTGCGCCTGCGCCGCGCCGTCGGATCAATTTGTGGCGCTCGCGTACCAACTATCGTCGAGACTAATGTCTGCACCGCTTTGGCATCACTCTCACCGGCGTCGTTGAATGACGGACTCGTCAATAGCTCCGCGTAGCGGCGAGCCGAGACCACGTATATCGTGACTTGAACCGATTGATCGGCAACTGTGGCACCGATTTGCAACTCGCCTTCTTGTGCATCACTTTGCAACGATAGGTTGCCGGCTTGATCGAGCTCCGCGCCAGGCAGGGTTCGCAGAATTCGCCACGTAACTCGTTGCGAAATTGGGCAACCATGTTCATCGAACACCTTTGCGTGAAACGTAAAGCGCTCACCAGGTCGCAATAGCTTGTAAGAGGGCGACGCCTCCAGTCGAGCGGCAGGTCCAGTTTGTGCGCACGAGGGAACAGACTTTTCCGGACTGCTACTCGCAACGAGGGCTGGCTTCTCACCCTCGTGTTCTACGAGCGCAAAGTGACGGGTGCGTCTGACGCTCGCTGAGCAATCATGACCCGCAATTGCAACTTCATAGCGGCCCACTTCATCCAGGTCAATCGTCGTATCGCTGGCATTCAGGGTCGTCGTGATCGTGACGCGGCGCGGGTCGCCCGCGGCGCTGCGACAGGTCGTTGTCCATTGACGCTGGCCAGAAGAATGGCTGACCGCCGAGATACCGGGCTGCAGATCCCAACAATTGTTAGAGGAAAAGCTGCGTCCAAGGCCGTCAATCGTGAACTCGGCACCGCGCTGAGTGATGCTCACCAAGCCGCCAACGTCGCTGCCTCCTACGGGGCTCGGACCACAGTTGTCGCCCCAATTGGTCAGAGTCCACGCGGTGTGCATCACACCAGCTGACCAGCGCCCCGTCATGTTGACGCCGGAATCACCAAAAGCGGCAGGCGCGCTAGACAGCACGAACGTGAAAAGAGCCCAGCGAAATCGCATCGCAACCACCTTAGCATTAATGCAAGGCGTACTAGAGGCTTTCTTGGCCGCGCGCGGGTCACAAACTTGGGCAACTCCAAGTCAGCGGACCCCGCACAAATTGTCGGGCGGTCGAGGGAAGTCCAGAAGACACGAGCGCACAGCCATGAGAGTCGAGCGCCAGCACGGGCGATGCCAGGCTTCCTTGCACTCGCCCCTGATCGGCGTTGACTACAGTTGAACCCACCAGTGCCACGGGCCCGCCAGGAATCATGCGCGTTCCCGGTCGTACATCGTCGAGTAAGACCTCGAACGTACCGGTGCTTGGGTTGTAAAGTATAATTGTGGTGCCGCGCCTAATTACGATTCCGGATTTCCCTTGCGCCAATACTTGGTCCCTGTCCTCTAGTTGAATAGCCTTGGCGCCGACTAGGTCAATCAGATAACTGTGCGCTCCAGAGTAAATGACTGTAAATGGAGCTGTCTCCGGGGTAATCCAATCCACACTCGACGTCGGCACATCCAAGTCCAGTTTTTGGACTCCGGCGAGCGATTCCAGTTCCACCTTGGCTCGACCATTCGAGTCGCGACAGCCTGCAATGATTCTACCGTATTGCGGCGCTACCCCAATGACTTGGGCATTGCAATCCGAACTACTTATCGGCCGCGAGCGTGAACCATCAATGGCCGATAGGGCGCCACTTGGCAGCTTCACGATCACGTGTGAGCCGAGCGCAGTCACAAATCCCGGCTGCAGCCAAGCCTTGCCCCCAGATATGCCTGCGATGGTAGTCTGTGCAGTATCACCCGTTGGAGCAAAAGCCGCATACGCGGGAATCGGGGCCAGGCAGCGAGATTCGGCCAAAGCGCGCATCGGCAAGGGCCAATCGATTCGCCCATTGTGGTTCGTGTCGTCGAGCACCTCTCGAAGTACGACAAATTGGTCAGAAGCGTCGAACGCAATACTCCAAACCCTGCTTCCGACGGGAACAACTTCGGACACTCGTTTCGTAGCGAGATCCCTAACAACTACGCGGGGCTGCTTTTCATGAACGAGCAGCGCAAGCTTCGAGCTATTGCCGGAGAATGCAACGGATCGCAAATCACCGGGTACGCCGTCCGAGCGAATGTCCAATTCAAGCGAACTCAGGTTCTCGGTTTGACCGGTGTCGATATCGACCAACTCCGGTCCAATACCCTCGGAGTACACAACGACGTAACGACCATCTGGGCTCGCGGCAAGCAGTGCGGTTATGCTCACTGCACTGGAGTTGAAGCGGGCAAACTGCGGTTTGAATAGGGCGCCGAGCATCGAGGGTTGCCCGAGTCGCAGTTCCAACGCTGCTTGGTTGGGACTCTCGCCCTCTGCCTCGCAAAACAACACCCAACGACCTTGAACGTCGACCGCGCCTACGCTCACCAGGGCATCTGGAGTCGCAAACTGCCGACTAAGCCAGCCTTGCGGTAAGTTTGCCGAGGTCGCAGGTTTTTGGGCACCCTGCTGTTGTGCTAACTTCGGCGCGCTAGACGACACTGGTTTGCTGGTTTTTGCTTCACGGGCAAATCCGGTTTGCCGCCCACTGGCGGGAACTTCTGCGCCTGCGAGGTGGTGACAAGCTACCACACACAGCAACAACGACTTGCTCAACCCGTGCCACGGCCTACCCAAGATCTCACGCAGCGGCATTGCTAATTTAGCACCTGCGCACGTGTCACACGCTCAATTCCTGTTGTACGCGACTGGCGAGTGTTCTGGCTGCCTCGGCAAGTGGCAACAGCTCACTCTGCTTGGGATCAGTGTTCTTGCGCGACTTCAATTCGATGCCACCTAGTGCCAGGGACTTCTTTCCCACCGTAACTCGCAGGGGTATTCCGATGAGGTCGGCGTCCTTGAACTTCACTCCAGGTCGTTCCTCTCGGTCATCGACTAGGACCTCGATTCCACGTTCGCCGAGTTCGCGCTCCAATTGTGTCACCGCGGCCAGTACCTCCGGCTCGGTTCCAAGCTGGACCACGTGTACTTGGTACGGAGCGATGCTCATGGGCCAACATATGCCATTGTCGTCGTGGTGCTGCTCGATAGCAGTAGCCACGAGTCGCGAGACTCCGATGCCGTAGCACCCCATGACGAGGGCCCGGCTTTCGCCCTTGTCATCGAGGAAGGTGGCACCCATCTTTGCGCTGTAGTGGGTTCCGAGTAGGAATATGTGGCCGGCCTCGATACCTCGATAGAGTGTTAGCGGCGCACCGCAATCGGGGCAGGGGTCACTGGCCTTTACATTCCGTAATTCCGCGACCGTTGCCTGAAAGTCTCGACCGAAGCGGACGTGGGTGAGGTGGGTATCTACTTGGTTACCGCCGCAGATAGCGTCCGATACGGCTGCCGCAAACGGATCGATGAAGACCTTGCCACTAAAACCCACTGGCCCCGCAAACCCAACCGGGGCTCCCGTCGCGCGTTGGACCTCTTCGGCGCTGGCAAGCCGAACATCGGCTACTCTGGCAGCGCGCGCCAATTTGATCTCGTTGAGCTCGTCATCCCCGCGCACGATCGCCAAAATCAGTTCATTTTGCGCGACATACACGAGGCTCTTCAAGAACCGGTCCGCGGGGGATTTCAGGAACGATGCCACCTCCTCAATACTCCGGCGGTTTGGAGTCGCTATGCTGGTAGCAGCCGGTAACTCATCGGACCCGAGTGCAGACGGCGCTGGCGTTCGTGCTACCTCGAGATTTGCCGCATAGGAACAGCTTTCACAGACGGCAATTATGTCTTCTCCACTCTGAACCAATACCTGAAATTCCGCGCTACCCGAACCACCCATTGCGCCCGAGTCAGCGCTGACCATTCGGTACCGGAGGCCCAGGCTGTCGAAAATCTTTACGTACGCTTGACGCATCAATTCATAGCTTTTCTTTGCTGCTTCCTCACTGACATCGAAGGAGTAGGCATCCTTCATTATGAATTCACGGCAGCGCAGCAGGCCTCCGCGGGGGCGAGGCTCGTCGCGAAACTTCAACTGAATTTGGTACAGGTTCAGTGGCACGTCGCGGTAGCTCTTGACCTCGTGGCGCACCATGTCGGTAATGATCTCTTCGTGAGTCGGACCTAGGTGGTAGTCTCCGCCCTTTCTATCCTTGAGCCTGAACAGT
Source organism: uncultured delta proteobacterium (assembly GCA_963819085.1). Taxonomy (GTDB): domain Bacteria; phylum Myxococcota_A; class Polyangia; order Polyangiales; family Polyangiaceae; genus FEN-1139. The sequence goes on from CAWFUX010000052.1 coordinate 69,342, forward strand.
GTGTCACCAAACAAATCCCAGCGCCCGGTCTCTCGAAATGAGATCAGCCGGTAGCAAAGCGGGCAGCAGCACCTCTTGCGCCCCCGCAAGATTCATTTCTCGACGAATGATCCCTTCAATCTTCGCCAGCACGCGTGCTCCAAGCGGTAGGTAACTGTATATGCCCGCGCCCAAGCGGCGAACGAACCCTCCGCGCAGTAGCAGTATGTGGCTGATGCTGGTTGCATCTGCCGGAGCTTCTTTGGTCGTCGGGATTAGCGCATTTCGGTATCGCATCGGAAGGCAGGCCTAGAGTTAATCCTCATCGAGTGCAAGCAGTATTGCACGGACCAACCGGGGAATTGCGGCGCGTACTTCTGCGCTCATCTCTGTTTCATAGTCGAGTGACCGGGGTTGCACGCCGAAAAGCGTGACTTGCGCAGGGAAGGTTCCAAGTGCGGCGGCTAGCGCGAGCGCCTCGAGCAGGCCGGCTGCGTGCAGAGAATCTGAGTGCACGGGGCGCAACGCTAGCTCCTGCGCTGTCAAGTCGCGTTTCAAAATGCTCCCTGGCTCGGCGCCAAAATCGGCGGCGTCGACAATAATTACCCGCGAGCGACCTTCTAACAATAGCGCCGTCTCGAGTCCGGGAGTGCCGCCGTCGATCAACTCAATGTGCGGTCCGAGGCAATGCTCCTCGAGAGCGCGAACTACGGCCGTCCCTACACCGTCGTCACCCCTTAGCGGGTTGCCGAGTGCTAAAACTAGAGTGGAGGTCACTCCAGAAATTTTACATCAACCAGGTGAGTTGAACAGGAAATACACGGGTCATAGGCCCGCACCAACATTTCCAGCTTCAACACGATATCCTCGCGGGGTTCGTCGAGAATCTCGGGCACCAAAGCCCGCATATCCGCTTCGATGTTGGCCAGGTTTTGCCCAGTGGGGATCACACAATCTGCCGAAGTGATTAAGCCCTCATCGATCACGTAGCGGTGAAAGAGCGTGCCGCGAGGCACTTCACAGACTCCCACGCCTTCGCCGGATAGCTGCTTCGGCCCTACCGGTTCCTCAATCTGAATTCCCTTGGCGAGCAAGGAGTCGATAATTGCAGTTGCCGCATGTGCCGCGTGAACGATTTCCACCAACTGCGCAACGGTGTTGAAATAAGGGTTCGTGCATTTCGCCGTGAGTCCCAATGCCTGGGCCGCCGCAAGGGCAGCCGGGTGGAGCTGCGCGTGGTTGAGGTTGAAACGGGCGAGTGCACCCACCATGTAGGACTCACGGTTGTGCCGCGTGTGTTTGGCGCTCGAGTGCGCTACGACGTGTTCGTTGGTAAGCTGTCGGTATTCCGTGGCCGGCCAAGTGCCACCGTCGCTGCTACGCAAATCTCCGTCGATAAACGCGTACTCGTCGGGTCGATACAGGGCTAAGTATTCCGTATCGCGCTGAAACTCCGGAAATGTCAGCCCGCTAAGCAGCTCGACGGTGTCATCGATATCCCCGAGCATCGCTTCCAGACGCGTGCGAAGGGCCGACAGTTCGTCCAGCGTCGGAAACCGAGCAAAGCCTCCGACGGTGAGTGACAGCGGATGTGTGTGCCTGCCACAAATGACGCGACACAAATCACCCGCTAGCTTTTTCATGCGCAGTGCCCGCCCGACAACGGTCGGGGCCGTCCGCGCTAACGGAATTACGCTGCCCACGCCGAGCAAATCAGGCGCTACTAGCATCATTACGTGAAGCACGTGGCTATCCAGGATCTCTCCGAAGAAATTGAGTTTGCGCAGCAGCACCGTCTGGGCACTAGGAACGATGCCCAGTGCATTCTCGGTTGCGCGAAGCGAGGTCGTTGCGTGCCCGACTGCGCAAATACCGCATATTCGAGAGGTGATGTGCGAAGCATCCTGGTACGGCCGGCCCCGTAACATGGCCTCGAAAAAGCGCGGGGTTTCAACAACGTCAAAACGACAGGTGTCGAGCCTCCCGCCTTTGACGTCAATGACGATATTGCCGTGACCTTCGACGCGCGTCACATGGTGCAGATTCACCTGCAGATTACCCACGACTAGCCTCCTTGGCGCGCCGCTCGCTGAGCTCCCAAGATAGGAACATGTCTAGGCGGCTTTGCATCGCGTCAGACTTGAGTCCATGCTCAGCCATCACTTGTTCCAGGGATTCGAGATTCGGATTCGACGTAAGGCCGCGGCATCCGACACATTCGTAACCCTCGGCTGGGCATATTGCATGACAGCCTGCGCGAGTGACCGGCCCGAGACAGGTTCGGCCGCGGTGGTAAACACACACGGTTTCACGTAGTTTACACTCGATACAAACCGGATAGTCCGGTAGTTCGGGGCTGCGCCCCTGCAACAGAACGGTAACGATCCTTAGGAATTCTTCTCCACTTATCGGACACCCTGGAACCGTATAATCGACCTTGATTACGGCGCTGATTGGACGAGCTGAGTAGCTTTCGAATTTGTCACCATCTCCGCCGTATACGATTTCGCGGATCTTTGCGAGCGGCATGTTATTGCGAATTGCGTTGATTCCGGCGATGTGCGCGCAAGCACCTAGCGCTACGACCGTCGATGCGCGAGCCCGTATCGAAGCCAGCCGGTCTTCATCGCTGGCTCGAGTGCACGAGCCTTCGATAAACGCAATGTCATACCGTTCGGCGTGTCCGGTCATGGCTTCGCGAAATTCGACGATTTCGATTACATCCAGCAACTCGGGATGTGTTTGAAGGCAGTCCACGACGGTCAACTGGCAGCCCTCACAGCTCGTGAAGTCGAAAAAGCCGACCTTTGGCGGAGGCGGTTTCTTGTCAGTCATGCAAAAGCCTCCACGAGACCTTTTATTTCAGTGTACATGAACGCTGGCCCTCGCTGACACGTATAGATGTGATTCATTTGGCAATGTCCACATTTGCCAACGCCGCAGCGCATGCGCCGCTCGAAGCTGACCCAAAGATTACCGTCCGCGATGCCCTTGGCCTTGCACTGTGCGATGACGGATTTGTACATCACCGGCGGCCCAATAATGGCTGCTACGGTGTTGCGGGGGTCAACCTTGACTTCCGGAAATAGTGTCGAGACAAATCCGACACAGGCGTTCCAGCCTAAATCAGGTGCGTCAACGGTTAGGTGTAGTTCGACATCGCTGCGCTGGGCCCACTGTCGCAGCTCGTCCTTGAACATGAACTCGGCGGGCGACTTTACCCCGTAGAGGATCTGGACATTTCCATAGTTGCCGCGTTCATCGAGCACTTGATTGATGAGCGAACGTAGCGGTGCCATGCCGCAACCGCCGGCCACCAAAAGCAAATCCTTGCCTCGAAACCGCGCCAGCGGAAACCCACGTCCAAATGGACCCCGCACACCCACGATGCGCCCGGGCCCGAGGCTGTGAATAACGTTGGTCAGATCGCCGACCTTTCTAATGGCAAGCTCGAAGGTTCCGATACTGCGGCTGGGGGACGACGTGATGCTAATCGGTGCTTCTCCGACACCAAACACCGTGAGTTGCACGAATTGGCCAGGCTCATGGGCTAGCCGGAGGTCATTCGGTAACGCAAGCGTGTAAAGCTTCTCGAGCTCAGTAATCGCTTCGACCTTGACGATGCGCGCCGGGACGGGCACGTAGATTGATTCCTTATTTCGGACCTCTTCAAGCAACGTCTTCATGGCTCGGCTTCCCTTCCGCCTCGCTAACCTCGGCGGTCTGCTTGCGACGCCATAGTTCATTGAACGTCTTAATCGGAGTGATGTGAACGAGGCACGCGGTGGCGCAGCGTCCGCAGCCTACGCAGCCGACCATGTCGTTTGCGTCGTATTGGTACTTTGCCTTGCGCATGAACCGGTGCCGTTGCCTTGCCGCGCGCTTTTGCCGAAAGTTGTGCCCCCCGGCAACCATTGCAAATTCGTTGATTTGGCAAGAATCCCAAGACCGAAAGCGGCTGCCGTGATGCAGGCGCAAATCGACGTGGTCCTCGATATTGAAGCAGTAACAGGTGGGGCAAACCTGGGTACACATGCCGCAAGCCAGGCAGCTATTGCCGAGATCCTGCCAGTGGCTGCTCTCCAATGCTCCTTCCACCAATTCCGGCAAATCCGTCACGTCGCAGTCGAGTCGGTACGGAAAGCTTTCCCACTTGTCGCGCAGTACCTCGTTGCGGTGCTCGAGGTCAGTATCGCTCGCCACGAACATTCCACGAAACTCCGCCACCAACTGGCGTCCCCGCGTCGAGCCAATCTCAACACAATACTCGTCACCGAGGTCAATCATGTGAAGATCGAACACATCGGTTGCGGGGCTTGTGGTGCCCATGCTGCGGCAGAATGATTGCTCACTGCAGCTGCGCAGACACTCCAGGCCCACGATTATAGTGTTCTCTCGCTGGGTCCGATAGTGCTGCTCGGTGAAGCCGTGAGAAAAGATTCTGTCGAACAGTCGAATCGCGTGCTGGTCGCAGGTGTGTACACCTAGAATGACCGTGGGCACGGCTTCAACGACCGCCTGGACGCGCATGCCGCTCGTTTCGTAGCTGTACAGGAGTTCGCGCTGGGGAATAATGCACTTCTTCGGCGACAGAAGTGTCTGGGTGTAGTTGAAATCAATTTCGTCTACCGACTTGACGACACCAAACGTGAATTGCCCGTCGGTCGGCTTCGGGCCGAAGACTCGGTAGCGCTGCGTGAGCCAAGCGACCCAGTCTCCGAACTTTGCTTTTGGTAAAATATTGAACGATGACATACCCCCGGCCTTTCCGAGAGGCGATCTCGTGGCGCCACGTCGAGCTTACAATCGAACCGGTAACGGCACTTAACCTAAGTAAGACTGGCTCTAACAGCGGCGTCAACGCGGATCCAAGCCCGTAAACGCGAAATCTTTGCGCTTCCCTGCCGCTGCCCCTTTACTGAGCAACTTCATGTGGATCGACTCTGGCGAAACGTGTCGAAAATGACTGGGCTCGCTGGAGTCAGTAGTTTTCTGAAAATCGAACTCTTTCGCCCAATTGGAGCCATTTGCACAGTGATAGAACCGGGATCAGCGGGCAAAACGGGGATTGACACGGGGGAGGCCCAGTTGAATCGCGGGTCGTGTAAGTGACGCAACACGCCTTCAGTGTGCCGCGCAAAACCCATTAATACGCTGCACGACTTTGTCCTCGTCGGCCACGACTGCGGTAAATTGATTCTGCGCGACCAGCGCTTTTTCCAAATCTTCGGCGGCCAGCGCATCCGCAACCTGATTCGCCGCGTGAGCGGCCGTTCTAACCATGGTCAGGTAGGCCTGTGATTCGCGGATCAGATCGGGAGTCGCAAGGTTCATGTGATCGATCTTTTCCGCAAGCGACAGATAAAGCCGAGCGAGTTCGCGCATGTCGTTGAGATTAGTCATCTCGCCCCCATCGACTCGAGAAATATGGCGATCGATTGCGGTCAGAACACCATTGACCGAAGTCACGAAGGTTTCGCAATCACGGCTGCGTTGTTCACGACACCCGACACTCATCAAAGCGAAACTCAGGGCAATCCAACGAAGGCCTTTTGGAATTCGACACGGCCTTTGATTCGGGCGCGGCCCAGTCGGTCTTCGCAGTCCTGCGCGGGCCTTGGCGGTTGGGATCATTCCGATTCTTTTACTTTGGGTTCGCAGTCATCGCTAGTACACGTCACCGACATCGCGGGTTGCCGTGGCAAGCACGGGTTTCACCAGCGGGACGCTGGGCCGGAGGGCGCCGTTCCCCGGCGCTCGCCCATTTGTTGGCATGAAAATATGAGATGCCGCGAACAATTCTGAATTATCTGCCACGCTCAGGGGCGGCCTAACTGCTAGCTATGGCCTGAATCATTCTCGAATCATGTTGTGTTTCTTACGCATTCGCGGTCTTGCGCTGCTCGATGACGTTTCATTGGAGCTGACATCGGGTTTCAACGTTTTGACTGGTGAAACCGGCGCGGGCAAATCGATCATCGTCGATGCAGTTGCACTGTTGCGCGGGGCCAAGGCAAGGACGGATATTATCCGTACCGGCGAAGAGCAAACGACGGTCGACGCCCAGTTCGATCTGCCTGCCGCGGTAAGCCGTGAGGTTAACGAAGAATTGGCCGTTCATGGTATCGAAACTGCGCAGCAAGAACTGATCTTGCAGCGCATCTTGCCGCGTTCGGGTCGCGGGCGGCAATTCATCAACGCGCAATTGACGACGCGTTCAGTTCTTGAAAACGTTGGCGCCTCGCTCATCGATATTTGCAGCCAACACGAGCATCAATCCTTGGCGCAGGTGCATCGGCATATTGAACTCTTGGATGGTTTTGCCGGCACGGAAGAGCCTTTGCGCGCCTACGGCGAACAATACGGGCAGTATAAAAAGCTCCTCACCGAGCGGCAGGTTCTAGCCGAGCGTGCCCGCGACGCCGCGGAAAAGTCCGACTACCTGCGCTTTCAGATTGACGAATTGGAGCGCGTCGCGCCCGAGCGCGGGGAACTCGATTCACTCAAAGCCAAGGTGATGCTACTGCGCGACTCGCAGCGATGGGCTGAGTTTACGCAGGAAGCGGAACAACTACTTTACGAAGGCGAAGACTCCATATCGATGCGATTAGGCCGCCTTCTGGATCGAGCTCGACGCGGCAGCGCCGATTCGCCAAAGCTTACGACACTTGCCGAGCAATTGGCCACCGCATTGGCATCTTGCGATGACGCGCTCGACAGCGTAAAGCGCTTTGCCGACGATCTCGATGTCGAACCCGGTGCCCTAGAGCGCGCCGAGGAAAGGCTGCATGACCTCACCCAGTTGCAGCGCAAGCACGGCGCGGACATTGACGACTTGGCCGCGCGCCTTCAGTCGATGAAACTCGAACTCGACCAGTACAGCCACGCCGAGCAACAACTGACCGAGCTCGAGCGGGAGCTGAAAACAGTCTTCGAGCGCTGCGTCGTTTTGGCGGAAAAGTTGCGCGATATCAGGCGCAAGGCGGCGCGCGGCCTCGGGCGCACCGTCGAGGCCGAATTGGCCGCTCTCTACATTCCTCACGCCCGCTTCGAGGCTCGAATCGAACCCTTACCGAGCGAGGAATTGTCCGCCCGAGGCCTGGACCGCGTCGAGTTCCTTTTCACTGCCAACCCGGGTGAACCGCTGGCGCCGTTGACCCGCGTAGCTTCGGGGGGCGAGCTTTCCCGTGTGCTTTTGGCAATTCGAGGCGCGCTAGCGGGGGAGGGAACCGTAGCCACCTACGTATTCGACGAAATCGACGCGGGTGTCGGCGGCGCTGTCGCCGAAGCCATCGGGCAGCGGCTTGCGCGCGCGGCCCTGCGCAATCAAGTCCTTTGCATCACTCATTTGCCTCAGATTGCCGCGTACGCGGATTTGCATTACCGCGTCGAGAAGCACAACGAATCGGGTCGGACATTGACGCGAGTGCAGCGGCTCACGGACGATGAACGCATCGAGGAACTGGCGCGCATGTTAGGCGGTGTGCGGGTGACCGAGTCAGCGCGTACGCACGCCAAGCAACTCATCGCAGAGGCGGCGCGAGCACGTCTGGCTCACGGGGCGCCCGCCTCGGCCACCAAACGCTCCAAGCGTGCATAGGGGGCGACCCCGGCAATTGAGCCCCGAAGCTTGCCTGCGGCATCGACTACTACGAGTGTCGGCAGGCCGTTGATGCCAAGCTGCCCGCTGACGTTGCCGTCGCTGTCGGACAAGATAGCGTATCCTGGATCATGACCCGCGTAAAATTGTTGGACGATTTCGGCGGTTTCGCCCTGATTGATCCCAAGCACTACAAGGTTTTGCTTCTTGTGCTCGCGCGCAAGCCGTTCGATCAACGGCAGGCTCTGCCGGCACGGCCCGCACCAAGTGGCCCAAAAATCCAAGAGCACGATTTTACCACGTAAAGCAAGCAGCGATTGCCGACTGCCCGTATCGCCCCCAACCACTACCGGCAGCGAAAAATCCGGAACGGGTTCGCCAATGGCGCTGTGCAACTTGGCTCCAAGGGCGGGCAGTAGGAACCACCCAGCTAAGGCGCTTAGGAGAAGTACTATGCCAATTTGCCGGAGTGAAAGCGTTGATTCGGCCATGCTCGGTATTACTTAGCGAATGATGCGAACGACTGGGTTGGGGGGAGCATTCCCAGATCTGTACGCCATTTTTCGTGGTGGTGCTTTTGAATACTTTCCCGCCCATACGAAAACGACGCTATTGCTCTCCACGATTGGTCCAGGGTTAGCTCCGTTTGAGGTTCGAACGGCGTCTATTGGAAATGACCTAAAGGACTATTTAGCTATAGGATTCGATAATCCTCGAGATGAGCTCGGAGCGTTACCATCGCTGCTGGCTTCGAGGGCTATCGCCGCAGCCGCGGTACCAGCCACTGGCAGCGTCATTCGCAACCTTGCACCCCCCTGAGGACTTGAACCCGCCGCAATCGTACCGCCATGTTCGATAACGATCTTCTTGGCGATCGCGAGGCCTAGTCCAGTCCCTTCCGCCTTCGTCGTAACGTATGGATCGAAGATACTAGCCCGCATAGCTTCGGGAATTCCCGGGCCGTTGTCGTCCACGTCGATAACCCAGTAGTCGTCTTCTCGCTCGAGTCTAATGATTATGCGACCGGTGGCACGTCCATCGGCCAAAATTGCCTGCATCGCGTTTCTCACTAGATTCAACAGCGCCCGACCTAGCATTTGTGCGTCCAGCTGCGCGAGCGCCGGCTTTTGCGGCAGTTCCAGTTCGACTTTGACATTGCTCACGGGGCTGAGCCGGCTACCAGTCGAATCGAGCAGGTTGTCTTCATCGTCCAGGACTTCCAGTCGACTATGTTGTGATCGCAAGAACTCGCACAAGTCGGATAGCTCCAGCTGCGCCTGGGGTAAGCGGGCAAAATTCGAGAATTCCGAAACCAGTCGGCGCAGCGTTCCCACTTCGTCTTCGACTATCTCGCGCGTCGTGTCCACGAGTTTGCGGTATGCGGGATCGCCGTCGGGGCAACGCTGGTGGATTTCTTGGACAGCCAATTGGATCGGAGTAAGCGGATTCTTGATTTCATGCGCCAGGCGGCGCGCCATTTCTTGCCACGCGCCAATGCGTTGCAAATACTCGATTCGAGCGCGGGTAGTCTCAACCTCGCTGACCATGCGGTTGAACGCGCGGGCTAAGGCGCCAATTTCGTCGCCACTCGTATCCCTCACGCGCGCGCTGAGATCGCCGAGACCAACCTGTCGAGTCGCCGCCGCCAATTGGCCCAATCGGCGCGTCACATTTCGCGCTAGCGAGAGGCCGAGGCCCGACGCGATAAGTGCGGTCAGGCCCATAAGTACGGCAAAGGCCTGGAGATAGGCTACTTCGTCCTGGTGCCGGCGTTGCTCGATTCGACGGTAAGCTTGTAGGAAATTGCCCATGCTTTCGCGTTCGTCGAACCGAGCCCGGTTGGCCACGAATACCAGGAGCAAGCGCGGCCCGCTCTCAGCCTTGTCGCTCAGGCTGCGCTCGAGGTCGAGTCGCTTTTCCCGTGTCTCATCGACGGGCATTCCGCGGTCAACTCGCGCTATGATCTCGTCGTCGGCGCTATGAACCGTGAGTTCGGCAAGGCCCGGGTATTGGTGCAATGCGCTAGACAGCTCGAGCTTGAGTGTTGATTCATCGCTCAGCTGAGCTGCCCGGCGTAGCCCCGGTCGCTCCGCTACTGCATCTGCAGCATTGCGCATCGAAAGCTTGATGGAGTCAGCTAATTCTTGGTACAGATTCCAAGATTGATCCAGGCGCATCCCAATTTCAGGCAGATAGAACCTGTCGGCGGTCTGCTTGACCATGCTCTTTGCAACGAGTATCGCGAACAGCAACGGCACGACTGAGGTGGCCACCAGAGCAAGGGCCAACCGCCAGCGTATACTCCCAGCACGTTGCATCAGCCGAAGGTTGCGCTGCGGACTCGGCATCGTCAAAGAATTGTGACGCCCAAGGCGCGCGGCAACCCCATCAAAGCCCAAGCGGGGCCGAATTTTCAGTCCACATTGGCACAAACTCGGCATTTTGGGCCAATCGCAAACCCAACTGCAGGTTCGGGTTGCTCGCGGGCGAGGCTGGCCTTGGGCTGGTGGACGGCTCGGTACCTGGTAAGGTACTTAGCGTCTAATGTCATTCGAGCTCACCCAGGCTTCAGATCTAGCCAGTTTCCTGGACTCTGCCGTTAGCCCAGCTCACGCCGTCTATGAAGTAACGCGCCGGCTGCGCCAGGCTAACTTTCAGCCCCTGGATGAACGCTCCGCGTGGTCGTATCAGCCGGGTCAACGCTGCTTCGTTACCCGTGGGACCGGGAGCATCGTCGCGTTCGAAACCGGGCATTCGCCGCCCAGCGAATCGGGCTTCGTCTTGGTGGGCGCGCACACGGATTCGCCCAATCTGCGCCTCCGACCCAACTTCGATGCGCGGTCGCAGGGGCACAGCCTCCTTAGCGTCGAGCCCTACGGCAGTCCACTGCTGCACACCTGGCTCGACCGCGACCTCGGAGTTGCAGGTACGCTGATGATCGCCGGGACGGGCCCAATCCTCTTTCGAAGTTTGGAACCCGTCGCACGCGTTTCGAGCCTCGCAATTCACCTGAACCGTGACGTAAACCAACAAGGTTTAAAGCTCGAGGCACAGTCCCATTTGCGCCCGACGATCACGCTTGAACCGACTGGTACCGAGCGCTCGCCACTCTGGAACTCGATCTTGGCGGATGTCTCGCAGCGCCTGATGCGCTCGGTAGAATTGTCTGAGATTCTCGCCTTCGAGTTGGGGTTATTCGACGAACAGGGCACCAGGTTTGTGGGTACGGGTCGTGAGCTCCTCAGTTCCGGGCGTATCGACAATCTTGCGTCGTGTCACGCTGCGGTTACGGCATTGATCGGTGCGCAATCGATCGGTCCCGCAACTCGAGTGGTCGTTCTCTACGATCATGAAGAAGTGGGAAGCCGTTCGAGCACGGGCGCCCAGTCAACCTTTCTGTCGGATGTACTTTTCCGGATGGCCACTGCAGCTTCGCCCCTGGACAAGGAGGCCTACGCCCGCGCGGAGGCACACTCGTGCCTGTTGTCGGCGGATATGGCACACGCGGTCCACCCCAACTATGGCGACAAGCACGATGAGGAGCATCGACCGAGGCTTGGTGCTGGGCCCGTTCTCAAGTTCAACTCCAATCAGTCTTATTCAACGGACATTTCAGCGATGGCCGCCGTAGAGAATGCGGCGCGCGGTGCCAATCTGGCGCTTCAGAAATTCGTGTCGCGCAACGATATTCCCTGCGGTAGCACGATTGGCCCAATTACTGCTGCGCGCACCGGCATTCGCACGGCTGATGTCGGCAGCCCAATGCTAAGCATGCACTCGTGCCGCGAAGTGATGGCGGCTGCGGACATTGCACCCTACATTCAGTTGATGCAGGCCTGGCTCGAAATGACGGTTTAGGGGCCGTGGCACAGCTAGAGCGGAAGTGGTCCTCCCACCATTCCTGAGACATCACCCAAGTTCATCGAGATTTCTGATTAGGTGCACAGGAAGCGCGGAAGGGGCGGAAGGATTTATCCCCAAGAATATCAAATCTTCCAATTTTTTCTGTGCCACTGTTTGACGATGAAACCGGGCCGTGTTTCATGATTCAGAGTGGCGGCAAGCCGCCATTCCGGACTTCCTGTGAAATCCAAATGAGCCGGGCTGAAAGCTATCGAAATCCCAGCGCCAGCCACCAAGCAAGAGCAACACTAGCACCCGTTAGCACGATGACCGCAATCAAAGCATAGGGAGCCGGTTCGGCGACTCTGGTAGGCCCAACCTCATCGACGAGGCGACTCAATTGCCTCACCTCGGCTTGATTGCGTCGGTTGCTCCTAACTATTACCCAGGCCAAAAGTGCCGCCACGAACAAAAGAGCGGCGCTTGAGGTGTACCAGGCACGGTGGCGTTGTTGTTCTAGTCTTCGAGTCACTGCCCGGTAGCCATCGAGCACCAACAGGTTAGGCACGACGTGCGAGGCGTGGGCTTCGCTGCGCTCCGTTTCCGCCAGCATGGGCCAACCAATTGTATTGCCCGTATCGAGCTCGGTTTCTGCGGACACCATCGCCCAAAATGGTGATGCGGGCAGGCTCGGGAAGTTTAGGGTTGCACTCATTTGCAGGCCATTTGCAGCCAGTGCAGCGGTGCGAACATCAACCAAACCATTCGCTGTCAAGAGCCCGAGAGTAGCTTCCGAGTGTCCGGTAAGACTGCTAATTGTCAAGGTATCGCCGTGTCGATCGACGTGTAACCCTCCCGCACGGATTGGCAACGCGCCCACAAATCGCGAAGGATTGGGCGCAGGCACCGACACCGTTAGCGTGGCAGCCATGTCAGTCGAACGTACCGAGGAAATGCGCCAACCCGCGCTCGTTGCTGACGAGCAACGCCGGCTCCTCTACCTTATAACCTTCAACGATGCCGCCATCGACTTCTACCGAAAATGTCTGGTGTGGCAACGCACGGCCACCCCGGGCAAGCTCGACGACCATGCTAGCTGGCACTGCATGCAGTACTACGCCATCGACCACCCCAACTTTGATAGTGACTTCACCCTCGCTGTGCCCTGAGCACCAACCGCCCTCATTGCGTTCTCCGGCAAGCCAGCGCTCCAAGCTTACGTTCACACTGCCGCTTGCCAAGACAAATGGGCCTTCGCGCAACGTTACCGCAATTGGGCCCAATTGCCCTGCCGGTGGTCGCTCGAACTTGACCCAAGCAATGCCATCGCTGTCGGTCGAAAACTCGCGCGCGACGCTCGTCCCCTCGGCGAACCGTGCCAAGAGTGTCAATCTGGATGCCACCGTTTGCGGTCGCTCAGGGCTGCCACGTTTGGCCGAAACTCGCCGAAATAAGCGGCCCAGGTTGGTCGGTGGGTCCCGCGTAAAGTCTGGCCCAGCGCGCCTCGGATTCCGTCATTACGAGCGCACTTGCGGCGATGGCCGCCATACCGAGCGCAGGCGCCAACCGAATGGTCCAGCGTTCAAGCGCAAAAAGGCCGCTTTTGCCTTGTCTCATCCTTACCCGGAAAGGCAATACCACAAAAGGCCTCCTTCCAGCCGTTGTCGTCCACCTCACTTATCCAACTTGGTAAGTCGGTGACCTGTATTCCGAAAACTGACTCAAGATCAGCAAGTGTGCTAATATACTGATGAAGCCATGGCAGACGCCAACACTGACTCTAAGAAAAGTAAGCGATTTTTGCAGGAGCGCCGCTTGGTCGGCGCTGGGCAGCCGCTCAAGCCATTACCGACAATCGTAGGTTTTATTGGCGCGGGCGCACTTGGAATTGGCACCTATGGTCGATGGCTCAGTCAACCGCCATCGGCCTCGGCAACTCCACTACTCGTCATCGGTGTCGCAAGCGCCGCGTTCTTCGCATGGAAACTGAGCCGCGAGGCGGCGGTCGTTTGCGTGGGTGACGCCGGCGTAGCCATCGAAAGCGGGGGCGAACTCGTGCGGCTGCTCTGGTGTGATATGGATCGAATTCGTGTCGAACAGGATCATTTGGTTTTGAGCGGCACGGGAAAGACGCTTTCCGTCCCGGAGGCCTCTCAAGCACTAGCCATCAGCTGGATTCTAAAAGAAGCCGCGGTGCGCCTGCCGAAGCTCATCGACGTTACCCCAAGCTTTGCGGATCGCCTCCCGAAGCCCGAGGATTCGAATGGCACCCTAGGCCCGATTATGTCGCTCCAGACAACCGGTCGCCGTTGCGCCAAGAGTCGTAAGGTAATCCGTTACGAGCGCGATGCCCGCCTATGTTGCGTATGCACGCAGGTCTACTTGAAGGATAATTTGCCAGATGAATGCGTGACGTGTGGAAAACCGCTCGAAGGCAACGTCGCTGTACCCTAATACAGTCTTTCCGCTCTTCCTCCCTTCCTGTGAAATCCAAATGAGCCGATCGCACAGGAAGATCGGAAGGTAGGAAGATTTATAGCACGGGCAATCACCAATCTTAGCGCAAGGAACCTTTGGGCAAAGACTTACCCGTATCGTCCCTCGATATACTCAGCGGTCTTCGCGTCTTTGGGTGTCAAGAAGAGATCCTGGGTCCGACTGTGTTCGATCAGCTCTCCGAGTAACATGAAGATGCACTCATCGCTGGCACGGCGCGCCTGAGCCATGTTGTGAGTCACGATTACGATCGAATAGCGCCCTCTAAGGTCCCACATGAGCTCTTCGATGGCCCGGGTCCCCTCGACGTCGAGCGAGGAACAGGGTTCATCCATCAAGATGATATCCGGCTTTACCGGCAGCAGGCGAGCAATGCATAGCTTCTGCTGTTGTTCGAGTTGCAACGTCGTGGCCTTGTGTTTGAGTTTGTCCTTGAGATCCGTCCAGAGACCTACCTCGCTGAGGGACTTCTCGACGGCGTCGTCCACGTCAGCCTTTTTGAGCTGGCTTTGCGGCGTATGCACGCGCATGCCGAACACCACGTTCTCATAAACCGAAACGGGCAGGGGATTTGGGCGTTGGAACACCATTCCCACGGACTTTCTAAGTTCGGTAAGTGAGATATCGTCGTCGTAAATATTCTTGTCGAGAACCCTTATTTCGCCCGTCGTGGTCACGTTGCCATAGCGTTCATTGACGCGGTTGAAGCAGCGAAGCAAAGTCGTCTTTCCGCAACCTGACGGGCCGATCAGCGCCGTGATATGCCCGTGCTTGATGCTGGTCGAGACATCCTTCAGCGCCTGAAATTTGCCGTACCAAAGGTTTAGATCACGAGTCACGATGGCCGGCGCGTGTGCCGCAGATTCCAATGAGCCATCCACAGCAGCAGCTGCAGTATTCGGTGGGTTGTTGGCGACTGGATTCACTCTGCCGCTTCCTCTAGCCGAAGATTCCATGTACGTAGTCGTACGTTTTTTGACTGCGCGGTTGCTCGGAGAAGATTGTTTCGCTCGGGCCGAGCTCGACTATGTCGCCATTCCAGACAAACATCGTTCGATCCGCCAAACGCCGAGCCTGCTGTACCAGATTAGTGACGAGCACGACGGTGAGTTCCGTCTTTAGTTCCTTCAAGACGTCTTCAATTCTCATCGTCGTCACGGGATCGATAGCAATTGAGAACTCGTCCAAACACAGAATACTGGGCTGGTGCGAGAGTGCGCGGGCTATGGTGAGACGTTGCTGCTGCCCGCCGGAAAGCTTGGTTCCGAGACTATCTAAACGGTCCTTCACCTCGTCCCACAGGGCTGCTTGTTCAAGGCAACGCTGCACCAGGGCAGCGAGCTCATGCCTGTCACGCAGGCCGGCGGCGCGCGGAGCAAATGCAACATTGTCGAAAATCGACAGTGGCAGTCCGACGGGCAAAGGCGCGACCATGCCAATCTTTCGGCGTAGCCCATAAACGTTGCTGACCTTCTGTACGTCTTCCCCGTCAACCTCGACGGAGCCCGCCATCTTGGCATCCGCAATGAACTCGAGTGTCCGGTTGAGGCACTTCAGAATCGACGACTTGCCCGATTGAGCGGGCCCAATGATTGCAAATATCTCGTTCTTTTGCACGTCGAAAGAGATGCCGTGGACAACTTCACGTTGGCCATAGCGTACCTTGAGATCCTTCACTCGAATCAGTGGGCTAGTTCGCGGCGCGTCGAGCATTACCACTTCTTTCGAGAGCGCAAGTATACTCTCAAGGCAATTGACAAAGCGTTGACCGTCAGGACGGTCCCAAGGAGCACCACTGCCGTCGCAAACGGCAGGGCCCGGGGTGCATCCGTTACCTGAGTGGTGATCGTGAACAGGTGCATGGAAAGCGCCATGCATTGGTCCCAAATACTGTACGCTAGGAGATTGCCGGCCTCAATCTTCTTGAAGAAGACGGCTCCCGTGAACATTATGGGTGCCGTCTCACCTGCCGCCCTCGACACTTGAAGAATAACCCCAGTTAGGATTCCGCTGATTGAGTTAGGCAGCACGATTCCACGAATCGTCTGCCAACGAGAAGCTCCCACGTTCCAGCAGGCTTCACGAAATGAAATCGGGACCGCAGCCAGGGCTTCCTTGGTGCTCGCGATTATGACGGGGAGGGTCATGATCGCCAACGTAAGCGATGCCGCTAGAATCGAGCGACCAATGCCCGCAAACAGCACGAAAGCGCCGAGGCCGAACAGCGCGTGCACGATGCTGGGCACGCCGGCAAGGTTTACGACCGCGAGATTGATTATTCGAGTGAACCACGAATCTCGCGCATACTCATTCAGGTAGACCGCTGCCAAGACGCCGATGGGAGCCGCAATCACCAGCGAAAGTGTCACAAGATACAAGGTGCCGAGCAATGCCGACCAGATGCCACCCTCGCGCATGCCACCCGTGGGATTCGTGAAGAGAAAGTCAAAAGATAAGAGGGGCCACGCCTGCTTCACCAAGTACCCGATGATCAGAAATAGCGGTATGATCATCGAAGCGACCATCACACCAAGTAGGCACTTGGCCAATAGTTCCGTTCGTCGCTTGGATTTACCGTATTTGGTTTCGGTGAACAAGATTAGCCCTTTCGAACCCCTCGGACGATGAGATCCGCAGTTAGATTCACCACGAACGTGATGGAAAAGAGCAAAATACCAACGATAAAGAGCACCTGATAATGATCGGAGCCGACGGAGGCCTCTCCGAGCTCAGCGGCAATCGTGGCGGTTAGCGTGCGTACCGGGTCGAAAATACTATGCGGTATTTTCACGGCATGCCCGGTTGCCATGAGTACCGCCATCGTCTCACCCACCGCTCGCCCTATGCCTAATAGTACGGCCGCCAGCAGCCCATTTTTTGCGGCGGGAAGTAGCACCCGAACGATCGTTTGCCAACGTGTTGCACCCATGGCGAGTGCTGCTTCGCGAAAGGAGTCAGGCACGGCCTTGAGGGCGTCTTCACCGATGCTGACCATGATAGGAACACTCATCAGTGCGAGCAACGTTGCCCCGTTGAACACGTTTAACCCAACGGGAACATTGAAGACTCGTTGAATTAGCGGATTCATTACCGAAATGCCAATGAACCCCCAAACCACCGAGGGTATTGCGGCGAGCAATTCGATAATAATCTTGAGTGATTCCTTGACTCGGCCGGTGCAAAATTCGGAAACGAATATCGCAGCGCCGATCCCGAATGGGACCGCAATTGCCATCGCTAGAACCGTCACGCTGCCGGTTCCGACAATCAATGCCAGCACCCCGTAACGGATATTCGACATTGATGTCGGGTACCACTCGATTGAGAACAGGAACTTAGGCAAGCTAAACCTGCCGCTGAATAAGAAGGAAGCGCCCTCGCGGAACACAAATGCGAATATTCCGAAAACGAATAGAATTGCACTGATTCCGCACAGACGGATCAGCCACTCGAGGACTACCTCGAACCCGACTTCCCATGAACGGCGTTGATGAGCGCGAACAATTGATGCCGCGCCCGGCGCCTTAATTGGACCAGGCATGGCTGCTTGCGGGAGATCGAGGACTTCCTGTTCCATTAACTCCACTAATTCTTGGGCAACGGAACGTAGCCGGTGTGTTCGACGATTTTTTGCCCCGCGTCCGACACAATCCAGTCAATGTAATGCTTGACCTGCGGTGACGGCTCACCCGGCGTATACATGAACAGGGGCCTCGAGATGGGGTATGACTTGTCGTGCACGGTGGCAATGCTCGGCTGGACGCCGTTCTCGCCTTTCTTGGCTGAGATCTTCAGTATCTTTACGTCAGCTGTAGCATAGCCGAGACCACTGTAGCCAATCGCACCTGGCGTCTTTCCAACTAGTTCGACGACATCCTTGGAACCGTTCATGTCGAGCGACCCCTGTTTGAAATCGGCCTTCTTGCCGACGATTGTCTCTCTGAAATAGTGGTAGGTGCCCGAGTTGTTTTGGCGGCTTACTCGAATGATGTCATTGGACTTCGAACCGGGGATAGCGCTGATGCCCACTTCGGACCACTTATTGATTTTCCCGCCTTCCCGATAGATTTCCGCGAGCTCCTCGAGACTGATCTGCGAAAGAGGGTTGTCCTTGTGAACATACACCGCCAGCCCGTCGAACCCGACTAAGAATTCCTTAGGATCCCGACCTTGGGTCTTCGCCTTGGCAATCTCCTCCGGCTCAAGTTTTCGGCTACAATTGGCGATCTCGGCAGTCCCGTTTATCAGGGCTGCCACCCCAACCCCGGAACCGCCTCCGGATACCTCGACCGAGACCGCGGGTTCCGTCTTGGCGTAAGCCTCGGCCCAGGCCTGCGCCAGATTTACCATTGTGTCCGAACCAATATTCTGAATGACGACTTTCTTTGCTTTGTCCGCAGTGCCGGTTTCTTCAGGTGGCTTTCTCTTGCATCCAGCAATCAGTACGCACATCGCTGCTAGGCCAACGCACACGCCGGCCCAGAGTCGGATTTTCATCAATTGCATAGAATAAATTCCTCTTAGTGATTTTGATCGCTGACGACGGCTTCAACGAGATCTCGAACGTGGTCGAACAAAAAGTCGTAAAATTCCTGATAAGTCGGAGAAATAGGTTCCGTCGAAGTTGTCGACTGAGCCGCGTTGATTGTGCTCCAGTCGAGACAAACGGCTTTTGTCGGCGGCGCGGGCAGAATGCGGCGCGCGCCCGGGCTGAGGGCGACGATTACTTGGTAATTTTCCAGGTGCGGAACTTGATCCACAGACTTCGAGCTGCGGCCCGAGATGTCCAACCCCTTCTCTTTGAGAGAATCGATGAGTTCGACGTTGATAGGCTTACGCTCGAGGCCGGCGCTCCAAAATACGAACTTGGGTTGCCCCAGCGAATTGCCGATAGCCTCTGCAATTTGGCTGGCACCCGCATTATCGTCATCGACGAATAGCACTCGGAATACGTCGCTGCCGGGGTGTTTGAGGTATTCGCCAGTGCACATGTACAGGGCTTCCTGGCAAATATCCTTGGCCTGGTCTGCGGTGCGCTCGAGCCGATTCATGATGGTGAGCAGGGGCGACAAAGCCTTGACCGGGAGCTCGTTCGACTGTGGCATCCTTACCAAGACAACGCCCAATTGATGCCGTAAGCGGTCAACGACTTCCTCGGCTTGCATGGCAAGCTTGGCTTTCTCGGGTGACTGCTCTACGAAGGCATCGACTGCGGCGGCCACCATTGGGATCGCCTTGTTCGCCATTTCTTCGAAGCGCTGAAACGGTACGGTCACTTCGAGCGAGCAAAGTACCAAAATCTGCCGTGCAATACTCTCGGCGTAGTCACCGACGCGCTCGAGAGCTGCGTTGATCTTGATGACTGCGTAAACGAATCGGAGCGCCTTGGCGACGGGCTGTTGCCTAACGATGAACTCCAGGCACAGTCGATCGATTTCCTTCTCGAACTCGTCGATGCGCTGGTCTCTTAGAATGACGGAGTAGGCGAGCTGGCGATTCAGTTCCGACAGCGAACGCATGCTGCGGTTGAGCGCCTCTTCCACGAGCGCGGCCATTTCCCGGACCTTGTCTACAATTTGGTCGATATCTCGCTGTAGACTCGCTTCTAGGTGAGTCACTTTAGGCCGCCCATCGTCATTGCGCGCAACCCTACTTGTTCTCGAATTATTACAATTAGGTGTCGTTTACGTGACATGTGCTTTAGTCTCTCTGTTTGTACATGTGCGAAATTATTGCGCTTCACTTAGAGATTTCGGGATCCGTATCAGCGCCTATAGATGAAAATTCAATTGCGCTACTGTGACAGCGGCGAACTAACCCAGGCCGACGCAGTCTGTCCAGGCGAGAGTTCGACCGCTGGATATTTCCTCAGCCGCTCTCGGGTATTAGGCTACATGCTAACGGTCCGAATGGTTGGCCTTACAATGCCCCAAGGCGTGTCGTCGTTCGGCCGAACGGGACGCTTAATCAACTCGTAGGCGACCGGTTGGGTCAATTGGCTCAATTTTTGGTCTTTACGGCACGGGACCAACGGTTTAGTTCTCGCTCCCGCGGCAATCCGTCCCGGGTGTGCGGCCTCATTTCGGAAGACCATACTACAGGGTGGGCAAATCGCCGTTGCTGACTCCGGGGCAAAGTCTGAATCCTTAGCTGAACGGGCCGTAGTGTCAGAACAAGGCCACCGGCGGTGCGCTGTCCTTGAATTCGCAATGGAAGAACCAAAGGAATCTATCGCAACGCTGGAACACGTGACGCGCCAGGCCAGCGCAGCGCAAGTCACTGTGCTCGAGGGTTGCGCTCGGGGAGCCCGGTTCAAAGTCTCGGAGTCGGCCACGATTGGACGTTCCCCTGACGCTACAATCATGCTGGATGACGCCGAGATTTCTAGGCTGCACGCTCGCATCTCGCGCACCGATCCGGGCGCCTTCGTGCTCGAAGATATGGGTAGCCGCAACGGGACCTTCGTCAACGGGACCCGCGTCAATCGGCGCGTACTCGCTTACGGTGACAAGATTCGGGTGGGCCCTCAAACAGTACTTGAATTGCAAGGGTTCGACCCAACCGAGGACTACATCATTCAACGCCAACGCTTTGAGTCACTGGGACGTCTCAGCGTTGGCATTGCCCATGATCTAAACAACGTGCTTGCCACTTTGGACGCCGGTACGTCCTATCTACAAAAATTGCCAAGCACCAAGGTCTTGGCTGACCCCGATGTACGCGAGTGCATTGCCGACCTTTCCTTGGCAGCCAACCGCGCGAGCGAACTGACGCGCAGTATCGTGTCGTTTGCACGGGGACGAGGAACCGACCGCTCGTGCATTGACCTTTCGAAGTTGGTCGGTGAGGTTGTCAGAATGCTTCGCCATGCGTTCGACCAGAATATTCGCCTTGAGCCTATAACGGTGCCAAACGTATTCGTCTATGGCAGCAAGTCCGAGCTTCACCAGGTACTCCTAAATTTGTGCCTGAAATGCACGTGATGCCATGCCCGACGGTGGCGTATTGCGCATTGCCACATCGATTCTCACCGCGCCGCCTCCGGAACTCGGATGGCAAAGTAATCAATCTATCGCCGTCTTGTCGGTTGCCGACACCGGAATCGGAATGGACCTGGAAACGCAGTCCAGGTTATT
The DNA here is from genome assembly GCA_963819085.1 of uncultured delta proteobacterium. Taxonomy (GTDB): domain Bacteria; phylum Myxococcota_A; class Polyangia; order Polyangiales; family Polyangiaceae; genus FEN-1139. The sequence continues at coordinate 90,396 of CAWFUX010000052.1, forward strand.
CGAACTCTTTTACACGACAAAGCGTGAAGGTGCCGGATATGGCCTCGGCCTAGCTAATGTTCGCGAGATCGTCACTCTACATGGGGGCCAAATATCATTGCAGTCGGCGGCAGGGGAAGGGACCTGCTTTACGATTCACATGCCGCTGCTCGACGCCGATCAGGCTCGTTTGTCGGCAACGGGCGAGGAACCGGCGCCGGCCCCGACGGTACCACCGCAATCGTCCGTAAGTGTTCTGCTGGTCGATGATGACCCTGTAGTAAGACGAAGCGTCGCGCGCCGACTGCGACTAGCCGGGCTCCAAGTAACAGAAGCGTCGGACGGAATCGAAGCCTTGAACCAATATGGAAAACAACCACACACATTGGTGGTGTTGGACTTTGACATGCCCGGGCTTGACGGTCCCGACACGCAAGCCCGGCTTATGACGACGGACCCCAATGTTCGCATCGTATTTGCAACGGGTTACGCTGACCCCGAGCGTGCAACAGCAGTCAGAGTTCGAGGTGCCCTGGCGCTGCTGGAAAAGCCGTATAGCCTGGATACGTTGATTCGATTGGCCAGGGACGCATCGTCCGCGGAGTAAGCCGCGCCCAGCCACGGCTAGTATTAAGGTGCCCACCTATCGCCAGTTGCCGTCAACGCCGCACCCGTGCGTCCGCCCCACACGACGAGGGCACCCCCAATGTACGCGGCCGCTCCCCATTGGTGATCGTCATTCATATCCCAACGGGGTATTGACGTCCAGCTACCAGCGGTGGAACCCGAGCCCGAAATGTAGCGGGCCCCGTCGCCTAAACAATTGCCGTTGAAGTCTTGTCCGCCGATGAACAGAAGGTCGCCGGTGGCGCGCGCAAACGCCCACCCGGTTTGGCGGTAGGGAGCCCAGCGCGCCGTCGGTGATCCCCCCGACTGATACGGGATAGATGTCCAATGGCCGGTGCTATTGGTTTGTCCGTCATTCTTTGCGGTCGTATCGTCTCGCCCGCCCCAAACAGTGAACGCCGAGCCGTCCCAAACCCCAAATGCACCCCAACGAGCAGAGACGACAGCCGTTCCAGTAACGGGCGTTGCGGTTGACCATGAATTGGAAGAAAGCGTATAGCTCCCCGCCAAATTCGTCTTGGTCCCGTTCAGATGCCCACCGAACGTGAGTAGATATTGTCCGGTAAATGCCCAAGCGGGGGTGTCGACTATGCCAGGGTCGCCTGTCTGGGGGCCGCTTTGCCAGGTGTTGGATGTCAAATCGATGCGCTCTATGCCCGACAACACAGTCGAAGCTGTTCCCCAGCCTCCCCAAAATGCCGCTTGCGTCCCGGAGGCAATGCCGATTGGAGCTACGCGACTAACGATTTCATTGAGGACCGCGTTCCACTGATCAAGACCGGGATCGTAAGTCGCGCAATCGTAGAGGCCAGTATCTGTCGAGCCCGCGCGACCGCCGCACACGAGAATTACGCTGCCCGTCCACACTGCTGTGCCAAGTCGGCGCGGGCTCGGTGGACTTCCGTTATTTGATATGACCGTCCAATGATTAGTTGGAGCATCGTAAATAGCGCCGTCGCCGAGGGAATTGCCGTTGGAGTCCGCGCCCCCAAAAATGAATAGCTTGTCCCCAAATCCTACGTAGGCGGGCATTTCCCGCGCAACGAAACTCGCCGGGGGTGTGGCCAAGGATGACCAACCGCTGGTACAAACCTTGGAAACGCAGGCTTGACCCGCAGCGCACGGCGTTGAGCAGGCTCCACAATTGGAGGGATTGCTTGAGAGATTGTCAACGCAAACGCCATCGCAACACGTGGCAGAACAGGGGCTATTGCCGCAGAGCGGTGCGCTACTGCTTCCCCCCGCGGATGGCGCACCCGCGTTCACCCCCGTGGTAAAAGCCGTTGAGCCGCCCAATGACGCAGCGCCCGCATTCGATCCCCCTAAGGATGTTGCGGTAGATCCGCCTCGGAGCCCCGCGTTGCCCGTATCGGAGTCGATGTAGTAGTGGTCCGACATTGGGCAACCGGGCAAAGTGAGGCTTAGCCCAATTGCCAGCCAGTAAGGTGTTATTGCGACTTTCAACGACTTGGCCTTCATTAGAAGTCCCCCCAAATGCCAACGTGGGTCGGGCTCAACGTAGCGCCAATGGTCCGCTGTTCCCCGGACCCCGTAAGCAGAAAATAGCCTCCCAACCCAATTGAAGCGGAACCAACGAGCAGACTCGCATACGACACCGTTCGCGTGGTGCGGAACGTACTGATGTCGTTCGCGGCACTTGCAGGGCAGCCAGGATGACATTGAGTGTCGAGCGTAGACTTCTTTTCGAGAGCAATGACGCCGGTAATCGCCGAAAGCGCCAGGCCCGCCGTGCCAACGCCGACTGCCGTCCAGGCCCAGGGTCGCATCGCGGCGCTAGGTTCTCGACTTGCTCGATCGCTGAGGCTCGAACTTGGACTTGAACTACCGGCGGACGGTGGTTTAGCGGCTCGCGTATCTGCAACCAGCGGTATGTCCAAGGTTACGCGATCGCCGACCTCGAGAGTGACTGATCGCGTCTCGGTTTCGAAACCGGCCGCTTTCACGGCAATCGTGTGGGGTCCAGGATCCGTCGGTTGACTAACGTCCATCAGCGCACCGGGGAGCTGCCTTCCGTCGAGCGAGACGGTCAAGTCGTTGGGGGACACCGGGGAGACTCTTACGTGAATCGTTAGACGCGGCACATTTTTCCAAAGCTCCTCGCCCTCTCGACGAGCATCCGAGACTGCCTGCCTGAATGCGTCCGGGGCATCATCCGCTAGCGGCATGTGTTGTGTCTTTTCATACTTATCCAAGGCTTCTATAACGCGACCCAATTTGGCGAGACTGCGGGCCTGCATGATTACTATCGACGGAGCTGGGACAAGTGAGTAGGCGCGGCCAAAGCGGTCGAGGGCGGTCTTGTAGTCTTGGTGTTCAAACGCTTCTGCACCCTGTGCGGCTAGGTCCCGCGCCATGGTCCGCACAGCTGCTCCCGAGTCTTGTGCTCGAAGAATCGGAGATGCTAACGCAAGCGCCAGAAATGGCGCAAGGCCTCGGCGAACCCACTGCCGAATCAGCGCAAAGAGACAGCGGGTGCTAGAAACCGAAATCATGGCTGCGTTTTGGGGAATTGTTGGTTGTTCGCTGTGAAACCTGGCCTCTGGGGGGCTTTGGCGTTATCGCCTGGCGCTTCGGGGCAATCGTGTCCGCGGTGACGGCTACGAACGGCTCCGAAGCACTCGACTGAGAAGGCGCTGCCACCGGTTGAGCGCCAGAATTGGGCATCACCTGTGCTCCGGCGCTTGGATCAGCTTTCACCCCGAAGGCACTGGCGGCTGGACTAGACGCAGACTCGGCAGCGTGCTTTTCGGCACTCTGATTGGCTCCGAGTGCCAGTGCTGCAATTATCCCGCCAATCCCAGCGCCTAGGGCTAGTGCTATTACCAGCGCTCGTTTTTGCACGCGAGCGCGCTCGGTGACTCGAGCACCTGCGCGCGATTGGGTCGAAGAGCGCTTTGCGGACCGCACCGTCGTTTCGGCGCCGGTATATTGTCGGCTGCTCGGAGGCGCGGACGACTGAACATCGGTGCGAATTCCCGAGAGGCCTCCATCGAGCCAGACGGCGCGTATCGAGTTGCCGGAGAGATCCTCTTTGATCCCGTGTTCATAGAGCCAGAGCGCCAATGCTTCTCCAAGCTCGGTCATGTCGGCCCAGCGCTGACTGCGTTCCTTGGCTAGGCCTTTTTGCACGACCAACCAGAGCGAGGTGTCGCCAGCGGCATGCTCCGGCATCGGTGTGGGATCGTCGTGGATGATGGCTTGCATTAGTGCATTGTAGTTAGTCTTCGAGAATGGGACCGTGCCGGTAATGAGCTCGTAGAGCACGACCGACAGCGACCAAACATCGGTTTGTTCGTCAACGTCATCGGCGCCTACGGCTTGCTCGGGCGACATATATTCGGGGCTTCCAAGGACCGCACCAATCTGAGTGAGCTTGCCGTCGTCGTTGTTTGCCTCGACCTTGGCTATGCCGAAATCGATTAGCTTGGGTTGAGTGCGTCCAAGTGCATCTGTGGCAAGAAAAATGTTATCCGGCTTGATATCGCGGTGAACGATTTGCTTGTCGTGCGCGACGCGCAGGCCATCCGCGATGGGCAGGATCATTTGAACGGCGCGGATTGCATCAATGCGGTGCTCTCGCTGCAGCAGCGAGAAGAGAGTCTCGCCCTGCACCAATTCCATTACGAGGTACGGGTCACCGCGACTGGTCCAGCCAAAGTCGAACACGCGCACCAACGCCGGGTGACCCATGCGCGCCGCGGCGTGAGCTTCCCTGGCCATTCGCGACGCAATCACGGGCCCGGCCACACTGGCGCGAATCATCTTGAGAGCGACATCCACGCCGAGCACCAGTGAATGAGCAATCCACACGACGCCCATGCCACCGCGACCCAGTTCTCGAACCAGCTTGTACCGGTCGCCGATGACTTCGCCCGCCAGATACTGGTTGGACTCGGGCGCTTGTGAGGGGCGGCGCGACTGACTCAAGTTTTGCTCAGTTCCTACCGTTTCGGCCACCAGGCGAGGCTTTTTGCGGGACCAAGTGCCGGTCATGATTCAACCCACGAGACGGACGCACATCGCCAGCCCAGCTGCTCTGAGCAGAGCCAACGCCAGAAGAATTCTGGGCGACCACTGACGTCAAACGGTCAGTTTTTCCAACTCGATAGACCGGTTCTTACAAAACTTGAGCATTGCCAAAAGCTTCGCCAGGTTCTCCTGCGCGGCCGATTCTGCTTCACACGCCTATCAGCGGGCGATTGTGGTTTTTGCAACGAATCATTGCCGTTTGTTAACTCAATACTTGCAAAAGCGCCGTGCTTACAGCCGGGTCGATATGTACGACACCATCCGCCTGCGGCACCTATCAGGTAAGGGCCACGTCAGCCAACCGGGCAGTATAGGTTTCGGCCCGGGAGCGTTGCTGCTAACCGGGCCGATTCGCGATGAACAACCGTTTGGCGTGGTGACGGGCAGCGTGTTCACCGCCCGTCAGCTCAGCCATCGAGCGTTACCCAATCTTGCAATAGCAGTTGGTGGTCGCGCCGCAGCCGTCAGGCTGTGGACACATGTAGTAGTTCTGCGGGTTCTCCGGGGGAGGGGGTACCGCCGTAAAACAGGTAGATGCCTGATTGACGCACGATTGCTCGCAAGATATTTGGCGTGCAGCCCGAACACTGGCCGCAATCGAGCGTGTTGCCGCAGCCATCGCTGGCTTGGCCGCATACGACTCCTTGAGAGGCGCAGTCCAATGGTTGGCACTTTATCTTGGTAGGACACACGGTCGCGGTCATGTCGAACAACATGTAGGCGAGTACCTTTTCCTGATCTTCCATCGTCGTGCCGCATTCGGCAGGGAAGAAGCAGGCCGTGTCGGTCGCGTTTGGAGCGGTCCCAGCGATGCAGGAATTGGCGGAGAGCCCAGCCGATGTCACGTGGAAGCTGCTGTACAGAACGCGGCCGCATTGCAGTGTCGTTGCAGGGTCACCATACGGCGTGTCGAACGTTACGTGTTGGATAGAATCCGAAGTGCGGTTCGTTGTCGTGCCGCTGTTATCCGGCGGCGTCATGAAGTTCGAATGGAAAACCCAACGCTGAGCGTACAGCAGATTGCCGGCAGGAAAGTAAGGCCAAGTCGCGGGGTTACCCAAGTCGCGCCGAACCTCGGTCAGCGTTATGTAGGGAAATGGAGTAACCGCAGTCAGCGCGTTGACGTTGGGCAGACCGAGCCAACTTTCGAAGGTCGCGCCACGGGGGAATGACGTGTCAATTTGCCCGTACGCCGTGTCCCATTGCGTATTCACGGCATTACTACTGGTTGTGCTCGGCCACGGAAGCCCAATCGCCGGGGGCTGATTGTAGAGCCACGCGTAGCTGTAATGCGTGAAGATGGCGCGGCCGCCCTTGTTGACATACGCCGCGGTGTTAGCCGCGTTATCAAGTACCATCGTCTTAGCCGCGGTCGATTCGTCATGGGCCCCGCCCTTGCACGGGAACAAGAGTGCGTCGTAACGGTCAACTGACGCCTGGTTGGCGACCAAAGTTGACATCGCTGGCGTAGGATTAGTTCCAGTTCCTACGCAAGACCCGCCGCCTGTTCTACACGATGCACCTGGCCCACCCGTGGTAGAACCCGAGGTACTAGGGTTAGTCTGCCGGTAGAAGCGCACGCGGCCGCCGCCGCTGTCCTCACCATTGGAGAACTGTGAGTCTTCAACACCCATCTTGCGAAGTACGCACTCGAGCGCATCCACTTGCCCCGTGGACAAAGCCATCAGCGGAATTGCATCCATTGGGCTTTGCTCGGCTTGGCGTCTGGGTAGCCGTGTCTGGGCGGCCGTCAACTCGATTTTGCCTGCGCAAGCCGGCGCTTGAGCAGCCGGAATTGTGATCACGCGGCGCCACTTGCCCAGCTGAATGACGAGCGGAATATCGACGCCAGCGGGCACACCCGTTACCGTAAAGGTGCCATCCACCCCCGAAGGGAAGATGTTCAGCGGCGGTCCCTGCACGTTGCAGTCGCAGCCCTGGGCAACGCCATCCGTGAATACGGACAAGCCGTATGGAGTGGTCGTGCTCCCGTTAGGCACATAGATCATTGCGTTGGGAATTGGGAGCGGTACCTCGCCGCGGGTCGGATCGATCGCGGGATAACCCGCAGGCGACCAAACTGTGCCGTGAAGCACTGTGTCCGTGCCTGAAGCGCAAGTAGTAGGCACCAAGGGGCAGAAGTTTGCGCAGGTGGTCGAAGCGTCATTACCGCATTGGAATGCGATGCCACCACCACCGCAGGTATCTGGTGCCGTACAAGTGCCGCAGGAGAAGAGGCCGCCGCAACCGTCGGGAATTGAGTCGCAGTTCTTACCCGCAGCTTGGCAGTCCGCGATTGTCTTTGTGACTGCGCAGGTTCCTGGACACTTATTGGGCGTACCTGGACTCCCGTTCAAGCCGGTACCGCAAACGTTCAATGCGCAGTTGGTTGTACCGCAGTCAACCAGGACGCCGTTACACCCGGAGAACCCAATTACGCCGCAGTCATCCGCCTGGCAGCACGAGGTATCGCACGCTGAACAAGTTCTAACTACGCCCGTCGTGAGTGCGCCGCCCGTTCCACCCAACGAACCGCCACCACCGACATTGCCGGCACCACCCAGGTACCCCGCACCGCCAAGATTCTGCCCGGCGCCGCCGAGATCCTGCCCAGCGCCACCCACGTATGCATTGCCGCCCAGGTTCTGCCCAGCACCGCCTAGGTTTTGTCCAGCACCGCCCAGCGTGTTGCCAATGCCACCAATATCCGTTGAGGCACCGCCATTGCCGGTACCGTCGGAATTGTTGCTACTGGAGCACGCCCCAAAAACTAGCGCGGCGCAAGCCACGCCAAAAATCCCAGATTTCCACATAAACAAGCCCTTTCCCGAAACACCCATAAACGTTATTCCGAGTGTGTTTGAGTGCTACAAACACCTACCAGCCCGATAGACACTCAGAAAATAATGAAAAGCGACGCTAAGCTGGTACCGATCCCGCCTGGGCCGGGTCAATAATCTCGCCTGCCAAAGGGTCGTTACCTGAGCCCGAGTCTAGCAGAAAATTACCGCTAGACAGCAGTGTGGAAGCACTCTTCGGGCGGGTCATTTTGATGAATTTTAGTTAATTTTCCCACAGTGCTGAATATGTGTGCGACAGGCGGTTTCGCACACCTACATTTCCTTGCAACGACAGCTGCAGGTCTACCGCGTTCCCGGCGCGCAAAGCCCGTCGCGAGTATAGGCGTTTGCGACTTGTCGAGTGGCAATCAAGGGGCGCGAGTCTTGAGGCTGTCCACGGCGTGTACCGGTGCCGAGTCGCCTTTCATCAAGTGCGCAATCGCCGAATAAATCAGTCGCTGATTGTCGAGCATACTCTTTCCGGAAAAAACGGACGAAACCACACTTATCGAATAGTGCCCACCTCCACCGGAAATCTCCACGTCTGCGTCGGCAATCACTTTGAGAATCGAATCCCTTAGCGCATCCGTCACGGATCCTTGAAAATCTGTCGCGTGTGAAGACATTGGTACCTCGGAAATACGCGCAAGCTTTTAGTCCGAGATTTGCCTAGAGCAAGACTCGATTGCAATGTTGACGGTTGATTCGCCTTTGATGCGTCGGCGCATCGGGGGTTGAATGCTACGGGTAGCACACGTGGTCCGGTATGTCGCAGCAATGGCTCTTGCAATCGCGGCCATCCTTGCACGCGACACATTCGTGTTCAACGGTGTCACATTTGGGCGTCGCGCCGCTACAGTCTGCATCGGCCAAGCATGCGACGCAGTATCCGCAGCCCGGGAGACAATGCTTGCCACGATTTGTACTCACGCAATCGTCATCGTCCTCACATGAGAGACACACGTTGCTGTCTCCGCAGGTTTCGCCGTCCGGACTGCAAACGTCGTCCGTGCTCGAGATAGGTGCAAGCGGGCCGGCATTCCCCGGTCTGCGAAACACAATGCTGCCCTGCGATGCAATCCGTGTCCGTCGCACATTCGACACAGCGGTGGTCCTCGACCCAACACCGGGGCTTGCTAGTTCCCGAACAATTCTTGTCGTTATTGCATTCGACGCAGACCATCCATTCAGGTGCACAAACCTGCCCCCAAACAGCACAGCGCGCATTGCATTGGGCGAGCGCGACGGGGTCTACTACACCCGCAGTACCGCCGGTCGAGCCGGGCACGTCGAAAGCAAACTGAGGATTGCAGCTGAACAAGAGGATAGCTGCGAATACTAAGCGAATGAAAATGCGGATGGTGTTCACGGCGAATTGACCAAGGCTTCGGCTTCCACGCGCGCAAAACCCTTGGGGAATTGAAGCAAGTAGCGATTCGCTTCGCGAATTGCTTCGGCTCTATCGCTTTGTCGCAAAATTCGAATCCGCTGTACGGCGGCGCTCTCCACCAATGCACTGCTCGGGTATCGTGCGACTAGTTGGTTATAAAGTGCCAATGCCTCGGCGATATGCCCCTGGTTGCGTTCGACCGAGGCACGGGCATACATATCATTCTGTTTGGCGAGATCGGAGGCCGGTTGAGCATCGCTCTGCACGGGCGCCTGGTCGCCGGCAGTGGACCCACGCATATCCGACTGGGTCTCAATGGGCGCCAGACTGACCTTTTTGGCGAGCGAGTCTAGCGCGACAACGGCTTTGACATTGAGTTTGGCGTTGTTGGGCGAGTTATTACTCGAAGGCGTTGCGGCCGCCCTGGAGACCGCTGAACATTCCGCAGTCCATACGTCTCCCGCACGAACTGAGTGCAGTTCATTGGCCGTTCTCACTTCGACCAGGCCCTCTTTGACGGACACCCGCGTCCGCTGCTCACAGCCATTCGATGCGTCGAGCACTGCTACATCGAATATGGTCCCACGTACCTCCACCTCTGCGTCCAGTGTGTTCAACAAAAATCGCTGACCCTTCTTGAGCTTTTTAACTTCGAGGTGCACCGAACCGCGCGACAGCGAAAAGCGATGGTTTGCCGCGCCTTCATCGTACGCGAGCATCGTATTGCCATCGAGCGCCATGCGTGTTCCCGAATCGAAATCGACGCGAGCAGGGCGACCTAGGTCCGCTTGCATGACACCGCCTGGCTCGACGTCTCGCCCATCCATATGTCCAATATCAATTCCAGCGTTCGAGGTCATCGCGGCAGCAGCTGCACAGGCGGGCGAATTGCCGCAAGCTGTGGCGACATGATGCGCCGCGCTTCCCTCATGAGAATGCCGCAAGTAGCGCGGCATGGTCAATACTGCCGCCGCGGCAACTGCAGCTGCGGTAGTCACCGCGCCGGCGACCCACCAACGCAGTCGGCGCCTTGCGCGATTCGATTCCCGCATTGCCTGAGCGATAATCGCAATGCCGCGATCGCGCGATAGGCCAGATTCCCGCGGTGCTGTGGGCTTGCGCTTGAGCACGCGCGCCGCCAGCGCGGAATAGTCAAGCGCGCTCATCACGCGCCCTCCTGCGAGACGAGCTCCTGGAGCAAGGGCGCCAAATCCTTGGAATCGCCGATGCGCGAGTGCAATTCTTTGCGTGCTCGTACGAGCCGGCTTTGAACGGCGGCGAGCACTAGCGCCGGTAATCGCGGATATCTCGGCTAAGTTATAACCGTGAACATCATGCAGTACGAAGGTCCAAGCCTTTTTAGGCTCAATCGCTTCGAGGATCGATTCGATACGGCGGATTGCGATCCTTAGTAGCGACTGGTTGGACGAAAAGCGCGACTTATTTTCAACCGATTCAAGGCCCTGCAGCACGAACAGGCGTCGCTCGATCTTGCGCCGCCGCAGGTGCCGGTAGACGACCCTCGCCGATACGATTGAAGTCCAAGCGTCGAGGGGACATTGCCCGAGAAACCGGTCCACGGTCAGTACGAGTTCAATCAGTGCCTGCTGGGTGACATCGTCATAGTCGGAATCACGGCTACCGAGCAAACGACTGACTGTCCGGCTTACAATCGGCTGAATGCGGTCGTGAAAGGCACCCGCTGCCTGAGCGTTACCGGCCCGAACGGATTTCAGCAGCTCAGCGTCCGACTCATCCCCTGCTGGTGCCGCCCGGCGAAGCAAGCGCAGCGGATGATTTCCGGTATTACTCGTCATCGTAGGTAGAAGTGACCTGGCCATTCTGTTTCAAGGCGAAACAGGTAAATATTTCTATAGGGCGGGCTTTTGCTACCGCCAGTCACTAAAACCGGGTACCGACGCCAATTCGGCCAATTCCGATGAAAGCAGGAATGTGTGCCTTGAGCGACTGATGAACATACACGTCGGTGGCTCCAAATCGATAGTTGGTGCCAAGGTCTAAGAAAAGCATGGAACTGCTGCTTAGATCGAGATTCCCATGCGCCAGAACCTCGAGTTTTGGCACCCACGCAGAATGCGTAACGGCGCCAATGACGTCATCCTCCGATAGATGAATGAATGTCAGACATTCTCTGCGCCCAGGAAATGATTGCAATCCCCACCAACCGCGACCCGTTTGCGGAATCAAACGCATTGTGGCCAAAGTTCCAAAAGAAAAAAACCTCGTACTGGCCTGAGCTTGAGTTGACCGTGCCAATGCGGCCTTCGCCCGCAACACCGATCCAAAAAATCTTGGTGAGCTCTCGCTCTGCACCAATCCATGCGCCGAGGCTCGTTGCATCGCCCGGCGCAGCTATCGAGGCGGCTGCCGCAATCAGAAACCGCTTGGGCTCCAATTGCCATTGACTTTGGGGGAGTTGCGGCACGCGTTCGTCGGTTGGCAGGTTGGGGCGCGCTGGCCGCAACGAATATCGAGCCAATGACGAAACCCAAGGTTCGACCCCGCTCATTTTCAGGATCCAGATCCGTGAAACTAACGTCACGTTGAACCCACCGATTGTCATCCGGAATGTAACATCGAAGGTGTGCTACACGCGGGTCTGTCACATCCCACGCAACCCAGGCGTACGCGGACGTCGGGTGCTCGTCTGCAATGACCCTTGAATTGCCGCTGCCGCCGAGCATTTCGACACGCACGGTGACATTGGGACCGAGCACCTCGTGCGCGGATTTTAAGTATGGCCGTAGTGCGCGGCGAGCTGAGCTCATTGGCCGCCAGCGCAATGACAACGATGGGAGGGGTAGCGGTCACCGGTTCAGCTTATAGCAGGTGGACGGAAATCGACGCACGGGTTGCCTGCTGGCTTACTGGTTACGTCACTCCTCGACTGAAGTGGTTGTCCCAAATTCCGAGAAACCCAACCTGAGGCATAAGCGTACCTCTCCCGTAATGCCCTTTTTGGGCTACAGGCGCGGCCGCCCGGTTAGGAATCCTTTCATTGCTTGGGGTATGAAGTCATGACGAGAAACAAGAATCAAGGTTACGTACTCAGTCTTGCTATTTTGACTCTGGTTGTGGCAGCTCCTGCCTCGGCCTCGCTCAGCACCAGTGGGGACGCAAAAGTGGTATTCAAAGCCGCGGGTCCCGCTGGCCTTTCGTTTGAAGGTAAAGGTCAAGACGTTAGGCTCAAAGAAGAGGGGAACTCGGTCTTGGTGTCGGTGAGGCTCGACGGCCTCGCAACGGGCATTGAGTTGCGAGATCGTCACATGAAAGAGAAATATCTCGAGACTGCCAAGTATCCAACGGCAACCCTCGAAGTCGACAAGTCGAAGATCCACTTTCCCGAGGGTAGTGCGGTTTCCGGATCTGCCGATGGCAAGTTGACCTTGCACGGCGTAACGCGGCCGGTAAAAGTCACGTATCACGCGGACGGTGACAGCAAGAAAGCCAAGGTCAACGGCTCGATGCGTTTCAATATGAAGGATTTCAAGATTGAAGTGCCCAGTTACCTAGGCGTTACCGTGAAGCCGACCATCGACGTCGAAGTCAAGTTGGGTGTTGTCAATAAATAGACTCAGCGAGTGTGTGCTTGAACAATTCCGCCGCGATATTACTCGACGCAGATGCAAACATCGGCCGTCAGGCGTCGCAAAACACAGATCTTGCCTCGACTTCGCGCTAACAGATGTCGATTCGCCGTTTTCCCGCTTTGGATTGACACTTCTGATCATCCCTGGCGCGAAGTCGAGGCTACCAATTCGTACACATTCCCATTCGCGACCCTCTTCCTTGCTTAACGCGCTCTCTGCCCTTTGGGACGCATTCCCTTGCGAGGCAACTTAACGTCCTTTGACGATCGACTCGATGAATGCCAAATCCTGCAAAGCATCCTCAGGGGTTACGGCGACGCCCGAGCCTTTGCACACAACGTCGACGAAATGGTCGAACTGCGCGTAAAAGCTGTCAACCGTGGCTTGATACACCGTCCTTTTCCCTTTGAGATCAAGCATCACGGCGCTGTCCCAATTCAGTTCGGCGCAACCCTTGGCCCCGAAAACACGCAACATCGGGCCGCTATAAGGGGCGGAAAAACAACTAGTCCAAGTGCCGAGCAGGCCTCCCTCGAATTCGAGAGCGGCCACCGCCGAGTCGATGGGTAGCAGCGACTTGTCGAAACAAGCCGTTCTGTTCTTGACTACAATTGGCATCCCCACACATTGACGCACCACATGAGCCAAATGAACCCCACCATCGGTGATGAAACCGCCGACGAACTTTGGCTTGCGACGCCAAGCGGTGTGAAAATACGGGTTGCCCTTGTCCATTTTTGTAACATGCATCGCCTCGATCACTCGAAGATCACCCAGTTTCCCACTGTGTATCCACTTAATCAATTGGCGAACATGCGGCATGAAATCGAAGTTTTCTCCGACTAGCCATGGTGATCTATATTTTGAGGCGGACTTCAACAAGCGGCGGCCGATGGCTACCGATGGGGCTACGGGTTTCTCACTAAGGACAGCTAGTCCCTTCGACAGTGCCAGCTTTACGTATTGTGGCTGAGCCTCGATAGGTAGACTAATCAGGACAGCCTGCAATTCTGGAACGGCGAATAATTCCTCCGCTGTATCAACCACCCGAGGGATACCGGCAAGCCTTGCGTAGTCTTGGGCTTTGGCGCGGCGGCGGTTCGCGCAAGCGACCAATTCAATTCTGTGTCTTAGTTTATTCAGTGCCGGCAGGTACAAGAGTTTGGCAGCTAGGCCCGTACCGAGCATCCCTAACCGCAGTCGGTTTTTCATGCGGTCATCGTAACCGCCAACTCGTGGTTCGGCGTCATAAAACCGCAGAACCGCACCAAACGCGGGCGCAATACACAAAATTTAAAATTCGCGGCCGCGCCATTTTGCTTCGGACTCAAACATCGGGCCACGCCCTAAAGAGTCTGCGCCTGCCCAATCTCCCCCGCGCCGTTTGCTCGAGGTGAGTGAAGGTTGTGGCCGGCCTCTCCCAAACCGCGACGGCCCGCCGCCAGATTGCCACCCGGAAATAGTCGTAATGGTGCAAGGAAATCGGGCCCGAGACTCGGATTGTGTAACTATTGAATATAAAAAGATATTTTAGCACTAGATTCTACCGGCGCAGGTTGGAAGCAGTCGGATTCGAGTGCACTTCGCACTCACCCTAGGGGCCACACACTTCAGACCTTTGCTTACGCACGGGTGACTTGAGCTAAGATCCTCGCCAGCAAAGTGGCATCCGCAATTCTTTCCAGTCCTCCCATGGCAAAGGCAACCAAGGTGCGTGCGCCGCTTGAGGCTGGCGTTGTTATTGCGGAACGTTACAAAATATTGAGTCTACTCGGAGAGGGCGCTACTGGCATAGTGTATGCGGCTGAGCATGTGCTCCTGCACAAGAAGGTCGCAGTAAAGATTCTGCATTCGGAGCTGACGGAGATGCCCGATGGCGTGGCTCGCTTCGAGCGCGAGGCCATGGCAACCGCCCGTATCGATCATCCCAATGTGGCCAGTGCGGTTGATTTTGGGCGCCTTTCCGATGGCTCGTTGTTTTTGGCGCTCGAATTTGTCGAGGGCAAGAGCCTCCGCGAAGTCGTTTCCCAGGGACCACTTGGTATCAGACGCGCTTTGCACATTACACGCCAAATTGCTTCAGCACTGGCGTCGGCTCAGTCTCTTGACATCGTTCATCGGGACCTGAAGCCCGAAAACGTAATGTTAGTGTCCAAGGGGGAGGACAACGACTTCGTCAAGGTTCTCGACTTCGGGATCGCGCGCGTGCCAGTGGGTGAAGAAGGTTCACTCGGAGGTCCGCAAGCGCTCACCAAGGCTGGAGCCGTATTCGGTACGGCCGAGTACATGCCCCCAGAGCAGGGAATTGGGCAAAAGGTCGATACACGCGCTGACCTGTATGCCCTTGGCGTGATGCTATTCGAGATGATTGCGGGAGTCCGTCCGTACGGGATACGCGAGAATCTCGGAATACTCGCGCAACAGATCACACAACCGTTACCCACATTTGCCGAGCGCGCACCCGCGGTCACAGTGCCTCCCGCGCTCGAAAAACTCGTGACCCGCCTGCTTGCCAAGCGGCCGCAGGAGCGCATTCAACGCGCCGAAGACCTCGTAAGGGCCGTTGATAATATCTTGGAAGGCCGGGAATCTGAATCGATGGCGCCAGAATCAGGTGCAAAGAGCGACGAGCCGCTGCCCGCCTTCGAACTGACAACGCATATCCCGGGAGTCGATGAGCTGCCCAACGTAGCGGAGTCGGTTAAGAATGCTTCGGAGTCTGCCAAGTCAGTTCGCGAGCAAGATGCCAGCGCCAAAGCACAAGTGGCCCCGAAAACCGATCGACCCCGCAACAGTGTAGCGGTCGCGGCATCCTCATTGTCCCAGAGCGTTAGCCAATCCTTCAACAGGATCAGTTTAATCGTCGATAACCGACGCCGCGCGTTGCCCGAGCCGCTCCGCGGCTGGTTGATTCGAGTACCCGCCGGGTTGCTCGTTGTCCTTGCATTTGGGCTCGTTCTATTCTTGCTGGGCAATATTGGGATGTGGATCCATCGCGCTCAGTCGTCACGCGCGGCTGCGGCGGCGAGTGCCAGTGCATTAGCTGCCGCCCCGACACGGGTAGCCGCAGCTAGCGCTACGGCACCGCAGGCTCCCGTTATAGACGGTGACGCCCTTCGTGGCAATTCGGCGGAATCCGACTCCAAGGATCCGAACGCGTTACTCGACCTGGCTCAGAGTAAATTGCGCGAAGGAAAAGATGCCGACGCGGCCAACACTGTGGCGCGAGTTCTAGGGAAGCACCCCGACAAGCGCAATGACTCAAGGGTGGCAGACGTTCTATTCAAGACTGCGAGCTCGACAGCCAAGGGAGCGTCCAATACCAGCTTTTCATTGCTAGAGGGCACGATGGCCTCTCCCGGGGCCGAAATCGTGTATCAATTGGCGGTCGATAAGAGTCTGCCAGTTTTCGCAAGAGGACGAGCCTCCAAGTGGCTCGCTAGCCCGCAGTTTGATCGAGCAGCGTCTGACGCCCTGCGAACCGCGGTAAAGATCCGGTTTGCCTCGACGTGCGAGGCCAAGCACGCACTTCTGCCGACGGCGAGCAAAGTGGGTGGCCGCGCGGCCCTTGTCTACCTTTACGAGTTACAGGGGGAGACCGGTTGCGGTCTGTCTGGCAAGTCCGATTGCTACAAGTGCCTGCGCGACGACAACCAACTCAAAGACGCCATCGCGCAGATTGAAGCTCGGTTGAAGCAATAGGTTGCTCGTCGCGGGCCGCCTTTCCGTCTCCCGTGGTTGCGTGGCAGGCCATTTCGCGCCGCAGGTTCAATCATGCCGTATAGAATTCGTTCAGCATTGCCATAGCGGTAGATCACGCTGGCGCCGCCCCGAGTTGCAGCAACGTGCGCGTGCCGCGCATGAAAAAAAGAACGTTTAGGGCAAGACCTCCCGGTTGTTGCGGTTCCGACGGCAGTCCGCTACAATTCGATGAAGGTTGGGTCCAAAGCCCAGGGCAGGGAGGGCGATTTGCACAATAATCCCACATGCTTCGGTTTAGCTCTAGCGTTGGCAGCGAGTAACACGGCGTGCGGCAGTTCGACGGACGTCATGAAACCGCAAAACAGTAGCGGCGGCACGGCGGGTTCGGGATACGTGTTCGATTCGAGTGGTGGCGTATCCCAGCTCCCAGTCGGTGGAGCGTCGAGCCAAAACCTCGGTCTCGCCGGCACATACTCCGGAAGCGTGACATCGCCGACGTTACCCTCGGAATCCTGCGACAATAGCGGCACGGGAGGCAACGCTAACAGCGCGGCTGATGCATCTACACTTCCCGCAATCGAACAAGCCCGTTCAGAGCTGGCCTGGAACACGAGTCCGCAGATTAGCATGCCTGATTTTCAGTCCGTTGTGGGGGCCGTCAATCAATTTGGGCTCGATGTGTTTCATAGTGTCGTCGCAAGCGAGGTTGGCAATGTCGTAATGTCGCCGACGAGCACGGTCTATGCACTTGGCATGGCATACTTGGGCGCCAATGCAAACACGCAAACACAGATGGCCCTGGTACTGCACGATAGCTTCAGCCCGGGCGTGTATCACGAGGGTTTGAATCTCCTCGCATTGGCACTCTCGACGCGTAACGTTGCCCCGCATCAGTCCGACTACGGGTGCATGTTCTCCGTGTTATCGCTCAATAACGACATTTGGGTGCAGCGCGGCTTTCCTTTAGTGCCCGCATACTTGGACGCGCTTTCCGTCAATTACGGTGCGGGAGTGCAGCTACTTGACTTTGCTGCTGATCCCAATGGGTCACAAGCCGTCATCAATCAATGGGTGGCCAATCGAACCGGTCAACGTATCCTCGATTTGTTACCTTCCGGGTCGGTCACCAACCGCACCCGGATCGTTTTGAGCGATACCCTGTACTTCAAAGGTTGGTGGGCCCAACCGTTCCCCATTGCCAATACATTCAATCAAAGCTTCTTCCGTTTGGACGGTACCACGGTTACGGTGCCCATGATGCACGAGGCACGAACCGCTGCGTTTGGCGGAGATGCAAGCTATGGAATGGTAGACCTCCCCTACGATGGCAACGAACTGTCTATGGCGTTGGTCTTGCCTGCCGCCGGACAATTCAACACGATCCGCGACGGCTTGACGCAAGAATGGCTGGCGCAGGCCCTGTCACAAACTGCTGCGCAGCAGGGTGAACTCACAATTCCGAAATTCGCTTTTACCTGGGGCGCAAATAATCTCGCAACATCGTTGCAAGCCCTCGGTATGACGGACGCATTCAACAAAGACACCGCCGACTTCTCGAACATGGAGACTCCACAGCCACTCTATATCGACGGTGTTTATCACAAGGCTTTCATCGGTGTGGATGAGTCGAGTACCGTTGCCACTGCAGCCACGGCAATCACCATTCCGCAACCCATGATCTGCTGCTTCGGGGGGCCGCCCGTGCTCGTGTTCGACCGACCCTTCCTGTTTTTCATCCACGATGCCACAGGTGCAATCCTGTTTGCCGGTCAGGTTCTAGATCCAACGGCAACCTGACAAACAAGACCTTTCGGGATGTCATGACGGCACGGAACCGCCGAGCAAACCGCCCCTAATCCGTCCAGCCGTGACAACGGACCTTACCGGGAAGCGACAGTGGTCACACGCCCATTTGAGGCCAATTCTGGCTAGTTCGAGATAGATGCCCGATGTAATTGAAGAATTTAGGCTAATCCCCTCTATTGTAGGCTATTACCCTGAATTACTAACCTAATTACTTTGGTTCTGTAGTTCTACCCTTAGTTCGAAGATTCGCCCCCAGCAGATTATATCTAGATATAGCGGATTGGCGTTGTTTTACAGGGGAGCAGCGTTATCGCCGAGGAAATTACTGTCAGCCCTTGGGCAATTAACTCTATTCACACTTCCAAGCCTTTGTTATATAGGGGATCTGTCTTGTGAATTGAATCCCAGGGGTAAAAATGGCGACTTTAGGGACTGCGGGCAAGTTGCGGCGAGTGTTTGAATTCTTAGTCGGGTTGCGCGATGACCGGGTTCTCGCTGCACTCGCCGCGCGAGGTTTTGGCGAGGAGCAACGCGCTCAGGGCTGGGAACTATTGACGGCGCTCGGCGTTACCCGGGTGGCATCGCTGCCCGCGCCAAGAACGAACCAAGCTGAGCTCGCGCTTACGGCCTGGCGCTATGAATGGTTGCGCATCGTTCGCGCCAGCCTCGAGCGAGACTTCCCAATGGTGTACGAGCAAATGTTCGGGGGGCTCTACAAGCGTCGTCACGAAACGCTCGGCGTCGTTGTCACCTTTTTGGCCCGCTTCGACAGGCTTCAGCGCGCAAGCGACGCGACCAGTCGCGCCGCGCTTTCTAAGTTGAGGGCGCGCGGGTTGACAAGCGAGCGCATCGACGAAGCGCGCCAGTTCATCGCAGCGATGAGTCGTCCTGCGGAGCCTGCTCCGGAGCGGGGCAACGCGGCAAAACGTCGCGCTGCGACCCGCAAAGCCGAAACAGCACTGTGGGCCTACTATGTCGAATGGAGTCAGATTACGCGGGCTGTCGTAAAAGACGAGCGGCTTCTCAAGCTGCTCGGCTATCGCGGCGCGCGGGAAGACGACGAGAGCGAAGCCGAGCCCGTGCAAGTGAGCGAACCTGCCGTTTCCGTGCCGCAGCAACAAAAGAAACGAGCAGACCCCGCAGCGCCGCGCGGTAAACTTCGAATTGCACGATCACGTGCCGAGCGCGCGCGGCGTCGCTCATAGAAGGCTGTACCAAGGGATCCCACACTGTCGCGATTCCGGCAGGTTGCACGCGGTGTGCGCCATGCGAGGTCCTATGCTAATTTGATGCGATGCATGGCTTATGTCGCGGGATTTTTCTATATTCTTCACTTTCAAGATCGGTGACTCGCTTCGCCGGTGACAACGCGCCGGTATATCGTTGTTTCGCTCGGCGGCGGATAGCGCTGATTGCCAGCGCGTCTTTGATCGGCGTGCTTGGGTGCCAAGGCAGCCCGGAATACGAATTCGTTGACGTTGGACGTGGGGGGCTCGACGGCGAGCGGCGGCGGTGCGGCGAGCGGAGCAGCTAGCGGAGGCCTGACTGCAGTGGCTGGTCAGGCGGGCACGAGTTTCGCGGGCGCGAATGCGACTGCGGGTAACTCGAGCACGGGTGGTGGTTTCGCGGGCGCAAACGCTGCTTTGGCAACCACGCGCGTGGGCGCCTACCGGGTCTTCGTGAGTAGCATCGCTCCGAGCGATCCGAGCGCGTGGTTGACGCAGTTTGGTAGCGTTCCCGACTACGATCGGTACCTGATGACCGAGAACAAGGAAGTCAACGACTTTTATTCGCCCATCATTACCGACGTACGAACCGTTTTGGACGGCCTGTTCTTCCACCCAAATTCCTTGCGCAAGTTCGCGAGCCTGTTCACGCTCGCCCGAAAACCTGTAACAACTCTGAACAACCTGCAATGCGTGGCGCTCGACCAACGTTGCAAATGCCTCGCGCGACCCCGCCTGGGCGAGCGACATCAGCGTGTCGTCGTCCACTCGCGGCCTAGTTGGCGCGTTCAGGCCTGAGCCGCGCGCTTCGCGGAGTCGAACCCTTTGCCCGGCTGGCACCTCTCTGGCAACTCTGTGTACCCAGCCGCCGCTGAACCGCGGCAGTGTCTCTTGGCAGGCGCAACTGTGCGACATGCAATCGGAGAAGGCCCGCCGTCACGAGGGTCTAGGCTTTTGTTTGTCGTGACGGCGCGGAAACGCAGGTGGGCACGTTCGGTTCCGCGACGGCAAGACAAAAATCAAACACTAATTTGCGCTTGCAAATCCAATTTGCAGGGCCAAACGAGCACTGGGCCCGCAATTGATAAAGAACGCTCCTGATCGACAGCATCCCGCAAGAATTGCCGGGACTGGAACTGGCATGGCCCCGGGTTGCGTCCTCGAAGCGAAACAGCCAAAATGGTTGCTGACTGCGTTGGGCAAAAGACAATATCTCTATGAGCAACACATCCCTTCTTAGTTCGTCGAATGCGGCGGCTGCCGCCGTTGTTGGTTTGATCTTTGGCTTGGGCGGGGCGCTTGCGTGTTCCTCGTCTAGTTCGAGCGCTGGGACCGGAGGCAATTCCGGCACTGGAAGCAGCCCCTCTTCGGGCGGCGCCGGAATCGACAATTCCATGACTGGCGGCAGTGGCAATTCGGTTGCCGGCAGTGGCAATTCGGTTGCCGGCAATAGCAGCGGCACCAATACCGGCGGCGCCACCACGAGCCAATCGAGCTCGGTGACGGGGCCCGGAACTTACGCATTGAATGCCCCCAATCAGTTTCGAAACCAGTTCTACATCAATGGCTGCCAGGCTGGTGTGGCGAGCAGCCCCGGCGGCGGCAACTGCACACAGGGGCAGAATGCTTGCGAGGGAACGAAACAAGGCGCGCAGATCAACTTTCTTTGCCCGCGCTTCATGCTCTTCTCTGACGAAATGGCTCAAGCGGTTATTGATGACGGCAACTCGGGCGTGAACTACGCAGTGGTCGGGCACGACGTGGAAACTGGCGGCATCGATGGCAGCGCGACCAATAGTTGTTGCCAGTGCTATCAGCTCGTCTTCTCGCTTCCGGAAAACGAGGCACAGGTGGGTGGCAATGGTGCCTCCGCGATTCCGGTCCCGCCGCCGTTGGTCGTTCAATCCTTCAATACTTCGGCGGGTGGCGGTAAAAACTTCGATATCTTCATGGCTGGTGGCGGGTTTGGGGCGTTCAATGCCTGTGACCCGAACGCCAGCATGAAGAGCCCTTCGGGACAATATTTCTACACGAAGTTCCCGTCCGAGGGCGAACCGGGCTCGGGTGGCGTTAATGCAGCGACGCAGGTTGCCGGGTGCAAGGGGTCGAACAATCTCGTGACGACGGACACGCTGTCATCGAGCACCTGCCAGGCGAATGTGACAACGGCATGCGGGAACTTCCAGGCGAGCTCACAGACTGCAGTGACGGAATCCGTGCAATCTTGCACGAAGTCCAATGATCCGAATTCCTACTACCACATCAACTGGAAGATCTACGCCAAGCACGTCGAATGCCCGACTCATCTGACGGAAGTCACGGGATGCAAGCTTACACCGCAGGGTTTGCCCGCTGCCAATCCCACTGTTCGCACACCCGCTCAGGCAGCGGCTGACTCCTCGTTTAGCGCGGGCTACACGACTACGACGATGCAAGATTGCTGCATGCCGACTTGCGCTTGGCAAAATAACGTCACCGGTAATGGACTCAGCGTCGTTGGGCAGTACAATTCGTTCTACTCGTGCGACCAAAGTGGAACGCCCGCCGTGCAGTAGTTCCCCTGTTGCAACTGTCACGTTCCGGCGGCAACGGTGGGGCGCTGGCCCCGGATCGATCGCAGTCGCGCGGGTGAAAGCTCCCACCTTCGATTGCGCAAGGCCCCGAAAGAAAGGCGTAGCGGATTCGGCCACTCACCGATTAGCGCAATCCACCCACGCGGGCAGCATTCTCCGTCGTCTCCTTCAACACTTGCATTTTGCCGTCCGCGATCTCGAGTACTTCAGTTGGGTTATTGCCGTAGTAGGCGGACAGCCCGACGTCGATGCGTGCGAGGTGCTGGTTGCAGCCGAAACTAATGCCGGCTTTCTGCGGCGTATGTCCGACTACCAGTCGTGTTGCTTTGAGTGCGGTGAGCACCGTCTCGAGCTTGGCACACACTTCGTCGCCGTCCTGTTCCCCGTAGTCGCGAATCCAGAACGGTGTGTTGTCGCCCTGTAGCTTTTTGGGCAATGGGGCCTCGCCGCGCATCCAGGCCCCGATTTCGCTGTTCATTTCATCGAGGCCATAGCGCACGTGCTTCGGCAATACGCCACCGTGCGCGAACACCGAGTCACCCACAATCCACACGATGGGGTACTCCGAGAGCTTGCGCGCCATGCGACCCCCGGGGAGAAATGCCTCCGCGCGGCCTCTTTGTTCCGCGGGTCGCTGCTGTGCGTCGGGGCGCCCCGTACTTGGTTCACCGGCAAATGCCTTGAACCCCTGTTCGCTCACGTAGCGGTAGTCACCTTCAACGTTCATTATCTCGTGATTGCCATTTAGACGATACACGTGCCCGCCAGTACGCTTTGCCGCCGATTCCTCTTGGTCGAGGAACGCCAGAACCTCGCGATCGCTCTGCCCGCGATCGAGCACATCGCCCGTTTGCACGACTACGAGCTGGCCGCCGACCCATTGATCCTTCTCGTTAGTGGCCCCACCCAGCATAAATGCGCGCTTGGTCGCCTTCAGGTCTCCGTGCAAATCTCCAATTGCGATGATGCGAGCTGCGGCGGGTGCACGCGACGCTTTCGTTTCGCCGACTGCCAACTCCTGAACTGGAGCACTCTGTTTGGCGGAACCGAGCGTAGCTACCGACTGAGCTGCAGCTAGCTTTTGATGGTCGTCTTCCGCGGCTACGGGACTTTTGTGACAACCCGCCTGCAACGTGCCGAGAACAACAAAAAAATCAGCCCCCGAGCCATGAAATATGCACCTCAACGGCTGGACGGCACCCAATTGCATCAGCAAATGCGCGACGCACGACACGGCGAACGTCCTCTTCCATGTCATGGCCGTGACGTCGCGCTTCGTCCACGGTGCGCACGACATTGGCTGCCACCGAACGTAGCGTAACCGTGCGTTCGTCATTCAGCGGTACGCCGCGGGTGGTTACTCGCGGCGGCAATACCAACTTTCCGGATGCATCTAATAGAAGCGTAATCAATGCGATCCCGTTGCGACCTAGTTCAGCGCGCTCGGTGAGGTCGTCGTCGTTCAGAACGCTGCCACCTACGGCGACGGCCATCCTTCCGTGGGGCACCGCGACGTCGTGTTCCAAAGTCGAATCATTGACGAGTACGCAGCGCCCATTTTCGACCACGCGAACGCGCTCTACCCCTGCATCGCGAGCCAATTCCGCGTGCCGCATTAATGGTGCAGCGTCCCGTGCACGGGCACGAAATCCCTGGGTCGAAGCAGCTCGATCATGCGCCGCTGCTCAGCGTGACTAGCGTGGCCGCTCGAGTGAATATGCGGCTCGCTGAAGCGCGTGTGAATCCGCGCACCGCGCCTGAGCAGGTCACACAGCAGACTCTGAACGGCGCGTTCGTACCCGGGAATCGTGCGACTCGACATGATGACAGTGTCACCCGCTTCGATGTCGAACCACCGGTGTGTGCCCTGCGCGATGCGATACATGGCAGAAGCACGCTCGGCTTGAGTCCCTCCGGCTAGCACGAGAACGCGCTCGCGTGGGAATGCTCGCAGCTGCTCGGGCGCGATCATCAGATGACTCGGCCAACGAAGGCGCCCAATTTCATGAGCGACTTGCACGTGCGCGGAGAGGCTCCGACCGAGTAGCGCAATCTTACGGCCCGATTGCTGCGCAATTCGACCGAGCGCGGCGAGCCTTTGTAGATTGCTCGCGAACATCGCAACCATTACGCGATGCGGTGCCTCGAGAATGAGCCGCTCCAATGTTTCACCCACTGCGCGCTCGGAGCTGGTGCGCTCCACGGTGTCGACATTGGTGCTATCGCTCAGCAGCAGTGATACGCCGGCATCGCCGATCTCCGAGAGACGCTGTTCGTCCGTTGGTTCACTGTCGGGGGGGTCGGGATCGAAGTCAAAATCCCCCGTATGAACGATTGTGCCGG
The DNA here is from genome assembly GCA_963819085.1 of uncultured delta proteobacterium. Classification (GTDB taxonomy): domain Bacteria; phylum Myxococcota_A; class Polyangia; order Polyangiales; family Polyangiaceae; genus FEN-1139. Next base: position 114,543 of record CAWFUX010000052.1, read on the forward strand.
CGCGTGTCTGAATCGCCAATGCCGTTGCGTCGATGATAGAATGCGCCACGCGGATCGGCTCGACGCGAAACGGGCCCGCCGCGAAGCTGACCTTCGGCTCGGTTTGGCGCATGTCAACGGCGTCGAGCTCGAAGTCATGTTCAGCCAAGCGCCGCTTGACCAAGCTGAGCGCGTGAGCCGGCCCCCACACGGGCACATCCAGTTCAGATAGCAGATACGGCATGGCCCCGATGTGGTCCTCGTGACCGTGTGTGAGCACGACGCCAACGACGCGATGGGCTTGCTCGGTCAAATACGGAAAATCGGGACGCAGCACGTCGATGCCCCAGTCGTCATTCGGAAACGACGTGCCGCAATCAACCAACAAGATGCCGTCCGACTGTTCGATTGCCATACAGTTCATGCCAATTTCGCCGAGCCCTCCGAGGGGCACTATGCGAACGGACTGAGCGTCGAGCGTCTCGAACATGCGAACACTACTTTGCCCGAGACCTCGCTAAGAAGCTAGTCCGATAGTGGTTTAGCTCTCGCGCCGATGACATCGCAGCCGATGCAGGCTAGAAATACTATGGCGGAAAATGGCAATTCGCACCGCAACCCTGGGCGACTAGAAGGTCATGGATCAAATTCGTAGGGTTTTATCCCCCGAGTACTCGCTCGAGTGTAGTCCCATTAGCGAACTTATCGCATGAGAGTTGCTACAAATGAGTCAGGTTTTCACAATGCGGCGTTTGGGGCCGGGGCACCAAACGCCAACACAATAGATACGTCCCCATTATTACTGAGGTCAGACGATGAGCCAAGCTAAAACCGTTACGCCAGAAGAAGCCCAAGCGTTGCTTCAGGAGGGCTACGCTTATGTTGACGTTCGTAACCAATTGGAGTTCGAGCAGGGCCACCCCGTGGGCGCATTCAACGTGCCAATCACCCTTCAAACCGACTTTGGACCGGAACCCAATGAGCAATTCGTCGAAGTCGTCAATAAACATTTCGCACTCGAGGCAAAGCTAATCGTGGGATGCGCAACCGGTACGCGCTCTAGCAGGGCGGCGCGAATGTTATCGGAAGCGGGCTTTACCAACGTCGTAGACCAAAAGGCGGGATTCGTCGGTTCGCGGGATTCATTCGGTCGGAAATCACCCGGGTGGCGCGACAGCGGGCTGCCCGTCGAGATTGGTCAACCCGAGGGCAAGAGTTACGAGGCGTTACTTCACTCGACAAAGGGATAGTCTGGTCACGATCTCGCTCGGGGCCTTGCGCAATCGGAGATGGGAACCCTTCCGGCCTGTCCTTTCCGGCTGCTTACCTTGCGCGTCGAACGCGCAAGGGCGCCTACGTGGTGCTCGCTAGGATGTTCTATGCGGAGTCGCAAGACCCTCGGGGAGCCTACATCCCAGCTCCGATTGCTCCAGACCCGCTCCCTCGGAATTAAAGACTTTGTGGATGTTCCAGGATAGCCGTTATGGGTTTTTCGCCGTCCTGGCTCGATCATAATCCTTGGCAGCTTGTTCGACGAGCACTGCGTCGCGCGCGGCGCGTTCGGCTTCGGCCGTGAGCGATGCCGTAAAGAGTGTCAGCCCCCAAATGCCGTTTTCGCGACGACGGAAGGGGTAGCGTGTGCCGCGCACCGTTTGCAGGCTTGCTCGGTCGCCCTGAATCTCGATCTTATCGACTCCGCTCAAGTCACGCCTGAGCCGGTCCAACCAGCCTTTCTGCGTCGCGTACAGCGCAAAGATGTCCGAACCGTCAGGTGCGTCCGCGAACGCCTGGTACATGGCAAGCGCGCGCCCCTTGTCCGGTTCAGGGTAGCTTGCCCGAATCTGTTCGACGCTCTTTTTGCGATAGTCACGAATCGTATAGCAGGCGTGCTGGGCCTCGGTTTCCGTATAGGCAAAGAACGAAGCCGGCTTGCCCTCATTGACTGCGATTACAATGCGAAGATATGCCCCTAACGGTGTCTGGTCGCTCGGGAACGAGCGGCGCAAATGCATCCAGTAGCCCACGATCGGGGCCAGAATTAGCAAAATTAGCCACCATCGACGTCGCACGCGCGCAGCTTACCACGCCTTCGAGCAGTTTCACCGGGCTCTATTTGATTGCGTAGCCTGTTTGCATCAGCTAGGACGGGGCCCTTGTTTCAGCAAGCAAACGTGGCCGTAATTGTCCCTTGCTACAACGAGTCACGGCTCGTCGGTCGCGCGCTTGCACGCTTGCCTGCCTGGGTTGACACCGTCGTTGCCGTCGATGACGCCAGCATTGATTGCACCGCGCAGGCCATTGTATCCGTCGGGGACCCGCGCATCACTCTGGTGCGGCACGCGACGAATCAGGGTGTCGGTGCGGCGATTCGAACTGGCTATCGGGTTGCGCTCGAACAGCACGCCGACATACTTGCGGTAATGGCAGGCGACGATCAAATGGATCCCGTCGATTTGCCGGCTGTAATTCTGCCGGTCGTAACCGGTTCGGCCGACTACGTCAAAGGCAATCGATTTGCCCACCCCGAAGCTGGCAGCATGCCGCTGCTGCGTCGCCTGGGTAGCGGATTCTTGTCGGCAGCAACTCGGCTTGCGAGTGGCCTATCGATTGACGACACTCAATGTGGCTTCACCGCCTTGTCAGCTGCAACGGCGCGCCACTTGCCGCTCGATCACCTCTGGCCACGGTTTGGCTATCCTAACGACTTATTATTGTTGTTGGCGGCACGTGGACTCAGGGTGCGTGAAGTACCCGTGCGCCCCGTCTACGCCGATGAAAAGAGCGGCCTTCGGCCTTGGCACATCGTGCAAATCCTCGGCGTCATTGCCCGGCGTTGCTGGCACGAGCGTGCGCTGCAATCGCGCCGCGACGACGTCCGGGCGCAAATGGTTGCGCCAAACGTTAACAGACTACTGCCCTAGAGGTTCTCCGAGCGTGTGGAGCCGTGTTTGCCATCGCAACCTGAAACTTCGTGCGGTGAGGAACGCCTGCTACGTTCCGGACACGCGCAGACACTGCCCACCGGGATGCGTATCCTCGTTCGGGCAGGCATAGTCGGCTTCCCGATCGCACCCTGCGACTCGGTACATGTCGCCACTGAGTTTGCGTACCTCGATTTGATCGGCGGGGCATTGCCACCGAGATGCAGCCGTTTTGACCACCATCTGGTCTTCGCTCGCACCACCACAACCAACAACCAAGAATCCTAGAAATAACGAAATTCGACTGGCCATCTGCGACGCATGGTACGCAGTTGATCGTTCGTCAATATGCCTCTGATGCAGAATTATTCTGTAACCGTCAGATATTTCCGCATTCTGGAGAGGTTACACTGTCGGGAATTGTGTGAACACTGTGCGGGGAAGTAGCCCAACCGAAAAATTCGTTTGGCACCGCATTCCCGGGGCAAGGGCGCATGGGGGCCAGACCCACAGAAAATATGATTGTGACCCATGCGCACACATTAGGCGCGCCGCGCGAATCGATATCCGACGCCCGGAGTCGTGAGAAGCCGTTGAGGCTGGGAGGGGTCCTCTTCGATCTTCTGACGAAGTTGCTTCATGTAAACGCGAAGGTACTGAAGCTCTTCCACATGCGAAGGTCCCCAAACTTCGCGCAGCAGCTGGCTGTGCGACAGCACTCGCCCCGCTTCGCTCGCCAGCAAGTGCAGGAGTTTGAATTCCGTTGGAGTTAGTATGACTTCGGCATTCTTCAGAAACACGCGCCGCTGCAGCACGTCGATCCGAAGATCGCCGACCCGTAAATCGTTGCGATTGGGGATGTGGTTGGCGCTGCGTAGGGCTGCCCGAATGCGAGCCATCAACTCGCCTTCACGAAACGGCTTGGTAACGTAGTCGTTGGCACCTGCGTCTAGAGCACGAATCTGATGCTGTTCTTCGCCTCGCGCAGAAAGGACGATGATGGGGGTTTCGTGTTCCTCTCTGACGTAAGACGCAACTTGAGCGCCATCCATGTCGGGAAGGCCTAGATCCAGAATTATGGCGTCGGGTGTGCGCGCACGAACCTTAAGCAATGCCTGATTGCCGGTAGCAGCCTCTGCCACGTCGTAGCCCTGACTTCGCAGGGCGACATGAAGAACCCTTCGCATCAGCTCTTCATCCTCGACCACGAGAATCAGGGGGCGAGTGGTCATGCTTGAGCCTCCGCGTCGGACGGTCTTGCTTCTAGCTCTCCCGCCACCGGCAGCGTGAATTCGACAACGGCACCGCCTCCCTGGCGATTGCGAATGCCTATTTTACCGCCGTGGGCGCGAATGATGGCGCGGCAAATGGTGAGCCCTAACCCCATCCCGCCATCCCGTCGATTGGCCTGCTGCCCGCGGTAAAATTTTTCGAATACCTTGTCAACATCTGCTTCAGAAATGCCCGATCCTCGATCGGCCACTTGAATCGTTACCACACTGTTTTCCACGTGTGCCGAAACCTCGATGGGCGATGACGCGCCCGCGTATCGCACGGCATTTTCCAGTAAATTGAGCATGACTTGCTCAATCAAGGCAGGCTCGGCGAGAACCCACGGCAAGTCTCTCGAAATTGATACTTGGATTCGCCTGGGCTCCCGTTGAGCATTGATTCGTTCGATGGCAGCAGACACGATTTCCTCGACCGCTTCAGGCGAGCGACGTAGCTCCATCGTTGGTGATTCGAGACGAGTTACGGATAGCAAATTCTGTATCAAGCGGCCCAGCCGCTCAGCCTCCAAAACCATCGCTCCCAGCAACTCGCGCGAGTCCTCCGCTTGCAACGCTTTGCCGCGGTCGAGCAGGGTAGTACCTGCCGCAACGATTGTCGCAAGCGGTGTCTTTAAATCGTGCGAGACTGCGCTCAGCAGTGAGCTACGCATTCGCTCGGTTTCCGCTTCCACCTGGGCTCTGTGCACGACATTGGCCAGCTGAGAGCGCTCGATGGCCGTTGCCAATTGGTTGGCGCAGGCCGACAGCAGTAGACCAGAGTCGGATGTTTCGGCGAATGGCGTGTGCGCAGCAATTCCAATTACACCCAGCGGTTCGCGAATACCAACGAGTGGCAACCACAAATTATAACCCTGGACCGAACCATCCACTGCAAATTCGCGGCGCTGCCAGGTGAGGTCGGCCAATTGAAGCTCCGCTGCACTAAGCTCCTTGGGACCCTGCTCTAGTGAGCCTGATGCCCCGCCCAGCAAGATAACTGCATTCGAAGACAACGACCGTTGGAGGTGTCTGCTCGTAATTGCAATCAGCTGTTGCAATTGAGTAGTGCTCGAAAGCTCAACATGCAATTCGTACAGTGCGTTGGTTCTACTGGCTGTTTCTCGGGCAATCCGTTCCTGCGCCCGCAGCCGCTCATTTAGCACGCTAATTACGGCTGCAACAACAATCATCCCGGTGAAGGTAATAACGCTTTTCATGTCGGACCAGGCGAACGCAAGCCTAGGGGGAATGAATAGAAAATCGAATAGAGCGACGCTTACGAAGCTCGCAATTAGTGAAACCTTCACATTGAAACGCAGGGCAACGAACACGATGCCCAAGAGTTGGATCATCGCCAAGTCGGCGGTCTGCGCGTATCGCTGCAATGCGTAAGCAATTGCCGTGCTCGAGAGTACGCACGCCATGGCCCCAGCAAACTGTTGCCAAGCCCGACTAAACCGATCTGCCGATGCAGATCGTCGACTGCTGGAATTTTCGAGGCGTCGCAGTGCTCCGCGGTCCTTTTGGACCACGGTTCGTTCAGGCGCCTGGATGCGAATCATGCAATCCAGTGTAGGCGATAGGCGTCCGGAGCGCTCGGGGTTCCAGAAGACCGGGGAAAACGAGTCCCTTGTTCCACTTGAGGCCCCTTGCCGCGCCGCATCTAGCGCCCGGTACAGAATTCCCAATATCATGTTCGAAGCACAGAACTCGTTAGTGGTGAACTATGAGCCCAAAAAAGGCGTTGGCTGGGTCGGAGGCCCAGCCAACAGTCACAATTGAGCCCGTTTGCCATGGGCGAGGAAGTCCAATCCGGCGCACAAAACCTGAGGACCTCACGAACGTTTCAAATTGCAGCTTCGCCGCGCTCGCCTGTCCTGATTCTTAGGGCTTCGTCTATTGGGAATATGAATACCTTACCGTCGCCAATTTTGCCGGTCTTGCCCGTCGTTTCTAAAGTTGCCAAAACTTGCTCTACGAGCTGGTCGGGCACAACTACCTCAATTCTAACCTTCGGAATGAATTCCACGGTGTAGGCCGAACCGCGATAGGTTTCTGTCTGCCCATGCGTTCGACCATAACCCTTAATCTCCGTGACGGACATTCCCTGGACTCCGATCTCCGAGAGTCCGGCTTTAATGTCATCGAGTTTGTGTGGCCTTATCATTGCCAAAACCATTTTCATCGGTTCGTCTCCTTCGATCAAATTCGCAAGCTGTTGCCGGTCAGGCTTTGGTGCGGGCCCACCATCGTGAGCCCCCACCACCTCCGTATTGGCTTAGGTTAGCGCGCGAGCCGATAACCTAGGCACTCGTATCCCCTCTGCTTTCGCAAGTTCCGAAGCAGAGACCTCTTCCGGTGCCGTTTGAGGAATGAACTCCGGGTAACCGGGAATTCCCATTTCGGGTACGTCCAATCCGGCGATTTCGACCTCGGCAGGAACGCGGTTGGAACCGAGCACTTTACCGATGGCGTAGAATATGATTCCACCGACAATGACATTCCAAGCGATGCACACGCCGCCTTCGATACACTGGGCGATTAGTTGCTTGCTGTCACCATAGAACAGGCCAGTGACACCTTTTCCAGCGACTCCAAGGTATGATGTGGCTCCCACGCCATTCCAGCCGCCACCGTAGGTGCCGTCCGAGAACAGGCCCACGGCGAGCACGCCCCAGAGACCATTGACACCGTGCACACTGATCGCACCGACTGGATCGTCAATCTTGACCTTGTCGAAAAAGAAAACGCTCACGACCACTAGAACGCCCGCGACTGCGCCGATGATAAAAGCACCTACCGGAGTCACGAATGCGCACGGCGCCGTTATCGCCACGAGACCTGCCAACAAGCTGTTGCACATCATCGACGGATCAGGTTTTCCGACGACCATCCACATATAGAGAATGCCGGAAAGCGTGGCAGCCATTCCCGCAATCATCGTGTTGGCCGCGATGATGCCAATTCGACCGTCGGCACCGGCAAGCGAACTGCCGGCATTGAATCCGAACCAACCGAATGCGAGAATGAAGGTTCCCACCTGCACCATGGGAATGTGGTGAGGCAATATGGGGTGCACCTTCCCATCTTTGCCGTACTTACCGATACGCGGTCCGATTAGATAGGCGGTGATCAGTGCCAAAGCGCCACCTTGAAGGTGTACGACTCCCGAGCCTGCGTAGTCCACGGCACCATGCCCTAGGCCCATGCGGTAGCCGAGTTGCGCGAGCCAGCCGCCGCCCCAAACCCAGCCACCGAAGATTGGGTAAATGATGGCGCCGACGAAAATACTAAAGATGAAGAAGCTCTTGAAACTCCACCTTTCCGCGCAAGCGCCGGTGACGATGGTGGCCGTCGTATCCATGAACACCATCATGAACAGGAACAGCACGATTACGCCCGCGTCATAGCCGTTTCCGGTCAGGAAGAATCCAGTGGTTCCGATTAGTCCCCAACCATGGTCGCCGTTTATCGAGGCTCCGGTCGTTAGCATGTGATTGAGCGTGGGCACGCCGCCCAGTGATGCAGGCCCACCTATTGCGGTGCCGTTGAGCCCGCCGCACATAAACGCGAATCCACACACGAAGAAGCCGAACATGCCTAGGGCATAGACGGCGAAATTCATCGATATTGTGTGGGCGGCATTCTTGGCGCGAATCAGGCCTGTCTCAACCATCGCAAAGCCGGCTTGCATGAACATCACTAGAAATCCCGCGATTAGCGTCCAGACGAAATTGACTGAAAAGATGCTGTGCGAGGAGGCCTGGGCCACGGCATCCACCGCGGTTGCCAAATCCTTGGTCGTGGCTTTGTCAGGATCAGGCTTCGTATAGCCCGGAACTGAGTAAGCCGTTGGTGTCGTCTGGAAAGCACCCGTCGGGTCCGTCTTAGGGGGTTCGTCCGCGTAAGCCCGCCGGGTTGTTACCACAGCAAGCAAGCCGACGACGAAGAACATAAATGCATACCAGTAGCGCCGACGATAGTTGGATTTGGAGTTCAGCATTCTCGTACCTCAATATTGTCTAGGATGGTCACGCCATCTTGTGATTGCGTGACTAGAGGGGGTATCCTTGAATTTGTTGCGTGATTTAGGTATTGGGGTTTGGGTTAATTCGCCTGGGTTTCATGCGCGGGGCAGCTAAAGATCCCACACGGTTAGGAAGAAGTTTTCTTCTGAGTCTAGTGCCCCACATTGCACCCAACGCGGAGCCCATTTGCATGATCGCAAAGAATGATGACCGCATGAGTCCATAGGTGGGACCGCATGAAGATCAACAAAGTGACCAGCAGAATGATCGTCTGCATTCCGACGAATGTTTTTTTGTATAGATCCCACATAGTGCCTCATTTGCTCAGCGAAAACGGATATTGAAGTGCCTGAAAGTTGCCAGACGAATCCCAGACAACGGAGCAAGGCTGTTCCGGCTACTTGCGTGCCCATGCACTGTGGATTCGCTGGCGTGATCGGATTACGGGGTCTTGATAGGAATAAGTACTAACGCGCAGAAGCCGATCACGTTTGTTTCCGGCTCGCGTTCCGTTAAGGCAATGCACATAAATATTTCATTATGTTGCGAAGCTCGACCCCTTTATGTGGACGATCTGGATGCGCGAAAATTTAAGGCTTCGCGCCGTTGATTGGGGGCCGCGCACAGACGATGAAATCAAAGTCATGCGTGTTTCGGAAACATAAGCGCGCGGATTCGACCATTGCGGCGCCGCTAACTGACGCAGAATGACACCCAGAGTGCCGTAAAAACATAGATGGGCATCAAGACTAAAATTGCGGCGACTGCATGCGGCCAAATGAGGCGGTGCGGTAACCCGCATCGTCCGCAATTGCTTTGACCATGAAATTGGGCCCATTACCAATATACGTGTTGGCCCCCATTAACACGGAACCAGCGCTTATTGCCGCCAAAAATGCATCCGGAACACCCACTGTTCCATGCAACCCAAGCCCCTGAGCAGCGGACAAGAAGGTGAGGTAAGTTGGAGCATTGTCGAGCACACTGGAAAGTGATCCACTGGCAAGGAAGTAATGCCACGGATGAATAAGTCCAATGCTTGCGCCGTGCAATTCCAATAGTTTAAGCGCCGGAATCATAGTCATGAATATTCCGGCGAATAGAATTGCCACTTCAGTTATTGGACCAAATGTAAAAGCATTGGCTCGCCGCGCTTTTGCCTCGCCGACGGCGAGTGATAATAGCGCGAGCCCTACCATGCAAATTTCCCGATAGGGCGCCGGCAATAGCACGGACATAACGACGCCAAGCAGGAGGCCAACATTGCGCCATCCAATAAGACTGAGCGGCACGACTTCGAGGACGTCCTGTCGGAGTCGAGCGGGATCTTCCTTCGAGCGTAAGCCCGCCGATCGACGAAATAGTAAAGGCCCAGGAGCCACAGCATGCGCTGAAATCCAAACTGGCCAGAGCCGGAGCGTCCAGGTAAACGATACGCCCCGCAAAAAGCCCAAGAATAGCGGCGGATCTCCGAGCGGTGTAAGCAAGCCGCCGCAATTGGAAACGATCAATATGAAAAAGAAAGGGAGATGGGCTGTGTGACTGCGCTGCGAATTGGTCTTCAGGACCGTTCGAATCAGCAGCATGCTGGCGCCCGTGGTGCCAAGAATATTGGCGAGGATACCTCCAAGTGCCAATAGACCGACATTCCTCGCTGGGGTTGCCTTTAGGTCACCTTCGAGATGGATACCTCCGGATATTACGAACAATGATCCAAGCAACGCGATGAATGACACGTATTCGCGAAGGCTGTGCACGATGGCCAAGGGCTCGCGCAAAAGCAGCCAAAGTGCGATTGGCGTGGACAGCAGCCCTGCCACAATTGCCTTGTTCCGATTGTGTTCCCAAAATGCCGGAGCAAACAGTGGGCACACTGCGATGGCTAGCAGTAGAAAGGCAAAAGGCAGAACTGTAACGGGATGGGGATCGAGCATGGAAACTACGGCTTCCGCTTCTGGAATAGTAGGGACTCTGACTCGGGACAAGTAAGACCGAGCACCGCCTGCCGACTTAGGCCATAGCGGAGAAGCCGTTTCTTGCGAGTTTCCCGCGGATAGTGAATTCCTTACTACCCGCAATCGGCACTCGAGACTGTTGCTGCGGACGGCGCACAAAGATGCGCCGACGCGACTTGTGGCCACGCCGGCGCACCACTGGCCATTACCGTTGTCGCTGAACTACGCGGCCCGCCCCATTCCACTTCCGCCTTCGGGATATCCTTCTAGTCCCATCTCCGGCACATCGATTCCTGCAATTTCGTCTTCCTTCGTCGGACGGTGCCCGCCAATCAATTTGCCGACGAATGTAAAATGATATTGCAGTGACTCCGCCTACCCAAACGAGGTTGGTGATTACCCCAACGACTTCAGCCATGAACTGGCTACTGAATCTCCGTAAAATAGTCCCTTTACCGTGCCGGGCACACCGTTCAGGGCGTCACCGTATTGACCGTTTGCAAAGAGGCCCAGTGTCAGCACGCCAAATGCCCCACAAACTCCGTGAACCGAAATGGCCCCCACTGGATCGTCGATCTTCAATTTCTGTTTCGAAGAAGATTGCCGAATAAACGACGATAACTCCTGCGAGAAACCCAATCAAAACCGCTGCCCAGGAACTAACGAACGCACAGGGAGCTGTAATCGCTACAAGGCCTGCCAGCATGCCGTTACACATCATCGTGACATCCGGCTTCCCTGCTTTTCGCCAGATGGTGATCATTGCGCCAAAGGCACCCGCGGCAGAAGCCAACATCGTGTTGACAGCGACAACGGCTATTCGCGTGTCCGTCCCGGCCAATGTCGAGCCTGGATTGAAACCGAACCAACCAAAAGCCAATATGAATGTACCAAGGACTACCATGGGTACGTTGTGACCGGGAATCGGCACTGCGTTGCCGTTCTTGTCATACTTCCCGTGTGCGTGGCCCCAATTGCTTGGCAGCGAAGGCGGCGATAACTCCGCCTGTCATGTGCACCACCGAACTTCCGGCGAAGTCAACGTGACCGTGCCCAAGTCCATAGTTTGAGCCCAACGCCGAGAGCCAACCACCGCCCCAAACCCAATTGCCAAAAATCGGGTAGATAATCGTTGTAACGACGAAGCTGAAAATGATGAACGAAATGAACCTCCACCGCTCTGCGAGAGCTCCCGTTGGAATCGTGGCCGTCGTGTCCATGAACACCATCTGAAAGAGGAACATGGCGGCCACCCCTGGTGTGTACTTTGCGAGCGGCAAGAAGAAGCCCGTCGTTCCAAAGAGTGCCGAAATGCTTTACCGCCAATGTGAATTGCAAATTCACTCGAAAGACTGGGGTCGCCGCCAAACGTAGCCATGGCCCCGACGCCGCCCATCTGCAACGCGAATCCGATACACCAAAATCCAATAATTCCAATGGAATAGACCAGGAAGTTCATTCCCATCGTGTGAGCGACATTCTTGCCGCGAACCAACCCAGTCTCGACTAAGGCAAAGCCCGCCTGCATGAACATAACGAGAAACCCTGTTACCAAGGTCCATACGATGTTCAGCGCCGTTTGAGTGTCAGCAATCGACTTTGCTAATTCCGGAATTGTCGGGGCGGTCATTGGTTTTCTCCCTCGCTTACTCTGAAGGGATCTAACGACGTCTTTATGTCCGCTTGATTTCGCTGATACTTCTCGGAAGTAAACCTAGCGGACCGGTCCAGTATGCGGTTGGTCCCGAAGGGAGCCGGATTCAATATTGGGGGCTCGGTGGCCCAATGGCGCGACGGGAGTCGCCTTATCGATCGAGCCGGTCACGCCATGTCGCGAGCTGCTCGATACGGCTGAAATTATGATTTGCGCGTTCTGCGTAAGCGACAAATCCGAGGTCATCGCGTAGCCTATCGGTCCGGATTCTATGGTTGCTATCGAGTAACCTTGACGCTTGCCAACGTAAACGACCTGTCCGTCGAGAATTCTCCCCTCCAATCGTGCTCGCAGGGGTGCTGTCTGCGTGTGATACATGAAGAAAGTGGCATGGTGCCCGTTGATAGTGTAGGGGGCGGACTGGCCTACCAGCGGGGAGTGCCATGCGGAGAAAGCGGCGGCGCGGGCCGTGCTGTGTGAGTGAAGGCTACTGGCAACTTGCATTGGCGGCAGCGAAAAGGGCGGAACGAGCGCCGTTTCCACGGAAACTCGAATTGACTGATATTGTTCACTCTCAGGCCGTCTTTCGCTGTGTCGTTCCGTCATCAAGTCCAAGATGTTATCCAGTTGTGAAAGACTGAGATCGGAAGCAACTGATTGGGGTGGCAATGTAACCAACTCCCTCTTTGACCCCCAACAGATGGCAACTATTGCCACCGCTGCGGCGGGCAAAGCCACGCGCCAACTTGATGGCCGCCAATGTTCATGCCAAGGCTTGGGTCGGAGATTGACCATCGAGGCCCCCGGACGCGATGTGGGCGGAACTGTCGGCGCGATTGGGTGGGCTGTGGTACTGAAACCGCGCCACAAGGGTATGTTGTGGGCGCGTTTCTCGAATACTGCTTTGCGAATGCGCCGTTCTAGAGCTTGAGGAGGCGGTGCATCGCCCCGCGTAGCGTTCTTGATGCAAGCATGAAAGGTCCTCTCAAATCGAACCCGAGCGGCACAGTCTCGACACAGAGCTAAGTGGCAGTCCGCGTCCAGCAGGAAGCTCAGCGGCAGCTCCCCGTCCACGTAAGCTTCGAGATGCGAAGAGAGCGTGTGACAGGAGATCATTGCAATGCAACCGTGTAGCGACTCTATCAACCCGCAACACTTTGAACATATGCCCCCGAAACGTCGGTCATCCGGTCATCCCCGCAAATGCACTTCAAAAACGTGCCCGAAGCGACTTCGTCTAACCGAATTATTCGGCCGGCGCGATCGACGTTGAAATCTGGGAATAGCACGCGCCTTTTTGCCGTTGAAAAACACAGCAAGAAGTCAAAAAGGAGGCAGCGAGCGGCTCAGAGAAATCGTTCTAACTATGATGTTCTTCGTGGCGCTCGGAATCCCGTCTTTGAAGTCCCACAATGGCGCTTCGGAACCCCGAACCCTTGCGCCATTGCCAAAATTGGAGCGCAAAGCGTTGGGACAAGTTGCTCGAAGAACATCGGCTGGTTCCCACCTGCGAGGTGGGAACCGGCTCTAAATTCATTCTCTCGAAAGTCTCGGACCGAATGATGACGAGCTTGGTAGACTATGAAAAGCAACGGAGTTAGTGGTATGCAACAGCCTTTGATAGTCGAACTACTAGACAACTTCGTCGCTGGTCTAATTACCTATACCGAGAATCTCACGGACATTCGGGGGTTGTTCGTGTGGGATCAAATTGTGCGTCCGACAATCGACGGCGCCCAGGAAGCTGAATGCGAGCTTTGCATTCGACTGAGATCCGAGGCACGCCAACCCCACGAGGAACAACACGTATTAAACGTAATCGCGCAAGTAATCGAAGAGGAAGAACTCACGTTCACGGTTCGTTGTCTCGGCGTTGAGAGGCTGCTTCCGTTTAGCAAAGTCGACCTCTCTCACACATACGATAAGATTACCCTCGACCTGAAACGTGAATTCGAAGGCAAGTTCCCAACTAGTTGAGCACGGTGGACTCCAAAGCTCTCGGGACGTCCAACTACCGACGGCGGTCGGGGCGAGAACAAGCTCGGCATGGGACCAACAGCAGTAGGCGTTCAGTCCCACTGTCGGCAGTTCGAATTCCGCGGGCTATTTCTCGCAGCCTTCCATCGGTATCCATGCATGGGGTGGGTACCGAGCGGTCGCACTCAATCACTGGGCGTTCATATTCCAGAACTCAAGTACCAGCACGCACATCAACCCGGCGATCCTTGGCCCATGTGGATTCATCAGTCCCCGTGGCGTCCATTTCGCCGCGCGAGCTCGTGCTGACTTTGGAAGAGGGCATCCCTCTGCCAACAATCACATTCTTGACGCTGTCGGCGCGCTTTCCGCCGAGAGCAAGATTGTAGTTATCATCGCCACGCGGATCGGCATGCCCAACGAGCTGCATCGTTTGTCCCTTGAGCTTGCCGCTCGTGAAGCATGCGCGTAGTTTGTCCAGAATCCGCTTGTCTCTGGGGCGAACATCGGCGGAGTTGAATGCGAAATAGGCTTCGTCATCGGAGATGCCACATGCACTCTTGACGTCGTCGGATATGCTGACCATGCCGCTAGTACCCTTGTCATCTTTGGGCATTTTTGCCAGCTTATCCGAATTGTAGTTGTCTGAACTTCTTGCCGCGGTTTTCGGTGCTGGGGTTGCAGCTGAGCCACAGCCCATTGCGACAGTTGTAATTACTAAGGACCAAACGATAGGCGATATGTTCATGACGTTCTCCTCATTCAGCCATCACTCATCTCGTTGATTGTGATTGGCGGGTGTTCGCGCTCACTGCGATAAACCGATAGACCGATAAACACCTAATCTTGGACCTTCATTCCTTGATTGGTCCCCACCAGATTCCAAATGCAGACGTCGGGCATCCGCGCCTGTCCAACATTGATGCGGATCACTGTGCCACAACGCCTCATGTGTGGTTCGCCTACCCCCACAAGCCTCGGTCAGAAACCTGGCGGCTGGGGGAATTCACTTCTCGATTCACCTGTTTGAAAAAGAAGTTGATCGGTAGGCACATTGCATGTTCCCAACCCAGTTCCAGCGCAGACTGTGGTGCTTCCGCCACGCAAGGAAGGTTCACATGAAAAGCACAAGGCATTTGTATTCGGCACACTGCATGCTTTCAACTGTGGTGGTTGCCCTCTTTGTTGGACCTCTCAGCTGCAATAAGCAGCCCAATCCCACTCACCCACTTTCAAAGACATCCGCCCAGTCAAACACAAATAAGCCGATGGTAGCTCCACCCAGTGTCAACTCTGCCGCCAAGACTGCTGAATCTGAAAAATGGATTCTGGGCAACAATGAACGATTCATTCCGGTTGTGAGCAATCTTGAGCAACATCTGTTTCGCGCTCAAACGGCGCAGAACAGTCATAACAATCAGCTGGTCGCAATCGAACTGCGTGCAGCAGCTGACTCGCTTCAACCCCAGCACAAAAATCTCATCGAGCCAATAAAACCTGACTTGGTTGCCGCAACCAAGAATCTGAATCAACTCGCGATTCAGGCTGAGAGCGGGAAGACGAATACCCAAATGCTCATGAAAGCGTCAGTTGCGGCCTACGACGCAGATTTGCAGAATGGCCTACCGACAATGCAAACGGAACAATGGCTCAAGACCTATGACCAACCGATAGCGCGCATTACCGCCGCCCGCGCAATGCTGCCAAAAGATGTCAAAGGTGCCGCAACCGAGTTGCGAAAGGCCAAGGCCTACCTAGATATCGACATGGCTCGCGCCAGCGGCACTTTTCGCCAATCGCTGAATGCCAAGAACAGAGAACTCGGCGCTCTGTCCGACCAAGTCGCGATGAGTAAAGTTAAAGATCCAAAAGAACTCGACCGCACTGCCACAGATGTGACCCGAACGCTGTCAGAGCTCTATTATCACAACTCCAAGGATGCATGGCAGAAGCACGATGCCGTAACTACCGCTAAATGGTTGACGGCGGCCATTTACAATTTGCAGCAGAGCATTCACGTCTCCGGCATGACAATTGATTCGAGTGCAGCAAACGCCCTCGCGGCGGCTGAAACATTTGCTCGAAGCATAAACAGCAGTAACAACGTGGACGCGAAGGAAATGGACAGGCAGCTTGATGAGACAGGAGCCGAGCTCAGGAAGCTCGTTGCGAGGGTCCAGTCTGCCTCCGACAAGTCAGCGCGGGTGGCAAATATGACTCGCCCCTTGGGCGAGCATTCGAATGCGGCAAAACAAAACTAAGCGGCAGCAACAAGTTAGCGGGCGCACGGGAAGTGGGTGCCCTAAGATCGCGATCGCAACCAGGCGCGCAAGCGCTTGCTCCACCCAACGGATTCTTCACGCACCGGCAAATCACCCACGACACGACACACTACTGCCGAAAGATTGTCGTAGGTACCTCGTTCGTTGGCGGTGTCGATCAGTCGATGAGCAATCTCGTCGGCAGTGCCCTCGCTCGTCAATTCGACAATCTCCGATTCCTCTAAGATATTGTACATGCCATCAGTGCACATAACGAGCACATCGCCTGATTGCACTGGAAGCGTAATCCTGTCAACAGCGGCGATGAGCTCGCGGCCAAGGCTTCGCGTCAGCGTGCCGCGATCCGGATGCTGTCGAGCCTTTTGTGCGCTCATCCGTTTCTGACGAACCTTCTCGGCTACTACGGTATGGTCCTTGGTCACCTGAGTTATCGCTTCTCCGCGAATCAAGTACAGGCGGCTGTCCCCGACGTGAGCCGCGTGTAGCATTCCGCCCTCTATGGCCACCGCTGTCAGTGTGGTTGACATGCTGCGCAGCTCGGTAACAACGATGGCCCGGTCGTAAATCTCGATATTGGCTTGTTGCGCTGCCCGATACAGCCGTTTTTCCGGGGATATCTCGGTTCCCTGCTCGCGATAGCTGGCCAAGGTGACGTCAACCGCCATGCGACTAGCCTGTTCGCCCCCCTCATAGCCACCGACCCCATCCGCCACGACCAGCACGAGACTATTGCTGTTCGCACTCGAGAAACCCACGCAATCTTCGTTGTTTTCTCGCTCGTTTCCAATGTCTGTCAGTGCGCATACGTCGTAGGCATCGAGGTGCACCGAATCAGTCGATGGGGCTGCGACCACTCGCTCACGGGATTGAGCGGAATCGAGTCGAGTCACTGAGCTGTCCACAGCCGCTAGTTCCATATTGATATCAGCCAATGGGCTCGAGGCAGAAACCAGTATGCGTCCGCTTGTGTTTCTGAACGGTTAAGCGAACGGCACTAATGGAAACTAGTATTTGCTGAAAGGAATAGTGAATTGTTGCTCACGTTAGGCCCCAATCCATAGGTAAGACACCCAGTTTTGTTTCAAGCTCATTGCTAAGTCGGTAACAGATGGTTTCTCGGTGCCTCCCATAGTGGCTTGTGACCGCCAGTCGGCGGCGTGATGCTTCGTTTACAACATCGACATCGATGAGAAACATCGCACCCGTTAGATTCACAATCGTTCCGGCAAAACCTGTCTCCCATCTTATGGGGGCCAGCCAAAACAGGCTAGTCCGTTTCTAGTCTGCGCAGGGGAAGAGTATCCCGTCGAACCGGAATGAAGCCTCAAGGAAATAGGCCCTTCATTGAACAAAGGATTAGGCGCTATGGCTGAGAACACTGGATCTTCGACAGCGTCGGGACCACCAACAACCAAACCCACGCTGGGACTGACCGGGCTAACAATTAATGCAATGGCGCTCATCGCGCCCGGAGCATTCTTATGGCTGACGTTTCAGATGCAATCGCTCTACGGCGCGCCCATGGCTGGCTCGGCCATGTGGTTTGGCATCGTTGCTGCGTTATTGTTGTGTTTTGCAACCGCGATTAGTTATGCCGAGCTTTCAAAGCTCTACCCTGGAGCGGGCTCTTCATACTTCTTCGCGGAACAAGCTTTCCTCTCCAAGACCAAGGCGTTCAAATTCGCACGCCTTGCCAAGTTCACGACAGGCTGGGCAAGCCACCTTTATTATTGGGTGTACCCGGGCTGCATGGTGGGCGTCACCGCCCTCATCAGTGGCTACCTGCTGAATCAGTTCTTCCCCGACACGTTCAGCGGTGGATTCAACAGTCCGCTGTTCATGTTCCTGTTCTGCATCGTGTTCTCGCTCGGTGTCGCATACATCGCCTTCCGCGGCGTAACTGGGACTACCGGCGTGAACATGGCCATCAACATCATTCAGATCTCCGCTCTGCTGGTCTTCTCCGTGATGGCGATCGCTTACCGCACCAACCATCCCTCGGGTTCGACCGCTTATCACCTCGTTAATGGAGTTCCCGTTGACTATGTGGTGGCTCAAGAGCCGGTGGTGGAAGATGGTAAGCCTAAGTTGGACCCAGCGGGCGCGCCGGTCCTTCAAGCCAAGATGGACAACGACGGCAACCCCGTCCCCGAGATGAAAGACGGTAAGCCTGTTCCTTTCAAACTGAGCTACGCGCCATCCGACGCGGTGACCATGGATCCGACCGACCCAGCTAAACCGTCAGAGCTGAGCCCGCACTTTCAATTCCATGGCAAAGGCTCATCTGTCGTGGCCCCCCATGGCTTCTCGCTCATCTTCATTCAAGCTTGTATCGCGATTCTAATCCTGGTCGGGTTCGAATCCGTGACATCCATGGGTGAGGAGGCGAAAAAACCCAAGCGGGACATTCCACGCGCAGTGCTGCTCTCGCTCGGTATTCAAGGCATCTTCTGTTACTTGATTGAATACTTCGCCGCGAATTACTTCCTGAATCAAGGCTACACGATGACCAACGCGGCCGCATCGGGCGCTCCGATCGGCGACATGATGGTCCTCGTAGGCACTTGGATGTTTGGCAGCGCCGCTGCAGGTCGCGCGTTCATGTTGGTGCAAGCATTTACAGTGTTTCTTAGCTCTCATCGGCACGACACTGTCCTGCCTCAGCACGGGCGCTCGGGTTACCTACGCCATGGGTCGAGATGACGAGGTTCCCTCTCACTTCGGGTTGCTGCACGGCAAAACCCTTACCCCGTATCGCGCTATCTGGACGCTAGCGGTTATCTCGGCCGTAATTGGTATGGCAACCGTCGCTGTGTATCTTGGCGGAACGACGCCGGCGCCGCTCGAGGCTAAGTACCACAATATCTGGTACAGCATCGGTATCTTTGACCCGGCCCTCATCGCCAAGTTGCCCAACACGCTCGTAATTGTGACGCTGGTTAGCAACTTTGGGACGTTCCTACTCTACATGATGACCTGCATCACCGCGATGGTCGCATTTCATCAACACCACACGTTCCACGGGTTCAAGCACTTCGTGGTCCCAATCTTCGGTCTAATCGCCAACCTGCTCTGCATGTTGTTCTACTTGGTGGGTCCGTTTGCGGTGACGGGCATGAGCGTCAAGGAGCCCTATATCGCTCTTGGCATTGTGGCCCTCTGGGGTATCTATGGTGCGTTCTACTTCGCCAAGTCCAGCAAGACGAAGGAGAAGCCGATATTCACCGAAGCATCTAACGTCGCGATAGCCGCGCGCTAGGAACAAAACAGAACGGAGCTTGAAGCTCCAAGCCGACATCGGGCGTGTACATAGAGTGTGCATGCCCGATGCGCGTTTAATTCGTTTTCTTGTCCTAGCCTCCACTTTTTGCCGTAGATTTGGGCGTACCGCCACCCGGACTACCTTTCGACTCCGGTTCTTCTGACGAGCGACACACCTCCGTGCCGCATTCCGTTTGTTTTGTCGTGCTTGTGCGCAGGGGCCCGGCCCTGCGCGCAATGACTCGACTGACATTTTCCGGGCCTTCGAAGTTATCAAACGGCGAATATGAGACTGCCAGCGCGCCGAGAATTGCCAACCCCAGTCTAGATTTCGACTTGCATGCCGAGCTCGACTACTCGATCTGCCGGAATTGCGAAGAAATCCGTTGCCGAATGGGAATTGCGCGAGAGGAACGCGAATAGGACCTTGCGCCACCCAGCCATCCCCGCGCGACCGGTGAGAACGAGGCTTTCGCGACTCAAATAGTAGCTAATATCTGGGCCCATGTCGAAATCACGATCCTTACAGGCTCGAATGATCTCAGGCACATTGGGGCGCTGCATGAACCCGTAGCGCGCGACTACCTGGAAGAAACCCGCACCAAAATCATGGATCTCTACCCGACGCTCCGCTTCCACCTCAGGTACGCGTTCCATCGAGATATTGAGCATAATTACCTTTTGGTGCAGCACTTTGTTGTGCTTGAAATTATGCAACATCGCGGCTGGGATTACGTTGGGATTCAATGACATGAATACCGCGGACCCGGGGACCCGTGTGGCGGCCTTGAGGGCAACGTCATCGAGGAATACTTCAATTGGCAAGGTTGCCCCGCGGATTCTATCGCGCAACGCGATTCGCCCGCGACGCCAAGTTATCATTACGGCAAAGATGACGACGGCAAGCCCAATCGAAAACCATCCCCCCTGAGGGATCTTCGCGATGTTGCTGGCAAAGAAGGCCAAGTCAAAGCACGAAAATACTATCGTCAGGGACAAGGTTGGAACCAGGCCCCAGCGCGGGCGCATGACCGCAAAAAACAGGACAGTGGTTATGGCCATCGTTCCCGTGACGGCAATTCCATAAGCAGCAGCTAAGTTCGATGAGTGGCGAAAGCCAAGAACGAGCGCTACGCAAATGACCATCATCAACGAGCGCACGGTTGGAATGTAGATTTGGCCTTCGGTGTGGCTGGAAGTGTGCACGACATTAAAGCGAGGCAAGTAGCCGAGTTGCACGGCCTGGTGAGTCAGTGAGAATGAGCCCGAAATTAATGCTTGCGAAGCTATGACGGTGGCAACCGTGGCCACGATGACCATCGGATAGAGGACGATGTGGGGGAAAATTCCATAAAACGGGTTTTCAAGAGCAGGTGTGCCAACCTCGAGCAGCAGTGCACCTTGGCCCAGGTAGTTGAATGTTAGCGCGGGGAATACTAATGCATACCAGGCGGTGCGGATTGGGCGGCGCCCGAAATGCCCCATGTCGGCATAAAGCGCTTCGCCCCCGGTGATACAAAGGACTACGGCGCCGAGCACGAGAAAGCCCTGCAGGCCGTGGTGCGCCAAAAATCGCACGGCGAAGATTGGATTGAGCGCATATAAGATTCTTGGAACGCGAATCAGCCAAGAGAGTCCACCGGCGCCAATGCTCAAGAACCACACGATCATCGCCGATCCAAAGACTTTACCGATGCCGCCGGTACCGCGCTTTTGTACGGCGAACAGAGCCACGAGTATGATGACCGTGATCGGGACGATGTACGGGTCGAATACGTTGGTTGCTACGGACAATCCTTCGACGGCGCTCAAAACCGAGATGGCCGGTGTGATCACGCCGTCACCATAAAGAAGCGCAGAGCCGAATAGTCCCATCATGGCTAACGTGGCAATCCAACCGCCGGCCCTGCCGGGTGCCTTGCCTTTCGTTACTAAGGCAAGTAGGGCTAGGATTCCTCCTTCACCGTCGTGATCGGCCTGCATCACGAACGTAAGGTACTTCATCACCACGACGGCAGTGAGCGACCAGAAGATCAGCGAGACGATGCCAAGCACATTGTGCTCCGTGAGTGCCGCTCCGTGCTCTCCGGTAAAGCATTCTTTCACCGCGTACAGAGGCGAAGTCCCGATGTCTCCATACACGACACCGAGTGCGGCAATCGCCAGCGATGTCCCGGTTGCTCCTTTCGCCTTGGATTTGCCCTCCGATGGGTGACGCATTGATCGGCGAGCATCTACCGAAATAACCAGTTAAGAACCACCCAGTGCACGCGGTATAAGTAAAAATTTATGCGGAACTAACCGGTCGGATACACTGCCCAAACCCCGCTCCGGTCCTACATCAATCAGCCGTTTCGGTACGCCTCGGCACCCATTTCGGATTCGTCGAGGCCATTCCACTCAACTTCAGCGGTAACGCGGTTACCCATTAGTCGTTCGACCAGTTTGAAAAAGCCGAAGGAAACACCAAACACGAAGGCGGCGTCTACGAACACGCCAATCAACTGAGCAAAGAACTGACCCGAGTCGCCGAACAATAGCCCTGCGACGGGACGCTTTACGCCATTCCAGCCTGCCCCATAACTGCCATCCGCCAGAATCCCCAATGACAATGCTCCCCAGGCGCCGCAGCAGCCATGCACCGCAATGGCACCGACCGGGTCGTCGATGCGCCAACGTCGTTCCAGAACGTAAACGGCCTTTGTAACTAGCAAGCCAGCGACGAGGCCGATCAAGACGGACGATGCGGGAGACACAAAGGCGCATGGTGCGGTGATGGCCACGAGCCCCCCGAGAAGACCGTTGCACGTGAGCGGGATGTCAGGCTTCTTGTTTCTTGACCACTCGTACATGAGCGCCGTAATCGCGCCCGATGCGGACGCGAGAATCGTGTTTACGGCAATCGTAGCCACTCTTGTGTCGGTGGCAGCCAGCGTCGAGCCGGCGTTGAAGCCAAACCAACCAAAGGCCAAAACCAATGTTCCAATTATCGACATGGGCAAGTTGTGCCCCGGCATTATTCCAAGAGTTCCGTCGTGCCGAAACTTGCCGATGCGCGGCCCGAGCACAATGGCGCCGGCAAGCGCCGTAACGCCCCCTGTCATGTGCACGACACTCGAACCCGCGAAGTCCACATGCCCATGGCCCAGGCCAAGATTGACGCCCATTGCCGCAAGCCACCCGCCACCCCACACCCAATTGCCGTAGATTGGATATAGAACTGCGGATATGAAAAGGCCATAAACCATGAAGGCCGAGAACTTCCACCGTTCTGCCATGGCCCCGGTTGGAATGGTGGCGGCCGTATCCATGAACACTGCTGAGTACAAGAACATCGCCAAGTTGCCGGGATCGGACGCGATGTCGGTAAGCGCAAATTTCGAGAGGCCCAATAACCCCCACGGTTTGCCAGCGATGGTTATTGTAAGCTCATTGCCTGGCCCCTGAGTGCCGAGGGCGGGCCAGTGATTCACGCCGCCCATCATTAGACCATAGCCAAGCAACCAGAAACCGACGACTCCGAGGGGATAAATGACGAAGTTCATCCCCATTGTATGCACGGCATTTTTGGCGCGTGTAAAGCCGGTTTCCACCATGGCGAAGCCCACTTGCATGAACATCACCAAAAAAGCGCAAAGCAGTACCCAAATCGGGTTAAGCGACTGCTCAGTCGTAGACGGCATGCGTTACTGTACACTCGTCTGCCGCTGCTGTGAAGATGGCGGGTGGGGCGCGCGCCGAGCGGATGAAAAAATCAATAGACACAAAAGCGATATGACGGCGAAAACAATTGCACCCGTCCGTACCGACTGTGGGATACGCTCCCAGGCTCCGGCCGATGCGCGAATCTGCGCCCGATCGCGCGGTTTGACGGCTGAAGGGTTCTTCAAGTCAGCCAGCATCGCTTCTGCGGCCGGGTAGCGATCCTTGGGTGAGCGCTCGATAGCGTGCAGGATTATTTCCTCGAGCCCGGGGTTTATGTCCGGCAAGAAATGACTGGGCGCGAACGGGGCCTCAGTGGTCTTGGCGCGCATCAACGTGTGCATGTCCGAGTCAGTGAAAGGCAATTCCCCGGTGACCATTTCGAACAACATCGTCCCGAGAGCGTAGATGTCCGTGCGAATGTCCCCCCGGCGGCCATTAATTTGCTCCGGCGCCATGTACGTTGGCGTGCCAATCGTTGCCGAAAACCCTGTCCACGTTAGGCGTCGAGACGCCTCGTCCATCGCGATCCCGAAATCCAAGATCTTAACGTTGCCTTCAGGATCAATCAGTACATTTTCCGGTTTCAAATCCCGGTGAATGACTCCCTTACTGTGGATATATACGAGCGCTTCGCACACTTGCACGGCGATCCCGATGGCCGTCTCCGGCTTCAGCCGTTTCTGTTCGTCCATCAGTGCTCGCAGCGATTTGCCCCGCGCAAACTCCATCGCCAAGAACATTCGAGTCTTGTACTTCGGCGTCAGAACCTTCACGACGAATGGGTGCTCGAGGCGCGTGCCAATCTTTTCCTCGCGATTGAAGCGCTCGTGAAATACGACATCGCTTTCGAATTGCAGATACGGCACTTTCAACGCAACCGTGTCCCCCGTCAACGTATCGGTAGCCTTGAAAATCGAAGCCATTCCGCTGCGGGCCAACAACTCATCGAGTTGATATTGGTCCAGTTTGTCGCCTACCATCACATCGCGCATACAGGTCGCCCATCACTCACTTATTGACATACTCTATCTATTGCAAGTGATGATCTCTCTCTTGGCCCTCAAACCTTCAGGCGCCAACTGCAGGCACACCGGATTTCCAACATCGCCAACTCCGGTGACACTTCAATGCGAAATTTCGCATGAAAACGTACTTTCGACTGGCGGTCCGTATTTTGCTACCCTCAGCCCCCATGGCAATCACTTCAGCTAACTTCGCGCGAGTACTGAGTTTATGTCTTGGGTTGGGCCTCTTGGCATGTGGAGGCACAGTTGAGACCGCGCCGTCCGCTGACCAATCCGGCCTAAACGGAGATGCCGCTGCTTCTGCTTCAGCGGCTGGCCCGCAACTTCTATCCGATTGCAAGCCAGGCTTTCCCAAGTCTCAAGCCACAACCAACAAGCCCTGTAACTACTTGGTCGGTGATACCTGCTATGCGACTCAGAACGATGCTTGTGGCTGCATCTGCCCGCGTGACCAAGGTTCCGTGATGTGCGTGACCGGCGAAGACGATACCCAACGTGTAGCGGGGCTCACTGTCATGTGGGTCGTGTGTCAGGCGGCGCCGTAGTAAGTCGCGGCATTGTCGGCAGCCGGCAGTGCCACCCGTTCCTCGACGATTCCATATTTTTTGTCGATACGGCACGGAAAAGTCCCACTTCGCAGGCGGTATCGAACCCCTATGCGTCAATCGCGCGCCGGACTATGACTTCGGCGTACCTAAGCGCGTGCTTCAAATCGAAACAAAGCTTAACCTCACTCGCACTCAGATATTGGCCAATTTCCGCATCGGCCAACAACAATTGCTCGAACGCTCCTTCACCCGCGAATGCTTGCATCGCATTGCGCTGTACCATCTCATAAGCCTTCTGGCGCGCGAGGCCCTTGCCAACCAATTCGAGCATTATGGCTTCACTGAAGAAAAGCCCACCGGACCGCTCGAGATTTTGCTGCATTCGATCAGCATAGACCACCAGACCTTCGACGAGGCCCGTAGCGCGGTCGAGCATGAATGCAAGCGTAGATGTCGCGTCTGGGGCCAGCATTCTTTCGACCGAAGAGTGAGATATGTCCCTTTCATGCCACAGCGAGACATTCTCGAGGGCAGGGGTTACTGCCGCGCGGACGACCCGCGAAAGGCCGCATAAATTCTCGCTCAGAATCGGGTTGCGCTTGTGTGGCATCGCGCTCGAGCCTTTCTGCCCTTTGGAGAAGCGCTCTTCTGCTTCACCCACTTCCGTGCGCTGCCAATGGCGAATGTTCGTGCTCAGGCGTTCAATAGCGGCTGCCATTAACGCTAGAGCACAGAAGAAGGCCGCGTGTCGGTCACGCGCCACGACTTGAGTGGGGACGGTTTCAGGGACAAGTCCCAACTGAGCTAACGCATCTTTCTCGATTTCCGGAGACAGGTGGGCATAGGTACCTACCGCGCCCGCAATCTTGCCGCAGGCGACCTCTTGCCTGGCCGTCGCGAGCCTCGAGCGTGCTCGCTTCACTTCCGATAGATGACCCGCCAAAACCACGCCGAAAGTCGTGGGCTCCGCATGAATGCCGTGACTGCGCCCGATAATTGCGGTGTGAATGTGCTCTTCGGCGCGTTGCGCCAAGGCTTTGATCAAAGCATCGCTACGAGTCAACAGCCGGTCACCCGCCGTCGAAAGCAGCAAGGAGAAAGAACTGTCCAGGACGTCATTCGACGTCATGCCGCGGTGCAGCCAGCGCGCGGGATCACCCGCCACTTGCTCGACGTGGGTGAGGAACGCAATCACGTCGTGCTTTGTTCGTGTTTCGATTTCCTCGATAGCAGCGGGGTCCGGGTCCAGCCCCATTGCCCGTATCGAGGCAGCCGTCCCAGCAGGAACCAATCCGGCCCGTTCCATCGCATCACAGGCGGCAAGCTCAACCTTAAGCCAAGTGCGATAGCGCGTGCGATCGGACCAAAGCTCAGCAAAATCTGGGGGCGTGTAGCGGGGTATCATGGGGGCCCGACGCCTACCGCAAACTGAGACAATGCGCTAGTAAACACCGCGGAATCCGACACTTTCGTCGTCTGATCACCGGAGTCGCAACAGTTGTCCCTTATAACGTAAGAATTACGTCAACGCACAACTGGGTTTGGTCCCCGGTGCCGGCAACGGACAATGCGTGAGTGTGTGTACAGCGGAACCCATTGGACTTTGAAGAGTCTGACTAGTGCCAGTGGCACTCGGTGTGGGCTTGCCAGAAGTTTTATTCTTGGTCCCACCTCTGCAGCCAACCAACGCGAGGATTATTGAGGTAATCGCGGATGCATTCTGCAAGTTGCGCGGCAGGGTCATATCGACGCTTATGCCGACGGCTGACGTTCGTTACAGGGTCACTTTGATGGGGGTGAGGTCCCAGCTACGCGAGCCTATTATGAGGCTAAGCAGCATCGGGCCGGAGTTGATTGCTCAGGCGTAAGGCGTGTCTGCCAGTGCAGCTTTTACCCCGATGGTTCCCTTATCAACGATAGCGAGAAAGGCGGCTTTCGCTGCCTCTTTATCTCGACTCTCTCGAAAGGTCCGGTGAGCCTCGATGAAGGCCACGGTCCACGTCGCCAAGAGCAGACCTGCCGCCAGATGGGCATCGGGATCGCAAGGTTTTCGCCCTACGCATTCGGATAGCGCCACCATTACGACTTGGCATCGGCACGCCGGCACTTCAGGCCCTAGCTACCCGGCAGGTTGACGACGGTCGCCAAGCCATCTGGCTCTCGGTGGTTGTCATTTATGCAATCGCTGTTCCGCTGGTTTTTCTCGGCACCCGGACCGCCCGCCCTACGCAGCCTGCGCGCGCGTAGGGCAAAGCTCTTATGGATGTCGCAGCGGCACGGAAACGCGGGCTCTCCCGCATTCTGCTCGGTGATGGGACTCGTGTCCACGTGCCGACACGCCCAAAAAAAATCAGATGGACGCGGCGTGAACAGGAATGAAAGGTTTCACGGTGGCACGATTCGTGGAATTGGATGACATTACGGCTGTTTATAGGATTGCCACTCGCGGCACGGACCTCGTCATGTATCGATACCGTTTATTTCATCAGTTAGTGCTCGTTTTGGCCCTGTTTTCGATGCAGAGGCTGTGTTTTGCCGCGGTTCTTTCAGCCCCCGTCGGTGGTGCACCCATTCCCCTTCCCGATGGCCAAGTCCTGTGTGGAGAAACGGGAGGTGGCTGGATACCCGATCCGGCGGGCACCAAACTCCGTCCTCCGTTAGATACGGCCCTGATCGGAAAGGCTACTTCGGTTCGTATCTCGCAATTGCACGCAGCCTGTGCTTCGAGCAAGGATGCCGACACATTCATTGTAACCGGGCCGACTCCGGTAATAGACCGGCGCACTGTCGATCTCTGGATTGATGAAGGGCACCTGGACTTGAGGGGCACGAACCTCGAAGGAAGCAAACTCGAATGGGAAATCAAGGGAGAGCATGGAAGTGACATTTGCGGTGCGCCGACAATTGTCAACGGTCAGCAAAGTTGCTCGTATTCAATTAGCAAGAAAATTGCAGCGGATGCCTCGGCCATTGTGCTCCGAATTCTTCCCGCTGGAGCACCCGGCAAAGGGGACCTATTCGACAACACGGGCCACCTCGTCGCCCAAGATTCATTGCTGATTTCGCCTTCCCGAATGATAGTAGCAAGCGCGTTGACGACAGAGCGACATGTCAACCTGTCTACGGGTGAAGCGCGTCTAGCATTGACTCACCCGAGAGCCGTGAGTTCAGTCGAATGCGATTCCGGGCGCTGCGAGCTAGTCGAAAGCGAAGTTCGCGTGCGTTCGAGTGGTAGCCTAGCGCGTACGCTGACGATGAAGTTACGGCTTGCTCCGCGAGTGTTCGTCCGCAGTGGGGATACATTCGTGCAGTTCGTCAATATTGCGCTCGACGTCACGTATTGCCCAATTTCGTTGGTGTCGCTTGCCCCGCTGCGTGACACGGACGACGTTCGAGTAGTGGTTCGCGTAGACGCACGTTGCGCAACCAATGACGAAAGCCTGCGCTGGATCGTCAATGGCAGCGGTGTTCCCGTTATTGCTACAGAGTCCAAGGAGAATTCCGTCTACGTACTCTTGGGTCTCGGGCGCATTACGAGTGAGAAAGTTACCCTCGCCGCGATGCGAGGCACCTCGGAAGCTTCGGTGATTGGGTTAGTTTCGATGTCGACGATTCCGCCGCCACAGCTGCGAGTATCGCTTCATCTAACCGGGTATGGTGAAATCGACTTTATACCCACGAACCGCAACGTAGTGGTCTCAGCGATAGCACCTAATTTGCACGGAAGAATCGTGACGCTGCCGGTCGATGGAGCCTACGACGTAAAGGTTCAAGATGGCCGAACCGAAATTCGCGGTACCGCTGGGGGTGGTTACGTGCTGTTGCGATTTGCCCTGCGTGACGAAAGCTTGCCCGGGCACCTGGCTCAGACTGATCTCGCGCATTTCACCGGCTATGTTCAGCGAGCCCTCCGCGAGGTGAACATACCGGCGCCCATCGGTGATACCGCGACCAAGTCTCCCATTGTGGAGGTGCTTTGCACCGATGCCGCGGGACACTCGGCGCCCGTAGTTCCTGGTGTTCCGCTGCACATTCCATTCGAGCAGCGGGACGGTTGTCGTTTGATCGTCCATCCCAATCGTGTGCCTGTGCAAGACGGCGAGCAGCGCCTTGACGTCGATATCTCGGTTAGCAGTGTCGGTGGGACGAATCGTTCCGAGGGCCACTTCACGCAGCGTCTCATCCTGAGTCACGGCGCGGAGCCGCGGGTTATCTGGCTCCACGGGGTGAAGTCTCAGTTCGACAAGATTACCGTACGTTTGACTCATGTCACGGAGGAGTCGCAGTACATTCGAGGGGGCGCCGGTCAACTCGAGGTTCCATCAGCCCAATGGACGATCGTTGCGGAAAACACGCGCTGGCGCTTTTATGCGACGGTTTCGATTCCGGTTGAGCTCTTTAGATTCTCCAATGATCCCAATGGAGCTGGCACGGGGCCGCTATCGCTCAACCTCGGGGTACTCTCGCGATTTACTTGGGTGACCCGTGATGGCACTGAAGGCATCCTCGGGCTCGAAGGGGGCGTAATGGGCATGGGCTTGGCCGCAGATAACACGCGCCAACTCAATATCGTAGGTGGCCTAGGCGTTGGCGTTCCGCTTGGAAACACGGGGCAGACTTCGCAGGCGTCAATCAATATCCATGCCTGGGCCGCGTACCGTTTGGGCAGTGAATTTGCGCCAGCTCTGGGACCAGGTGGGATCCCGATTACTGACAGTAACAACCGCCCGGTATCCATCGCGCTGAACCACTGGTCATTCATTTTCGGCCCCAGCGTCACTTTTGGGAACGTTGGGTTCGATATTTGAGAATTAGTGGCTCAATTCAGCTATAGGCACGCTGCGGTAAGCCGCGAGGTCTGCGTTTATGAGCGAGCAATCACGTTTTTCTGATCCCGGGTACACGCCTGCTCGCAGCGAATTGGACGCCGCCCTTCACGCGCTGGTTGAGGCAACGGACGATGACGCCACGCCCATCGAGCGATCTTTGGCGCGGGCCGGGGTGCCAGCGGCATTGCTCGCACAGATAAACTTGACTGAGGCAGATCCGGCAGCACGTGTGCGTCTGCTGCGCCTAATTGCCCGTGTTGCCCGGGAAAACCCGGAGCCGGCTCTCGTCGAGGAATTGCGCTCGCGGCTCTGTGATTCCAATCCGAATGTGCAACGCGCCAGCGTGATTGGTCTTGGCAAGCTCAATCAACCGGGCATTGAAGATGCTTTGTTGGATTATGCGGCACGTGAACACGCGTTGCCCGAGCAACGCGTCCTGATTGAGGCCCTCGGAAAAGTAGGAGGGCCACGCGCCGCCGAATGGCTCGTGTCTCAAACGAGTCAGGATGACTTTACGACGCGTACAATCGAACGGGCGCGGCTGATGCTCGCGCGTACGGCCTCGCGCCCCGCGGCGACCGAGCTAGTTCGCTTGGACATTGCTCTCGGTCGCGAGCAGACTCTGCTTTGGACCTGCCGTGAAGGTCTCGAGTCAATAGTAGCCGAACAAGTCAGTGCGCTCGGAGCGGTAAAGACGTCGACTGGCAGGGTTTGCCTTCCCAATTTCGCAGGTGCGCTGAGTGAAGCATTCATTGCACGCTCGGCTCTCAGCATCGGGGTTCAGCTGCAACTGGACCGGGCTCAGTCCGGCATCGACGCCATAGTCGATTCGCTCGTGCGCGCAGAAATTCTCGAGTGGATGGCGCAATCGAATGGCTGCGTACCGCGCGTGAGGCTCGACTTCATTGGGCAAGGCCACCAGCGAGCCGCAGTTTGGGATTTGCAAACGCGCCTCGTCCGTGATCAATTGCCGCTAGTTGCAGATCCAACCGCGGCTGCTTGGGAAATTTGCGTAGACAGTTCGCAGGGTCGGCTCGACATCATCCCAAAGCGCATCGACGACCCGCGGTTTACGTGGCGCGTCGAAGAATTGCCCTCGGCGTCTCACCCCACCATCGCGGCCGCCCTTGCCCACGTAGCAGGGGCACAGCCCGATGACGTGGTGTGGGACCCTTTCGTCGGCAGCGGACTCGAACTCATCGAGCGCGCCCTGCTCGGTCCTTACCGCGCCATGTACGGCACGGACACGGACGAGCGAGCGCTAACGGCGGCTCAGGCCAATATTGCAGCTGCCAAGACCAAACACGTAACACTGTACAATCGCGACGCCACGACAGCACCTGTCCGCGATATCACGTTGATTATCACTAACCCACCGCTCGGCGCCCGCCTGGTTCGGGACGGCTCGCTCGGGGAATTGATGGAGGCAACGCTAACGCAGGGTTGGCGAGTCTTACGTCCCGGCGGGCGCTGGGTGTGGCTCTCGCCGATGCCGGCCCGAACGGCGTCCATCGCACATCACCTGGGATTCAAAGTCGAGAGCCGCGGGCTGGTGGACGTCGGTGGTCTCAAACCCGAACTGCAGATCCTTCGAGTTCCTGACCGCGGACTTTCTACAGCTCCGCGATCACCGCAAAAAGCCGCGCGAAAGGGACGAATCGTCACGCGACGTGACGAGTAGCCACGTGCGTGCACCCCTCGTCACGATTACGCGCTAGACCCAGAAAGGCAAGGACCGAAAATCAAGCTACCGCATGAATGCAGCGTTTTTTAAGCCCACTTACGTTTGGCAACGTCCATCACGTTAGCTGTTACTAGCGCTGATTCAGCGGAAGCGCTAGTCTTGGCTTGATGCCAGCAATGCACCAAGATGTCCCTGCGTGCCTCCCGTTTTTGGAAGCGATCAGTTGGTACGATCGAGCGCCGCACAGACTTTCACCGCGGCAAATGTTGTCGCGCTATGAAGCGGGTTGGCGTTTCGTGGGTGTTTTGGCCGAACCTTCAAGAGAAGAGCTCGATTGGATTTGCTACTTGGTGGAACGCCATGGCAGCACCATTGATCCTTACGCGGGTTGAACACCAAGCAGTCGTCACGCTTCTTGAAGCGCTCGACGGACAGCTCCTTGCGCGCCATGATGTCGTGTTTGCCGGTGGCTCTCGCCTAACTCTAGCGCTTAATGAATATCGCGTATCGCGTGACGTGGACTTTCTTGCCGTTGATCGGCAGGGTTACGCGTCACTGCGAGCTGAAGTGCGAGAACCGGGTGGCGTGAGGCGCCTCTTCCACAAGGACTGTCCAATCGAATTGCCAGGTGAGGCTCGCATTGACCAATACGGTATCCGCTTTCCTGCAGTAGTGGGCAGCACGCGCATCAAGGTCGAATTCGTTGCAGAGGGGCGCATTGCACTTTCGCCCGGCGAAGCGGGACCCATAGCATCCGTGCCATGGGCAGCGATGGTCGATTGTTATGCGGAAAAACTCCTCGCCAACTCCGACCGCTGGGCAGATGATGCATTCCTTTCGCGCGATCTCATTGATCTGGCGGCTCTCAGGTTACACGTTGGATCGATTCCAGAACTCGCTTGGGAAAAGGCGCGCAAGGCCTACGGACTTACTGTCGTTCACGACTTGGAGAAGGCGGCGACTGCATTCGAGCGCCGCCCCGAGCACCGCCGTACGTGCTTCGAACGCCTTGACGTTCGCGGCGCCGATGCATTGGCGCCTTTCGTCGAAGCTCTACGTGTCGAGAGCCGCCTCCAACTCGAGAGTTAGAAGGGCAGCCGTGAAAGGTGCAGCAAGTTGCCGAGTATCCAGGCCAGGGCCAATCTCGACTGGTCAACTGTGCATGAAGGGACCGGACTCGGAAAAGTCCGCAACCTTTGCGGGTTGCGTTGGGTTCGCGGTGGGTGTGTTTGTTGGATTTGTCGTGGGCGGCACGGGAATGGGCGCTGGCGGCTTGTCGTTCGTGTCGTCGGTGGCCTTCTTGCGGCCGCCGCGGCCGGCGAAGAGCGAAGGAATAATTGAGTCGGCATCACTCTCGTGATGACGGACGTATTGCACAGCGGCGCGGACTTCTTCGTACGCCCTCATAAATAGTGTGTACGCCGCTTGGCGATTGCGAGAGGCCCGCGCAATCACCTGCGGTGAAAGCTCGCGCACGCCGACCGTTTTGCCCAGCTTGGTAGCCAGAGCTTCCGCCTCAGCGAGCTCAGTGGGTTTCACCGTGGTGCGCTCGGCGATCTCGGCGGCATGCGTGCGATGAATGCTCGCCAACGTGCCTAGCCCAACTTCCGCAGTTACGGGGCGCATTCGTGTGATTTCGGATACTTAGCAGCGAAAGTTGTCACTACATTTTGGCAAGAAGTGGCGTTGGACGAAGTCGCTCTGGCAGCCGCAGGCCAAGTCTGTCGAGCAAGTAGCTCTGCGCCTTATCGGGTCTGACGACGCAACGTACGCGAAGCTCGCGAGGTGGCTGAGAATCGATGGGTAGTACTACGTCAGTACTTTGAATGCTCTTCAGTTCTTCGAGGATCGTGCGCGGGCTGTCGCCCAGCCCTGCTCGCTTTTGCCATTGCTCCAGCGTCTTCCACATTACGTAGGCAAGAAAGCAAACGAATATGTGCGCGAGCACACGGTCGGTTTTTTGGTGCCAGATGGGCCGAATCGATAAGTCAGTCTTGTGAATGCGGAAGGCGGCTTCGGCATCTGTCAGCTGGATGTACGTGCGCCAAAGTTCGTCGGCGGACCAATCGCTTACGTTGGTCCGAAGTACCTCCGCCTCACCCAATCCGCCAAAATGCGTGGGTCCGGGCGGCGCCGGTGAGCCATTAGTTGAGCTCACCGAACTTGCGCCGCAGCACCTGCGTCTTGAAGTACGGTGGGTCGCGAGCCGGCGCACACTTCGGCGGTTCGAGAGGTTCGCCGAGGTAACGTAGCAAGCGCTCGATGTTGTGAGCTTCAATGACGAGCGCTCGCAACTTGAGTCGGCCATGGTTCTTCAACCACTCCTCGGCGTCGCCGCACTGGCAACGTTCAACGTCAACTCCTGTGACAGTACCTCATTACTTTTCGATTGTGCCGGCGGCCTGTACTGCGACACCAGCAGTAACCCTTTCCAATGCACCAAAATCAAGGCTGATG
Source organism: uncultured delta proteobacterium (assembly GCA_963819085.1). Taxonomy (GTDB): domain Bacteria; phylum Myxococcota_A; class Polyangia; order Polyangiales; family Polyangiaceae; genus FEN-1139. The sequence goes on from CAWFUX010000052.1 coordinate 148,119, forward strand.
GAGCCACATGCCGTGTCGGGACGGAGTGCATTTCACAGACCTGCACCAACTCCACTTGCGTCGAGCCTTGACACTTACTGCCAGACTCTAAAGTCCAATTAGACATTCGCATGAAGCAAGTACACTATTCAAGAGCATGGAAGTCGCTCCTGTTGCTAGCCGTACTGACATCAGCGCAAGCTTGCAATTCATCAAGCACCAAAGACGTCACAGCAAAAGCCGGTGACCCCTGCCAGGACTGCGAGCAATGCTGTGGCATTGGATATTGCTGCACTTGCGATACCTGTTTTGACTTTGCCTTTGATTCTGTCAATAACCAGCTACTGGTTTGCGACTCTGGAACTTTAAAATGGCGGATACTAAATGAATGTCCCGGCGGTGGTTATGCCCGTTGCGATACCGGTGAACGCACAAGCTGCATTGGTGCAGATGGGGGACAGGTGCAGTAAGGGACGCGCGATCACGATTGCTGAGCTGCTGCCGGGAGCATTGCAAGGTCGTGCTGATGCTCGGTAGCTTGTGCAATGTTAGGCACAACCGACTTTCGCCAAGATGAGTGCGGCCCAAATACTCCGCTGGTATCCACGCCGCGAGCCATCGCCTATGCGCACGCCAACCGCAGCATGCAGGGTCAGTGGTGAATATCGGCACTCTTGACGGTCGCAGGCGTGGCGAACCGCGGTGGTTCGACACGCACTGATATTGGCCTTCAAGGCACTGATTTCCAGGCCGGTGGTACTGATCATGGCAATATCCTCACAGAAATTGGGTTCCAAGGCACTGATCTTCAGGCCAACGGGACTGATCATGTCCATATTGTCACGGATCACGTTCGCATTGGTACTGATCACGTCAATGTTGTCACTGACATTGGACCTTGAGGCGCTGGCAGTCAGCTCAGTGGCACTGATCGTGTCCACATTGTTAGTGACGGTGCCTTCAAGGACACTGATCGTCATCTGGTGAGGACTGATCGCATCCATTTGGGCAATTGTGACGTGCCAGTGGGTCGTGACGGTGTTCTATGCCGTACTCGCAGCAAACCCACAATCAGACGTAGTCAGCGCTGATGAATGTGTCACGGATCGCAAACCCGACTGCGCGTGCCGCACAGAACAAACAATTTATCGCGCGCTGAGACGCGTGGATTGCGGCTCGCGGGTGACTGGGCAAACAAAACCGATCGATGAACTATTGATTCGCGGTCGGGCTGACTGCGGGCGTCGGCACGGGTGCTGGCGTGGGTGTCGGAGCTGCCAGTTGACCCGAGCGACGATGCAGGATCGATAGGTTGTATCTGGCGGACACCTGCGGATCGCCTGCGTGCAGCTCGTGTCCGGCGTCGTTGATCACCTTCAGCCCGAGGTAGAGTTCACCTTTGCGGGCATAGAAGGCCGTCACGGACGAGGGTAGATCGGCTGCGCGGATTCGCTCTTGCTCAGCGTCCGCTTGCTGCAGCGCGCTGTAGATCTGTTGCCCTTCGTCGATCAGCGGTTGGGTTGCTGGACCCACCGCATCGAGCTCTGCGGAATGCTGGGTTAGCAAGCCCAAGGTTTTGCTGATTTGATCGAGCACTGCGGGTACGCTTTGGGCGCTGCCAATTTGCGTGAGCTCGTCGGCAAGCTTGACGCCTTGGCGCTGCGCACGTTGCGCCCGCTTGACCGCCTTTCTGCGCCAGACTTTGGCCGCCTGCAACTGTGTGTTTTGTTCAGTGGTTGCGTGTTTCGATTCAGCGGCTGCGTTGGTTTTGTCTTGGCGCGCTTGATCGACGTCATTGCGTGCCTGCGTCACCTGATCCATGAAGGTCGCCGGCAGCAATGCCGCGAGGCCGGCGCCATCAGCCGCGGCAATGCCCAATGTGTAACCCGCCTGTTGAACGAGGTAACTGGCGCGATAGCGCTGCCCGATTTTCGCGAGATCATTGGCACTGTGAGTCGTGATCATAGAATTGTCCTTCCCTGCTGGTGAGCGCCAGGCTACACACACTCGCAACTGGCGTAAAGTCAAATTCTCAGGCAGATGACCGTTGTTTGTCGAAAGTGGAACAAACTCACCAGACACCCCATGTCACTCTGGCGCCCCGGGGACCTTGGAGAAACCCAGGTGGCACTCGGCGGGTGGAACCGCCCAAAGGCTGCGCGAAAGGGACGAATCGTGACGGGACGTGATGGGTAGCCACGTGCCGTAACGCCAGTGCCGGTTGCAGGTCGCGGGGTGCTCAAAATGCCATATGAACAAAGCCGGGACGGCCCTCATGTTGTGATAGCTAGGAACAGAAGGCATAACCCTTACGGTTTAGGAGTCTCGACCCTGCCAGGAAAAGCAACATGACGCTTCCGGTTTGCGGAGTGTCGGGGAATATGTCGGCCCCGAAATTCGAAGGCGGGCAAACGCTAGCTAACCCCGAATTCCTCCATCTTATTGTACAACGTTCTTCGGCTAATACCGAGCAGGCGCGCCGCCAAGGAACGGTTGTTGCCGGCGCGTGATAGGGCGCGCTCAATCGCTTGCCGTTCGGCGTGGCGTCGTTCGTCGTCGAGCTTTGCGGTTGTGGGGGATGATGGTGCCGGACGCAGCCGTTCCGCTTCGCGTGCCAATTCCGCTGTGACTTGCGCCCGCGAAACGAAACCCGTGTCGCTAAGCACGACCAATCTTTCGACGAAATTCTCTAGTTGCCGAACATTGCCGGGCCAAGGTTGAGTCTTCAAGACCTCGACTGCAGCCGACTCAAGACCCGTCGCGGGTCTTGCATTCGTTTGGCCTGCAACAGCGGCAAACGTATGCGCTAGTGACGCTATGTCTTCCGGGCGTTCTCGAAGTGGCGGAACGTCAATCGGGATGACATTCAGGCGGTAGTACAGGTCCGCGCGAAATTGACCGTTTTCAATCAGCGTCTCGAGCCTTCGCTGCGTGGCAGCCACGAAGCGAACATCGACTTTGATGGTTTGAGTACCACCCAGACGCTCAATTTCCCTTTCCTGCAATACTCTCAGGAGTTTGACCTGTGATGCTGCCGGGATGTCCCCAATCTCGTCCAAAAAAAGCGTCCCGGTGTGGGCGAGTTCGATACGGCCGGGCTTGCGCGTGAACGCACCGGTAAATGCACCCTTCTCATAGCCAAAGAGTTCGCTTTCGAGAAGGTTTTCCGGAATTGCCGCGGAGTTGAGTTTTACGAACGGCATTTTGCGCCTTGGGCTATTTTCGTGAATGGCCCTTGCGACGAGTTCCTTGCCAGTTCCGGTTTCGCCGTGAATCAGTACGGTTGCAACGCCGGCCGCAGCGCGGCGAATCAAGTCGCGAACGTCGCGCATCGAAGGCGAATCGCCCAATAGTTGCATGTCATCGTTGGCCACGCCCGGCGGCATTGCATCGGCTCGAGCCGCAGTTGCGAGGGACTTTTCCACAACGAACAACACTTCATCACGCTCGAACGGCTTGAGCAGGAAATCGCTGGCGCCCGCTTTCATTGCCTCTACCGCTACGGGCACGGAACCGTGGGCCGTCAACATGATTACAGGTATCTCTGGCCAACCTTTCCCGATCCGCCGAAGCAACGTCATGCCATCCATGGAGGGCATGCGCAGATCGGTAATCACAAGATCAATTCCTCTTTGCTCCAGAATCGCCAACGCCTCTTGCCCGGATTGAGCAGCGACGCTCCGCACGTTGATTTGAGCGAGAAGCGCCGACAGAACTTTGCCCACTGCAATGTCGTCATCGACGAGTAGAGCCGTTCCGCGGGTGACTCCCATAACGGGGGACTTTAGCTCATCTTGGCCGCTGGTAGGTGGATTGAGACGACCGTCCCAAGGCCCTTGTTGCTCTCGAGGTGCATTTCGCCGCCGTGAGCCACGGCCACCCGTTTCACGAAACTGAGGCCCAGACCCTTACCTTGGGCCTTCGTGGTGTAAAACTCGTCCAAGGCACGTTCGAGCTCACGCGCGTCCATTCCCGAGCCGTTGTCTTCAACACTTAGCGTGGGCATCGAGTCGTGATGTTCGCGGTTTTGGGTTCGGACCGTTATCGTGCCGCCGTGTGGCATTGCCTCGTAGGCGTTGCGTAATAGGTTCTCGAGTGACAGCGCTATTAGATCGGGGTCGAGACGGCACGCTGGCAGATTTGGGTCAAGCTCGACGTTCACCCTTACGTGTGCCGGCAATCCAAATCGCTGAAGATTGATTACTCGTTCGACGATTGGGTTCAGCGCGGCCTCTGAGAACACGGGTTCTACCTTCGCCAGACGTTGATAATTGCCAAGGGTCGCTTCGACCCGATCCACTTGTTCGAGCATCAGAGCCAGAAACTCGGTTTGCGAATCCAGTGACCGCCCTTCGCGGTGCTCGGCGGCAAGGAACTGAATTGCGCCCTTTAGGGCTGCCAATGGATTCCGTAAATCATGCGCCAATTGTTCCGACAATCGACCAAGTAGCGACAGTCGTCTCGCGCGCTCTCGAGTAATGGCTAGATAGCGAGTGACTTCGCGTGTGACAAGAAAACCGGCCACCAACAAAGACAGAATGAATGTGCCGCGCAGGCCATGGTGCGCGCCGAACCAGTGCACATCCGCAAGAAACCCCAGTACCAAGAGGGTAGCGGCGAATGAGCCGTAAATCACCAATGTGACCGGAATTTCGCGCCCGAGCAGCCTGAAACGACGGGTAGCCACTCCAATCAAAAAGAGTGCCAATAATATCCCCAAATTGCCGAGTGACGGCATGTCGAATCCCGGTTCGTGCTGCCACAAGTCGGTTAGTCCCAGAAGCGTCCCAATTCCAATTGCAATGACAATGAGTTCGGTTCGTTCCCGTTCCTCGCGGACCACGCTCCTTTTCCGGTGGTTCCAGAGCAAAACCAGCCCAAGGCCCATCGCAAGACAACCGAAGACGGATAGCAATTTCCACCAAAGTCGGCTTGGCTGGGTGATAGCCAAGACAAAGAAGAGCATGTAAGTGCAGATAACGAGCTTGCGCAGTGCCCGATCTTTACCAATAAAGCGAATCACGACGTGAAGCGCACAGGCCGGGAGCAACGTCGAAAAAAAACGGTCAACGACGTGCCATTCCTCGACTTTAGTTAGCGAGAGTGACAATTCGCCAAAGTTCCAGCCAAAGCAATCCAGAAACAGCAGCGCAAGAACTGGGGCTATCGAGCTTTGAGAGCGCCCGTACCAGACCATGAACGCAAAAGCAAGTGCAGCTACACACACTACAATGCTGATGACGTCATGTGCGCTCACTCGGCTACTATAGCCCAATGCCGAGCAAATTTTGGTGCCGTCTCGCTACGCAAATGGCAAGCGGGCGGCAAATGGTTTCGCCGCCCGCCGAACCTGCCCAAGTGAGGCCGCAAACCGCTAGAAAACCGCCTGTGCCACTACAGTAAACTCCTGCGATGCCGGAATATTGTCGAAATCGAAGTACCCATATGAGGCCTGAAGCTTGAGCTCGTTGCCTTGCAAGAAGTAGTTCAGGCCAACCTCGTAACTGCGAACTTCATCCGTGACAACGCCAAACGGATTGCGGCCCTGCTTGCTATTGGCAACCCTGACCTTCTATTGCTGAGTAATAGGTGCCAGCGTCCGCCCCGCTCGTTATTGCCGACCGTTGCGCGGCATCGATTATCGACAGAAAGCTGTCCAAGGGTTCTGAACCGACAAGCGCGGCGCCATTGAAGAAGAAAGTCGGCGTGGCGTCTACCCTGGCGCGCGCAGCCATGTTTTCATCAGCAACAATTCTCTGCATGGGAGGATCAGTGCTTAAACATGCCTGCCAAGTGGTCAGGTCAAGGCCGATCTGCTGAGCGTAATTGAAAAGATCGCCGTCGCTCAGCGCATCTTGATTGGCATAAATTAAATCGTGCATTTCCCAGAAATGATTTTGGTCATGTGCACACTCGGCTGCAATTGCCGCAGGTAGGGCCCTAGCATGGATGCTCGTTATTGGCAGATGCTTCCAGACCCAGCGAATGATGCCAGGCCGCTCCAAATCCACCTCTTTTATCGTTGGCTCAGCTTGCCCGCAAAACGGACATTGAAAGTCGCCGAACTCGACCGCCGTCACGCGAGCGTCGGCTGGGCCTCGCGTAGGAGAATCACCAATCGGTACGACACAGCTCGGCAAACTAGGCACTTCCTTGCCGGAGCAAGCTACCAGTGAGAGCAGGACCAAACCGCAGGAAATGCTCGTCGCGCGCAACGCACAATGCAAAGGAGCAGCCATGCAGCCGTTTTACCAAACGGCGGGCGCCGAAGCCAGCCGATCAGCGCCTGCTTTTACTACTTGCCATCATCCACAACGAACTCGACACGCCGATTCTTCGCTCGCGCGGCGTCTGTCGTGGCTTTGTCGAGGGGCTTATCGGGCCCGTAGCCAACCGAACGCACGCGTTGGGGTGACACTCCATGCTGGACTAGATAATTGCGCACTGACGCAGCGCGATCCTGTGAAAGTCGCACATTGAGATCATGTGGACCGGTATCATCCGTGTGCCCTTCGACCCGAATCTTGACATCCGGGTTCGCCTTGATCATCAGCGTAACCTGATCGAGAAGCGAGTGCGAGTCCGGCTTAATGTCAGCGCGACCAGTCTCGAAATGGATGGCGTCCATCACGGTGAACTTTCCGTTTTCATAAATTACGCGGGGATCCCCGGTATCGGGACAACCATCGTCATCGGCAATGCCGTTGATTGTCTCCTTGGCATTCGGACAAAGATCCTTGCTATCGGGAACACCGTCGTGGTCGGAATCCGGTTCCTCTTCGGGGCAACCATCCCAGTCTGTATCGTTGTCTCGATCTTCCGCTATGTCGGGACACAAGTCTTCATCATCGGATATTCCATCGTGGTCCCTGTCGTGAGACGTGGGCGTAAAGCGAACGCCGGCGAAAAAGCGGACCACCGGGACTCCGTAGCCTGATTCAAGGCCGGCTCCGGGCCCGCCGAACAGCTCCCACTCATCGGATAAAGCCTGCCTCAAATAGGCGAATATTTCCAAGGGGAGCTGCACACGGTTCGTCCTTACTAAGCCCACTCCACCATTCAAGTCGAGGCCAATTTCGGTTTTGCCGTAGTTGCCGCCAAAGCGGTAGCCGATGGCTGCCCCGTAGACGAATTCACTCCCTGTATTGACGTTGAAAAAGTTGGTGCTTTCTCGAATCGCAACACCCAGATTGATACCCAGGCGAATTCCATTTGCGAAACGGTGGTCAAGCGCCGCCTTTGGGATAAACTCGAACCCGGGGTTACCCGAGTAGTCTCCAGCGTGCGTGGGAACCCTCAGTTCGCCCAAAAGTGCGAGGCCAATTCCGCGTCGGTCGTCGAGCAACCGAACCTTCGGCACAATTCGTAATTTGCCCAGCCCGGCGGAATTTGGATTGTAAAAACCGGATTGAAACAGGAAAAACGGTAAGTTGACACCGACGGCGACGGGCTTGAACAACGTAACTGACCCCTGCACGTCCGCCCCGAGACGCCCGCTCACGACACTGCGCGCGTAATTTCCGTTGGCATCCGTAATGACCAACGGACGATACCCGTAGTTGAGTAAGAGTCCGAATTCGAGTGGGTCGGCGGTTGGACGAATATCGGAACCTTCAGAGGTAACCCAGCCATCATGTGTTACTGCCGGTTTAAATCGCTCGGCGTCCACCTGTGCGAACGTTGGCTTTGCAACCATGCTAGTGGCAATCACACAAAGACCTGCAATGAATGCAGGACTCCTCAATAATTGCCCGAATTGCTTCATTGTTCACGCTCCCGCTTAGAGTGTCGCCCCAACAATAATGCAGTCCCCAGTAGGCTCAATAGGACCAGCATACCCTTCCTCGATCCCGTGACCGCTCGGCAGGCGCAGGCGCCCCCCTGTAGGCGCTCGCCGGGCGCTACATACATAACGCCTGCATCACTGGGAGTAGTAGTTGTTGTCGTTGTGACACAACGACCATCGGCGCCGCACGTGAGACCAGCGCCGCAAGCGGCGTCGTTGGCGCAGGCTACGCATTGGCCGCCCTCACAGACGAAACCGTTGCAGGTGCTGGAATTGGTACACGCTGTGCCCAAACCGGCGACGCATCGCCCGTCTGGGGCACACACGAAGCCGGGGCCGCAAGCCGCGTTATCGGCGCATACAACGCACCGTCCCGCTTGACATAGCAGCCCGTTGCAGGTGTTGGCATTGGTGCAGGGAGCCCCAACGTTAGCGTAGCAACGGCCATCGGCACACAAAAAGCCGGGACCGCAGGCTGCGTTGTCGGGGCAAGCAATGCACAGACCCTGTTGACACAGGAGACCAAAACAGGTGCTGTCGTTGACGCAAGGTATGTTCCCGGTGCCAGCGGCTAGACAGCGACCATCAGGTGCGCACACAAAGCCGGCGCCGCACGCGGCATCGTTCAGGCAAACCACGCATTGGCCTTGTTGACAGATCAGCCCGTCGCAATTGCTCGAGTTTACGCACTGGGTGCCGCCTACAAACACGCAGCGCCCGACGTCACAGATGTAGCCTGCTCCGCAGTCGGCATTGACCGCGCAGGCCGGCGCCAAAACGCAGTCTCCATTGACGCAAATGCCGCCATTGGGGCATTCAGCATTGGTCGTGCAGCCCGGAGGCGGAACTACGACTACTGGATTCGGGGCTGCGGGTTGCACGCAATTGGTGGCCGTGCCCACATCTAGGTCGCCCGCGCCCAAGCTCGTTGTTTGGTTAGTGGTGCGCACGAGGATGCTTGCTTGGCACGTTTGAGTCATCGGGCCAAGCTGAGCCAGTTCCACTGATGACTGTATGTAACCATGAATATCTTGGGGCACACCCAAGCGGATTGGGTCTAGCGCAAAGTTGGTCTCGGTGACGATTTGTGGAGCTTGGGTAGCAATTTGCGTGAATGCTTGCGTTACGGTGTTGTAGCCCCAGAGCGACCCGACGGTCGTGTTATTTGCCGTGCGCTGAACCTTGATCGCGTACTCGTAGCCCGAGTTTGTCGAAGTCGCGTTTAGATCGAGTTCTGCCCCCGAAGCAATGCCACCGGTGGCCGTATTTTGATCAGCGTCGATGAACACGAACGTAGTTACGTTACCCGGCTCCGCCGCAGGAATCGAAAAATATACTCGCGAATAGAATCGATTGGCGTCGGTTGCAACGTAGACCGTGCGGGCATCAATGGCTTGCTCGGGCAAGGTAAAGGTGTTGAGGCCATCGCCCGCAACGTCCTCTCTGCCATAGGGCCAATTGAGTTCGCCGGTGGCGTCAATCGTGAGTATCTCGGTCAACGCTGGGCCCGGCCGATTGCCAACCCATGTCACTGTCTGGGCCTGGGTCGGCCTGGGCAACAACGACAGCGCGAGCGGTGCCAATAATGCGAGACTTCGAGGACTGAGCAGCCTTGACACGAGATACATGTGGATTCCCTCCGTCATTGCGCCCAGTAAGATTACCAACAAATTACTCCGTTGGTCCAATGTGAGGGACAGTTTGTTACGTCATTTATGCTGTGCTCGGTTTGTTCCAGCCTCGGCACATTCCCAGGTCCGCCGGTTACCTGGGGCCGCCCCCAACCAAAACCCACGTTCAAAAAAAGTACTAGCACCTTCCAAAGGACCCACAACTTCAGTGCAATCGCGGCACTACTGCTCGGCCACGCCGCGAACTTCACGAACAATGAACCTGTTAAATGCGGCAAAGCTAGGGCGAAACTACGACGGCATTGCGTTTATTTATCGAAACGGGGAGACTTGCCGGCAATTAGTCCCGAAAATTAATTCCGGTTCACACCAAAATGAAGTCGATCTTTGTACCTGAGCTTGGCCGAAACGTTAGTCGCCTGGGCATTGGGAGCATAAAGTTCAGTACTGATTTCGCAAATGAAACGGCGAGTCTCCTTGACGCGTATCAGGCGGCTGGGGGAAATCTGATTGACACCGCCGAGATCTATGGTCGCGGAAAATCAGAGCAAGCGATTGGTCAATACTTGAAACTTCGCGCGGCTCGCCAAGAATGGATCATCCTTACGAAGGCCTGCGTTGACAACGACCTCGTGCGTCCCGACTACATTCGAAGGGCCGTGCCGCGCAGCCTCGAGCGGCTGCAGACCGACTACATTGACTTATTCGTCTTGCACCGGGATGACCCGTCGGTGCCGGCGGGCGAGATAGTCGATGTTTTGAATGAGCTGGTGGGCGAGCGCCTGATACGCGCGTTCGGTGGCTCGAACTGGACGACAACCAGGTTGGAAGAAGCGCGACGCTACGCCAAAGACAATGCACTAATTGGGCCTTGCCTTTCGAGCCCGCACCTGGGCCTCGCGACTCCGAATGAACCCACGTGGGCCGGCTGTACTCACGCCTCTGAGGTGGACCTGAATTGGTATGCCGAGCAAGGAATGCCTGTGTTCGGTTGGTCGGCGCAGTGCCGGGGTTTCTTTTCGTCGGAATCGGGGCCAACTAATACCTCGAACGCTGAGCAGGTGCGCGTCTATCACTCCCAAAGGAACTTCGAAAAGCTGGCGCGCGCGCGTGAATTGGCGAGCAAGCGCGGCGTCGAACCCGTGCAGGTAGCTTTAGCCTGGGTGCTCAACCAGCGAGCAACAACCGTGGCGCTCGTGGGCCCCAATTCAGTCAAGGAGCTGCACGTTGCCGTTGGGGGCGTTGATATTACACTGAACGCAGACGAGATGGCCTTTCTTGAATCTTGAGGAGCCTATATGAGAAACCGTGAACCCATACATCGAATCATTATCAAGTCATCGCGTCCCCACGGATGGCGGACGGCACTTCGGGCAACCTCTTTTCTAAGCCTATTGCTTGCGGGTCAGAGTTGTTATTCTGGTGGGATATACGGCCCACTTGGCGCAAGTTGTCCCGGACTAGGTTCGCCAAACGCGTTGAGCTATAAGTACTCCGCGAATGCGATTGCAGACGGAAAGATCAAAACATTCGTTGCAGCTTCACACGATCTGATAGCTCTTTCGGCACAAATGGAGGGCGAGGTATTGAGCGCCTGTCAACGGATGGCCGCGGACTTGGGTGTGAACCCAGCCGAGATGACACCTAGAAATCCTGACCAACCCGGTGCAGCGGCGCAGGCTGCCTGCGGGGCCGTTGGCTATCACATCGATGCAATTTTGAGGCAGGGGATTCAAGTGCAGGTTCAAGTATGGCCGCCCCAATGTCAGGCGAATCTGCAAGCCAAAGCCGTTTGCGATGGCGCATGCGCCGCCTCCGTAGATCCGGGGCGCATTGTCGCAACGTGCGAGCCTGGGCGTTTGAGTGGTTATTGCAGCGGTACCTGTCACGGCCAATGCGATGCGAATTGCCAGGGTCAATGCCAGGGGCAATGCGCAGGCCAGTCGAATAACGGCCAGTGCTTTGGGCGTTGTCTAGGTACCTGCAACGGCAGCTGTGACGGAACATGTCATGCTTATTGTCAGGGCAATTGGCAAGCACCTCAATGTCAAGGCTATGTACAACCGCCTAGCGCGGACGCTGAGTGCAACGCAAGTTGCAATGCTCAGGCGGAGTTTCAAGCGTCGTGTACACCGGCACAAGTGCAGGTACGCTCGGGACAAAACGCTGAACTCGCCATTAGGCTCGCACGCACGTTACAGGCCAACTTGCCGCAGTTGATTCATGCGGAACTGGCACTCGGCAAACGCCTGACCGGGAGCGCACGAGTCGTTGTCAGTGTTGGTTCCCAATTACCTCATGTCGTAGGGGACGCGGGTGCCGAGGCGATGGCCTGCGTGGCCGCCGCCAGCAGTGCGACGGTTACCGCTTCTATGCGAATTGACGTGTCGATTCAGGCGAGCGCCAGCGTAACCGGGCGTGTTGGGGCGTCGAGTGGTTAAGCGTCAATGAGTTTCGCAACGCACACGCAGTCCCACTTCACTTCTTTCTGGCAAGCAGCAGCCCATCGCCGATTGGGACCAAGCTGCTAGATACGCGGCTGTCCGCCACCACCTTGGCATTGATTGCCCTAATCGCCAGCGTGCTCGTATCTGCGGCGTTCGGATCGGCGACGCGACCGCTCCACAGGGTATTGTCGATTGCAATCAGTCCACCCGGGCGAAGCAGCTTCAAACACAGTTCATAGTACAAATCATAGGCTTCCTTATCTGCATCGATGAACGCGAAGTCGAACGTGCCCGCTTGGTTTGCGTCAACCAGGCCCGAAAGTGTTTCTGCGGCTGGACGGAGCTCCAGGCGTACTCGCGCTGAAACGCCCGCGCGTTCCCAATAGCGTTTGGCAATGCTTGTCGTTTCTGCATTGATGTCACAGGCAACAAGCAGCCCATCCGCGGGCAATGCAAGAGCGACGCTTATCGAACTGTACCCGGTATAAACGCCCACCTCGAGACAGCGTCTGGCGCCCAGGATTTCGGCCAACAGGCGCATGAATTGCCCTTGCTCGGGCGCAATTTGCATGTTCGCTCCCGGCAGTTTACTAGTCTCGTCGCGCAGCTCGCGTAGAACTGGGTGTTCCGCGACGGTGACCTCGAGCAGATAGTTCGAGACGGCTTCGGTTAGCGATATGGTTTTGGGGGACATGTTGATCGGCTTATTGGGCAATACTGGCCCCGCGGGCCATTGTCAAAAGGGTGCGCTCGAGATCCGTAGTGGTCTGCACTGGCGTGCTGCAGAAACTATCACTGCACACGTAGATTTGCGGCAAAGGGTGAGTCTCAACCCGGTTCCTGAACAAGGGTAGATGAAGCTCACTCGGGCCTGGGTTCTCGGGCAGAAACGCTAGCACCTGTCCAGGACGTCTTTGTTCTACGATTGCTCGCTTCATGGCGTCGTTGGCCGCGTCATTGGTTCCGGGAATCATTACAATGACTAATTGCGGTTGCGCGGCCTCCCGTGCTACCCGCAGCAGGTCGCAGTGCCCGCGAGGGTGTTTTTGCGCTGCTTGCCCGTGGGCGTGAAGAATTGCCTCGCCCTTGTTTCGCCAATCGGGGCGTTCGAGCAGGAAACTGAGTCGAGTCATTGCGGCGACCGCTACGGCCGTCGAATTGGGAGTAGGACCATCGTGGGCTTCGGCAATTCGAAGCAGTAGCCTTTCATGTTGCATCGGACTATGACAAAGCCGATGGGTTGTCTCATCGAAGAAGTCACTGATTAGCTTCTCCACGAGCATTTGAGCGCTGAGCAAGTGGTGTGCACGGCCTGTTGTTTCGTAGAGTTTCAACACGCCGTCAGCCAAATATGCGTAGTCATCGAGCATTGCCGGCTGGCCCGCTTTGCCTTGCCGGTATGCACGACTGAGCTGCCCGGTCTCGTCTGACATTCGACTGAAGGCGAATTGAGCCGCTCGCTCAGCCACTTCTACGTACTTTGGCCGTGATAGGACGCGCCCCGCTTCGGCAAATACACCCAACATTAAGCCTGTCTGTCCTGCCAGCACTTTGTCATCCGTCAGTGGTGGCGCTCGCATGCGGCGCGTTTGCAAGAGCGTATACTTGGCGCGTGACAATCGCTCCGCTAAGGTTAGCTCGTCAATCTCCAATTCACCCGCGACTTTAGCCAGCGGACGAGGAGTCCACAACACATTGGTTCCTTCCCAGTTGCCCTCAGGGCGAATATCGAAGCAGAGACTGAATGCCTGAGCCTCGACTTCGGGCAGTGCGCTATGAACCTCATCCCACGTAAACGCATAGTATCGGCCTTCAACGCCCTCACTATCAGCATCCATGCCCGTATAAAAGCCGCCCTCTGGTGCCATCAGGTCGCTCTTTACCCACTGTAGAATTCCTTCGAGCGTGGTGCGGTAACTCTCGTTTTTGGTTATTTGATAAGCATGTAGAAAGGCCTCGGCCAATTGGGCGTTGTCATAGAGCATCTTTTCGAAATGAGGAACATGCCAAGCGTCATCGGTCGAATATCGGGCAAACCCGCCCGCTAGTTGATCGTGAATACCGCCTTGTTGCAGATGGTCGAGCGTGGACGTCGCCATGTCGAGGCAATGCTCTGTGCCGTCGCGCAAATAGCTGTCCAAAAGCAGGCGCAAAGCGGCGTGTGGCGGGAATTTTGGGGCGGAATCGAAGCCGCCCAGTTTTTCGTCAAAGGCAGCGCTCAATTGAAGTATTGCAAGATCCACCCACTCGTTGGCTATAGTCTGAGGCTCCTTGGGCGCAACGAGAGTTCGTAGGTACTCCGTGATCCTTTGGCCTTCATCTCGAATTCGCTGCCGATCATTTTGCCACACCTGCGCAATCCCTTGCAGTACGCGAGCAAACCCCGGGCGGCCCCAGCGGTCGTCCGGGGGAAATAGGTTCCAGCGTAAAACGCGTCACCCGCTGGCGTCAGAAATACGGTCATGGGCCACCCTCCGTGTCCCGTCAATGCAACGGTGGCCGTCATATAAATTTCGTCTATGTCTGGGCGCTCCTCGCGGTCCACTTTGATACACACGAAGTTGTCATTCATAACCGCGGCAATCGACTGATTGCGAAATGACTCGCGCTCCATGACGTGGCACCAATGACAAGTAGCGTAGCCCACACTAAGCAGAATCGGCTTGTCCTCGTCCCGTGCACGCGTGAGCGCTTCATCTCCCCAGGGGTACCACGCGACAGGGTTGTCGGCGTGGGCCAAGAGGTAAGGGCTATTTGTCGCTCCGAGGCGATTGAGCGGCACCGAGACGGGCGAATTCATACGACCGATACTTGGGGAAGCGGCCAACGAACCGCCAGTGTGACGTTCTCTGGCGCCCGCTCGCGTGCCGGAATGCGCAGCTTTTTCGCGGGAGATCTAGCCATTTCAGTATTCGGCGGAAACGTGACTGCCCGGCGCATTTGGTGCTAGGCCACCCCTCGAAAACGTGCGCTCCGATCGATCGACTCTGCTCACTTCGCCGATTTCTATCGCCGATTTTGTCTTGCGGCTGGTGTTCTTTGCGCTGGCACCCGTAGCAATCGTGCTTGCGGCGGAACTGTTCCCCGTGCGCGGCGCAATCATCGACGTGGGTCTAGCACTCGGCATTTTCATTGCCGGCGAGGCCGTACAAACTTGGGCGTCGAAAACCCGTCTTGTCAGAACACTATTGCGCGAGGCCTTAGCGTTCGAATCGTACTACCGCAGCCGTCCACCCCGACCGTTCCTATACTACGTCGCCTACCCACTGCTTTTTCCGTATTGGGTTTCTAATCGGGACGCGCGTCGGGAGTTCCTGCTCTTTCGCGGCTATACGCTGGGAGGCCTTCTCATCTTGCTGGTCTCCCTCGGCTGGCAATATAGTTCCTCTTGGGCACCGGAACTGACGCTGGGCCAGTACGTCCCCTATGTTCTACTGACACTCGTCGTCGAGTCACTCCTGGCCCTTGCCCTGCTAATGCCCATCGCTACGACAGTCGTCTGGTACCACAGTAGCTATCGCCGTGGGCGGTTAGTGGTCGTTTTGCTGGCTGGACTCATATCCACTAGCATTGTGTTTTACAGGGTGGTGAGCCGTCGCGCACCCATCGTATCTTTTGCCACCCGGGAGCGCGTCGCGCTTCGGACGCAGGCATCGCAGCGCAAGGCTCACCGGGCGCTGCTCAAGGCGGTGCGAGCCGCCAGAAAGACCATGGAAACGTCGCGCGCCGTAGAGGGCGACGGCGCGGTCGTCGGTGCGCCGCTCGAACGAGCCAGCGCCGCGCTCGAGGAATTTTACAAGCACGATGAGGCCTATTCCTTCAGTCTTTGGGCAAGTCCGCGCCGTCACCCCAAGGTCCTAGTGCTTTACTTCGAGGCACGCCGAAAGCGCCGCCCGATTTGGGTCGCTATTGGGAGTGACGGCACGGAAATTCGAACGCCGTCGCAATTACCCAAAGGCGCATTTAGAGCCATGCTTGCGGCGTCCGAAGAAGACGACGCATTGCTCGAAATGTGGCCGGATGCTCTAGATTTGGAGGAGTACGAAGACATGACCCAGCCCGCGAGGTCAGCTTCCTCGGTGAAGTCAGCTCCTGCGTCGAGTACGCGAAAAGCGAGTACGCCATCGGCCGTCGCCATCGGCCATCGGCCATCGCCATCGCCGTCGGCTTCGGCTTCGCCATCGGCTTCGGCTTCGGCTTCGCACCATCGTGAACGCAGCGCTTCGGGAACCGAACGCTTTAAGCCCTCTGCGCAGTGACGGCGACTAAACACACACTCCGAACATGAGCTGCGGATGGGCTACCGGGTTGAACGGTCGCCAAGACTAGTCGCGACCCAGGCAGTTAATCGAGGCGCTGAGAACCTCTCTAAGTTGTTCGTAGTGCAGCGGATTGTGGGCACCCCAAGCAAAGGCGGCGATCCCGATCGGTTTTTGATCGAATTCGAGAGGGGATATTACCATCGTCTCTTCTTGTTCGAGCATTGGATCGAGCCCCAGGTCTTTGCCCAGCAAGAAATTGGTTGGATTGAGCCAAATTCCGAGGCTGCGCCGGGCCAGCACTTCGAGCGTTGCATTTTTGCCACTGCCGTCGCGAAACCTCAGGATTGAATAGGCTTTGATGCCCATTTGCGGCAGGTGCTCTTCCAACGTGCTGGCCAGATTGGCGACTGTCCCTGACCCGGACAGGGCTAGACAGGCCTTCACGATGAGTCGCAGCTCACGGTTGAGCCCGCGCTGATAATCTTTGTCGAAATCTGACCCCAGGCGCGCCATGGCCATACGCGCTTCTTGAAATAGGTCTTCAATGCGGGGGCGGCTTGCAGGCTCGACGGAGGTGCAAGCCACAGCTTGTTGCCTGAGGGACGTCAGAACATCGTGACAGGTAGCAATGTCGCCGCCTGTAGCCATGTGCCGACGTGCCAGATTCTCGACCTCCGCCATGAAAGCGGCTACCTCTCCGGTTGCCAAATCCCGGACCAATGAATCGAGAATTCGAGCCTCCCACCCGGTCATGCCGACCAGGCGCCCCGCGGCGGCACGTGCCAATTCGGACGTGATACTGTTTCGCCTTTCGATCAGCGCCAGGCGACACGAGCGGGCCAGCGCGACTGAAGCAGGCGCTAGGTCCATCGTATCGTTGTGGAACCGGACCGCACATCCGCACGAGACGCGAAATACGGGTTCAGATTCGATGCAGACTGACTTCGGCTTCGGTCCGCCTTCGAGGCAGCTAATGAGACTACGCGCGGCGGTGAACGTCTGTTGATCGACTCTCTGATTGACTGTCGTAAGCGGCGGGTTGGCCGTGCGTGCACTCGCGGCATCGTCGAACCCCACGACGGCAATCGAGCCTGGCACCGCAATGCCCCGACGGGTGAGTTCCGAGAGAGCGCCCAGGGCTACGTCGTCGTTGGCCCCGACGATTGCATTGAGGGTTGCCGGGGAAAAGTGGCGCTCGTCTAGCAGCTCGGCAACGGCCAGCGCCCCCTCCTCACGTCCAAGGCCACCCGCTTCTAAGCCTAGCCCGCCGGCCACAATCAAACGCTCGTCGGGCTCGAAAGCGTGATCGCTCAAGGCCCGAATGTAGGCGTTTTTGCGTGCAATGATCTCAGGGCTGCCGGCGGTTCCGCCGATAAAGGCGATTCTGTGGCGCTGATGATCCTCGATCAAGTGACTAACGACTTTGTGGACGCCGACCCCATTGTCCACGTAAACACTAGGAAATCCGGGAACATCGAGCCCCACCGTCACGATCGGGACATGCCGAAACCGATTCACCCATTCGATAAAGCGAGGGAGGCCACAGGCATTGCTCAGGCTGCCAGCCATCACGACAATCCCATCCAGCTGTGCCCCGGCGAGCAAATCGTAGACGAAATTGCGCGACACAACGTCGTCGTCGGATTGACCTAGCCAGCCGCCGGTGACAATCAGAGTCTTGACTCGGGCGGTGTGGGAGGCTCGCACGACGCCTCTAATTGCGTCTACGTGGTAGTCAGATTCGATATGATCGATGAGGACGGCAATTCTTAGTGGCCGAGATTCAGACATAGATTTTTCGGGCTAATCCGGGACGGGGCACTAACTAAGTATCCCCGGATTGCTTCGGCCGGGAAGGCAGAATCTTTACGGATTTCGAACGCCGCGCGGTTCAATCACCCGTGGTCCGTAGCTCCTGCGGCACTTCAGGGTTTCAAATCTGCAATCGTGACCTTTCGCAATTGCTGACCTCATCGGTGAGGATGTTGAATACCGCCTAACAGAGCTGCAATCCGTTCCAGAAATGCCGACTCAGTGGCCCGATCCCTTCGGCACTTACGCGCACATCATTTGGCTTCTAAGTGGCATGTCACGACCACTCACGCACGTCTAGCATCGCCCGTGCGGGATGCTCGCCCCGCCCAGTTCGTCGCCCCCCCCTTGATGAAATTTGATCCTGGTTTTGCTGGTGATCATCGATCTCGAAACGTCACGGTTGCATCCGAAGACTCGAGGGTTGGTTCGTCGATATTGGGTGAGCAACGGAGGACGCAAATCGGCCTCACTCGCATCGGCTTGACGAATCGGTGACTAGGCATAATGGCAACCGCCGGGGATACGTCCCATACCACTTCGGGTTGCATGCGATACCATGCTCGGTCTATCGTGGGTCCCGCTTCGATTGTCACAAGGAGGTCCGATGCCCAACGCATTTGCTCATATTGAGCTCAATACTGACGATGTTCAAAAGGCTAAGAAATTCTATAAAGCGCTATTTGACTGGAAAATCACGGATATGCCGGCCGTGAACTACTCGATGATCGACGTCGGCGGCGGAACCGGTGGTGGCATTCAACTCAAGCCCATGCCGGAGGCTCCGACATCCTGGCTTCCCTACGTCCAAGTTGACGACGTTAAGAAGACCATCGCCAAGGCACAAAAAGCCGGCGCGGCCATAGCCCTCGACTACATGGATATTGGTGAGATGGGGGCCATCGGGGTATTCATCGATCCGGCGGGTGCGGCTCTCGGCGTTTGGCAAACAGGTCAAGGGGCGCCCAAGAAAGTCTCGAAGAAGAAAGCGTCAAAGAAAGTTGCGGCGCCAGCCGCCAAGAAGGTAGCGAAGAAGGCCCCTGCCAAAAAGGCCGGAAAGAAGAAGGCCAGCAAGAAGAAAGCTGCCAAAAAAGGGTAGATTTTCTGCGACTTCGGTTTTGTTATGTTGGTTGCCGGGGCGCCGACCCCGGCAACGGCATAGAGTTCAGCAACGTCGAGGAACTCTGGCCGTATGGGACTGACCGGGACTCAGGGTTACTACTACGACATTGACACGGCCGGCAGCGCTAGTCATAATGGCTTGTCAATGCGGTTTTCCCCCGTTCTTTCGCTCCTCGGCGGGCTGCTTCTTAGCAGCGCGGGCGAGGTGCGTATTGAAGACTGATAGAGACCGCTAAATTCAATCGACCTCTCCCGCCAACCGCCGGAGAGGTTTTTTGCATTTTAATCGCGTCCTCTTCGGCCCAACCCCGAACCGAGGACCCATGTCATTCTCCCATCAACGGTATCAGCACGCAGAAATAGTCGAGCTGCCGAGTCGCGGCTGGCCCAATCGTCGGATCACATCTGCTCCGACATGGTGCAGCGTCGATTTGCGCGATGGCAACCAGGCACTCGCGGACCCGATGGGTCCAGAGAAAAAGCGCGCACTGCTCGACCTCTTGTTGAGGGTCGGGTTTCAGGAAATCGAACTGGGCTTTCCTTCCGCGTCGCAAACCGATTTTGACTTCGTTCGATGGGTAATCGAGAGCAACATTCTTCCTGGGGTCGTAACGCCACAGGTTATCACCCAGGCTCGGCAAGCCTTGATCGCGAGAACCTTCGAATCACTTCGGGGAGCGCGGCGTGCAATTGTTCACCTATACAATTCCACCTCCGAATTGCAGCGTCGGATCGTCTTTCGCAAGTCCCGACAAGAGACCATCGATTTGGCCGTTCAAGGCACCGAGTGGATCAGACAACAATCGGAAATGTACCCCGATTTGGACGTGATATTTCAGTATTCGCTCGAGAGTTTTACCGGGACCGAGCTCGACTTTGCCCTGGAAATCTCAGAAGCGGTCATTGATGCGTGGAACCCCAGTGTCGCACGAAAAATGATCTTGAACTTGCCATCGACAGTGGAGAATTCGACACCCAACGTATTTGCCGATCGAGTCGAATGGATCGGTAGCCATTTGCGCCGCCGCTCAGAGGTAATTCTGAGCGTTCACGCGCACAACGACCGAGGCACCGGCGTAGCAACCGCCGAGCTTTCCCAGCTAGCCGGTGCTGAACGCATTGAAGGCACCTTGCTCGGTAATGGCGAGCGAAGTGGGAACGTCGATCTGGTTACGCTCGCCATGAATCTGTACTCGAGCGGTATCAGTCCTGGCCTGAACTTGTCGCAAATGTCCGACGTCGTTCGAGTAGTGCAGGACTGTACCGGGATCGCAGTGCATCCGCGCCACCCCTGGGCTGGTGAATTGGTCTTCACGGCTTTCAGTGGTTCGCATCAAGATGCGATTCACAAAGGCATGCACGAACAACAGCAGAAAGCCCTGTGGGAAGTGCCCTATCTGCCGATTGATCCAGAAGACATCGGCCGCAACTATGAACAAGTAATCCGCATCAACAGTCAATCAGGCAAAAGCGGGCTCGCCCATGTCCTCGAGCGTGACCACGGCTACCGAGTGCCAAAAGCCCTGGCCACCGACCTTAGCAACTCAGTCCAACGGGTCACCGACGAAACCGGTGAAGAGATATCGTCGGACGTAATTCTGCGACTTTTCCACGCAACCTATTTCAGAAACCCGCCGACATTCGAGATCCACAACGTAGAAGTGAAGCCGGGTGACACAGATGCGGAGCGCGTCGTCGAAGCGGAGGTTCGCCTCGGCTCACAAGTGCACCGACTCAAGGGGCGCGGCTATGGTGCAATTGAAGCATTCGCTCAAGGACTACACATGATCTACGAAGGCCCCTGGGACATCATCGATTATGCGGAGCACGCGCGAGGTCAAGGCGCCGCAGCCGAGGCCGTCTCCTACGTCGCGATTCGCTCAAACGGAGGACAACAAACCTGGTTTGGAGTCGGGCAAGACCGAGACGTCGTCTTGGCATCGTTCCGCTCGTTGGTTGCCGCAGTCGTGAGAATGGTTGCCGAGACCGCTGTGACATCCGTAACTTGAGTTTGTCCCGGCTCATGTGTCTGCAAAAACCAAACTATCAGCCTTCAGGTATCAGCTGTCAGCCAGAAATCCTGAGCGCTGACGGCTGATAGCTGATTGCTTCGCTTTGTTAATGTCGTGCACCCACTTGGACACGACTTCACGACACTGGAAAAATTGGGGATAAGTTCCGATTCCCCTTCAAGACAAGTGCATCGGCCCTTCGCCCTTTGGATAATCCAGATTGCGACAATCTATGCCTTGCATCCGCGATCACGGCGAGTACGAATGCCGGCCGCATGCCGGACATGGACAATGCCAGTCGCGTCGCTACGCCCGAGGGCGTAAAGCAGCGAGTGAACGAGCTTTGCGACACCTTCGAGGGGTCGCTCTCGTCCGAAGATGTCAGCTTTCGGCTGCAATGCAACCAAGAGCTGCGGCACCTTCGACAACTCTGGCAAGAAAATCCAACGCTCTTTTCGGCCGACACGATCAGAACTCTAAAGAAATTCGCCGCGCGACTAAAAGCCACGCAATTGGCCACGCCGAGGACCGATGTAAGTGGCATGCAAGCGGCCCAATATCGCATCAGTGACCCCGATCAAATTCTCAGAAATGTCTTTGGGTACAACTCCTTTCGACCTGGTCAGCGCGAACTAATCAATGAAATATTGTCGGGCCGTGATGCCGTCGGAATCATGCCGACAGGTGCCGGAAAGTCGCTCACGTATCAGATCCCCGCTCGAATCCTTTCCGGTACGGCTCTGGTGGTAAGTCCGCTGATAGCGCTCATGAAAGATCAGGTAGATGCGCTCTCGGGGGTGGGCCTGCGCGCCACGTACCTCAATTCGAGCCTTTCCTACGAAGAGCGGCGCCAGCGGATTGACCGAGCAGCGGCTGGAGAATTCGAGCTGATCTACGCGGCTCCAGAGGGGCTCGAGGCGTCCGTAGGGCAGGTTCTAAGCCGAGTAAACCTGAGTCTAATTGCAGTCGATGAAGCACATTGTATCAGCCATTGGGGTCACGACTTTCGTCCGGCGTATCGTAATCTTGCCGGGCTCAAGCAACGCTTCGGCAATATCCCAGTGTTAGCGCTAACCGCGACGGCGACAGACGAAGTGACTCAGGATATCATCGAGCAGCTGGGTATTAAGGCACCCACACTGTACCGGGGCTCGTTCTTCCGCAGCAATCTTCAGCTGTACAGCTACGCCAAGGGAAGCCGACAGCAGGGCTCAATCAAAATCCCGCCGGTGAAAGAAGCAATTGCCAAGCTCATAGCCGAGCGCCCTGATGAGAGCGGCATCGTGTATTGCCTCTCGCGCAAATCAACCGAGGGTTTGGCAGAGCATCTGCGTAACCGCGGCATCAAAGCTAGTGCCTACCATGCGGGACTAGAAGCCGCCGAGCGCTCGAAGGTTCAAGAAGCGTTCTCCAGAGACGACATCAATGTAGTGGTTGCAACCATCGCATTTGGCATGGGCATAGACAAATCCAATGTGCGGTACGTAATTCATCGGGATATGCCCCGATCGGTCGAGGGCTATTACCAGGAGATAGGGCGTGCCGGCCGTGACGGGGTTGCGAGCGACTGCATCCTCTTTTATTCGTGGGCCGAGGTGATCGCCTATGATCGATTTGCAGCCGACGCTCCGTCGGCGGTTGGCGAGCGCATCCGCAGTCAATCTCGGGAAATGTTTCGCTTTGCCTGTGAGCCCGGCTGCCGTCATCAACGGTTAGTGGGATATTTTGGTGACCTATTAGCGGCCTGTGAGAGTTCCTGCGACCAATGTAAGCCGAAGAACTTGTTCGCAACTGTACCCAAGTCGCGCGGCGAACCCGCGAGTCGTGGTGCGAAGGCAACCCGGCTAGTTGCAAACGCAGAACAGGAAGAACTCTTTGGTCAACTGAAGGCGCTCAGGCGCACAATAGCAGATGAACAGGGCGTGCCGGCCTTCGTTGTTTTCAGTGACGCGACACTCTTAGAAATGGTCACTCGTCATCCAAAATCAGAAAGCGACCTGCTCGACGTCCCAGGCATCGGACCGGTAAAACTAGAACGGTACGGCCAGGCATTTCTTGAAGTATTGCGTCGCACCTAGTCGGCTTTACGAAACAACTTCGTGCTCAAATACTTCTCGCCGCGGTCGGGCAAAATCATCAATATCGTTCCACTCTCTATCTCCTGAGCAATCACACGAGCGGCAAATAAGGCGGCACCGCTACTCATCCCAACAAAGAGCCCCTCTTCACGAGCCAGACACCGGGCAAGTTCGAATGCGTCTTCCGATTCGATCATAATATGTCGGTCAATTTTGTTAGGGTCGTATATGGCCGGAACGATTGCTTCTTCCAGGTTTTTCAGGCCCTGGATGTAGTGACCACGAACGGGGTGCGCGCTGACGATGCGAACACCCGGCAAATATTCTTTGAGTGCGAGCCCGACACCCATCAGGGTGCCGCTCGTGCCAAGCGTAGAGACGAAGTAGTCGAGATGGCCGTTCGTCTGGGCAATGATTTCGCGAGCCGTGCCTTCGTAATGTGCCAGCTGGTTGTAGTGGTTGGAGAATTGATCCGGCATGAAGTATTGTTCGGGGCACTGTTGTAGAAGTTCCCGGGCTTTCATAATCGCCCCGTCGGTGCCGAGCTTTGCGTCCGTAAGAGTTACCTTTGCGCCAAAGGCTTGAATCATTTCCCGCCGCTCTGAACTCACGGCTTCACTCATCACTATTTCGACGGCGTAGCCTTTCACGGCGCCAATCATCGCAATACCAATGCCGGTATTGCCACTCGTGGGCTCGAGAATCACTTTACCGGGGCTCAGCTCACCCTCGGCCTCGGCCTGCTCAATCATTTTTAGGGCGATGCGGTCCTTGATGCTACCGGTTGGATTGAAGCCCTCAATCTTGGCGAACATCTTGACGTTCGGGTTCGGGTTGAGCCGGTTGATGCTCACCACGGGAGTTGCGCCAATCAGGTCGAGAATCGTGGAAGCAGGCGCGGGAGGAGTTAGTGAAGGGGCCATAATGGGTAAGCGGCGAGGTTCTACCGCGAATGCGGATTTTCCGTGCCGTCTCGCCATACCCAAAAGACGCCCAATCGCAAGCCACCAAAGCGAGACATCGAAGTTGGCCTTAGCTTCGATCCAATGACTCGCGAAATAGTTGCGTCAACGGTAATTGGCCACACACGGTAAACGCATCTCCGGCGCAGTTGACCAGCTTGGGACGACCTTTGCGGAAGTAGGAATCCAAGAGTTTTTGCCGGGTGAACTCTCGATAGTGCGCCGCACTTCGAGTGGCCTAGGGCTGGATGAATAGGCGTTATGGACGCTGTGTACTCTGCGCACACACTGTATCCGCTTCCAATGTGCCTCAGTAGAGACCCCCGCTTGGCCGTGACGCGATGTTGAACCATTGATGACAGGAGACATGCACTCGGTGACTGCCTGGAAATCGCGTGTTATTGAAATATCCTTCGTTGACGGTGTCGAAAATCTGGAAATTCGGCTGCCCGCCTTGAAATCGATTATTGATCTCGAGGGGTCTTTCGTGCTCGTCTCCGCAGTCACGGGATTGCGGCAGTTTCGCGCAAGCGCGCGACTCTACGGCGACTAACCCTCTGTTTGACGTTCTCTGGAGGATTCGACGAAATGAACAAGTCACGATTGATTCTGGTATCAAGCGTCGTTGCGGCGGGCCTTTATGGTGTTGACGCGTCGGCTCAATCTCCCGCTGCTGCTGCCGCACCCGCTGCCGCCGCCCCAGCTGCTGCGCCCGCAGAAGCCGCGCCCCCAGCAGAGGCCGCTCCTGCTCCGGCGCCCGCACCCGCGGAGGCCGCTCCCGCCGCCGTCGCAGCACCTGCCCCAGCCGCGGATGTAGGACAGAGCGACCACGACGCGGTTGTCGGTCATATCGGCGTTGGGTACCTGGGATTCGTGAACGTACCGTTTGGGTTCTTGGGAAACCCCAATACAAATACCTACCCTGCCGGTCAAATTGCGAGCGCGCCGGTTGTCGGCATTCGTTATTGGTTCAGTCCGAGCTTGGGCCTCGATGTGGGTCTTGGATTCACGACTACATTCGGAAATGACTCGCAACAAGATCCGGCGACGGGCCTTACCACGACCGCGAATGCGACGGCACCCACGGCATTTGTGCTCCACGGTGGTCTACCGCTAGCCTTCTCTTCGTCCAAACACTATGCATTCGAACTGATCCCAGAGCTAAATTTTGGTTATGCTGACCGTACGGTTACAAATCCTGCGGGTGGTTCAGTTGACGACAGTGGTCTGCATATCGACCTGGGTGCCCGAGTCGGCGCCGAGATTTACTTTGGATTCATTGGGATTCCACAGCTCGCTCTGCAAGGCAGCGTTGGTCTGAAAGTTGATATCAATCAGACCCAAACGAAGAACACTCCTGCCGCAGTTGGGACCCTAGTTACGACTAACACTTCGTCCCGATCGGTGATCGCTACGACGGTCTACGACAAGCCGTGGGACATTTTCCTCGGCAACATTTCGGCGATCTATTATTTGTGATTTTTGGCCACATCGGCACGCTGCCGTCGCGCGGGCTCTTGCGCGCGACGGCAGGAGGTAAGACATGCGAACCTTTAATTTGGTTATGACCGGTTGCTCGCTGCTGGCGCTATTCGCCTGCGGTAGTGGCTCCAGTGGCGGACAGACCGGCGGCACGGACCTCATCAATTCCCAGGGAGCGCCCAATAACTCGGACTTTGCCCCGAACAATTCACAAGGCGCACCGAATAACTCCCAGGGAGCGCCCAACAACTCCCAAGCGGCTCCCAACAACTCGCAAACTTGGCCGCCAACGGGGGCGCAAAGTTCTCAGACAACAGAGACTCCTCCACCCGAAGGCGATGGCGGCACGGGGGACACCTGCACCCCAGCGGGCGCCTGCGGCAATTGCAGCGATGCGTGCAATCTCTGCAAATGCGGGGCCCAACTTGCGAGCCAGGCAACAACCATTTGCGACGCGACTTGCTCCGCCACACCCGCCGGCACTTGCTCTGCTGCGGACAACTGTGCTGGTTGCTCAACGACTGATCTCTGCCCCCTTTGCAATTGCGGAGTTCAAATCGGGCAACTAACTGCGGATGACTGCACCGCACTCGGCTGCTAATTCCAGTTAGTCGCGGCAACGCGAACAATCTCGCGCGCGCCAATCGGTGGTTGAAAATTCCACGGTGGGCGCGCGCGGTGCCTCGCGCAGGCGACCGGTTTGAACCGGGCATTCCGTGAGTGACCAACCCCAATCTGCAGAGTCACCCCTCAAATGCCAATGATGGATTTGACGTGCCCGGCGCTCTCAGGTTCGTGAATCGCGAATGCCCGTTGCCTGCGGTGTGCAGGCATCAGTCAGCCCGCGAGAATTCGGATTTTCATTGTCTGCCACATCGGCACGCGGACCGGCCGTTTGCCCTAAGCATTTGATTTTCACGCGGTTTCCTTGACAAGGATCAGCTCCCGTGGTTCTTGATGCACATGAAAGTCATTATCAATACGCTCGTCGGGGCGAGCCTGTTCGTGTCGAGTACGGCCGCTGCAACGTCGATGATACTGCCGTTCAGTTACCCCAACGAGACGCTTCCCGCGGACGCTACCGAGATCGAGATGATGACGGACGTGAATCCGCTGCGGGTGCCTGCGGATTCACTGGACCCGGCAGCGGGCAACCTCTGGGAACCCGAGTTGACGATTCAAACGGAACTCGAATACGGTCTTACCGATAGATTCGAATTGGGCTTCTACCAAGTCTTCAAGTCGGAGCCTCAAGCAGGCGGCGAGGGTGCTCTTCAATTCGACGGGCTCAAGTGGCGACTGCGAACGCGGCTCGCCGAGCCCGGACAATGGCCGATCGACATCGGTCTATATTTCGAACTCGAGACGATGCACGACGAACTGTCGCTCGAAGGCAAACTGAACCTTCAACGACGCCTCGGTCGCGCGCTAATACTAAGTAACTTGTGGGTCGAAGAGGAATTCGACCGACCTTACGATACCAAAGCGCATGGCCAGCAAGCTCATTTTATCGTAAATCCAACGGCGGGCGTCGCGTACCAAGTGACAACCGCGTTTCACCCCGGCATCGAATTCTGGGCGCGCGGACAATTGGCGGCCTCTGGCGCAACGGCACAAGAGCGGGAAAACTCGCGTGTGCACTACTTCGTGGGTCCGACCACGCATTTCAACATGGGGCGACTCTGGTGGACGTTAGGCTTTTACATTGACGCCAACAGCGTGCATCGACCGGAACCTGGTGATGCTTGGGGCCCGTTTTGGGTTCGCACTATGCTCGGATTGGATCTGTGACCCGAAAACTCCAACGTAACCAGGCCAAGCGATGGGGCCATCGGAACCGGGGCGATAGTACTTGGCTCGGGTGGCCGCTGATTGCAGGGCTTCTCTTGCCGATTTCTTGCGCAAATTCCGCCCAACCCGGCAAAGTCGCCGGGCAGGTTGATGTGCCCATTATGCACATTTACCACGCCCGGTGCGGCGCCTGTCATGTGCCCGTTGAACCCGGGACGCGCACCAGCGCCGAGCTGGAGCGCGCCTTTGCCAGGCACCGAAAACGCGTGCGACTCACCGAACCGCAATGGGCACAGCTCACTCAGGCACTCGCGATCCACGGACGCACATAAGGAATTGCCTGCCCCTCGCTCGGGGCCTAGCGCAATGAGCCCCGCATTTGGATTGCACAGGAAGCGAGGAAGCAGCGGAAGGAATTATCCTCAATAAATATCAAATCTTCCGATGACGCCAAGGAATGGTCTTAGGACGATCTTCCGATCTTCCGATCTTCCGATCTTCCTGTGCCAGCGTTTGGGGATGAAACTGGCCGTGGACTCTGTTCAAGCCCAATCAGGGATCGCTCAGGTGAAAATCGGGCCACCCCCTAAATCGCGAAAAGCTGCATAGCCCGAGCGAACTTTGCGAGCCGGTTCGATTTTGTCAGCCCTAGCTTGTCATTCTTCGGCAATTGTTTGATTGCGTACTCTAGTCGCAGCGCGTCACCCTGGGTTTTGCAGCGGCGCTTTGCACAAAGTTCGAAGGGCCCGCGGCCAGCCGTGTAGCGAGCGCCGCGCCCGGTTTCGTGGGCGCGGATCCGCGATGCCACGTCACGTGCAATGCCGGTGTAGAAGGTATCGTCGCTGCAGCGCAGTATGTAGACGTACCAGGCATTGCTCGACGGCATGAACGGGGCTCAATTGTCAGGCGAACGATTTGCGTAATCCTGAGCACGAAACAATACGCCGTGAACTTCGCCGTCAACAAGCGCAGGCACTAGGGCGCCGGGAATAACCGAGTCTACCGAGTTAGGAGCATTGGGCCCGCCTAAATCGGTGCGAAGCCAACCGGGATCCAACAAATTCATCAACACGCCCGTCCCGCGTAACGATGCCGAGGTGTCGCGAACGAATTTGTCCAGGGCTGCTTTGGATGCCGCGTAAGCCATCAATTGAGGCTGATCTTGGATGCCCGAAGTTATTTGCACGATACGACCCCAGCGGCGTTCTCGCATAATCGGCAGTACGCGATAGGTAATGCTTATGGGCGCAATCACGTTGACCTCGAATGATTTCCGGTAGTCCTCGGCCGGAGTGGCCAGGTAGTCATCTCGGAAAGGCGTCATAATGGCCGCGTTGTTGTAGACGATATCGAGGCCCCCAGTAGCCGCCAGTGCCTCGTCCAGTAGCTTGTTGACGGCAATTTCGTCCGACAGTTCAGCGGCCAGGCTTACCAACTGAATGCTCGCCCCCGCCAACTCTGCGACCATCGCCTTCGTGTGTTCCTGGTGCCGGCTGTGCAGTACCAGGTTACACCCCAGTTTTGCTAAGCCTCGTGCCACCTGTAGGCCGATGCCACGACTTGCACCCGTCACCAACGCCCACTTGCCTTTGAGATCAACCGTCACACAACCTCGCTTTGTGCGTCATTTTGGTGCACGCCAAGGCCGCTCTGCCGCATGGGGTATAGAATGTCAACCAACACTTTTGACTGACTTGGAATCTACTTGTCTAGGAGGCTGATAGCAGCGCAAACCACGGCACTTCATTTATCAAGGGCAAGCAGATTGTCGGTTGCCTCGTCATGGACTAGTACTTTTTTGGCAGATCTTAGGCTAATGTTGGGCAGTCAGCAGTGAGCCAATGCCAATGAACCGCACCTCATCATTGTTACGCTGGTGGCCGCTAGCGATCGCAATCCTTCAATGTGCTTGCGAGCAACCTGAGGGTGCTTCGGGTTCAATCATTCTTGAGCACACTGCTGCCAGTCCCGGCGTGGTGCCTTCCACTGGTGGGAACGCGGCAACGTCGTCAGGCGGGAGTACTGGGGGAGCTGATGGTGGACCTGGCGGCGTTAACGCCGATCCCAATGCTCCAGTCGCCGGGCTGAGCAATGGAACTTGGAATTGGGTTCCCTTTGAAGCGGCTCATTGCCGCAGCGGGTCAAGCACCGGAATTGGTATCAATCCGAATCCGGCATCGGACAAGTTGCTGATATTGCTCGAAGGTGGCGGCGCTTGTTTTGATTCCACGACTTGCGGACTGACAATTTCGAAATATGACAGTGACTTATTTTCCAATTTCGCGGTCGATGCCAAGGCCGGTGGAGGCGCCGGGGTCTTCAATCGCGATGACCCGGCTAACCCCGTCAGGGACTGGAATTTCGTGTACGTACCTTATTGTACCGGCGATGTACATGCCGGGAGCAATCCTCAGGGGTCGATTGATACGCTCGGTCCGCAGCAATTCGTGGGCTACGTCAATATGGGCATGTACCTAAAACGGATAGCTCCCACGTTTCCAAGGATGTCTCAAGTATTGCTCACGGGTGTTAGTGCGGGCGGGTTTGGAGCACTTGCCAACTACATTCAGGTAGCCAGAGCCTTCGACCCAGTTCCCGTGTCATTGCTCGACGACTCGGGCCCCCCAATGGATGACCCATTCCTACCTGCGTGTCTAACCCAGAAGTACATACAGACATGGAATCTCGGGGAAACCGTGCAGCGGGATTGCGGAGGTGACTGCGCTGACGGTTCGCATATCTTGATTGACTTCTTGAAGCACGCTTCAAGAACTTACCCGGATGTGCCCTTTGGCCTGGTTGAATCGACAGCGGATTGGGTAATCTCGATTTTCTTCGGATTTGGTGAGGGCAACTGTACGGGCTTTTCACAGATGTCTGACGCAAGCTTTACCGCCGGGCTTCAGGACATTCGTGGGCAACTCGCGGGCCAGAACAACTTCGGCGCGTATCTGTTTCCGGGGCTCGATCACACGACGCTTTTGGACGCGACAACGTTCGATACTCGTACAGTGGCCAACGTCAAGTTGACCGACTACATTGCTGCATTGCTCAACGGACAAGTTTCGAACGTTGGCCCGTAGCGCTGCGTTCCGATGATGGCCGCGGCTCGCGATTGCCTCATTCGAATTC
This sequence comes from uncultured delta proteobacterium, assembly GCA_963819085.1. Classification (GTDB taxonomy): domain Bacteria; phylum Myxococcota_A; class Polyangia; order Polyangiales; family Polyangiaceae; genus FEN-1139. Next base: position 178,615 of record CAWFUX010000052.1, read on the forward strand.
GACTACCGTTCGAATCGAGGTCCCGGCGTGCATCAGATCGAAGGCTTCATTGATGCGACTGAGAGGCAATTTGTGGGTGATTAGCGGATCAATATCAATCTTGCCTTGCATGTACCAGTCAACGATTCTTGGCACGTCGGTGCGGCCGCGCGCGCCACCAAACGCCGTACCCTTCCAAACCCGCCCGGTAACGAGTTGAAACGGGCGCGTAGCAATTTCCTTTCCCGCGCCGGCCACACCAATAATTACGCTAACACCCCAACCGCGATGGCAACACTCGAGCGCTTGCCGCATCAAGGTTACGTCACCCACGCACTCAAAACTGTAGTCGGCGCCGCCATTCGTTAACTCGACCAAATGGGCGACTAAGTCCTGGTCGAGGAGCTTTGGATTGACGAAATGAGTCAGGCCGAATTTGCGCGCCAGCACCTCGCGACCGGCATTGAGATCTACGCCAATGATTTTGTCCGCGCCGGCCAATCGTGCACTCTGCACAACGTTTAACCCAATACCCCCGAGACCAAAAACCACCACATTGGCACCCGGTTCGACCTTAGCCGTAAATAGTACTGCCCCGATCCCTGTCGTGACGCCGCAACCAATATAGCAAATCTTGTCGAAGGGAGCATCGGGTCGCACCTTCGCGACTGCGATTTCGGGCAGCACCGTATAGTTCGAAAAGGTCGAACAACCCATGTAATGGTGGATTTTCTTACCACCGATCGAGAAGCGACTGGAGCTGTCTGGCATCAATCCTTTGCCCTGAGTGGCGCGAATCGCCGTGCACAGATTTGTCTTTCGGCTCAGGCAAGATTTGCACTGCCGACATTCCGGCGTGTAAAGTGGGATGACATGATCGCCGCGCGCTACCGACGTGACGTTGGCGCCCACATCCACGACGACGCCCGCGCCCTCGTGCCCGAAGATGACTGGGAATAGTCCTTCGGGATCGGCTCCCGAGCGCGTAAATTCATCCGTGTGGCACACGCCGGTGGCTTTGATTTCGACTAACACTTCGCCAGCGCGGGGCCCGTCCAAATCCACGTCTTCGATAGTTAGGGGTTGGCCTGCTTCGTAGGCTACGGCTGCCTTCGTTTTCATAGGACTTGGGCAACAGTGTATACGGTTCTTCGACTGTTACTATCGCTGAACAAAAAGCGCTCTGGCAGGACCGGGGCCAGACTTTCGCTGGAGGTCCGGAAATCCAATGTGGTTGTGCAAGGCGAAGACGTGACGGTGCGTGTCAACAACGGGTAAAATTCCAACAGCTGCTCGTTTCGGACTTTAGGCCGTCGATTTTACAATCCGGATATTCGAGCCTCCGGGGGTGATTTCACCTCGTTTTTCTCGAGAGTTTCGGGATGCTCTGTGTCTTGGGCAGACATACGGCCGGGAAGTTCCACTGGCGCGCGGCCGCTTCACGCATTAATCGGCGCGCGAACTCAAGCGAGCCTCGCGCCCTAGGGGCATTATCCACCAGGCGCGTGGCAGACATGGTGCAGCAGTGAACACCGAACTTGCGAAACTGAGAAATATCGGAATTAGCGCGCATATCGATTCAGGGAAAACCACCCTGACCGAGCGCATGCTTTTCTACACTAAGCGAATACACGCGATACACGACGTGAAAGGCAAGGACGGTGTCGGAGCCAAAATGGATTCGATGGAACTCGAGCGTGAGCGCGGGATTACCATCCAATCCGCTGCGACCTATTGCAGCTGGGCCGGGCACCATATCAATATCATCGATACCCCTGGCCACGTTGACTTCACGATAGAGGTTGAGCGAGCGCTGCGCGTGTTGGATGGTGCCATCTTGGTTTTGTGCGCCGTTGCGGGGGTGCAGTCCCAATCGCTAACGGTCGACCGGCAGATGCGGCGCTACGGCGTCCCCCGGATTGCATTCGTCAACAAGTGTGACCGATCGGGCGCAAACCCAGTGCGCGTCAAAGACCAGCTTCGTGAGAAGCTCAAGCTCAATCCGGTCCTGATCCAGCTCCCAATTGGACTAGAAGATAAATTCGAGGGCGTCGTCGATCTAATTCGACTCAAGTCCTACCGGCACTCGGGGCCGAATGGTGAGACCATCATTGAGGGTGAAGTCCCTGAGGAAATGAAGGCGGAAGTCGCGAGCGCTCGCGAAGAGATGTTGGATGCTCTGTCGATGTTTTCCGACGAGCTGACGGAGGCCATGCTCGAAGAAAGGCCTACCGAGGAGCTTATCGTGGCAGCACTTCGTAAGGCCACCATCGGCCTGCAAGTGGCGCCCGTCATGATGGGCTCTGCGTACAAGAACAAGGGCGTGCAATTGTTGCTCGACGCAGTTAACGCCTATTTACCTCATCCCGGCGACGTAGTGAACCGCGGTGTCAACCTCGATAAAGACGAGGCGGATATCGTGCTCGAAAGCGACCCCGAGAAGCCGCTCGTCATGTTGGCCTTCAAATTGGAGGACGGCCGCTACGGTCAATTGAGTTACCTGCGCGTCTATCAAGGCACTTTGCGCAAGGGAATCGACATTACCAACGCTCGAACCGGCAAACGGCATAAGGTTGGGCGGCTGGTGCGTATGCACTCCGACGAAATGGAAGAAATCGACCAATCGTCATCGGGCGACATCGTGGCGATGTTCGGAGTGGACTGTAATTCGGGCGATACCTTCACGGACGGCACCGTCAATTTCGCGATGTCGTCGATGTACGTCCCCGATCCGGTCATCAGTCTGACGGTTACACCCAAGGACAACAAAGCGCAGACGAACATGTCGAAGGCGCTGCGTCGCTTTACCAAGGAAGATCCCACGTTTCAGGTGGGCTCGGATCCCGAGACGGGCGAGACAGTCATCAGCGGAATGGGCGAACTGCACCTCGACGTTTATGTCGAGCGTATGAAGCGCGAATATGCGGCCGAGGTGGTTACGAGCCCGCCGCGTGTCGCTTACCGCGAGACGATTACGCGTCGTGTAGACTTCAGTTACACCCACAAGAAGCAGACGGGTGGTGCGGGCCAATTCGGTCGCGTCGCGGGGCATATGGAGCCCTGGACGGAAGCGCCATTTCGATTCGACGATCAAATTGTGGGTGGGTCAATTCCGCGTGAGTACATGTCAGCGGTCGAAAAGGGCTTCGTCTCGATGCTCGCCAAGGGCGCCCTGATTGGTGCACACGTAACCGGTGTCTCGATTACGGTTGATGACGGCGCTTCACATGCAGTTGACTCTTCCGACATCGCGTTCCAAGAGGCCGCCCGTGGCGCTTGGCGCGAGGCATACCCCAAGGCCGCGCCGCAAATTCTCGAGCCACTCATGAAGACGGCAGTCGAAGGCCCGAGTGTGTTTCAAGGCGGAATGGTGGGGCTTCTCATGCAGCGTCGCGGCATCATCATCGGGACGACCGAAGGAGACGGCTTCTCGCGCGTGGAGGCCGACGTACCGCTTGCAGAGATGTTCGGTTTCTCGACGGCCCTTCGATCTGCTACGCAGGGCAAAGCCGAATTCACGATGGAATTCTCGCGCTACGCGCCGCTCCCGGTGGCGCTTGCCGACGAGCTGATCGACAAATATCGAAAAGAACAGTCCAAAAAGGCGAAATAAGGAACACTGAGCCATGTACCGCAAAGAAGTGAATCAGCGAAGCCCAATGCGGGTCTTTGAAAAGTCAATGCACGGCGGGCTCGGTCGCGGCAACGTCGGCGTCGTCGCCTCTGCTCCAGGCATGGGCAAGACACCGCTGCTCGTGCAGATCGCCCTGGATGACTTGTTACGGGACCACAAGGTATTGCACATCTCGCATGAGCATGCTGTGGACCATGTGAGGACCTACTACAGCGAGGTATTTCACGACCTTTGCGTCACATCGCAGTTGAGCAATTCGGATGCGGTAATGCTCGACGTCGAACGCAATCGAATGATCTTTTCGTTGATGAAAGACCATTCGGAGGGCCCCGTATCCCAGCGCGGTGGACGCACTTCGATTACGCGAATCGTGGAGGTCGTCAAATTCGCCAAACACACCGCGGAGTTCGTCCCCACCGTGTTGATCATAGACGGGTTTGATATGGTTCATGGTAGCGATGAGGCCTTTGCGGCGCTCAGGCAGTTGGCCAAAGAACTCGACGTGGAGCTTTGGGTTTCTGCGAATACCGAGCCTGCTCAATCGGTTCAGTTCCCGTCACCGCTTGACCGGATTGCACCTCTGATTGATGTTATTGTTTTTCTAGAATCGGAAAAGGACGTTGTTCGACTACGGCTCCTCAAGGACCACGAAAGCACCGACATCAAAGATCTGCACCTTCGGCTAGATCTCCCAACAATGCGAGTCATCGACGAGGATTTGCCACCGACTACGGAGCGCCCCCGTGATCCACGACGATATCACTTGGTTTCTGGGGGTAGTCGTGGGGCGGAAGCCGAATTCGGGGCGTGCGCTGAACGTTGGGGGATGCGAGAGGTCAACTACAGCTTTGACGGCCACCGTATGTTGGTTCGCAATAGGGGTGTCATCGTTCTTAGTGAATCCGAGCTCAACCGTGGAGACTTTAGCTTGCTGTATGCGTCCAAGCGCCTCAACCGCCAGTTGACGGAGATACCGCTAGTTCGCAACGTTTTGAAAACCATTTGGCATCAAATTACCAATGCCACTCAAGTATTTGCGATTGGAATCATTCAAGACGACAGTACCGTTCGAGGCGGAACGGGCTGGGGCGTCGAGTTTTCGCGACTCTGGAAGAAGCCCCTCTTCGTATTCGACCAAGAGCGGCGCTCCTGGTTTCAATGGAGCGGGCGAGCGTGGGAGATGACTGCGCCGCCTGTCATCTCGACCGAGTCATTTGCCGGAGTCGGCACCCAGAGTCTTTCAGATGACGGTCGGCGCGCCATCAACGAGTTGTTTATGCGTTCCTTCGGCGAGCCTCGCCCGGCGAATTGAAGAATTGGCTGCGCTGCGCAAACCCTAAGGAAGCGGCGAGTAAACCGCTAGCGACCTTGGGGGTTTCGCCTGAGAATTCGCCGCCGGTGGACGAGCAAGGCGAAACTCAATGTAGCGAGTGCAATTGACAGCTCGCCCCGCTGCCGTAGTGGGCCAGTCGAAATTCGAGCACCGCAGCCATAGCGTTCGGGGGGGGCGTTGGGCTGGCTGTAGCCAGTGCTTGGATCGAGGCCCTCCTGCAACGCCTGAATATCAGGTATTCCATCGCCGTCGGAGTCCGTCTTATTCGTATTAAGAGTGTCGAGTGCAGGATCCAATGTGGCTATGTTAGGGTTCAACCCTGCCGCAACCATCGATTGCCCAAACTTGGTCACAACGAGGCCGCCGCCCGTTGCGGTTGCGTGACAAAGAGTACAAGGTGGTGTGTAGCTTAGCTTCAGATGTGCCTGAATTTCGCCTGGGGAATGTCGGTTCGGCCACCCCATTTCGAGTGACTAACAGACCCAGAAAAAGGGCAACGCAGGCAGGAGAGTCTTGGGTACCGAATCACGAGCCTCACGGTCTTTACAGGCTTATCATAGCTACATGACTCCCTTCACAAAGATACGTGGAGTATCCACATCGCAGCCCAGGAATTGGTCCGCGTTGCCGGGGGGAACCATTCAGTTGCCCAATAAGTGTCACTGCGTAAATCGATATGCGGATACAGGAACCACGCGACCGTGAACCAATCGCGATTATTGAAGTGGTGCCCTTGCGGATCGTCGAGCTGTGCCGGATGGTAAAGTTCGCCAGTCACCATCGTATGCAGGCCCCGGACCATCTCCCAATCAATTTGCGATACTCCGACTAAGCCATATTGAGTCGAGGGTTTGGCTTGCGGAAAAGTGCGTAAGATCGAGTTCCGAAAGTATTGCGACGTTGTCAATGGGGGACCAGCGAAACATGGGCCCATGTGCGCCGGTAAATGCTGAATTCTTTAGCGTAAGAGGGTCGAGCTTCGAATACGTCACCATGCTACTAAAACCGAGCTGCATTCCCGGTTGCACGCTGTACTCGAGGTAGCCCGCGTAACCGCGTTGGCGGTAATCATCGGGGGCAATTTGGTAGTTTCCCGCTATGGCCATCACTTCGGTGCGCAGTTTTTCGGTCTCGTGGAAGTAGGCTGCTCCCATTTGCTGTTGGGAGTCGATGTTGGTTCCAGTATTGAATCTGACGTAGTATAAATGTTCGACAAACCGAATCCCGAATGGCAATTCCATTCGGCCCACGCGAATCATCGTGGACTGATCTTCACCCAAATGTAGGCCCGCCCAGAATTCCCGGGAAACTAAGACATTCGTATTACCCTTTGTGATTTGCGCGGCGTGGTGCCCGTTCGGTAAATATCCGATCGACCCGGTTACGACCACAGGTCCCAAGGTCACGGCGGCGCGGAAATCTGCCTGCATTAGGATCGACCCTGACTGAGTGGACGCGTTCATGCCAAGGGTGTGCTCGTCCCAATACCCTTCGCGCACCGAAGCACCCAGCGTGACGTGGTCATTCGGGGCCATGAGCCCGAAGCCAAAATTGCTTCGACTATCGACCTCGTCACCCTCTTTGCCTTTGCCAAACGAACTCAGAAGGGCCTGCGTCTGGGCGCGTCCGTAAGCCGTGAGCAGGTAGCCGCCCGAGGGATCCATATGGCACAGAGCACAGCCGGTATATTGATGCTGAATCATCCAAGGATAGGCGTGGCTTGGTTTTGCCCAGAGCAGCACCATGAATACCGAAGCAACACAAGTCAGCCGCGCTAGTTTCGTGATCATGGGATTGTGTGGAGCGCTGCCAAACACTACGCGCCGGGGGCACCGTTATGTTTCAGAACGAAAGCCTAGAAATCGAAGTGGTGCGCCAATTCCCTACATAGTTGTGCGCAGAGCGAATGCCCCAACGGATCTGAAGAGCAGGGTCGTTCGGGTGCCGCTACGGTGTATGGGCGCATTGGTACTCTTGAGTTCCCATAGCCCGAAATTCCTGAGAAATATTGGCGAGGCTTGAGGACCGAACTCTTCACATCTCGCAAAATTGCTCTGTCGGCCAATTGGCCCAAGCGTCCGCTCAAACCTGTGCTAAGGGGTCGCCCGTGTCGTGTTGGATCCGCAGGATTCGAGTCGTTGCCCAAGGTCTCCGAGTTAGCTCGGCAGCCCTCTTGGCCCTGTGTGTTGTCGTTACCAGTGCTCGAGCTTCAGCGACTATCGTCGAGCGTGTGGTAGCCGTTGTCGGCGAGCGGGCCATCTTGATGAGTGATCTGCGAGATCGCGCTCGCCCGCTGCTCATTCGAATAAGCCAGGAGGTGCCCGTCGGCGCCCAGCGCTCGGCGGCGATATCCCAGCTCTACAAATCCGTCGTAGAACGACTCGTAGACGAGGAGTTGATTTCACGAATCGCTCGAAAATCCAAGATAAATATCTCGGATAAGGACGTCGATAGTGCGCTAACGACGCTGGCACGTCAGAACAATATTACGATCGAACGGCTCCTCGCGGAATCCCGAGCCCAGGGTCAAACGGACGCCAAGTATCGAGACGAAATTCGTCGCCAATTGCTCGAATATCGCGTCATGAACGTGCGCCTGCAGGGACGCGTCCAAGTCCGCGATGAAGACGTTCGCCACACGTATCGCGACATAGTCTTGCAGGAGCGCAAAAGCCTGAGTTTTTCGGCCGCGTGGATCTTGCTACGGCCGCAACCGCAATCGACTCCCGTCGCGGAATTGGCGAATTCTATCGTGCGCTCGGTTCGCGAAGGCCATGATTTTGCCGACCTTGCCCGGCAATATTCCTCGGACAAGAAGACCGCGCGCAAGGGCGGAGAATTGGGCAGATTTGCTCCCGGTAAATTGCCAATGGCCATCGAGCACGCCCTGATTAGTCTCGAGCCCGGCGACATCACGATGCCGATCAAGATCGGTGACAGCTACGTGATCGCCCGACTCTTGTCGCGTGATCCAAGTCAACTGCCGACGCTCGAAGAGGCCAAGGCCGAGTTGGTAGAGCGCGTGTACTCGGACAAAATGGGCCAAGCCCGGCGCCGCTGGCTAGACGGACTGCGCCGCCAGATGCACGTCGAAATCAGACTCTAGTCTCTCTGTTGACTCGACGGCTCGTCTGTACCTCCGCTTTGGTCCGGAGATGACCCGGCTGTGGTTCTTCAACCATTCCTCAGCGTCAGGAGGGATTTAGGGAGGGGAGAAATTACCGCTGCAGATCGAGTAAATTCGCGTCGACTCTAATCGAATATGTTTTCGTTGCCGGCACTGAATCGTCGAGTAGAGATTGAACCTCGACTCGCTCCTCGTTGACGACTTGCTCGAGGTGAGAACGCGAAATCTCGCCTTCGATGCGTAGCCCGTTGATGAAGAGCGTCGGAGTCGCGTGGATCGCGTAGCTCAGGGCTATCAGTCGATCATGCTCCAAATGCGAGGCAGCACGGGTATTAGCGGTGGATTCGCTCAACTTCCCGTGTGCCGATTGCAGCGCTTGTTCCAGTTCATCGTACTCTGACTCCGAGGGTACATTATCCATCTCGGTCATGGCGATTACGAATCGCCAAAACGATTGCTCGCCGCTGCGCAGTGCGAGACGTTCGGCAATTAGGGAGGCTTTGGCTGCGCCCGGGTGGATATCGAGCGGGCGATGCCGCCACACCAGTCGAAATGCACCCGGCTGCTCGTCAAGCCACGCTCGCAGCGTCTTCAACATCTTCATTGTGTAGGGACAATTGAGATCGCCAAAGAGCATTAGCGTCACGGGTGCCTTGTGTGAACCGAGCGCGTGAGCCGAAGCCGTAACCTCGAGCGCCGCGTCGCGATCCGCTGCGCTCGGCGTACCTTTGGCTAGCGGAGGGATCCAGGCAAGCGCCAAGTTGCGTGCAGCTTCGAAATTCGAGATGGCGCTGCCTGCATCCGTATTGCCGACGAAACCCTCGAGCGTACTAGACCCGAATGCTGGCGCGGAACTCTGAGCGGCAAGGCTCGAGGCAAGCGAATTACGCAAGGCGACTTTTGCGTGCCGCAGTGACAAAAATCCAATTAGGATCACGCACAGGAACCAAACTCCAAGCACGATGAGGATGCGATAGCTTCGCAGGCCGCGAGACACCTTCGCGCGATCTGCAGCATTCGGAATGTTGCCATTTGGAAGTGATGTTGGCGTCACGCGCGTTGCCCATTGTGGCAACTGGGCGGCGCGCAGCACAACTCCGAAGACAGAAGACGACGGCAGCTTGTGAGCCAATTTCGGGGCAGGTGTGACATTCTGTCAAACATGGCCGGCTTCGGCGCCAACGCGTCACGCCGCTGCGAGCGTATAATGATGGGAGATTCGCGGAAATCGGCTTGAAGCGGGGGGCACATGGGAATACGTAGCCGTGCCCGGCCCCCGCGAGTCGTGGCACAATATCTGCCTAGGACGCCGTCTATGTCGAAACGCCTGCTTGCTTCCATTCTTGGATTTTTGGTTTTGACGGCACTTGGACTCTGGCCAGCGACCGTTGCCGCGCAGACGACGACTGGGCAATCGATCACGGTAAACACCGGATCGCAAGCGACGGAGCTTGTCGATAAGAATGGCAACCCGGCTACGCATACCTATACGCCCGCCAACCCATTTTGGGTCAACCTATCCGAGTGTCAGGCGGACTGGAGCTATCAAATCAGTGTAACGGGAGCAGGCATCGCGTCGCAGCCTTTCGAAGTATGGGCGGGCGCATCAGGTACGGATTGTACTCAAGCAATATACCGAGCCGGAACATCAGCCGTTTGTTGGAGGGTCTATTATAATGGGGCTATCCCCGACGGAACTTTCAACATCACTATTCCGGTGCAAAACGTGGTGGCTCAAAGGCCCAACACAAACCCAAACTCAACCTTGGGGAGTGGCACTGATGTATACCAAGGAACGACCGCCGACTGCATTACCGGTGCAGCCATTGTTCCCGAAACGGGGGCAAGCCTTCAGCTTAATTTCTATGTGTTCGGGGCAGGCTCGAACGCGGGGGTGCCCACGGTCACAGCCACGTGGACAGGTCCAGGGTACGACGGGACGGGTCCCCTAGCACCCTTGGGCATCACTGCATCCGCCGCCGACACGCAACTTTACATGGGTTGGTTGCAAGTGACGGAAACGGATCTAGCTGGCTATAGAATTTACTGCGTGCCGTCTGACGCGGACGCAGGGACCAACCTATTAGCTACGCCCTTCTCGGATGCAGGGGCGGACGCAGGCTTCGATGCGGACGCCGGTACCTCTCAATGTCCCAGCGCCTTGGTCCCGGGTGCTCTACCCGTTCAAATTACTACGCCGTTGATACTAGCGGGTTCTGCTTCGGATAAATTGGCAGTCTCGGGTGTTGCCTCTGGGCTTAACGACGGAACATTGTACGCTTGCGCAGTCTCGTCCTACAACGTCATGCAAAACGACGGCCCCTTGTCGGATGTAATGTGTGCCACCCCTTGGTACGTGAACGACTTTTTTTCTAGCTATCGCAGGTTAGGGGGCCAAGCGGGCGGGGGTTTTTGCAGCGTTTCACGCAACCGTTCGGCCATTGCGTTGATAATACCCCTTGCCTCGCTCGTGCTGCTCGCGCTACGCCGCCGCCGGAGAGGGCCTTGAAAGCGGCCCTTCGAGTTATGCTTGCCTATAAAATGTGCGAGTCCCGAGCATCATGAACGCCGTTTGCCGCTGTGTGAATTCGGTAAATACCGTCGGGCTCTGCCTGAGTTTGGCGATCGCCTCGGCATTTTGGACAATGCCGGCATCCGCCCAGGGCGTCGATGAGTTTGGTCCTTACGGTCGCCCCCAAGACGAGAAGAATTACGAATCACCGCAACATTGGGCGACGGAGCTACGATTTGGGCCCTATTATCCGCAAGTGGACTCCGCTCCAGGTCTAACGGGAACTCCCCTTGCGGATTCACTTGGATCCGGTCACCGCGTGATGATCGGAATCGAGGGTGACTGGCAAGCGCTTCGCGTACCGAAGATTTTGTCTCTAGGGCCTGGCTTTGGCATGGGATACACGGTGCTCAGTAATCCGGCCGTTTACGGGCTCGATACGAGAACGGATGCCCCCAATGGTGGTCAACCTCCAGCGGGCTCCGGTATTGTGGTGGGAGCACCATCTCCCCAGAACAGCACCTTGAAGATTTGGTTGCAATGGGTTGACGCGGTTGTGCGAGTGGATGCTCTCAATCGCAACTTCCACATCCCGATAGTCTTTACGGCTAAACTGGGGATGGGCCAAGCTCTCTGGTGGGCGGGCAAGGGAAACCTCGCCGGTCGATATGAGGGAGTAATTGGTCACGGTCGTTCTTGGGGGCCCACCTGGGCGCTGGGAGTCATGTTCGACTTGAATTTCATGCAGCCGGAACGTGCCAGGCACCTCGATGCGGTTTCTGACATCAACCACATGTACCTATTCGCGGAGTGGTATCAACTAAAGCTAGATGGCTTTGGCAGCCAGGACCAGCTACGTGTGGGCGACAGTGATTGGGCTATTGGTTTCGCCCTAGAGTTTTGAGAGGGATCCGCGTGCAGGCAATCAACAATCCCAAAATTCACAATACGCCACGCAAGGTCGCAGTACATTCGGGCGTAGTCTTGGCGATTCTAACCTGCTCGACGGCTTCGTTTGCGCAGGGCACCGACGTGTTTGGCCCAGTTCGAGATGAACGACCCGGACCGAAATCGTCGGACCAAACGCTGGCCTTCGAGTTGCGTTTTGGGCCTTATTTGCCCGAACTTCCGAATCAAGCCAACCTCACGCCCTCATTCGGAGACCAAATCGGTCGAAAGAACCGAGTCATGATTGGCTTCGAAGCGGACTGGCAAGCACTTCGCGTTCCGGAAATTCTGAGCCTCGGACCAGGCTTCGGCATGGGCTACACCAAGCTCAGTGGCGACGGTACTGTCACGGACGACGCTTTCCCGAACGGCAGTCAATTCACCGCCAGCATGAAGATCTGGGCTCAGTGGGTCGAGGCGGTCCTGCGCGTCGATGTTCTTCAACAGAAGTTCAGCATTCCCTTCGTGTTCTACGGCAAGTTTGGGGCCGCGCGCGCCACCTGGTGGTCGCATAACAGCCCGTATTACAATAATCAATACGACGTTTCTAGCTCGGGCAGTGCCCAGGGTCTCGCCTGGGCCCTCGGTGCCATGTTCGACCTCGGGTTCCTCGAACCCGAACGGGCGCGAAGGATGGACTCCATCAGCGGAGTGAACCACATGTACGTGTTTTGGGAGTGGTACCAGCTCAGGCTCGATGACTTCGGCAAAGGAGTCAATCAGGTGGGCGACAGCACCTGGGCCCTTGGATGGGCCGTTGACATGTAGGAGTGCGCCCCGTAAGGGACGATGCTCCAAGACTTTGCGAAGCAGCCACCGTGCGTGGGGTCTCGTACCCGTGCAGTGACGATTTTCTTATTGGGGCTTGCCGGCACGCCCAAGTTGACTGAGTTTCCAGCGTGCCCCCCGAGCGCCCCATCTTCCCAGCGCGAGGGGGGCTAATTTCCTGAGCGCGACGGTCGCATCAAAAAAAGCAGCAGTTTGTCGATTTGCCCCAAAAATTGGGCCCAATTGACGACTATCGAAACCGCAACAGGCGAGTGAGATGCCGTCGTTCCCAGTCGAGCGCGCGGATGTACTGCGGATATTGCCGCTCGCGCAGCGAGAAGAGCGCGGGGTGAATCGCCGTCGTCTTCCCAATACGGACTGGCGGTATCACGTGGTGCAAGAGTTCGTGGAACACGATGTAAGTCACGAAGTAGCGAGGCACCCAGCGCTGGTCGAGAGCCGGATGAATTCGAATCAGTCGCTCGGTTGCGCTGTAGGTACCAAGCTTGATAGCTGTCCTCGAATTACCCTTGGGCGAAGTGCGACGACCCCAAGTGATGAGCGCGTCAGCGGCTTGACCCCCGAAGTAGCGAGAGTTGATCACTTCACGAATCGCATCCAGATCGTGATACTGACCCTTGGTTCGGAGAGCATGCCGAACCGGTCGCTCTGCGCGGATGCGGAAGCTGTTAGAATCGATGTAGTCGCCGACTATCTGCGAGGCATCGCGGTCCCCCCGCACAACGTAGCGAACGAGGGCTTCCTTCACGCGCTCAGGCGCGTCGAGAAACATCATGTGAATGCGCACCCGCAGCGTGCCCCGGGAGCGCATGTTCGTGACCATGCGCCGCACGTTGTCAGTGACTGCCAACTGGACCGGACCGCTACCCGCTAACTCGAGCCGCCGCTCCAATGCCTGCCGTGCACCCTCGTGCACGAATATTTGCGGTCCACCGCCGGGCAACTCTGGAGGCCAAGAAATTCTTGCTGGCTCAGGTATGCGAACTGCGGCAGTTGACATGCGCGGTGCCAAGACTGATCCCCTTGGGCGTGCCCGCCTCAATACGGCGGCCCTTTTCGGGGACACCCAGGGAAAAGTCTGTTGCGTCATGCGAGTATGATCGAGTTACGGGGCAGAGGGTCTAGCGTCAAGTGTTCGAATTAAGTCTAGTAGTTACAGATAGTTATAAGTCAGATTGGTCTAACGCCCCCGATGGTCTAAACCAGCCAAGAATGGGCCAAATCCAGCTGTTGGCCAAAGCGCCGAGCCTCAAAATAGGCAGTCCACTCTGCGCCACAGCCCGCGACTGATAACCGGTAATCCCAAGCTTTTCCTGAGGTTATCCACAGGCCGGACCTTCACGGATCGGCCTTTGATGTCTATTCATGCGTTACAAATCGGTCAGTCACGACACTCAGTTGCTCAGATTCTACGTGGTCATTTGAGTGACCGAGCCAAGCATCTCTTTCAATATTGCATCGAGTCGCGGTTGACCTACTTCGCTCCAGCTCGCTTGGCAGAACCATTGTTGCGTGGATCTGAGACGACCTTATTTGCAACAGCTGATGCAGCTTTGATGTCGGATGCGCCCTTCGACGCCGGCTCTCGCGCCGGTGATTTCACGGCGCTTGTCTCACTAGGAACGGGATCAGGCTTGGTGCCTCCAGTGTGGCGGCGGATCCCGTGCTTCTCTAGCAGACGTGCCTCGAGCTTCGTCATCAATTCCGGATGTTCGTCCAGATACGTGCGTGCGTTGTCGCGGCCCTGTCCGATTCTCTCGCCGTCCATCGAGTACCAAGCGCCGCTCTTTTGAATGATGCCCTCATCGGAGGCCATGTCGACGACTTCCCCTGAACGGCTGACGCCGTAGCCGTAGAGGATGTCGAATTCGACTTCACGAAACGGGGCAGCCATCTTATTCTTGACGACTTTGACCCGCGTGCGATTGCCCACCACAGCTACATCCTTGCCGGCCACCGAAGGTGTTGCTTCCTTGATGGCCCCAATGCGCCGCACGTCCAAGCGCAAAGAAGCGTAGAATTTCAGGGCATTTCCGCCGGTTGTTGTCTCGGGGCTCCCAAACATTACGCCAATCTTCATACGAATTTGATTCGTGAAGTAGATAATGCAATTGGAGCGCGACACGGACCCGGTGAGCTTGCGCAGGGCTTGACTCATGAGCCGCGCCTGAAGCCCTACATGCGAATCACCCATGTCGCCTTCGATCTCTGCCTTGGGTACCAGGGCGGCAACTGAATCGACGACAATTAGATCGACGGCACCCGAGTGTACGAGCATGTCCGCAATCTCGAGGGCTTGCTCGCCGTAGTCGGGTTGACTGATTAGCAATTCTTCAGTTTTGACCCCGAGCTTCTTGGCATACGTGATATCGAGGGCATGCTCGGCGTCAATGAACGCAGCAACGCCCCCGAGCCGTTGCACCGATGCGATAGCGTGCAGCGTTAGCGTCGTCTTGCCGCTGGATTCTGGCCCGTAGACCTCGATGATGCGCCCACGCGGGTAGCCTCCGATGCCAAGCGCGACGTCAAGACCCAAAGAACCGGTAGGCACGACTTCAATATCGCCTCCGATGGTCTCACCCTCTTTGAGACGCATGATGGCGCCTTTGCCGAATTCCTTTTCGACATTGGCGATTGCAAGTTCGAGCGAACGCGCCTTTTGCTTAACGTCTTCCATCTGGAAGGATCCTTTTTGGTCTGGGCTACGGAGCGGCAAACGCGTCTAGCATTTCCGCTTCAGGAACCCTAAGTACTGCGCGGCTGTTCAGATGTCAAGATTGCATGTGCCGTTGTTTGTCCACTTGGAAATTGCTTCGAAGCTAGAGAGCGGATTGCGCTCTTGGAGCTTTTTTTGTGCGTTCTGCCACGCGGTTTTTTGCCGAAAACGTGGATGGCTCACTGGCTTTTTGGGGTTTTTCACGCTGGTTCGCGGGGCCCCGACCCCGCTCGCTTAATAAACTAATCAATTTCAGTCGTTTATGGTTGTTGACCCTCGAATAAGTCCAGCGCAGAAATGCGCGTTGGCAACTAGCGGGAATGGTAGAACCAACGAGAAATTCGCAACGAACTAGCCCGGAGGGGCAGCGACCGCTTGGGCCCAGCTGCTGCTTAGGCCGATCTTTTCGATGGCGACTCGTTCGGCCCGGCGGGCGGTTGCCCTTAGGACTTCGAAACGGAACCCGCACCAATCGAAGGCGTCACCCGTGCGCGGGATCCGTCCCAGGTGGTCGGCGACAAAGCCACTGACCGTAATTGCGTCAACCTTGTCAGCCGCATCTTCGTCTACTCCGAGAAGCGAAAAGACTTTACGGGTCTCGGCGAGTCCCCGACACACGAGGCTGCCATCGGGTCGCCGGACAATGTGCGAACCAATCCGGTCGCTCTCGTCTTCAATCTCGCCAACTATTTCCTCGAGAACATCCTCGAGCGTCACGATTCCCTGAGTTCCGCCATATTCGTCCACCACGACGGCCATGTGGCGCCGTTCTTGCTGAAATGTGCGAAGGAGTCGCTCGAGCGGTATCGTTGCGGGTACCACTAGTGGAGGCTGCGCGAGCGCATTCCAATCGACGGAGCTTGGCGATTGATTCAGGTGAAATAGCAGATCTTTGACCAGGACAATCCCTTGGACCAGGTCGAGGTCATTGCCGGGAACGAACGGCAGGCGGCTATGGCCACTGCGTCGAACGACGGCGAGATTGTCCTCCAAGCTGCGCTCCGACGACAGAAACACGACGCCATTGCGGGGCACCATGACGTCGTAGGCCGTCAATTCCGCAAGAGCGATGGCGCCCTCAATGACGTCTGCCATTCGGGAATGCAGCGCACCCTCCGTGCGACCGAATGCGGCCAGCAACCGAATTTCCTCGAGCGATGTCACCGGTGCCTCCTGGGAACGCTTCAGCAAGGCAGCCACGAATTCGGTGAGGAACAGAAACGGCCGCAACACGAAGACCAAGGCTTTCACGTAATAGGCGACTGGCCCGAGCAGCTGTGCCGAATAAGCAACCCCGAGGGTTTTTGGCACAATTTCGCAGAGAAATAGGATCGATGAGGCAAATGCCAGCGAAAAGATCCAAAGTGTGTGTGCCCCGAAGACAACTGCGTAGCTCGCCCCTGAGAGCGCGGCGCCTACCGTGTGTATAACTGTATTTACCGTTAGGATGGCAGCTATCGGTAAATCGATCTTCTTTTTGAATCCGCGTAGGATTCGCTGAGCTCGCAGATTTCTTAGTGCCTGAATCTGCGCGGGCCGCATGCTCAGCAGGACGGCTTCCGATATCGAGCATAGAAAAGAGACGATGTGCGTAATCGCTAAACCGAAAACGAATAACGACATCGTTCAATTACCTGCGCGCCATCCTGCCCGAACAAGTGGCGAGCTGCCCATGTTACGTGAGCTTCAATTGACGCGAAATCAGTTAACCCGCAGATTTAGCGACTGTGGTCTGGCACTAAGTGCCCTGTCTGCGCGGCCGGCTCGGGCTTCGATAGGCTACGCGCAACGGCGCGCACGAGATCTGTCTCGTGGGCCGCGGCGATTGCTCTGTTGTCGTTGTTCAGGTTCAGGCTGTTGCGCGCGAGGCCGCCTGCGGGGTCAGCGACTTGAACCTTCGGCGCGCATTCAGCGGGCCTGACGACGACCGGGGTAGCTTTGATGCCGTCGAGACTAGGCGGATGCAGGAAGTCTTTGGCGGCGTAAGTGATGCCGCAGCCGATGAGCGCGCCGGCAAGCACCCCCAAAGTTCCACGCGCTTGGCTCGCCCAGCTCGAAAGCCGCGCGCCGAGTGGCATTACGCGCATTGGAAGTGGTGCCGTGCCAAACCAACCCTTGTTCGCAGACTTGAGCGGACGCAACCGATCGGTCGCGCGCCGTCCTGCTGCATGCCAGGTGGCGGGCGAACGCTGAGAAAGCCGATGCGCGATGTTTTCGAGGCGATCGAAAACCGCTTGTGCGGACTCGAGCCGATGCTCGCGATCCTTGACGAGGCATGCCTCGACTAGTTCTACGATCTCCGGATCGATGCGTGCCGACAGATTCGACAAGGGCTCGTGCGGCGTGCTGGCGATCGAGAACATCAGCGCGTTGTAATTGGGCGCCGAGAAGGGCAGCCGACCCGCGATGCTCTGGTAAAGCAGGACTCCGAGGGCCCAGACATCCGTGCGTTCGTCAACGCCTTCGGCGCCGCAGGCCTGCTCAGGGCTCATGTACGCGGGTGAGCCGAGCACCGCGCCGTCGCCGGTGCGAATACGCGTGCTTCTTTCCGCAGTCAGAACCTTGCTAACGCCGAAATCGAGGACCTTTACAATCGGCGGCTCGTTTTCGTCCGTTTGACTCAAGAACACGTTGGCGCACGATAGGTCGCGGTGGATGACCTTGCGTTCGTGAGCATGCGCTACGGCGCGGGCCACTTGCGCGACGACGATGCACGCATGCACGGGCCGCAACTTGCCGACGCGCACCAGGCACTCATCGAGGCTTTCTCCCGTGAGAAGTTCCATAACGAGATAAGGGCGCCGCTCGTGCATGCCAGCGTCGAGCACACTCACGATATTGGGATGGCGCAGTTGGCCTGTAGCTTTGGCCTCGCGCACGAAACGCTGCAGCGCTTCGGGATGCTTGGCCAAGGCGGGGAGTAGGAATTTGATGGCGAAGTCCCGATTCGTCCGCTCATTGCGAGCCGACCAGACCTCCCCCATCCCTCCCTCGGCCAGCGGCCTGAGGAGGCGATACTTTCTAGAAACTAGGTCATCTGGCTTCACTTGCAGGATTCTCGGCCCATTTCGGGGGAATGGGCCAAAATCTCCGTTCATGCCGCCCCGCTCAATTTCCTCTGCAATCGCCCTCGTGGGACTGTGCTCCCTAGCTGCCGTCGAAACCGGCGGCTGCAGCAATTCCTCGAAATCATTGGCCTCTGTGACTCGTACCGGGCTGCCCATGTTGAGCTCGCTCCTGCGCGGACCGCTGGCCCAACTGTCGCTAACAAAATTTTCCCGTGCCGATGCGGCCAAAAATCCAGACACCGAATTTACCGATTCCAATTCCGGAAGCGACCATGGGCTCGGCTCAATGTCGCAGCTTCAACCCCATTGTGGGCGTTACGAGTTGGATGACGGAGGCAAGGTGGTTGCCTGGGATGCGCTCACGTCGTCGCGAAACGCGCGGGCGCTCACAGTCGAGCTTACGCAGCGCGACGCGTCGTTGCACTGGACGAAGCGGAGCGACGGTTCTTACGTCGCAGAGCGTTCGTATCGCGGACACCAGCAACGGATCGATGTTCGTGAATCTAGCAAAGCCGCGTTGCCCGACGACTGCCGGCGACCCATGCCGAACAGTGCGCAATCTGTTGTGATTGCGTCGGAAGCTTTGTGAGATCTTGTTGCTAACGTGGCTTTAGCAGGGGCAGGGGACGTTGAGCACACAACCGGCGTATATCATGACTCAACTCACACTTCGCGACTTTGATCCCCGCCTCGAGGCAGAAATCCGGCGGCTGGCTGCTGCCGAGAAGATCTCCCTCAACCGGGCAGCGCAGAAACTCATGAAAAAGGGCGCTGGGTTGAGCGATTCCATGGCTCCGAGCCGCCGCATTGGTCGTTCGCTCGATAGGTTCATTGGTACCTGGACGGCGGCCGATGCCAAAGAATTTAACGCGTCGATCCGAACGCTCGAACGTGTTGACAAGGATCTCTGGAAGTGAAACGTCTTCTGGATACGAGCGCGTACGTCGCGCTGCGGCGAGGGCAGCCTGAGGTCGCCGCCGTGGTCCGCGAATCGGAAGAGCTGCTATTTTCGATGGCGGCCGGCCTCAAGCGCCTGGGGAAGCCCATTCCCAGTAACGACATTTGGATAGCCGCCCATACCCTCGAAACCGGCGCGGAACTGGTCACCCTGGACGCGCACTTTCGGCATGTGGCAGGGCTGCCAATCCGAACGCCCGAATAACGGTCAATTGACGTCCCAGCTCGGCCAATCCCGTCGGGTTCAGCAGGGCGCGAGGCATGCCTCGCGCCCCTCGCGATCCGTCGAGCAGAGCCTTTCGATTAAGAAGGCCGCGCCGCGCTCTGAAGCCGCTGTTGCTGCTGCTGGAGGAATTGCGCGACTTGGCGTGATTGCTCGATGGCGAATTGCTTGACTTCGCGGTTCTGCGAGCCGGCGAGTGCGTTGAGTAACTTGGTGACGCTCTCGATGTCGCGGTTCTGGAACAAAGCTTGAAAGTAATTATTCGCGAGGCGCACGTCTGTGGCCATCTGGATTCATGCGGGCGGAGCAGCGCGATGACGGCTGGCAGATCGCCTTTTTGGCCGTACAAGGCTGAGAGTGAGATCAAGGCCAAAGGATCATGGGGATTGCGCTCGATGGCGAGCTTTGCATACTCGATGGCCTTGTCGCGGGTCGCTTCATCCGCCGAGTAAATGCCTTGAATCGCAATGAAAGGCGCCGAACGCTTCTTGTTCGTCTCGGCGTCGGCGAGTTCCTTGATCCGCGTGAGCGCGGCTTCTTCGCTTTCCGCTTCCTTGATTTGCGTGAACAGATAAGCCCAGGCGTCCACGCAATTGCCGTCGATGTTGATGGCTCGCTCGATGGCTTCACGCTCGCGATCGGGTTCACCCTTGCCTTTGAGTGCGCGCGCTAGATGCAGGGAAGGGAAGGGGTTTTCCATCAGCAGATTCTGCGAGCCGCGTAGCGTTGCGATGGCGTCATCCCAGCGCTCCTGCTGCAGCTGCGAGATACCGAGCCCGAGCCAATCTTCGCCGCCGCCACCGCTTGCGACGA
Organism: uncultured delta proteobacterium; assembly: GCA_963819085.1. Classification (GTDB taxonomy): domain Bacteria; phylum Myxococcota_A; class Polyangia; order Polyangiales; family Polyangiaceae; genus FEN-1139. Next base: position 198,714 of record CAWFUX010000052.1, read on the forward strand.
CCTTCTTCAAAACCTTTTCGGCCTTCTCGAAGCGGCCGTACTTCATGAGCTCCTGTGCGTACAGGCGCGCCCTTTGAATGTCGTCTTTATCTTCTTGCCAATGCTTGTCGAGACCATCGAGCAAGTCCTCGAGGCCAATCGCAATTGGGCGACCCTCTTGATCTTGAACTTGCACGGCTGGGCCATTGAAGCCGAGCAGCTTCCACATCTCATCGACTTCGACAGCGATCGGGCCCACCTTGATCTTCTCGAGCAACTCATCACTCGGCTGCGCGAGCGGCACTACAACGAGCGCGTTCCCAGGGATGCCTGAAGGAAACGCTGAAGGGGGTGCCACGATGGCGGCTCCACCCCGCAATTGAAGATTAGTTGGAGCTGCACCACCGGGAACATTCGGCTGACTCATAACGGTTACCTCATCGTCCAAAAAGGCGGAATTGGGAGGCGCAAGCTAGCAGCCGGGCCCCCGAGGTTCAATCACATCCCCGGGCCGACGTGAAAAGTGTGCTTTAAATCGTGTTCCGGGTCGGGTCCCGGAACATTCAGGTCACCGACGATTCGGATTGCAATGGTAGGCACGGCGCCGATCCGTGCAACAAAGGCCAAGTAATTGTTATGATTTTTGGGGCGTGACGGCACGGTAAAGTCGGGTCAAAGCGCCCAGCCGAAGCATGTCTACACGGGCTGCGGTCGAATCGATATTAGACAGAATTGTTACGCCGATTGCTTGTGGGCAAGGTCAACGAGCAGACGCAGCGCCTCCCTAACTCGCTCTTCGCTGCCGAAATGTTCGAAGAGCTCTGACTCGAGAAACACTGCATTCTTGTAGTCGCCACGCAAATTCGCATATCGATTCGGGCGAATCGCTTTGGAGAAATCCACCTCTGGCATTTCCGCCAGGGACTCTTCACTGGGTTCATTGAGATTTTCGTCGATGCTCATAGCTTGCTCGCTCGTTGCGTGTCGCTAAACGTGCACTTATAATTCGAATGCGCTCGCCTCTTTCGCAGTGGACCACAAACAACATTCTTGCAAGACTACTGAATCCGAGCGCGATGAATCTCTCTCGATTTGTGGGGTCAACGATAAGCTGATATTCGAGGTCGAGAAAGACGGTTGTGGCTTCCTCGAAACCGACGCCGTGCTTTGACCGATTGACGTCTGCCTTTTGAGAGTCCCACTCGAAGTCGCCAAAGGTAACGGTTGACATGTTGCGCTCACGATTGATTGTGCAACAGGCTGGTCCATCGGGTCAAGTGTACATCCACATGACCTACTCCGCACGCCAATTGACGGGGCAGTCTTGGGGCTCGCACCCGCAGTTCATGAATTTTCCAACTTTGTGGTGAAGTCCAAGTCTGTTAGCGTACTTTCGAGAAGGCGCATTTATGGCTAATCCAATCGATCGTCGAGCCATTCTGGGTTACGCGGTTGCAACCGTTGCTTCTGCTGTCACGGTGGGATGCGGTGACAGAAAGGCCGGCGGTCAAACGGTGAACGCGCCCGCGCAACCGCCAGTCAAGCCCGTAACGGGGGGAAACATGACCAACGAAGTCAGGTCGCTAACCGCCGAATCGCTGCACCTGATTGCGGTGCACGACCGCGCAACGCATCAAGACCTCAGCGCCAAGATTCGACTGCACGTGGACGCTGTAGTGAAATTGCTTCGCGAAACGCAGACAAAGTTCAATCGCTGTGTCGTTGTCTATTGGGACGACGGCGGCCCGAAGCCCTTGCTCGCGACGGACGCAGGCTGCCCCATCGACGTCGGTTGGGAGGTCGATCCGTCGTTCAAAGGCGATGGTTCCACTATTTTACCGGTTGCAACACCCCGCGGAAAAGTGGCAACCGCAACCCATGTTGGACCCTATAATCAAGTGGGTGAGGCACATCAAGCGATTGTCAGATGGCGCATCGAACATCAGCAGAAAATCGCGGGGCCCAACTGGGAAGTCTACGACCATCCGCGGCCTGGGGAACCTCCGAGGGTTGATGTGTTTTACTTGATTGGCTGAGAGCCGGGCCCTCGAACTGCTGGCAGTAACTGCGGCTGCATGGGGAACTGCCGCGGACACAGAAACAGATCCTACCGCAGAAGCTGTTACTGGTACGGCGACGGAATCGGATTCGGGAACTGCAACTGAATCTGATTCGGTAACGGAATCGGCTTGGGATGCATGATTCCTCCCGAGGCAACGAGATGTCGGGGGCTTCCGGAAGCCTCCAGCGCAATGCGCGGTTCCCCTCGGGGCTCCCCCCCGTGCAGCCCGCAAACGCACCGCAACTCGACTTGCCCGTGCCGCGAACCCCCCAAAAAACCTGTCAGCGACTACCAGCCAAAGTTTCAGCGATGTAAACGCCGTGCGCACCCGCGGAGGTCATCCGCGCAACCACCGAAGACGGTCTTCCGGTGTTACGTAAGGCGCTTGAAGTCTTACTGGGTTTCCGAAGTCTTTGTACAGGAGATCGCCCGAGCCCGTGAGGCGCTCGGCGCCGGAGTGATTGAGGATCATACTCGATTCGATCGGGCTCTGAAGGTAGAGCGCAACCCGACAGGGTAGATTCGATTGAATGGCGCCGGATATCGTGGCGCGGCTCGGTTGCTGCGTTGCGAGAACGAGATGAACACCGGCCGCTCTGCCTTTCGCACCGAGTAGCCCAACGGATTGTTCGATGAGTTGCTTCTCCTGTTTGCTCTGGGAGATGAGCGCGTAGTATTCGTCACACACACAGACGATGCGCGAAAGGGGTGACTTCTTCTTCTCCACGTATTCCCGAAGTGTGTCGCAGCCGAGATCGTGAATGAGCTCGTAGCGCCGGTCCATTTCGACGATGAGTTCTTGGAAGACTTCACTCGCCGGTTTGTCGGTATTCGGGATCCACCAGGAATCCTCGCTCCACAAGAACGGGGATTTCTCGAGATCAGAAAACGCCGCGAGCTTTGGATCGAGCGTGACGAGCCGCAGAGTGTCCGGCGTATTGCTGGCAATGAGGCCCGCCAGCGCCATTCTAAGCCATTCGCTTTTGCCGCTGCCTGTCGTTCCGGCAACCAGAATATGCGACCTTCCGGAACTCGACAGGTCGGCGAATTGCAGGCGGCCTGATGCATCGACGCCGATCGGAACTTGAGCCGCGCCGCGTAACGTGTCGCGTTTCGGCAACTGGTCCGTAATGCTCGAGAAGAGCACTGTTTGCGGATCGGGTCGCTCTAAATCCACGAACAGATGGCCAGCATCCTGCACGACCATCGGCTCTCGATTCAATTCGAGGCGATGTTGGAGCTCCTGCGTGCGCTTGCGGAGGCTCTCTACGCGAATTCCCGGGGTGAGTCTGACTTCGTAGCGCAAGTAGCGCGCGCCCACTCTCGGAACACCGCGCAGCTCGATACCGACGCCATGTTCACGGCAAGCCCTGACGAGTTTTCGACCGAGCTCTGCGAAGGCGTCCGGGGCGGCCTTCTCAGCGACCGCCACCGGGCTAGTGAGTGGCGGCGTCGAGTCTCGGCGCGTAACTCCTGAAAGGACGCCGATCAACTCGAGTAGTTGGCTCTCGGCTTCTTTTAGGTGTTCGGAGCCAATCAGTTGCTCGTCCAATTCGGGTGAAAATCTTACGAGAGAGAATGCCGAGCGTTGTGCCTTGCCGTTCGCTTGCGAAAGAATGAGGTGGTAGAGAACGGCTTGCCCGAGGTTCGACTGCAGGCTTGGCTCGCCCGAGCTTCAATTCGATTCCGCAAAACGCAGAGCGACCCGGCAGGCTAAGAATGGAATCAGCGACGCCCACCAGGCGTACGGGCTCCGACCACCCTTCGTTGAAGATCTCGCACGATATCGGCACTTCCGCGCCGAGGAAATCCTTGAGCCGTTCCCAGGCGCCCCAAGTTTCCGGATATTCCGCGAGCAGCTCCAACACGATCTCGTCGAGCCACCGACATAGGTTCTGGACGGCCTTCCAAAACATGAGAACCTCGCTGCTCGAGTTTTGCAGTGATGCGCCGTGCCTGAGCAGGCGTGGCGCGACCGACCGAGTCCACACGCGAGACAGCAGAAGCTCGAACCTGCGGGCGTCGTCACCCATGGCTTCTGTGATGACCGCAAGCCCACTGCGCTCGGAGTCTGAACTGATCAAGTCCGCAAAGGTCTGATGGAAGATAATGCCGAGAAGCACATTCGCTGGCTCACCGACACCGGCGCCCTTGCCGCCCGCGGCCTTTTGCAATGCGATGCGCACGTCCGAAACGGTTAATTCAATGGTCATTGAACGCCTCCGCCGATTCCGCCGCTACACCGGCAACGTGAATCAACACGGCTGGGGGACCTTCCAGCACCAAAAAGTGGCTACGCCGCTTTCGAGCGAATTCGAGGAGGCGATCCTCGGGCGCGCCCAATCGAGCGCTCACCACTTCGACGGTCAAAACGCGTTCGCGGGTGAGCAATTCGCCGAGCTCGTCCTCGAGCGTATCGCGGGTCTCGGGTTCGTCCACGATCGCAGCGACAAACTCTTCGATGGGCTCGACCACGAGGTCATTTCGCAGAGAGCGGAGCCACTCCACAATCGTGGTTTCCGAAACAGCATTGCCCTTGTTGGCAAGATCGCCGGACTTTGCGTCAGCCAGCAATTCAGATAATGCCGCGAGAGCCGCGAGTGCCTCGATGGTGGGCTCGACGAGCGAGACGCCGCTCTTGCGAAGCGCCTCGAGGTAACCACGCGTCTTGGTCGCGTTCTTGGAAATGGTCAGACGCGGGTCGCGAATCATGACGGTGCGCGCGGCGTCTTGTCGCGGCCCCTGATCGAGCAACCGCTTGAGTCGCGGGCCCAAACTTCGGGCGTCAGCCTCGTTGCAAAACTCGATGGCAATTCGGCGCTCGCCCTCCAGAAGCACGTCCGCAGAGTTTGACTTGGTAGGGATGCGCTTCAAACCGAAAATCGTCGCGGCGGGTTCCAAACCTTGAAGCAGAATGCGGGTCGTTTCCGCAGGAGTGAGATGCTGCAACGCTGCCGCGCGCCGTTTGTCGTATTCATCTCGAAGGAAAACGGGATCTTCTGGTCTAGCGACGTGTCCCTCATGCTGAATTTCCTCGAACGCCAGGGCTGCGCTCGCAAGGACTCTTCGTGGAACACAGGGTTGGTCCTTTGCTAGCTCGGCAACGAATGGCCGAGTCAGCGGATAAAACGGGTCATCAGCGGAAGCCAGTTCTGGCACTAGTCGCAATCGAGAAAGAATCAGCCGTTCCACCTGGTCCGGTTGAAGCTGATACAGGATGGCTTGACGTCGCATCATACGATGGCGATCCGCATCGCGGATGGAGTCGTGAAATGTGTCGCGCAAAGCACTCTGCAAACACGTAATCAGAAACACGTTGTCATCCGCGTCGAAGAGGTCGGCGGCGACTCTTCCAAACCTGAAGAACGCATCTCTATCGTTGATCTCCCGCTGCAACGCCTCGACTTGGTCGAAACAAAAGACGATGGGCAAGGTTTCCCCAGCAAGCCGACACAGGGCTGTCACCGTCTCTCGGGCTTCAGCCTCGCGATCTTCGACGGCATCGGGACCAACCTCCAAACGCGCGAGAACCGGCTCCGGCAGGCTCTCGCCCGCCAACCAGGCCGCCGCGTCGCGAACATACCGATTGCACACGAGGTGTTCGAGCACCAAAGCCAGGTCCCGTGGCAGCTCGAGCGAACTCGCAACCTGCTGCAGATGGCTCACGAGTGCCTCCTGGTCTTCGCCGCCGAGCACGCGAAAGTGCATGACTCGCGCTCGCGGCGAAGTCCCATCAGCGAGACTCACCTGGTGCGCGATCAATCGTTGAAGCTGGGTCACTCCTTGATCGCGGCGCATGAGGTCGTGGGCCAAGCGGCGACGCACGTGTTGCCAGAGCAGCGGCGGACTGGTTTGAAGACGCACGAACACGAACACGCACCGCAGTACCTTGTCCGGGGCGTCATTCGCCGTTTCCGCGAGGTGCCGTTGAAGACGAGTCAACAGGTGCGTCTTTCCGGAACCGGCGGGGCCGTAAATGAGGAGCGAATCCGGAACGCCCCGCGCAGCCGAATCGATTCCCGCCAAACACTCGCGGAATGCCGCATCGTGAATGTCGGGGACGTCCGCCGGGCTTTGCCAAGCATCTTGAACGACGTTATTGCGAAATGGGTTCCGGAGGATCGTGAATTCGTTCATGGCGCGCCCACTAATGCGATACCCACGTAATGCGTTCCTCGTTGGTCCACGATCAGTTGGTCGCGTTCCTCTTCCGACAGCGAACTCGGGTAGTCATGGTAATGCAGCGTGATACGGCCCTCGCTTGCAAGCTCGAGGGCGGCGGAGTCGAATGCCTCTTTCGTAAGCGCAACCCGCGGCCGAAAGTCACGCACGGACAACAGCGCCCCGCGGGGCTGCCCATGCGAAAACTCGGTCAGAGCATCCAAAAGCACGCACTTCGGAACGACGACGGCCACGCCAAATTGCTGCGCGAGCAGTTCGATGAATCGCGCTGGCGCGACGCGCCGCCCAGCCGGCGACTCGGCAATCTTTTTTAGTTCGACGATCACCTTTTTCAGAAGATCCGCAATGTCCGGTTCACTCGAGTACCGCTTCGTTTTCGAACTGGGGGCTGGACTCAGTTGAAACACCTCTCCGCGGGCGAGCGCCTTTTTTAGCCACTCTTTGGCCAAATCCCCGAGACCGCGATACTTCGAGTCGATTCGTTGCGCGAGCTGCGTTTCCGTCCCGGGACCTTGCGCCAGCGCCGCGGTTACCGCTGCGGGCAGAAGTTCCAGAGGATCGGCCACGAAGAAACGCACCTTTTTGGCGCTGCTCCACCGATGCAACTCGCCTAGAGCAACGAGCCGCTCCGCCGCTTGTAACACGCTCTTTTCGAACTTCTTCAGGGCCGTCGAAAGTTCCTTCTTGAACTCGCTTCCCGACAACCCCGATGCTCGACGAACGACCTCGCGCGCAGCCTCGAGCAACTCTTGCTCCGAGGGCTCGGCAATCGGCGTCGCTTTTGTCGCCTTTTTTTTCGTGGCCATGGCGGCGGAGACTAACGCAAACGCCGGGGTCCGGAAATAGCAGACTATTGGTGGTACAATCTCACGCAAAATGTGTGGCGTCGCAGCCTGCCGTCACCACAGGGACTTGAAGAAGCGAGCGAAACGTACCCCCAGGCCACGGCTAAAACAGGAACCGGCACTGCTACGGTGCCGGCTTCGGTCACCAGTTACAGTTTCCGTTCAGTCACTGGTTCTGCTCGTCACTCCGTCTAGGCCCGATCACGTCGCCCTCGAGGCTGCGTCGCAGCGGGACGACGCTGATCGGCGCTGGCGCTACGGGTTGGATCGTGACTAGCGCTACCGAATGCTCGATGCGAACGCGACACGCGACGCGGTCGCTCACCTCTACTCCGTGTGCGCCCTGCTCTAGGACGACGTGCGCGCTCACCGCATCAACGCTGTCACTGATGGACCAAACGTGCAGATCTGCGCAGCCAGCGACGCCGGGCGTTTCTAGGATTGTGTGCGAAATCCTGGCGGGGTCGAGATGAACCGGGACCGCCTCGAGTAGGATTGCCGTTGTCTCTTTGAGCACTCGCCAGCCGCTGAGCGCGACGAGCACGGCAATCACGATACTGAATATCGGATCGGCGCGGGTCCAATTGAAGAATATTACGCTGATGCCTGCGCAGATTGCTCCGACTGAGCCCAGGGCATCCGTCAACACATGAGCGAAGGCTGCGCGTACGTTGACGCTCTGATCTCGGCTACCCATGAGTAGCCTGGCAATTCCCAAATTCACGAGTAGCCCGAGCACGGCGACGGTCAACATCGCGGGTCCGACGATCGCTGTTGGATGATAGAGTCGTTCTACCGCCTCGAAGATAATTGCGAGCGCCGTCACGGCTAGTAAGACCCCGTTGACGAAGGCCGCCAGCACTTCTGCGCGCCGCCAGCCATACGTCGAGCGCTGCGAGCGGGGCTTGGCCGCCCATCGCTGAGCCCAGAGTGCTAGCCCGAGCGCGCCCGCGTCGGCCAACATGTGACCCGCGTCGGCTAGCAATGCTAGGCTTCCCGACCACCACCCGACTACGGCTTCGACCCCGAGAAACCCGAACGTGACGAGAAATGCAATGCCGAGCACTCGCGCTGACAGATCGCGAGGCGCGTGCTCGTGGTGGTGTGAGTCACCATTGTGGTGATGCGCTTCGCTGTTGGGATGGTCCCGCTTGTCGTCGTGGCCATCGTGATGATGTGCATCGCTGTCATGACGTTGCGGTTCGTTGTCGTGCGCTCCACCACTTTTGTTCAACGCTGACGGGTGGTCGTGTTGGTGCGGCACACCCAATTGCTACGCGCATGAGTGCCAGCGTTGCAAGCCACCGTCGGCAACTCTTTGCGAGCCTTTGAGGTTTCTAGTCGTCCCATCGGCCAGCTTGGCCGGGCTTTCCGTGCCAAAACACCCCAAAAAAGGCCAAAAACCACCGACACTGGCCGGTCGAAAAAGTTGGTGTAGAGTGGGCCATGTTTGAACAGACTTTGCGCGAATGCCTGACGTTTGATGACGTTTTGCTCGTGCCCGCCTACAGCGACATCGTGCCGAGCGATGTGGACGTGCGCAGCCGCCTGACGCGCGGGATTGACCTGAATATGCCCATCGTCAGTGCGGCGATGGATACGGTGACTGAGTCGCGTTGCGCGATCGCGATGGCGCGCAATGGTGGCATCGGAATCATCCACAAGAACTTGAGTGTGTCCGCGCAAGCTCAGGAAGTCGATCGCGTGAAACGCGCTGAGAGCGGCATCATCACCGATCCGGTTACGGTCGGGCCGAACCAATCGCTGCGCGAAGCCGTTGGCATCATGCGGCAACACGATATCTCGGGTGTGCCCGTGGTTGAGGGTACCAAGCCCGTTGGCATCCTCACGGCGCGCGACATCCGTTTCGAGAAGAACCTGGATCAACCGGTGAGCGCACTGATGACGCGTGAGCTGGTGACCGTTCCGCCGAGCGTAAAGAATGACGATGCGCGGGAGCTGCTGCACAAGCACCGCATCGAGAAGTTGCTCGTCGTCGAGGGTGGTAAACTCGTCGGGCTCATTACGATTAAGGACTTGATGCAAGCCGAGCGCAACCCGAATGCGCTCAAGGACGAACGCAGCCGACTACTCGTCGGTGCTGCGATTGGTCCGGGTGCAGATCGCTTGGCGCGCATGGATGCCCTGGTCGAAGCGGGTATTGATGTTATTTGTGTCGATACGGCACATGGACACACAATCGGCGTTATCGAGACGGTGCGCGAAGTAAAGGCGCGGCATCCCGAGATTCAAGTGATTGCCGGCAATGTCGCGACAGCCGACGGCACGCTCGCGCTCATCGAAGCAGGCGCGGACGCGGTTAAAGTCGGTATGGGCCCGGGTAGCATTTGCACGACGCGCATCATCGCGGGCATCGGAGTGCCGCAGATTACCGCAATCGCCGATTGTGTCTCAGTGGGCAAACAACATGGAGTGCCCATCATCGCAGATGGCGGCATCAAGTTTTCCGGTGAAGTGGTGAAGGCAATCGCCGCTGGGGCGTCCTCGGTCATGATCGGGTCGCTGTTCGCGGGTACGGACGAAGCACCCGGTGAACTGATTTTGTACCAAGGGCGAAGCTACAAGGCTTATCGAGGCATGGGTTCGCTTGGAGCCATGAAGAAGGGTTCGAAGGATCGCTACGGGCAAAGTCACCAGACGGATGAGAAGCTCGTGCCCGAAGGTATCGAAGGGCGCGTGCCTCACCGCGGTTCCCTCGGTTCGATCTTGTCGCAGCTGATCGGCGGGCTTCAATCCGGCATGGGTTACACTGGGTGCCGAAATATTCGCGAGCTGCACGAAAAGGCGCGGTTCATTCGAATTACCTCACAGGGCCTGCGCGAGAGTCACGTGCATGATGTGTTGATTACGGAAGAAGCGCCGAATTATCACGTTTAATTCGGGGCTCGTTGCGTTCGCCTTTACGGTCGAGTTACGCTGCTAACCGTCTATCACGCGTCTAAGCTCATCACGACGCTTTATCAAGTCTTCATCTTCAGTCTTGGGAAGACTCTGAATCGCCTCCAAAAGGCGCTGAGAGTCGAACCGTAGCTGCTCTGTGCGCGTCTTCTCGATGACGGCAATACAGTCGAGCAAATCCTGTTCCGAAAGCCTCCCCATTTTGAGCAGCACGAACAACGTCAACGTAGGACGGTAAAAGACGCAATTGGTGTACTGGCGCAACACCTCGATCTCGTGGCGCCAAGCAGAAATTCGATGTACGAAGAAGTCAGCGGCAGAATTCACGGCTTCAACCGGAAGCCCGAGTGAGAATACCGCGTCCATGAGGGCTAAACGCTCCTCGGGTGCGCCCGTGAGACCGATGAGGTCGATATCCTCAGTGACCCGCCTCGGCTGGACCCAAACGCTGACAAGAGCACCGCCCACCAACAGCCACTCCCCGTGTAAACGTTCACTCAGTTGGTCGAGCAGGTCGCTAATGCGCTTCCGGTCCAGCTCAAGGTGCGTCATGCTATAGTAAATATCGGCTATGGATCCGAAATGGAAGCTTCTAATGCAGGTGGGCCTGCCCGATGGGGCGATCCGTTCCACTCTGAGCCAAAGTCTCCCGAATCCTAGCGTTATGCGTCAGACGATCGGCGAGCTTGTCGCGGGAAGACTTGACCCCACTGAAACGGATGTTTTGGCGGCTTGGTTGTCGGCGTTCAAACATCATTGGCCCTCGGCATTCGCCGAATCGTTGGGTGAAGTCGGGGATGCGAGCCTGCAAAAGCTATTGCCAAAAGTCGCCCACGATCGATATCTCAAGCTGCGTCGCATCGCGATCGCGAACCTAGCTAACCTGTTGTGATGTGGGTGCGTTCCAATGTGCACCGTCAGATCACTAGACGGTCGTCATCACGAAATGCTGGGAATTTAGACCGAATCGGTGCCCCGCGAAATTGCCGCAGATCGCCTTCATGTGCAGGTCTGCAAGGGTCACTAGTCCGATGAGGTCACTCGAGGGGGCATAGCGTTGTTCGATGGGAATCGTGACGCAAGTGCCTCGCTCTCGAGAAACGTACGTGTAGGTTACGTCGAGCCGCTGCAGATGGCTTCGAAGGCGGCTTTTTTCGAAGACGTCCCAGACCTCCGAGCGGTGAGCAAACGATACAATGGGTTCGTCGTCGTCATAGTGGCCGCGAGACCTTGAGTTCGAGCGCGCGTCGCGGTGGAAACCGTCCGCGGCCCAGACGTCGAATATGAATTGTCCACCGGGCGCCAAGTGCCGTTTCACACAGGAGAAGCAGCGCAGTATGTCTCTGCGATTGAGCAGGCAATAGAGGCCATTGTAAGGCAAAATGACTCGATCGAACTTCAGTCCCAAGTCGAAGTCCCGCATGTCGCCGCGTACGAGTTTCACTTGGCCGCGCAGGCCGGGTTCCAATTGCGCCACCGCGCGCTTGGCGGCGGCGAGCAATGACGGGTCGCGCTCGAGGCCAATGACGGCCCGCTGCCTGCTTCGGGGCTCGGCGCGCAGAAGATCCGGGAGCAAGCGACCGTAGCCTGAGCCAAGCTCGAGCACGCTCTGTGCCCCGGCGCAGGCCTTGGCGTAAAAAGCCTGATCACCGGGATTGCCGCGGTGAGTTAGGGTGTAGAGCTCAGCTTCGAGTTTGTTCAAACCGGAAAGGAACGTAGCACTCCGTGGCGGGATTTTGCCTGGCAATATGTGGCAGTGGCTTCAATATTCCGGTTCGACGCGGCTTTGATCGTCGAGCGCGGCGCTAAGTTCCGGATCCTTGGGCAGCGCGCCGAGAATATTTTGTACGGAGCGTTGTGCAGTGGGCTGTTTTTGCCCAAGACCAAGCTTGAGTCGGCCAAGCTCCCGCAACATGAACCCCGTGGCAACCACCGCAAACGGCAGGTCAGCGCAGGGCGAAACCAGGTACACCCCCTTGAAACCGAGCCAGCGGGGCAATATCAGAAAAAGCGGAATCGCAACAAGCTGACGACCGAGCAGCAGCACGCCGGCTTTGCGCGGCTCGTGCACGCTGAGAAAGTAGTGGGACATCGTCCCCGAGATACCGAAGAGCGCAATCGGAATCACAAACCATGGCAGGCCTTGCTGAACGAGTTCGATGAGTGCGACGTCGGATTTGCTAAATAGTGACGCTATGAGTCGCGGGATCAGTGCAATGAACACCGAAAAAATAATGCCCATCGAGGTAGTCGTTAGCAGCACTCGAATTAGAATTGCCCGCACACGGTCCTGACGGCCCGCGCCCTTATTGAAGCCAATCAGGGGTTGCATGGCCTGCATGACCCCGAGCGGCGGATAAATAAGCAAGACGGCTACTGTATTGAGCACGCCGAGTGCCGCCACCCCGCGTGTGCCGCCCTGACTGCCCGCGCCGTGATTGGCCGCTAGGAACACCAGTGTGGCCAAAATCTGCATGATTCCAAAGGGCGCCCCGAGGCTAATAATCGACCGAGATATAGCGGGACTAGCCTTCAGGTTTGCGGCATGAATGTGAAGCGAGCTGCGACGGCTTTGCACGAAAGTTACAACCGCTAGACACCCGAGAACCTGAGCGGTTGTCGTGGCGAGGGCTGTGCCTGTCACGCCCCAGTGCAGCTTGAAGACAGCAAGCGCCGCCAGCAAAGCGTTGAGCACATTGCTCGAAAGCATGATTAGAAAGCCAAAGACTGGCCACCCTTGCACCCGCATGATGTTGCCCATCGAAAGCAGGGAAATCATGAAGATCTGCCCAACGGCGACGATGCGCGCGAAGGGCACGGCCATCGGTAAGAGTTCTGGAGCGCAGCCGCAGGCCAGCAGCAGCGGCTTGGTGAATGCCCACGTAACGACGGCCAACAGCACGCCGTTGATCAAGGCCAGCCGGAGCCCTTGCCCGAGCACGCGCTCAGCCGCCGCAGTGTCGCGTTGCCCGAGGAGCACCGAGATGCGATTGCCCGTGCCGGTTCCTACGAGCAAACCCAGTGCCAACGCGATGATCGAGAGAGGAAACGCCGAGGTCACTGCGGCGACAGCGTCCGTGCCGACGCCGCGCCCGACCATCACGCGATCGACGAATTGATACAGGGCATTTGCAAGAAAACCCGCGATTGCAGGCAAGGAATATCGAATCAGAAGACGGCCGATGGGCTGTTCACCGATGTGCTTGACGGAATCCATATGAGATCAATCTCAGGCTAATCGGGGCTCGCGCTATCACGAATTCGGTGAGGTCGCAAATCACACTTACGACCGGCAGTTGCTGAATCAGGTACGGATGCTGAATCAGTAACTGTAACCGAATCCGTAACAGTGTCTGAATCAGTGGCTGTAGCGGAATCAGTAGTTGTAGCCGAATCAAACGGCAGTGCGTGTTACCGCGGAGCCCTCTCCGTACTCTGCCGCTCGATCATCCACCCGGGATATTCGGGTGTCAGCGCGCTTACCTCGTTCAGGAGCATGAGCTCAGCATCGTCGAGTGTTACATCCGAGGCGCCCAGATTGTCATCAAGTTGCTCGGGTGTTTTGGCACCGATAATGACGGTGGTGACGAAATTGTGAGAAAGTAACCAAGCCAGGGCAACGCGAGGAATCGAGATGCCCTTACGCCCCGCGATGTCCCGCATGACGTTGACGATGCGAAACGCGCGATCCTTGTTGACGGGTGGGAAATCGAAGCTCGCGCGGCGCGTGCCTTCGGGCCCTGAGCCATCTTTGCTGAATTTGCCGGAAAGTAGGCCACCCGCGAGCGGACTCCAGACCATTAGTCCGAGCCCCTGATCGGCGAGCAATGGCACGATCTCGCGCTCGAGATCGCGGCCGGCGATGGTGTAATAGGCTTGCAACGAATCGAAGTGGGCCCAGCCGTGTTGCACCGAGAGCCCGAGTGCCTTCATGATTTGCCAGGCCGCAAGATTCGAACAACCGATGTAGCGCACCTTGCCCATCCGCACGATATCATCGAGAGCACGAAGCGTCTCCTCGAAGGGAGTGAGCGGGTCGAAGCCGTGAATTTGGTAGAGGTCGATATAGTCCGTGCCAAGCCGTTGCAGGCTTGCATCGATAGACGCCATGATGTGTCCACGTGAGAGACCGACATCATTAGGACCTGGACCCGCACGCCCACGCACCTTGGTCGCGAGCACAATGTGTTTGCGTTGACCACCGAGTGCCTTGCCGAGTAGGCGTTCCGATTCGCCCTCGGAATAGACGTCAGCAGTGTCGAAGAAATTCACGCCCTCATCGAGCGCGCGAAAGACGAGACGATCCGCTTCCTCCTCGCCGAGCTTGCCGACGACGGACCAAAAGCCGCGACCGCCGAATGTCATTGCGCCAAAACAGAGCTCAGAAACAAAGAGGCCAGTACGGCCGAGCCTTCTGTATTTCATGTTCCCAATTCCTTGCCCCTAGACATGGGTACGGCGGTGCCCCGCTACAAGGGGCGACTATGTCACAAGAGCGCGTTGCTGCCCGCTGCGAGTGACATTTTGTATGCGCTTTGGCGTCCGCTGTGAGTTGTGACTTGTGGGTTCTCGAACGTATACGAGTCGATCTAAGACTGCTCAAACCCGTGACCGAGGCATGGCCGGGCAGGGGAGCGAACAGCAAAAACCTCATTTTTTGCGCGAAGAACGGCCGACCAATGAATTCGAAACGAATGTCGGCCCACGACACGGTCCTGGTTATTTTCCGCCGCTAGTAGGTGGGCGGCCGCGTACACTTGGGCGGTGGTTCGTCGTTCCCTCTCCCTCTCCCCGGGTATCCGAGCGGCGCTCGATCGGTTCCGCGAAGATTTGGTGACTCGCTTTGGCTCGAGGCTTCGCGAACTGGTACTTTATGGCTCACAGGCGCGCGGAGATGCAACGGTTGATAGCGACGCCGACACGCTCGTCGTGATTGACGCACTCGACGAAGACGAGCGTCGCGAGGTTTTTGACCTCTCCTGGCGAGCGGGAAACAGTGGTCCTGACTATGTCGTAATTTCTCCCTTGCCATTTTCAACGACACAAGCCGCGGATCTTCGCGCGCGCGAGCGCCGTTTGATGGCGGAGATTGCCAGAGATGGAGTGCCACTTTGACCGACGAAAATCGGAGAGCCAACATCGCAATCGAGGTAGCTCGCGGCGATGCGTCGCTAGAGTCAGCTGAGATCTTGCTGAGTGCGGGTAAACTCGCCGACGCGGTTAGTCGTGCCTACTACGGTGCGTTTCATTACGCTAGAGCGCTGCTTTTGATGTTGGGCGAAGAGCCTGTCACGCATGCGGGACTCGAGCGGCTACTGCACCGCGATCTCGTGCGTACCGGCATGTTGGACCCGGACATCGCGCGCCTCTTTGCGCGCCTGCAGAAGATGCGTCAGGACGCCGACTACACTTCCGAATTCGTGTTCACGGCGAACGGTACCCGCGAAGAAGTTAACGCTTCATGCCAATTCGTGGCCGCAGCAAAGGAAATTCTGCATCGCGAGGGTTGGCTAGAAAAGGGCTGAGGCTTCCCAGGCTGGCCAAACTCCAGAAAATTCGGCCCGCGACATTGACAGGTCCCCCCCTCGCTGCCAGATTCGGCCGCGGAGAGATGTCCGAGCGGTCGAAGGTACCTGACTCGAAATCAGGTGTACTCTAACGGGTACCGAGGGTTCGAATCCCTCTCTCTCCGCTAACGCGGAACACGTAGACAGCTCATGCGGGCTAGCTACGGCAAGCACCAAACCTGGAGAGGTGACCGAGCGGCCGAAGGTGCATGACTGGAAATCATGTGTACGGGCAACTGTACCGAGGGTTCGAATCCCTCCCTCTCCGCAGAGTTAGCATCGATTACATGATCAACCTGGGCCACAGCTGGCCCAGGTTTTGGCCCACCCTCGGTGCTATCGGACGAGATAGGCGGACGATGTGGTGTGGTCGCAAGCTTGGCGTGAACGTCAGCTAGCTCGGGGATGACGGCGACAAGGGGCTCAACTTCACCCAGTTCAAGCTCCTGCAAAGAGGATGCGGCCTCTCGGTAGGTCATGAGCTCGTTCGACTTATGGCCCGTGCGCTGCCTCGTCCAATCATCAGTCTTACCGTTGGCAAGGGAACGAGTTGTGAATGAATGTCTAAACGCATGGGTGCCGAATCGCAGACTGTTCTCGCCTTTTCGGAAAAGAGCCTGACGCGTAATGCCCGCAAGAGTCAGGTCGCTACGAATGGTCTCAGCCATCCTGTCGATGTCCAAGAGGGATCCGTCGAGATTACAGAACACCGGGGTGTCTAGGTCGGGCTTTCCTCTGAGTTCGAACCAAGCTGAAAGCGCTTCTGCGACGCCTTCACCCAGTTTCCAGAAGCGTGCATGGTTGGTCTTGTTGCGGTCGATATGGATAGTTCGGTTAACCAAGTCGAATTCATACCAACAAAGCTCCGCCGTTTCGACGCGCCGGCCGCCTTCGCGGTGCAAAAATCCATAGTAAACACGTCGAGCCAGAGGCACTTTGTCACACGCGAGAAGTAATTGATCTTCAAATGGGTAGAGCACGGGTACGGCCTTCTTCTTGCTGCGAGCGGGCAACCATAACTTTGGTAGGGGGCTCCGCTCTAAGTATGCTGCGAGTTCCGCAAGGTGTAGAACGCGTGCGACTATTTGAGCCACGTGTCGGCGCGAGCTTGGTGACAATCGTGCCGGTAGCTTCTGCATGACTACTGAACACTTCGATCTAGTAAGCTCTGTCACGGGGACTTGGCCGATGATCGGAAACACGTATGCTTCTGCCTGAAAACGGTTGTTGGTGTGGTCAATTGCGCGGACTCGGTCAGGAAACTGCCGGTGCAGATCACCATCCATCCATTCTTCGGCAACCTCCCTGAAGGTTCTTGGTTTTCCAACGATTGACTCGTTTTGTGTAGACTCGAATTCACCACGGCTCAGCCGTCGAACCACGCCACGAAGATCAGCCATGGTTTGGGCATCGGCAGCAGCTGCCGCACGACCCAGGATGGCAAGAGCATCACCAGCATGGCCGGTGGTCGTAAGTGTGGCGGCTATTTCAACCATCGCCGTGGCCCGTTTGTTAGCCGCAGTTTCAGTAGGACAATTCTTCGGCGGAAATCGCTTGCGCTGGCCCTTACCAAATCGAAGGCGCACCTCCCACGCACCAGAGGGAAGCTGGCGAATGCTATACGGCTTTTTGGTCATGATTGACAGCCTCCTTTCGGTTTCAATAGTGTAGAGGTCATTTCCGCCGTTTGTGTCCAAGCTCAGCGGCGAGCGAATCAATACGGTCCGTCGTCTGGGGACGCTCTTGAACGGCATTGGCGTTCGTCGCGACGAATAGGTCCAAATCCTCGCGTCGAACAAGGTAACGCCGACCGACACGCTTACCTGGGAGTTTCCCCGTTCGAACGGCCTCGATATGTCGGCGCCGTCCGAGCGGAGATTCGGATTGATCGATGAAGCCAGCAATGTTGCCTGCACAGAGTTTGTCGGCAACGTGTGTAGCAATACACTCCGCTAGTTGATCGACCAGGCGGGCGAGCTCATCATTGGACATGGCTGCTCCCTCTTCGACCGATCAACTCACAGGTGGCGTCCTCTTGCGAAATTCTTATGCCGGTTGTTCGCGCCGGATTGCTGGTGGACCAAGTAGTGTTGTTGCGCAGTCGCGAATCGGCGTGGGTCTCACGAGTGCGCCCATGCCTTCTTTCAAATAACTTCCGGGTGGAAATCCACGAGTGACACGCACTCGCCGTGACCCATCCTCCACAGCGGTATTCTATACGATTGAAGGATCCGCAGTTGACGCGCCGCCGGCGATCAAATCGCGTCAGGACATTTACTTTGCCGTATTTACCACGCGCGTCGCCAACTCCATATGTCCAAGATAGCTCTAATAGTTGTGCTCGCTCAAACTGACTAATGCATGAATTCGAAACGCTCAGTGAATGTGGGGTCGAAGGGCCTGCCTCCGGGTCAGGGTCGTCAGAGCGACCCTGAGCTTGGCTGGGTTGCCGACGTTGTCTACGGTGGGGGCGCGAGCGCTGACGGTTACGACAATAGATACGGCGAAGTTGCTTCGGCTCACGCGCTCGGCGCATCGGCGTTTGAGGTAAGCGAATGCCACGCCGGCGCGCGAGTTGCGCGCTGTGTTTTTCAAGCGTCCGCGGGTCGAAATCCTCCTCGCAAATTTCGGCAGCCAGTTCCTCGTTGAATTCGCGTTCACATTGTTCGAGATACGCTGGTGAATATTGCATTGGTTAGCTTCCTAGCGGCAGCACTATTAGTGAAGTCACCGCTCCAATTCACTTAATGGTAGCTGACGTTTGAATTCCAATCAAGCCTCAGCTCGTGTGTCGGTTTGAGTTCAACATCAGACTCAACGCCCTGATTGTCCTTTGCCCCATGCAGTGCCTGAGGTTCAGAATCCAATGTCGGTATCATATGCCACTACCTACTTCGCTGGGGTTGTAGGAGGCTGTGGAGTACTGGAGTCCCGTCCTGACGGGTCATCCCACGGCACGGCAACATTAGTAGTCTTGACCGGTGCCTTGAGAGGTGGCCGTGGAGGACCCAGCTTAGCTGCCGGTGCCGCTGATAACTCACTGGTGTTGGCTTGAGTGCGCTCCCAAACTGTTAGAGCAAATTGAATTACTTCTTGCCAGCTGAGCCTCTGGTCACTTCTTCGTTTATCAATACTACTGAAGAGCAGTAGTGGAACATTATTCTTTACGACCCGGGCAAGCTCTTCTTCTCTGGTAGGTGGAGTTGCAAGGAACTTGAGGAGCGCTTGATCGACCACAACATCCTGCGAGCACTCCTCAAAGCCAGCTCGTGATCTGAGAAGTTTCTTGGCTTGCCTGGAAATGATAACATTCAAGTAGCGTTCATCGTCGCTGGGTTTTCGCGCACTCTTCTTGGACTTTGCATCGGGCTCAAGAGATACTGTTGTCATTTTAGGACTCTTCCTTATGGAGTTAGTCACCTTATGGTGGCCAATGCTATTCATCAATCGCACGCACAATGAATTCTTCCCCTAATCCGCAAGTCGTCAAGCAAGGAATACTAAACATATGAAAGAACGATGAAAGTCGGTCGCAGAGTACGGACAGGACTCTAGTAGTAGAGAATACTAGAGCTCTACTATAAGGTGACAATCTTAGTGGTGTAATCACGTCCGATCGTCCCCTAAGAGGCAGCAGGTTACCTCTGGGATAAATAGTGCAATGCTTTCCAGACATTCGAAGGTGCACGAGTGGAGTCTTACGCTGTCTCGCGCCAAGACTCAGTACGCACCTAAGAGCGAACGCCAAGAATATCGGCACATTCGGGGGAATGACTCCGCAGCAGAGTCGTGGCTCTTGACTGTCGGTCCGGACTGAACTACTTTCCCGTCATCATGGCTGCGAAAAAAAAGTCGGTGCAAAGAAAGCCCCAGAAGTCCGAACTCAGTAAGGCCCAGTTTATCCGCGAAAACGTCGGCTTATCTGCCAGGGAACTCATTGAGCGCGGCCAGAAAAAGGGGCTCTCGCTATCTGAAAGTTACATCTATGCGGTGAAGAGCGGCAATAGGCCCAAGGTAAGCGCTTCCTCTAGTGGAAAAAAGTATACAAAGCCCGCCCGAATGGGCTCCAGCGCAGAAGAGGAGCTTGAGGCCCTCATGATCCGTGCGGGAACCGACCTGGCATCAACAGTCTTGTCCCGGTTGCAGGCCCGACCAAAGAAGTAGCCCGTCCCCTCCAGCCAGCGCCGGTGCCGGGTAGGCCCCGGGCTCAAGACACTCACGGTCGAAATTGGTTGAGGGGGCTTTAGCGCTTTCCACATTGTTTGCTCCTATTTCTGCGGGCCAATTCGCCAAGCAGTTGAACGTCTTACGTTCGGGCGCAGCGATTGCCGAAGCGCGCTGCTACGCATCCGCGACTTTCTTTGTGCTGGGCGCATGCAAGTCATATGCACTCGGCCCGGCACCGCAATCAACCCGACGTTGAGGCAGCGATTGATCATTTCGCAGTCAATCGCTTCAATAGTTCTTTGTGCGGTGTTGAGGCACTGGTTCCACAACGTTGCCCAGGTTCGAAGTTCCTGTTCCGACGCCAGTATGGTTTTGTGCGTTTCGTTCTTGTCCAGGTACGCATCGACGGTGGACCGCGTCGCGGATGCCGATGATGACAGATGGCCTTGGGCGAGAGCGTACATTTCTCGGCGCTGCATTTTGAATTGGCCAATCCGCTGTTGTACTTCTTGCAGCGCGGCACCCCAGTACTGGTGATAGCCTCGCGCGTACCCTCGTTTCATGCCGAGCTCTTCGTTTGACATTTCTTTTGGACTGATTGTTGCCATGGTCTCGGCCGCCAATTGGCTTTCGAGTGCGCGGCTATTTCCTTCCAAGTTGACCTTGGCGCCGAAAGGTAAGGAGTTTTGGGCCCTGACTTCCCGCGCAGGCTGAGTATCCCCTTTTATCCTATGGCTAGTCCTAGTAGTTCCGTCATATGGTTCTGTCCGTATATAGGATTCAGATGTGGGGGGTTGGTTGGGTTCAGGTGTTTTATTCCCTGGTCCCTTGTGCTGTTGGTCCTGTTGCGGACCAAGCCGAGTGCTAATGTGGGGTTGTAGTTCTCTAATAACCCGTTTGGTTTCAATTGGGTCGAACTGCATGTAGTACGCGGCCCAAGCAGCCGTAGCGGCCTGGAGCTTTTCTTGCTTTGTGTTTTTATCGAGTGGTTGATTCAATATGTAGTCGCATTTGTGTCGTATCTTTTCAATGCTTTCCTTGAGTAGTTGAATTTTTGCGCGTCCTGCCTTGTTGCGGCGGATGAGCATACCCAAGAACTCAACGCCTGTTGTAACGTTGGCTATCTTGGTCTTTGTGTGGTTGAGCTTGAGCTCAAGCTTATTGAGCTTCTTCTCCAGGTGCTCCAGACATGATTGAGCGCGCTTGTAGTCGCCTGGGACCAATATGAGGAAGTCGTCCAGATACCGGAAATAGGCAATGCCCTTCCTGCGCTCGAAGAACTTGTCAATGGGGGCCAGGTACAAGTTGGTCATCAGGGGCGATAAGGGCGCGCCTTGGGGCACTCCGTATTCTTGCCTGTTACCCCACTTCGAAAGTTGCTTTGTAATTGCCGAGCGGACCTTCTGACCCCGTATGCGCCGGAAGAGCCCCTCTTGTAGCCGCCGGTGCGGGATGTTATCGAAACAACTGGATATGTCAGCGCGGATAATGAAACATGGTGCGGTCATGTTCTGAAGGGCCGCAGCAACGTCCAATATGGCGTCCTGCGGACCCAGGCCAGGCCGGCTTCCGTAACTTGTATTGCTCATCTCAGCTTCAGCAATGGGATGCAGCAATAGGAGCAGCGCCTGCTGAAGAATTCGGTCTCGCAGGGAAAGAATAGTGAGATTGCGCGTGCCCCCGTCGCGTTTGCTGATGGCGACCTTTCTCGCAGTGCGCGGGTTGTATTTCCCGCTATCTACGTCAGTGGCTAAGTCCTTCAGCAATCGGGATAGTTGGCTCTTGGATAGGCCCGCTAGGGTTACCCCGTCACTACCTGGGGCGTTGCGTCCCTTAGCTTGACTTACGCGCTCTGCGCCCATCTGGAGGATGACGGAGCTACAAATATGACTTAGGAGATTGAATTTCCGCTTTGGACTGGCCGATGCCGCTTTGAACAGGCGGAGTTGTATTTGCTCCAGAGGCTTGATATTGGCCGGCGGGTTATTTTGCGAATGTGGCGATTCCATGGGCTGACAAACACCCTGCCCGAGAAATCTCAATATCCCCAAACCCGGCACAAGAGTGTATTTTCAATGCCATGCGGGAGTATGACTACAGGCGAAAGTACAACCGTGCGACGCGCGTGCGCTTTTGATGCGCGCGTTGTAACGCCCGCGCATTATAGTGGCGATGTTAGGAGCAAATGCATTGCACTGGGCAGCATTTTGAGGGTGGCCATGTAATTCCGCGGGGCAGCTCGTTGCCGCTTCCCAACGGTCAGCACGTCCTTGTGATGCCGGGTTGTAACCATGTGCTTCCCTCTGCTGCTGTTACATTCATGACGCCAACTTGGTTGTAGTTGCTACATTCTGAACTGGGCATAGGCAGCCCTCTATTGAAGTTTCGGTGTGGGAAGCCAAGCTAAAGAACATTTGAAACCGGCCGGCGCTGTCCAATATATCGCGGTCGCGCCTGAGCAATTGACGACCTCTCTGTGAAGAGGCGTGCCCGCACATGTTGTGGTTCCTCAGTTGAACCGGGACATATGGATTTGACGAGAGACTCGGGAAGCTAAACATGTAGTTCCCGTGGGTAAACAACTGGGCTGCCCCGTGACTCAACTATGAGCAGAGCCCAGCCCCAATTATTTATTGCAATACATCTGCAATGTCCCTTCATGATTTTGCTCCGCAATGTACTTTCCAGTTTATGTGCCCAATGCGCTTGCGCATGAGATTCCTAACTGGAATGTCAGCGTAGGGGGTGGGGTGGACATTGCGCTCGCAATTCAGATGATTGTGGACATCCTTTAGCCGAATGCAAATATGCCGAAGAACAGATTCATGGGCACGTTTACTACCTAAATTGTTCTGATGCTTTGCTGCTGGTCATCGCATCGGCTTTGCATTCCGGGGGAATACAATAGAGCAGCGCACTGTGTTTTTCGCCTTGTACTCACGACGGGCAATACAACTGAGGAACCCACTATTGGGGTAGCCACATATTAGTTGTTCACCCGTAAATAGCCGGACTGCTCGCTCCGTGTACACCTCTGCAATCCTACTTCAGATGGTGCCGGCCCGGTGACCCTGTGGGTCTTCTGCTTCCGTGGACCCAAATGTTACTGTGCCCAAATGGAACCCGATACCGAGCTAGACGACATGCCCGCACTGGAATCCGATTACGATTCGGCCCCGGGGCGAAAAACCGAAGAAGAGCTGCGCACTGAGACCGAGGGCATCCGGTACGTCGCCGCGCTATCGGCTCAGTGGCAAAAGACTCACGAAAAGCGGGCTAAGGTGATACGGGCCGAACTCGAAAAGGAGCACAGCCAGACCACGGCCGACGAACGTCTTATTATGGACCTAGTCAGCAATGACGCCGCCATTTGCGAGCTCCTCGGCCAGGTCGAACTTCAGCTCGCCCGGCGGCTGCTGACCTTGATTGACAACGTGACGCTCGGGCTCAAGTTGACCAAATCGCTTCAAACTGTGGGAGCGTGCCGCGAGGGCGCTGGCCGACGTGTCCACACCCTTCTGCAGGCCGCCGCAGTGCTTCGTGGTCAGCGTCGAGTTGCACAAGTCGTGCCTATTCGAAGGGTGGCCTAAGTGTTGCGTCCGAGGTTTGGGGCTTCGGCTATCAGTTCACGGGTCGGTCAAGTCCGACTTGATGAGGTCCTGCTACAGGTCGGCAATGGCGACGAAGTCAATGTGCAGGTCCTAGATGCCGCTGGCCGTTCGAGCTTCGTCGCCGTGAAGTATACGAGAAAGTGGGGCGGTTCAAGTTGGAGGCGCGAACTTCAGTGCCAAAGCTGTTTGGGTCCGGCGAGGGTGCTTCAACTTCTAAATGGCTTGTGCGTGTGTCGCAAGTGTCATGCTCTGCCTACTGCGCATCACATTCACAAGAATTCAAGTGCATGGGCAAGTGAAGATGGGATTGCGGACGCGATTGTCAGGCTGATGATGAAGCCGTCAACGAAGGCGCGGTGTTGTAAACGCCAACGGTTAGCCGTCCAACTCAGGAACAACGTCTTGGTGCGTGCCTCCAATGTCGTAACCGACGCCCAGTCGCTCATTGCCGCCGTGGATAATCTCTTTACCCAATCACAGCAGGAGCCAATCGATGGAACATAGCAAAGAAACAAAAACGAGAGCGGCCATCAGAAAACCACGCCAGAGGGAACTATCTTCGACGGAGCGCATCGATAGAATTGAGCTCTTGTCCCACACAGAGGCGTTGCTCATTCAAGCAATGAGCCATGTCATGCACCTCGGATTTGGTGGCGAGTTGAACTGGCCGGCGTTGATTGCTCGCCCGGATGGGACTCGCGTAAATGTGCTGGAACGAGCCGTTGACTTGGCGGCTGAACGCTTGGAGGGACTGTGTGCTCAGGTTGAAGCCGAGATAATCGAGCTCACCGCTCTGCCTACTCGCAGCGTGCAGGACCGGTATAAGGTCGTACAGCCGCGCTCAAGAGAGCACCCACAGCCTCAAGAAAAACTACATCCTAATGTCAAGAGCATCGACGGCAGCGCCGCGAAGCCCGCCGCACCGCAAAGTCAACCAGGTCCCGGCCCCGTAATGAAGTGCGTTCCCAAACAGGGTGCGTTGAAATGACCAGGCGACGGTGTGATTGTCTACTCCAGGCCAAGTATTCGAAGAAATTGCGCATGCCACAATTGGCCGCTCGTTAAATGAATTTCAAATGACTTGGTTGTCGCCGTAGTCGCTGAACTTCTGCTTCAATCCAGCTAGATGTCGCTACCAAGCTCACCACGCGGATTTCCAAGTCAACGCCGAACGGTCCTGCTGTTCTGAATCGGGCGGGCGCTAGAATCACCAATGGTAACAGCATTGGTGATGTTCGAAACTATGGCGGACGCACAGCTGCTCATCGTGATTCCATTGCCGAGTCCCCCGCAGCCATTGCCGCCCCCAGATACTGCATTGTGCCACTGCTGAGCCCCGTAGCCATTACCGGCCAGCCGCAATCTCGAACAGCCCAGTCAAGGCGCTTGCCGTCAACTCGGCTGCGACAAATCTACAAATCGTAGACAGTCCCAACCCAGTGTGCCTTGATTGAATGTCCCGAGATTCGGACCAGTGCTCCTCCTCAAACCAAGCGCGAACTCTTGCAGAAGGTGGCGATTGTCCTGCACTTCAGGTCGCTCATATCGCAATCAGTTCCCCGTCCGCGTCCAGTGCACCTGGTGATGCTTCAATGTCACGCTGATGTTGCGGTTGGTACAGCAACTGCAGTTATCGGAGCTACGCATTGGCGGGCCAATGGATGACCGGTTGCCCCGGCTCCGTCGAGGACCCAGGATACTGTCGACCAACGTCCATCAAAACCCTTTGTCTCCTCTGCTTCAGCTATCCGCACAGAAAGTCGAGTGTTACCATGAGGCTACGTTCACTAAGGTTCGATTGTTTTGGCGCTGACGTGCGCGCCTGGGGAGCGGTTTCGTTCTTGCTCGTAGCGGCAGGTTGCGGAGCCAGGTCCAGTGATGATGTGTCGCCTCCTGTTAGCTCTAATGTTGGCGGTGACACTAATGGCGGAGCATTTGTCGCGGGTGGCCAAGCGGCGAGTTCTAGCGGAGGTCGAATCGCAGGCGTTGGTGGTGCGGCCAATGGCGGAGGAGCCTCAGAAGTAGGTGGCACAGCGACGAGCGCCGTCGGAGGTCACCTCGGAGTCGGGGGAGCAGTTGCAGCCGTTGGGGGCATGCGTTCGAATGCAGGTGGTTCGTCGAGCAATGCGACGGGCACCGGAGGCAGGCCCATGAACACAGGCGGTGCATCAGTCAACGCGCCGGGCATCGGTGGGAGCTCAAGCGTTGGTGGTAACGCAGCGACCGGCGGCGCGCCCGCGCTCGGCACTCCGACAGTCAACCCGGACAGCGGCTATGTAACGGTGCAGGCGGGCACAGTCACACTAGCGGGATTCGCCTCCTCCTACGAAGCGGGCTCAGGGTCTTCAATTACCCTAACGTACAATTCCACGTCCTTCTGTGCATCGGGCACGGTTGCTTCGAGCAGTTCGTACCATTCCTGGGCCGGAGCAGGCTTCAGTGTCAACCAAGCCCAATCGGGCGCCAGTGGGTCTTCCAGTACTATCGTGCTTACGGGAAGCACGATAGCGATTACATACGAAAATAGCGGCGGGTCATCGCTAGAGTTTCAACTCTACGATGGCAGTAACTACTGGTGCTTCTACCTACCAGCGACATCGAGTCCCACGACGACAACAATCCCGTTTACGAGCCTCAATACTCAATGCTGGAATAGTGGCGGTACCACCTTTACCTCTGGCACCCCAGTGACCACGGTTCAGCTCGTTGTGGGCGGAAACGCGACCATTCCTACTCCATTCAACTTCTGTTTCTTGGGCTTGACGGTGCAGTGAACCCGGCGCTGCACGGCTGAGCCAGTCAGTAATCTCTACGCAGTTGTTCGGGTCATAGCGCACACAACGCCTGTAGCTGCTTAGCCGGAGTGACCCGGAGGCCTATCTTTGAAACGTCGTTGGCTCTGCTTACCTGAAAGAGTTTATGAATCCGCATGCTGTCGCCCGCGCTGCTGCAGTAGGTGTAGCTGCGGCCGTCTAAGTCACAGGTGAGGTTGCGGCTGCCGGTGCAGAAGGAGCCGCCCCGTTTCACCAATTTCACGGGCCACCAATATTGATGTCTAACAGGCAATCAGCGGTACACACACTTTCGGGCGTCCCATTCAAAGAACCCAAGTCACATTGTTCCGGTGGCTGCTGGACGACCCCGTCGCCGCAATGCGGGCCAAACATGCAGATTACCGAGCAACTGCCATAGGGCGGGGCATCGAGGGGGGGCATTGGCCGCACCGTTGTCGCATTGCTCTGGGGGATTTTGGGTAACTCCGTCTCCGCAGTAGGGAGCCCAGGTGCAGTTAGGATTGCAGTCACCGTATGCTCCGGTGTTGTTCACCGCGCCGTAGTCGCACTGCTCGGGCGACTCGACCACGCCGTCTCCGCATAATGCCGTCGTAAGGCAGTTAGCGTCACAGTCGCTACCGGCAACACCTCCGTTTGCCGTTACGCCCCCAATTGGATTGGCTCCGCCGGTAGCCGGTGCGCCACCCGCCGATGTTGGCTGGCTGCAATCGCCCGAAAGGGTGCAACAGATACCATTCACGCACGTCAAGAGAGTCGGCGTGGCGCAAAGATTAGTCGCGTAACAGGGGCATCCCTGCGAACCTATCGGACAAGTGCTGGCGCCACCAATCGGGAGATTGCCACCTATTGCAAGGCGGACGCGGCCGCTTGTCGCTACCTGTCCGCCTGTAGCTGTCTGAGCTCTGCCACCGGTGACAGAATTCCCAGTTTCAGGGAGCGTTCTGCCCCCAGCACCAGGGAATGGGACATACGAAAGCCCACCGGTCGCATTGTTACTTGTAATGCCCGGGCCCAAACCGCCACTTCCGGCGGTAGTTCCGGCGTCAACCGAACCGCCACAGCCAACTAAGAGCGCCAGGAAAGCTAAGTGCGCGCGCATGACTCCTGCTAAATCTCATGAAGTGCTCTGTCGCGCAACAGGTCGAAGGCGCTTGCAAGCGTCGTAGAGCGAATAGTGTATAATTTGCCGTGCTTAGAAGGTTCACCGCTTGCATTATCGTGGGCATATTCGCTGCCTGCGGAAGCGAGGGAGGCGATTCTGCCGGCGCGACCGGCTCCGGTGGGTCCAGCGCTTCCAGCGGCTCGGGCGCTTCAGAGAACAGCTGCACTACCGCAGCAGACTGCCACGGGTCGTACGGCTACGTATGTCCAGCGAGTCCAAGTTGTGACGGCGGTTACGAGTGCCCAACAGGTTGGACGTGCCAAGGGGGCAAATGCATCCTCGGTCATCAATGCATCTCGGGATAGCAGGGACTGCCCCGGTAATACTTGCGGAAATGCGCCAAACGCGCGCTGCAGTACATCATCTAGTGACAACTGACGAAACGCGCGCCACCCACCTAGCCTCTCGGGTATTGGACAATTCGCTCGAAAGTTTCATAATGTGACGCGTCAGCACAGACGGGAGGCGACCTTGTCATCACTTGAAAATTTGCTTCTGTGCGTAGCCCTCGCGGCGTTCTCTTGCGGAGGCAACGCAACATCGAGTCAACAAGTTCGACCGTAGCGATGCGGGGACGTGTCAATACCCTGCTGGTATTAGCGTCCTATCCAATCAATCCGGTCCTGGCTGCTTTGCAAATCCGCAGGCGAAGCTATGCGAAGTGAGTAACGGCGCTGCTGTGAACTTGAACGATGGCACGGTCACGGGTGGCACAGAGACCTGCTCGGCCCTGTGTGGCTTTCCCGAGTACGAATTGTCGTGCACCAACGCGGCCCCAGACCCCTCGCTCAATTGCAATGCGCTCCCTCTCCCGACTCCGTCCGGTGGTGCATTCTATTGCTGTCCTTGCAGTGGCCAGTGATATGTCGCCATACATGCCGTACTAAGCCCATGGGTGCGAGCCCCGAGAGGTACCATTAGCTATGCGCTTATTGTCATTATTTCTGCTTTGCATTGCTGCCTGTAGCAGCAGGGGAATCCCGGCCGAAATTGATGGGGTTGGTGGTCGCACTATTGCAGCCCCCGAGCAAACCAATGGCGGCAAAGTAGGCGGCGCCTCGCCAACCGCAGGCGTAAGCGCTAACGGCGGGCGCCGCGGGCAATCGAATCCTGACGGGGGCGAGCAGACGACGCAATGTGTCTCTTCCGGCGTTGACTCAGGCAGTCCAAGTCTTGTCGCCAAGGCAATAACATTTGGAGGCAACGCTTGCGCCCTGCTGGACGATGAAACCGCTCGGTGCTGGGGTGGAAATGACTACGGACAGGTCGGAAATGGTACCACCGCGACGTCCGGCTGCTATTGCAGTCCGACCCCCAGTGCCGTCATTGGTCTCGGTGACGTCGTCTCGGTGACTACGGGCGATTCGCACGCCTGCGCTGTGTTGAATGATGGAACCATTCAATGCTGGGGCCTGAATGTTACAGGTGAACTGGGCAATGGGATTGCTTTCCCTTCCAACAATGGGAGCCTTCCTCCGCCGCCAATCAACTACAGCCCCATACCTGTTGCGGTCGTTGGCATCTCAACCGCCGTGGCTATTGCCCTGGGCCATCAGCACACCTGCGCATTGCTGCAAGACGGCACTGTACAATGCTGCGGCGAGGACGCGTACGGGCACCTCGGTGGCAGGCAAACGGACAGCTGCACCCTGTTGCAGTTATTGGTGTCACCAATGCGGGAGCGGTCTCTGTGGGAGGAAGTGACAGTTGCCCTCCAATAAGCAATGGCACGATACAATGCTGGCGCGAGAACATGAGCGGGCAACTCGGCATGGCACCATGTACTATCACGTAGGCTCGGTGCCGGTGATTGTTAGTGGAAACTCTGGAGCCGTCGCGGTAGCCAGTGGTTCAGGCACGCGAAGCGCATATGTGTTACTGAGCAATTGCACCGTGGAATGCTGGGCGACAACGGAGTGGGTCAACTCGGCAACGGCACGACGATTAGCAGCGCGGTGCCTGTCACCGGCATATCCGACGCAATCAGCCTGAGCCGGGCCTGTGTAGTTTTAAGGGGTGGACCCGTTCAGTGTTGGGGGGATAATGCGAATGGCGAGCTCGGAAATGGCACGACAACTTCTAGCCCGGTGCCCGTCGCGCTCGTTACTGGCATCAGCGACGCTGTTGCTGTAGACACGGGGGTCGGGCACAGTTGCGCCGTGCTCTACAGCGGCGTGACTAAGTGCTGGGGGGCCAACTCGGGTGGCGAGCTCGGCAACGGGACTATGACCACTGGCGAGTTAGTGCCCGTTACAGTTTCTGGCATTACCAACACTCTCGCGTCGGGTGACCCGCACTTCAGATTTTTATGCGTTACCCGAACATTCGTCGCACGTCTTCATTGTGAGCACGTTTGCCTCGGCCCCAAACGCGGCCCTATGAAAGCTTGACTTGGGCGATCGAAATCCGGTAACGAACGTTTGGACTTCCCGTTCCCATGAATGGTTCGATTCAGCCTAATCTTGAACTTCAACATCCAAACAGACAAGGTCGCCGCCGTCACCTATCGCACGTGTTCATTTCAGTGTCGTTGGTAACGATCCACTCAAGAATTGGCGAGCAAAATCACTGATGTAGTTACCCGGCTGAGGTCTTCCCTGGATTGAATAGCTAGCGTTTATTGTCCTCTCCCATAACTTCTCTAATTTGTGCCATCGCTTCTTCGGTTAGTTCAATTGCCCGAAGACGATGTCCGCCTTTATCGAGTGTCGCGTTTTCTAAGGCCGTTTTCGCGTGTTCGAGATGGTTGAGTGCGACCATCATCTGTGGTTGGGGCTCCGCCGATGCATTATTGATGGCACCCCGGCCGATGACGCACGCCAACGCCACGACAAGTACGATGGTTGATGCTTTCCACAGATTCATGTTGCTCCTTTGCGCCAGTGATCCGGCAAGAGAGGGAAGCTCGATCAGTAAGAACGGTCCGGACCATTGATTTCTTAAGGTGAGTTAGCAATCCCTATCCGAATATTCGGCACCTTTACAGATGACTGATGCTCAAGTCATAACCGCAGGAGCGCAGGTAGGTTATTTGAGTACCGGATATGTGAATGGGTACACGAAGTGTCCTTGATGCCAGCCGATTCGAGAAGCGTCCGCCTCTACAGCTTCGCAAAGGTGCTCATGATCTCGAATTCATGACGGCGCGGCGGGTCACAACCCGTCATGCGAGGTGCTAACTTTGCGCAGTTTGTACGGACGTTGCTTTCCTGCAGTTTCGCAGGGTCGCCTCGAAGCCTTGGTTAGAAGTCCGCCAGAAATTTTCTTGCCGTCCGGCCGCTCCTTGTCAGGTTTTGTATGTGTCGCGCTACCAATTTACCCTTGGATGCGTCCGCGCCTTACAGTATCAAGTTCGAGGTTTTTGTAATCAAGAGGGATCATCACGCCAAACTTCGACGACAATTGCAACTCGAACGCTTCTAAATGTGATGGCCGGCGGCGATTCTCGGGAGTTAGGCAGGGCGCACGCACGCGGCTGAATCTGAAACAAGCCATCGACGATCTCATCATTCGACTTCATTGTATTTTGCCGCCCGCCGAGCATAGGGCAAGGACACATCCGCTTTTCGGTTTGGGCTACGAACCGCATCTGGCCTCGGTGTTCAGGGAAGTGCGGGTTTGGTGGCTGAAGAACGAACTGGGCCAACTTGATACTGACGCGCGGCGCAGTCTCATTGATGAGGTTCTCGAACGAAGTGCAAACGAGGCAATTCTCACCTCGGTCGGTCTGTTTGGTTCGGTTTCATTTCCCGAATTGACCGAGGCCGACATCGGGCGGATGCAGTTCTGGTACGAACTGCCCAATCCGCCGCCGCGCTCAATTCGCGACGCCCTGGCGCTGCGAGTTTGGACCGCTTGGGTTATCGCTAAGCCACCGCTTATCGTATCCGGAAAGTTGGAGTCTTGGCTCTTGTTGACGACACCCGGGCTGCTTCGCGCGGCTTTGGTCGTGTCCGTCGGTTTGGCACATCAATCGAGCAACCACATCTCTCTCATTATTCGCGCGCTGAATTGCGTTCCAGTCATACTGAATCTTGGCGAAAGTGAGGTCGATAGCGCCACCGGTTGGCTACTTTCAAGTGTTTGGCCAATTGAGCCAACCGTGATTGAAGACTGGTTGCAGACCCACGGGGCCGATCTCTCGCGCAAGTTGTTTCGGATCGCCGTAGGGAGAATGCCAACTCCAATTCGGATCAAACTTACGTCCGAATGGAAGGCCCAACGACAGAGTTTAAGCGCTGCAAGAGATGAGCCGTACTGATTTCAGGCGTCACGTTCCGCGCACAATAGACTGTGACGATGAGCGACGGCAGCTGCTGGAAGAACCACATCCGTTTGGTGCTCATTTCGCCAGACGAACGACTAAATCTAAGGTTTACTGATTCGCGGCCGTAATACCTCTGGACGCAAGGAACTGGAAGCGAGGATTGGCTCACACTTTCACCTGCACTGTCTGCTCGTGCCGGGTGTCCATCTCGGACGGCCTGTTCGAGGAGCGCATCGCAGGCAGGAGAGTATCGGTCCGCTGCAAAAACTGCGGTATGCCTATGACCGAGGACGGTACCCGCAAGAGCGGCACGATGGTGAACGTACCGTTCAAGGTGAAATCGCCGGCTGAACAGCCATCTGCGGGCGACAACCGCGAGCCGCAGCCCATGCGGACAGAAACTCGACCTGCACGTGCCAGTCCGCCACCTAAGCCGAAGGGCGGCCGAGCCGCAGGAGTCCACTCGGTGGCCTCCACTCTGGCTACAGAATCTGCGGAGACCAAACAGGCGGTGCCACGGGGCAACGCCCAAGCGTCCGTGGCGCGATCGTTTGTAACCAAGCCTGTTGCGTTCCAGAACTCACAGCCTGCCGCTGAGACGACCCCCTCGACCGTTTCGACTCAAGATCCGACAGCCAATCCATCACTGTTACCGGTCACCAAACAGCCCACGCGGAACGTTGAACCTTCCCTAGCGGGACCAAGTACCGCAACACGGCCACAACCGCAGCGATCGGCGAGTCGTAAGTCTGCGGCAGTAATGCCCTCCTTAGCGCGACTCACGGTGCCGCGCCCTAACCCGGCGACGCCATCGAGCAGCACTACACAAACACTTCTCACGGCGGAGCAGCCATCCAGCACGGCAGTCACGCGCGCACCGTCACGCATCGCCACTCCTCCCTCCTTCACGACCAGGCGTAGAGATCCGGACGAGTACCAGGACGTCTCGGTGTCGATGCTATTGCCTTCGGAACATCCTACGCCGGTGACGACCAGGCGTAGAGATCCGGACGAGTACCAGGACGTCTCGGTGTCGATGCTATTGCCTTCGGAACATTCTACGCCGGTGACGACCAGGCGTAGAGATCCGGACGAGTACCAGGACGTCTCGGTGTCGATGCTATTGCCTTCGGAACATCCTTCGCCGGCGACGACGATCAAGCCCGCGCCGATTCTCTCGGTAGGACTTGATGCCGCGACAACGCGGTCACCAACGGCTGCTACGCCGGTACAAGCAAACCACATTGCCAATTCGCTATCAGCGGCCACGGGCGCTGCGTCTTTGGCGTACACCGCTGACGCAACAGCATCTCCACCTCCAAGCACCGCCGTAGCCGCGCCATCGACTCCATCCACGCAAGTGCTGTTCACCTTCGACTCGCATTCATCGGCGGTGTCCATGGGCAGCCAACCTGAGTTGACGCCACCTGCGATGACGCTCCCGCTTGAATCGGAACCGGGGTCGAGTCACTCCGTAAGCACCGCCTCGATGTCCTTTGCGAAGATAGAAGGTCCTCGGCGGATGCCGAGGCTTAGCGGGCTAACGCTAGTAGGCGGCGCGGGCAGTTTGCTCGCCCTGGCGCTAGCCTTCAGCCTGGGGATGTTCGAAAAGGCTGTCAAGCCTTTGTCTGCATCCCGCGTAACCAGGAGCCCCATTGCCACTTCATCGACGGCGCCAGTAGTCGCGGAGGCGGCTGTCACGCCACCGTCGAGGGATCCGTCGCCCGCAGCTTTTCCTAGCGCACGCCTCGCGACCGGCCCTGCGGGGTCCACAACGATTGACGAGACTATCCCTGACTATGTCTCGAAACCCGCGGTATCATACCTTACTGGCGTTGCTATTCGTCGCGCGCAACGCTGCCATCCGCGAGGTCACGCGGTAGGTACCGCGCAACTGTTTATCACGTTTGCTCCGAACGGGTACGTGAGCGAAGCCCGACTTGAGGGAGAACCGCTGCAGAGCGCTCCCGTCGCCAGCTGTATTCTCGACCAAGCACGTTCGATCCGAATGCCGAAGTTTGAGGGTGCGCCCTTCACGTACGTTCGAACAATCACGATGCGTTGAGGCAAGGCACGTACAAAGGCAGTCCTAGCAAGCCCTCATTTCCGAGGCCGCGCGATTTGAATTTATTTGTGGCATGCGGCACGGAATCATCGAGTAGCGGCCGAGCTGGCTCTCAGGCAATTCCGCAGTGAGCCATGGTGGTGTGATGCCTCAGGATTCCGCCAATTTTGGTGCACTCGGGCGTAGTCATCATCCAGCTCGACATTGTCTCGAGCGTCAGCTTGCCTCCGACGGGCGTGCGTGGCGGCGCTGAGGTCATGTCCGTTCGGGGATAGGGTGCCCATTGATGCGTGTTCACAGCATGATCAAAGTCCGACTGGTCCAGCTGGAAATGAAGCAATTCTTCATATTGTGCAGGAGCAGCTGTGAGACTTTATGAAGGATTGGGGGCCTTCATTATGATTGAATCAGCCAGCCCCCCAAATGAATTTGCTCCATAAGTGATTGTAATTGTTGAAGCCTACGCTATGGCACCAATGTTGCTTGATTCGTCTAGCGTGTTTGTTGATTATAAGCCGGCGGGGCCAAAGCGAGATGTAACTGTGCGTCGTGACAGGTCCATTTTTATGCTCGTGTTCGGTACGACTAACACTTGCGCCCCAATGGAGTTGGGTTGTCCACCCGGCGAACGATTTGCCTCTCTAGCCGAGTCACAAAAATGGCTCGCTTCCTGACCATGAACAAGGGACTCGTGCAGGCAAGCCCTATCATGCGCGAGCTCGTCGAATCGATTGCGCTCGTGGCGCGATCCGAGACACCTGTATTGATTCTTGGAGAAAGCGGCACGGGCAAGGAACGGGTGGCACGCGCCATTCATGCCGGCGGTTCTCGTGCCAGTCAGCCGTTCGTGGCCGTCAATACATCAGCCATTCCAGAACAGCTTCTAGAGAGTGAGGTTTTCGGCCATGTGCGGGGGGCATTCACGGGGGCGACCCTGGCACGACGAGGGTTGCTGATTGAGGCCCACGGCGGCACGCTGTTGCTGGACGAAATTGGCGACATGCCACTCGTGCTTCAACCTAAACTCCTGCGCGTGATTCAATTCGGCGAGACACGACCGATCGGGAGCGATCGAACCGGACAGGTGGACGTACGGGTAATTGCGGCCACACACCGCGATCTGGGCGAACTCGTACGGGAAGGTCGTTTTCGTGAAGACTTGCGCTATCGGCTGAGTGTCATCCCACTTCTCGTACCGCCGCTACGCGACCGGCGAGAAGACATTGTGCCGCTCGTCACACAATTCCTGCAAGAGTCGCAAGACCGAAACCCGGAGTCACCTGTAACATCAATCAGCGACGAAGCGATGAACGTGCTGAATCAGGCGCCATGGCCTGGTAATATCCGCGAGCTCGAAAATGCCATCGAGCGCTTGGTAGTACTCGGCCGCGAAGCAGTGGTAACCGCCGGTGACCTTGCGTTCCTGCAAGACAAGCCTTCAGAAGAAATGTCGCGCGTGGCAGATGACCCATCCCTTACTCTCAAACAGATGAACCAACTCTATCTTCAGCGGGTGCTAGCTCGAACCGATGGAAACAAAGTGCGCGCCGCAAAGATTTTGAACATTAATCTTTCGACGCTTTATCGTTGGGAACGATCGAGAGGTTGAGGCGGAACACCCCGTCGCACAGGGCAGCGCGCTACGCCGTGACCCTGCTCGATGGTGGCGGGACCGTCGCGGAAGTCTTGCAACTTGGGCCAGGCGGGCGAGGTTCAGCCAGTTGTTGACCCCCACTAACCTTCGACTAACTGAGTAACCCGGGGTTGCCCAGTGTGAGCGCGGTCGTTCGGACCAACGCCTCGTAACCGAAGAGACTCTTGTTGGGCCAATCGATGATTGGTTGAAAGGCCATCCAAAGCCCTTCCAGTGCAATGTCAAATTGCACAGAGAGCTTTGGATGGCTAGCCTACTCGGAAAGCGCGTCGCGGTAAAAAATCTACGCCACTCCAGGTTTCAGACCTGTCAGCGGCAGACTTCTAGTTGCGTTAACCGGCTGACGATGCGCCCGGGCCTGCATTCACTCCAGGTTTGATCCATTTAGATCCGACTCTCAGCCTCAGAGTAGCGCCCGGGTGACGAACCTGAACCTGCCTAGATGATCGCAACTTCGTCAGACGACCCAGTCTTTGAGCCAGTGACGGTGATCATGCGAGGACAAGCGCGGTGGATAGCAAGACGGAGGTCAACGACCAGATTTCTGCACCTGAAACGGCCAGCCCTGGGGGCTCGGAATTCACGATCAGGCTGCCCCAATGGATACCCTCGGAGGAGCGTAGCATTCGAGCTCATCACGTCCGGTGTTGAACTCCGCATCTCGCAAGATGCAACACAGCACTGACCGAATCACGGCTTGGATGGTTTTCGGTATCCTACGGCCGACACCGGTACCGGGATAACTCCAGCGAACCAGAATGGATGCTGACTACCAATTCCCGCACGGGGGGCCGGCTGTTTATCCCCGTCTATTGCAATTTGACGATGAAAGTCTAGTCCCGGATGGAGTTCGACTAAATGTATCGCGGTGTCGCACCGTTATAAAGTGAGAATGCCCACTAATCACTGGTGTAGCTCCTGAGGTTGAATTGATTTCAAGCAAACCAATTGATGAATCCACGAGGCGCGCAACTCAGGCTTTGGACAAAGGCGATCTACTGAATGATCAACTGGAATCGGGCCACTATCGACTCGATTCAAATCTGGCAAGCCAACCCAAATTGGTGCCGCCACTGAATCCGGATGAAATTCAGCATCAGTTTCTCATGGCCCGCGCGGTCAGGACTCTGCTGGCGATGACACAGGGGATCTTGCTGATTTTGGACGCGGCCGAGCGCGTGGTTGTTGGTGAAGCGCCTAACGTCACAGGGTTTCACGATTCAACCCTGTTAGCCACAGCCTCGAGCTTTGGCTTCTCCGATATTTTTGTACGCGATATTCGCGCAGCATTTCGTATCGTTATGGACTCAGGGCAGACGCGTATCTTGGAAGATTGGGCTACGTTGAACGGCGATCCGAACGGGGCACGCTGTGCGGATTCGAGCCGCATCGAAGTCTATATGGCGCGGTTGACACCCAACGGTGATTCAAGCCCGACCGTTGCTTGCCTATTTCACGACATCACGGAAAGGGTGCGAGCGCAAACCGCAGCCGAACTCGAAGCACACAGATTGAACGAGCATCTCCAAGTATTCTTAGAGGGCATCAATGATGCGGTTCTTGCTACCGACACCGATTGGGTCGTCACTTACGTCAATCCAAGCGCTGCGACGCTGCTTCAAACCAGTGAATCCGAAGCGCTCGGCAAGTCGCTCTGGCGATTGGCACCCATTTTCGATTGTCATTCCAATCGACCCATCGAGGATCTGGTTCGAAGCGATAACACCTGGTCCGGTCCCGTCGCTGCCGACTGTAAGTTGTGCCTTCCGCAGATGCCGAGCAGAATCGTAACGTTGAGGGTCCAAAGGTATTTGGGTTCCAACGGATGGAAGGAGGGGCACATAATTGTTCTTCACGATGTGACCGAGGAGCGACGACGGTCGCAGCAAGACATTTTATCGCGCAAGATGGAGGCCATCGGGCAGCTTGCTGCGGGAATTGCACACGAGATAAATACCCCGATGCAGTTCGTGAATGACAACACCCGATTTCTGGAGACTTCGATTGCGCGCTTGGCCGAAGTCATCACCTCCCGCTTCAAGCCAGACGAATACGACGAAGACGTCCAGTGGACACTCGAAGAGCTACCGAACGCATTCAAAGAAACCCGTGACGGAATCGACCGGGTCATCAAGATCGTTTCGGCAATGAAGGAATTTTCACATCCGAGCGGTGGCTCCAAATCTCCGAGCGATGTCAATCGTGGCATCACGGCCACCACGACAGTGGCTCGAAACGTGTGGAAATACTCGACTCATCTGGAGTTGGACTTAGCGCAGGATCTGCCCCTGGTATTCTGCAACCTGGATGAGATTAACCAAGTTGTTCTGAACCTCGTGCTCAACGCCGTCAACGCCGTTAAGGAAAAGCAGGAGCTGAACAACTCGACGGAACTCGGGCACATCGTTGTAAGTACCCGTCTCGCCAGCAACGACGTTGTCCTGTCCGTGCAGGACGATGGGTCGGGCATTTCTGAGGATGTGAGAGCAAGAATTTTTGATCCGTTCTTTACCACCAAATCGGTAGGCAAGGGCACCGGACAGGGCCTTGCAGTCACTCACGACGTCATTGTCAACAAGCATGGGGGCCGCATCGAGGTAGAATCGGAGGTCGGACGGGGAACATGTTTTAGGGTGTTCCTGCCTTATGGGGTACCTAACGAGGACGAGACGTGACGTCCTCTCGCAGTCACGTACTGTTCGTCGACGACGATTCGAACATTATCGCATCCGTGCGTCGAACGTTTCGGAGCAAGCTGGGTGTTTGGCATCTGCACTTTGCGACCAGTGGACAGGAGGCCATTGACGTAGCGCGCAGTGCGCCGCTCGACCTGATTGTTACCGATATGCGCATGCCCGGTATGGACGGCGCCACGCTTCTCACCCGCGTGCGAGAGCTGCATCCTGGCGCCGTTCGGATCGTCCTTTCTGGGCAATCCGATCGTGCCTATTCAGTCGCGGCTGCCAAGCACGCTCATCGATTTCTTTCCAAACCTTGTCCGGCTCAAGATCTCGAAGAACATGTTGGATCAACGTTGCGGGCGCGATCGCACCTGAACACGACGGGAGCTGCCGATCTGATAGGCCTAGGGGAAGTATTCGTGGAGAGAGAGGTACTTGACGAATTCAACAGCGCCATAGCCGCAGGTCCGTTCAACCCGGAGAAGGTCTATGGTCTGATCCAGGAACACTCCGGAATCGCACTCAAGCTCCTGCAGCTCGTGTCGTCTAGCTTTTTCATCCAAGTACGACCGACGACAACGATCAAAGAAGCGGTATCCTCACTCGGGCCGGAGGTACTTCGAAGTCTTCTGCGCTCCGGTCTATTTCAACCGGTCCCGGACGACCGAAGGCGGGCGCTTCTCGAGTGCCGCCAGCTGGCGTCGCGCAGGGCGTTGTTTGTGAAGCACATCGCCAATGAATTCCGGTTTTCCTCTACAGAGCGAGACATGTTAAGTTCCGCGGCACGGCTTATAACCGTAAATCAGTACCTTCGAATTCAACAGGGTGATGCCGCTTCGCAAGAGAACGACACGTGGCGGCACATAGCAACGAACGCCGCCGAAAGCGCTGCATTGCTGGAATTGTGGGGAGTGCCGCATTCGCTCACTCAGGCGGTTGCCCGGCTCTCGAATACTGATTCGGAGAGGCAGGTATCCCTGCAGGACTCCGTGCTTTCGTTGGCAGTTGGACTTGCACAAGGACTGCTGGCAACGCAGGAGGCCTCCGACTACCCGAGCAGCGTGCTGGAGACGGTCTTGAATCTGAGATCTATGGAAAGTTGGGTGAGTAGCGCTGCGAGTTGGTCTTCGGAGGAGCCCTACTAGTGGCACAGGAACCCATACTCTTCGTGGACGATGAGCCCAACTTACTCTCGGGAATTTCGCGTCAGCTGCGTGGTCGATACGCCGTGACTACTTGCCATGAGCCGCACGAAGCATCGGCACTAATGGAAAAGTCGGCACCATTCGCGGTGGTCGTATCCGACTACCGCATGCCTAAAATGAATGGCGTCCAGTTTCTAGCGCGAGTCAGAGACCGGAGTCCAGACACCGTGAGGATGATGCTCACGGGTCAAGCGGATCTGGAAACGGCGGTCCTCGCCGTCAATGAAGGAAGCATTTTCCGGTTGCTCCTTAAACCATGTCCGTTTGAAAGTCTGACAGCGGCACTCGATGCAGGTCTGCGCCAATACCGTTTGCTGCAAGCGGAGCACGAAGTGCTGGAACGGACACTGAGAGGCGCCATCGAACTTCTGAGTGATGTGCTCGGAGCCGTCAGTTCGACCGCATTTAGTCGCGCAGCGCGCGTAAGGGACATTGCCTCGCGGCTCGCAAAACGGCTGCAATTCGAGAACCACTGGGAGGTGGAGGTCACAGCGATGCTGTCGCAGATTGGCTGCGTCACAGTGCCAGCGGGCGTACTCGAACGCAAGCTATCGGGCAAAGCACTAGAGGCACATGAAGCTCAAACGTATCTGAACCACCCCAAGGCCGGCCGAGAATTGCTTCGGAAGATTCCACGTCTTGAACGGGTAGCGGAGGCCGTGGGCGCTCAATTCGACCGACAAGCCCCGACTCGATTAGCCAGAATCCTGCAAATCTGTGTCGCATTCGACGACCAGATCGGGCTTGACAAAACCCCCCTACAGGCACTTCAGACTTTGCACCAATCGCTGCTCGACGATTCGTGGGACATACTCGCAGCCCTTGAGGAGGATTTGAAGAGCACAGGTGAGACACCCAAATCGATCGTCCTCGTTGACGCAGGTAGCTTGGTCGTGGGCATGCAGCTCGCAGCTGATCTGGTGGATTCAAATGGCGTTGTGCTCTTAGCACGTGGCTTTGTGATTACGGATGCACTTCGTCACAGGCTGGCCAGTTTTGCGCAGCTTGGAATGATCCGAGATGCGGTCGCGGTGTTTGCATGACTGCGGCCGACCGAATTGTCCCTGTACGTGGCGAATCGCGAACCGCGGGCATGGAAACTGGGTCGGGAGATTCAATTTCGTGGGGTAAGATCGCGGCGGAAACTGCGATTGAGCTGGATTCAAGGTCAGAGTCATTGATCCGAGGTTTCGAGCAACCAGCCCGCGTGCTGGCAAATCTCGGATCGATTTTGTTCGTGACGACACTCCACTACGAGGTGCGCATTTGGAACGCGCGGGCTGCGAAGGTACTCGAGCGCAGGGCTGATGAGGTCGAAGGGCGTCATCTGGGCGCTTGCCAAATCGACTGGGATTGGCCAACGATACAGAACCAGACAGAAGAGGCTGTCTCGGATCCGATTCGACTGGATGACGTGCCCTTCAATAGCCCCAGTGGACAGGCCGGGATCCTAGCTTTCACGGTAACAATGCTGCGAAATAGCGAGCAGCAACCAATTGGCATGATTTGGTTTGGTGCCGAGGTATCCGACCGGCGACGCAAACAGTTGCAAGAAGTCCAATCGCATAAACTCGCATTGCTCGGAAGGTTGGCCGCCGAACTCGCCCACGAAATGAACTCACCACTACAGTACATCGTTCACAATGTACGGTTTCTTCAACACGCAATCGAAGAGATGCGGAAACGCAGGGTCACAGATTCGAGCCAAGGCGACCGAATGTCCAACGAGGGGCGAGACGAGGCCGCCGTCGTGGATGGTGAGATGTTCGACATTCTGGCTGAAGTCCCCGAAGTCATTGATCAGACCCTCACTGGTCTCAATCATCTTACGCGAGTGGCGCGCACGTTGGGTGCACTCGCACCGAGCTCCTCGTCCAGCGACGAGATGCACGTGCCGCTTCCCTCGATCCTGACGGAAGCCATTGAACGGGTGCAGCGCGAAGGCCCCCTGGTAGTGCCCATTACACTCAAATACGATGGGTTTTTAGATGCAACAGAATACAGATTCCCTCCTCTGCTCACGGAGGTGTTTCGGTGTGGCCTCTTGGCGGCCATCGAAGCCACGTCGGTGCAATTGGGAGGCAACGCGCCCCTGGGTGCAGTTGTGGCCGTAAAGACCAAGCGCATGGCTAACCAACTTGAAATACACATCGCGGCAAGCGATGTACCACTGGTTAGCATTACACCGGGCTCAGATTCGAATTTCCAAGAATTCGAAGGACCAACCAACGACGAACTCGGACACGGATTGGCCGTTGCGCGGGCAATCATGGTCGAACGATTCGGCGGTGAACTGAACATAACCAAACACGACGGCGAAATCCTGCATGTGACGCTAGTACTGCCAACCTAAAGATTGCACCTCACATCGACGTGATGTTCCCATGTCGGGAGGTAGGCTACGGCACCTGGGTTACGAACTTGTCGCGCGACCTGTTCGCATTTCGTTGGCGACGGTTCTCCAGACATCGACGTGCTCAAGGTACTCTGGCATCTCGGCAACCTTCGGAGCAACGTTGATTTCAAAGTAGGGCGGATCGCACCAACAGACCTCGCTGAGCAAAGCATCGGCAACATGAAGGGCGAATAGTGTTGAATCCGGCGCTTCCTCCAACACAAAGGGAGTGTGATGGCGAAGCGTGAGCTGAACGAGCCGCTCAGGTAGTCCCCAGAGCCCGAGCAAGTAGGCGCCCAAATCCGCGTGGGTGGCACCGCAAATGTCCAATTCGGCCGCAATGAGATCGTTGATTCCGTGAGTCGCCGCTTCGTGCAGTGTACGGAGCAAATCTGGTTGACCCAACAAGACGAGCCACCCAACGTCATGCAGAATGCCTGCCGCAGTGGCTTCCTCACTTTGCGCGCGGCGGCCGCCTACATCACGAACGATTCGGCGCGCCAGTAGTGACACCCACTGGCTGTGTTGTCCCAATTTTTCCACGGCGACTCGATTGCGATCAGTGATCGGACCGCCCGATTTTGCCCCAAACAGCTCGCTATGAAGCACCAACCACTTGAGGGTTTCGGTCCCCAGAAGAGAAACTGCCTGGTCCGCGCTCTTGACATCGCGCGACAGCCAAAAGTACGCAGAGTTCACGTAACGAAATACCTGGGCGGTAATTGCGGGATCTTGTACTACTACGCCAGCCACCGAAGAGATTGACGCCTCAGAATTTGAAAGCAAACGAGTGAGTTCGAAGTACGTTCGCGGCGCTGTGGGGAGTTCGCTTATGGACGTCAAGAGCCGTGACAAGCGGGGATTGTCAAACAGAGACTTGACCTTCAATGCGCGCTGCAGGGTGTCGAGCAGCTGGTCCGAATCGCAGGGTTTCAGCAAAAACTGATGCGCTGAGCGCGACGAACTCAATGCGACTTGCCTATCGGTGCTTCCAGACAGGATGACCCGAACCACGTCTGGGTGCCTGTCACGCACTTGGTCCAACAATTCTATACCCCCCAACTGGGGCATTCGCAGATCGCTGACGATGATGTCAACCTGGCGTGTCCGGAGGATCTGCAGGGCCTCGACAGCGCTGGTCGCGAATAGGCCTTCCCAGAGCGCGCGATGATTGAACAGAATTCTCCGCAAAGCACGAATTACGTTGGGCTCATCGTCCACGAACAGTACGCTTCGTGGCGATATGTTCGTCATACTGATGTTCCCCGCCGTGCATTCACGGAAACCTCAGAACCGGCTCTGGGTTCGATGGTATCTGAACATTGTTGGATCTCTTCTTACAACGGCAGATTTCATGAATTGCTAAGGTTATGTTGTTTAGATCTCGCTATCAACGCGCTCCTCGTTCCTCGATCATTGCATTTCATCGCATTTCAGGCTGGGGGCTTGACCTGACATCCGGAATCGACGCCTCATCGCGGGCAGAGTCTGGTCCGCACCATGATTGACATTTGAGA
This sequence comes from uncultured delta proteobacterium, assembly GCA_963819085.1. Classification (GTDB taxonomy): domain Bacteria; phylum Myxococcota_A; class Polyangia; order Polyangiales; family Polyangiaceae; genus FEN-1139. The sequence continues at coordinate 241,787 of CAWFUX010000052.1, forward strand.
CCGCGAACTGGGCATCCAGGTGGAGTGCGAGCGTGTCGAGACAAGGGTTTAAGCGGAACCCGAGCAGCGCTTTTGCAGGGATACCTTTTTGGCCTTCCTGCTCAGGAGTTGGCTGAACTTCACTGGTACTAGGAGTGGCGGCCAAGACACTAGAGCAGAAACTTGCAATGGGCGGTGATCCCGAATCAAGACGGGCGGCGCAGGCGCGCGGAGCGTCGCATGCCAAGTGCCTTACGAATCGTTTCGCGGAAGGTATTTGGATGCCGGGAGGTGCCAAATCTATTCGCGACTGTGCCCTGGTTGACGGCACCGGGTATTTCAAGATTCCCAATAGGTGACATTACCACCGTGGGCGTTTGGGAGCGATGACGACGTACTTGCTGTGCGAGAATCACAGCCTCCACGTCTCCCGGTCCCACACCTATGACGACGGCGTCGAAGAGCTGGCTCGTGTTCAGAAGTTCCAGGGCACGTGCACTATTGGGGACTGATACAACGACATCAACGCCTGCGTCAGATAGAGAGCGACGGCATGATTCGTCTAACGAAAGATCTCGTGCGACTAGATGCACAGCTGAATGCCTGACCATTGACGGATCATCCGATTCGTCAGCTGACGTCGGCGGCTTGGTCGCGTCGCCGGCCTTTTCGGGAGAGGAACGAAGCATTATGGATCCCCCTGGGCTAATTTCTTGCTCCGAAAGGGGCTCGGAGTTTGGAACATTTAGGAGCATAAATCGTACCGCTTCTGATTTTTCTACACCGTCGGCACACTGGGGTGGGTTGGCACGCATCCGAAGGTGACCCTTTAGGCAAAGTCGCCATTTCAACGGTGATCTTGAATCACTTGCAATATCAGCACAGCAAACTGGAACGCGGAAGCCCGGCTCGATCAGCGTCATCAGGCAACTCGGCGCCGACATTTTGACGCAACGTCATCTTCACAACTCCGAGGAATCCCATGGCATTCAGGTCGCGCCGCTAAGCTTGGCATTGCGCGTTCACATTACCCAAGTCACCGACCGAACTGCTTAGGTCGCTGAAGTCGTCCGCTTCAATCGTTTCGTGGAACTTTGAGTCTTTGGTTCGGGCGTTGACCCTTGCTCAAAGAAAGCCTATTCGTGTTAAATAACTTGTCCCACAACCCTACCGGAGGTGGCGTCTCATCTGGTGCGGGGAATTTGCGCAATGAGAGGACATTGTGCAATCCTGATATGCTGTCGTTCGATGTCGGTGGTGTGTGAAGACTCTGATATACCCACCCGACAAAACTGCACGGATCGTCCATTGGCACCGGAATTGAGTTGTTGTCAACGGTAATCATCGGCTCAGGATTGAGCAGACTTGGACGATAAACGGGTCGGTTGGGCGAAGATTCAAACATGGGTTTTGTCACTTCAAGCACCCCAGTTGCAATGCGTTGCTATGGTGGGTGTTCGATTGATTCAATCGCTTGGAATGCAACATCGATGCCGGCAATAACGACGATTTGCTAACTTACCGGCGCAAACGGCGCTCCGGCGGGTGCGAACTTCAGTCGCAATCAAAGCGCGATCTTGCAACGTCAACCAAGACATTTCCTTTGGCTATCAGATGGTTCCACGACTTGGGATTGAGCTTCCTGGTCGCATAGGGTGCCGCCTTTGACAGTACTGCCGTAAACTCGTCACATTGAGTTGGAAGAGCTTTTGGGTGCGCGAGGCTTAGTCAAGTCTGTCGTGTTGACATTGCAAGCACGAATTGTAGGAATTGCCCACGCTCCCGCAGTGGCAACTGCCCCTTTGCGAACCGAGGCTGAGAATTCCCCTTGTTCATTGGCGGGACTTGTTGATGTGCGTTGATCTCCGACGCGCGGAGAAGCAATTGGGTCGTTGAAGTGACGCGCGGCGCACAAGCGAGCGACTGAAAACACAAAAGATGGTCAAGTAGTGAAAAGGGTAGGCCCATCCCACAATTACACCCATGGGAAAACCCACAAGTTGACAACAACGCTGGCCCCATGGGATGTCGGGGATATTATGGGTACTAGAGGCTACAATCTTGGCCAAAGAGACTCAGCAATTTCCCGCACCGGAGCATCCGGGAAGCGTGGTTATTGTTGATGATGACGCTGTGGTGGTGCGTTCGCTCGCCCGTCTGCTCGTCAGTAGTCCCTATGTCGTTGAAACGTGCCTAACTCCACTTGAGGCGATTGAGCATGTATCTGCCGGACATGTGCGAGTCCTCGTGAGCGATATCACGATGCCGGAGATGTCGGGTATAGAACTATTGCGCACGATTCGTCTTATTGACCCAGACCTACCCGTTGTGTTTGTGACCGGGCAGCCTGCTTTGAAGACCGCTGCCGAAGCCATCGAGTTTGGAGCATTTCAGGTACCTTACCAAACCAGTCAAATCTGAAGAATTCGTCGGCACCATTGAGCGAGCGGCACGACTGTATCGCCTCGCACAAACCAAACGCCAAGCAATCGCGTTCTTTGGAAGCGGAGCACTCGAAGGCGAACAAGTCGGGCTTGAGGCCACGTTCGAACGGGCGCTCAATCGCATGTGGATGGCGTTTCAACCCATTGTTCGTGCCTCCGATCGAACTGTCTTCGGATACGAAGCTTTGCTTCGAAGTGATGAGCCGGCCATGTCAACACCGGGATCGATATTGCAGGCTGCTGAACGATTGGGAGAGTTGAACCGGCTAGGACGGGCCATTCGTCAACGAGTCACGGATTCGATGTCGGCCGCAAATCGCTCCTACGCTCTGTTCGTAAACTTGCATCCGCAGGATTTGCTGGACTCCGATTTGCATGACGAGCACGCAGCCCTAACTTCTATTGCCGGGCGCGTAATATTCGAGATTACCGAGCGAGCATCAATCACGAATATTGAAGACGCTCGAACCAGAGTCATCAGATTACGAGAGCGTGGGTTTCGCATCGCAGTGGACGACCTCGGCGCCGGCTACGCGGGTCTGAGTAGCTTTGCATTGCTGGAGCCGGAGTTCGTCAAGCTGGACATGACGCTCATTCGGGACGTCGATACGTCAACCGTGAAGCAGAAGCTCGTGAAGTCTCTCGCGTCGCTATGTCGAGGTATGGGCCTCTTCGTAGTCGCTGAAGGTGTTGAAACGCGCGCCGAACGCGACATGGTCATTGAGCTCGGCTGCGATCTCCTGCAGGGATATTTGTTTGCCCGGCCGGGTCCCGCCTTTCCTGAAGCGCACTGGTGATGCAGAGCGGACAAAGATCTATGGATGCAATCAAAAGTCGGTTGGCAAGTTGGTCATACCGCTAAATGAGATGCTTGGCTTCAATCAGCCACAATGCGTCAGACGATTATGCAAATTCCGTCCTGGCCGTATTGATAGGGAACAACATTCAGAGGTTTCTGCGCCTTGCCAGTGAAGCCAGCACCACCCACCTGTTCTCATTACTATACAACACCCGTATCTCTACTGAGCGCGGACGGTCTCCCCGGCTTTGAACCACTGCCCACGTGCAGGCTGTTGCAAACACTAAACACCGGGAATGTCCTGCATGAAGTTCGGCGACTACAATTCATCTCCAGGATGCAGCGGGCGGGTTGTCGCGCGAGACATACCGATGGCTGCGGATTCAACGGTCGGCAATCATGCCCCTATTTCGATAGCGGGACTTTGGGGTAGTCCAAGTGGCCAACGTCGGTGTGTCCGCGGGCAAGACGCTGCGAACAAGCACGAGGCCATCCTGAATAATCTAATCGCTTAGAAGGTACTGGGTAACAACGGTCGCGAGTTCCTGCCGATCAGGGGGGGTCGAACTGGAACCCATGGACGATAGGCACTGGCAGCGCCGGGAAAGGGTACGATGACGAATGGGAGGTACTCGTTTGCTGCAGAAAGAGCGATGCAGAGGCCCTTGGTGCGAGCAGCATTCCAAAATACCGCCGATGCGGACTGATTGGTTACGATTCTCTTTGGCTGCACCTCAAATCGAATCCGCTTGCGGCTGTCGTGCGGTAATAAAGATAGGAACTCCGAGATGAGGTGATTGGAAGCTCTTTGATATTGACTTGAAACCATCTGCCGCATACACGAGTCGAACTATGCCAACATGCGATACCAGGCGTCAATAGGTAGCTATCGATATCCGGACGTGGACTTCGTGGCGCACGCCTTTTCGTACCCTCAGTTTCAAATCGCATCCTGGAGCAGTGAGCGCGCAATATTTTCTCAAATCTCAAGGATTCATCGCTCGGCACGCTTGAGCAGAGCCGCCCCTCGAGTTAGGTCGAACCCCACACCGACGACGTTGTCGAGGCTGGAGTTTGTTCACATTCCAACTTGCCCAGCATGGTTACGCGAGTGGTATTTGGCCAAAATTTTTTCAAAGTCCGATATAAATTGTTTCGAATTCGAAGTCTTTGCGATAGCGCCAATTGCACCCGTTTCTCGCACGAGCGATACGAGCACATGGGACTCAGAACTCGAGTGTAGAATAATCGCTGTCTTGTTTGTGAGAGAATGGCGTCGCAAAACTTGGGCCAATTCGGGGCCTGTGATCGCCGGCATATTAACGTCGAGCAAAACGACGTCAGGTAATTCCCGAGCAACCTGTTCAGATGTGCCTAATGCTTGTTCGCGTACGTTAACGTGGTATCCGGCGCTCTCAAGCCAAGCTTTGGTTACTTCTAGCACTATCGGATCGTCATCGACGACTAATACCTTACCGCGGTTCTGAGCTCGGGAAACAACTGACACCTCAAAGGACAGCGGCAGTTTCGCGCGGATTCGTAAGGGTCACAGCGATAGATTTCCGACCCAAAGCAGTACGCATCCCCCGAACCGCCTTGACAAGCGAGGCAAGTCGGCCCTCAGGTAGATCGAGCGAGTAGCGGGGAGGCCAATCAATACCTGAGGGCTTTCTCGCGAAGTCTATACGTCCAGCTAACGTTCGAAGTTAAGGAAGGTTGCACTCTGCCCAGAGACATCGCGACTCTGCCGCGCCATCGAAATCCGGTGTCATGATGTTCAGTAAGACAAATTCGAATTGATTGGACCCAGACCAGGCTCACTCGCACCAACTTTGCCACGCGGGTGGGAGGTCTGGCCGTCAAAATAGCTTGTTGCAATTCATCGCGGCGCGTATTGACTCATGTAAATGATGGGCAAACGGGAACACATTGAATCATTTCTGGACGAACTTGATTCAACACTCAGTTACGGCGAAATGAAGGCCATACTCATTTCCAAATTCGAACGAATTTACGTGACTCGCCTTCTCGAAACCAGTGGCGGAAATCTCAGCCTCGCCGCGCGTAACGCTCGAATGGACCGCAAACACCTACATGATTTGGTGAAGAAGCACGGACTGGAAACTGTTCGAAGGAAGGTCGGAACCATCACAAGTGGTTGATACCCGTGCGGTCGCATTGATGATTTGCCTCCCTTTACCTCAGGGTTACTGCGCGAAGTAGCTGGGCCGAGTTCGCAAAGTGTCTAGCCAAAGGAGCCACCTTGAGATTGTTTCCTGTATTTCGAGCCGAGACATTTTCGGCGGCTCGCTCGCTCAAACGAGCAATTCTTACATCTTGTTTCAATCCGCGAACGAGGAAAATACGGCCTCCAGGTGTTGCCAGCTGGACAATCGCAGGGGCGGTTTCGTCCGCTCACTGGAGGCCTAAGTGCCCTTACCTTAGGCGAGGCAAAGGCACGGAATCAAAAAAAACGCACCTGTGGCCGTTTCGGGAAGCCAACCACTTGATGCCGCAGATTTCACGAAGCAACAGGTTGAACACCCGAGGCAAGCAAGGGGGCGCAATTGCGATCACGGACACTGTATCTTTGCAATTGGCAAGACATCTTTGTGGGGCGGATACCACGCGCTTGCCGACGGGTGCCAAACAAGTACGAAGGGTCTAGCTAGGCAAAACGTGGCCTGGCTGACATTGCTCACACGGTACTTTTGCGTGTCACAAGCTCCAAGCCAATATTTGATGACAGTGGCACAGCGGAGGTGTGTCCGAAAGCATCCCCATTCGCATTACACTTACAGTGATTTGTGACAACTACAGTACTTCTTCCGGATCCAGGACAATTGCGCAGATCACAGAAGATACGACACGTTGGCATTATAGGTATCCGAATCATTTCTTAGCGAGTTGGTCACGGATATCGCCTAGAGTCCGAAATGCAGACTAAATAGGCCCCCACGTACGCCGTAATGGCACGCGATACTACAATCAATTATACGGTTTAGAGTGGCCGTTAAGCCAAGCTCAAATTGACCCCCCTTTTGTCGCACTGAGCCGCTAGTCGAGAAGCGCTACAGCGAGCGCACGGTCTCTCGCTTGTCTTGTCATCTGACTCGAAGCCACTGGCCCCATTCGCGGAGTCAAGCAATCAAAATGTCCGGCAAACAAGAAGAGACCAGCGGGATCGCGCAGTTGGGTTGCGCCGAACACAGTTGCCACATATATCGCACCGCGGCCGAGCAAATCGATGCGCTCGTGCCGTGGTTACGCTCTGGAATCGAACAATCAGAACGATGTATTTACATTGCCGATGCGAGCAACATAGCAGTCCTTCGGGAAATACTAGGCACACACGGCGTCGTAGTCGATTCGGCCCTGGAAGCGGGCGTGTCATTGCTTGACGAAGATTCACACCCATTTATTCGTCGCATGCGATTTGACATGGATGCCTTATTCACTTATCTTGACAATCTATGTGTTGAAGCCGGATTACGCGGTCGTGCGCCCATTCGACTCGCAAGGGCATGACCTGGGCCGTAAACGACAAATTGAACATCGAGAAACTCACCGCATTCGAGCAGGAGCTAAACATAAGCTCAAGGCGGCGAAATCGGATGGAGCCCAAGGTGCTCAATGACATCGTCAACGCTCATTGGAAGGTAATATTCAACGGATAGTGATAATCACTTTCAATGCAATTACTCGTTGCTGGCTTACTCATGCTCGCGCTGGCGGCTACACTATTCAAATGCGTGCCTAAGATGTTACGCGAAACAAATTGAAATATTCGGAGTAACTGAGTTGCCAAAAAGTACGGAGGTTCTCCTGCGTCGCAATTGGGAATGGGTCAGTTGTACTAAATCGCTACGACGACACTTGCCGTCAAACGTGAATGGTGGCACCTGGCGCTCAGAGTTCCAGAGCGACGGTCGATTCCGAAGTAGAAATTCGCTCTATCTCACGAAAGACAAACATGTTGCTATCGATTCAACACGAGATTGATCTCGCCTATTCTGCTCCCATTGCTGAATCCTCAATGGACTTGCACTTGGCACCAAGAATTGATGGACGTCAGACGCTCCGCGATTTCAAACTCGTAGTCGGACCTGAGGTACAAGTCCTCGATTACTTGGACTGGCAGGAAAATCGAGTTCATCATTCCATCTGCGGGCTGGGTCGGATTCGATCCAAGTTACGGCCAGGTTGTCGGTGAATTATACATCGCGCTCGCGGTTGGTAGGAGCCACTCGGATGTGCCGCCCTTGCGCAATGCGTATCGGGGCGAAGCTAAACAAGAGTCCATTGTAAGAGTGCGCCACCAAAGTCTGCAAAGTGGGCGATTCAATGAATCCATGCCGATATCGCGAATCGACGATAGGCTTCTCGTTGGATTAATGCTGCGTGACCGAGCGGTCAGCGCGAACGCTCTTGAGCAACAGATATTGATGTAGGCCCAGCCAGCAGCCTCACGGTACGAAAGTCTAGTTACCAAGGCGGGAGCGGTATGCGCTGAAGAGTCGGCTATCTCACGTTTCCGCCACTAAGGACTTCCCGCACCTTTCGCGTCATTGAAGCGGGCGTGAACGGCTTCTGAAGATATGGTACTTCGGAATCGAGGACTCCGTGCTGGAGGATCGCGCCGTCCGCGTAACCGGACATAAACAACACTTTCATTTTGGGCCGCATGGTTGCAGCGCGCTCGGCGATCTGCCGGCCACTCATGCGGGGCAGCACCACATCGGTTAGCAAGAGATGGATCTTCGAGCCGTGTTGCTCACAGATGAGAAGCGCTTCCCCACCATTCGATGCTTCGAGGACTACATAGCCATTTCGACATTGCGACGAAGAATAATGTGCGAGCGCGCGTGGCCGAGCTTCGCGATAGTGGCTTTCGGATTGCCGTGGATGACCTCGGGGCCGGCTATGCGGACCTAAATAGCTTCGCCGTACTCGAACCGGAATTCGTCAAACTCGATATGTCACTCATCCGCAATCTCGACACGTCCACAATCAAGCAGAAGCTCGTGAAGTCCATGGCCTCGCTCTGTGGTGAGATGAGGCTGTACGTTGTTGCCGAGGGCGTTGAAACTCTCGAAGAACGAGACGCTGCCGTGGAGTTCGGGTGCGATTTGCGCCAGGGCTATCTGTTTGCCAGACCGGGGCCGCCATTCCCGGAGGCCAAATGGTGATATGGATGTGCATCCTGGGCGTTGCGCTGGTTTGTCGGCGCGCGTCGCTGCCTCAGCCTGCATATTGCAGGCAGCTTTGGATTGCGCCACACAGTGATGTCTCGGTCAAGGGACGGCAAAGGTGGGTGAATGCGTGCCCTGCCAGAAGTACATCGAGTGCTTCTTGGGTTACGTTGAGGGCGTCATCTCGCACGATAATGAGTCGTGACTTCCAGCGTGAATTCAGTTGTGCAGCACTATGGACAACTTCACTGACGTTTGGTGAACCGATAAGTCTTCCGAGCACTACGACATCTGGCGGGCATTCTGTACGGAGTCGCCGCAGAACCTCCTTGCCAGAAATCGCAAACTCCACCGCGCAAGGTTGCGACTTCAGTAGTCGTCGAAGGCCGGATAGTTCCATCATATCTTGTTCCACAAGCAGAATCTTACCGGCAACACGTTCCGCCACTTCAAATTTCCCGGAAGTCGCCACGGTCGTATCCTTGGATCCAATATTCACTTCGGCGACCGCGAGCTCCGTTTGGTGAACTCCGCTGTATGTGCCGGGTCGCAACCAACGGGACACTTGACTAATCATATCCTGCGGATTGTCTGATTTACGAACGTATCCATGAGCATGCGAAGCAGCGGCCTTTCTGGCCAGCACGTCATCGGTAAGACCCGAGTGCAAAAGGACTATCATGTCTGAGATCGCTTGACTGGAGCCGAGCATATTGACAAGGGCATCACCGTTAAGACCGGGCATGTTTACGTCGATCAAGAGCAAGTCAGGCTGCTCCCGCAAAATCATCTCGATACATCCAGAGGTGCGCTGATAAATCACGACATCATATCCGGCCGACTGCAAGGCGTACTGAGTGACCGCAAGAACGATTTCGCTGTCATCTACGATCATTACCTTCTTGCTATCAGAATATGCCGTCATATGCGTTGTCGTTGCCGTTTATCCCACACCGTGATGAGGAAGCTGCAAAACGCCCTCTCTTGTCGGTAAGTTACAGGCGTACTATTACGCCCGAACCCACGGTGTACCTATAATAACCTAACGACATTATACACCGAAACTTTAGGGCCAGTCATTGTGTGTAGTCAATTTGACGATATCCTCAGCGTTCAATCAAGCTGTATCGAATTCGACGTATGAGCGCGAGATTAGCTTCGCCGTGCAAAGCCGACTAGCCGTCAGCCACAGACTTTCCGGCTCACGGATGATTGGATCGACCTTAAGTGGGAGGCGCACCGGCCGTTGAGTCCTAGGAGTGGACCGCCCTTGTGACTTAGCAGGCACGTTACGGCATTCCGAGACGATGCGGACATGTGGCCACGAGTCGTTGACACAGCATTTGTCCGAATCTGACGCCTTGAGTAGGACGGCGCAACTTCTCGAAGAAGCGCGTGAATTGGTCGCAGGCGCGGGCAAGGACGCTTCGAGTCGAAATGCGGAGTTTCTTCAGCGAACGGCCGACTTGGAGGCAAGCGTACAGGAAATAGAACAATTGTTGATTCGTACTGAGCGCCAGGCGGCCCAACTTGCCAATCTGTACGTTGCCACATATCAACTTCACGCATCGCTCGAGATCGCCGACGTGCACGCCGCCGTGGCGGACATAGCGGTTAACTTGTTAGGTGCGGATGCGTTTTCCATTTGGGTACGCAATGACGACGGGCAACTCATTCGAGCGCCTGAGTCAAGCGCGTACTTGGACGAAATTGGTCAGGTGCAGCAGTACGTCGGAGGAGATAGCCTGTTCGACGCATGTCTGGAGAACCCGACCCTACAATTCGGACCCCGCCCAGGGTCCACTAGCATGGCGGCTGTGCCCTTCGTGGCCCACGGCGAAATCGTTGGAGTACTTCTTATTCAGCAGTTCTTGAGTCAGAAGCAGGCGTTCTCGTCCGAAGACTACGAACTTCTGAATTTGATGGCAGCTCACGCCGCTTCTGCTCTACTTGCGGCTCGCGCATTCAGTACCGCCCGTCGCAAAGTGCAAACGTTTGAGGGCTTACTCGGATTTCTTCGGCGGGAAACTCCATGAGCATCTCCGGCAGTCTCGCTGATATAGCATTGGTGGACTTGCTGCAGTTCGTGCATATGAGTCAGCGCACCGGAACGCTACTCATTGACTCCCATCGAGGCTCCGCACATATCTCGTTTCAGCGCGGTCGTATCGCGAGTGCTTGGTCGCCAGCGTCGCTCTCCGTCGTTAAACACCTGGTAGAGCACGGCTTTCTTACCGAGGACGACGTGGCAAGTGCAGAGAAACAACGACAGGCAATGGTTCCCGTGCCGAGCCTGGGTCAAGCGCTGCTAGATGCCGGGGTCATCTCGCTCACCGAGCTGAGGGAAGCCATCGCAACGAAAATCGAGCGAACAATATTTGACTTGATCAGCTGGTGCAGTGGAAATTTTGAGCTTGTAGCCGACGAAGTTCGAGTCGATGAGGAATTGACGTTTGCTCCAGGAGAAGTGCTTCCCGAGATTGATGTTGACACGCAGAGTATCTTGCTCGAAGCCGTTCGCCTCTTTGACGAGCGGAATCGAACAGGCAGTTCAAAGAGTCAGATGCTTGAAGTCGCACCTATTGTCCGTGGCGCTAGTGCGCCCGATCGCGTGCCTTTGTCAACGAAGGCGATGCGCGTACAATTACTTTCAAAAGATGCGACGGTTCTCACGGCACTGACAACGGGACTCGCCGAGATAGCGCGAGTAGACCTTGTCGAACTTCGCGACGCGGGTGCGCCCGCGCCCGGCGAGGGGACGCCCCTGGTCATCGTAGATCGTAGGGGTGACAAACTAGAAAAGGGCGCGCTGAAACGGATTCGTGACTTGCATCCGCGTTCATTGACGATAGCAATTGTTGACGGACCAGGGGAGATCGCGGAGGCGTTTGCACAGGGCGCCAGTGCTGTCGCAGAACCTAGCTACTTGATCGCCTGTTGTTCCAACGTGCTTCGAACGCGGCTGTCGGGCGTCGGCGAAAGTGTAGATGGGAATTTGCACTCGGGCCTGACTCGGCTGAAACGTGCCCTGAGTGAGCTTCGCTCTGGATTGCTATCGGCGACCGTATCGCTCAATCTAATGTCAATTGTCGCAGATTCGGTGGAACGAGCGGTTTTGTTTATAACGCAACGAAATGAACTAGTAGCACTTGGCGCGTTTGGTGCGACACAAGACCGTCGGTCGCTAGCGGTTACGACACGCGGTTTGGCATTGAACGTTGATGCTGACAGCATGCTCCTGAAGTGCCTGGAGAAGGGGCTTGCTCTCGGTGTTGACTACGACACGGAACAGTTACCCATCGAGCTCAAGAACGCAATCGATCGGCCGCGCTCTGGACAAGGCGTGCTGTTCCCCGTGCTTGGCGCTAGGCGTGCAATAGGGATCATCTACGCCGACAACGGCCGTCGCTCGAGCAGTATTCGCGACGTCGAGTTGATGGAAGTGGCTACGGCGCAAGTGGGCCTGGCCTTCGAGAATGAGCTCTTGCGTTGACAGCTAAATCGGGTTGGAAGCGGAGACAAGACTGTTTCAACGAGATCAAAGGAAAGCCAACAACATGTCAAGAAAGATTCTGCTAGTGGATGATTCAGCCACGGTGCTGATGATGGAACGCATGATATTGGCTGCGGAGCGCGCCGAAATCGTGACTGCAACGAACGGCATCGACGCTCAGGAAAAAGCCAGACTCGAACACCCTGATTTTGATCTTAATGGATATCGTAATGCCGCAGATGAATGGGTTCGAAGCTTGCAAAGCGCTCAAGGACGATCCGGAAACGCGACACATTCCGATCATACTCGTTACCACGCGCGGCGAACCTCAAAGTATCGAAAAAGGTTTTGCGAGCGGCTGCAATGACTATCTCACCAAGCCGATCAATAGCGTCGATCTCCTAAACAAGGTTAGAAACTACTTAGGGACTGCGCCGTGAGTGAATTGCGCCCGAATCGCTACGTAGAGCGCGTTCGAGAAGCAACGCGGTCACTGTTCGAGGACTTGCTCGAGGCGAATCGCCGACTGTGTCTGGCCATTGCAGTGTTGAGCGAGGATCGCAACGCGGCGCCGAACGGTGTCGAAGATTTCGGCACCCTGTCGGCTCGTTGGCACGGCGAGCAAGAAAGGCTTCTCGAACTCCTGGGAGCCGCAGAGCGCGAATCGAAGGAATTCGAATCGCAGGTCATCGAAGTAGAAGAACAAAACTCGAATCTGGCTGCTCTGTATGCGGCGGGCAGTGCGCTACACTCGAGCCTAGACTACAAAACAATCTTGACCAGCATCGAGGAAATCATAATTAACCTGATCGGTTCCGAACAATTCGCGATTGTAAAAGCGGATGGAGCGCTCACGCCGCAAGTTCTATGTGGGATGTCGGCTGATAAGCTCCAAGGCCTTTCACCGCAGACCGGCATTATCGGTAGGGCTATGCGAGACGGCCGCCCGCTGGTAACGCCGCGAGGCATGCCGGTAGATGCCACCGGCGTTCGAGTGTGCGTCCCCTTGGTGGCGGCGGGACACACCCGTGGCTTTGTTCTGATCTTCGGTTTTTTGCCTCAGAAGAACGAAATATTGGCGTTGGATCATGAGCTTTTCGCGCTCGTAGGGAGCCAGGCCGCCATGGCGCTCTACGCCGCGGAACGCTGTGGCATTGCATCGATTTCGGGAGGATGTTGATGCAGTTTGACCATGAGTTACTGATTGGCACCTTCCGAAATGAGGCCGAACGCCTGCTATCCAATCTCGAGGAGCTGGCCACCGAGCTTGCCGAGCGACCTGACGAATTGACACTTGTCGCTGAAATGTTCCGATGTGCACATACGTTGAAGGGCGGGGCATTGTGTGTTGGTTTCGAGCGTGTGATGCTACATTCGCACGAACTCGAAGGGTTGTTCGAAGCTGTGACTTCTCACAAGCTATCCCCAAACCGCGAACTGTCGGTATTGATCTTCGATGCGGTTGGCTTTCTTCGTAATGCGGTGAGGGTCAAATTCGAATATGCCGCCGAACCGTTAAGGGACGAGCAAAGCTTTATTAGGCGAATTCTCGACTGGATTGACGGCGCTAACGATCCGGTGAAGCTCGCCTCTACCAATAGAATATCTCCGGGTACACCATGAACGCGGCACGTTCGACATCGATCGACTCGATGATTTGGTCCGCCTCTCAGGGATAATGCGATTGTGGACAATCTGTGATCGGTCGTCGAAGACGATAACCTTTCTTGCCAAGTTCAGGCGTCGAACCGTAAGTCGGTCCGAGCCCTGCAACCGCTCTCGGTAGGTGCGGCGCGCCAAAGCAGAGGTCAGCGGGTACCCATGCGGTTTTGCCTAGTTCAACGGGCATGGGGCGAATGCTTTTTGCTAATCAATCAGTGGCTCATTCGAATAGAGGAAAACCTGTGGTGCATTCAGTGACCATGAGATTCCATTGCTAACGTGTTGCTGGGTCACTCGTGAATCACCGGGCTGACAAATCGAATTCGATTCCCTTGAGTGGACCTGCTTGCACTTTGAGTGCAAAAAAACAATGCTTAAGGCCCTTGCCGAATTGCCGTTAAGAACCGACAAGCGGTATACTTTCCTAGCACTAAAATGCGGCTCGCTTTTGAGCGGCCGATTCTTGCTGAAGGATTTCTCAATGTTTGGATGGGCATCGGGAATTGACTGTCGAGGGAACCGGAATGCGGAAGTGCGCACAATACGGCCCGAAATGGCGGGCCAACATCGGCCATTCGACGATCGGCCCGCTGCGCACAGAGGCAGGGTGGCCCAGCAACCTTGTAGAGCCCCGTGCTTCCTGCGACTACATGTAGTTCGACGACAAATGACGGTAGGGGGCTAGGTCGATGGAGGCAGGGCGAACCTCAATGATTGAGTCAAACCAACGAAAAAAAGTAATGATTGTGGATGATAGTGAGATCGTGCTCACCGTCGCCCAGCTTGCGCTCGAGTCCGCTGGTTTTGACGTAATTACACACCCGCGGCCAGCCGGATGTATTGCGCTCATACTACAGGCGTCGCCCGACCTCTTATTAATTGACGTGAACATGCCGGGGCTTGCCGGTGACACCGTGGTCAAGATGCTTGGAGCCACACATTCGAATGCGGAAATGATTGTGCTGCTCTATTCCACTTTGCAGGCTGATGTGCTGGAGGAGAAGGCAAATGCCTGCCGTGCGCATGGTTTCATTCGCAAGTCGGAGTCGCAGCAGGATCTGGTTAGGCAAGTTTCGCGCTGGATACGACCACACGCCGGAAGTGGTTCCTATAACTTCGGCTCAAGTCCAAAGTTCGCGCGCGAGGGGAGCGATTTCCGTTCGATGGTCGCAGTGGAGGCGGGGCTCACACACGAAGGGAGCGATTCACGCCTGATTGCGTCGAGGGAAACGGCACTCGGACGCGAGGGGAGTGATTCTCGTTTGAGGATATCCTCCAGGGAAATGGTTGCAGCGAAAGCCGCAGGCAAAATTCTGCTGGTTGACCAAGAAATGGTTACGCTTTCTACATATCGCCGCCTTGTGATTTCGCAGCCTGGGTCTGTGGAGTTCGCCCTCTCGGGAACAGAGGTCTTGCGCCGGCTTCAGAGCGAGAGTCCGCCGGATGTCGTGGTCCTGGGAAAGCTCGACGTCCCCCCAAACCGCAACGAGGTGCTTCGCGAAGCGGCTCGGCTGAGTCCGCGATGGAAGGCACGATTCATCGTTGTTCAGGACGGAGCAGGCAATGATCGGCCCCTTCCGTTTGACGCTACCCGACTCCGACGACCCATAACCGAAGCCTCACTATGTAGCGCAATTCAAGGATGTCTGCAGAGCGTGAGTTGATCCGCATCGAGTAGAAAAGTTTAGCGCAGCCGTCTTGCAACACGCTCCGTGCGGCATAGTGAGATGCGGTGGGGCAAGAGTAGATCGCAAAAGTATATA
This sequence comes from uncultured delta proteobacterium, assembly GCA_963819085.1. Classification (GTDB taxonomy): domain Bacteria; phylum Myxococcota_A; class Polyangia; order Polyangiales; family Polyangiaceae; genus FEN-1139. Next base: position 257,119 of record CAWFUX010000052.1, read on the forward strand.
ACCGCCGCCCGGGCAGCGCCCCGGGCAGCGGTTATAGTTCCAACTACCGCCAATGGTAGTTGCCGCTCAGCGCTATCACGATTGCATTAAATCTATAGTCGCCCGACGGAAAATCCACAGGCTGGACGTTTTTGCCGCCAAACAAGTAATATCCACCGAGGTTAACGTTGACGTTGGAGCAGGACATGCCCGCTCCGCCGTGTACCGCATGCTGAAGGCCGGGAGGCGGCAAGATGGGCATAGCGTGATTATCGGGCGTAGCACTCTGCGAGAGACTGTACCCCAAACGCAGCGCTGGCCCTTGCGGGGCAATACGATACTCGCCGCCCACATTCACGCCCACCACGTTCTTCCAGTCCAGAGTCGTTGTCAGGCTCTGGGTTCCAGCTCCTGGAAAATCCGTCTTGGCGACGAGCTCTTTACCTGAATTTTGATACAGGCCTAGCTTGAAATCGAGCGCCAATAGAAGTTTGTCCTCGAGTAAAGACTGAGCAATTCCAACCTTGAAAGTATGCGGAGCGGCGAACTCCATCTCAGTGTGGTAAGATTGTCCGACCATTTGCGTGGTGCCAGACATGTTGACGGGCACCTTGTTACGGTAGGTTAGCCCAAGCCGGGTGGTCTTAGTTGCCCTGGCAAAGACGCCCAGTTGAACGCCCAACAATCCCCATCCCGACAAATCGGTCTTAGTTGGGATCAAGGTCCCTGGAGGTGCCGGAGGCTGGGCGAGCATCGCCGATTCCATTCCGTAGGACATGTATGTAACTCGGTAGGTCGCGCCAATGGCGATGTCATCCGTCAATGCGAACGAGGCACCTGGAGCAATCTCAATCGCAGCCAGCTTCGCATTGAGCGCGTTTCCACCCAGAATGGGAGCACTCGCGTACTTCGCCGCAAAGCCCATGGTGGGAAACACCGCTAGCCCCAGAGTGAGCTGCTGACTGACCCGATAAGCGCCGCCTACGAGAAACATCGGGAAGATATTCCGTTCGCTCTTTACTTCGGTATTGGGACCGCCAACTGGCGCAGTTACTTGAGGCGCAAGTGGCGAGAAGTCTAAGGTGATAGCACCTTTCTCTACGCCTTGTAGCGCGGCGGGGTTGTAATAAAGCGAAGCACCGTTATGTACATAGGCGACGCCAGTGCTGCCCATGCCGACGGAACGTGCGTCATAGGTGGCAGGGGGCTCAGGGTTTGCACGAGCCGCGGCGCCGCTCGATAGCCCAGCCAGCACAAGTCCGGATACCAGAGTCTTCCTGCTTCGCATACATGTCCCTTTCGTTGAAAGCTCCCTTGACCGCCCACCTACGAGAGGCTCAGAGTTCGCGCGTTGTCGATGGCGTGAACTTGTCCCCACATGGTTCCATGCTTAAGCGGCTCAACCCCCCCTTGGATTAAGACCCCACGCTGCACAACGTGCTCATCCTCGACCGAGAGAACGGCCGTTAGCACAGCGTCACTGTGGATGTCTCCACGTTCCGCATGCGAACCGACACACACTAATGTCGTTGCGGCGCACGACCCAGTCGGTCATGCCCCCAGAGGGGCATTCGTGTACCCAGAGTCGTCCGAAGTGAGTTTCTCGCGAAGGGCTCGGTTGATAGTGGGCCGTTCCCATGATTCGAGCATCCTGTCAATTAGGAAGTTGCAAAAATTGGCCCTACCATCCGGCATTCGTCGCTAACCTCAATTGAGCCTAAATTATGGGGTTTCCCACAGGACCGGCGAGCCAGACACCGAAACGAAATCGCAAAATTATTTGCAGTGCACCCCTTAACTTCTCTCACCGGTCGCCGTATCGAGGCCCAAGACTACATAGCAACAATATCCCACAGCAATCTTCACATAAAAGAGAGCTGCGCAGTTTTTGCGATGTCACAACGCAGGGCGTTGTGAATTATACAATCAAATTCATTTGTACATATTAACTAGAACTCCACAAACATGGGGGAGTTTCAATTGCAAATATCGAGTTCTGCTATAGCGGTTGTGGGTCTAGGCTGTATCCTTCCTGACGCAACAACTCCCTCGGCGTTCTGGACGAACGTCCTGCGCGGGCACAGCTCCTTGCACCCTCTTTCCCTTCGCACCTACGATTGGGGCTGCTACAAGCGCGAATCCGATCAAGTCCGCAAAGTCTTCGATGGGCCCATAGGAGCCGAAATCGGCTCCCATCCCTTCGATTGGCGCAAGTTCAAGTTATCCCCGCTCGACGCCCAGGCCATCAATCCAATGCATTTGCATGTGCTCGAGGCCGGCGCACAGGCACTGGAGGAAGTAAAGCACCTCCCCCACGCAACGACGGGCGTCTTCGTTGGTGGAACGGGCCTTGGATGGCAGCGCGACAGTGGATTGCGGATCAGGCTCGCCAGCTTTCTTGATGCTGCCGATCGTGCTGGCGATGCTGCTGGTGTTTCACAGAATGCCCGGAGAGAACTGCTTGGCCAAGTGCGAAAGACGTTGGAGCAACGTCTCCGACCGGTGAGCGACGATGGCGTCGTAAACTCGCTCGGGAGCATCGCCGCAGGCCGTTTGGCATTACGCTTTGACCTCAGAGGTCCACACTCGGGTATCGATGCCGGTTTTGCTTCCGGACTTGCCGCGATTGCTACTGCAACCCAGCTGCTGCGGGACGGGACGATTGACCTAGCCATCGCGGGCGGGGCCAGCGAAAGCATTACTCCGCTCGATCTGATTGCATTTCATCGGTTGTCGGTGCTTGCACGTGGCCAAGTAAGGCCTTTCGATGCGGACGCTGACGGCACTCTACTCGGGGAGGGCGTGGCACTGTTTGCCCTGAAGCGTCTCGAGGATGCTCTGGATCACGGCGAACAAATCTATGCTCTGCTTTGCGGAACCGGAGCTTCGAGTGACGGTCGCAGCAAATCTATCCTCGCACCATCGGTTGACGGACAATCACTGTCAATGGAGCGCGCTTACGCGGATGCGAATCTGGATCCCAACACCGTCGGATATGTCGAATGCCATGCGACCGGAACTCCTGTCGGGGATGCGAGCGAAGTTCAAGCTCTGACACGCGTATTTGGTCAGCGCACTGGGAGCGACATCGCGATTGGATCGGCAAAGCCGTTCGTCGGCCACCTTCGCGGTGCATCGGGCGCAGTGGGAATGCTGCGTGCTGTACTCGCCCTGCATCACCGGACCATCCCTGCGCAAATTGGCTTCAAAAGACCCCACCCCAACCTCCAGCTCGATTCGACACCATTCTTCGTACCGGTACGGCAACTTCCCCTCGAACCCCGCGGCGGTGCGCCAAGTGCCCGAGTCGCCGTAAGTTCCTTCGGATTAGGAGGAAACAATTACCACGCTGTTCTCGAAGCGTGGACTCCCGGCGTGCATCAGCGTTCCGCAACGCACCGCTCTGTCCCGTCACCGAGTCTCCCCGCCGACCCAATTGCCATTGTTGGCCTGGGTGGTGTGCTCCCAAACGCAGATGGCGTACCGGCTTTCTGGAAAGCCCTGCTTGAAGAAAAGGATTCGGCGCAAGACGTACCGGCTGCCCGTTGGGCCATCGACCGCTATTATGATCCTGATCAAAATCGGACTGACACGACCTACACCCGCGTCGGCTGTTTCGTTGAGCCGGTGCCGGATCCCGGAAAAGAATTTCGGGTTCCCCCTATAACGCGAACTTACGTGGATCCGAGCCACATGCTCGCATTTCGCGCCGCGGAAGAGGCGGTGGCCGACGCCAATCTCGAGGCAGGGAATTGGGACCGAAGCCGAACGGCGGTCATTCTTGGCTTTCTTGGCTGCCAAGGCAGGAGGTTCCTTGCCGAGGCACGACTCAACTTTCGCGAATTCGAATCGGAGCTGGAGCAGGCTCTAGTGTCGAGTGGAATGGGCGCAGAACAAATCAATGCGATACTTTCGGAGACTGAGCGAGTTGGTCTTTCGGATCTGCCTTCGATCACCGAAGACACACTCCCAGGATACCTAGGTAGTTTTAACGCCGCGCGCATCGCCCGACGCTTCGATCTTCGAGGGCCTCACTTCGTCGTCAACTCCGCTTGCGCCTCCAGCCTCGCGGCTCTCCAAGCCGCGGCCAGACTTCTGCGCCAGGGTGTTGTCAACACTGTCCTTCTCGGCGGTGTGTGGGCCGATGGGCAGCCGGAGTTCTTCGTACAGAACTGTCGCTTTTCTGCGCTGTCCGCCAGTGCGATCACGCCCTTTGACGAGCGTGCTAGTGGCTTCGTTCCCGGCGAAGGGGCAGCCGTTCTCGTGCTTCGCCGGCTCGCTGACGCGGAGCGGGATGGCCAGCACATCCACGCACTAGTTCGGTCCATCGAGGGTTCCACCGATGGGGCTGCTGGTCGCTCGATTTACTCTCCTTCGGCAGAAGGCGAGTCCCTGTCAATGCAGCGTGCTCTTGATGCTGCCGGCATCGCGCCCAATCAGGTAGATTATGTTGAATGTCACGGGACCGGAACCGCGCTCGGTGATTTGACCGAGATTCAGGCCTGTACCCGAGCCTACGGCAGCGGACGCCCGCGACCATTGCTCGTCGGGTCAGTAAAGTCGAACATCGGTCATCTCATGGCAGGCGCAGGCGCAGTTTCCCTGCTTAAGACGGCTCTTGCTGTGCGCGAAGGAACCATTCCTGCATCCATCAAAGTGCAGAAACTCAATCCCAAGATCGACTTCACCACTGGTCCGGTGGAGGTCGTGACCACTACAAAACGTTGGGACGCCCCCGATGGTCTGCCCAGACGTGCCGGGGTGAGTGGATTCGGTCTGGGCGGTAGCAATTTCCATGCACTGCTTGAAGAATATCGGCCCACCAAGTCCAGTCGTGTCGAGCCAGGAAACGGCCAGGGACGCGGGACTGGAAACGGGTCGAGTGCGCACCGTACTTTGCCCATCGCCACCGTAGCGGGAGGCGATCTGGCCTCTTGCACACGAACTTTGACTTCACTTGCAGCCGAACTGCAGCAGTGCGACGCCGTCCGGTTCGCAACAGCTATTGCTGCCAGCCAAATAAATTCGATCACTGAGGATCCTTGGCGCGTTGCGATTGTCGCCAGTGAGCCTGGGGTCCTAGCGCAACGGGTGAAACTACTCAACGCGACCGTTGCCAACGGACGCGACCTTTCCTTCTTGCGCGCTCAGGGGATCTTCGTCGCTCACGCTGATCCTAATCAGCGTGTCGCCGCCGTATTCCCAGGGCAAGGTCCACAGTATCCAAATATGCTTCGTAGCGCGGCCGAGGTTTTTCCCGAGCTCGCGCTGACCCTTGACCGAGTGGATCGCGCTTACGAAAATATCTGTGGCAGAAAGCTTCGCCCCTCATTCTTTACGGACGACACTCAATCGTATCTTCAAAGCGACGAGGACATTCACTGTGCCGTGTTTGCGGTCAACGTTGCCCTTTTTGAGCTTCTCGAAAGCTACGGCGCGCGAATCGACGCGGTGATGGGGCAGAGCGCAGGTGAACTTTCCGCTTTGGTTGCCGCCAAGAGCATCTCCTTGGAGGATGGGCTACTCGCCATCCGCGAGCGCACGCTCTCGGTGCTCAGCATCAGGACGCAGGATCCGGGCCGCATGGTCACTCTATCTTGCGGTGCGGAGCGGGCGTTGCAGGTTATGCGAGATCTGCCGGGCTATGCTGCAATTGCAGCCGACAATGCACCTTCCGCTTGCATCGTCTCTGGAGATCAACCCGCAATTCAGGCGCTGGTCGCGCGAGCAGCTGATGAAGGAATCGAGGCGAACGTCCTCGCGGTTTCACACGGCTATCACTCCCAGCTCATAGCTGCTGCGCGCCCCGCTTATCGCAAGGCACTCGATTCCATCACGTTCCGCCCTCCAGAGCTGGAGCTCTTCTCGAGCATTACCGGTAGCTCTATCGGTCGGTTGCCTCTAGATAGCTACCCCGCTCATCTGGAGAGTCAGTTCGTCGAGCCAGTTCGACTACGCCAAGTTGTCACCGCGCTTTATCAGAGTGGAGTGCGCGTATTCGTAGAATGCGGACCCAAGTGGCCACTCACCAGCTTCATTAGCGAAATCTTGACTGGTCTCCCGCATGTTTCCCACGCAACGATTCACCCCAAGGTGGGCGAAGTGGAGCAGCTTCATCGAGTTTTCGCCTGCCTGTTCGTGCACCGAGTGTGCGCATTGAATCCTGTAAGGAAGTCATCCATGAGTAGCTCGAATACTTCAATTTCGCAAAAGTTGGTAGTCCAGCCCGAGACGTCCTCGGCTCCGCGCGCGGAGGGGCATGAGACCAAGCTCCTTACCGTTCTCGCTACCATACGCGATCTCGTCAACGCCGTACTGAGCCCCTCTGACGCTACCGCGACGGAACCGGAGCAGAAATCTCCCGGTCCGGCAGGAATTATTGACCCGTTGCAGTCCCAACGCGACTTGAATTCCATCCCAAGGCCCGAGGTCCCATCAGCACGTTCTTGCACCACGGTCCCACCGAACTTTCCTAATTCGAACGCTCCGCTCGAACAGACACCTGTGGTTGCTTTAAAAGACGTACGCCAGAGCGTGCACTCCCAGCTCCTCGTCGAGTTAGTCAAACGAACCGGCTATCCCGAAGACATGATCGAGCCGGACCTGGATCTCGAGGCCGAATTGGGCATTGACACCGTCAAGCAAGTTTCGTCGCTCTCGGCAGTTCGTGAACACTATGGGCTTCAGCCCGATCCGAAATTCCGGATGCAAGACGCGCGTACTCTTCGACAGGCCGTTGACTACTTGGTGGGCCGTCTTTCAGGCGCAGCGGTCGATGTGGCACCGTCACCAAATCCCGCGCTCGACGAGGGGACTCGTGTTGACGCGCCCCAGCCTCATTCTGCATTCAAGCCCTCGCCCAATGCTGCTGCTGCCGCTCCTGCCACTTTGAGAGCGCCGCCCGGACCGGCTTCGGCGATTCCGTCGGACGATATACGCCAGAGCGTGCACTCCCAGCTTCTCGTCGAGCTAGTCAAACGAACCGGCTATCCCGAAGACATGATCGAGCCGAACCTCGATCTGGAGGCGGAACTTGGGATTGATACCGTCAAGCAGGTTGCGTCCCTTGCTGCAGTTCGCGAACACTACGGGCTTCAACCCGACCCGAGATTCCGGATGCAGGACGCTCGCACCCTTCAACAGGCTGTTGACTACCTGGTGGGCCGCGTATCGGGCGGGACCGTTCACTTGTCGCCGCCGCCTGCTCCTGTTTTCAAAGCCACTCTTGCTGACCCGGTCCAAACTCACCTTCCGATAGCGGCCTCGACCAGCGGGGCCACGGCTCACGCCACCTCTACGACTCCGGCCATCCCACCACCAAAGATGAACGCTGTCGCTGCCGACACCTCTTCGGTTTCTGAAAACATTCGCCGTCTGCTGGTTGGAGAACTCGTCAATCGTACGGGCTATCCGGAGGATATGATTGAACCGGATCTCGATCTCGAAGCGGAACTCGGTATCGACACTGTCAAACAGGTTGCCGCCATGGCAGCGGTTCGAGAGCAGTTCGGGCTCGAACCGGATCCCAAGTTCCGCATGCAGGATGCACGAACTCTTAGACAGGCGATCGACTACCTTGCGGGACGAATAACTGCTGCGAATCGCCCCGTCATCTCTTCGCCTGCTGCGCAACCCGCGAAACCTGCCGTCGCAAGTACTCGTCGCGTTGAGCCCATTCAAATGCCATCGAGCAACGAAGAGTCGAACACTTCTATTGCAGGCGCTCAACCGGTTTTAGCCGATAGCGGCCCGTCGGTGTCGGACATCTCTTCCGCATTGAGTGATTTACAGGAATCAATGAAATCCATCGCGCGGCTCCTTAGCAAAAGAATCGCCAATTCAAAACCCACGCTTGAGATCGTCCCTAGCCAGGAACCGATCAATTCGACTTCAGAACGGCCAGTCCCCACCCGATCCGGGTTTTCTCGGTCCGTTTACCCGGAAGTACTCTTAGAGTCGCTGCTGCCCCAGGCTGGATGCCCCTCGGACGGAGAGGCCATCGAGATGACAAGACTTGTCGTAACCGACGAAGATGCAATTCTGCCGGCAGCTACTCCGAGTGACTCTAACACTTTGCCCCTGTACGTCCGCGACTCCGAGGGACAGATCGTGGCCAATAGCAGACTCATTCGCACGGGGTACGGTACCTCGAGTGCGCCCCCGGGTATGCTCGACGCCGCCAAGGATGGGCGGTCATCGTCAAACGGCATTCAGCTGCGCGAGTATCTGGAAAAAAGTGGAAGAATCGCCAATTCCATCGTAAAGTGGGCCCACTCTCAGGGATTCACACTCACCGTCGGCGGAGCGCGCGCGAAAGTCGACGATGTCGGGCCGTCTCGCGCCATGCTCAGCCTAGTAGGATGCGCCTACGACATTGCTGCCTTTGCGTGGTTCGGTCTCACGGGCGCACTACACTCCCTGTCGGCAATAGAGCGACTCTGCATCCACCGGATCCCTGGACCGGGAGACGAAATGCTCGTGTGCGCTCGGATGGTGCAACCTGACAGCGGATTCTGGCGCGCGGACGTCGAGATTTTCGATCTCTCGGGTGGGCTATTTGCCGAACTCTCGGGCATGGAGGGCACGCCAATCGGTACTCGGCTCGAAGACAGATCGTCTGATCCGGCGGACCGCGCCTGGCGTCGCTTCGCTCAGCGTCTGGGTAGAGACTCCGCAATTCCTGAGGACATGGCGTCGTGAGTCTCGTTCCCGGGATTGCAGTGACAGGAATTTCCTGTCGCCTTTCCGGTGCTTCCGACATCGATGCCTTCTGGAAAAATCTCGTCAACGAACGTGATCCATTCTCGCCACTTCCGAACGCTCGCTTCGACCCCGAGATCTTTGCGTCCGAGCTTCCCGGCGGCAAGGCGCGAGCGGTGCTCGGAGCCTTGGTGGAGAACTTCGATCTGGATTGGCGCGCCCTGCGTTTGCCCCCGGCACAGGTGGAGCACCTGCATCGCGTAGAGCGACTGTCACTTGCCGTGATGGGTGACGCACTTTCGGATGCCAGCCTCAATCCGAGGCGTAGCCCTTTGGACCGAGGGTGTATCTGGTTCGCCGCGAGCACAATCGGCCCCGATCCGTGGCTCGATCCCGTGGCTCGAATCAGGCGCCTCGAGTTAGCGGCTCCGCTTCGCGAAGCGATCGATTCGCTCCTTCCTGGTCGAGCTGCGGAGATGGGGGCGCTCATCGAGCGAGTCTCGGATCTGGCGGCTCCACCACTGGAGCCCGACGCATTAATGACGTCGGCTTGCATCATCGCCGGGCGTGCGTCTCAGCTCTACGACTTTCGCGGGGGCCACTTGGCCATCGACGCGGGAATGTGCTCCTCGTTGGCGGCGATTTCACAGGCCGTTCGCTCGCTGCAGATAGGGGCTTGTGACGTGGCTCTAGTCTGCGCAGCTGCTCCGCTCATAACGCCGTCAGCGGTTCTTTCGTATGCACATGCGGCGTATCTTGGTCGCGATCGACCCCGTCCATTCGCACTCGATGCAGCTGGTACGCTTCTCGGCGACGGCACGGTGGCGGTAGTGTTGGAGCGGGCTGATGAAGTCGCTGACAAGCGAGTCTATGCGGTTGTTGAAGGCGTTGGATCTTCTGTAGCGCCGGGCGACTCAGATAATGGGGCACTGGCACGCTGTGTTGCCGAGGCCGCCAAGCGAGCCCTCGACCAAGCTGGAGTCTCGGCCGACCGAGTTGAACAGATTGAGTCTCGCGCGAGCGGGATCGCTGCCTTGGACCGAGCCGAGGTAGAAGGGCTTGCAGCCGTCTATCATCGGGCTAAGGGGGAATCGTTGACACTTCTCACTTCGACGGTGCCCACCGCGGGTTTTCTCCAAGCCGCCTCTGGTCTTGTCGCATTCGCCAAGGCCGCGTTGGCGATCCATCGTCGATGCTGGCCTGGCCAGTCTGGTGTCGGCGCGGCACTCGAGCCCGCACCCGGTCTGCGCGTGCCAGCCGCGGCGGAGAGTTGGAGCGGGCCCCGGAGAGCTGCAGTGAGCGATGCAGGACCCGCTTCGATTGCCTATCACGCCATTCTCGCCGATCCGCGGGGTGCCAAGGTCGTAGCCCGCCCCGCCCACAGAATAGTCAGGCGAGAGCCAATTGCTATTGTGGGCGCAGGCGTGATTGCACCGGGCGCAGCAGATCTCGAAAGCTTCTGGCGCAACACTCTAGCCCGCGTCGAGGTTATGGGCGATTTACCACGCTCTCGATGGGATGTTGACAGACTCATCGGAGCGAGCGCCGAGCTCGCGCGCGCATTTAGAACACGCTTGGCTTCAACCGTAGACGTGCCGGTACTCGAACCATCACGGTATCGCAATCCTTCGGCGGTTTCTACAGCAATCGATCCTTCGAACACCCTCGCGATTGGAGCGCTGGAGCAAGCACTTGGTGACGCTGGATATCAGCCAGGATCCTGGCCAGTCGACCGCGTTCACGTGGTGTTCGGTCAAATTTCACTCAGGGTTCCAGAGGCGGCGACCGAGAAAAGAGTCCAATACGCTATCCTCGCGGCCCTTGCCGGTGAAGTAATGCGTGAAGCCGGGATCGGTGATCGCGAAATCGCGGCTATCCTCGTTCAAGCCCGGGCGCGCTTCGACCAGGAAAATCGGTCTTTCTCCGAAGATACATTGTCTTTATTCAGCGGCCTGTCCACCGCAATGCGCGCGGCCGCTGCTTTCGGGTTTTCGGGAGAAGTGCTTTCCGTCGATGCGGCATGCGCCTCCTCACTGGCAGCCGTGAAAATTGCCGCCGACGCGCTGCTAACCGGAGACGCCGACGTAGCTCTGGTGGGCGGGGTCTCCTATCATCTTTTACCCGAGTATTATGTCGCACTGGGACTCCTGGGCGCGCTGTTGACGAGAGCCGGCCGCCCTTTTCATCGAGACGCGGACGGCTTCGTTCCTGCGGAGGCTGCCGGCGCCGTGGTGCTTAAGCGCTTGAGCGATGCACAAGCGGCAAAAGATCACGTGTATGCAATCATCTCGGGGCACGGCATCTCGAGCGACGGCCATGGGTTGACCATCTATTCGCCGAGTACCAAAGGTCAACAGCTCGCCATGTCCCGCGCTCTAGCCGCGGCTGGTCTGCAGTCCACGGCGATCGATCTCGTTGAAGCGCACGGACCAGGAGCGCCACTTGGGGATCGGACCGAGATGGCGAGCATTGCAGCAGTTTATGGTGAACACCCTTTTCTGTCGCCTCTCGCAATCGCTTCGGCGAAATCACTAATCGGACATTCGAGCTCAGCTGGTGCGATGATTTCACTCGTACGCGCCGCCCTGGCGCTCGGCTCCAAAGTCCTTCCGCCGAGTGGGGGTAACGGCGATCTAGCCACGGATCTCCCATTCGGACCCACGCTCGAGCTCTCCCGAGTAGCCCGATCGTGGACATCGACAGCAGGCCGCCCAAGGCGTGCGGCCGTCAACGCTTTCGGAATGACGGGAATCAATCACCACGTCATCCTGGAAGAGGCGGATACCGCGCCGCGCCGCCAAGATATTCCGAAAATTACGCCTGAGCATCCAGCAACGCGACCGGGCAAGCCCTTGAGCGCCGAGCGCTTCGTTCTTGTCGAAACCCATGTCTCGCTGCCTAACCGTCAGGCGCTTCATCCAATGAACGGGCGAACGTTGGCGATTATCCCTGATCGAGGCTCACTATGGAGTGAACTGGAGACGGCCCTGTCGGGTCGCGGGGCGCGGATTATTCGGCTCGATCTCCCCGTTTGCCCAACTGAATCCGACGTTCGCGCTGCGTTACCAGATGATCTGAACGGATTGGACGGCATTGTCGATCTTAGCGGGTTCGGAGTTCAACGAGGATCCGACGGACCCGTCTCCGGCCGCTCTCTGGTCTCGCCTCAAGACTTACTCTGATAGAACCTTCGCCATTCTGCGCGTGCTGTATGAGAGCTTTGCCTCTCCCCGTGCCGTGGCCGGTTGCTACGTCGCTGTGACTTCGATACGAGGTGATTCGAGAGTAAGTCAACCCCGGGTGGCAAACTCCTTGGGTGCATTCTTCCAGGGCTTTGCCAGGGCGCTCAAGCAAGAAATACCAACTTTGCTCTGTAAGGCAATCGATATCGATCTTCTAATGCAACCCCCTCAGGTTGTTGCCTCAATTATTCACGAGATCGAAGATGGCAACGATAGGGTTGACGTGCGCTACTCCGAACAACGTTACGTCACCGTCCTTAGCCGCGACAATTTTGCCGACGCGTCACCGCTTCTCCGGAGGCTCGAACCGGGTGACGTCGTTGTCTTTTCGGGCGGCGGACGCGGCGTCGTCTACCAGTGCGCTACCGCGCTTGCACGACGCGGCGTCAACGTGGTGGTCACGGGGCGCAGGCCCCTGCCTGATGCCACTCTGCCGTGGGTGAAAATGACCGATTCGGAGTTTAGCGACTTCCGGCGTACCGAGCTCATCCGGCGGCGAGGTTCAGAAGGGCCCGCCCAAATCATCCGGACCCTTGACGATTATGAGCTGCAACGGCAGGCCTACGCAAACATCGTAAAAGCTCAATTGGCCGGACTTCCTCTTCACTACGAAGTCTGTGACATCACGGACCCGGAGTCGGTCACGGCCGTGGTGCGACGAGTCCGTTCCCAATTCGGACACGTTGATGGTGTGGGTCATGGCGCCATGATCGAGCACTCCGCCACCCTAACCCGCAAATCACCTCGAACGATTGATGCAACGTTGTCAACCAAGGTTATCGGTCTGGCAAACTTAGTTAACGCGACCCGCGAAGACCAACTCAAGACTTTCGTTGCTTTCGGATCTGGTGTCGGCCGCTACGGAAACAGCGGACAGACCGACTACGCAGCTTCGAACGCGCTGGTTGCCACGTTGCTTCAGACTTATGCCCAAAGCCACCTGAGAAACACCCACTGCGTCACAATAGATTGGCCCGCTTGGGAGTCGCTGGGAGCAACAGCAAATCCCGACGTAGCAGATTTGCTGAGAACGGCGGGGGTGACGTCAATTACTCCCGATGAGGGCAGCTACTGGTTCTTGTCCGAGCTAGAGCTTGGCGCCGCTGCGGAGGTGGTGATCTGCAGTGAGCGAATGCTCCGGTCTTGGCCCTTTCTGGCAAGCGACGCCGACGGCAGTGGAGATCGGGCGATCGACGTTGACGACGACGGGCGATTGCTCCTGCCGAGCCGCTGGCCCATGCTCGATCGAGTCGTCAACACGGCGTCGAATGTTCTGATTGCGGAGCGTTGCATTTCCCTCGAGCGCGATCTCTACATGCCGCAGCACTCTGTCAACGGACTTGCCGTTCTACCGGCCACGTTTGGCTGCGAGATCCTTGCCGAAGGCGCAATGCTCGCCTGTCCAGGTTATTACGTCAAAGGGATCGACAATTTCCGAGTAGATGCTCCTCTCGGTCTCCCTCGAGGATTGCCCGTCACTGCGCGTGTGATCGCGAATTTGTCAAATGCAACGGGCACCCAAGTGGTCCATTGCGAAGTGCGCAGTCCCCTCGCCGCCAGGCTTGGACAGGTGGGCGAAGATCGCTGCAATCATCGTGCGCGACTAACTTTGACTCAATCGCCACCGGGCTCGCTCGGGACATTCGAGCTGCCCCGGCGAACAGAGGTGCTTCATGCAACGTCGTTCTATGAATCTCTTCGGGATCCAGTACACCTCGGGCGACTATTTGGCGGCGCCCACTGGATCCAGTTGTTCGGAAACGAAGCTACGGGAACCATCGAGCCGCCGGAACTGAGGTCCATGTTCTCAGAAATCTCGGATCCGTGCCTCATCGCCTGTCCGTTGGTGATCGATGCTGCGCTGCAGATCGCCGGGAGTTGGGACGGTTACGGTAACGGCTTCGTGTCGGTGCCTATGGGCATAGAGTCCATAACGTTGGGGCGTCCGCCCGCTCGTGACGAACGGACCCGAGCTCATGCCCGGGTTGTAAGAATCGATCATCCTGATGTCTTCTACGATATATCGATTGTTGGGGAGAATGCGGAACTTCTCGTGAAGCTCCGAAACGTTCAGCTGAGAAGAATTGGGAACCGCGTGGACACTTAGTGAAACCTCCACCCCTTTGTACTGCTCTGCAGCAAGTGCCCTCCCTTTCGGAAGATCTGAATGAACTTGCCGCGCGCAAACTGTCTCCGAAGGAGATTTCACTCCTTTCGCCGCGATCCAGCTTGAAACGTCGAGCAGAATTCATTGCTGGCCGAATCGCGGCCCGCACTTCCGTGGCTCGACTCTTAGGACATCTCCCGACTTCCTCGACGTTCCAGATTCTTCGCGAGGGAGACGGCCCAACTGGTTGTCCGCTTGTGACACTGGCAGGCGGTGGTGCTGCTCCTCACGTATCCATTAGCCACGCAGACGGGCTTGCCGTTGCTGCGGCGTGCTTCAGCGGAGTTGGGCTCGATCTCGCGTCGATCCAGACGCATGAACAGAGCTTCGTCGAAGACACCTTTAGCCCGCAAGAGCTCACTCAATGGGCCAAGTGGCTTGGCTCCGACAGGACTTCGGCGCTGACGCTCACGTCAGCATTTGCAGCAAAGGAGGCCGCACTCAAGTGGCTCGGCACAGGCTTCGCTCTTCCCTTGCGCGCGATCGAGATCGTGCCTATTGGTTTTGGACTCACTGAACACCCAGCATCGTTTCCGGTCGAGACCTTGGTCTTCCCGGTTGCGCTGATTGAGCAAGGCTTCGAACGGCCGCAAATCCTCTCAGGGCGATTCGCTTGCCTTCGCGACAGGATTTCAATCGCAGTTGTTGGCTGAGGTTTGGCGCTCCGGCCAGGGCGACTCACGCGGCTGCCGGTGGCCCTGGCTCCCTCGCCGATACCGCTGGCCAGTGCTCAAATGTAGGACACTGTCAGCTGTGGTTCACAAGTTGCTATAACTCGAACGAGGAACACCGGACCTAACTGGAGCGCCGGTGACGGACTTCCGTCACTTAGCACTTATGAGGACGCCACATTGTACCGCAAGAGCACCTTGTAGGGCGAGCTTGGCACAGTTGGTCGGCGCAGTAGTCCCAGGTCGGATTTGTCAGCTCGGCTAAGTCGCGCGTAGAACGATGAACGTGGGCATCCAGAACGTGAAAAATCGTGCAGGTGGGAGCGAATTTCTTAATGAAGACTGATGTTGTTCCGATTCAAATGGGAAAGCATTGGGTCCTCATCCGTGCGGAGATCGTCTCAGAATTCTTATCAAGTACTCCTTGGCTCTCGGTACCGGGATCCACGCCTCTTTTGCCGGGTGTGATGACCTGGCGAGGGCGAGCTATCCCAGTATTGGATCTTCCTCGCGCATTGAACTTTGGTGCAATCTCTCCCCTGGGCGAATGCTCGCGCGTGATGGTAATAGAACACGTCACAGGTGCGGTTGCAGTTCCTGTCGATGGCGCTCGCGAAGTGACGTCGCTTGCCGAAGATGACATCCGTCTCCCTCATGTGTCAACAACGCCGTACACGGCTGGAGAGGTGGCCGGCCCCGATGCAGTGCTCCCTCTGATCGAAATAGATCAGCTTCTGAGCGAGTTGGGTAGGGCTGGTGCCTAGTCATGACGTTGAAGACATCGCATTTCGCTGTCGCGCCATCAGGGTACCTGCTGCTCGACACGGTTCCAACGGTACTGGCGTTGCCCGCCGTGAACGTGCTCGCCATTGCACGTGCGGCAGAGTGGGACGCTGAGCTTCCGCTGTCGTTCAGTATACTGATGCCGATTTACTTTGCCGCGCAAGAGCCGGCACGGGTTCTTCGAATAGGATGCGGTGTTCAGTCAATAGTAGCCCTCATTAGCGGCAAAATTCGGGTCGAGTATCTTCATGCTGATGCGCTACTTGCGATGCCCACTTTGAACCACTGGGGGTTCGAGTTCTTTTCTGAGGTCGTCTTGGCAGATGGTAAACCCTCTGCCTTGGTCGTCAACGTCGATGCTCTCTTTCGTGCGCATCGAGAATTGGATAAATAGTCATGGGATTCAAGACTGTTACCGCTAGGACCACTTTTGCGTTGGCCGCGCTGGACGTGCTCTTCATTCCTGTCGTCTCTGCATGGTACCTTGACGTTCTTGGAATTGGGTCGGCGCGCCCCGCGGTGATCGTATTATCTCTATTCGCTGTCATGAAGATAGCGGCCGTCGCAGCCTTCACCCACAAGCAGCTCAGTGCCTACGAAGCATGCGCCGCCGCGCGCGATTCGGAGAGAACAGCTGACTTAGTGCTGCGTGCTGACGAGAGAATGCAAGGGGTAGCGTGGCGCTTGGGAGTCTTCTACGGCAATTCATGGGCCGTCTCCTTTGGGCTTGCCTTTCTGATTCTTCAGACGCGAGTTGGTCAAGGCCTAGTATTCAATTCCGTTGTTTGGGAAGTTGCCGGCCTCGCGTTTTTTGGCATATGGACTGGTTCGTTTTGTGCCGGAACGCCCCTCATTGCATTGCTCACTGACCCAGCTGCCGGTGAATGCTCGACCTTCGCTCGCCAACTCGGATTACACCTCCCGCGCGCCAATGAATCGTTGCAGACGCGGATTGGCTTCATCGCGTTCGTACTCGCTCTCGCTCCAACAATGTGTTGCATTACCGTGGGTTACACGAAGCAAGTCGATAGTCAGGAGCAACTAAATCGAGTACAGGCCGAACTCATAGTTGCTCGGCTCGCAGAGCGGTTCCAGCCCACCGCAGCTCCAATTGAACAGCGAAGACTCTTACAGGACATCCAGGGTCAAGCAAAGGGCATCGAGCTTGCGGTGCTCGACCGACGTGGCCGATCACTATTAGCCAACGCGGAAGGTGAACTCACAACGCCACCTTACGGAGCTCAAGTGGCGGAACGGGTAAGGAGCGCTCCGTATGAAGTCATCCGCAATTCCGGTAGGGCTGAACGTATCGCCTACAAACAACTCGAAACTGGCGCGATAGCCGTGGCCCGAGTCGATGTCCCCTCGAATTATGGGGGATACGTCGTTGGTGCTGCCCTGCTTGCTTTGGTGATAGCGCTGTGGGCCCCACTTTGCGCCCTGCTTCTTGGGCGCGCGATAACGGGCCCAATAGAACGGCTCATCAACACCACAGAAAAGATCGTCGAGGAAGGAAAGCAAACACAGATGTCTGCCCTTCCTGTCGTGCGTAACGACGAAGTGGGGCGACTTTCTGCCAGATTCAATGACCTTCTGGATATGATGAAGGATCTCAGTCGCGCTGCCGATTCCATTGCGGGCGGGGAGCTTCGCCTCGAGATTCCTCGCAAGGGCGAACTCCCAGATGCGTTTCGGCGCATGCTCGAAAGCCTGCGCGGCATGGTGCGCGAAATTCGAGGAACCTCCGTCAACCTGGCCAGTGCAGCAACCGAAATTCTGGCCGCGTCTCAAGAGCAGGAATCAGCGGCTGCATCACAATCGAG
Organism: uncultured delta proteobacterium; assembly: GCA_963819085.1. GTDB lineage: Bacteria > Myxococcota_A > Polyangia > Polyangiales > Polyangiaceae > FEN-1139. The sequence continues at coordinate 274,484 of CAWFUX010000052.1, forward strand.
CGCCATGGAAGAGATCAGTCGCACCATGGAGTCACTTTCTGCCTCTGCGGCGCACGTTTCCGACTCGGTACAAGGGGTTTTGGCCAATGCCGAACAAACCCTAAGCACCACCGATAGTATGGTTGCGCGCATCACCGAGCTTTCGGGCCACGCCAACCGAATCGGCGAAATTCTCGACGTGATTCGCGAAATTGCCGATCGCAGCGATCTCTTGGCGCTGAATGGATCTCTTGAAGCTAGTCGCGCCGGTGAAAGCGGACATGGCTTTGCGCTCGTGGCGACAGAAATGCGCCGACTCGCCGAGCGTGTAACCGCTTCTGTCGAAGACGTAAAACGGCTGGTCAGCGACATTCGTGATTCCGGGTCCTCAACGGTGGCAGCTACCGAAGAAGGAAGGCGTCTCGCTGACGGCACGACAGAAGCGGCCAGGCAAATCACTTTCGTAACACAGCAACAGCGTAGCGGCACGGAACAGGTTTCAGAGAGTATTCGAAACATTACCGACGTCGTGACGCAAGCGGTTAGCGCAACTGCACAGACCCGTACATCCGCGCAGGGTCTCAAGAGCCAGGCGGATCGACTGGCTGCGCTGGTCAAGCGGTTCGAGTTGGAGTCCAGCGAGGCGACGTGAGCGACTCACGCGACGCATTAGTCGAGAAGTTCCGGGCGAACCTGTGCGCGAGAGTGCAGAAGCTTCGGGACATGCTTGAGATCCTGAAGCAAATCCCAGATAACGCCGATGCGTCGTCCCAGGTGGCGGGAGAGCTGCACACGCTCAAGGGTGAAGCACGGCTGCTGGGGCTGACGCGGCTCTCGGAGTTGGCGCATACACTGGAGACGGTGTTGAGTCAAATCGACGAGCAGGCGATCGCAGCGGCAGAGGACGGCCTCGATGCGATGGCTCGCTCTCTCATGATCGCCATCACTCGTGATGACGCTGACGCTTTGCTTGTAGCCACAATTCAGCGCATAGAAGGTAAGCCCGAGCACGTCGAAGTACCTCCGCCGGTCGAATCGGCCGTCACTGAAGACGACAAACTGGTGAGCGAGGCTGCAATTCCTGCCGCACTTGGTTTGTCCACTCGTTGGGTACAAGTGGACGCAGGTATCATTGATGAACTCTGCGACACGATGGCGGCGATCTCCGGGGACTTTGGGCGAATATTTGCGCAAGTGAATCGCCTGGCTATGGCTGCCGCCGTCGCGGCGGGTCGCGGTAACCTCCGTCAGCAAGGGTCATTGCTGATCGAGGAGTGCACGCGTTTTCGCACCGCTTTGGACAATGCAACTGTGCGTACGTGGGAACTCCGTATGGTGCCCGCGCAACCGCTGCTGCGAGAGCTGGCGACCCATGCACGTCAGCTTGCCGAGGCTGCTGGCAAAGAGGTCGTGGTGACCGTAGACGCGGCTGGGGTCCAGATCGAGCGAGACGCTCTCGATAAAGTCTGGGACGCGATGATCCATTTCGTCCGAAATTCCATCGATCATGGTCTCGAAAGCGCAGAGGATCGAGGATTGAAGGGACCCACCGGCAACCTTACGATCAGTGCCCGCACCGTGGGAACGAGCGTTACGCTCACGGTTTCCGATGACGGTCGAGGGATCGACGCCAACCGTGTGAAGCGAACGGCGATCGTGCGACGATTACTTGACGCCGCGCAGGCAGAGGCAATGAGCGACGACGATGTCGTTCAGCTCGTATTCGAACACGGCTTCAGTACGAGCGATAAAATCAGCTCGATATCTGGGCGCGGAGTCGGTCTAGGCGTCGTCAAGGCGCGAGCAGAGGCTTTGGGGGGTCGCGTCGATGTGCATAGTAAGAAGGGATTGGGGACGCGATTTTCCATTACGCTGCCGTTTACACTGACCAAAGAGCGGCTCATGATATTCGAGCTTGCAGGGGGTCTATACGGCCTGCCAACGCAGGCGATTCGAGCAGTCATCGGTAGTCGTGATCTACCCGATGCGGCACAGGGCATCGATCGCGTGGTCCGGTTCGAGGGTGATCTGATGCCACTGCGGTCTCTGGCTGGGCTACTGGGTAGGGAACCTGAGCCCAGCAGTGCGGCGCTGGTTGTTAGCATTCAGGATCAACTGTACGGGCTTCTCGTGGCGCGCATTGTCGGTGAGCGAGAACTGATTCGACGTCCAGCAGAACCACTGCTGGCTCGTACGACCGCCATTGGGGCCAGCGCCATGATGGAGGATGGGCGTGCGGTACTAATGTTGGACTTGGTCCAAGTGGGTCGCCACATCCGCCGCGTATCAGGTGGGGCAGATGCGACGGCATCATCCCAACTTACGCCTAATACCATCCCCAAAGTCCTGCTTGTCGATGACTCGCCGGTGATTCGGGATATGGTTTCCGAGATCCTGGCATCGGCAGGACTAATGGTGACTACTGCAAATGATGGTGAAGAGGCCTTGGCGTGCATTTCGGAAGCCGAGCCGGATCTGGTCGTCAGCGACATAGAGATGCCCCGGATGGATGGCTTCGCGCTGCTCGAGCAAATCCGTAAACGATCCCAACGGTTGCCCGTGGTGATGCTGACGACACGCGCCTCGGTACAGGACCGCCAGCGCGCAACCACGCTAGGTGCAAATGCTTATGTACTGAAGGCGGACTTCAAGAGTGACGTATTGCTCGACGTCGTGCAGCGCTTCGTACCACTGCATCGGTAGTTTACCGTGAGTACCCCTCATCCAGCCAAAGGCCCTATTCGAGTCGTCCTGGTGGACGACTCGATGGTCTGCAGACACCAGCTAACGGAAGTTCTGCAAGTTGATGCACGAATAGAGGTCGTCGGAGAGGGAAGTCGCGGGGAAGAAACGTTGGCGCTGCTTAAGCGGCATCAGCCCGATATGTTGGTGGTTGATTTAGTGATGCCAGGACAAGGGGGGCAGGAGACCATTTCGCATGTCATGGCAAAGCACCCGTTGCCAATCTTGGTTCTAACAGCACAGCCGGCGGGAGTCAGGCAGATCGCGGTGTTCGACGCCATTCGACGCGGTGCGCTGGATTTGGCTGAGAAGCCTCGCCGTGGTGATCGGGATGCAGAGGAACGATTGCGTCGTAGCATTCGAATGCTTGCCCATATCCCAGTGGTCCGGCACGTTGCGGGACCGACACCGCAAAGGTTGACCGGCTACGCAGCGGCAAAGCCAGAGAGATCGTACGACGCAAAACCCGTCAAAGAACGCACCCAAGATCGGTTGCTGGAATCCGATCCCCCCGGAGTGTCGGCAACGGGGCACGCATTCATCACCCCAATACCACAGAGCAACAGACAAATAGCAGAATCGGAGTCCGATCGCTTAACTGACGGCGCCTTGATTGTGGGGATTGGCGCATCAGCGGGCGGACCAACTCCGTTAGCAACATTGTTGGGAGGACTTCCGCAGAATTTCTCCGCCGCTATCGCGGTGGTTCAGCACTTGCCGATCGGGTTCGCCGACTCCTTCGTCGAGTACTTGCGCAGTAGGATTGTCCTGAAGGTTAAGAAAGTCGAAGGACGCGAGCCGATGCGCCCCGGAGTGGTGTACCTGCCCAACGACGATCATCATCTCATCGCCATCAATGGCGGTAATATCGCGACAGGTTCGTCTCCTGCGGTCGAGGGCCACCGACCTTCCGTGGATTTACTCTTCGAGTCATTGGCCAAGTTTCATGGGCGTCGTGGCATAGGGATCATTCTGAGCGGAATTGGGCAGGATGGCGTCAGAGGACAGCTGGCCATGCGCCAGCAGGGTGCTCTTACCCTGGCACAAAGCGAAGAGAGCTGCGCCGTCTTCGGGATGCCGCAGGCCGCGCTCAATTTCGGGGCTGCGCGGTTCATGATGACTCCTGAGGCCATGGCAATTGAATTGCGGCGTTATACAACCGTGCAAACGCCGTGGGGCGTTGCGCGGTGAGCTTAGTTGAACGTTTCCCGGCTTCGTGATCTGCTCGAACGTCGGGCGGGTTTGGATCTCGGGCGAGGTGGCATGGAGGCCAATCTCGTCAACTTCGTTCGGAAACGACTCGCGCTCAATGAGCTCTCATTCGAACGCTACATTGAACAGGTCGAAATCCCTGGCGGCGATGAGCTTCGGCTACTGGTCGAGGCAATGACTGTCATATACACTTGGTTCTTTCGCGATCCAGGCCAATTCCTAATAATCGAGCAGTTGATTCGCAACTTCTCGCTTGATCGCACCATGGGGATCTGGGTTGCGGGTTGCGCCACGGGCGAGGAACCTTACTCCGTCGCACTAGTGGCTACGGATTTGGGTAAGCAGGTGGACATATTGGCGACCGATCTGAACAGCGAGGCACTACGTCATGCGAAGACAGGACGCTATGCCCTGGCGAGCCTCAATCCGGTGGATGCAACGATGCGTGCGCGTTATCTTGGAGGCCAATCGGGGGATTTCGAGGTTCCCGAGGCGGTCAAACAACGTGTTAGGTTTCAAGTCGGCAATCTCGTAGAGGCGGCGCCAAAACCGCAAACCACTCAAGGTTGGGATCTCGTGATCTGCCGCAATGTGCTGATCTATTTCGGGCGAGTTCAGGCGCGGCGCACACTCGATACATTGGCAGGCAGCCTAGCACCTGGCGGAACCCTCGTATTGGGTGCCAGCGAGGCCATTCTGGAAAGACCCACGGGACTCAATGCCGTTGGCATTTCGGGACGTGCTGTACTCGTGCGCCCTCGGCCGGAGGACTCTCAACCGTCCATTCCGCGGGCTCAAAATGTTGGTGCGGCTTCGCCTCAGCCTCAGCCCAATATCTTCTCGTCCTCTGCATTTTCGCCTCAACCGCGTGCGACACCCAACGTACCCATCACGAGCCTCCCCCAGAGGAACCCGATGGTGCAGCCTGATGCGGCGAACCCGACGCCTGAGAATCCGTCAACCCTACTGATTGTACCTGGGGTCACCGATACGAAGTCTGCTCGAGCGGCCATCGAGCACGGCCATTGTGCGCTTAATGCAGGCAACATCCCCGTAGCGCGCAGCAGTTACCAGCGGGCAGTGAGTTTGGACCCCACATCTGCCGAAGCATTGATGTTTGCTGGCATTACCTACTACATTGACGGTGATCTTGCCGAAGCCTTGCAACGACTTCGGGGGGCGCTGTGCCTGGACGCAAGCCTCTGGGCGGCGTGGTTCTATCAGGCGCTCTGTTACGAGAATATGGGCTGCGCCGAAGATGCAGCGCGCGGCTACTCACAGGTCGTCAGTCTCGGGCAACAAACACAACGCTCGGACGAACACCCGTTTCTCAAAGGTTGGCGGAACGATTTGCTCGCCGTCGCGAGCAAACGTGCCAATCAGGGAAAGACTGGTCGCGTCGCTGGCGGGACACGGCTTCGCGGGCAAAGTGGCTCACAGGATTGAACTTTGAATTCATTCGCGAATCCTTTTCCGCGCCGCGTTACCAATGCGGGGGATGACGCCGAGTGACTTCGAAAGTTACTTGCAATAGATCGAGCCTCACCCGTCGTTCGGTTGAACCGATTGGTGTGTCGAGTGCGCCAGCACAGCGCGAGTCTGTTCCCCCACGACGCCCTCAACCACAAGCCCGTTCGCCTTTTGAAATGCCTTTACCGCGGCCCTCGTTTTGGGCCCATTGATTCCGTCTTCAATCAGCGGCGGCGAGACGACTTTCAGGATATTCAACGCCCTTTGTACGCCGAGAATTGTGGTCAAAACAACAGGCCGAGGTTTCGCGCCAATGTCGGGTGTTCGCGTGAGGTACGCATGGAGATCGTCTAGGGTCCCGTTGAATCGGTTGAGATCGACGTTTCCCGAGATGCCGGGCACGGCGCCTCTGGATGTGTATTGCCAAAAGGACCAACTGGGCCAGTCGCGCATTTTATCCGGGGCTTTCGTTTCCCATTCGGCGACCCACAGGTCTGACTTTTTATCAATCTGCGCCGCTGGGACTTGGTTCCAGAATGACGGCGAGGTGTAAATAAGAGGCCTGCGCAAATGGGACGTGACGTGGTCGATCCAGCGGCATACGTCTTCTAGGAGTTTAGCTGTCCTGGCTACTTGTGTCGTCCGTCGCGTCAATTTCGTGATTTAACGAAATCTGCCATCAGACGGGAGGCCCCAATTGACACGCGCCATGACGAATTGGCTACCGCGTCATCGGGAGCGTCAATTTGGGCCCGCAAGCTAGTCGTGGCTTCCCTGAAGTTACGTAATTTACGCCGCGGATGCCTCAAGTAGCTACCACAGGAGCTTCTGCAAGGATACCTGTATGGGCGTCCGGAGCGTGCGTTTGCCGATAAGCATCGGTGACGAATCCTGACCCGTTGGCGTCAAGTCGATTAAGTTGAGCGAGTAGCGACGACGCTTCGAGTGTGCTTGGCGACCGTGAACGATATGATTGAGCAGGGTGAGCTGGAGCAAATCAGGGTAAGCAACGCTGATTCAGGTGGTCGCGCCCAAGACAACCCGCAACCAACCAACGCGTAAATCAGGGACCTTCTCCACGTTTTTGGCCGGCAAGTCAGCTTGGCCGCTCGCGTTGATGCACATAGACATCGTGACTCGGCCACTTGTCTGTGATTGGTTGAACACTCCCGGTGTGGGGGACGCATCGAGTTTTCGGGAATAGTGTGGGCGAGTTGTTGGTCTTAAGGGCACCACCCAATGCGAGGCATTCTTCATGAAGGTTCTGAAGTGTCCCTGCGGCGTTGACCTAGTCGAAACCTACAATCCCAATTCCGACCATCACCAGGGTTGGCTTTGTTGGTATGTGGACAAGTGTGCTGACAATGTCGAGCGGTCGTGGTTCATCTTCGTAATGTGCGAAACCTGCCACAACTTGAATGCATTGAGTCTGAAGCACGATCGACGACTGGTTCGCAAGCCGCTAGAGTACTTTGCTGGACGAATTGGGGAATCCGGTCCTCAGTCAATACTGTGCCAACACGGTTGGATGCCGCGCGCCATGGAGGAACGCAAAGACATTGAACGGGTACTGTCCAGAATGGCACCTTCACAACGCTCGCAGAGTGAGTCGCCCTAGGCGAACTCTGATACAAGCGAATCCAATCGGGATCGTCGCGCTATTATGCGCCGAAGTCCCCGAGGTCAAGTTCACCCTCGCTCACACAGGCGCTGTTTCGTGACTATGGTGGGGGAGACTTGGAGTTGATGACCCGGTGCCACCATCAAATCGGCGCCGGTACGTGTTTCGCAGCACCTTGACACACAAATGCCGGTGATTATTTTCGCCCACGCAAGGACGAAAGGCGGTGCCGTTTCGGACACGTCGCCAAGGAGGACTGCTATGCTTATTAGCCGAGTCTGGCCCTCGAGGCCAACGTTCGAAAACTCATTTTCAGCCCTCAATCAGCTTCGGCAAGAGATGATGCGCCTGCTGAACACCGTCACGGTGGACGCGGGTAGCAGCGGCGCAACCGGGGTTTTTCCCCCAATGAACATCACGCAGGACGATGAGAACTTTTACGTGCGTGCGGAAATTCCGGGGATCAAAGCCAACGAGCTTACGATCTCGGCGCTCCGCAACCGTGTGTCTCTCGCTGGGAAACGCGAAATAAAGCCGGAACACGAGCGGGTGAGCTACCACCGCAGGGAGCGAGCAGAAGGGACCTTCAACCGCACCGCAACGCTGCCGATGGAAGTCGACGCTGGTCGTGTCGACGCAAAGTATTCCGACGGTATTCTCACGATGAGGCTCCCCAAGGCTGAGCCGGCCAAACCACGGCAGATCATGGTGAAGACATGAACTATTCCAACGAACAGGAGGAAATTGCAATGACTAACGAAGCTAACGCAGAGATGTAGAAAGCCGAAGGCCCTTGGCGTGCATACGCCGCTCGGGAATTACTTCCCGGTCAAAGTGGGCCAGCTTCTCCAGGAACCAAACATCCTGCAAAAGAGCGGGTTCGCGCGGCCCGGCAGTCATGATATTTTGATTGTCTACGTCGGGCGCGCCTGCATTGGTGGTGGCTTTTTCTGGTCGCGCATCTCTTCCTCCTCGCACCTGGCGTTTAGCGCATCATTGCGCTTGAATGGAACTCCATTAGTCACGCTCCGTGATTGGTTTCCCTCCCGAGGATCGCGATTGCCGAGTCGAGATCGCTCCAGGCGTCAATCACCTGCATTGCCTCGTTGTGGATGTCAAGTTCCCGCCCGGTACCTCCACCGATCCACATCGAAACGCCACGGGGCAATTGAGCCAGCAGCCAGCGAACATGCTTTGCTGTGGCTTTCAAATCAGAAGCACCAGTGACCAGCAGTCCCACCGCGTCAACTGCGTACTCGCGTGCCGCTCGCACAATTTGCTCGGGGGGGGTGTCCACGCCAAGAAGGACTGGCGTTACATGACTGACAGCCAAATATAGCTCCACCATCTCGAGTCCGAGGCCGTGCCGTTCGTTTGGGAGCGTCAACAGTAACACGCGCGGTGCGCCTGCTTGGTCTTCATAAGCAGCCATCAAAAGCCCGAGCTGCGAAGACAAGCACTCGCTTAGCACGTGCTCGTGGCGTACTTCCAATTTACCATCCGCCCAGAGCTCGCCGACCTGCACGCAGATGGGTTGTGCTATCTCCATCACAAATTGCTTAGGACCCATCATAATGCTTGCCTGCCGCAACGTTGCGCGAAGATTTCCAACGTCATCGTTGCGCAGAGCCTCGATAAGTGACGCAATCGTCGGCCTGGCATCTGTTGTAAGCGAGGGATCTTTCGCCACCAAGGCTATTAACTGCATCAACTCGTCGCGGGGCTTTCCAACGACTTCGTTGGGACGGTAGCCTTGCTTTAGAGCCAAACGAATCAGCCTCAAAGTTTCCACATCCGACTCGGTGTACACGCGGCTTCCCCCCGGCGTCCGCTCTGGGCGAGGAAACCCGTAACGGCGCTCCCAAATGCGTAGTGTCTCGAGCTCAATTGAGGCCAACCGCGACGTGACGCGAATCGAGTAGAGGGCGCCTTCGTGCCTAGTGGCGCCCAATGCAGGACTCCGCTTTGCGGAACGCTGAACGCTTGTCTTGAAAGAACTGGATGGGGCGGCTCGAGTCACAGTGCGTGTAGTATTATCCTGGACAAAAATTAGTCAACAAGATTCCAGTCCCGCAGTAACTTCGAGTTATTGGCAAAATAGTCAGTTCCAGCGGGTTGACAGAAGTTGGACAGAAATTATGCATACCAACGTTCGTCGAAGGAGAATCCCATGAAAAATGTAATCATCGTCTCATCACTACTCGTTTCGTACTTGATTGCCGGTTGCGGCGCGTCAAACATGCAGGAGCCCCAATCCAGCAGTTCGGCAAGTAGCACCAGCAAGTCCGACATTGTCGCTACAGCAACAGCCGCGGGATCGTTCAAGACATTGGCGGCAGCCCTCACCGCAGCCGATCTCGTAAACACTCTGCAAGGCCCGGGTCCATTCACCGTATTTGCGCCGACCGACGAGGCGTTTGCGAAACTCCCCGCGGGCACGCTTGAGACGCTGCTCAAACCCGAAAACAAGGCAAGGCTTCAGGCAATCCTAACGTACCACGTGGTGGCTCAGCGGGTGCCGGCCAGTGAAGTTGTGACGCTGGCCTCGGCCAAGACAGTGGAAGGCAAGGAAGTGAAGATCTCTCATGAAGGCGGAAAAGTGATGGTCAACGGCGCGAATGTAACAAAGGCCGATATCGAATGTTCGAATGGCATTATCCACGTGATCGACGCGGTATTGCTTCCGGACTAAACTCAATCCTAGCTGCACCCGATTCAGCAACAACGGCACCCCTCCTCGACGCGGAGTTCGAGGAGGCCGGGCAATAAATGAACTAGGCATGGAGATGTGTTGTGAGATACCGCCTTGAGCGTGAACAATTGATTCCTCGGTCCAGAACTGAGACGTTCGCCTCCTTTGCAAATGCCGCAAACCTCGAACTTGTCACGCCAAAGTCTCTGAACTTCAAGATTCGCAGTGAGCTGCCCATAGACATGCATTCAGGAACCTTGATTGACTACGAGATAGCGCTTTTTGGCGTCCCGTTTCGATGGTGTACGCTCATTGAGGAATTCGAGCCCGAATTGAGATTCGTCGATGTGCAGCTCAAAGGCCCATACCGTTACTGGCGGCATCTGCACGAATTCCGGGAGCTACGGGGTGGCACAATTGTTCACGATTGCGTCGATTACGAATTGCCGATTGGCCTGCTGGGGGAAGTTGTGCACAGGCTATTCGTCCAACGGCAACTCAAACATGTCTTTGATTTTCGTCGTCAGGCAATGCTGAAAATCTTCGTCACGAGCTCTGAAACTCAACTAAACGTTCCCGCAACAAGACAGGGAGTCTGCCATGAGCATGTCTAATCTCATTACCCATGCGCCGTGCATTGAGGGCATTCGTCTTCCGCACGTGGAGCTTGAAAGCGCGGCTGACTTGCCGACGAAGTTTGGAACTTTCCGAGTCCATGTTTTCACGTCCGATAGAGACGACCGCGAGCAGGTGGCCATTGTGCACGGGGAAGTATTTGGCGTCTACAACGTCACGACACGCCTGCATTCCGAGTGCCTCACGGGCGACGTATTGGGTTCGCTCCGCTGTGACTGTCGAGAGCAGTTGAAACTCGGTCTTAGGCAAATTGCCGCTCAGCAATCAGGCGTGCTTCTATACTTACGGCAAGAAGGGCGAGGTATTGGTTTAGTCAACAAAATTAGGGCATACAAACTACAAGAAGAAGGCCTTGATACCGTCGACGCCAATCTGGCACTGGGGTTCCGCAATGATGAGCGAGACTATGGTGTTGCTGTGGCGATGCTTCGGACGCTCGGCGTGCGGTCAGTGCGCTTGATGACTAATAATCCGGACAAGATTTCCCAGCTTGAGAACTATGGACTTTGTGTGAGCGAACGACTAGCGCATTCGATTCCGCCCGGGCCCCACAACCACCGGTACTTGGAGACGAAAGCAAGACGGTCGGGTCATCTGATTGACGTGGCGCCCCGCCACACTCTGCCCCCACCCGAAACTACTGATCTTGGAGCTCATCGCGTGACTGCCACCAGCTATTCCGATGGGAGGCCATGATGAGCCAGGCGGTGTTGCTTGTCGGCCACGGGTCAGCCGCATCCGATGTGCCATGATCCCTGATTCAGCGGCTTCGCGCACGGTCACGATGGTCCAGCATGACCGCTAGATCTCTTGTTTGGTATCGAGGTAACGATCTGCGTGTATCAGATCATCGGCCGCTGAGCGATGCGGCGCAGTCTGGAGAAGTCATAGCGGTATTCGTGCTCAATCCGCACTTTTCCTCTATGACACCCCCACAACGTGGGGCGCACCGAATGAAGTTCCTGATCGACTCACTCGTCGAGCTCAACCAAAATCTAGTGCGGCTGGGTTCGAAGCTCATCGTTGTAGGTGGCAAGGCCGTAGAAGTCATTCCCCGTTTGGCGCACCAATGGAGGGTGGACCGAGTTGTTGCGCAGCGAGTCACTGAACCATTTGCGCGCCAATCGGAAAACCGAATAGCTCAAGTCCTTCGCGTTCCTCTTATTCTGTTTGATGGTGAAACACTATTGCCGCCCGAAGCTCTGCGAACTGGAGTAGGCGCGCCCTATTCAGTATTCACTCCCTTCGCGCGAGCATTTGCGGAAAGAGTGGGCGAGGTCGGGTTGCCACTTCCAGCTCCTCGCAAACTGCCACAGCTGCCGCCGGATTTGACCGTTTCGGACAGTTTCGCAATACCGTCACTTACCGAGCTTGGTATTTCATCCAACCAGCATTTTCACTTGGGAGGCGAAGCGGCAGGCAAGCGGCGACTGCAATCCTTTTTGCGCACCACGATAGCTGACTATACCGACGGCCGTGATCGAATGGATCTCGCTGGGACGAGTCGCCTTTCAGCGGACCTGTCATTGGGCACGATTTCGGTTCGTACGGTGTGGGCCGCGGTTTGCGGCAGTCGAGCCGCGCCCCGCGCTGCGCGGTCAATTGACAGCTTCCGCAACGAGCTCGTATGGCGTGAATTTGCGCATTCGACTCTCTGGGATCGACCCGAGCTCCTCGTTACGCCATTTAGGAGAGAATTTCTGGACTTTCCCTGGCGAAAGGACAAGGGCGATTGGGCTGCATGGGTAGGCGGGACCACTGGCTATCCTGTCGTTGACGCAGCAGCGCGTCAATTGCTCACCGAAGGGTGGGTCCACAATCGCGCAAGAATGGTTGCGGCGAGCGTTCTGACTAAACACCTGATGATCAACTTTCGGCTTGGTGAAAAACACTACCTCGAGCAACTCGTTGACGCAGACATGGCGAACAACGACATGGCCTGGCAATGGTCGGCAGGTTGTGGTTGCGACGCGCAACCGTATTTTCGAATTTTCAACCCGATGGTCCAAGGGGAGCGGTTTGACCCCGACGGACAATACGTGCGGCGATGGGTTCCTGAACTCGCGAAGCTGCCAGCGAAATTTATCCATCGACCCGCGGCAGCTCCCAGCGCCATTTTACAAGCGGCCGGTGTCATTCTCGGAAAGACCTATCCCGAGCCTCGCCTCGATCACGTCTCCGCGCGTAGCCGTTTCCTTCAAATCGCAGAGTCGTATTTGCGCGGGGCTCGCGCAGGTAAAGGCAGCTGATATTGGAACAGGGATCAAACCAAAGTCGTGGCGCCTTGGACCTCATAAGACCGCCCAGGAACCAGGGGGGATGGAAGCGTGCCACCTGGCGCGCTCTGAGAACTGTCATCAGCCACGTTAACCTCGCGATGCTCTCCATCGTGCGGCTGGCGGCCCGACCATCCGTGGATTCTGTGGCGAGTTTCGCCACACCCTTACGTCGAATGCTTACACGTGATGAAGTCACAGTCGAGCAATATTGAAACGGAATTGTGACCGGACGGTGCCAGGCCTTGCTTCAAGGCGGATGCGCTATTTCGTTGCGGCTCCTCACTACACGTCAACGACCGAGCGCGGTTGTCTGTACGAGAAGATCGTGCGAGTCTGCTTTGCGACGAGGAGCAAAGATGCCTTCTACGATAGTCTCCCAAGAGACCGCGTCCGCCACGCTGTCGCCACTCGATCGATTGTTGCCGGATCTGGAGGCTCTCTACAAGGACTTGCATGCGCACCCTGAGCTGTCGATGCAGGAGACACGCACCGCCCAAATTGCCGCCGATCGACTGCGCAAGGCGGGGTACGAGGTGACTGCAGGGGTCGGGAAGACCGGCGTGGTCGGACTTCTCGAGAACGGTGCGGGGCCCACGGTCATGCTCCGGGCAGACATGGATGCGCTGCCGATCGAGGAGGCGACGGGGCTCCCCTACGCGAGCAAGGTGACGGCGAAGGACAGCGCAGGAAAGACCCTGCCGGTCTCGCACATGTGCGGCCACGACATGCACGTGACGTGGCTTGCCGGCGCCGCCGAGCTTCTCTCCGCCGCGCGCGGCGCGTGGCACGGCACCTTGATGGTGGTCTTCCAACCCGGCGAGGAAACAGCGCAGGGTGCGCGCGCCATGATCGACGATGACCTCTTCAAGCGATTTCCCAAGCCCGACGTGGTGTTGGGGCAGCACCTGATGGTCGGGCGCGCCGGAGACGTTGCAGGGAGCTCAGGGCCGATTACCTCCGCTGCGGACAGTCTGCAAATACGATCTGTTCGGACGGGGCGCCCATGGCTCGATGCCTCAGGCCAGCATCGACCCTATCGTCATGGCGGCCGCGACGGTCTTGCGGCTTCAGACTATCGTCTCTCGGGAAGTGGCCGCCACTGAAGCCGCCGTCGTTACGGTGGGCGTCTTGCACGCGGGCACAAAAGAGAACGTCATCCCAGACGACGCCATCATAAAGCTGAACGTCAGGACGTTCGATGCGGGCGTCCGCGAGCGCGTGCTCGCCGCAATCCAGCGGATCGCTAATGCTGAGGCCGAGGCGTCGGGCGCGCCCCGAAAGCCAGAGATCACGACGCTCGACCGGTATCCGCTCAACTTGAACGACGAGGCGGCGAGCCACCGGGTCGCCGAAGCTTTCCGAGCGTACTTCTCCGAGAATCGCGTGCATCACACCGGTCCCGCGCCGGCGAGCGAAGACTTCGGCTGCTTCGGGACCGAGTGGCATGCTCCATCCGTTTTCTGGTTCGTTGGCGGCAACGAACCGGAGGCGTACGAGAGGGCCAAGAAGGCCGGCAGACTCAACGAGCTGCCGGTGAATCACAGTCCTCATTTCGCCCCAGTCCTCCATCCGACTTTGAGGACCGGGGTTGAGGCGATGGTCGTTGCGGCACTCGAGTGGCTCGCTGTCTGAGGGCGCCGGGTAGCCATGGAACACACGTTCTTTATACTGGTGGATCTCCTCGGCACGTTCGCATTTGCCGTCAGCGGCGCGGCCGCTGCTCGCGAGAGGCGTCTCGACCTATTTGGCGTCTATGCGGTCGCGTACATGACGGCGTGCGGCGGCGGCATCGTGCGCGACCTGTGCTTAGGTGCCCTCCCGCCCGTCGGCATCTCGGACTGGCGGTACGTGGCGTGCTCCGCGTTGGCCGCAACGATGACCATATGGGCCAGCCCGTGGGTTGAGCGCCTCAAATATCCAGTCACTTTCTTCGATTCGCTCGGACTAGGCTTCTTCGCCGTCATTGGTGCCCACAAGGCGCTCACGCACGGCGCGAATATCGAGGCCGCAATCGTTCTTGGCACCGTAACGGCGGTCGGCGGCGGCGTGCTGAGAGATGTGCTGCTCAATCGTGTCCCCGCCATTCTCGCCAAGGAGATCTATGCGCTTGCGGCGCTCGTCGCCGCAATCATTCAGGTCGTCGCGGAGGCCAACGGGTGGCTCATCAGCGTCACGCCGTGGTTCGCGGCTGGCGTGTGCTTCGTCATTCGATTCCTCGCCATGCGGTATTCGTGGGGTCTCCCGGTGGTCGGTCGCGAATGAAGACAATCGCCACGGCCTCGTGCTCGACCCAAGTGACGTCGACGAAGTGCAGCTGATAGATCGCGTTTTCGCCGAAGCGGAAGTTGAACGTCTTTCCCACGACCCCGATCTTGTTTCCCATGGTGCTCAGCGCCCTCGATCGAGGCTTGCGGGACACGCAAGAGCGGTCGAACAGAGCCTCTATCACGGAGTGCTCGAGACACAAGTCGATTGACGGGAGCGCCCCACGCCCGGTACGTGCTACCAACCGCCAGGGGCAACACGAAAGGGGACTACCGTGAGCATGCTCGACTGGAACGCGTACCGGAAGCAGCTGGCCTCGACGATCGGGGAGATCGCCAAGGCGGCGCCGGATCTGGTGAAGGGGTATCGCACGCTGGTCGCCTCGCGCGCGACGACGGGCGCGCTCGACGCGAAGACGCGGGAGCTGGTCGCGCTCGCCGTTGCGGTCACGGTGCGATGTGACGGCTGTATCGCGACGCACGTCGAGCTCGCGCGAAAGCACGGCGCGTCGGCCGACGAGATCACCGACGCGCTCGGCGTCGCGATCATGGTCAACGCGGGCGCTGCGCTCGTCTACTCGGCACGGACGATCGACGCGTTCCACGCGGGCGAGACCGACGAGCGCTAGTAGCGAGCCTCCTGCCGACTTCACCGAGAATTTCTTAAGGAACGGAACCCAAAGAAAGGACGCCAATATGTCGAACGAAAAACGCAACATTGAGCTCATGCAGACCCTGGACGATTCCTGGAACAACCAGGACTGGGAGACCTTCGACAAGCGCCACAAGCACGATGTCGTCGTGCGTTGGCCCGCGCAGCCCGCGACTCACGGCATCAAGGATCACCGAGCAGAGGGCATTCAGATGTTCAAGACGTTCCCGGACAACCACGTGGGGAACAGGCCGTACAAAACGTTGTTCGCCTCCGGCGATTGGACCTGCTCGATTGCCCGCTTTACTGGGACGATGAAGGGGCCGATGGTGGGACCCGACGGCAAAGAGATCCTTCCGACCGGAAAATCGTTCGAGGTTGACTTTTGCACGGTGGCTCGTTGGGACGAAGACGGGCAGATCGTCGAGGAAAATCTCTTCTACGATGTCGTCGGAATGATGAAACAGATCGGCCTCGGATGACTCCGCGAGATCGTATTGTCGAACGGCACTTTGGCTGAACCTGGTTCGACGCGAATTGAGTCGCTTACGAGCATCGCACACGGCGTTGTCGAGTTAGCTCGTTCGCGCCGAGATCAGAAGCAAGCTGTTGGCGCGAGCGAGTAGGCGGCACATGTAGAGATTAACTCGCACGCCGTCGCTATTGCTGGCCGTCTAGGACCACGTTGCTTCGAGCCGCCATACTCGGCCGCAACCAGCTTATTGTCTCAACGTTGCAGCGTATCTGCCGTGGCCACCTCGCCGAGCGCTACAAGTGCAAACCGGCCAAAGACTTTGGCCTTTTCGGCCAGTTGGCGACGTTGCGTATCGGTCCACCGAACACGCCTGTTGCCATGCTGCTCGCGCAGTGCTTGGTTTTTGGCTTGGAGGTACTGGGAACGCCGAGGCTTGCGGCTCGCCAGTGAGTGCCGTAGGAATTGTCCAGCTGGACTGCGAGATAACAATGAGCAAATCCGAAAGACCCACGAGCAAGCCCGAGAAACCCACGACCAATCACCAAAGGCCTATCATCAGGCGTGACGCAACCGGGCACTTGGAACCACACTACGAACGCGAGTTGCTCGAAGCGTCACGCGAGAACCGCGGGGACGACGGGAACGCCAACGCGTTCATTCCTCGCGCAAGGACCGGCGAAGAGCTCGCTGAGGAACTGGGCGAGGCATTTGTAGAATCGGCAGTCTCCGGCGAAGAGGCGGAGGCCGAGCGACATGAACGGCTCGTTCCAGAAGAGCAAGGGGGGCCATTTGTGCCCTCGAACGCAGCCACGGAGTTTGCGAGCGGCACGGACGCATCTAACATCGCTGGGGCGACACGCGAACCATTTCCCAAGACCTCCAAGGCGGATGCTTAGGGCTGAACAGAGTCGTTGGATCGATACAACCAAGTCGTTGTCGTGAGTAACCTCACGCGCATCCGCAGGCCCATGTGACTGCGTTGGGGGCAAACGATACCATCGCACGCCGCATCGCAAGTCCGCATTTTTGCCCCTTCCTCCGTCGTGCTCAAGAGTGAACTGAGGGTTGACGCCCGTGGAATGACTTGCAGCCAAGGCTGCTCCGATTGGCCGCGTGGAAGCGTCTAATTGACGATCACCTACATCCGCCATCTGAAGTGAACGACTTACCAATTACTCCGCAGTAGACGTCGGAACGTCTTCTGGAATATCCGCGCGCTCGATGAGTACAAGAATCGATGGCAACACGACTACGACCGCCATCAAACATGCCGGTGTACTAGGTTGATTGCGTAGTCAACCCCAATACCAAAGGTAATGGGAATCGCGATAAAATTGTGAAAATTGATCTTCGTGCCGGCTAAGTGAAACAGGGCTCCCATCCAGACGATGCCAGTAGCAAGAGCCAGCAATACTAGAGCTGTCGCACGCAGCCCGTGTTTTCCGCGAATAAACGATAGTACCACGACGAGTACCGTCATAACGGCGGAGAGCAGTACGGCTTTGGGAGCTTCACCAATCACAGCGGCCAGCATGTCACTGAATATCACGGCTCGCCCGCTGCCGTAAACCACGTCGCCCGAAGGTAACGGTGTCTTTCGGTAGGCGTCCGCCCAGCGCAGAAGGTAATGTAGATTGCGCACGCTCTGACCATCAGTAGGCACCACGTACACGATGCGTCCACGGGTCCCGTCTCGTTCCGTAAAGGGGCGAGCAACACGCTCGGGCAAATCTTCGACGTCAAATGCGCGAAGGTCTGCGGGTGGGAGATAGGCAACCAGGTCCTTCCAATCCTCTTCGGGTATCTTGCCCAGGGCATGGGCTTTCGTAAGCCGTGATCGAATATGCGAGAAAATGGCGAGCTTCTCGTCTTGATCGTCCGGAATGAGGTCATAGATGGATACGACCTTCTGAAAGGGGGCTGGATTTGATACGGCCACACGGCGATGCTCCAGTTCGACGAGTAGCGGCTTTACCTGATCGAGTCGCTCGGTCATTATCGCCATTCCGTCTTGCCCCGTACGCCCAGTAATGTCCGTGAGGTCAGAACCGAGTCGAGTGGCAGCGCTCTCAACTGCCGACGCGTCATTCTCCAGGTGCCCCAGGTTGTATTCAAGGGATCGCGCTTCACGAATTGCACGCTTGCAAGTGTGCCAAGCAGGACTGCGATTGCTCCCGCTATCGCAATGACCCGGGCTGACAGATGTGCGGACAGCCAGGCAAATGGAGCGCCAAAAGGAATTCCCCTGTCAGCAAGCCGGTTGAATTTGCTCCACAGAGTCGTGCTCTTGCGTGTCCGCCATGTCGGTGAAACGCGCTCGAAGAGGACTAGTAGTGGCGGCATGAATAGAAAGTTCGCAGCCCAGCACAGCAGCATCCCGTAGCCACCGATAATCCCAAAGTCCCTGAAACCCCGAAAGCTCGTGGTTGCTAGGGACAAGTAACCCGCGCCTGCCGCTGCGGCCACGGTCAAGGTGGGGCGAAATGTATCGCGATACGCGGCTGTTAGTCCCGCGCGGCGTGCTTCCCCGTAGCGTGCGCGCAGAAGAATTCCGAAGTTGATGCCGTTACCAAAGATGATCGAAACCAAAAATCCACTGGCCGTATTGAGATGCCCAATTGTCAGGCGCGTAATCCCAAAGGTCCAAATGACACCTATTGCGATTGAGGTAGCCATCGCGAAAACCGCGCGAAGACGTAGAAAAAACAGGAAATCGATGAGGAGAATCATCGTAATCCCTGCCGCGCCTACGCTAGCCAAATCATTCTTGACCACGTTATATTGCTCGGCACTCGTAACGATATCGCCCGTGAGACCCGTTTGAATCGACGGGTGGAAGGACTGAGGTCGAACCTGCTCGATAACGGCGCGTACCCGGTGCTGAAGTTCAAAACTGCGTTCGAGATCACCTGACGCTCGGACCAGGACGATGAGGCGCTTACCTTTGGCGTTCATGTAGTAGCCGTCGAGGTAGGATGGGCCGCTTGACTTTTGGGGGAATGCCTTGTGGATTTCTTTCTGAATCAGGTCACGAGTTATTGGCGGAGCCTCGTCTTCATCGATACTGCCAAAGACTTCCTGCTGAAAACGAGACTCGACCGTCTCATCGAGTTCCCGAACTTTCTCCAACGGAAGATAAAGCGCCTGGCGCTGCTGTAGAAAATCGCGTTCCGCGTGAACGCCATTTTCTGCCGTGCCAACCCAATTCGGACCGAGTGCTCTCAGGTGTGGCAATAGAGCGTCGCCCAATCGCTGAAGACTCAGTTTGTCTTCGCCATCAATCACAATCGCCAATGTGGATACGCCCGCCGTTCGCTTTGCAACGCGTGTCAATTCCGTGACGCTGGGCTTATTTTCGGGCAGAAGCGATTCGAACCCTGTACGCAGTTCCAGTTGTCGAGCAAGGATTGCGGCAGGAACGGTGACTATGAGGGCCAGCACGAGAAATGTGATGGGTTGACGTACTTGATTGTTGACAAGGACGTTGAGCACATGCGCAATCCTCTCCGGCAAACCAAAAATGCCAGGCTTCATGGGATCTGTTAAACCTTCAGTTGCGCCGCAGATTGTGTGCGGCGAGTTGCAGCCATAGCAGAGCACAAGGGTTGACAAACCCTAAACTCAGATTAAAGCAATATAGTCATAGTGGCCCAGTGAACCGGCCAGATTTCAGACTGATGCCCCTTTTCCCGACTTCCGACGACCCTAACGCACAAGGCAATCCTGTGGTTTGCCTCACTGCTATTGGTCCTCGCGGTACCGCCAACCGAACGCGTTCAGTCGGTTACAGGGGGACAGTCGCCATCGGGCGTGCAGCAAATCGTTTGGGCAAACTCGGCGCTTGCCACGAGTCACTACGCGATAAGACTCGAATATTCGGGAACACCGGGTGCTCGGGCGACTTCGACTAATGGTGCCGAGGTTGCCAAAGAACCCGCACCATCCGGATCTCATTCGCCCGATACATTGGGGCTGGGCACGACGGTTACCGTACCTGCCGAGAATCCCCGGTTTGTCGCTGAAATTCAGGTATTACCGCCGGATTTTGCCCTCGCGGCGTGCTGTGTGGAAATGGCGTGTGCGCGGGGCCCTCCGGTGAATTCGATTCGCCCGATCTGAATTTGCGACTCCATTCAATCGTACGTCGTGCGTCCTTGAACGCACCTCAGGCGATTGCCTTGTTGCGAATTATGTATCTTTGGCGCCACCAGTTGTGTCGGCTTCAATTATCAAGTTGTCGTCGAAACTGGCATTGGTCCTGCTGGGTTGACCTGCGTTCGTAGCCTCAATTCTTGACGCTGCAATCCCAGTTGGCTTGGCCAACATTCGACGCCCATCGATGGGTGTCGGTCGACATTCACTTCAGACGCGCCTCTTGAATGGGGCGAATTCAACAACTGTGAGGAGCAATCCCATGCCTGGGTCAATTTTTCTTGGTTTCCTTTCCGTATTGATAATTTGGCTAGTCTGGAAAGTGGTGCGCGAACGTAAGACTGAATAGTCACCGTCGTTTACGACGACATTATTTGCCAACCATCAGCAGTGGAGTTGCCGTGGATGCGGAGTACTGCGCTCGACCGGCTTCACTTTCGGGGCCGGTCCGTTCCAAGGAGTTTTCAATGCTACCTTACATCGTAGTCGGCACGTTTTTCCTCTTTCAAAGTTGGGTCACGTGGTGCGTGTGGCACGACGAATTCTTTATTCGTTCCGAGAAGATCGCACAAACCAAGCTCATCTGGTTTACCCCGCTGTTGGGGGCGGTCATGGTCTATTCAGCGCTCATCGATGAAGCCAAACATCACCGATAGAAACTCATTCATGCCAGCCGATCCATCTCATCCTGGCCTGGTTGACGACCGGGGCAGTGCAACGCTATCGACGCAATCGAGGTGCTTCTACTTTGCGCGGATTGCTGTTCAATGGTTTCGCAATTGCTAAAGTTGCAAAGAGACGATGACCCACGAAATCGACATTATGCTCACGCTCACCGGAGGGTTGACGGCCGCACTGATACTGGGGTTCTTCACCCAGTGGCTACCTAGCTGCAGGAATCGTTGTCGGCCCGTTTACGCCCGGGTTTATCGCGCAAAGGAATCCAAACACTGTCGTTGGGCCTTCCATCCAGTGGTAAGTTTGGCTCGAATGGGAGTTGGCATTCTGCCAACGGCGATCTGGAACACAGTGCCATGGCATCGCGAAGTTCGGGACGCGGTGGATTGGGGAGCTCGTACCAGGACTGCATCCGTTCCATGTCGTCCTCAGTCAATTCTGCAAATGAAACCGAGGTTCTGCAAACGCGACAAGCGCCTGCGTCGCTCGAAGGCGTAGAGCTGCCTTCCATCAGCATTGCGCGCCCGCCAATCGTCGTCGAGATGTCGGAGAGCCTTCGCAAACCGAAGGTATTCGGTTTCGCCGATGCGGACGGCGTTAGCCAAGATGTTGACTTAGGGCATTGGGTTTTGACCGCGTTGCATGCCTATGAAGATGACTGCGCGGTGGACAACCATGTCTCGGGATGAAGTTTTCGCAAGGCGAGAGGTGCCTTGTGCAGTAAGCTGGCCTCGAAGGCGTCACTGTCTTTCAACACTTCAATGGGTTCACCGAGCATTGCAACTAACGCTTGCATCGTCTGCGACTGACCTTCTGCCCAGGTCAGAACCACGAGCGAAGCAAATCTCCTTCGATTCGACAGCAGCACTCGAGCAAATGCGCTACGGGCGAGTAAATCACAGTACTTGAGTCCGCTCGCATCGCAGAAGAAAGAAAATAGCTGGGTCTGAGCCACCAGCGCGCTGAGGCGTATCGCGTAGGCGTGGCCCGTTTCGGCGCTAAGCCTTCCTTGGAATTGAGTGTAAAGCACGGCTTCGGCAACCCAGCCGAAGGCGACCGCGCCAGCATCGTCGCTAAGTACCTGCAATGCATCTTGGTAGGTAGTTACAAGTTGCGGGCCGTTGCTTCTGGCGTTGGACTCTAAACTGAATAATTGCGATTTCATGCGCTTTCCACCCCCTTCACCCGGTCCAACGAGCCGACTGAATCACGCGTATTGAGAATTGCGTAACCAGAAAGTGAATTTAGAGAACTATCATCAAAGTTGCCCGGTAGCGACGCCAAAACGAATGACGAACAAGTTTCGCTGAAACTCGCTCGTTGAGCACTTGGCCCATATGGGTACCTTGCACCACAACTTGAATCTACGTTCCGGATGCAACGAGAAGTAGCCAATACGCGCGTCCGTTCGTAACATACTCTGTGCAGCGCACGAATATCCACAGGTCTAAGGCCCAGATTTGCCCTTGGTCGGGATCTATGACTTGGACGGAAAGTCGCTGCCCGTCCACATCGAATACAATGCAATGTCCAATTCCCAAGCACTGGTGACATCGGCCGGTGCGTCACGGAAACGGTGCAAGAAAATCTGTCGGCGCGACGTCACAGTGGACACGTTTCCGAACATCGGAGCCGCTGCACGATCCAGGCGTTTGCATCGTGCAATGATTTTACGGTGATGTATTCGAACGGAAGCTTTGCCAGCCAGAATATGGCGGTCAGAGCGCCACGCGCGGCGATCGAGTCGATTGCGAACGCTGCGCCCACGCAGTTTCTCGACAGTGCAACAGTATTACGTATAATCCAATCTGCTTGGAGCTTTCGATGTCGGGGCGAGAATTCGAACGGACGCATCCCGTCGAAGACCAATCCGTGGCGCCCGGCGGCGAGGACCTGATCGGCTTCGGCGATGTACGCCGCGAAGTCGGAATCCGAAATGACGCCTTCGAGCGTCACGCGAATTAGCGGGGCCCGGCTTTGATCAATGTAGATCGAGCGCCCGGAGCTCGGCGGTATTTGGGACAACGGCGCATTGCGGGTTGGAATCAATCGATAGCCTCCCTTGGGTCAACAAACGGACACACGGAGCAATCATTTAGTAGGTGGCTGGTCGACGATTCGGACTGGTTGGGTTCCCATGGTCACGGTAGAAGCCACTGGTCCCGGGGATTTTCGGGGGATCGTCGGATTCATCTCATTCTAACCGGAAACTGAACGAGTCCAATGCTTGGTCACGAAGCCGTACCGTGTAGTCATGATCGACGTATCAAGTTGTGTCAGTGCTTGCCAAAGCAATGCAACATGCAAGGCGGACTTCAAATTGCTATCGCTGCGGATGCGACGCTCGAACAGCTCCTTTGCACTGAAGGCGTTAGCTCAAACGCGAGGGCGGAATGCTCGATGGCGAGCCGTCCGTTTTGCGCGGTGGTATGTCCGGTCACAGGCCTACCGGCAAATCAGGATACCGATCGCGCATTCGGCGCCGGAGCCTGTATCCCAACATCTCTCGTTACGGTTTGGCGGTGCGGCCTACCCTTAAGCGTTTGGATTGACTGCCGTATTCATCACCTAGGAGCGTCCTAGGCCCCCGAAGACCCACTCAGCCGCCTCCTAAGCCCGAGTGGGTTTTCGCCCATTTGGGATTGGTGACCTGTAATACCGAAGTGACAGAGAACTTCAGACCCGTCCTGACGGGACGTTTTGACCCGTTGCATAGGAGAACGACAAACCAATGGTCAAGGTCCGCGCATTATTCGTTAGTCTCGTTGAGAGCTACCCTGAACTAGAGGCACAAACCTTTGGCTCAGAAGCACTGAAGAACTGCACCTGTGGTTGGTGGCATATTGATCTCGAGAGTGCCAAAGACATTAAGTACATATTTGGCGTACAAGGCGGACATGTGGTGTCCGTATACCGAATCCGAAATGACGAAGACGCACACCTATGGCCAAGCCTAATATTTCGGCCCGAGGAGTCTGCACTTAGACGTTATGTCCCAGCAAATAGGGTTACAATTCCAGAGTGGCAGGACGCTACCAGCTGGGTGGATATCAATATGAGAGGCGGCCCAATTCGCTATGGAACAGTTGAGGAAGACAAGGGAATACTTGCTCCAGCTGCCCCTTCGTTCGATAGGTCCAACACCGCCTCAACGCTGCCAGCTCCTAGCTCTGCGTGAGATGGGGAGAGTTTGCTAGTATCTCACTTCGAAGTCTGACGGCCTTCTGCGAGCCGCTGCGGAGGGTGCCGAGCGAATGCCTTTTTACGAGAAAGTAGCCTCACGCGGTCGCCCACTAGCGGTCTGCCGTGATTTGCTTTTCGAGCTGATCAAGTTGCTCGTCCAGGTTTTCCGAGGTTACCGTCTTCTGCGCTTGCTCCTCGTAGTCCTCCTTCACGGGAATCCGGGCTTGGTCGAGGGCTTCGTCAGTGACCGGCGTCGCAGACGCCGACGGGCTCGCGCCGGCTGCGTTGTCCGATGGCGGCTTGTTACAGGCCGAAATCGCCAGCATTGGGATGCCAATGATCAGGTATGGATTGAGGTTCACTGGGCGGCTCCTTGAGTTGCAGGCTTGACGTCAGTGGCATGCTTAGTGACCCAGGCCTGATGCCGTTCGTTCTCCTTCGCAATGAGCGCATCGGTCTTGGTCGCGACGTCGGTGCGACCGTCCGCCGTGGCCAACTCCTTGGCACGCTCCAGTTTCGCGAGGCGCTCGGCATGTTTCTGATATTCAGCTACTGCGTTGGCGTCTTTGTTCAGATTGGGATATTCCTTGAGTGCGTCGCGCTTCGAGTTGCGACTGCGATCCTTTCGATTCTGTGCGCGGGCCGCATCCTGCTTTTCCAGGCCATCGTGGCGTGCCTGAATATTTTGAGCCCGATCGAACTCCGTCTTCTCAGCGTCCGTAAGCTTCCCTGCCGCTTGCTTCTGCGAGAGCTCCTGGATACGCGCCTTGCGTTGTTCCGCCGTCTGTCGTGGGTGATGGGCCTGCTCAAGCTGCGTCAATTCCGTCTTTTCGTCAGCCGAGAGAGTACCCTTGGTCTCTTTGTCCCTGAGTTCATCGATACGCTTCTTCATCTCGGGCGTCATCTGCGAGTGACGCCCTTCTGTGTCGGCTGAGTTGGACTTGTCTGGATCGCCGTTGGATTTGCCGCGCCCGTGATCGCCGTGAACGCCTGGGCTTTCGGGCTTTCCAGGCAGCGGACCCCCCGAGCCATGGTGCTCCTTTTGATCCTTCTGAACATTTTTCGGCTCCGCCGATGCGTTAGTGTTGCTAGCGGCCACCGTCGCCAGCACAACAAGCGCAGGAACAGCTTTCCAAATCCTATGCAAATGATTCATGTTCTCTCTCCACGCGGGACGACTTGACTACGAGGTCTGGAACTTGCGAGTCCAGACCTCGATAGCATGATTTCGCCACGTTTTATTAGCGAGTGATGATACTGAACTCGATGCGGCGATTCTTGGCTCGCGCGGCGGGTGTATTTTCAGTGCTGAGCGGCTTGTCCGGTCCAGCACCTTCTGCCTGAATCCTTGCTGCGTCGATTTTCTTGCCGACCAGATAGGTTTTGACGGCTTCTGCGCGTTTTCGTGACAACTCCACGTTGTGATCGTGCGCTCCAACGTTGTCGGTGTGTCCCACAATCGAGATCTTCAAGTCGGGATATTGCACCAAAGTCTCTGCAGCCTTGTCTAGAACTGGATAGGATACGGGCCGTATGGTGGCTTGTCCGAATTCAAACTCGATTCCCGGCATTGTGCCTGAAAAACGCTTCACCGCTTCGGGAAGTTCGTCGGGACAGCCGTCATCATCCTGGTAACCATTCATCGTTTCCGGTTGGTCAGGACATTTGTCCTTGTCGTTGGCAATGCCATCATGATCCGGGTCCGGATCGGGGCACCCGTTCTTCATGTTTCCCGCCACGTTCGGGCACTCATCAGCAGCATCGAGCACGCCGTCACCGTCAGAATCGGGTGGAGGCGGGCAGCCCGTTGGAGCTGGGCCCGCTTGATTCGGACATTCGTTGACGGCATCAATGATGCCATCTTTATCCGTATCCGCTGGACAGCCATCGGGAGCAACGCCCTTATCCTTGGGGCACTTGTCCGTCGTGTCCGGGATGCCATCGCCGTCAGAATCGGTGGGTGCTGGGGGGCTGGCGGGTTGGGGTTTTGTTCGCCCTAACGTGAATGTCAATCCTAGCAATAACTCCGGATAGTGAGCCGCCGATGCTTTCGTTTGAACCGAGTACTTCGCCATAGTGTCTCGCACGTCCAGGCGAGCCGACAGAAAATCATCGAAGGGAATTTTGACGCCCGCTCCGAAGTGGAAGCCAAAGTCAGTATCCCTACCCATTTCCTGGCTGTTGGCGCCGAGAGCGCCCGCGCCGACAAGCAAGAAGGGCGTTATACTTGACGAGTTCAGTTGCCCGATGAAATGCCCCCTTCCGGCCCATATTCCCGCGCCTCCGCCATTTTTGACAGTAGCCGCGATCGTAGCCGCCTCGGCTTCAACACCGAGGAAATCCAAGGGAAAGTACGCCAACCGGAGGCCGAGTTCTCCCCCAGTTCCGAATTCGCGGTGAAGCGCTCCGGTAGCCAGCAGCGCGTGTGAAGCCGAAGGGAACATCACCCCGCCAAAAATTCCCATTTCGACTATGCCGGCTTCAGGTCGATACCGGGTCATATAGTCGTTGTTCGATGTCGTAGTCGGCGTGCCTCCGGTGCCCACGTTTGCAGCTGGAGTTTGGTCGGGCACTGCCGCGGATGCGGTGCTGCCATTGGCCGAAGTGGACGTCCCCGCGGATGCGGCCTGCGTTGACTGAGCCAACGCGGGAGAAACGGTTACGATCGGAAGAAGCCATGATAGCCAGAGTCTGCTTGATTTCACGGTAATACCTCGGGTATGGATGCGTTCACAGAAGTGTGTAGACCAGGTTCACGGCAGTGATTGTGTCAGTGTTCTTGACACCAGGTAGCGGTGCGTGGTCGTAGCGAAGGCTAAATGTCGTTGCAAATGAGAAACGGCCGCCGATAGACGAGTTGATTGCCGCGTCCCAATTGAATCGCCAAAATTTCGTATCTCCGAGTCCTTGTAGATATTCCGTGCCAGTCAACAGGGACACAGCCTTGTTGATGCTCCCGCTATAGCCGAGGAAAAGGCGCGTACTATGCCTCGTGTCAGTCTTATTCAGTACAATGCCCTTGGCGGCTGCTGTATTGATATTCGCCTGACGCCGCAAGTCGTGCTGAAGATCGTAGCCAACTTCTGTCCAGAGTTGGTGGGGGCTCGTGTCGATGAAGTAGTAAGCAACGCCAGGGTCCAAGTTTTCGCGCAAAATGAGTCCTTGAAACCGATCATTGCGCCCAGAGAGCGACAAGAATACCGCAAAGCCACTGCCCAAGAACCGATCATAACGCGCTTTGCCTTGCACATTTTCCAATGTGGTTTGCATCGGCACGTTAGGCGTCGATGCCGAGCTAGACTTATTCCCCGCCAAGGCGAGACTCAACTGATTTTCTTCACGGCGGGCTCGGAATCGACTGGTTCCCGTGAAGGCCAGGAGGCGCGCATTGCCCGAACTGGTCAATGCCCCGCCCGACAATTGCAGTTCAGTGGCATCGTTGGCCTTCGCATCCTTCTTGACGTCGATCTTGTCGAACCCTTCCGTCGTGACATCCGTTGAACCCGCTGTAGCTGGCTTCGTCGTCATTAGGCCTTTGGCAGGTTCCTGCGCATGGGCCGTGACGCTTGCGCAGCAAATGCCAAATATTGCCAGTGAGAACGAACGCAAACCTAACCGTACCTTACGCATATATAACTTCCTTTGCCCTTGATGAGATTTGCCTGCAGCGGTTTCAAAAACCCGCCGCAGCAGTCACACCAATTCACCCATCGCATAAATAATTGCCGAGCCCACGTTCCGACCCGGCAACGGAGCCTCCGGATACAGCAAAAACCGTATGGGCGCTAGACTATTTGCAATCCATTAGTCATTTTTCGCGTGCGGACGGAAATGTCCGATTGGCAAGTTGCAAATTGAAATGTACATCTCGCAACTGCCTCGAGCCGAAAACAGAAGGTGCCGTGGGTGCATGACAGAGCACTATCGTGCTACGCAGACAGTGTGAAAAGCGCAAAGCGGTGGGCATTTTTTCGAGCTGGGGGATTTGACCAGGTCAAACTGGAGACGGGCGCCGATCTGCTTGCTCTGGGGGAGTTGGACCAGAAGCTATGGGTTGCTTTAGCTTGCCCGACAAGCGGGCTGGAGGTGGCTCCGCGCACATTAGAATTGATCGACTCGGATAAGGATGGGCGAGTGCGGGCGCCTGAGTTGATCGCTGCCGTCAAATTCGCCTGTTTGAATCTGAACAATCCCGATGACCTTCTGAGGGGCGACAAGGAGCTTTCGCTCAGCGCCATCAATGACCAAACGGACGAGGGCAAGACGTTGCTGTCGTCAGCCCGGCAAGTGCTAGTCAACCTCCGTAAGAAGGACGACATTGCGATATCAGCGGATGATTTCGACGGATCCAGCCCGAATCTTTGCCGATACGCCGTTCAACGGCGATGGAGTCATCACCGAATTGTTGACGGACGATGAATTCATTCGCTCGGTCATTCGAGACGTCATGGAGTGCATCGACAGCGCCCCAGATCGTTCGGGGAAACCGGGGATATCCACTGAACACATCGAGAGTTTTTTTGATGAAGTCAAGGCGTACGCCAATTGGCAAGAGGCTGCTCGAACCAACTCCAGCATATTGCCTCTCGGCCGAGAAAAGACCACAGCGGCTGCCGCCGCAGTGTCCGCGATAAGAACGAAGGTTGACGACTATTTTGCCCGCTGCCGGTTGGCAGCCTTCGACCCGCGCATATCCCAAATGCTCAACCGCAAGGAAGAAGAGTACCTTGAGGTTGCGGCAAGAGACTTGAGCCTGAACGCCAACGAAGTAGCAGGTTTTCCGTTGGCGCAAGTAGCTGCCGGAAAAGGCCTTCCGCTAGCGGGCTCTGTAAACCCAGCCCATAGTGCCGCCCTCAAGACGCTCCAAGAAGCGGCAGTGGTTCCGTTCCTTGGGCAGCGTGAGTACTTGACAGAAGCCGATTGGCTAACGTTGACGGAGCGACTAGCAGCTTATGATGCTTGGTTTGCCAGCAAACAATGTCCCCGCATCGAAAAGCTCGGCGATGCGCGAATCGTGGAAATACTCGAATCGAAGGGGCATGAAAGAATCGATGAACTGATTACCAAAGACAAAGCCCTGGAAGCCGAGGCAGCGAGCATCGAAAATGTCGAGCGGCTGGTGCGCTACAATCGCGATCTCTTCCTAATTTGCACCAATTTCGTCAATTTCAAAGACTTCTACGATGGCGACGACCCAGCCGTGTTTCAGTGTGGAACATTGTATCTCGACCAACGCGCCTGCCGACTCTGCATGCGGGTGCAAGACCCCTCCAAACATGCGCTCATGGCAGGTCTCGCTGGAGCCTACCTTGCCTACGCGGACTGCACGCGACCCGGAACGGGTGAGAAGATGCACATCGTGGCAGCCTTTACTGCAGGGGGCAGTGACAACCTGATGGTAGGCAGAAACGGCCTATTCTACGACCGTCAAGGACGCGACTGGGATGCTACAATCACTAAGATTATCGACAACCCAATTAGCATTCGTCAGGCATTCTGGGCGCCTTACAAGAAGTTCGTGCGAATGATTGAAGAGCAGGTTGCAAAACGAGCAGCCACGGCGAACAACGAATCGACTGGTATGCTTTCATCGGCGGCCAGTAGCGCCGCAAGCGTGGACAAGACGGCAGCGCCTGCCGAGCCGAAGAAAATTGACGTGGGTTCCGTCGCTGCATTGGGAGTGGCCGTCGGTGCCCTGGGTGCTTTTCTAACGGCCGTTGTTGGGTACGCGACAGGCATTTTCAAGCTGGGCCCGTTAGCAATTGCAGCCGCCGTGTTGGGCGTCATGTTGCTCATTTCGCTGCCATCCGTGGTCTTGGCGTACATCACATTGCGCAAGCGAAATCTGGGGCCCATTCTCGATGCCAACGGCTGGGCCGTCAATGCGAATGCAAGAATTAACGTAGCCTTCGGCACCACGTTGACTGCTTTGGCCAAACTGCCCGCTGGCTCGCGACGCGATTCGAAAGATCGTTATGTTGACAAGGGGATCCCTTGGAAACGCGTTGTGTTCATCCTTGTCGTCGGAGTCATTGCTTATCGCTGGTACGAAGGAGAACTCAATCGTTTCCTCCCTCGCTACCTGCATTCAGATAGCGTCCTCGGCAAGTTCGCGCCAGAAAAGCCACCACCACCAGTACCACCATCGGTGAGCAGCGCTAAGTAGCGCCCCGTTGTAGTGGGCTAGCTTGCCTCTGGCTTGACATTCGCGGTTGCGCAGCCTAGGCCTACCGCACGATGGGTATTCTCGATAAGGCCAAAGAAGTTTCAACAGCCGCAACAACTCGTGCAGCAGAATTGCGTGACCAGGCCACGGACGTAGCTTCCAGTGCTACCGAGCGGGCGGCTGCGTCCCTGCGCGAACAGACCTCGGATTTGGCTACGGGTCTTCGGGAGCGCGCAGCGACCCTATCTGCCAGTGTTACCGATGCAACAATTGGCCGTGTCAAAACGGCAATAGTCGATTTCAATGCTGCGCTGCCGATCGTGGCGCTCGCTGGTTACACGGTCAGCGAAGTAGCAGTTGAGCTGGGGATCCCGCCGAAGATCGTTGCCAACTTTGCGACCACAGAAACCGTGCCAGACGAGCAGGTTGAGGAGATGTTAAAACAGCACGAAGACGCGGTATTGGCGACGATGCTCGTGCGCGCGCTGATGGGTGCGCGCAAACTGCAATACGCCATTAAAGTTGGAAGCCTCCGACCAAAAGGACTAGCCATCACGATTGGAATATCGCCTTCGGTGGTCGTAAAGTTCGGATAACGTTAGGCGATTTCACCCCGGTCGTGTGAATCGGAGTAGAAATATCTCGACGAATCGCACTCAGACACCTATCGTCTCGGCATGGATCAGTCGTCGCGATTGCTGCATCACGTGCGAATTCTCGTGGTTGAACTTCTGGTGGGACTTGCTCTCGGCGTACTCACGTGGGAAGCATTTGGTCGTCGAGTCCTAACCTTCAAGTATGGTTCCCTGGGAAGCTCGGTAACGTGCTCTCCAGACGTAGACCGTGCCTTGGCGGACTTCGACGGGGGCTTGCGCATATCGGCCCTGGTGGGCGCTCTAGCTTGCGTCGCCGTTGCCGTTGTACTGCGTCTTTGGTGGAGGCGCAGACGCTCCGCACGCACGGCCGAACGCACAAAGTGACGCTAAACGCCGTCGATCTCAGGAGGGACCTACCATTTTCAGGTTTAGGACGATAAATTGCAGTATTATTTCATTCGGCGACACTGAGGGAGCCAATCCAATCCGACTTACGTCGTGTTGGAGAGGGAATCGAATGTCGTGAGCCGCAGTCGATTGTTGATTGATGACAGTTACAGTAGAACGCATCGAATATTGAGGAGGAAAACGTGAAGAAATATGCTGCTGAATTCATTGGAACATTCTGGCTCGTGCTGGGTGGGTGCGGCAGCGCAGTCTTGGCAGCTGCATTTCCCAACGTCGGCATCGGTCTACTGGGGGTTGCGCTGGCTTTCGGTCTGACAGTATTGACGATGGCCTACGCGATTGGTCACATATCTGGCTGCCATCTCAATCCGGCAGTGTCAGTAGGTCTATGGGCAGGTGGTCGCTTCGAATCCAAGGAACTGCTGCCGTACATCGTATCGCAGGTGCTTGGTGGTGTCGCAGCGGGCGGTGTGCTGTATCTGATCGCCAGTGGCACGGCGGACTTCGACATGGCCGCCGGCTTTGCATCGAATGGCTACGGCACACATTCGCCGGGAGGATACTCCTTGACTGCCGCCCTGGTATGCGAAGTCGTGATGACACTCATGTTCCTGTTCGTCATCATGGGCGCCACAGACAAGCGTGCACCCCAAGGATTTGCGCCAATCGCGATCGGCTTGTGTTTGACGCTGATTCACTTGATTAGCATTCCCGTTACCAACACGTCAGTGAATCCCGCTCGAAGCACCGGAGTTGCCCTGTACGTCGGAGGCTGGGCACTATCGCAATTGTGGCTGTTTTGGGTCGCGCCAATCGTCGGAGCTGCAGTGGGCGGACTCACATACCGATTCGTGCTTGGCGAGAATCAGAAATAGCGTAGCTCATGCGTCGCTTGCTCCCGCCCTGAGCGTGCCGCACAATGGTTGCAAGATGTGCTGGCGGTGCAGATTGGTGGCTATACTCACGGTGGGATGCAGCGCGCACCCGCCCGTGCGTACGGCAACGGCACTGCCCCCAGAGCCGCGCGTGGAAGTCTACCGTGAACCTCCCCCGGGTAGAGTCGAGCTGCTGCCCCCGCAGCCGCGCAGTGACGCGGTTTGGATTGATGGAGTGTGGAATTGGGTCGATCGCCGCTGGGAGTGGAGCAAAGGCAGTTGGGTGATCGTACCGCCAGGTGCTTCGTATCATTCCTGGGTAGTCACGCGCGGGCCAGACGCGAAGCTTTACTTTTCCCCAGCTGGTTGGCGCGATGCACACGGCAACGCACTCAGTGCCCCGCCACCGTTGGCGACTGCAACGATCACGACGACACCAGTAGTCAATTACGATGGCACAACGGCACGATCGGTCACCAAACAGGAGTGAGGTCAGTAGCCATACTGCCAGACCACATCCGCGATGGATGTACCGGCATCACCCACGGTCGTTTCCAGTGACCAGCGGCGGAAGAATTGCCAATCGATGGTGAACAGAGTCTTGTCCGGGTTGCTCCCGGGCGGCGGCGTGCCGAGCACCCAGGCAATTTGCAGCGCGATGTCGCGGGCAATGCGCACTTCGACCTCGGGACGCGGGCTCGCGGCCGAGGTGTTGACCCGAGTGGATACGCTGCCGAGACCATAATCTTGCAATGCGTGATTGATGGGCTGCGTCGCCGCGCCCTGTGCAAGGCCGATCACGTTCGTACCGGGCGCCTGTGCTTCGTTGGTTGCCTGCGCAGAGAGACTGTCGCCACCGACCCCCAGCAGCAGCGCCATGATCTCGTTGTTGGCTAGCGCAGGATCCGAGCGCAACGTGACCTTGCCGGCGCGTAGTGGTCCAGAGAACTGGGCATAGACCACCGTGCCATCGGGAGCCACCCAGCTTGCAGTGACATCTGCTTGTGGATTGGTTGAATCACCCACGAAGGTGATCGTGCCCTGCTCGAGATCGAACCGCTTGCCCTCGATGTCCAAGAAGCCGCGCGACAATTGCAGCTGACCCGACGCATTGACCGTGTTGCTCAGGACCAGTTGGGGGCTTCCCGTGAGCATGACCTCCAGCGAGTTTTCACGGGTGACCTTGACCTCTTTGCCCAGGTTCAGGTTAACTTTGACCTGCGCGGGCGCTTGGGTGACAGCCGGCGTAGCTTGACTCGTGCGTCGTCGAGTGGCCAGGGGCACGAACTTGCCTCCGCTCTGCTGCGAGCCGAACTTGACACTTGACAGTGGCTCAAGCTTCTTGACCGCATGCGCTGAAGTTGCCGGCAATGTCACGTTAAATGACGGCACATCGACGTCTACCAGGATGTCGCGCTGATTGGCAGCGCGAACAGCAAGCGCATCGATCTGTCCGAACGCCATCCCATAACCTGCACCCTCCAGCATCAGCGGAATTGGGCTATTGGCGGGGATCCACAGGTGCGCCTGTGAGCTGGCCCAGCCAAACGCATCGAAGCGTGCATTGGCGGTTAACTGCAATTGACCGCTGAGGCCCTGGGCCGTTAGGCTTTCGAGTACTACCGAGCCATCGGGCTTAAACGAGAGCTTTGCATCAATATCATGAAACTCGCCGCCGCCCGCAGCCAGCTCGAAGACGCCCCCGTGCAGGCTAGCCACACCACTTAGGCCCGTGGTGCGCTTGCGGCGGTCGATTTCCGCAGAGAGGATGGCATCCAATTGTCCATCGAGATCAGATAGCAATCCACCGGTAAATGGTAACAGGGTCGCGATCCGAAAGCGTTCGGCGCTCACGGCTGCGCGGAGGGCTTGTGCATCGTCGATCGCGGGTATGAGTGCGTCACCCCACTTGGAGCCGCCACTGAGGCGCGCCTCTGCAAATGCCGAGTTTTCCTGGAGTCGGATCCGGGCCTCGAAGTTGTTCGGATGGATGACGATCTGGGCCGTACCGGCCGTCAACTCCAGATCCCGAATACGCAACTTCTCCGTGTCAAGCTTCAGGCTTGCCGTTGCGTTGCGATGGAGGCCATCGATCGCGAGCTCACCATTCAACACGCCACTGACCTCGCTGTCCCCGAGCGTGCGAATGCTTTCAAGTGGAAACTTGCTCAAGCGCGCGCGTGCTATTCCCTGCCAGGGTACGGGTTTGTCTTGACCTCTAGCAAGCCAAGCGGCGGCAGGGGTCTGCAATTGAGCATCAGCCTCGAGCACCACTCGGTCATCGAGGCTTGCCTTCAGATTCCCGTCCACTTTCACACCGTCGTAATGTGCGACCAAATTAAGATCGACTGGTCGCGCCAATCTACTGCTGGGCACGCGGAATTGGGCCAGGCGTGCCTCGAGATCGACGGTGGGGTCCGTCAGCGTGCCGGTCCAACGCAACTTCGCTTGCACGTCCCCTCGTGTCCGTTCGGCCACTAGACCCCCGGGCAGTGCGCTCATACTGCGCCGGGGCAGTTCCAGCTGCGCCGTCATAGGCACCGACTGCAGTTGTGCCAGCGCGCCGAGCGGCGACGCTAGCAGCGCCGCATAGGGCACGGCGTCCGCAGCAAGGTCAAGCGCGGCGACCACGCCGACGCTGTCGCTCAATTGAGTCCTGACGTGCGTTTGGTCCGACTCACCGTCGTATGCAAAGCTCAGGTTGGCCCCGATGTTTTGAAGCTGAAGAGCCCCGATCCCTGCTGCCGTCTGGTTGGCACGGCTCGCCTGCCGCAGCAAGACGCCCAACCGGGTCCCTTGTAACGTCAGGTTCACATTGGGTCGCGCGTTCTCTGGTGTCTCGCGGGTAACCTCTCCGCGCATGCTCAGTTGCCCTTGCAGGCTGTCGAGCTGCGGCGGGTGGCTCGGTAGTTGTCGGATCAACTGCGCCAGGTTAACATTCGCGTCGATACCTACCCGACCACTCCAGCGCCGCCATGCTTTGAGCTCATTTGACGCACCGCCGAGCCTTACCTCGTCTGCCTGCAGTTCGAGCCAGCTGCCATTGCCGCAGTCGGTCCGAACATGCGCAGAGATATCGCGGTCGCGCAGATTGACTTCGGCTTGTAACGCCAGGTCGTGCACTTTGCCTACTTGTGCATGGTTTAAACTCAACGTTGCGCGGCCATTGGCCTGGTTAGCGCCTAACGTAAGATCGACATCGACGTCCAGCAGGCCACCGTAGTCGCCGGTTTGGGTGATCCGTGCCATATGTGAGAGGTCGACACCCTTGGCCGTGGCACGCACGCGGATGTCGTTCGGCGCCAGTAAAAGACTGACGCTGATCGGCTCTCCCAAACCTTCAATCAGCGCGCCGTCGAT
>CAWFUX010000053.1:0-234388 GCA_963819085.1 uncultured delta proteobacterium
CTGAAGTGCGGAATCATGACGCAACTTCAGAGTGCATCCACAGGCTTGCGTGGAGTCGCCTACGACGCAAAGGGAGAGCACGCGGTTAGCTGTCGCCCGATATCGTCACAGCGCAACTAGGCATCGGCCAGGGCGATCGAATCTCAGGCCTTGCCTTTTCTGTCCTTCTTGGCGAATCGTGAAAGTGCACGAAGCGCCGCCGAGTTGAAATCAGCGAACTCACTTTGGTGCATGAAGCGATACCGAACTCGCCAGGTTGGGCCACGGCTTGGGCTAAGTGGAAACGCGCCTCACTGGAGGCTGCGGTAAACACCAAAACAACAATCTAATCAACTAAGTGCACGAGAGAGGACTTGAACCTCCACGCCTTTCGGCGCCGGAACCTAAATCCGGTGCGTCTGCCAATTCCGCCACTCGTGCGAGTGAAGGCGGGAGGCATAGCCTTTCATTGGGTCCGCGTCCACAAGTCAGCGTCGACAAAATCTGCGGGAGTAACTTTATAACCTACTAATATAATTGAATAAAATGCATAACTGGGCCAGGCGTGGCAGCCGACCAGTGCGTTCTGAGCCCCAGCAGTCGCGCGAGCCTGTATCGTCTTAGGGCTCCGCACTGGTGGGGACCCAGGGATCGAGTGAAACCGTTCCGATACGCCGCGTGGCTTTCATTGAGTTACTTAGTTGCCGCCGGCATCTATATCCGCGAGTCGAGCCACTTGGCGGCGCGGTTGGCCAAAGACGTTAGTGAACTCGAACATATTGAAAGTGTAAAAGGGCTAGCTTTCGTTGCGTTCACCGGCATCCTGCTGTGGGCGCTCTCGTGGTTGTTATTTTCTCGACTGCAACGCTCGAACGAGGAACGTGCCAAGAGTCAGCAGGCGTTGATGCTAGTGCAGAGCAAAGTTTATGCGGGGGAACTAGCGGCGACCGTCGCCCACGATTTCAACAACTTGCTGATGGTTCTACGTTCTGGTGTCGATGAGATGGTCGAGGATGGCAACATGTTCGACGCTCAGACTGTCAGCGAGATGCGAACAGCGCTCGACGGCGCCAGGAATCTCACGGAGCGCTTGGCGCGCGCCGCACGCGGTGAACGCGCTACACGGCGTGACGTTCACTCGCTTGCAGAATTGGTGACGGACACTGTGCGACTGCTACGTCGCCTACCGCGCGTCTCCGAAAGGACAGTGGATGTCGGTGCGCAATCTTCCGCCCGCACACTGCTCGACCCAGTGGTAGTCGAACAGATCGTCGTGAATCTACTTTTGAATGCCGCAGACGCTTGCGGCCCAAACGGCGTGATTCGCATTGAAATTGGCGAGGACCAGCATCACGTTTGGCTTTCGGTGCACGACAACGGTCCGGGAGTCTCCGACTCTGAGAATATGGCGGTATTCGAGCCGTTCAAGAGCACCAAGGGAGGGATGGGCCTGGGGCTGCTCAGTGTTAGAGCGTGTGCCGAGGCTGGGGACGGCAAGCTAATCGTTGGCAAGTCTCCGCTCGGTGGTGCCCTGTTCGAGGTGCGTTGGCCAAAAGTCGAGACACGGGAATCGCTCACCGACATCAAGCGTAGTTAGGGCGAATCAGGCTAATTGACGGGCCCGCGAGTTGCTCGTCAGAACTTCGGTTCTTGTTGTGTGCTGCAGTGCAATGTCCCTAGCCCGAGAAGCAATTCCGTCGCATGAATTCCGACGACGCGACGACTGGGAAATAGCTCACCCAGTATCCCGAGAGCATTTCGGTCTTGAACGTCGTTGAACGTGGGAACCAGCAAGCATTCCGAACCGATGTAGAAATTGGCATAGCTTGCCGGCAAGCGGGTGTGCCGATCGACTACGGGTTCCGGCATCGGCAGCGGGATAACCTCGAGCCGCCGCCCCTTGGCATCTCGCGCTGCTTTCAGACACTCGCTCGCTCGGGCTAGCGCTCGATAATTCTGATCGCCCTTTCGCCGTTCCATCGACAAAACAACCGTGCCCGGGTGCACGAATCGCGCGAAATCGTCGATGTGACCCGAGGTATCATCGCCGGCAATGCCGGACGGCAGCCAAATCACGCGATCGATTCCGAAATAGTCTCCGAGCAATTTTTCGCTCGTCTGACGCCCCAAAGTCTTGTGGCGCGCTCTCTTGCCCGTCAAGAGGCATTCTTCAGTCGTAAGCAGCGTGCCTTCGCCGTCAACGTCGATAGAACCGCCTTCGAGAGTCACGCGAGTCATACGACCACGCGCCATCGCCTGCGGGTAAAATGCGTGAGCCGCAAAATGCTCGGCAACGAAGTGTCCCGCTTGATCGTCCAGTTGATGGTCAGGGTATCTATTCCAACCCTTGAATTGCCATTTGACAGCGCCAAGGCCGCGCGATCGTTGACGCGCGCCCCTCGGCCCCTGAATCACGAAACTTGGCAGATAATCCCGCGTCCAAGAGCGATTGGTGTTGCAGTTCACGAAATCGAGTTGCTCGAGATTCACACCCACGCGTCCGAACACGGTGCGCGCCCGGGTTGCCTCGCTTGCATTGCGAACCAGCAGGCGCACCCGCTCTGCGCGCGTCAGCTGCCTCGCGATTTCCGCATACACCCAAATAATGGTCTCCGCTTTGCCGGGCCAATCGCCCTTTTTGTGCGGGAATGCCAGCCAGGTTGCTGCGTGCGGTTCCCACTCGGCCGGCATCCGCCAACCGAGGGATTTTGGACTCGCGTTGAGTTCTTGCATCAACTTAGCGTGGGGATTCGATTTCATTTTGTCGTGACGGCGCGCAAAAGTTTGCTTGCCCATCACGGGCCTTTCGCGTCGATCCAACGCTCGAGTAGCCCGTCGTACGAATCGATGCGTCGATCGCGAAAGAACGGCCACCAATGACGTTGTTCGGTGATGAGCTCTAAGTTGCAGGGCACAACCGTCACTTGCTCTTGCTCTGAAGCTTCGGCGAGGACTCGTCCCATCGGATCACATACAAAGGAATGCCCCCAGAATTGGACTTCTCCCGCGCTCGAGGTTTCACGCCCTACGCGGTTGACGGCGACCACGAAGGTTCCGTTGGCGATCGCGTGGGCGCGCTGCATGGTTCGCCAAGCATCCAGTTGCGCTTCGCCGAGTAGTTCCTTTTCCGACGGCATCCAACCGATCGCTGTTGGATAAATGAGAATTTCGGCGCCGGCAAGCGCCATCGAGCGCGCCGCTTCGGGAAACCACTGGTCCCAACAGATAAGCGTTCCGAGGCAGGCCTCGGGCGATTGAATTGGCGAAAAGCCCTGATCGCTGGGCGTGAAGTAGAATTTTTCACAAAATTGCGGGTCCTCTGGGATATGCATTTTGCGATAGACGCCAAGCGCTGCGCCGTCAGGTCCGAGTACCACTAGCGAATTGTGATAGAGACCTCGTGCACGTCGCTCGAATACGGGCGTGACGACAACGACTTTTAGCTCGCGTGCCAC
Source organism: uncultured delta proteobacterium (assembly GCA_963819085.1). Lineage (GTDB taxonomy): Bacteria > Myxococcota_A > Polyangia > Polyangiales > Polyangiaceae > FEN-1139. Next base: position 3,435 of record CAWFUX010000053.1, read on the forward strand.
TTCCGCAACTCGCGTAACGGTGGGGCCGTCGAGGGGCTCGGCCAACTCGAAGTTTTTCGGATCTTCGGTCTGGCAAAAGTAATCCGTAGCGAATAGCTCGGGCAGGACGACCAGTGTTGCTCCCTTCAGTGCCGCTTCACGAATACCCTCGCAGGCGCGCAAGACATTTTTGCCCTTATCATGCTGGCTGCTTTGCTGAACAAGGCCGACATTGACGATTCGAGAGTCCATCTTGGCCCAAGACTAGTCACTGTCGCAGAATCGAGCCAGCCCGGCTTTACGATTCCTTCGATGCCCCGAATTCACGGATAGCCACGTGCCGGCACGTCCAAAATTTCAAAGGGCGACGCTTGGAACCACTTTGCTGCCGGACGGAACCGGCCAGCGGCGCTAGGGACCTCGAGGTAGACGACTTGTTCGTTTCGAGTTCGGAAAGTTACGGTTGGGCTCGTGTTCCAACCGTTGCAGAAGCTCCAGTCGGCGGCACGTGATTGGAGACCACTCCCAAATGCAATGAGGCCCGCGAGAATGAGTATTCAAGCGGGCCTTCGATCGCTTTGGGTAGCGACTATTTCACCATTGCAGATTCGCGCGAGTCCAGCCGCCGAGCACGCGCATGTAGTTGGCGCGCTCGTAGACCGAGGGTTCGGGGCAACGCGAGAGGTTCATGCTGCCTAACGCCTGCTGCAGCGACTCGTACTCGTGGGCAATCAGCCATTGCTCGAGTTCGGAGCGGGCCTTTTCAATCCAACCCGGACCTTGCTTGAGAATGGCGCTGACCACCTGTACGGCATGCGCACCGGCCATGACCGACTTGAGCACATCGGTTGCCGAATGAACGCCACCCGTGACGGCCAGCGACCCCTTGACGTTGGCACTGAGCACGGCCAGCCAGCGAAGGCGCATCAGCAGCTCCGAGGGCGTTGAGAGCTCGAGGGTGTGTTTGACCTCGAGTTGCTCTACGTCGATGTCCGGCTGATAAAACCGGTTGAACACGACGAAACCGCTCGCCCCGACGTGCTCGAGTTGCGCGACGAAGAACGCCGGCGAGGTGTAAAACGGCGAGAGTTTCACCGCGATGGGAATGGTCACCTTGTGTTTAATCGTGCGCACCATTTCGATGGTCCGCGATTCGAGTGTGCTGCCGGATTCCTTGGGATTGGTGGGCAGCGAATACACGTTGAGTTCGAGTGCATCCGCGCCCGCCTGCTGGATCCGCTTGGCATAGTCCAACCACCCGGAATTGGTGACACCATTGAGTGAGCCAATGACGGGTATGTCTACGGCGGACTTTACCTTGTGCAGGAGCTCCAGATATTCCTCGGGACCTACCGAGTAGGCGCTGGGCTTGGGCACGAAATCCGTAGCTTCGGCGTTGGTATTCTCGTGCGCGGTGACGTGGGCCTGTTGCGCGGATTCTTCCAGAAGGATTTGTTCCTCGAACAATGAGTGCATAACGATGGCAGAAGCCCCGGCATCGGCAATTTGCTTAGCCTGGTCAACATCATGCGCTAGCGGCGAGGCACCGAGAATAATGGGGTGCTTCAACTTCAGACCGAGATAGTTCGTCGAGAGATCCATTATTCAGCATCCTCCGATGTTGTTGCGGCAGCTTGCGTGCCGCCATGTGCGGAAACCACGAGTTTTGCCAGCTGCGCGTACGTTTCTGTGCGTCTTCTCGCGTCGCGTTCGGCGTATTCCATCAACATTGCAAAGCGCTTCGGGTCCATCTTCTCGACCATTCGAAAGCGGTTCTCATTCAGCATGTATTCACGGAGGCTGCCCTTGGGTGGACCGCTGTCGAGGACGAGCGGCGGTTCGCCGGCAGGGATGCGCTTCGGATCGAAGCGGTAAAGTGGCCAAGCACCTGCTTCGACCGCCAGCTTCTGTTGATTGACGCCCTGTGACAGTTCGTAGCCATGCGCGATGCAGTGAGCATACGCGATGATGATTGACGGTCCCGGATGAGCATCGGCTTCTACGAAGGCCTTGAGGGTCTGCTGATCCTTCGCGCCGAAGGCGATGCGGGCCACGTACACGTGACCATAGGCCATCGCGAGCATGCCGAGATCCTTCTTCGGGGTACTCTTACCGGCCATCGCGAACTTTGCGGACGCCCCGATTGGAGTTGCCTTTGAGGCTTGCCCGCCCGTGTTCGAGTAGACCTCGGTATCGAGCACGAGGATATTCACGTTGCGGTCCGAAGCCAAAACGTGATCGAGTCCTCCGTAGCCGATGTCGTAAGCCCAACCGTCGCCGCCAACGATCCAGATACTCTTCTTGACTAGATAGTCGGCTAGGCTCTGCAGATGTATGATGTCGCGACTGGGCGTAAGGGAAGAGAGCTTCTGTTTTAGCCCTACGACCCGCTTACGCTGATCTTCGATGCCAGCCTCGTCGGTGGCTTGCATTCCGGCGGCTAACGCCTCGACGAGCGAATCTCCGATTTGCGAGGCTACGCGCGTCAGCAGATTCTTTGCGTATTGTTGATGCGCATCGACGCTCAGGCGGAACCCTAGGCCAAATTCGGCATTGTCCTCGAAGAGAGAATTTGCCCAGGCTGGGCCTCTGCCGTCGCTATTGACTGCATAGGGTGTCGTAGGCAAGTTGCCGCCGTAAATCGAGGTGCAACCCGTTGCGTTCGCGATGAGTGCGCGATCACCGAACAGCTGCGTCATCAACTTGAGATACGGGGTCTCCCCGCAACCGGGGCAGGCACCCGAGTACTCGAACAGCGGTTTCAGGAGCTGGGAACCCTTGACGTCCAGCTTGACGACCTTCCGATCTGCTTCCGGAATGTCGAGGAAGAACGCATAGCGCTCACGCTCGGCGTCACGCAGTGGACGCTGCGGTTCCATATTCAGGGATTTGTGCCTTGGGTTGCTCTTGTCTTTGGCGGGGCAGACTTCGACGCAGAGCTTGCAACCTGTGCAGTCCTCGGGTGCGACCTGAATCGTGTATTTCTTGCCCCTGAAGGGCTCGGCCTTGAACGTCATGCTCTTGAAGCCATCCGGGGCTTTAGCCAGGACGTCATCATCGTAGACTTTGGCCCGAATTGCAGCGTGTGGGCAGGCGAGCGCACATTTGTTGCACTGGATGCAGATGCTCGAATCCCACACCGGAATTTCGAGAGCAAGGTTGCGCTTTTCCCATTGCGTTGTCGCCGTTGGCCAGGTGCCATCGACTGGGAACGCGCTCACGGGAAGTAGATCGCCTTTGCCCGCGAGAATCGTCGCGGTGACGCGCTGCACGAAGTCTGGCGCCTTTGCTGACACGAGCGGGGGTCGCTTGTGGTGACCATTGACGCTGCTCGGCACGCTCAGCTTCTTCATGTTGGCCACGGCCTCGTTAACCGCCGCCATGTTCTTGCGCACTAGCTCGGCGCCCTTCTTACCATAAGTGTATTCGATGGTGCGCTTGATCTCGTCGATGGCCCGCTGCGGATCGAGGACCTTTGCCAGCGAGAAGTAACAGGTTTGCATCACGGTGTTGGTGCGGCGTCCGAGGCCGGCTTTTTGCGCCACTTGATACGCGTCAATCACGTAAACTTGCACTTTCTTCTCGATCACCTGCGCTGCCATCTCGACAGGCAGATTCGCCCAGGTTTCTTCCGCCGAGTAGGGGCTGTTGATGAGCAATGTGCCGCCCGTGCGAATGTGCGCCAGCATGTCGATTTGATCAACGAATTCCCATTGATGGCAGCCGATGAAGTCCGCCTCCTCAATAAGATACGGGGCATTGATGTCGCCCTTGCCGAAGCGCACGTGCGATACGGTAATCGTGCCCGACTTCTTAGAGTCGTAGACGAAGTAGCCCTGCGCCTGCATTTCCGTCTGGGTACCGACGATCTTGATCGTGTTCTTGTTGGCGCCCACAGTGCCGTCGGAGCCGAGCCCGTAAAACAGTGCTTGGTGAACACCGGGAAGCACGTCGAGCGGTTCCGTAATAGGTAGGCTTAGGTGAGTGACGTCGTCGACGATACCGACCGTGAAACGCCGCTTGGGCTCCGAAGTTGACAAGTTATCGAAGATTGCCTTCACCATCGATGGGGTAAATTCCTTGCTCGAAAGCCCGTAGCGGCCTGACGTTACCTTTGGCATCGGGCCGGACCAGTTCTCCATGAGTGTCGTCATGACATCCAGGAAAAGCGGATCCCCGCTTGCACCGGGCTCCTTCGTTCGGTCCAAAACTGCAATGCGCTTCACCGATTTTGGTAACGCACCGATGAACTTGTCTGCCGCAAATGGCCGGTAAAGACGGACGTTCAATACGCCCACCTTTTCACCGCGGGCAACCAGAGCCTTTACCGTTTCCCGCACCGTCAATGTGCCCGAACCCATCACGATGATCACGCGTTCGGCATCAGGCGCGCCGTCGTAGTCGAACAAGTTGTACTTGCGGCCCGTGCGAGCCGCAAACTTGGCCAATTCGGCCTCCACGATGCCGGGGCACTCATCATAAAAGGTGTTACAGGCTTCACGCGCCTGGAAAAACACATCGGGGTTTTGAGCCGTCCCGCGTAGCAGGGGTCGGTCTGGCGTAAGCGCTCGGTCGCGATGCGCCTTGATCAGGTCGTCATTCACGAAATGGTGCAGGTCTTCATCGCTGAGCTTATTGATGCGCGTGACTTCATGGGACGTTCGAAAGCCGTCAAAGAAGTGCATGAATGGCACGCGCGCCTTGAGCGTTGCGGCATGCGCAATGGCTGCCATGTCGTGAGCTTCCTGCACACTCGACGAGGCGAGCATGGCAAACCCGGTCATGCGACACGACATGACGTCTGAATGATCGCCAAAGATACTCAGCGCATGCGTCGCAAGAGTTCTTGCCGCAACGTGCAAGACGAACGGCGTCAATTCACCGGCAATCTTGTACATATTCGGAATCATCAACAGCAGGCCTTGGGACGCCGTGAACGTCGTGCCCAGCGACCCCGCTTGAAGTGCTCCGTGAATGGCGCCGGCTGCGCCGGCTTCCGATTGCATCTCTGCGACGCTCGGAATCGAACCCCAGATGTTTTGATTCAGGCGCGCCGACCACTCGTCGGAGAATTCACCCATTGGGGAAGCGGGAGTAATTGGATATATTGCGATTACTTCACTGAGCCGATACGCAACGGAAGCTGCTGCTTCGTTGCCATCTACGACCATCGACGTCTTGTCACTCATTGCTGCAGGCCCTCCACCGGTGTTTCTAGATTTCGGCTAACTACTGATACTTCTAGCTAACGCGCCTAGGGTGCCGGATTTAATGTTTCCTTGACCACGTAACAAACAGGAAAGTGCCGGGAGAGCAACCGGGAAAACACGCAAGTGCTGCGGCGCTGCTCGGGTTCCGGTGAGTGACGTAATCTCGGACGAACCGAGGATAAATGGGTTGTTTTGTTGCCCTTTGCTGCCGAGGACATCCGCGCCGGGAACAATGCAGATTCTGCGCAGAAACTGCAATGATTAGCGGGCGAATTGCCTATTCAACGAAAGGCGCGCGCAGCATACCACGCTCGATTGGCGCGGCTGCCGCTTTCGCATTTTTTGAAAACAACGCGGTGACGTTGGCCGGACAGTCAATTACAGCTCTTGGTTTCCATGTAAGTAGTTAGCCCTGGGTGGTACAGGTAACGGCTGACCGGTTTGGAACTCGAGAAGATCACAACGTCAACCTGCGAGTGCCACAAGGCTGCACAACTCAATGTCGATCGGTTGATCCAATCTAATGTTTATGTTGCGCTCTCACTTGGACAATCTTGACCCACAAAGCCGAGCGAAGTGAATTGCAACCAACAAAGGTCAACTCATCGAAAGCATAGGGCAATCCGATAGCCCGAAATTGCTTCGGATAATCACGGCACACTTTGCGCGATTGGTCACCGAGACTTCAAGGGCTCTGACAATTAGCCACTCCTGTACAGCATGAGTTGAATTTGACCTTGCGAGGAGCGCCCCTGATATTCAGTGTCACATAATTGACATGTTGGATTCGTGTGCGAACAAGGGTGACAGTTTCGCACACATGCAGCCGTCTCTTGGCCAGTATCAATGATCAATTGGTGAATCTGCAATCTTCGGGTTTTCCATACATGAAGTGTGCGTTTTTCCTTAAGTGCTCAATTGTCTCGACCGTTGTCGAGTTGAGTCAGATGGGCGAAATAGATCGTGACGGAGTGAGTCGTATTCTACGGGTGCCGGCCGCGAATAAGTGTATACTGGCCAAACGCCGAAGGACAGGTTCGCAGTCGTCACGTGCGGAGAAATTCATGCAGGTATCGGGGGTGCTATTAGTGGTTGTTGAAAGCGGGGCCACGCTGCCCGGCTGGTTGGGGAGTTGTCAGAGTAAAGTCAGCGACACGGTCGTGCTGGTAGCGGCCCCAGATGAAATGTCGAATCGCTTCTCGAGCCGCGCCATTCAACGGGTAGATGCCCTGAGTGATTCCGATCAAAGAATTCAAACCGCAGTCCTCGTCCCTTCGGACACGCCTGTTGGCAATGACGTCCTGGCGGCTCGGCAGAACATCTCGCAAGCAATTCTGACTCACATGACGCGTCACGGTCGCGGGCAATTGCTTCTGCTGACGGGTCGTGAGCTGCAGCCGGATGCCCAATTGCAACTTCTCAACCTGGCGGGCGCACTTACCGAACGCTTGCATGGCACCAAAATGTCGGTCGCGTTGCGCTTCGGCGCCGCCTCGCAAACGGAGCCGCCGCACGAGCTCACTGATGCGGCTCCGCCTTCGCAGCGCCGCTCGTCCAAGCGCCCCTCGTCTCGTAGTGGCCCAATGGCTAAGACTGTGCCGCCACCGGAAAAAGAGCTCGTGTCAGCAGTCGTCCAAACTGCGGATGCCTCGATAGAATCCGCTGGCTGAGGCTCGTTGGCTCCTATTTCCGAGAGCGACGTCCCGGACCCTTTCGAGTCACAGTACTGAGAGCGGTGTGCGGGCTCATGGTCAGCGTTGACGCATCGGATTCCCCCTTGCGGAGCCGTAGTCCACCCGCGTACGCAATCATTGCCGCGTTGTCCGTGCATGCTCGAAAGGGCGGCACGAACAGTCGAATATCGTGTTCGTCGCAGGCCCGCTTGAGCGTTGTCCGAAGTTCTAAGTTGGCGGCGACACCTCCCCCAATAACGAGAGACCGAACCCGCTCGGCGCGGGCAGCTCGCACTGCTTTGCGAACCAACGTCTCGACGACTCGAAATTGAAACGAGGCACATAGATTGCGCAGCTCTGTGGCATCGCGCGGCATACCGTGCTCGGCTACATGGCGCATCACGTTAGTCTTCAATCCCGAAAAACTAAACTCAAACGACTGGCGACTCGGCATCGGTCGGCTAAGTTCAATCTTCGTTCGATCGCCCTCGGCCGCCAAACGATCGATGACGGGCCCCCCAGGGTACCCAAGGCCCAACAACTTCGCGACCTTGTCAAAGGCCTCACCCGCAGCGTCATCCCGTGTTGCGCCAAGCTCCCGAATTTGAGCCAGATCGGGTCCGTTAACCCGATACAGAGCCGTATGCCCGCCGGACACGAGCAAGGCGACAAATGGCAACTCGGGTTCGCATACCGGTATGGCGTCAAACTTTAGATACACCGCTAACAGATGTCCCACCAAGTGGTCCACACCAACGATGGGCTTTTCCGTAGCCCAAGCCAACCCCTTGGCAATCTGCAGCCCTACGAGCAGCGCTCCGGATAGTCCAGGGCGGCAAGTTACAGAAATTCCGCCAATGTCAGAGAGAGTCAGATTGGACTCTTGCAACGCGCTGCCAATCACATGTCGAATGTTGTTCATGTGATCGCGCGAAGCCAACTCCGGCACGACTCCGCCGTACGGAGCATGCAGCGCAATCTGGCTGTGCACGACATCGGAAAGCACAACTCCGTCGTCTTGTACTACGGCCGCGGCCGTCTCGTCGCAGGACGTTTCGATTCCCAGGATTATCACGCGCCCTGCCTCAAAATCCGCAGCCGGACTCCTGTCGCGTCAGACTGAACACGCCGAACCCCGCACGCTCGTTTGCCGGAGCACCTGCGTCAGTAGCAGGTTTAGGCTTAAACAAGCGCACTTCGACCTTGCCATCATTCATTAGGGACAAGATGCCAACGAACGTCCCCTGACAAGTCGAATCCACCCAGGTGAAAATGTCTTGATCATGGTCTGGGGTAATCTGTACATCCGCAATTACGTCGTACAGCGTCTTCTGGATCGTCCTGACGCTGGCCTTATTAAATAGAGGTTGCCCCGGGCAAAGGCCGCCATTCCCACCCGCGTCCGTGCCCACATCGTCGGAAGAAAGTAGTCCTGGGTAATCGCCTAAGTGCTTGGTGTCTAGGGTTAATGAGAGATGCAGTTTCGCAGTACTATTGTCTGGGACAAGCCCGTCCGAAACAAATCCACCCACTAACTCCCCGCAGTACGCACCGTTCGCGCCTGTGTCGAATCGATCGACACTTTTGCATCCGGAGCCAAAAAGCGACACGGCAACTATCAGGAATTTGGATGCAATCTTGAACAGTCGCATTATGCCTGACCGAGTGTCCGATTATGACATAAGCCAGATTGGCTTTGAACCATACGCAGGTAAACTAGCCCATTTGTCAAAACGCGGCTAGTCGGGCACGGCACAGTCGGCTAAATCGCTGCCATTCTTGCCGTTTCTCCACAACGAGCGCGAGCGCAGTACGGGTCGCGGTAACTTCGAACCGCGTCTCATTCTTACCGCGTCCGGGTTCGCCAGCGTTTGCATATTGGTTCGGTCTGTCGTATTCCTAGCCGCGGGATTGCTTGGCAAATTTGCAAACTGTTCGACTTTGGCGTGTGGTACTGGGCTCGGTACTCCTTATTTTGCTGTTTGCATTTCTGTTACGGCGCGGTGGTTTTCCTGTCATTCCCCCAAGTGATGCATTGTCAAGAGTCTCCCCCACTGCAATCGTCGGTTACTCGGCTTTCTGGGTGTGCGTTCTGCTTATACGGTCAGTGCGCTGGCAATACCTGCTTGCGCCAATTGCGCCTGTTCCACTTTGGAGGGTAGTCACAGTATCGCTGATTGGGTTCGGAGCACTCTGCTTGTTTCCGTTGAGGTTGGGCGAGGCGGTCCGCCCCACGCTGATTCGTCAGAGGAATAAGATCGGTTGGTGGGAGGCCGTCGGCACTGTGGGGGCTGAAAGAATACTTGATGGGCTATTTCTTTCCGCCACTTTGGCGTTCGCTCTGTTCACTACCAAACGCCTTTCGCCACTTCCCGACCACATTGGAGCACTACCCGTGCCCGTAGCGTGGGTGCCGCGTGCAACCATGAGTGCGCTTTCAGTTTTCGCGGTGCTATTTGTCGCGTTAGGGCTTTTCTACTTTTCGCATGATTTTGCCAAACGTTTGATTGAGCGCACCGTGGGCGCACTATCCCGGAGGGCCGCCACCTGGCTAACATCGGCAATTGAACGTGTTGCGTCAGGGCTCAAGTTTCTTCCGATGTGGCGCTACCTACTACCGTTCTTTGCTTTTACTGTAGTCTATTGGGTTGTTAACGGGGCATCACTAATGTATCTGATGCGCGGCTGTGGCTTGACATCGGTCACACTGGGGCAAGCGTGGGTCGCTATGGGTGTGCTTGGACTAGGGGTGGTTATTCCCAACGCACCGGGCTATTTCGGGGCGTTCCAGCTGTCGTTGTATGCTGGCCTCGCGCTCTACTTTCGAACCGACGCCGTAATCGCAGCTGGGGCTGTATTTGTTTTCTACGCCTATGTCATTCAAGTGGGTGTTACCGTTCTAGTCGCTTTGTTAGCCTGGGTTGCTAGCAGCTGGTATAGCTCGAAAGCGGCCGAAACCGTTGGAGCGGAGTAACATCGGCGGCTGCGCGTAGGCCGTCGAACCTCAACGGTATTGGCTGGAAGGCTCGCGTCAGGACTTAAATGCTTCAATAATGCCGTTCATTCTTTCCCCGTCCTGCACTAGGCGGATGTCCGCGAAGCCCGCAGCCTCTAGCCCACGCCGAATTTCCGAGTACGTGTAAGTGTTGCCGCCATCGGTGCACATTAGCAGATGCACCGCAAACAATGTACCTGCCCTCGGGAAAAGGCGATCCTCGCTCATAACGTGGTCACGGATGACGATTCTACCTCCCCTTACGAGAGCCCGAAAGGCCCGCTCGAACATTGCACCACAGTTTGTCAATGATTGAGTGTGCACAACGGCCGATAACAGAATCAAATCTTGATTTGGTGGCCATTCGTCCGTGACAAAATTGCCTGCCACGAGCTGAACTTGGCTTTCATAACCGGCCCGTGACAGATAATCCGCTGTAATCGGCAGAACCTCCGGGCGTTCGAGGATTGTAGCGCAAAGTGACCGATCCCTTTCGAGGAAAGCTATTGTGTATGCCCCGGATCCGCCGCCGACGTCCAGAAAACTACGTGCGGTTTCCGGGCGCACCAAGGAGGCAATTCCAGGCGCTAGTGGCTGGGACATCGCATGCATCGTCGCGATGTAGTTTGCCGTTTCCGAAACCTTGGGCAGCACCCCCGTACCTACTATCCGTGACGTAAGATTAGACCACGAATGCCAACCCCTGGCCGAGTTTTGAATCATGGCAGGTACAACTGGCGCACTCGCGCTCGAGAGCAAGTCTCGATTCAAACGAGGTACGAAATAACGACCCAGTCGCTTTTCTAGGAATCCCATGACGGTTAGCGCGTCAAGCAGAATTCCTAGCGCTTGCGCGTCCCAACCACGCGATGTTGCTATCTCCTCCGCAGTCATCGAGGTCGCACAGAGAACTGGAAATAGGTCCAATTCACCAGCCGTCAGTAATATCCGAGGCTCCTGGTAACCGCGCGCCAAACCAATTACTCGATCAAACTCGAGTTCAGTCATCGCACATTCACCCGTCTTTGAGCCGCGACTCGCATGGTCTACAAAGCCAGGTACTGTAGCACCGTTCACTGAGGTTCGCGGTCACAATCATGGCAAACCATGTCCGATACAACCACCGAATCAGGTCGTGGATGCTCAGCACCTGCGTCTAGACTCAAATTGGAGGGCTCTACCACATGGCCGATTCGTCGCCGCAATACGACGACGAGTCTTCCGCGTTGGTCTTCGAACACACGCTGAAACAACGGCAACTTCGACACCCGATTCGAACTCGCTTACAGTAATGAGCCTGCCACGCGCGGGGCGAACCGTGTGCAAGATTACTCGGGTTCGATTGCCCCGGTGGTTACGGTTGCTAGCAGAGCGCGGCTAATTTGCTCATTGAATTTGACAAAGATTCATTGTGTGAGACAGCAGGGCCAAAACCCCAGCGAACGCTCCGAGACGCTCTGCCTTGGTGCTTTTTGCCCCTTTTTGCATCATTATGCCGCGTGCTAACCAAGCGTCAACCAATTGTGGCTACTATGTGAGCGAGTGTGACCGGATTCTCACAATTTACAGTTGCCGACACGGACATGCGCTGCATTCTGAGATTGACGATCTGGTCCAAGTAGGGCAATAGACACTTGGCAAATGCATTTGCGAATTGCCTAACCATCCTAGGCACTGCACACTTCGCAGCACGTGGTAAGTCTTCGGTAGGAGTAATCGATATGGCAGCAAAAAAAGCAAGCAGCAAAATAGTGGAAAATTCGGTGCAAAAGCTGATTTTATCCGGAGCCAGCCCGCGTCGATGAGCGCGAAGGATGTAGTCGAAGCGGCGAAGAAAGTCGGCCTCAAGGTAACCGTAAATCACGTCTACAACATTCGTGCTGCCAGCAAAAAAGAGGGGGCGTTTGCACCCCCACGTTCCGTCCCTGCGCCAAGCACGAGTCAGCCATCCGCATCGAGACGAGGCCGCAAGCCAACGTCACCTGGGCTTACCGCATCAGCTGCGCTTGAATCCCAACTTCGGCGAGCAATTGCGGAGGTTGGGCTTCAGCGCGCTCGCGAAATTTTTGACAGTGTTGAATCGGTTTTCGTTGGAGGCTAGTCCAAAGGTCGCCGGTCAAATGTCGGCAATGACCTTCTCGTAGAATTCGCCGCAGGCATCTCGATTCTCACCAGCTAGCCAAGCAATGGCCGCACGAGGGTGCTGATTGAGTTGTCCGGCGATTACGTAAGGAGGAAGTGGCCCCCATTCTATCGATCGCTGTAGCGGTACGATGTGTTCTTGGATTAAATTCCAAACCGCTCGGATATTGTATTTCGGGTTTCGCAAGAAGCCCAACAATAGCTCCATGCGACAATTGCCTGCACCACGACCAAGGCCTCCCAAGGTTGCGTCTACGCGGTTTGCCCCATGTATGATTGCTTCAATCGTGTTCGCGAAGGCCAACTCCTGATTATTATGGGCGTGAATTCCAACCTCTTTGCCAGTGCCCGCTAAGGCATTCTTGTACCTTTCGACAAGACTCGCAATTTGTTCACCATACATGGATCCAAAACTGTCCACAACGACCACGGTGGAGCAGGGAGTTTTTGCGATCTCCTCCAATGCCTGATCGATTTCCGTCTCGCTGCACGTTGAAATCGCCATGATATTGCAGGTTGTTTCATAGCCCTTGTCGTGCGCGTCTTTTATCATGTCAACGGCTTCGGGAATTTGATGAATGTAGCAGGCGACTCGAACCAGATCGATTACGCTCTTTTCCTTGGGCAAAAAATCCGTACGGTAATCCGTCTTGCCGCCGGCATCCGCCATAACTGCGATCTTGACTGCGGGACTGTCACCGAGAACCCTCCGGAGATCGTCTTCGGTGCAGAATTTCCAAGCACCAAATTTGTTTCGGTCGAAGATGCGCCCCGAGCCCTTGTATCCCACTTCCATGTAGTCAACGCCCGCCGCAACACAGGTGTCACACACGGCCCGCACGAAACCGTCGTTGAACATGTGGTCATTGATGAGACCACCGTCGCGAATCGTGGCATCGAGCACTTTGATTTCCGGACGATACGTTACCCAAGGCGCTTTCATGACTACGCTCCTCTACACGCTTGTTTCAAGAACGGTCGCACATTCCCAATTGGCTTACGAATTACCAGGTGTTAGCAGCACCTGCGCGAAATGCACTCGAACGGGCCACTTCGGCTCTCAATGAGCCCAATCTCATCGTGAATCTCGCAAACCGACTTAGGTGCCTACGGTTAGTGGCCGGCAGAACCGGGCAATCCAACTCGAGTGCCCGGGTCCGGAATTTGTACGCCGGCTACTGCGCTTCGCTCGCGCTGCCGGTTGAGGTGACGTCAAACGAGAAGGACACGTTCTTGGCTGCGAGCACGACGGCTATCGTGTCGCTATCTTTACGAGAAAAGCTAAGTGTTATTGTTTTACCCTTCGGCGTCGTCAAAACATACTGCCCCGCCTCTGGAATTGGATCCACCCAGCGGACCTGTACTGAATTAATGGCTAATCCCACGTTTCCGTGCCGCTATACCAAGATCGAGTTCCATCAACTTGTAGGCCCACGGATAAGTCGCCGTTGAGAGGAATTTGGGTCCGGTCCCCTGTCGTGTTGAGTACCTTCGAATCTCGGAGCCGTTCGATTGTGATGTCGTGCTGGACTCTACGGCTCGGACTTGAGCTATTCCACGTAACTGTCGCGGTCCCATCGACCTGTACGAGGCCATTCGAAAGCGCCGTCCATTTGTGATCGACGACGATGTCATTGGCGTCCGTCTTCTCGATTGTTATCTCACTTGTTCCGGTTAATGGGTGGCCGTGGTAGGTACATGAACCGGCACCCGCGCCATAAACGATGGTTACAGTATGATCGGTCAATGTTGCCGACGCGCATGGCAGCTGGCTGAGGATAAAAGATTGAACCTCCTGCGCCGCCGACTGCACCGCCGAACCAATCGTAAAACTCGTGGCCAATTCGATGTTGTCCCCCGCAACGACCTGCCCCTGGGACTCCAACGTTGCCTCATCCAACGCTTGAACGGCATCGGCGCGAGTCAGCGAGTCATCCGCCCTGTCGCGCGGACAACCAGTAGATAAAAATGAACCCAATAGCGCCACTGGCAATACCCAGTTTTTCATACGATGTGTCCCTGGTGACATGTCGCTAACCTGCGCAGCCGAATTCAATGTCCGACGCGATCCACAAATCGTAACGCACTTTTCGGGCGTTAGATCGGGAATTTGACGTGTGCCTACTTGGAATACATTTGCGGCCTAAGTTACCGCACGACAGGAAGGGAGCCCTGATGGCTGAAACCCGCGAAAAAGTCGTGCCCCTTATCATCTACGACGATGAAAGCCGGAAAGTCTTCGACTTCGATTTTCCAAACGGCTTCCATTCCCAGCTCAGCGTACTCAATGGGCTCGACCTTCTTAATGCACTCCTTGGCTAGCCTTGCCCCAGGCCCCCCGATACTTCCCAAGTAGAAGCCGCCGTGCTTTCGACAAGATTCAGTTACCGCGGACGAGCGATTGCCCTTGGCAAGCATAACGTAGCTACCGCCGTTGGATTGAAATAGTTCGACGTACGAATCCATGCGGCCGGCTGTGGTTGGGCCAAAGGCACCGGACGCATACCCCGGTGGCGTTTTTGCTGGGCCTGCATAGTATACAATGTGATCCTTCAAGTACGAGGGGAGGCCCTCGCCTCGATCGAGACGCTCTTTGATTTTGGCGTGCGCAATATCTCGCGCCACGACCATAGGGCCCGTTAGCGAAAGTCGCGTCTTGATCGGATACGACGAAAGAGTAGACCGGAGCTCCCCCATCGGCCGATTTAGATCCAATTGGACGACCGTCGAGGACAGTTCCTCGGTGCGAATATCAGGCAGGAATCTCGCGGGGTCAGTTTCCAACTGCTCCAGGAACACGCCGTGCCGTGTAATTTTACCAAGGGCTTGCCGATCCGCAGCGCACGATACGCTGATGGCGACTGGACATGACGCAGCATGTCTCGGCAACCTGATTACGCGCACGTCGTGACAAAAGTACTTGCCCCCAAACTGTGCGCCTATCCCCGTTTGTTGAGCAAGCCGAAGCACTTGTGCCTCGATGTCAGGACACCGCACCGCGTGACCACCCTGATTGCCCTGAGTTGGTAGTGAATCAAGATAGCGGGTTGATGCCATTTTGGAGACTTTGAGCGCCTCTTCGGCAGACGTACCCCCAATCACGATGGCTAAGTGATAAGGCGGGCATGCCGCGGTCCCCAATGAACGGATCTTTGCATCGATAAAGGGCAGCAGAGCTTCGGGCGATAGCAAAGCCTTGGTCTCCTGATACAGAAAGGTCTTGTTGGCACTACCCCCTCCCTTTGCCATGAATAGAAAATGATATTCATCCCCGCTCGTCGCGTATAGATCGATCTGCGCGGGCAGGTTCGTGCCGGTGTTTACTTCCTTGTACATGTCAACAGGCACAACTTGAGAATATCTCAAATTGTGAGTTGCGTACGCATCAAACACGCCATGGGCAATCGACTCGGCATCGCTGCCGCCGGTAAAAATGTGTTGGCCCTTCTTTCCGATGACAATAGCAGTGCCGGTGTCTTGGCATTGCGGCAAGTCACCCTGCGCCGCGATAACGGCATTCTTCAACATATCGAGCGCAACGAATTTGTCATTTTCGCTTGCCTCATTGTCCTCGCAAATCGCCCTCAACTGAGCCAAGTGTGAAGCGCGCAACAAATGCGCTATATCGCGCATTGCTTCATAGGTGAGCAATCTGAGGGCTTCGGGCTCGACCTTCACGAACGGTTTACTTAAAGCCTCGAACGGGCTCACGAAATCACTGGTAATTTGTCGGTACTGTGTCGAGTCTTCACCCAAAGGCAGCATGGGTTGATACGTGAATGTCGGCATGGCCGAAAAAGGATAGCCAATGAGTGCCATACGCGCACGCAATTTGTTTCTTAGCGTGATGTGTGTCTCTCGGGACAGGATGCGGCCTTATTAGAACACTGCTTCTCGCTCGCGAATTGCCCATCCGGAAAGCAGTCGCTCCCTTATCTGGGGGCGCATGAGTTCGAGGTCTTCTCTGCTCTTGATCGGATAAAACCGTCCGTGTTGCCCGTCACGAGGCACACGCACCAAGTTCAAGGAAAGCCAAGCGTCGCCGCTGGGACGCAAGACTCCGCTCGCCTCGCACGTGATTGCTTCGAATCCAATCGACGCACGGCCCTCAACTTGCTTCTTCACGAGATAGCGCGGCAAAGTCGGCGGCTGCTTCAATGCGGCGAGGGAAAAATACATGTTGTTCGTCTGGAAATCCGGGAGCTTTTCCGGCGCGGCGGTAGCTGGAAAGCGAAAACCTTCTACAACTTGAAGTTGCCCCCTGACTTTAACAGGAGCTCCTCCAACATCCCATGCTCCGCTGGCATTCCTGGACTTCCTGATTACCTCAACGGTCATGTCGCGCTGGCTCGTGATGTGTAGACCCAGCAGCAAAGGGTCGAGCGTCGCTCCCAAGTTGTCGATGTTCGAGAATGTGAGATAGCGTATCCCGCTGTTAACCAATTTCTCGAACAGACCAGCAACATGAAGTCGCTGGAAGAATTCTCCGTGTCCCGGTGCGTAGTACCTGGCTTGCCCGTCTGCCCCAAAGAATGGTTGCCCCTCTTCTGTCAGACGCACTGAGATTGATTGGTCAAAGAACTCGATATCCTCGCGCTCAATACCGAAGTAGTCATTCGAATCCAAGTGTATCGCCGTCTCGGTTCGCGTCGCGAAACTGTTCATGATCAGCATCGGGATTTTCTTGCCAAACGAGGATTTGGCTCGAATCAAATCACCGATTTTTGCGCCCAAGAAGCTTAGGTTGTCGAAGACGGGGACGGTACCCTTGACGACCCCACCAAACCGTGTCGCCAGCCCACCGTTGAGCACGAGTACGGCAACTTCGCCTCGTGAGAGAGCTTGCACGCCGGCCGCGTGAGCCCGTTGTTCGTCCGCTCTGCCGTCATAGTTGACCGTCGTTATCTTATCAGGGACCTCGAAATCATCGCTGATCTGTGAGCTCGACTCATCAATTGTATCCTCGCGGACTGCGCGCATTTGGCTCAGGCAAAGCGCAACATCAAAATCGAAGCGCCGCAGCAGATCTGCATCAAACCTTGGGTCGTTCGAAAAGATATCCGGCAAAGTGTGCTCGGGTGCCGCAATATTAGCCAGTGGCTGTTCCATCCGGATTGATATATCAAGTTTAGACTTACAGCGTCCAGCCCGCTCGGTTCAAGATTAGCGGCTGTAGCCCACCGACCGCAATTATCGCGACAAGCGTGTGCGGACCCCGCCAAAATTTATATTCGTAGCCGGGAAGTTATTGGCTCCCGGCGTCCGCCGAATTGCCCTTTGGAACAGCTTTACCCGAAGATGGCTCGCCGCAATCGCAAGGCCCGAAACTCGAACCGTCCGCGGCGCAGGCTTGGCCTCCCGAGCAAGCGCCCGGTCCAATGCAACGTTGCGTTTCCCCGGGACGACAGACAGCCTTCTTTTCTCTCCTCAATGGCGTTGGCTGTACCCCGCTATCCACCCGTTCGAGCTTCCAAGTTCCTAGTGCAGGATCGGGCGCATCGACAAGGGCGTCTTTGTTGCAGCGAATGTAAAGTTCATCCTTACCAACGACCTTTTGATTGCCGGGTACGCCATAAGTCTTTTGGTCATGGCGGCCACCGATGATCGAATACCCGCGTTCGCCGCAAAGTGTCGCCGCGCGGTCAAGGCAAGCCTTCTGCGCGTTGCAATCAATTGAATAGCTGCCGTCAACGCGTCGCTTGTTATGTGTTGAAGCGCAAGCCCAAATAAAAAGTGAGGCCAGTAACAACCGCCGAAGCATGGCCCATGCCCTACGACCTGGCGGCCAACTCGGCAACGCGGCAATTGGAAATGATTGCCAGAATGGCATGGAGTCCGAACTCCGACTCAGTGTCCATTGACAAGGCGTCACCGGCCGGAAATTCCAAGAGGCTCCTGCCCAGGCAATTCGCGAGTTTCCACTGAATCGTCGGCTGGTACGACTGTTGCAGTCGAGGCAATTCATGGCGACTTATACCCCTGTGAGACCCAGCCGACTCCGGTTGGTTAAGATTTGCCTAAGTGTTTTGGGAATTGGGTGCGTCTGCGTGGCAGTCGTTCTCGTCGCAAGCCCGAGCCTGGCACATGACAACCAAGCGTCTATAGCGCGGTTAGCCGAGCCAGTGCTCACTGCGGCTCGTGAATGGCGCGAGCAAAACCCTGAAGGGTGTCCCACAATTGGTGGACTCATCAACGAGGGAAACTTGAGCGCCGATGTCGAACGAGAGGATCCGTGGGGAGGGACACTTCGCCTTGTATGTGCCGACGGCGACAAATTCAGCCTGTTGTCCCCAGGTCAAGATGGGAGACTAGGCACGGATGACGACATAGTGTGGCCGAAACCTTGAGCGTTCGAGCGTTACCGAAGGCATCCGTCATACATCCGTGAGCGTCAAATCCAGGCAAGTAGGGCCCTAAGTGCTCGACCCGCCAGGAATTAGCTGCAAGGTCAAATGGTCGGTCGCAAAAACAGTGGTTACAGAAGGCAGAGCTCGTGGCAATCTGTTGGCAACCGAAATGTCCACCTATTTCGCCGGGTAGACCCGCTTGCGGATGCCAATCTCAGATTCCGTGCCAGGGTTACAGATTGCTGAGGCCATATTAGACTCAGTTAAGTGGACCCACATTGCCGCGGTAGTGGGCAAAGGCGCGGGCGACAGCATTGAGCTGCAATGGATGAGCGAGGCCTTTGCCGAATTGTTGGGCGTCACCAACAGTGGTGAGACTTTACGCGAAGAACTGTTGACCGATCCACTCCTTTCGATTGCCTCCAAATCCCGGGACCACACAGGGCCGGTGAAAACATTGGTTACCTCTCTTGCGGACACATCAATTCCGGTAGAGGTCTCAGGTGCGGTATCGTCGTCGGAGCGCAATTATTGGGCAGCTGTCGTATCGGACACTCGTTCGAGTCACGAGATCGAGGAGGCCGTGCGACGTTCCGAAGAGCGGTTCAAGTCATTGGTCGAATCACTCGTGGAGAGTGTTTGGATTGTTCGTGGGGGACAGGTCGTCTACGCAAATTCGGCCGCACTATCGCTGCTGCAAGTTACCGCGAGTGAGATCCAACGTAAGCCATTTTTGACCTTGGTTCACCAGGATGACCAGCCTCAAGTCAACCAATGGTTTCATCGCGTATTGCAGGGTGAGCCGGTGCCCCCATTCGAGTGCCGTCTCAGCCAAGGACAAACTCAAAACCGGCTGATTGAGTTGAGTTCTATTGGGATCGACTACGAGGGAGGCGGAGCAATTCTTTCATTTGGTCGTGACGTCACGGAAAGAAAGAGGTCGGAAGCCAGCCTACTTCAGTCCGATCGATTGGCTTCACTGGGTATGTTGGCGGGAGGCATGGCTCACTCCTTGAACAATCCGCTTACGTATGTGCTTCTGAATCTCGATCACCTAGCCAAACGACTCCCACTCATGGCTGGGGATGCCACTCATGTTGCGGATGCTTTGGCGAGGATGGCCGAAGCACGCGAAGGCGCCGAACGCATGGCAAGCATCGTCAAACGCATGCGCAATTTGGCCCGAACCGACGACACTGAGATTCGCGCGATCGACCTGAGCGTAGTTCTCGAATCGGTCGTCGAAATCGTTGGAAATGAAATGCATCACCGGGGGCGGCTGACGACTTCCTTCGAGCAGGTTCCCCCGATTGTTGCCAATGAGTCTCGGATTGAGCAAGCGTGCCTGGGCTTGGTCCTTTTTGCCGCCAGAATTTTGCCGGAGGACTCCGCCAAGACCAATGAAGTTCGTTTGACGCTTTTTTCGAGTGACCGGCAGAATGTAGTAATTGAAATTGTGTGTGAAGGCGTCCAGTTAGACGCAGTGCAACTCAGGAGTCTGTTCGAACCGTTTGCATCGAGCGATGAAGCCCGTACGGCTGGGTTTGGCTTGAGCGTATGCAGTAGTATAGTCGACCAACTGGGTGGGCAGATCACCGCTGAGTCCCTACCCGGCACCGGACTCTCTCTGACTATCACTTTTCCCTGCTCGAGACCCGCCCCGACAACGGAGCCGCCAGCCTCCCTCGAGCCAGCAATCGTCGAGTCCTCCGTCTACGGCATCGGGCTCCGCCAGAATATTGGTAGTTGACGATGATCCTGGAGTCGGGCGGGCGCTTCGACTGATGCTCGAGGAAGATCACGATGTGACCTGTTACACCAGCCCGAGAGAGGCGCTAAGAAGGCTATTGCAGGAGCAAGATTTTGATTTGGTCTTCTGCGACCTGATGATGCCCGAATTGACGGGGATGGATATTTATCAAGTGCTTCGCTTCAACAGACCTGGGTATGAAGCACGCCTCGTATTTATGACAGGCGGTGCGTTTACGGCCCAGGCCAAGCGATTTCTGGCGCAGGTTCCAAACCCGCGAATCGAAAAGCCGTTCAACTTGCGCGCGCTACAACGGATGGTTCAGCGCTCGATTGTGAAACGCCAATAGCGAACTCAGCGCCGGGAGCGGCAACCAACACCGTCAAACGTCGCACCGGACGAACCAGTCACGCGAGAAAACCGCACGGTACAACCCACCAACCTAGCAGGTTACAATGGCAAACATTGGGTAGACGGCCATTCCCATTCAACCATCAGTATCGGTGGAACGCCGCCCCGTCGCAAGGCGACGCCCTTCCGGCCTCGGAGGAAACACGCGTCGATCAATCGGGCTTCTCCGGGTCACTAACGAACGTTGCCCTTCGGCTTCCCGAAGCAGCTGCCTAATATCGTCCACCTTACGGAGGTCAAGATTGCCCGCGGCCTGAACGTGGGCATCACACAGATAGACCAACCTCCCCCCCACGAGCAGATTTCGAACACGGTCGCTACTCAGGGGACCGTTCTCGCGAAGAGCCAATTGTGCGCAAGCTTCGCATTGCTTTGCCATTGGGCTACACTCCCGCAACGGCTAAGCCGGGCCAAGTTAATGGCGCGGATTTTCTGGTAAGAGCAGTTTTTTTTCCCGACTACGCTCCTCGACCCACGCTATTACGTCCTGTTCGACGGGGCGACCCAGGTGCTTCGCCAGCTGCTGCAGGCCGGTCGGGCTAGTAACGTTTACTTCGATTAGCCGCTCCCCGATAAGATCCAGCCCGACGAACCACAGTCCCCGCTCACGCAACACACTGCCGACATCGTGAACTAATTCAACCTCTGCCGGCGTCAAGTCCGTTGGTTCTACTGACCCACCGACATGAATATTTGCCCTGATGTCGTTGCCTTTTGGAACTCGGCGGATTGCGCCCAGCACCTTTCCGTCCAGGACCAGGACCCTTTTGTCACCCTGCTGCACAGCAGGCAAATACTCCTGTAGCAACGCACTTCGATTGCCCTCGAGAGTCAAGAGGTCAATCAGGGCACGCAAATTGGGGTCCTGCTTTCTGAGAAGCACCACGCCAAAGCCACCCGCGCCGTCTAGTGGCTTGAGCACGCCGGACCCGCCCAGATCGTCCAAGAACTGAAGTAGCCTGCTGGGGGACGAAGAGATCATCGTTTTCGGGGTATGGTTGTCGAATTGGAGAGCGAATAGCTTTTCATTGGCATCGCGTAGTCCCTGCGGGGAATTGACGACAAGGGTCGAGCCACAAATCAGATCGAGCAGCTGCGTCAAGTACAGGTAACTTGAGTCAAAAGGCGGGTCCTTACGCACGAACACGGCGTCGATTAGTGACAGTTGAAGGTCCTGCACTGCCCCCAGCGTAACATGGGGTGCTGTGTCGCTCACACTTATTTGGGTAGCCCGCGCATAGGCTTCCTTCTTGACGGTCGAGATATCTCGCGTCAGGCAATGCCAGGTTTGATGCCCCCTTGCCGTGGCGCCACGGATGAACGCAAATGTCGTGTCTTTATCGGGCAACATGGACTCGGCCGGGTCCATCACGAACAGAAACTGCATGGGCTTACCTCACGGACTAGGGCCGAAAGTATGCATGCGGGCACTAAAGCTGTCGATAAGGCCTCTACCCATGTCAGCGCCGCCAGCCAGCGAACGCCGAAAACTGCAACAAAAACAGCCAGAGATACCAACATCAGGAAGTGTCAGCCGTCGAGGGACGCCTCGACTCGAGTTGTTCGAGTAGGCGTTGAGACAAGGTATTCGTGCGCCCTACATCTAAAGCCCAAGTGACAACCAGGTAACAGTCAAACGGAGTGCAGTCACTCGAATGTGACAACACTGTTGGTTCAGCGACACGCCGTTAACGCCAAAGATTGCTGTAATCCGAACAGGATTGTACGAACCAATGCCCACATTGTGCCTAGCCATTGTCGCTGGTATCGCTCTAATTCTATTGTTGCTCGCCCATGGGGTCGTGCAATGGCTGGCGGTCCAACGACGCAGTCATCGACGCAGTTCAATCCCCGTGAGTGTATTGAAGCCGCTGAAAGGGGCCGACGACGATCTCGAAGCTAACCTTGAAAGCTTCTGCAGACAAACTCACACCCAATACGAAATTATCTTCGGCGTGGCGGACGCGTCGGACGCGGCCTTACCGATTGCCCGAAGAGTTGCCCAAAATCACCCCCAAACGTCGATTCGAATCGTAGTCGGCCAATGCCCTTCCGGGCTGAATCCAAAAGTGCGGCTTCTGCGCGCACTCGTTCGCAATGCTCGCCACGATGCCCTGCTCATATCCGACTCCAATGTGCAAGTGGATGAGTTCTATCTGTCCGCAACAACTGCGGAGCTGGAAGACCCCGCCGTCGGTCTCGTATCGAACCCAATAATTGGACACGGTGGCGGCACGCTTGGTTCCGCTTTGGAGAGCCTGCAACTCAACTCATACGTAATCTTTGGGCTCGCGCTGGCCAATTTCATTGGCAAACACGCGTGCGTCGTAGGTAAATCGATGCTCCTGCGACGACGTGCCCTTGCACAAATTGGGGGCTTTGCGAGGTTCGCCGACATACTGGCAGAGGACTACTTGATCGGACGCGCGATAAGCCGGGCGGGCTGGCGAGTGGTCACGTGTCCAAGTGCAATCAAGACCATAAATAGAACCTGGACTCTGCGTAAATTGTGGCAAAGACACCTGCGGTGGTCGCAAATCCGAAGAAATCTCGGGGTTGCGGGCTACTTGTTGGAGTTGCTCCTGCTCCCGCACATATGGATTGTGGGGGTGGCGATTAGCGCGGCGGTCAACGGCGCGCCCAATTCAATGGTGTCTAGTCAGGCGTTGCTCGGCTTTTGCGCTGGCGCGTATGCACTAGTATGCGTCTCGGAAATCGCTGCGATTGCGCGCTGGTCAAGGCAACCGGCTAGCATCCAAGTGGTGCTGTTCGTAGCCGTTCGACAATTCAGTCAACTTTTGTTGTGGATGATTGCTTGGTCCAAGAGCGAGGTTGACTGGAGAGGACATAAGTTGCGCATTGGCAAAGGTTCAAGGCTGATTGATCCACGAGCTCAACAACAATCGAGGCCATCCCTCGCCCGCCAAACCGCGTAGTGCTACGAAGCGAGTTATATGCGTTTAGATATCATTTCCCTTGAGATGGGCTACGGCCACCTCCGTGCCGCATACCCAATTGCGGATGCATTGAACTGCCCGCTATATCTTGCGGATGAACCGCCGATAGCCACTGAGAAGGACTCGCGGTTATGGCAGCTGATTCGTCGTGGACATTCGTTTCTATCGCGACCGAGTGAGAGCGACTGGCTCGTGCGGCAGGCTAACGCCCTGATGGACCTAGTTACGATTATTCCGCCGATGCACGAGAAGGCCGATCAGAGCAAACCCGATTTTGCAACTAAGTTCATCGCCCAGCTAATCAAGCGTGGTTTGGGTCGTGGCCTTGTCGAGTATTTGCGCGCCCGCAAATCCGCACTTCTGACCACGATATACGCACCAGCCCTGGTGGCAAATGCGGCGGATATAGAGCGCATTTACTGCGTCGTCACTGATGCCGACGTGCAGCGGGTATGGGTTCCTTACCAGCCCAAGCAGAGCCGAATTCACTACTTTGCTCCGAGTACCCGAGTAGCCCGGCGCCTGCAAGCCTATGGTGTACGTGAAGATCACATAACGTTAACGGGCTTTCCGCTACCTCATGAGTTGACGGATAAGCCCGCGCTCGAAGAGCTCCGCAAGAACGTGGCTCGACGTATCGTTCGTTTAGACCCCGAGGGGACATTCCGCGGCCTGCATGCGCCGATGTTGGCAAGGCTAATCGGGGAATTACCCGAGGATTCCCAGGAACCCTTGGTTTTGACCTTTGCCGTGGGTGGCGCTGGCGCTCAAGCCAGCCTCGTAGACGACCTATTGCCTCGACTTAAAGATCGACTCAGAGACGACCGCATTCACATCAATTTGATTGCCGGGACGCGCGCCGAAGTTGCGCAGCGGTTTTCACAAGCGGTCGAGTCCTCCCGTCTAACCTCGAGACTCGGAAAGTCGATTAACATCGTATACGAGTCTTCCTTTTCCGAATACTACCGCCAATTCAACGCGCTGCTGCCGAGTACCGATATCCTGTGGACCAAACCCAGCGAGCTCAGCTTCTATGCCGGTCTCGGGTTGCCACTGGTGCTAACCCAGCCAGTAGGTACCCACGAGCGATACAACCGGCGCTGGCTCCGAGAACGAGGCGCGGCGCTCAAGCAACGTCGAATGGAACACTTTCCAGGTTGGTTCGACGAGTGGCTTGTTAACGGGACGCTTGCCGCGGCTGCTTGGTCTGCATTCACCCGCATACCTTCAAACGGCACATCGAATATCATTAGAGCTCTCAATAACTGCGAGGGCACAAATAGTGACGATGGTGCAAACGGTCGCATTGCCCCAGTCTGGCCGATTGGCGTTGCCGCCGGACAAAAATCGTAAGCCACAAGTCAGTCTATGTGGGACCTTCTGACACCGGATTGCAAATGTCAATGCGTCCGCCACCCGCGTTCCGATTGCGGCTTATCGAAATTAGCGGGGTAGATCCCTGGAACAGGTCCAGCTCCAATCGAAGGTCGGGCCGGGTGATGGTTTGTTTGATGTCGGTTCGGCACGGAAAAGGCGGAGTGCTTAGGGGCGTCAGTCGGTGCCGGGCTGAGGCATAAATTCGCAATCGGGGTTCGAAGCGGTTGTCTCGTTAAGTCGGATGACCGATCAGGGGAGTTGCGGTGCACCCGGGGGTGTTTCGTCGCCAACGCGACGCCATTTTCTGCCCTTCGACAATAACGCCTCGCTTCGTTGCGGCAGTCGTGATCGACTGCGTTTGCCCAAAACACAACCCCACGAGGCAATCGACACTCTGCCAAATCGGGCACCTCGTGGGCAAGTCACAAAGCGAGGTCACTATGCCGGATTCCAGAGAAGTTCGCAGAATCTGTGGGTTTTTATCGGTTCGTCAATCACGTCTTCACTTCGATCGGGTGCCTGACCATCGTGACCGCCGCGGTCGGCGATGGAAACTCGACACCCTGCTGTTTTCCACGCTGCTCGGTGTCATGACGGGTCAGAAGAGTTTTGCAGACGTGGAGCAATTGACAGCCAGTCTGTCGGTGGCGACACGCCATCTGCTAGGCATTCGTCGTCAAGTTCCCGATACAACGTTGCGCGATGCCCTCTCGACAGTCGAGCCGCAGGACCTGCGTCCCATCTTGCACTCGGCAACGCGCTCAGCTCATCGGAGTAAGTCACTGGGTGTCGATTTCGAATTACCCTTCGGGGTTGTTTCGATGGACGGCAAGTACGTCACGGTGCCCGCGGTGGACGACCGATATTCGCAGCTCATAACGCAAGATATTGACCAAGGACGTTTGAGCGGTCGTATCGGCACGATGACAGCGGTTCTCTCGAGTTCCCAGGCTCGGCCCTGCATTGATGTGTACCCTATCCCGGCGGTGACCAATGAGATGGGCGTTTTCGAGCGAGCCCTGGATGCGCTGCTTGCCGCTTATGGCCCACTCGACCTGTTTCGCCTGGTGACTTACGACGCTGGCGCCTGCTCCAAAGCCAATGCGCAACACATCAGAGTCCGCGGGCTGCACTATTTGTTGAGTCTCAAAGGCTCACAACCCGAGCTATCGTACTGGGCTCAACTATGGCTCGGACAACGCTCGCTTCAGCAAGCGGACGCCGTCAACATAGAAGGTGCGGGGCGCGGGCAAGTGACCCGACGCATCTTTCTTGCCGCCTGTCCTGCGGCTCCAGACGGCTGGGACCACCTCCGAACGCTCGTGCGTATCGATACCGAGACATTCGATCGGCTCGGTCAACCGAACACTGAAACCTTCTATTACATCTCCAGTCTCGCCATGGATCGGCTGTCAACTGAGCAGTGGCTCACTGTAATTCGTAGGCACTGGGCTGTCGAAACGGTCCACCAGATTCTCGATGGTGCATTTGAGGAAGATGACCGTCCGTGGGTTCTGGAAAATCCTCGTTTGACGCTCGTTGTGATGATTCTGCGGCGTATCGGCTACACGCTTCTGACCGTTTTTCGAAGCATCACCCAGCGCTCCGATGACCGACGGCAAGAACCTTGGCACTGCCTACTGCAGCGCATCCGCGATGCGGTCCTGCTTGCAACGGCCTCGGTTCTCGACGGCCTACGGCCTCGAACATCAGACTCCGCTCTCGCCAATTGACACGAACTGACCCACCTGTTGGGCTGACGCCCTAAACACAAATGACATACTCGGCCTTGGCCCCCCCCTCGATTCGCCACGTGCGCCGGCACGCGGTGGTTTCGTCATGCCCCCAGGACCCTTGACCACAACGAGCCGGACCGAAAGAACCCCTTCAAACCGGTTGCTTCCAATTGGCTCGCAGAACACCGATCAAAGCTGGGAACAGGTCTGCCATCCGGGCGCAACCGTCGTGGACGTGTTACGCTACTGGTAGCCATGGGTCGCGACAACAATAATACGGATCCCAAAGCTAGCGCGAGTGACACCGGTGACGCCAAAAGCAAGGATGTCGTTCTCATTCATGGGCCATCGCCCGACGGTAAGGGGTTGGCGGTTTTGCGACACCGGGACAATCGTTTAGAGCGCGGCTTGGTCATGCCCATGGAACACGGCAAGCCAATCCACGGTGAAGTCGTCACCCTGCAACCTCGGCGGGAATTCCCTCTGATATGTGACGTTAAGGTGGAATACAGCTCGAACGAAGCTCAGGCCGCTACTCCAACGGATACTCGGGCGCTAGCAAAAGGGCCGGGGCAAGTTGCTACTGATGAGTATAGAACTAACTGGGATCGGATATTTCAGTCACGAACACAATCTAGCGGTGATCTGAATTAGCGCATCAATACTATCGAATTGACGTGCATGAGTCGGGAAGGGTCCAAAGGGCCCATCATTTCGGTGGAATCGCGCTAATAGGAGGCGGCGCTAGAAGTTTAGTCTCAATGTTCAGCGAACGGACTGCTTTTGCGTCGAGACGCAAGAGGGTCGAATCAGTAGCGCGTTTTGCCCACCGTTGGCCGTTTGCTTGTTCAGGCCCTATGAGTACACGTTCCTCGTATCGATCAGTGGCTCCGACCACGGCGGATCTGACTTCAATGTAGTTGCCGGCTCCAACGTCAGTCTGGGCGTTCTTCGGTTCGGTATTGACCAAATCCCCGCGAATAGAAATTAGAGTTTGAAGTGCATCGTTGCCTGAATCGATGTCGATCCGACGCGACTCGGGGCTACTCATCCAAAAGCCCATTTCCTGGCGCTCCAACACCAAAGAACGTCCGTCTAGCTTTACCGACACGCCTTCAATTTCGTCGGCTCGAATAGAGAATAAGTGATCGTCGAGCCAGGTCGCCGGTTCATCGACAAGTAGGTTCTTGAGGTCTTGTGCGTTTGCACAGGCGACCACGCTAGTTGCTCCGGATACGCGGATCGTGGTTAGCTCCGGCCACTTCCCACAAGTCGGGTATAGTTGCACCACAACGTCCGCGTGGGTTTTCTCGAGGACCAAGTTCACGGTCGCAATTGCCGTGCCGGTCTTGGATCCCATATTGTCGTGGCCCGATGAAAAATGCTCACCCTTCAGATTTGTTAGAGTAAGCAATAACTTTTCGATCTTTTCTCTCGAGATTCTCCGGTGCAGCCCCGTGGCTTCGAACCAACGAGAGCGGGTAGTGTCGAATTGGTACGCCCCGAGATTATGCTCTGAGTCAACTTTAACTAGGCATATATCGGACGGCACATAAGGCAACAATCTAGATTCCAGCAGCCGTTCCGGAGACAAGGTGAGTCTCGAAATGTCCCCGCTGACAACGAAGAACCGCCGGGAATTCGAATTAGAATCGATGACCTCGACGTACGTTCCACCCCGCGGCGGCGGTGCGCTGGCCCCGACCTTCAGTGTGCAATGCGCATCGTCCGATTCGATCTGCCAGGTACTCTGGGGTCGATCTAACCCCAACGTCACTAAGTTGGTGCTGGCTGTTTCGGGCCCAAGGTCAAGCCTGCGAACGACTTGCAGGTCGCGCAGCGCGGTCACCATCGAATCGACAGTCGCTAAGTCACCCGTTCGGTTCCAAGGGCTATCAGCGTACCAAACAGGGGAATTGGAGGTAGTTGATTGGTTGACAACCCGCACGGTCACGCCGTCCCGGGTGACGCTTAGGGCGTGCGGTGGGTCCCCAGACAGGGACGGCAAGAGCAACGTCGAAGTGTCGCTAGAGGCGGCCGGTAAATCACAACGCCGCGCAAGGAGAACGGATAGTCCCGAAGTCAATGCAACCACGAGCAGCGCGCCATCCAACAAGAGCCGACGACGAATGGGTTTCATTGCCTACACTAACTCGGCCGTGACGGCCGACGCTGACGCCTGGAAAGCGCGACGGCAAGTCCCAGAACTGCGACTGTCGCCGGCATTATCAGTAGCACATAGCGGTTTAGTCGCGCTAAGTCTGCATCTGTTAGGTTCAATTGCAGCGACGCGTGATGTGCATTGGGTATCTCTACGCCCACTGGTCGAGCTAACAGCCAGGTGAGTGCGCCATTTATGAATGTTCGGTTGCCCGCAAGCGCCGGCAATCTCATCACGCGATTTTCAACGAGTGAAGCGGGTGCAACGATGAGTCGCCGCACGGCACCTTGGGAATTGCCTTGCAGTTCTGCGGCCACCGCAAGGACTAGCTTTTTTCCCTTGACGGTCTTGACGACTGCGTTAGCTCGCTGCGCGCTATTTCAGATACTCACTAATATTGCTTATAGCAATCGCTTTGTCGGTCGTTGTGAGCAGTGGTCGAGTCAATGTCTCATTCGCCATCGACAACGTCGGCGCCAGGGATACAAGCACGCGAAGTGACCGTTCGGCAGTGCCTCGATTCAAGGCGCGCGTCGCGGCGTGGTCAGAAACTTGAGCAAAGAATGACTCGCCGAACCCGTCGGGCAGTCGTTGGCTTTCATCCTGCTCGACTACGATATCTTTACCGATGGATACACCAGCAGGGGATATCAACGAGTCCAACCCTGTCGAGCGAATCTGACCCGATTCATCGGGAATTGTGTTGGACAGGACTAACAGCGAACCCACCTGGAGCAAGTGGGCTCGCAATTGTTCCTGTGCCCATGTCGAAAGTGGTACATCCGGTGCGGCGACGATCACGAGTTGACACCGGCGTAGCTCTGCCCGCTTTCCAGCACCCAAGTCGATTGTGGTTACTTCGATGGGCTCGCGACTCAGGCGAGCGTGCCAATCACTAAGGCCCGCGGCACCTTCATCCTGGAGGTTAAGCTCACGGTGTCCTTGGGTAAAGCAAACTAAGGGACGGCTAGTGTCGCCGAGTTGGCGCAATCCTCTCGTGATTGACTGTTCCAAACGAAGGTCAGTCTCCCCGGTTTCCGAATCGACGATCGCTATATCATCGGTAGTGATATAGCTCCTGTTCTTGCCTCTAGTCATGACGATTATCGAATCGGACAGAGACTTTCCGCCATTGCTAGCACCCGCGGCAATGCCCAATTCCGCCTGCGTCGCTAGGTACTGACCGGGATCGCGATCTGGGTCCACCCAGTGCAGCAGCAGCTGTCGCGACAATGACGTATAGCTTGCCAATACTTGCTGTACGGTCGGGGCAATTGTGTCGGTTCGACTCAACAATACGTGAATCACCACCGGTTCGCGGATAGCGTCTATGGTCTCTCGCGTCACATTCGAAAGTGTGTATCTACGGTCTGACGTTGCATCCCATCGGCGATCGAATCGCGAGCCAAGCACATTTACGCACACCGCAAGGAAGACTGCCGACGCAATTGCAATGGCGCTCGACCAGCGTAGCCAATCCTGAATCTTCTCGGGGGGTCCAAACAACCGGCGCTTCAAGACCATCTCCAAGAGTCAACAACTCTAACCGCTAAAAATATCGGCACCATTGCCAAGGTCACATCGAAGATCACGCGTCGCGCCGAAACGATACCCTGGGCCGTCTCGGTCAACTGAGATTGAATTGCTACGTGGCTGCAAAGCGTCTGCAGGAGACCACTATCAAAGACATTCTCCCCCACACCCAACACGATAAACGCCAAAAGTACGCCGCTCGTAAGCACCAAAGACAAAAACTGGCTGCGCGTCATCGCGCTGCAAAGTACGCCGATTGCCAGAAAGCCAGCGCCCAGACCAAAGATGCCCAAGTAACTAGTTGCAACGACCTTCCATTCGACTGCCATGACGCTCCGCAACACCAACGGGTAAAGCAACGTGGGCAACCAAAGCACAATGAATGAAAGCAGCAAGGCCAAGTACTTTCCCAACACAATCGACGCGGAACTAACCGGTGCGGACAGGAGGTTATCTATTGTCCCGGTCCGTCGTTCTTCTGCGAACGAGCGCATGCTGAGTGTCGGACACACGAATAGGAATGTAAGCGGCACGAATATGCTTTGGCCGTAAAATGCCTGCAACGGCCCAACGTCGAGTGTCAGTCCCGTATTAGTCGCAAAACTCGTGACGATTGATGCAAAGACACCGCCCTCGATCAGCAATAACGCCAGCCATAGGATCCAAGCAAGCGGCGTCAGCCACAGGCTTGCCATCTCTCGACGCAGAGTTGCCACCAAAGCCGTCACGGCCCGCTGTCCCCAGCTTCGCTCGTCAGTTC
Source organism: uncultured delta proteobacterium (assembly GCA_963819085.1). Taxonomy (GTDB): domain Bacteria; phylum Myxococcota_A; class Polyangia; order Polyangiales; family Polyangiaceae; genus FEN-1139. The sequence continues at coordinate 34,466 of CAWFUX010000053.1, forward strand.
GGCAAATACTGCTTCTAGCGCCCTACTCGATTGACTTACGCCGCGCAGCCCGATGCCATTTTGCACCAAAGACGCAATGAGTTGTTCCAACTTAGTACCCATTGACCCAGTCATCTGCTCAGAGTATACGACGACCTGAACAATCTCTTGCATACCCGCCTCCGGACTTTCGAGTACGCTCTCGGCAGTTGCTCTCACGCGCCATCCAAGATCGGCGCAAATGGCGGGCGTGAGGTGATTGGGATCTCGCACGAGGAGTGCGACGTCAGCTGCGTCGCGGCCTGCACGTAGGTCGTGTAGCGTTCCATGGGCAACTAGCTGGCCCCGATGAATTACCACAGCTTCGGTGCATATGGCTTCCACCTCGGCCAGCACATGTGTGCTGAGCAATATCGTTCGACTTTGCCCGAGCTGAGTTATCAATTCCCTCACGTCTCTAATTTGATTCGGGTCGAGTCCTGCTGTCGGCTCGTCTAGAAGCAGCACCGGGGGGGCCGCCAATAGGGCGTCTGCAAGTCCTACTCGCTGACGGTAGCCCCGGGACAATGTGGCCACGCGTGTACCGATGACTTCATCGCAATGCGTTGACCTCAGTGCATCTTTGACAGCATCACGTCGTCGCCGTCGCTTGATCCCCTTGAGCGCAGCGCGATAGCTCAAATAGTCGCCAACGCGCATCTCCGGGTAGAGTGGCGACATTTCTGCCAGGTAACCCAAGCACGATCTGGCCTGCATCGGAGACTCGAGAATATCGTGTCCCGCAATTGCTATTTTTCCGGTGGTTGGCCCCAGGACGCCCGCCAACATGCGTAGTGTCGTTGTCTTGCCGGCGCCGTTTGGCCCGAGAAGCCCCACTATCGCGCCAACATCGGCGCGGAACGTGACGTTATTGACCGCGACAACAGAGCCGTAATGCTTAGTGAGACCCTGTACTTCAATCAAGGTTCTGCTTCCGCCGGTTCTTCGTCAGCGGAGCCGTGACATTGCTTGAATTTCTTGCCTGATCCGCAAGGGCAGGGGTCATTGCGGCCAATGCGAGGCGTTGACCGCTGGGTGGCTGGGCGCGTTTGAGGAACGCTGCCGACGGCCGTTCGCACCTGGTCCAGTAGTTCTTCTGGTGATGCTTCTCCCTCTTCACCAATATGACGAGCAACGGCCTGATCGAGCTCGGCATGGTGCCGCGCCTCGGCGGCCGCCTCGAGCTCACGCATTTCGTCCTGACGCTGAATCTGAACGTTGAAGAACTTGTTCAACGCAGCCCCCGATACGCGAGCCATCATGTTTACGAATAAGGAGTAGCCTTCCTTTTTGTACTCATTCTTGGGATCGCGTTGGCCGTACCCTCGCAAACCGATGCCGTCGCGTAGGTGTTCCATGTTGGTAAGATGTTCGACCCAATCCTCGTCGATGGTCTCCAGGTACACGTAGCGAAACACCCGAAGTGCGAGATCGACTCCCATTTCCTTTTCGCGGGCCCAATAGGCAGCCTCGGCTTGCTCGTACAAATAGCGAACCACACGGTGCGGCTCACCCATTTGGTCAATTGCCCCCTCCAATTTGCAGCCGAAGCTTTCGCGAAAGCCATCCTGGACGCTTACGACATCCCAGTCTTCGGGCGGACGGTCCGCGGGACAGCACTCTTCGACCATTGCTGCGACCACCCGGTCCATCAGATCAAACATTCGCTCACGCTGCTCTGATAGCCCGCGGCAAACGTCCTGCAGCAATTCGTCGTAGATTTCAACCGGTGGCGGAAGTTTGCGGCGTTCGGTATCTAGGCGAATGCCCCACAGATGGTACACTTCGCGCTTAAGTTGTTCTACTTCCGCAATTGAATTGGCTTGTTCCAGTTCCGTTCGTGTCGGCGCCCGGGTGCGCCCAGTTTCGTCTCGCGGCGTCACGAGTGGGTCCGAGTACATACCCACTAATTGAGCAACGAGTGGCGTTACGCGTTCACGAATCTGCTCGTCAACCGGGATCTTGCGGGTGTTACCCGTAGGCTTACCAACCTCGTCCAATTCCTCTGGCGCGTACCGCCCGAGCAACAATTGCTGCCGTAGACTATACACGGTCTTACGCTGGGCGTTCATTACGTCGTCGTACTCGAGCAAGTGTTTGCGAATGTCGAAGTTGCGCTCCTCGACCTTGCGCTGCGCGTTCTCGATGCTCTTGGTGACCCAGGGATGTTCGATGGGCTCATCATCAGGCATGCCCATGCGGTCCATCAGGTTTTTGACCCGATCGCCGGCAAATATGCGCATCAAATCATCTTCGAGCGACAGGTAGAATCGGCTCGAACCCGGGTCGCCTTGGCGCCCGGAGCGCCCACGTAGTTGGTTGTCGATACGGCGGGATTCATGCCGTTCGGTTCCGAGAATATGTAGGCCCCCGAGCTCCACTACGGCATCATGTTCTTCCTTACAGACCCGCTCTACTTCCGCCAGGCGTTGGGTGTACTCGTCGGGGTGTGTTTCGTAGTTCTTGCCGTTTTGAACTAGGTCCCATCGCGTAAGCATTTCCGGGTTGCCGCCCAGCATGATGTCCGTGCCGCGGCCCGCCATGTTTGTGGAAACCGTGATGGCCCCTCGGCGGCCTGCTTGTGCCACGACGTACGCTTCGTTTTCATGGTGTTTCGCGTTTAGCACGTGGTGTGCGATGTTCTTCTTCTTGAGAATTCGCGAAATCGCGGTGCTCTTCTCGACGCTGGTCGTGCCCACCAATACGGGTCGCCCCTTTTCGTGCTCGTCAAGGATCTCGCGAATTGCCGCCGTAAACTTTTCCCGTTCGGTCTTGTAGACGACGTCCTGGTGATCTTCGCGAATCATGTTGCGATTCGTGGGTACGACGTTGACGTCGAGTTTGTAGGTGGACGCAAATTCTTGGGCTTCAGTTTCCGCCGTCCCGGTCATTCCACCGAGCTTCTTGTAGATGCGAAACAGGTTTTGAAACGTGATGGTAGCCATGGTGCGGCTTTCCTCTTGAATCCGCACGTTTTCCTTGGCTTCCACTGCCTGGTGAAGGCCGTCGCTCCAGCGCCTTCCAGGCAGAACACGCCCCGTAAACTCATCAATGATCAGCACCTTGCCGTCCGGCGAAACCATGTAGTGCTGGTCCCGCTTATACAAGGCATGCGCGCGCAGCAATTGATTCAATATGTGCAGCGCGTTTATGTTGGCCGGGTCATACAAATTGCCGACGCCAGCGAGCTTCTGCACGTATTCGACGCCTTCGTCCGTCAACGTCGTACTGTGACCCTTTTCGTCAACAATGTAATGTTCATCGCGGCGAAGTTTTGAAACAACATCGTTCAGGGTGCGATATTTCTCGCTGGCAGCGTCAGCTGGACCGCTGATGATGAGCGGCGTTCTGGCTTCGTCGATTAGAATCGAATCTACCTCATCGACGATTGCGTAGTTGAGCTCACGCTGCACGTACTCCAGCGCCGAGAACTTCATGTTGTCGCGCAGGTAGTCGAAGCCGTATTCGTTGTTCTGTCCGTAGCAAATGTCGCAGCGGTAGGATTTGTACTTCTCTTGATCTGATTGCCCGTTGACAATTACGCCAATGCTCAACCCAAGAAAGTTGTAAATGCGACCCATCCACTCGGCGTCGCGCCGTGCCAGATAGTCGTTGACCGTAACCAGGTGGACGCCCTTACCGTCGAGCGCGTTCAAGTAAATGGGAAGGGTTGCAACTAGCGTCTTACCTTCGCCGGTTCGCATCTCCGCAATGCGACCCCGGTGCAGAACTACTCCGCCAATGAGCTGCACATCGAAATGGCGCATCCTCAAGGCACGCCAGCCCGCTTCGCGACACACGGCAAAAGCTTCGACCAAGATGTCGTCTAGCGTTGCGCCGTTATCTAGCTTTTGGCGAAACTCAGCCGTCTTTCCGCGCAATTCGGCGTCACTAAGTTTCTGAATAGCGGGTTCCAGCGCATTGATGCGAACTACTAACGGCTGAATGCGCCGTAATGCCCGTTCGTTGCTGGTTCCGAAGACCTTTTTTGCGACCCAGGTAAGCATGAGGTGACCATTTCATGCGTTCCGAGACACTAGCGGCCCGGAAAGCTCGGGGAGGCTAGTCCGCTGCCACCTGCTGCGCCATATTCCTGGCCGCGTGGCAGCCGCCGATAAATCCCAGTCTATCATCCGGCCAAAGGAATGATTTATGCGGTGTGAGCAAAGCGGCCCAATTCCTCGGCTATTAAACTAAGCGCCGATTGACTCGTCGAGCGCCAATTGATTTTTCATTTGGGTAGCTTTAGCGGCCGGGAAATGCACTCGGCACTGGAGCACGCGCTTGCCCCGGGACAGCCTGCGCCAGCGACTGCAGCTTGCGCGGAATTAATCGGATATGACGGCCCTTAGCGGCGTTGCCAAGGTACAAGACCGCCGCCCCGGCGTGCCTGCTTGGCACCGCGTCACTGGCACAATGTACTTATAGTGCACGCAATGTGCGACATACGCGTCATCCATGTCGAGCTCTTTTCATGACCGGACGCTATGGATTCCTGCGTGGCAGCGGTATCCTCGTAATTTGGATGACAGCGTCCAAAGCAGCAGTCCCCGATCCTGATCGTGAAAAGAGGCGCCAAGCACGAAAGGCGCAGCGGCACTCGGAGCGCCGATTGCTCATCATGCACTCTGCAAGAGACTTACTGGTGGACCGTGGGATAGGGCATTTCACGGTTGCCGACGTTGCTCAAGTATCACAGCTGAGCAAACCCGCGGTTTACTACTACTTCGATTCCAAAGAGGCACTCGTATTCGATTTGGCAATCGAGTCGCTGCAATCCGAATTTAACATCCTTTCTGAGTCAGTGCATGCAGCAAAGAGTGGCGTTGAGTCGCTGGTCGATTTCAATTCGCACCCGCGTTAACTTCTTCTTGAATGATATGAACGCATTCAAGGTCTTGCACGTGTGGGCTCCTGCGATGGGCCTTCAGCGGCGACTTGGTCAATCTAATACAAGCAAACAGATTTCCGCGCTTTTGAATCTGATAAGTCACCGCCTGAGCACGGAAAAGACAGTTAGCAACCGCGCCATGCGCCTTGACGCACAACAATTACCTCAAGTGGCTTGGGCGCTCTCACAAGGAATACTAGGACAATTTGCCGCGGGTACCCAGCAGCCCAAGGATCTCGAACAGTGCCGAGCCACGCGGGACGTAGCCTGCCGTTGGTTACTCGACTCGCTCGTCAGTTGAGATTTCTAGGTCTCTGTACGCGATGGGCCAGGAAAACTACCGAGTTCCCGACAATCGCATGTCGCGCCGCGCTTGCGCTTCCGCGTATGATTTACGGTCGGATTCTGTCTCCAGGATTAAGCCTGGCACCTTTGCAGGCCGTCCGTTGTCATCCAATGCAACGTAAACGAAATGGCCCGAATTGGTGTGCGTGATATTGCCGCGAATTGCATCCTCGGCATTGACGTAAACTTCCACTTCAATTGAGGTATTCCCGACCCAAGTCACTCGCCCACGACAGCAGAGCAACTGTCCCACGTGAACGGGCGAATGAAATTTCATCGAGTCCACCGCTAGCGTGACGCAGACACGGCTCGCGTGGCGCATGGCACAGATGGCCCCCGTCTCATCCATCATTTTCATGATTACGCCGCCATGGACGTTACCCAGCATATTGGCGTGCTCCGGCATCATTAGCTGATGCAACGACAGCTCCGATTGTTGTGGTGTCCGCGATAGCATTGGCCCATGGTAGCCAATAAGCGGGCCTCACGTGCCGGCAATACAAAAAAATAAAACTTATGCCGAAATCAAACCGAACTATTTCAAGCCACCTCGGCGTGACCCAACCATCGCGATTTACCGAACAATTGGCAAACTCATGCGAGTTCGACGGGCCACTTTGAGCGATGTGCACCGCGGGTCAGTCACGCTGCGCGCAAGATTGATCCGGAAATGGAGCACAGCGCGTGCTAGGCTCGGCCGCGTGACCTGAACGGCCGCCGCGACGCGCATGGATCTTCTATACTTCGTCGTCCTTATCGGCTCGCTCATTTTCGTCCACGAGCTGGGCCATTTTCTGTTCGCCAAAGCCTTTGGCGTTAAAGTCATTACATTTTGCCTCGGCTTCGGTCCAAAGATTTTGAAATTGAGGGGACGCGAAACCGAGTATTGCATCTCGCTCATTCCGCTCGGTGGTTACGTGCGCATGCTCGAGTCGAGCAAGACCGATGTCGTGATGCCAGAGGATCGGCGTCGCACGTTCGAGTCGCTGCCTTTGTACAAGCGTGTCGTCGTGGTGTTGGCGGGGCCGGTGATGAGCCTCCTATTCCCGGTGCTCTTGTACTTCGGTGTCTTCGTTAGCGCTGGGCCGTTGCTTCCGCCAACCGTTGGCGTCGTGCTTCCGGGTCACCCTGCGGACGGCAGGTTGCGCCCGGGTGATCGCATCATGAGTATCAACGGAGAGGATGTCGGGACGTTTGACGAGGTCAAGCGCATCATCGCCAAAAGCTCGGGTCAAACCCTACATTTTAGGGTATTTCGCGATCTCAAGCACGTTGACGTCGAGGTCACGGTTGCCGACACATTGGAGCGGCGCGACCTCGACATCGTGCAGCGCGTCGGAACTGTAGGCATTCAGCCGAGTGCACCGGCGGCGTGTATTGGTGTGCCCAATGCAGACAGTCCCGCCTATCGCGCGGGCCTCAGGACTTTCGATATCGTCACATACGTCAATGGTGAAGCCGTAAAGCGATTTATCGATCTCGAACGGATCTTGGAAGGCAACCACGGCGAGACGGTTCCTGTAACTTATCTGCGACCCGTCAACGTGCCGAATGCCCTAGGTGGTCTCGCGGAGATGGCTGTATACGAAGCAGGCGTTGTCGCTCTGACGCCGGACCCCAATGCGCGTGATCTAGTCAGTCGCACCGGAATCGAGTTGGCCGATCTGTACGCATCGATAGTGCCGGAGGAATCGTCGCTGTTCAGAGCTGGGCTGCGCCCTTCGGACAAGCTTCTCAAGTTGGACAATGAAGTGATTCCCGCGTGGTCAACGTTTACGGAAAGGGTATTAGCCGCGCCCAGCCGCCCGCATCGAATCGACTATTTGTCGGCGCGCGATAGTCGAGTTCATTCGGGCACCTTTCAGGTTCGGCGCGAGGATTACATCTCGCAGGGGCAGCTCGAAACGCGGTACATGACGCGCGTACAGCAGTGGCTGCCGCTTGCTCCCGAGGAACGTGTCGAGCACCCGGCATTGGTTCGCTACGCGATAGAAAAGGCCGTTCAAGAGACCATCGACGTAATGCACTTCAACTTGGTGGCGGTTGTCCGATTGATGCAGGGGCGCCTGAGCTTCGAGTCCCTCTCCGGCCCGCTGACGATCTACGAGGTTGCCGGTGAAGAAGGGCGAAAGGGTCCCGGCTACTTCATTTGGGTGATGGCCGTGCTCAGTATCAACCTGGGCCTCTTGAATCTGCTCCCGATCCCCGTACTCGATGGTGGGCATTTGATGTTCTTTGCCGTGGAGGCACTGCTCCGTCGGCCGATCCCGCTGCGAATTCGCGAAATATCGCACCTGGTGGGAATGAGTCTCGTGATTCTGCTGATGGCGATGGCGTTCAAGAACGACGTCGAAAGGCGCTGGGACGTGATTGTCGACCAATTTAAGGAGCTCGTAGGTTGAAGGTATCGAGAGGGCAGCGCTCGTTGCCGTCAGCGGGCAGGGGACCCGCTGACCCACACAACCAGCAAGTCCCCGTCATTCATTGGCAATCGACCACTCGAGAATTTCGCTGTAACGTTTCTGGTTGGTCAATGTCCGGTTTGCAGGGACCTGGCCATCGCGCTCAAGCGTCAGGTCTCCAATGAAAACCCAGAAAGAGCGCGTCTCGAAGGCAGCTACGTCCGCGGCACATCGACGGCCCGACGCGCGTAGCCTCGCGATGCAAGTCGTGGAGCGTGTCCTTTATGATCAGGCCTACGCCGCAGCGGCACTGAGCGCAGAGTTTTCGAGGTATCCGCAACTTTCGGTGCGCGAACGCGCCTTTACGACCGAGCTTGCGTACACGGCCTTGCGTTGCCGACGAGCGCTCGAGGAAAAGCTGTCCGCGCAAGCTCCGCGCGGGCTGCCGAAAGATCGAGTGGTTCGAGCAGCGCTACTGGTTGCGGCCGTCCAGGCATTACTATTGGATCGAGCAACGCTCGCAATCGCCGTAGACGCGGCAGTTACCCGCGTCAAAGCCCAACGCGGGGAAAAATCGGCTGGCTTTGTCAATGCGCTGCTGCGACGCGTCGCCGTGCAACCCCCACTCGATCGCGCGGCGGCACTTCGCGCCAATCTCCCCAATTGGCTGCACGAGCGGCTCGTAGCAGCCGTGGGCGTCGAGGAAACCGACGCGCTCGTCGGCGCGCACGAATCCCTGAGTGCGTCGCCCAACTCGATCGATATACGATTGGTAAATGGGCGTGCTTTGCCCGAGTGGCTCGCGAATGCGCCCGCCAGTCGATGGCTGCCGGGTTCACGCAAGGTCAACGGCATCGGCGACCCGCGCGGCTATCCAGAGTACGAGAGTGGCGACTTCGTCATCCAAGAGGAAGGCGCGCAGCTGATCGCCTGGGCCCTGGATGTTCCCGAGGGCGCAACGGTCCTCGACGTGTGCGCGGGGCGAGGACAAAAAACATCCCTCTTGGCCGAACGAATTGGCCAAGAGGGCACGGTTTGGTCAACGGATTTGCACGAAAACAAGCTGGCGGCCCTGCGTGAGGAAATGAAGCGCCTCCACCTGTCGAATGTCCGAACACTCGCTTTAGATTGGTCCGTTGGGGGCGGCAATTTGCCGACGGACTTCGAATTCGTGCTCGTGGATGCACCCTGCAGCGGAACGGGTACGCTGTATAAGCGACCGGAGATACTCGATCGGCTAAAGCCCGATGATCCCGGCCGAATGGGTGAGCTTGCGGCGCAAATATTGCGAAATGTCGCCAAGTATTGTCGTAGCGGTGCACAGGTTATCTACGCGGTATGTAGCGTGTTGCCCGAGGAGGCCGAAGCGGTTCTATCTCGGGTACAAGATATTTTCGAGCAAAAGCCATTCAAGACACAGGCACTGCGTTCGGCCTTCGGCGACGAGGTTTGCGCTGGGCGCTTATTGCCGCTGCGGCACGGAACCGACGGGTATTTTCTGGCCCAGCTTCAGAAGCGCTGAGAAACTTTGCTGGCAGCGTCGGACAATGGTTGCAAATACGCCGAAATTGGGCCAAAGAATGGCCACCTATGGCTGAGCTGCAACTTCGAGGAGCATTAACTGCTCTTGTGACGCCCTTCACCTCGACGGGTGCCGTGGACTTCGACACCTTTGGCCGCTTGCTGGACAGGCAATTGGAAGCGGGCATCGGTGGCCTGGTTCCCTGCGGCACCACCGGCGAGTCGCCCACTTTGGAAGACGACGAGCAGCGCGACTTGATCGCACGCACCGTGCAGCGCGCCAAGGGCAAGGTACCGGTTGTGGCCGGTACGGGATCCAATTGCACTAGCTATGCGACGCAATTAGCAAAGACTGCCGAAGCAGCGGGTGCGGATGCCGTCATGATCTTGATGCCGTATTACAACCGGCCCTCCCAGGAAGGCTTACTTCTTCACATCAAGATCGTCTCGCAAGCAGTGGGAATTCCGGTCGTCCTTTACAATATTCCGAGTCGAACTGCCGTCAACCTCAGCGTAGAAACGACATTGCGTGTTCTTGACACCTGTCCCAACGTCATGGCCATCAAGGATGCTTCCGGCGGCGTCATCTATTGTCAAGATTTGCTGCGCAGGGCAGGTGACCGCGTCACGCTCCTCAGCGGTGACGATGTCCTGACATTGCCGATGATGGTCGTTGGCGCCAAAGGGGTCATTAGCGTCACGAGCAATCTTTACCCGAAGCAAGTGCAAGAGTCCGCGCAGGCCGCGCTAGACGGAGACTGGAACGCGGCGCGTGCGAAACACCTGGCGCTGTTTCCCGTACATCGCTCGCTGTTCGTTGAACCCAGTCCCCAGCCGATCAAGGGGATTCTCGCCGCACAGCGGCTCATCTCCCCCAAGATGCGACCCCCGATGGTCGAAGCCAGTCGAGAAACGGTAGATGGCGTGCAGCGAGCCTGCTCGTCGTACGAGGCTCGCACATGAAAGTTGCACTGTTTGGCGCCACAGGCCGAATGGGTCAGGCGCTTACTCGACTCATTTCACAAGCTCCAGATTTGGAATTGGTGGGCGCGGCCTGTGCTGCGAATGATCCGGCGAGCGGGCAGGACGTCGGAACACTCGCCGGAGTCGGAACGCTAGGCGTAGAAGCTTCGCCCGATGCTGCAGCTGCTCTACTTGGAGCGGAAATCGTCATCGATTTCTCGACTGCGAGCGCCGTGCCTGCGGTTGCTGCCTTGGCATTGCGGAACAAGGTGGCTCTCGTTAGCGGGACCACGGGTCTCGAAGCCAATGCTAAGTACGCCCTCGAGAAAGCCGCGGAGCAGATCCCCGTGCTCTGGGCACCCAACACCAGCCTCGGCGTGCAAGTGTTAGCTGAAGTCGTCGAGCAAGCGCTGCGGCGCCTGGGTAGCGACTACGACGCCGAGATTGTGGAGATTCACCATCGTAAGAAGATGGATTCGCCCAGTGGCACAGCCAAACGCCTCGCGGACGCCGTGCGAGCGGTACGCCCCAACATTCGGGAATTGCACGGTCGCGACGGCATGGTCGGAGCGCGCACGGACGACGAAGTTGCAGTGCTCGGCGTACGCGGCGGCGACGTCGTCGGCGATCACACGGTGTATCTGTTTGGCCCAGGCGAGCGCCTGGAATTAACCCACCGCGCTTCCAATCGCGACCTGCTCGCGCACGGCGCTTTGAGAGCCGCGCGGTTTTTAGTGAAGCAAAAGCCGGGCAAGCTTTATCGAATTGCCGACGTGCTGGGCTGAGCCGGCGCGTCTGATTGGTTGGAGTTTCTTGGGGGCTTTGCGGCACGTGGCTATGGGGTTCCGGTAGCCCATTGTGTCCGAAAGTGCTTGGTGTCAGACTAGGGCCGTGTCGGCCGTTCCAGCTCGCAAGCGCGCCACGTATGAAGATGTCCTCAATGCTCCAGCGCATATGGTGGCTGAGGTGTTGGACGGGACTCTGTACACGCACCCGCGGCCCGCAACTCCGCACGCCATAGCAGGTACGGCATTGGGCGAGGAGCTTGGACCTCCATTTAAACGGGGCAAGAACGGCCCCGGAGGTTGGATGATTCTATTTGAACCCGAGTTGCACCTCGGTCCAGAGCCGGACATTCTTGTTCCCGATCTGGCAGGTTGGCGCCGGGAACATCTACCCGCTGTGCCTCACGCCGCCTACCTCACCGTCGCTCCAGATTGGGCTTGCGAGGTCGTGTCGCCGTCGACCGAGGATATCGATCGGGCGGAGAAAATGCCCATCTATGCACGCGAGCACGTTGCTCATTTGTGGCTGGTGGATCCCCTCCTAAAGACGCTCGAAGTGTTTCGACTTGACGGTGAGAGCTATCGAATGGTCCATACTTGGCGTGGCAGCGTCAGTGTGCGCGCTGAACCCTTCGATGCCATCGAGCTTGACCTTGCTATTCTGTGGGCGACCTGACGCGAGTCGCAACAACCGGAGAAGTTACTGAATCCCGCGTGCGAGCACATCTCGCTGCTCAGTTGCGGAATGTTCTCAATTGCGAATAGCTTCCGCAATAGCCTCGATGAACTTCGGGCTCGTGCCGCAGCAGCCCCCCACTAAGTTTGCCCCAGCCTCAAGCAAATCCAACACTTTAGCGGCAAACTGTGCGGGAGAAACGCCGTAGCTAATTCGCCGCTCTTGCAGCCTAGGGAGGCCGGCGTTCGGCTTGACCCAGAGCGGGAGATCCGTCGCGGCGCGCAATCGGCGACAAATCGGAATATACCCTTCGACGCCGTTACCGCAGTTGGCACCGATGCCGTCCGCGCCCGCTTCCGTCAACGACTTTGCAGCCTTCTCCGGCGCGATGCCCGTTGCAGTTTCATCCTTGGCAGCGCGCGAGTCGAAGACCATGCAGGCTACAACTGGCAGACCTGTCTTCTTCGCGGCGGCGAGCGCGATGAGCAACTCGTCGAGCGCCGTGAAAGTCTCCAGCACCAGGCCATCGACGCCACCTTCGGCCAAGGCCCGTGCCTGCTCGTTGAACGCTTGCGAAAGTTCCGCTTCGGTGACTTCTCCCATCACGAGTAGCTTGCCGCTCGGACCAATCGAGGCATAAACTTTTGCTTTTTCTGCCGCTGCGGCACGCGAAATGCGCGCTCCAGCTCGACTGATGTCAGCGGCCTTTTCTGCCAACCCGTGACGCGATAGAGCGACTCGATTCGCGCCAAATGTATTAGTCAGGATGATTCGGCTGCCCGCTTGTATATAGCTCCGCGCAACGGACGCCACTTGCTCTGCGTGGGTCAAGTTCCAAGCATCCGGACAGTCTCCTGACTCCAGCCCCTGCGCTTGAAGCTCTGTTGCCCAAGCACCATCCAATATCAGCGGGCCCTCAAGGATTAGTTCCTCTAACGCAGTCATTTAACTTGCCTGACTTTGGGCAGAAGTTGCGAGTGTCCCTCGAGTAGCGCCTGCTCGACCGCATCGGGCAACTTGCGAAACTCGAGCGCGTGCTTCGGGTAACCGAGATACCGAAGTAGTTCCTCACGACTAGGCTCAATCGCGAGGTGACTAAACGTCTCCGAAAAGAGCGGCGCCGGCTCGGTGGTGGAGCACACCCGCAAAGTCTAATCGGAAAACGCTTCCATCCGCACTCGGCGCGGGTTGACGAAGGATTTCGAGCACGACTTTCGGCGGCGACTTGGCTTCCAACTTCCAGATAACGTCGAACCGGTCTGACTGAAGAGTCGCATAAGAAAGCATGCATATTTACGCAGAATCTACGCGGGTCAGCGGGCCAATCACGCGGATTTCTTCTGGCGCAGCCGCTCGAACCTTGAACATTCGCTGTAAATTGCCGAAAGCACCGGCGCGATCGCTTGCAAGATAATCCACCTCGCTTGCTTTTCGCGCTAGACTCCGCGGTCTGCGTGGGTTTGTGGGCGACCTGAAGACCCATCGCGGAAGTTGGAAATCACGGCATCTATTGGACAATCGCAGAGTCGCTGTCCGACATAGGCGCGACCTTGCACCCAACATAAAGGGAACGACATGAGACGATTAGTTATTCTTGGTGGGGCGGCGCTCACTACTTTCGCTCTGCTCGGTACGAGCTGCAGCAGCAGCAACTCAACAACAGGTTCGGGCGGATCGGCCGCAACCACGGGTGGCAGTACCTCGACCGCTGGTTCGCCCGGTACAGGTGGTTCCGGTCCTGCTAGCACTGGTACTGGCGGAAACACTCCGACGGGCACAGGTGGCGCGACTTCGACCGGCACTACCGGTGGCGCAACTTCGGCAGCGGGCAGCACTGCGCTTGGTTGCACGAGCACGAACACGGATGTTGCTGCAACTGGCGCTCTGATCGCGGATTTCGCTGGCGATGCCGGCATTGAAATCAAGGGTGGCACCTCCACGTACGGTGGCACGGCGGCTCCCACAATTTCCACCAGCGGCGGCGCACTCACCATTACAGAAAATGCGGCTGCAACCACCTCACCCCAGTACGTTGGAGCGGTGCTTTACTTCAATAACTGCGTCGATGCGCACACATCCGCTGGTGTTCAATTCACCATCAGCGGAACAGTCAGCGCCGGCTGCACTGTTCAGTACTCCACAAACTATACGGCCGCCGATGCTGCGGCCACTGATCCAAAAGGTTCTTGCACACTCGCCAGCTGCTATTCACCCCAAAAGACGCTCACGATTCCGGCGACGGCGACTCAGATGCAAATTGCTTGGGCAGATACCGGAACTGCTGGCAGCCCGGTTGGAGCTGTCGACCCGACGACGCTCACGAGCATCCAGTGGCAATTCACCATTGCTGCAGGAACTGGAACCTGTACCGCAAATCTTTCCATCACAAACGTTAAGTTCTTCTGACCAATTCCACCAAAACGCAGAACCGCGAGGCCCAGCCAACAGGTTGGGCTTCGCCTTATTCGACTCTTTGGGACGCGCTGGCGCATGCCAGGTAAGAGAGTTGATTCAAGTACCGAGTAACGCGAATACTGAGAGAAACCTTCCTCGTTTTGTTGCTGCTGGAATCCAGTAGACGCTAGCGTCGCGTCAAGTATTAAAATCTATTGCGGACTGTCGTCTCATTCAGGCACCCTTTTCGGCTTCGCGTGGCACCTCCGGTAGTTGGCACCAGGCGACACGTAAATTCGCTCTAGGTCGCACGAATATTACGGCCCAAAGCAAGTAGTTTCAGAGGAGAATCATGATCAATCTTTCCCACGTCACGGGCGCACGAATTTTGGCCGTTACACTATTGAGCGGTCTTTGGGCTGCAGGCTGCAGTAGCAGCAACACCCCGACCGCAACGGGCGGCTCCACGGGCGGTTCGTCAAGCACGAGCACAACGCCTACTGGTGGCAGCACAAGCGCCACCGGTACCACCGGCACAGGTGGCAACACGACCGCCACTGCGACCGGCGGCAGTACCAGCAGTGCCGCAACCGGCGGTGCAAACAATACAGCGACCGGTGGCAGCAACAGCACGGGTACAGGCGGCGCCACTTCAACGGCTGGGTCATCCTCCGTTGCTTGTGACACGACCAACGGCAGCTATACGGAGAATACGACTTTTGGGACAGCCGCTAGCACGGCTCCATACACGGTCAATAGTTGGACTTGGGCTACGGGCGCCGTAATTCCAACGGTAACCCAGACTACGACTTCACCAACCGGGATTGACTGCAGTGCAGGCTGCGCCGTGCTCACGGCAAACTATGCGGACACGACCCCTGCGTACGCTGCGGGTCTGATAATTGAATACTTCGGCAGTGCAGCTGCTTCGGTAAATAATCTTCTCAACGAAACAATCACCGTGAAAGTTGCGGTTGTCGTTACGCTGGCTACCGGCGCAACTACCGCGCCCGCACTAGCACTCGACTTGTTCGGATTCGATACCACTACAGGCGTAAACACCAACGTTTGGACTTCAACTCTAGGGTCGGTGACATCCCTCGACGCTTCCACTGGTTTCCACACCGTCACCCACAAGGTGATTGACGAAGGAGTTCCCAGCTGGGCCGTCACGCGCACCCTATGCGCCAGCCAGCTGCATTCAATCGGAATCCGAGTCCAAAATTCGGCAGCAATCACCGCCGACACAGCAGCCACGATTGCCATCTACGTTCAGAGTATCGCTGTTGCGCCATAGACAACCCCCGTGCAACCCTCCAACCTCCGAGTGACCGCACTGACATTCCAGTAAGCAAGCACGCGGGATCAATCGGTTCCAAATCATCGAAGGCCAGCGTTCTCGCGCTGGCCTTCGGTGTTTGTGGGGTGACGATTTTATTTGTGTAGTGACGGCGCGTGTGCGTCGCGCTGACTCGGAGTGCCCGCGTCAAACTCAATGGGCCCGTGGTTGTCTCCATGTCATCGATGAGGACATAAGTGGAGTTCGGCGCACCTACGATGCAGCCCGCGTCGTCTCGCAAGGCTCCTCCGGTGCCGCTTCGCGAGCCTCCCGCGCCTCCCGAGGCTGTCCCGCGCTCGCATTCACGCGCGGGTCTTTGGTGCATCTAGGATACAATTTATTTGGGTAGTCGGCACGTGGACGCTAAGTCGCCCCGGGATATCGGTGACGCCGGTGCGGGGTGCAGCTCGAGGCGCCCGTGCCTCCCGGGTCCGTGCTGCTTGGGATGGCCGCTCAGGCCCCAGCGCGCGACCAAAACAGTGCTACCCTGCCGCGCTACTGAAAAGGCTAACTATGATGAGAATATCCGGCTCAACGTTATGGCCTATTTTGATGGCTGCGGCTTGCTCATCCAGCACCACGACGCAAAACGTGGTCGATACAGACGCGGGCGCAGTTGGCGGCGGCTCTTCAAGCGTCGGAGGCAAGTCATCGGCCGGCGGAGCCGTTGGGACCGGTGGTTCTAATACGAGCGCCGTGGGTGGAGGGAATGTCGGTGGCACTTCAGCCAAAGGCGGCGCATCGGGAGGAGCAACTCAATCGGCCGGCGGCGCTACGGATTCAGGAGGGTCGAGTGCGGTTGCCACGGGTGGGGCACCATCGAGCGGCGGCAATCCTACGGCGACGGGCGGCGCAGTCGGCACGGGCGGGGCACATATCGGCGGAGCCACAACCGTCGGAGTCGGCGGAACATCCACAACCGGAGGCTCCGCGACGAGCGCAACCGGCGGCACGCCACCAACCGGCGGCGCTCCCACTGGGGGCACTCACGCTACGGGCGGCGCAGCTCCGACTGGCGGCGCAGCGACGGGCGGCGCCTGCAACGCGGGCGTGTCCTGCGGCACAACCTGCAACCCGGGAACGACCAGCTGCAGCACGGGAAGCCTCACCTGCAACCAGAGCCCCGCGACTGTCGGAACAACCTGCGGATCGAACCTGGCGTGCGACGGCAGCGGCAACTGCGTCACCAAGACTGCCGACGGCGGCTCGTGTACGAACAGCCAGCTGTGCCAGAACGGAAACTGCAGCACGAACGGGTTGACAGGGATCTGCTGCCCGGTGAGTAGCGTCAATTGCAACGGCTCGTGCGTGAACCTGTCAAACAACGGCAACAACTGCGGGTCGTGTGGCGTCAGCTGCGGGAACCTGGGGTGCTCTGCTGGCGAGTGCGGTTGCACCGCTAGCACGCCGAACGGGACGATTTGTATCCAGCCGGGACAGACTCGGGGGACGTGCTGGGCAGGGGCGTGCGTTCTTCCCGCATATTTCTCAGGCTGTAGCACCGCGGCTGATTGCGTCCCGGGAGGCTGCACGGGGCCCGGTGGCTACTGCCTCGGGACAACCGATGTGGCGGGGCAAGTCAGTTGTACTGCCAATACGGGTGAATATGTGGTTTGCCCCACAAATCCGGGCTGCTCGCCTGGGCCCTCTGCCGGGCATGTCGAATGCGGCGACGGAAACGGCGGGATAGGCCTCTATACTTGCGACGGGCCGAGTGATTGTCCTTCGGATAGCGACTGCTGCACCAGAGTCGGTAGTAACGGTGCTTCCTGCGTGGCGCGCGCACAGCCCGGAGTAATCGGATCCGGATGCGCAGCGCTTGATCCGAATCCGAATGGGCCTCAATCAGGTGTAGTGTGCGATCCGCTCAACCCGACGGCAACCTGTCCAACGGGGAAGTCTTGCGTGTCGAGTTTTGGAGGTGCGCAGGTTAGTTTCGGTTGTCAATGAACCAGACGCATCATCAAGGCGACGGGCCACCGCGGTGGCGCTGCACGGATACGGTCCGCGTAGTTCAATACGTCGGGAATCGCGCCGACTCGAACGGCGTCCCCAGCGCTATCGGTGGTGCCGAGAGAGCGCACCGCATGAATCACACGCACGCGATCACGGGCTCGAGCGCGTCGTAGATCGGTTAGGGCCGATGGCCCGAACCAAGCGATGGCTCACTTCACGAAGTAAACGTCGTCAACCCAGATTTCGGTGTGAAGGGGAGGGCCTGCGTCCGGAGAAGTGTTCCTTTGTGCCTGCCAATTGATTCCGTAAACCTGGGTGGGGATCCACTGCGCTCCTAAGTAACCCCACGTCGTGTCGATGGCGATGCCGCCAGCGGGAGCCTTGCCGCCCGTGCCTGGGTCCAGCAAAACGGTGTACTGTTGCCAGCTAGTCGTGAAGTCCAAATACGCAGCATAGCTGTTGTAACACTTCGAAGTATTCCCGCCGCCGCCGTTACATACCTGGCCCCGCGGGTCGGTATCCGTATCGGGGAAACTCACTTTGACTTGCATCGAGCCTTTATCGTCCGGAGTCGTCGTCATCCCCCAGAACGTGATGGCCTTGTACTGGCTGATATCAAAGGGGACGGTGAGCATCGGAACGGATGCGTCGGCCGCCACCGGGCCCGCGTCGCCATCGGGCACCTGGGTGAACTCGAAGCCGACGCCACAGGTGTCGTAGAGGCCATTGAGCGTACAGTTTTGACGGGCCGCGTGTGTGCTCGCCTTGCAATCCAATGTCTCCGTCGGCGCTGTGAGCGCAGTGAACTTGAACGAAAGTTGCGACGGGTCCGACGTGTCACCGCTCACGCCCGCTCCGCTATTGTACCAGTAGCCCGGCGACAGCGGCTTAGCGACGCCCGCGTCGAACTCGAGGGGCCCGTGGGTAGTTGTCTCCATGTCATCGATGAGGACATAAGTGGAGTTCGGGTCACCTACGATGCAGCCCGCGTCGTTTCGCGAGGCTCCTCCCGTGCCGCTTCGCGCGCCTCCTGTGCCGCTTCGCGCGCCTCCTGCGCCTCCCGAGGCTGTCGAATCCGCTCCACCGGCGCCGTTGGTTTGGCTGGAGCTGCTCGTACAAGCGGACACTCCCGAGAGGAAGGCCATGCCGACGACCGAGCAACCCAAGATGAAATTCTGCGTGCGCATCGCTGCACTCCTATTTGTTCTGCGGAAGCGAGTCTATCAAGAGTTCGGGCCGGGCAACAATCGTCGGTACCTACCCATTCTCCCCGGCGGCCCGTGGCGCCGGGGAGAGACGGTTCTTCAATCAATTACTGGATGGTGATATTGTAATCAGTGGTGGTCCAGGTGCCGCTATAGACTTCGAACCCAGTCTGAACACCGAGCAGGTAGGAGCCAGTGGTCACCCCGAGTCCCCAGGCGCTATGGTTCGCTGCGTCCTTGAAGTAGGGCAGCAAGTCGAAATTGGTGACTGGGCCGCCGTTGGTTCCGGTCGGTACCCAATAGCTGACGACCTTTTCACCCGTTCCATTCGTGCCCACGTACGGAGTTCGCGACACGCCGTCCGAGCCCACGACAGCGGTAGCGCCACTTGGAATGGAGCCGAGAGGATTCTTGTCCTTGTTGCCCATCCAGATCATGAGTTCGACCTGGGGGACGGTCGGCGATGCTGAGTTTCCAAACCAGACGTCGTAGACCGCGTCGCCGCTGGAGCCCATCGTGTATGACCAGCTACTCTTCACCGATGTGAGTGCACTAATCTGCTTGGCAGTCTTGTTGGCTCCGTAGGGTCCATAGAACTGGATCCCGTCGTGGCCCGGCCCCCAGCCGCTGATGATGGCGGGGAAGGATCCAGGGCCGTTATTCGGGGCCTGGTAACCCGAGCCCGTTGCGTACGTGAACCCAACGCCACTGGCGGTTGCACTTATTTGCATCGTCATCGGATTCCCATTCGTAGGGAATGGGGCGCTTTGCACGGCGTAGCCGTTGATGCCGTTCACGGCTTGGGGCAGTTGGTTGCTCCATGCTGGTCCGTACGCGCCCGTGGCCACGACGGGATTCGGTTTGGACGTGATCGGCACGATCTTCGTAATGCAGAAGTCGTAGGTATGGGCAACGCTGTCCGGGAAGAAGGCGATCTTCACGTCGGTGAGGTTGGCCGGATCCACTGGGTGGGCTTGAGACTTGTTATTCGCGAGCACGGAATCAGCGAAGAGCGCGTTATAGGTTATCGAGGTGCCCGCCACGCCGGGGACTGTCACACCCGGGGCATCCAGGCTGTTCGTATCCTGGTCCGTCGTCGTCGGATACTCCATGTCGAGAACCATTCCACCGCTGCCTTTGCCGCTCGGTCCGGACGTCAAGGTAATCGCGAAGCCAACGATGTTGCTCGCGTTCCAGGTGCTGAACCCGGTGCTACCGGGCGGTCCCGAGTTGACCTTGAATCCTATCCCCGCATATTTGGGCGGGTTATTATTCGCATTGATCACACCCATCGTCCCGCTCAGGCACATTGCGCCTGACGTCGCGTTCCACGGAATGGCGCCGGCACCCTTGCCATCGCTGCCTTTGCAGCTGATGCTCGAATCGGAGCCGTCGCTATAGCAATACCAAGCCCCCTTGATACCCAACGTGTTGTTACAGACGTAACCCGACGCATCTAAGTTGATCTTGCTCGTGTCGGTATTCGAGCACCCGGTGCCGCCACCAGATGACTGGCCACCGGTCGTATTGGCGCCGCCGGTGGCTGCGCCGCCGGTTGCGTTGCCGCCCACGTTTGCGCCGCCGGTGGCTGCACCGCCGGTTGCATTGCCGCCCACGTTTGCACCGCCCGTGGCTTTGCCGCCGGTTGCATTGCCGCCCACGTTTGCACCGCCGGTGGCTTTGCCGCCGGTTGCGTTGCCGCCCACGTTTGCGCCGCCGGTGGCTGCGCCGCCGGTTGCGTTGCCGCCCACGTTTGCGCCGCCGGTGGCTGCGCCGCCGGTTGAATTGCCGCCTACGTTTGCACCGCCCGTGGCTTTGCCGCCGGTTGCGTTGCCGCCCACGTTTGCGCCGCCGGTGGCTGCGCCGCCGGTTGCGTTGCCGCCCACGTTTGCACCGCCCGTAGCTGCACCGCCCGTTGCATTGCCGCCGACGTTGCCAGTTGTTCCACCAACATTACCCGTGGCACCGCCTAGTCCAGTTGCCCCGCCGGCATGCGTGCCGCCAGTGCCATTGGTACTTGTTGATCCACCGATGTCGTTCGGACCTGTGCTTGCTTGATTGTTGTTGCTACCGCAGCCCGCGATGGCGGTTGCCGCGATGAACGCACCAAGAGGTAAGTATTTCTGTACACGCATCGAAACCTCCAACTGAATGGCGAAAGTGTACCGCGGACCCCAGTTCGGTGGCACTAAAGGAATATCGTCTCTCTGCGAATTATTGCCGATGTGACGGGATGGCCACAAAAAAACAGCAGCAATGCGAAAAACGCCGATTCAGGCAGACGATTCCGAGAAACTTCGGTCAAATGCGGAAACGTCGCCGCACGGTCTGACTATTCTCTAGAGCACCATCCAGAGTTCCTTCAACGGTTGCCCAAGCACTGACAGCTGCAGGCCGCGGCGAAGGCGTACAACTTGAGGACCTTGAGAAGCGAGCAGCCAAAGTAAGGAAGCGTGTGACTCGCGGGTGAAACGGCTTGTCTGTTTGTCTTGCGCCCGCGCGAAGCCGCACTGCGCAGAGCCGCCGAAATGGACGGCTGTAACGAAACCCGCGTCTCTTTCGAAAACGCGGGTTTCACATTGGCTGACTATTGCCTAGCGATTCTGATTACTGAACGACACAGCTAAACGTGTCTTTGAGACCTGTGGCATTACTACCCGTCCAGATCTCGAAGCCCGCGAACACATCCGTTAGATACCAACTCGAGCTAAAAGCCTGGCTCGTTCCACCAGAGCTCATGTCGGCCGCAGCGTTCGTCACCGCGTCGCTCATGAACGCCTTCAGATCGAAAGTCAGAGTATTAATCGTTGACTGCGCCACGTAGGATACTACCGGTCGACCTGCGGGGTCGGTACCCGTACTCGTGTTGCCACGCGGACCAACCCACACGTTCCAGGTGTGCCCAGCGATAGTCGCAGTGCGCCTTACCGCACCAATGGGGGAGCGGCTACCTGGCTTATAAAGCCACACCATCAGGAATCCCGAAATGGCATCGTTGTAGCTACCCGCGGTCGGTGCAGACTTGGCAAACCAGACGTCATACGTCGCGTTGTAGTCTCCACCGCTCGTGCCACCCGACCACGTAAATGTCGTGTTGGCAGTGCCGATTGCACTGATCTGCTTGGGCAGGCCACTGTCCGACCAGGTGTTGTTCGTGCCGCCGGCAAGATCGCCGTTGGCACCAATATAGATCGACGGGAATGATGCCGGTGCGCTACTTCCGGTGCCACTACTGCTCTGGACAGTGAAAGTGTTCCCGGTAAAGTTGATGATTTGGGTACTACCGGTGGGATTGCCCCAGTTGTTATTCTGAAGGATGTATTGCTTGCAGTCCGTTCCACTGGTCTTCGTTCGCTGCATCGAGGCAGCCTGCGAAGCGGTTGTTGAACCGAGGGTTCCAGTTGATGTTCCACACGCCGCTGCCCCGCCGGGAGCGTCAGCTTTGCTCGTGCCGGGTGCAAACCCAGTGATCGGTGAAATCAAAGGGTGTCGTAGCCGCGGTTGTACCTGGGACGAGGAATACGACGGCGTCGATAGTGTCCGTGGCCGGATTGAATGCCGTGCCAGGGGCAGTGGTACTCCAACAAGAGGGGGTGAAACTTGCGAAAGGAGCAAAGCTCGGCCCTTGTGTATCGGTGATCGTCTGGCACCACCGATGGGCGGCATTCGTCGCGCCATCCACTCCTTGAATTTGGATGCGGAAAATACCCGGCGCTTTGGCTGCACTCCAGTTGAACGCAATGCCCGTCGCGGAGCTGGGAATGGTTCCCACGGGCGGTCCCGCCTGACTTGCGGCGGCCGCGTTATACGCGCATTGTGTGCTGCCGGTGATCGCCTCGTTCAGGTTGAATCCGAGAAGTGCCACGGAGTTGTAGTCATTGTAGACGGTGCCAGCGATGCGATAAGGACCACCCTCTGCAACTCCCGTGAAATCCTTTGTGGACGGGGTCGTGACGGCAGTGGTGCTGCCGGCAACCGTGCTGTCGATGCCGGTCCACACGCAGCCATGCCAATCCACGGAGGTGACGCTCCAATCCTTCGTGTAGTAATAGCCAGCTGGCGTTGCCCTAGTGCCGGTGCTTCCACCGATTCCAGTCGTAGGCGCGCCGCCTGTGGAAACTGGGGTTCCACCCGTGCCCGTGGTTGGCGAGCCGCCGGTAGCGGGTTTGCTTCCGCCCGTTCCGGTCGTGGGTGAGCCACCGGTTAGTGTGCCTGGTGATCCACCGGTTGTTACACCTGGTGATCCACCGGTTGGCGTGCCCGGTGAACCACCGGTTGTTACAGCGGGCGTGCCGCCTGTCGGGGTGCCATTTGGCGCCACCAGTTGTGTGCCTGGTGAGCCGCCAGTCGGAGTGCCGTTGCCGGTCGATCCACCAGTGCCGCCTGCGCCTGTCTGTCCACCGACGGCGCGGTAGTAGCTCCACCTGCATTCTTGGCACCGCCGCCGGCAGTACCGCCGCCGCCAACACTTGCCTGCCCGCCGACAGTGCGGGCCTGCGCCTCCACCTGGAAATGTGTTTGTGGTGCTACTAGAGCTGCAACCCGCAAGCGCGCTGGCGGTTGCAAGTGCAACAAATGTTAACAAGTTCTGAATTCTCATCGAAACCTCCGACTGCGGACAACAGTGTAGCCCGGACCCTCAGCTGCGCAACAGCGCGCCCGAGAACGCCCAATGGTGTCGCGTGTGTCCAAGTGCCGCAATCAACAAAAAGAATCAAAAAAATACCAACTGAAACCGGTTCCGTATTAAGCTGCTTTATTCCATCCTTACGGGAGGAATTCAGGGCGGCGACAAGAGCTTGCGCGGACTTTGCGCGTTAAATTGCCTCACCGAAAGTTCACCTTGCGTTCGGTTCGCAAATCGCAATTTCGTGACGGAAAAATGGGACCTTCTGACACACCGGCCCGCGGCCGTTCTGAGCGAGGCCTAACGCACCCCCGAAAATTCGAAGTCTGCTCCGAAATTACGGGTGCTCACTCGCGGGGTTCTACCCGAAGTCGTGCTTGCCGGATCCGGTCGCTGACTTCGCTTGTGCCAAGGCTTGCGTCCAACGCTCGAGCCCATTGAGCCATGCAATGATAGTCGAGCTTCCATTTAGGTGGGCGCACAGCGTGACGAGATCGTCGAAGATACGTGGGCGACCGGAGAATGCCTTTAGCACAGCAAGATCCTCAGGCGAGACGAACCAAAGCGCGTTCAATTGCATGACGCAAACGCGACGGAAGCAATGATGCCAAGGACCGTGTTTGAGAAACTGGAATCTTTGGCCGCTCAAAGAAGTGGGGTGGGGAGCGCCCGTGCGCATTGCTTGGAAAGGCACGGCTCACTCAGTCTGCCCCAGTAATCGCACGCTCGCGCGACAACGCGCCCTGCGGCTCTTGGCGTCGTCGGTCCGAGTCCCTTTTTTGCAGGAGCCAGATTCCCGTGGCATCATGCAAACAATGCCGGGCTTCGACGATCTACCGGATTGGGAACGGCTCCTCGCCGCCGAACGGCATTTGCAGCACCTAGTGCCCGGCTCAGTACTGGTGGGCGGCACGGCGGCCGCGCTGCACGCTCATCATCGACGAAGCTTTGACGGTGACCATGTGGTCCCCGATCTGCGTGATCGTTTTGAGGAGGTGCTTGCCGCGCTAGAAGCGGCCGCGGGTTGGCACACTGAACGCGTGCAAAGACCGGTTCTGATCTTGGGCTCGATGGACGGTATCCTGACCGGTATTCGCCAACTGAGGCGTATTCAACCGCTCGAAACGGAAGAGAAGGAAGGAATTCGTCTGCCCACGCTCGCTGAGATGGCGCGAATCAAGGCATGGATGCTAGCCACGCGTTACACGGTGCGTGACTACTTAGACACCGTGGTCCTCTTCGAATGCCTCGGTGAGCCGCAAACCGAAACCGCACTCAGATCTTTCGATGCGCTATATGCACAGCAAAATGGAGCTTCTCCGCTATCTGAGGTTGCCGAGCGGCTCGCCGCTGCGCGCCCCTCCGATCTTTCGAATGTGGATTTGCAGAGTTACCGGGGACTGATTGCCCCCTGGAATTCCTGGGAATACATCGTCGAACGCGCCCGTAAATGGGCGCCATTGGTTGCGCGACTAGCACTGGAGAGCACACCTTGAATCAGCTGCCATCCAGCGAACAGGCGCTAGCAACGCTCTCGCGTTCACCGGCACTTTGGAATCGCTGCCGGTTCGAACTCGGCAGTGACGAGGTGTTGGCGCAGGTCCTAGATCGCGGCAACATGGAAGATTGGCGCGCGCTCTATGCGCTGGCGCGCAACGATGCTGCGTTGCGCGCACGAATCGTCGGCATCATTCTGAAAGTGCCATTGCCACTCCCGAGGTTCTGGCTCGCGGCGATGGCTAGTCTCGGAGAGCAAGTTGGTCTCGGTGTTAGCTTGCCAGCGTACGAGAACACTGACTATTAGGAACCCCACGGAAACCCCAATAGCGACGACTTTCAAGCTTGGGTTGAAACGTTCGGGGTCCGCTTTTCTGGCACAGCGGCACGTGCAAGGCGGGTGGCGGGCCACAACTCGACTACCACCGTATCGCAGGCTAGGGTACAATGTTTCTGGCCCTCACTGTGCCATGCTCGCCCCGATGTTCAGTGCGGTGGCTTCGCCTGGCTTGCGTGAAAGGCGGGTTGTGACTAAGTGACCACGAGGCGAGCGCAGCTGAGGGGAGCGTTGAATTGCTGCTCTGGCTGGGATCCTTGAGGTAGCTCATGGAAACCCGCGAGCGTGGCACGCGTCCATTCGGGGTGGCTGGCGTGCCATGGTTATGGACGCGTCCATCGAGCGTGGCTGGCGTGCCATGGTTATGGACGCGTCCATTGGGGGCGATCTCAACGATCTGGGTTTTGAAGGTTCCGCCCCGATTTTGAAGCTCGGGATCCGGTTTCTCAAGCTTCGGGCCCGTCCGCGAACGCCTCAGACCGGTTTGGGAATGGCTTCGACTGGGTTTTGGAGCTTCCCTCCGAGAAACATGCTGTTTTATCGGGGTATTTGGTTTCAGCGACGCGGTAGCGCCGGCCCAATGTTGGCGATCCACCCGTTTGGAGCGGGATTGAAGGCTTCAAATTCCGGTAACCAAGCTTTCAGACTCCGGGGCAGGCTTCGAGTCCTATCTCGCGATCATTTAGCGCAACTGTAACGACCTCGATGCGTTCGAGGGAGAGGACGCGAAGCGGGATATTGTCCACTTCAATGATAGTCGTATGAGCAAGCTCATCGACGAATTTTCCGAGTCCATGCATGTGCACGACAACGTCGAGTCGGTCGCCAAGAACATCGCCGCCAATCTGAGGGGGTCGCATGCCGAATGATCCGGATACCCAAATTCCGCCGGCTTCGCGGACAGCAGCCCCAATGCGAGGATCGGTTGTGTCCTCGAACCATATATCGATATCGCGGGTTCCGGTGTTGGCCCCTTGAAGCACGGCCGCACTAAGGCCGACCAATATGTATCGAACGCCAGAGCGGTTCAGTTCTTCTAGGAGTCGCCGCTCAGCGGTTGTTAGGGCGGTGAAGTCGTCCATGGTAGAGTGCGGCACGCAACCTTTCGGTCGGCGTCTTTTCGAGGTTCCTCAAGACGCGATAAATTCCGTCAACGTCAACGCTCGGATTGCGCTCGGCGATTCGCTGCGCATTTTGCCATCGCTTCTCGTCTCGTGCGATCCAGGCTTGGTCCTGAGCGCTAAGAGACTCGAAATCCGACATCGATACATAGGTTACCACTGCCGCTTGGCGTATTCCACTAGCAAACCTTGGCTTGGAAATGGCAGCTTTTTGCCTTGTGCCGTCGAGCATCGCCTCAAGCATGTCGCAAGAGTCCCTTTTGCGAGCGATTGGTTCCTGTGGCAGTATGCGAACAAATGCCGCGCTTCGACGATTTACCCGATTGGGAACGGCTCCTCGCGGCCGAGCGGCATCTGCAGCACCTAGTGCCCGGCTCAGTACTGGTGGGGGCGGCCGCGCTGCACGCTCGTCACCGACGCAGCTTTGACGGTGACCATGTGGTCCCCGTGTGCAGTGTCGCAGGTTATGTTGATGCGTGTCCGTCGCACTCGCTCGTTGGTGTAACGCTTCGCGAGTGCGACAGTAGGTGCGTGACTTCCCGAACAAATCAGAATGAATACCGCGACACAAATACGCCTGCTGGGTTGCCCTGCGAATCAGTTGCATTTCCCGGATTGAAGTCCGCTGCTGAACTGGCTACGCCAATCACAAACATATCAGTGGTTCCTGTTGCTACCGTTTGGGCCATCATGCCCGTGGAGAACGAGCTGAGTAGTGTCCCATTCGAGCCGGCGTATATGCTCAGTTGGAACGGTGCAGTTGGAATTGGCGCACCTGAATTAGCATCAACTTGCTGCGTCATTGCCACAATTCGGTTGCCAGGTGCCGCTGTAATCATTGTTGGCAGCCCTGTAAGTGGTGTGCGCCACACGATATTGCCCGTCGTATGGTCAACTTTAACCAGCACCTGGCCGGCGGATGGTAAGAAGTCCTGTCCACCATTGAATGTCGTGTATCCGCCGCTCGATGCGGCAATAAGGAGGTCGCCAACAGCATCGACAGCAACCCTGTACATCGGTCCCCAATCACCTTCCGACATCCACGGTCCAATTGTGGCGCCCGAGTCCTGTGCTCCGACTATGTATGCGTCGTCGCACTGTCCCTGGCCTGGGTTCCCCGTAATAGGCCAAGTTTGCGCGCTCCACGGGTTAAGAGCGAATACCCCACCGTAACACCAGGCTCCGCCTCCCCACATCCAGACCGTGGCACCATCCCCGCCTTGCGCTGCACCGACTGAATACACTGTTGATATGTGAGATTCGGTTGCGGAGACAGCTTGGTCCTTGACGTTGCAAACTGCACCGTAGGGACTTGTGAATGAGTTTGGGCTTGGACCAAACGTAATGTAGTCATTATTGGCGAATCTCGGGACGACTGTGCGTGCACTATCAGAAGAGCTATAAGTCGCACTCCACGTAACCGATGCATTGTTGGCGTTGATCCGCGAGAGCTGGAATGGTCCTGCAGAGCTCCAGTAGCCAAGTACGATATCACCAGTGGAACTTAGGACCATTGGTGTGACTCCAACGGGGTCCATTGCTCCGGGGCTCATGCTCACAACATTTGCTAGGTTCCTGCCCCATACCAACGTTCCTGTCGCAGTGTATCTGGCCAGTCCTACGGCGTAGTATCCGCTGCTTGCGCTTGGAGTGCCCGCCGATACACTTGTCGTGTAAGTATCGGTCGGTGAAGAAAACGTGACTGAACTGTCAGTAAGCAATACATGCACAAGTAGATCTCCTTGGGCCTTATTGGTTTCGACGGCCGCACTGACAATCGTCTGACTTGCGTCGGTGGCCAGGGCAGCTGTCGGCAATATCTTGGTGGAAACGTAGTGAGGGAGACACACGCCAGTAGCGCAAAACTGGTAGGACTCACATGCTACTCCACAAATATTGCAGTTATTCTTGTCGGTCTGGAGGTTTACGCACGTGCCATTACAGTTCGTCGTTCCCCCAGAGCAATCCAATTGACTTGACCCCCCCGTTGATATCGTCCCGCCTGTCGTGGGTACGCCCCCGGTGTTTCCTGTTCCACCGGTTGAAGTGATGCCGCCGGTTGCGATTGAGCCGCCGGTAAATATCGACCCGCCAGTAGCATACATTCCGCCAGCTGCCGGTGCCCCACCGGTCGCAGTGAGACCACCAGTTCCACCAGCGCCGGCTGTCGCCGAAGTGCCACCTGTTGGTTTGGTACCTCCACTTGTCGAATTTCCTCCCGATGCATTTGTTCCCCCAGTCAACGAAGTACCTCCGGTACCAATTGCTCCGCCGGGCGTTGATGAACCCGCGACCGTAGACGAACCGCCCGTTGTTGTCAGGCTACTGCCGCCCGCGTTAGTCGTTCCTCCGGCTGGCGTATTACCACCCACGGTAGAGCCGCCAGCCACGGACGTCAACCCTCCGGTGCTAGAGCTGCCAACGATGGACTTCGAACCACCTGTTGATGACGCCCCGCCGGTGCCCGCCTTTCCACCGGTCACACCTGCATCGTCTCCGCCTGCATCCTTGTCCGGGGTGACTATTGTGGCGGAAAAAGAGGAACATCCGGCTGTCAGTGAAAGAGCCAAAAAAAGGGAATGCTGGGTGTTAAGTCGTCGAGTGGTCAAGGCGCCCTCCGCGTGTTGGTGAATGGCTAGCAAATGTTCAGTGTGGTTGCAATTGGCGTTTCTGGACCGGTAATAAATCCAAAGGTCCGACTCGAGAAATGTCGCGTCCTTGGATGATATCGGTCGGGGTCGGAGTCAGTTGCTGACTTTTTTGGATTTGTTTGGGCCCCCAAAGCACCATCTGACTCAAACGGCTTGGGTTCCGTTTGAGTCAGACGGTGCATCGGGTTGTCGATTGATGCGCTGAATCGCGCCCACAAGAACTCGACGAATGAACTAATTGATCGACAACTTTGAAATGCAGAAGTCCCAATCAGTCACATTCGATGGATCGGAATTGACTTGCACTTGGAGGCTCTTGACGGTGTTGGTTGCTGGGTCCAGGACCGGAGTCTTCACTCCGTTCCAGCAATCCTGAACGAAGCTGCTCATCGGGATGGTTACCGAGTAAACGCCGTTGGCGTCGGGATGGGCCGGCAAAGTCGCTTGATTGCAGTAGTAGCCATCTCCGAGAACGCCCGCATCGTCGAATGGAGGATTGGTTACGTTTAGTTGAACCTGGAGTACCTTCGGGACTTTGCAGCCAGAGACTGCGACGGTGACGCTTGTCTTGCCAATGATGTCCGTGTATCCGGCGGTTGCTCCAGAAGCCTGGGCCTGATGAAGGCTACAGCCAATGCCACCTCCCCAGGAGATGCTGCCGTTCGCCTTGTCGAGAGTGAGCGTGGAACAAAGACCCGATGCAACCGTGTAGCAGGGCCCGGTGTTCCCGCAGGGCGGACTAGCCAACAACGTGCCTCCGACCGTGTTGTCGGTGCTGTCCGAAAAAGTAAAGCAATAGCCATGGTAGTTGGTTCCTGGCATTGCGTAGTAACCACCAACATCAAGAACGATGCTATCCGCGGGGTCCGATGCTCCGTACCTCGTGACGCCGCCGTCGATGTCATATTCGATCCCGCCTTTGTATTGGCTGCAGTACGCAGGGACATCTGAGCCAGCGTCGGAAGTGCCGCCGTCACGGGAAGTTGAACCGCCGGTTGAACTATTGCCACCATTCTCGGTCCCTCCGCTTCCAGCGTTGTTCGACTTCGTGCCGCTGCAGCTCGCTGCCAGATAGCCAATGCCACACAACAACGCCGCCCCAAGAATTGCAGTTTTGTTCATTTCAACGTCCCTTTTCTCAACAAGTCAACCGTACCATCATCTACCAAGTAATTCTGCGTCGGCTCAAGCCGCAGCGACCGATAATTTTCCACGACTGAAGGGTTCTGCCAAGTGTCCGCGGGGCTGGGCCGCCCAAGTTAGCCGGATTGGGGGCAAACGGATGAATTTTGGGCACTCGTACTGCGATATTCAAGGAGTACGGCACGGGAAGCCCGACGCTAATTGCCCAATCGACTGGCTAGAAACCGCGCCGAAATGCCAAACGGGGCGCGCTGACTAGCACGCCCCGTTCGCGATTACCCACTGTTCTAGATCACTGCATGATGTAGAAATTGCCGCTCATCGTGAGCGCCGTCAGGAGGCCTACTGTGGCATTGTAGTACGTGTAGCCGGGCTTAGTGGAGCCTACCCCGTTGGTGTACGTATAATTTGCCGAATATTCACCTTCGAGGAGGAACTGCCAAGCGCGATCACGGAATGTGGCCGCGTTGGTTGCTGTAGAGCCCATCGCTCCAACGCCAGCGCAACCCACCAGCGACATTGAGTTGTTGGCTGAGTCGGAATTGAGTGTTCCGGTGGCTGTGTAAATGTCCCCGAGGGTGCCTAGGCCAACGCCTGCGGTACCAAGTGTGCCCACCTTACCCGCGAAGAAGCCTACTACGGCATTCAGATAGGTCTTGGCCTTGGCTTCCCCGTTCCAGCAAGCGTCGAGCCCGATGCGCCATGGCGTACGATGTGAATCGTACTGGTACATAGTATCGTCGGGGTACTTACCGTTGTCGCCACGTGTTTGACAGTTACCGGTGCACCAAGCCGGCACGAGGCCGTTGCTCCCTGTTATGCTCGCAAGTTGCGTATAAACATTAGTTGTCAATGCGTTCCACTTGGTCGCGTTGCCCGTATCGGCGACGGTAGCAAAGTACTTGTAAAACGCTGGTGCGAAGTACGATGGGTTAGTCTCATTCTGTCCGCCGAAGCTGTTGCCAGGCTTCAGGTAGTTGCCGGAATCGACGTCATTGGCCAGGAACTGACTCAAGATTGTGGACAGATCAGTCGAATAACTGGTGCCCCATTGCTTGACGGCCATTGCAAGCGCGAACGCGGTATCCTCGTCTGCATCCGTTGCAGAGCCCGACCCACCTTGGCCACCAATCTTCCAGGTCATGAGCATGCTTTGAGCGCTGCCGTGGGCTTTCCAGTAGCCGAGTAGCGCATCGAATAGCGTCTTGTCGCCCATGTAGACGGCGAGCAACATGCCGTAACCCATTCCTTCAGAAACGGTCGGACTGCCGGTGTCAATTTCGGGACTTATGACATGGTCAGTGACTACGTACTTAGCCTTCCACTTGATGTAGGCGTCTTGAAGGAGCTTGCCGTCTGCCCCGGTTGGCTTCGTACAGCCTGTAAACGTGGAGTTTGCTGGGAAGGCGTGGTTCCCACTCTGGGTCCAAGTTGCTAGCCCGGAGTTAGCAGGCGCATCGGAGAACTTGTACATCGCAACGTCGTCAATCCAAACGTCATAGTTTGAAAATTGGGTCGGCGTTGTATTGAACGGATCTTCGAGCGAGAACTGGATTGCCAGAAGATTCTTGGGGTTGAACATCGGCACTTCACAGAAGAGGCTGGACGTGCATTGAGTCGTCCCACCAGCGGCGGACGTTGGGAACCATCGAGACCCCGTTGTGAAGAACGGGATGAACTTCTGCGTCCACGTACTCGGAATATCCGAAACGTTTAGCAAATGCCCATGGCAATTGTACTGATCAACGACGCTGCTTACAGCCGTTCCGCCGTCGCCCGAGGGCACGCAATCCTTGGTTACGAATTCAAGGTAAAGAGGGCCTTGAGTTCCACTGCCGGACTTGATCCAGAAGCTGATGCCGTCATAGTTGCTGAAGTCGATTGGGTTCTTAACCGTGCTGCCAACGGTTGCACTTGGGCTAAGCGATGCGCCGAAGCCCGAATAATATTGGCAACCCGAGATCGACGAGTGAAACGCGTTCTTGTTGCACGTGCCGTAGCGTGAATCGCTTGTCGGCAGGGCAGTGGCAGGTGCTGCGCCGGCCATTACCGTAGCGGGACTTGCCGGTACCGTTGGAACCTGACCGGAGCAGCCATCAGTCTTGTCCAAGTACGCGTACCAAATGCCTGCGGGTGCGCCGCCGGCCGCTGGAGTCACCGGGTACACCTGCCAAGTCGTGTTAGGCGTGTTCTCGAAGTCTGAAAGCACGTTCGCCGCGGGAGTACATCCCGTCCCACCACCAGTACCAGCCGGCGTCCCGCCGGTTGCGGGCGGAGTGCCTCCTGTTGCGTTTCCGCCGACGTTTGCACCGCCGGTGTTGGTTTTGGTGCCGCCGGTTGCATTGCCGCCAACGTTTGCGCCGCCCGTGGCTGCGCCTCCTGTTGCGTTGCCGCCAACGTTTGCGCCGCCCGTGGCTGCGCCTCCTGTTGCGTTGCCGCCAACGTTTGCGCCACCGGTGTTGGTTTTGGTGCCGCCGGTTGCGTTTCCGCCGACGCCTGCACCACCGGTTGCGTTACCGCCGACGCCCAGGCCGCCGGTTGCGTTGCCGCCGACGGCTGCACCGCCGGTTGCGTTGCCGCCAACGCCCGCACCGCCTACTCCGGTCGCTGATGTAGATTTAGTTCCGCCAACCCCAGAAGCGCCACCTGCGTTGGTCGTACCCCCCGCACTGTTAGTGCCTCCATCGCTCGGACCAGTGCTGGCGGTATTGTTGCCGCTGCATCCGGCAATTGCCGAACCCAATACAAGTGCGCTTAACTTTAAATAATTTGTAGTTCGCATCTAGTCCTCCGACTGCGGTGGGAAGTTTACCCCGCACCATTGGGGCGTGACAGGTCCACTTACACCTGCGGCGCAGTTAAGCACATCGTTGCGCAGACACCGGTGAAATCTCGGCTAACCGCACAATTTGCACATTCCGATTGTTACAATTGCACGCAATCTATTCACATGGGCGGTATGGGAACGTTGCCGCTCAATATTCTTATTGCTGGGCCTGATACGCCAACTCCAGCAAATGTAGGAGTCCCAATTGGTGGGCCCATTTATTCAAATAGTCGAGATCCATCTTGTCGCCGCTGACACGCAACACGGATTGGATATCGCGCCATTGCTTTTCGGATACTGAACCCCCGTCTCGGTACCAAAGCAATTTGCGGAGCACCGTATCCTCGGGTGACTTGATTACCAATGCAGTGCCGTCGCGGCGCACCTGAATCCGCTGGCGACGCGAAAACTCGCTTTCATCAAATGGCTCATGTGCGCGACCGAAGAAGTCGATCTTCGTCACCGAAGGCAAATAGAATGCATTGGCCGTGCGAGCGTGCAACAGGGCATCGCGCAGCATCTCCACATCCACTTCGAAATCTGGGCCGAGCGTTTGCTGAAAAGCCGTGATTTTTCCCAGCGGCAGCGTGATAACGAAATCAATGTCGTTCGTGGCGCGAGGTTCGCCCTGCAATGAGCTCGCTAGACTACCTCCGACGAAGTACTCACCACCATTCGACTCGAGCGCAGCCGCGACCCTCAGCGCTAAATCGATTACCGTTTCGATGGTCTCAATCGTCATGGCCGATCAAGTCCGGGAACAGTCGCTCGGCGACTTGTCGCCCGTAAAGCCGCTCCGCCAGATACGCATTGACGACTTCAGGGGACGCATCGGGATGTCGCGAAAGAATGCCTGCCTGTGCGAGCTCACGAACCCCCTGGCAGAGGCGTGCTGCTGTTTCCAATCGCTCGATAGGCGACTGAGCCCGAAGCAGCTCGAAGTACCTTAGCTGAGCTTTGGGAGACGTGTCGCGCATACAACTCTACTGTAGCACGGCTCGAGCAAGCCTCCGGGGCCCCCAATTTCCCCTATTCTTCATCTTCTTTCTTCAACTCTTCTCGCGTGCGCTTGCGGCGTTCTTCTTCGGAAAGGGAGAACTCTTCGTCTACGTCGGCGTCGTGGTTTTGGACGCCGGACTTGTCTGAGGCCACGGGCTGACGGCGCGCGCGGCTTTTGGTGGGCTTTTCATCCTTGTCGTGATCGTGTTCTTCATCTTCGGCGTCTTCATCGTCGTCTTTGTCGCCGTGTTCGTGATCGCCTTGCTCGTCTTCATCTTCATCTTCATCTTCATCTTCGTCTTCATCTTCCTCGTCTTCGGGATACCAACCCACGGGCACTCGCTTCTTCAGGCTGATGAATAGGCCGACGACGCCGAGCAGGAAGCAGGGGATGCTGAGGATTTGGCCCATAGTGAGGCCGACGGCCTTTTCAATCGATTCAACCTGAAGTTCCTTGAAGAACTCGATGAAGAAGCGGCCGCCAAAGTACAGGATGAAAAACGTGGATACCATCAGGCCGCGCGGGCGCTTCTCTTTGCCCGCGATTCTGTCCACCAGGTAAAGCGCCCCGAGCACGAATAAACCGAGCGCGACTTCGTAGAGCTGGCTCGGGTGCCGATAGGGTGCATCCGGATTTTGGTCGTAGCGGGGGAAGCGCACGCCCCAGGTTTGGTTGGTGACCTTGCCGACAATCTCCGAATTGAAGAAATTGCCGATGCGGACCAAAGTGGCTCCGAGTGCCGCGGCAAAAGAAAATCGATCCATGCCTTCGACGTAGGAGATTCCGCGCCGCTTCGTGAAAAGCCACATCGCGAAGAGCAGGCCCATGACGGCGCCGTGACTTGAAAGCCCGCCGGTCCAGATCTTGAAGATCCAGATCGGGTCGGCGAGTGCCTTTTCGTAGTCGTAAAAAATAACATGACCCAGGCGTGAGCCGATGAGGACGGCCAGCACGCCGTAAACGAAGAAGTCGCTGGCGTCTTCGTCTTCGCCACCGCCGCGCATGATTTGCCAGCGCAGCAGGGCGTGACCGCCCAGAAAGACTGCGACGAAGATAAGGCTGTAGTACCGAAGCTCGTATGAGCCGATGTGCAACAGCGCCGGATCGATGTTCCAAGTAAACTTAGGCACGGGCAAAATCCTCGCGGGGATCGGGCGAACTCGTAAAGTGACGAGCTGCCCCAGACAACGAAAGCGGCCCAACGGGCGGCCAACGCGGCGCGTACCATACATGAAATGGGGCTCGCCGGCACCCCGCGCTTACGTTGCTGCCGGTCGCTATTGAGGCGGTTACGAATCGCCCGGGTGTCATCGATAAAACCCCTAATGGTCGAATGAACCGAGAGAAGTTCCTGGGTTGACCAGCCGGGGGCGTGGGACCGTGGTCACGCCGTTACTGGGCAATTCGAGTTGTGCCGGCTATGGTTGGCCTGTCGCTCGGGGCGCAAGTCGCGGTCACTCAAAGCCGCTTTTGCTGAGAAGAACCCGCGGAACCTGATCCGGTTCGCACCGGCGTAGGGAAGCGAAGCTGACCGAAGCATCACTTCCCGCGGGCCCGAGCAAGGAGTGATGATGTCAGAAGTTACTTTGCCACTGCGTGGAGCCGCCAATCCTTCGAGCCGTCGAGCTGGCACTAGCCCCGGCTCATTTGCGAGTGCCGCTGATCTAGGCGGGCCGCGATCGTTTTCGTCGCCGGACACGCCGGGCATGCCCGCGCCGAGTGCGAAAACGGCCTGGGATTTCTTGCCGCCAGACTGGCGTCGAATCGGACAATTCGCGGTTGCGCCGGAAGGCTTCGAGCCTGTCACGCAACTCGAACATGCCCGTCTCGGAATCGTCACACCCGAGATGCGCCGCGTCTCGGAGCGCGAGCCGCACATGACTCCCGAGCAGGTTCGCGACGAGGTGGCATCGGGACGCCTGGTCATCCCCGCAAACCGGGTTCACTTGCGGTACGCGCTCGATCCGATGGGAATTGGCCGCTCAACGCGAACTGAAGATCAACGCCAACATGGGCGCCTCACCGATTTCCTCGAGCACCGATGAGGAAGTGGAAAAGCTTCGCTGGGCCGAGCGCTGGGGCGCTGACACGGTGATGGATCTCTCGACCGGCGGCGATCTCGATGCGTGCCGGATTGCCATCGTCAAGGCTTCGAAAGTGCCAATCGGTACGGTGCCGATTTACTCGATGATCATCGGGCGCAAAATCGAAGAACTCTCGATTGATCTGATTCTTGATGGCCTGCAGCGCCAAGCTGAACAGGGCGTTGACTACTTCACGATTCACGCGGGCCTGGTGCGTGCGCATCTGCCGTTCGTCAAGAACCGGTTGATTGGGATCGTGAGTCGCGGCGGATCTCTACTTGCCAAGTGGATGCTCACGCATGGTCAAGAGAACCCGATGTATTCGGCCTTTGATCGCATCTGCGACATCATGCGCGAGTTCGACATCACGTTTTCGCTCGGCGACGGCCTGCGTCCCGGTGGCCTTGCGGACGCGACGGATCTCGCGCAACTCGCCGAGCTGCAGACGCTTGCCGAATTGACCGAACACGCTTGGCGAAAAGGTTGCCAGGTGATGGTCGAAGGCCCAGGGCACGTGCCGTTCGATCAAATCGAATACAACATGAAGCTGCAACGGACCTTGTGCCACGGTGCGCCTTTTTATGTCCTCGGCCCACTCGTCACGGACGTTTTCCCCGGCTACGATCACATCACGAGTTGCATCGGGGCCACGGCCGCGGCATTTCACGGCGCGGCGATGCTCTGTTACGTCACACCGAAGGAGCACCTCGGGCTACCGAAGAAGGACGACGTCAAGCAGGGCTGCATCGCGTACAAGATTGCCGCGCACGCCGCCGATGTCGCGCTCGGCATCCCGGGCACGCGCGATTGGGACGACGAATTGACGAAGGCGCGCGCGGCGCTCAATTGGGAGCGCCACTTCGATCTTGCCTTCGATTCGGACACCGCGCGCGCGCTGCACGACGAGGATCTCGACGTTGATACGGACTTTTGCGCGATGTGCGGGCACGATTGGTGCGCGGTGCGTATCTCGAAGGAAATTGTCGAGTTCGCGAGCGGCAAAGCTGAGGGGTTCATCCGCGAACGCGTCGTAAAGTCGCCCGCTCTGAGCCCCGAGCAGCGCGAAATCCTCGAGCAACGCGGCGTACTTAGCCCCGACGAGATCCACAGGCTAGCCTCGAAAACCAAGCAAGCCGTCGGCATCGAAGCCGGCGCGCGCCCCGATTGTCATAGTGACTACGTGCCAAGCGAAGACGCGCGGAAGTTTCAATCGGAGAGGTTGGTGACGCTGCGCGTGCCTTGAATCGCATTTGCTAACGCTGGTATTTTTGACTGTCCCAGACGCGGGCCTACCATTGTCGAAACGTTGGAAGGTCAAGACGAGCTTTGAGAACGAGACATAGTCTCTCGCACAAGCACGCGACAGTGTGGCGTGCACTCGATAGGCCTTGTTCGATCGGGTGGGGGCGAGCTGAATTGGAATGCGAGACTTTCGAATGTCCAAGTGCCGCGAAAACCAAGAAATGCAACCCCGGCGTTTTCCCGCCAGAACGTGCCGGATTCGGCAAAGGTCGAGGCATACCTCCACCCTCAAGCGTTGCTGTCAGTGTTTTGCCGGCGGTGAGCTGAACTGGAAGAGCCAGCGGCGGGCTTCTTCTTCGGAGTCGAAGCGCCGGCAGCGGTCGTCGTAGCTGAATGACGCGATTTCGGCGCTGCCGACGTCTGCGAAACGACGCGCCCCGGATTGTTGAATGAGCTCACAGACCTTTACGAGTAGCTGAGAGATGTGCTGATTCGAGGGCCTTGCCGTCTTGCGCTCGAACAACACACCCAGGGGCGGCTCAGGCATTCCGGCAAACACCGATTTCAATTCCTGTGCAAAGTCCGCCAATTGGTGGTCGGTTAATGCGCCGCCTGAAATGAAGCTCCAGAACGCTGTGTACGATATCGATCTTGACACTGAACATGGCAATTCCGGGAGGCGGCGCGGCGACCGGGACCCCAACGATCCCCGTTGAGTTTAGAGCATATTGGGCTTTCGATCTAGCCCTAGTGCAAATTGCCAGTGACTTGAGCGTTCCGGGGCTGAAAGATTTGACGAGGTGAGCCTGGGCTGCGTCAATTCGGGTCTAGAAGGCCCCGCAATTGCGAGGGCGCTATGTGGTACTCTTTATGACAGTAGTCGCATTCGATTTCGAGTGGCTCGTTCGCGGCGAGCAGCTCCTCCAAGTCCGATCTTGGCAAAGTTGCAAGAGATGCAACGACCCGTAGTTCGTCGCACCAGCAATTGAAGCGAATCTCACTTTGTTGCAGTTCAGTATAGTCCATTTTGAAAAGCAATTCGGAAAGGAGCCAGCGAGGGCTAAAATCATCGCGGCGAAGCAAGGGTTCGATATTTTGGAATTCCTGCAAACGTTCCGTCATTACCATCAGGGGACCGCGCGGGACCCCCGGTAGTAGCTGAATAAGATAGCCCCCGGCACGCGATATTTTTCCGTCACCGAGGACTCCCCCTACTGCGACCATGGTTACGATTTGTTCGGACTGTTGCATGTAGATCATCAAGGCTTCGGAAATGGTTGGCTTTTCGCCCATAGCGACGATCCCTTGGTTGATGCTTCCGTCCTGCAAGGAACGCAGCATTCGCAGTGTCGAGCCGCTGGCTATTTCGACCTGAGCCTGACCGGTTCGGCGCTGAATCAGACCGCGTACGTCGCCCGAGGGGTGCGAATCCGCCACCAGTTGCCCGAGGCCGCTCTCGGGCTTGGCGATGCCTTGCACACGCAATTGGGGTGACATTGTCTCGCGGAACAATACGGTTCCCGTGAGTAAGTCACCAAAGACTGTCATTTCGGAACCCTCCGCTCGTTGAGCCTGCGTCGCGCCGCGCACCGTCTGCGTGGATTCGACGACGATTACGCGAAACGCGCCGTCGTTCGTCATTGCGCGCAACACCGTGTCCACGCTGTCTCCCATTAGGCCGAGGCCCCGCCGTCATTGAATCCACCGCCCGCGTCCAATTCGTCCGAGGATTCGTCGAGGAGCGGTTCCGAAAAACGGTACTCTTCGTTGAGCCACTTGTAGAGGTCGAGCTTTTTGCAGCGGCCAGAGCAAAATGGAAATGCCGCGCTGCGCGGTTCGGTCTCGAGTTCCTTCTTGCAGATTGGGCAAACCGACTTCATGACACGCCTGGGTTAGCACGAGCGCGAACCGACATCGTCATTTTAGCGCCAATATCCGTCGGTTCGACCCGGTCCCCTTGCCCTGCGGCCTGGCTCGCGGCAGCATCGCCGCCCATGGCTCAAGACCTCTTGCTCGAGATTGGCGTGGAGGAGCTGCCGGCCAGCTTCGTCACGCATGCCGTTGCCGTCCTGCCGGATCT
This sequence comes from uncultured delta proteobacterium, assembly GCA_963819085.1. GTDB lineage: Bacteria > Myxococcota_A > Polyangia > Polyangiales > Polyangiaceae > FEN-1139. The sequence continues at coordinate 73,570 of CAWFUX010000053.1, forward strand.
GGTGAAAGCTGAGCTGAAGCAGCTTCGCCTAGAGTTCGAAGATACCTGGGCTTCGGGTACACCGCGACGCCTTGCATTTATCGCAAGCGCTGTCTCCGAGGTTCAAGCGGACTTGGACGAGGTGGTCATGGGGCCATCGGCCCGCGTGGCATTCGATGCCGAGGGCAAGCCGACCAAGGCAGGAGCGAGCTTTGCCGCAAAACTGGGTTGCGACGTGTCGGAGTTGACTCGCACGACGACGCCCAAGGGTGAATACGTCGCGGGTCACCGGCGTGAGTCCGGCAAACCAGCGCTCGAGATATTGAGCCCGATGCTCGAGCGCATTTGCGCTGCCATCCCGTTTCGTAAGTCGATGCGCTGGGGTGAGGGGGAGACCGCATTTGGGCGTCCCGCTCGGTGGTTGTTGGCCTTGTTTGGTCCCGATGTTCTTACAATCCAATTTGCCGGGCTCACCTCGGCACGCACCACAGAAGGCCACCGATTCCTCGACAGGGCTCCGCGTCCGCTCGCGGCTCCGGTAGAGTACGTTGCCGAGTTGCGCCGTCGGCACGTGATCGTTGACATCACCGAGCGTAAGCAGCTGATGCAGACCCGGCTGCGCGAATGCGCGCAAAAACTGGGTGGCGTGCTGATAGACGATGACTTCCTTGTCGAAGAGAACTGCAATCTCGTCGAAGATCCGCAGGTAATTGCAGGCTCTTTCGAGGCGGGCTTCTTGATGCTCCCCGAGCGAGTCATTCTCAATGTAGCGCGCGGCCACCAACGTTACTTTGGGATTCGATCCGCCGACGGTCGTTTGATGCCGAACTATTTGGCGGTAGTTGGCACCGCGGAGAATCCGGACAACGTTCGACGCGGTAACGATCGCGTGATGCGTGCGCGCCTGGCGGACGCCAAGTTCTTCTACACGACGGACCTTGACAAGCCGCTTCCCACGCGCCGCGATCAACTCGACGATATTATCTTTCACAAGCGCTTTTCAAAGGGCCAAAGCAGCGTTGGCGATAAGGTGAGAAGGCTCGAGATGCTCGTGCCGAAGCTAGGTGAGCACTTGGCCTTGCCCGAGAGCGCGATTGGCACCGCGCGTGACGCGGCCGGTCTTGCCAAGTGCGATCTCGTTACGCTCATGGTCGGCGAGATCCCCGAGTTGCAAGGCGAGATGGGTGCAGTCTATGCTGCTGCACAAGGGTTCGACGCCGGAGCTGCTGCGGCGATTAGCGAACACTATCAGCCCCGCAGCGCGGACGATGCGACCGCGCCGAGTGACGCAGGTGCGCTGCTCGCGCTTGCCGATCGCTTTGACACGCTCGTGGGCTGCTTTGCAATCGGCGACGTCCCGACGGGTAGCGCTGACCCGCTAGGCCTGCGGCGCGCTACTCTCGGGATCTTGCGCACGCTGTTCGACAAGAATTGGGACCTCGAGATCAGCGCTGCTATGAGCGCCGCCTACGACCTGCATCATGTGGCATTACGGCACGTGGCTGAGAGTGACGGCAAAAAAACAGAAAAGTCCCAATTGAAGCCGCCCGAGGACGAAAAAACCAAGACCGTCGAGCGGCTCGTGGCGTTCTTCAAGGATCGGCTTCGTGGCCTGCTCACTCAACCCAATGACGTCATCGAGGCGTGCCTGGATGTTGCGGCCGGGCGCCCGTTGGACGCTCGACGACGGGCTGAGGCACTCGCGGTAATGAAACCAGAAGTGCGAGCGAAGGTCGGCGAGGTGTTCAAGCGTGCAGCTAATATTGCCAAGGAGGCCGGTGAGGCAAGTCTGCGAGCGCCCTCCGAAGTTTGTGCGGATGTCCACCCGTCCGAGCTTTCACTATATGATGCTTGGCTAAAGTTGCAGGCGCAATTGGCTGCGGCCGAATCGCGCAGAGACTACCCCGGCTCGCTCGAAGCGATCGCAGAATTTGCGCCCCGTTTGGATCGGTTCTTCACCGATGTATTCGTAATGGTGGATGAACTCGAAGTCCGAAACAATCGTCTGAACCTGATGCGTGACATTCACCGCGGTTGTTCTTTGATTGCAAATTTCGGACTGCTCGCTGGCACATAACGGTGTATGAAGCTCCCCGGTTTGGCTGTCGCTCCGATTGAAGCAATCGAGGCAGTCACGTTCAAACCTATCGGCATCGATCTTGTTTGCCGGTTGCGTTCATGACGACGAGCGGGTAAGCCCGTCGTCCCAATTTCTAAGCTAGCGCAAAGTTGAAAGCTATGAGGACCGCATGACAAAGATGATTTATTTGTTTTCGGGTAAGACAGCCGACGGACGATCGGAGCAGAAGGCGCTCCTCGGCGGCAAGGGTGCCAATCTCGCTGAGATGGCAAGCCTCGGAATTAGTGTTCCCGCGGGCTTCACGATTACGACCGAAGTTTGCACCGAGTATTACAAAGTATCTCCTCCCGCACTTCCCAAATCGCTCCGTGCTGAAGTCGAGAAGTCAATCAAGTGGATGGAGGGCGAGGCCGGCAAGAAGTTCGCCGATCCAGTCAACCCGCTCTTGGTCAGCGTACGTTCCGGTGCTCGAGCGTCGATGCCGGGCATGATGGACACGATCCTCAACCTTGGTCTCAATGACATTACCGTAGAAGGCCTCGCGAAGAAGGCGAACAATCCTCGCTTCGCCTACGACGCCTTCCGACGCTTTCTCACGATGTACGGCAACGTGGTGCTCGAGCTCGAGCATCATGACTTTGAGCACTTGATGAATGACGTTCGCAAGGACGTTGCCAAGCGCAAGAACATCGCGATCCCGAAGGATGCCGAAGAGCTCGCACGCGCCGTGCCCGACACAGCACTCGAGACCGACGACCTCAAGAAGCTCGTCCAGAGCTACAAGGCCTTGATCAAGGAGAAGACGGGCAAAGACTTCCCCTCTGATCCCTACGATCAGTTGATGGGTTCGATTGACGCCGTGTTCCGCAGCTGGAACAACAACCGCGCCAAGTTCTACCGCAAGATGAACCAAATCCCCGAGGAATGGGGCACAGCGGTCAACGTCCAGATGATGGTGTTCGGCAATACCGGCGACACCAGCGGCACCGGCGTATGTTTCACGCGTAACCCGAGCACCGGCGAGCACAAGTTCTTCGGTGAGTGGCTACCGAATGCGCAAGGCGAAGACGTCGTTGCCGGCATTCGCACGCCCCAGCCCATCTCCAAGAGCGACACCAGCGCCGGCAAGAGCCTCGAAGAGGTGATGCCAAAGTGTTACTCGGAGCTCTTCGCGATTCAGGAGAAGCTCGAGAATCACTTCAAGGATATGCAGGATCTCGAGTTCACCATCGAAGATAACCGCCTTTACATGCTGCAGACCCGCAACGGCAAGCGCGCCGGGCGCGCCATGGTGCAGATCGCCGTCGATATGGTCAAGCAGGGCCTGATCGACGAGAAGACGGCGATTCAGCGCCAGGAACCCGGTCGCGTCGAAGAGCTACTGTTCCCCACCGTTGACCCGAAAGAAAAGGCCAAGCCGATCGCCAAGGGCCTGCCGGCATCGCCTGGCGCGGTCACGGGCGAAGTGGTCTTTAGTGCCGAAGATGCCATCAAGCAAACTGCCGCTGGCAAGAAGGTGATCCTGGTTCGCATCGAGACCTCGCCGGAAGATCTCGAAGGCATGAATGCCGCAGTTGGTATTCTTACGGCACGCGGTGGTGCTACCAGTCATGCTGCTGTCGTGGCGCGCGGAATGGGTCGTTCTTGTGTCGTTGGATGCTCGGAGATCTCGATCGATTACAAGGCCCAGCTCCTCACCACGAAGACCAAGACGGGTGACACGATCACCGTCAAGGCCGGGGATGTCATCACCATCAATGGCTCGGCGGGCACCGTGTACACGGGCAACGTCGCCAAGATCGATCCGGAACTCGGTGGCGAGCTCGGCACTCTGCTCGGCTGGTGCGACAAGCACGCGCGCATGAAGGTCCGCACCAACGCGGACACACCGACTCAGGCCCGGCAGGCGCGCGAGCGCGGTGCTGTCGGTATTGGTCTGTGCCGCACGGAACACATGTTCTTCGAAGGTGAACGCATTGCGGCGGTTCGCGAGATGATTCTGTCATCGACGGTCGAGGCACGTGAGAAGGCGCTTGCGAAGTTGATTCCGTACCAAACCGGCGACTTTATCGGCCTGTTCAAGGAGATGAACGGCTACCCGGTGACGATTCGCCTGCTCGATCCCCCACTTCACGAGTTCCTCCCGACTAAGCCGGAGCAAATTGCCGATCTCGCCAAGACGATGGGAGTGAGTGTTGCGGACTTGAACAAGAAGGTTTCCGACCTTCACGAGTTCAACCCGATGCTCGGTCACCGTGGTTGCCGCCTCGGCATCACGTTCCCAGAGATCAGCCGGATGCAATTCCGCGCGATCCTCACGGCGGCGTGCAAGGTCAAGAAGGAAGGGGTCAACGTCATCCCCGAGATCATGATTCCTCTCGCTCTGAGCAAGCTGGAACTCGACATTCTGAAGGTTGACTGCCTCAAGGTCGCCGAAGAGGTATTCAAGACCGAAGGCGTCACGGTCGAGTACAAGTACGGCACGATGATCGAGCTGCCCCGAGCGGCGCTGCTTGCCAATGAGCTTGCGCAGACGGCTGAGTTCTTCAGCTTTGGCACCAACGACCTGACCCAGACCTGCCTCGGGATGTCGCGCGACGACGCCGGCAAGTTCCTGCCGGAATACGTCGACAAGAAGATCATGAAGTACGAACCCTTCGTGTCCATCGATCAAGAGGGCGTTGGCCAGCTCGTGAAGATGGGCTGCGACAAGGGCAAACAGACGAATCCCGACATTAGTCTCGGCGTCTGCGGTGAACACGGCGGCGACCCGGCTTCAATCGAGTTCTTCGAGCGCGCGGGTCTGAAGTACGTGTCCTGCTCGCCGTTCCGCGTGCCGATCGCCCGCGTGGCGGCCGCTAAGGCGACGCTCGATAACGCGAAGTAAGTCGCTAATCGAGATAGCCTGACGAAAGGCGCTGGCTCCGTGAAGGGGCGGCGCCTTTCGGCTATTTTTGGGGTGTGACGGCGCGGAAAGACGGGGAGTGATTTGCTGCTTGCCGGTGGCTTGTGGCCCGCTGCTCATGGCCCGTTGCTAGTTGCTGATGGCCGGTTGCCCTTTGCCGGTTGCTCTTTGCCTTTTGCCGGTGGGCGATGGGCAACCAGCAATCAGCCACGAACAACGGGCCACAGGCAACCAACGATTGGCCATGAGCCACCGGCAATCAGCCACCAGCAACCGGCCACAGGCAACCAGCAATCAGTAATCGTCACTCCGACGATCACTCACCGTGCCTTGGCGTGTCCGTCAACCGCCGCTTCTTGAACTCTGCATACCCGGCGGCGCACCTTCCGCGCCAACGGACGGCAATTGGAGTGGGATCACGGCCATCCGTTGTCACGCAAGCCGCGCCATGGGGTGGGTATGCAGAATTCAAGAAGCTCCTCAGTTGTAGAACATTCACTTCAGGTCGTTGCTTTGGCGCGGCCGCTGGTCGAAGCCGTGCAGCGGAAAGACCGTGATCTTTCCTCTCAATTGCGGCGCGCCATTAGTTCGATCGCGCTAAACCTCTCGGAGGGCTTTGGTGCGGGAGCCGGGAATGCTCGGCTTCGGTTTGAGAGTGCGCTCGGGTCGCTGAATGAAGCGAAGACGGCCGTTCGGGTTGCCGTGGCTTGGGGGTACTTCTGCAGCCAAACGGCGCAGCCCACGCTTGACGAGCTGAACGTGCTTGGTGGGCGGGTTGCGGGGTTGGTGCGCAGGTAGACGCAGTGCCCGTGGGTGCCTTTCGTCTATTTGGCGGGCTGAAAGCGCCTCGGCCTCTTTTGCCCCAATATTAGGGCTTCTTTGAACTGTCCTGAATCTGCGTTCGTAGGTTTGCGAGGTGTTGGGAGAAGTCAGGCATGCTGGCGTCTTCAGGAAGTAAGGCGAGCGCGTCTTGCTGGGCCCTCAGTGCTTCGTCAAAACGACCGAGCGCGGCTAACGTGCCGGCGTAAACATCGAGTGATAATGGGTCGATTGTGTCAGCATCCATGGCACGTTTTGCAAACTCGAGGCTGCGATCGAGCTCGGCGTTCGACAGCGAGTAAGCAGCCAGTGCGCGCAGCTGTGTCGGGGAGCGGGCGACGGCTGCAAGTTGTTCGAAAGCTGTCCGCGTCGCGGTTTGGTCGTTGGATGAGGCCGCGTGCGAGAGCGCTAGAGCCAGCAAAACTCGCGCGTCCGAGGGAGCGAGTCGAACGGCTGTTTCCAGATCACGCCGCGCTGACTGAAAGTCTTTTGATTTGAGCCAGAACACGCCGCGATAGTAGTACGGCTCTGCCGATTCCGGACCGGCTCGCTGCGCTTCGTCGAGCTCGGCGCGTCATTGGCTTTTCGTTACGCCGCGTGCGGAAAACACCCGCGCCCACAACACGTGCACCTCAGTGTCAGTCATCGTGCGCCCAGTTACATGAAGCGCGCTCATGTCGGGTCGATAGGGCAGGTCCCACACGGCCCATTCGTGCTGAGCAAGGTACAGGCGGAAGTCTTGATCGAACCGAGCGAGATCCAAACCGGCAAAGGTGCGCGCCAAGGCCTCGCTCACGCGTGTGCCTTGAGCGTTTCGTCCGAACGACTCGAACCGCTTGGCATAGGGGTTCGTGCCATCATGCAGCATGTGTACAAGCGCCCATGCGCCGAGGTATAGTCCCGCTGCCCGCAGCCGGTCCGCTTTCGACGGAGTCTGGAGACGCGACGAGTGGTAGAATGCCTCGTCTCCCAACTGCATCAGCTTGCTGGGCGGCACCACGTCGTCAATCGGCACGGCACGGTATATACCGTCTCTTGTCCTAATTAAACGGGGAGCCGTATCGCTCGTGAACGTGAGGTGCGGCAAAGCGGCTCCGACGTGAATTTGGCCGTCTTCCAGCCGCAAGGTCGAGTAGTACTGAGCCCAGCCTTCGTTCAGCCACGGCGGCGCCGGACCAAAATTGCGGGCAAGAGGTCATGCGTGAGCTCGTGCATCCAATTGATGCGCATCCCGTAGCTCAGCTCCCCGCACAACACCATTACGCGTTCAGACGCCAGATCACTTGGCAGCTGTCGATAGAAGGCGCCTTCAGCCGAGTCTGGTAAGAAAGCGTGGAACTCAGCTTCGTCACGAAGAACAACAACAGTCGTGGGAGCTGGAGCCGAACGCGAATGCCAAAATGCCGCTTGTGCGAGCGTGTCCAGGCTCTGCTCCAGCCCTCGAGCGATCGACTCGGCCTCTTTGCTATCTAGATCCGTCAGAACGTGAAAATTGGCCGTGTCCGCTCGTACCCAGCTCGGTCCGCCATGCTCAGGACAGGTCAGACGAACGTTGTGAGAAGCACACGCACAAAATGTGCATGCAATGAACAGAACTCCCAGGCGACCCATCTAGTCAGAGTATATGTCTACGACATCCGCTGCAGGCGATCAAGTGAACCCGCCAGGGCTTTCATCGTGCATAGCTGCCCTGCCTGCTGATTTGCCGTTGCGTTCGTGACTGTGGCAAAAGCGACCTCCCGACGCGTTACGGTGTTACTGTCGGGCCGCAAGTTATGTGGTTAGCTGTTGCTGGCAGAAAGAGGTACCCATGAGCATCTCCATTTCAATCAGCGTCAACGTACCGAGTCTTGCGGAAGGTGTCGCCTTTTATTGTGCCGCGTTTGGACTCTCCAAGAAGTCGGAGCCTGTACCTGGCGTGGCAGTCCTACACGGTCTCAATGTCGAGCTGTGCCTTCTAGAAAAACCAGCCGGCTCTAAGCCCTCGCCGAATACCGATGATCGACGTAAGTTCGAGCGCCATTGGACACCGGTGCATCTCGATTTCCATGTGGACGACTTACACGCCGCCCTTCAGAGGGTCGAGGCGCTTGGCGCCAAGCGCGAGCAGGTCTTCGAGCATCCAGACCACGGGTCTGCCGCCTTCTGTACTGATCCCTTTGGTCACGGATTCTGTCTGCTCGGGTGATGCACCGTCAGCGGTATTACCTCACCAACACATCCGTTCGCCGACTCGCGTCACTCGACGCCGTTACTGCGTGCCATCCCGCGGGTAGTTGTGGGTCGACCCAGGCCCAGACGCGCTGGGCGTCTTCGGGGGCTAGTTCGACGCGGGGTGACGTTGTGGTCGAGTGGCGATCTTGACGGAACGCGCCGTGCAGGCGAAGGCCATTGGCGAGTTCGACGACCCAGGGCACGTCGTACACTTCGTGGCTGGAGTCGAGTGTCTTGGGATCGAGTGTCTTGTCCGTGATGTATTTGGCCAAAACAACAGTCGGGCCAGCGACGTAGTCGGTCTTGTTTTTTGGCACGGCAAGAGTCAGCGCGGCGAACGTCGGGCGTTCGCCTTCGTAGAGGACGATGGTGCCTTGCTGCAGATCGATGTCGAGCCAATGGTGGTTGCCGCTGGCAAAGTTGGGCCAATCGTTGCGGCGGCGGATGGCGACGATGTCCGTTTGTTGAACCCAGTTGCCGTCTTCGAGCGCGCAGTAGTGCGCGTCGCCGAGCGCACGCGTTTTGTGCCCGAGCGATAGGATTGCGTCGGACGAAAGGGCGTTACCAGGCGTAGCTTCTTCGCCGCTCAGTTTCCAGAGACGTGCGTGCTCACCGATCACGAATCCGAGCGGTACGTTGTAGCGGCCGCCGTCGATTTGCACGCTGCGCCTCGGCGGCGGTTTGGCGACTTTGACGTCGTCCACTCGAACGAACGTGCCTTGCGTCATGAGCGCCAACTTCTGGCGCTGGTCTGTGTCGTCGAGGGCTTGCCAAGAACCGACGATGGCAAACGTTGCTGCTTGGCGCAGCTTTGCAATCGGGTGCACCCCATCGTCCGGCTCATTGTTCGGCGCAAAGATTTCCGTTGGGACACGCGCCTGGGCGTAAGGGTACGGCAGCGCTTCGTTGAGTTTTGGTGACAAGCTCATTGCCAAGAGCGTCGGGTGATTCAGATCGATGGTGGCGCCAAGGCCGATACACACGAATCCCCTCGGATAAATCGAGTACCAACCTTCGGGGCAGTTTTGCTTCGAGACCGGTTGAGTGGACCTTGGGACCTGCGCGCCGGCATGCAGCCAGCCGATTCGGCGCGACTCGCGCTGTGGCTTTTCGAATATCGGAGCTAGATCTGCTAACGCCCCCAGTTTTGGGCCATTTTGGGGCGGTGCCTGCGCACCGACTTCGTCATCTTGGTCCCCGCCCCTCGAAAGTCCGCGCCCTGTAACCCTATGCCAAAGGTCATCGCAGCCGCTCGCGGCGAGCATGAGCCCAATCCCGAGCAAAGCGGGTCGCAAGCTTTGCTGGGGAAACATCGGCACTGAATGCCACGTTCCTCGGACGCCGGACCACTTTTCGGGGACAATAGTCGCGTCTAGCTTGACCCGGAGCCCAGAGTCGACGACAAAAGTCCTCGTGCACCTTCGCAAATCGCTTCTGGCGCTGGCGCTGCTCGCGACTACGTCGCCCTTGTACGCTCAAACAAAAGACGACTGGGACGGCGGGTTCAACGGTCCGAAAGCTACCCGTCGCTCTGACGTAGTCCTCGGTTTGCGCGTGGCGCCTACGTTGGGCTGGGCGCGGGGGTATCCTAACGAAGCCAGCAAGATCGATGACCCCGCCTACCTATCGAATACCAATTTGGGGCATGGATTCGATAATGGTTTTTGGATTGGCGGCGCGCTGCGCGACTGGTTCACCTTCGCCATCGGTGCCGAAGGAATTAGCGTAAAGCGTGAGAATTTGACGGCTTCCGGCGGCGTATTCACCCTGCGAACTGAATTCTATCCCGCCTGGTCTTTAGGCTGCGCTTGGCGTGACCTGGGCGTTGCCATGGACTTCGGAATTGGGGGAATGAAGATGACGCTCAATGGTGTCCAGCAGGCGGACGGGGGCTCCGTTGGTGTGGCTGGGGTCGAGGTCTTCCATGAATCCCTTCGCCTCGGTGGATTCGCGTTTGGACCCGCGCTTGGATACCGTCAAATATTCAGTCCAAGTTTGAATGCGAACGTCCTGTACTTGGGACTGCGCGCCGCGTTTTATACGGGGCCGTAGATTCATTAATCTTTTCCAGACTGACGCCAGTTCAATCTTACTTTCGACTATTGGCAGTCTTTAGGATTGCCTGTGGCTGCACTAGGAACGTCCACGCTTCAGTGGCGCTCAGAGGTGTTGAAGCAAGACCGGGATTTTCTTTATCGTGTTTGCCGCCGGGGCCCCGGCCCCAGCGGCTGCATCTGGCTGGATTGTCGTCAGCAATTTGATACGCTTGTTAGCGCGATTGCGACGATCATTCCTTCGGCCACCGTCCACTAACGACTCTGTCACGCCCGCCGTAGTCCTTATTGCAGGTCACGTCAACGAATCCGCGCGAGTTCAGAATCTCCGTCACGGCTGCGGCTTGGTTGAATGCGATCTCAATGGCAAGTGTCCCATCCGGCTCCAACCAATCGGGGGCCTCTTGAACGATACGACGCGTAATATCTAGTCCATCGGCGCCGCCGTCGAGTGCCAACTGGGGTTCGAAATCTCGGATGCCGGCGTCGAGTGTGGCAAGTTCCGCGGTCGGAATGTACGGCGGATTGGCTGTGATCAGTTCAAACCGCTGCGCTGGCAATTCTTCGAATAGGTTGCTGCGCAACCATGCGAGCCCCCAGATATTTCCCACGCGCAGGGCGTTGTCTTCGGCGACCTGCAAGGCCTCTTCCGAGATGTCAACACCGAGCATCGACCAGCCCATTCTATGTTTGGCAAAGGCAATCGCGACGCACCCCGAGCCCGTGCAAAGATCGAGAGCGCGTCCGTGAGCTGAACGCGGGCGGCTTCGTTCGATCGCCACTTGCACGAGCGTTTCCGTGTCAGGCCTAGGAATGAGTACCCGTCGATCGACACGGATCGGAATCCCGTAAAACTCGCGCTTTCCCAATAGATACGCTGTCGGTTCCGCTGAGCGTCGCCTGCGCAGTAGCTCACGGATTCGATCTAGCTCACCCGAGGCGAGGATTAGCCCGGATTGCACTATCAAATCGATACGACTCATTCCGAGCGCATGCCCAAGCAAGAGCTCCGCTTCCAACCGAGGCGATTCGAGGCCCCTGCGCTGAAAGTCTTCCGTCGCCCAGCCGAGCAGCCGTCGGATCGTCCAGACATCGCTGGCAACGCTGGCTTGACTGGACTCATTCATGAGATGACGCCACCTAAATCCCCCAACCCAATTCGATATAATTCTGTTGCCGACAACAGTTGAAATTCGATGATTGATAGTGCCAGAAAGGGTCCGAAGGCGAACTTGGCTAAGCCGAGTTTTTCGGAGGGCGGCTGGGCCAATACTGGATCGGCTGCAATTTCCTGTGCCAGTTTTTGCCGCTCTTCTGCAGTGGCGGCGCGCTCGAGTTCTTCCAGGCGCGCCTGACGCTCTTGAACGACAGCTTCCGGTTCGTCGATTCGCCCGCGGGCAACTAATACCGCAATCATCGCAATTGTACCTTGGACGGAGCCGGCGAGTAGCGCGAACAGGGCGCCTTGCCAACCAAACCAAGCGCCAGCCAGCATTACTAGCTTAGCGTCCCCTAAACCCATGCCAACTTTCCCCCGAATTCTTCGATACAGAACGTCGAATGGTAACCAGATGCCGACGAACCCGAGGGCGGCGCCCAATAGCGCACCCTTGATATCCATGCCCGGGCGTAGCATCGCCGTCGCAATGCCAACTACCGTGCCACCGAGCGTAATTGCGTCCGGCAAGATCATGTGTTCAAGGTCGATAAATGCCGCTGCGATGAGGCTCAGGCCCAAACACAGGTGCAAGACAAAAATAACAATCAAACGCCACCAGGGCGTATCGCCCGGTAAGTCGCCTACGACCATGATGACCAGTGCCCAGGCGTAAAGCCCCGAGATGGCTTCCACCAATGGGTAGCGCGGCGAGATGCGGGCTTTGCAGCAGCGGGCACGCCCCAGCAATAGCAACCACGATAGAACAGGGATGTTGTCGTAGGCAGCGATTGCTTTTCCGCAAGCGGGGCAACTGGAGCCGGGCCAAAGCAGGCTTGAGCCCCGCGGCACGCGATAGATGACAACGTTGAGAAAGCTGCCAAGCACCAACCCGAGCACGATTGCGACAGTCGTGACTAACTGAGGAGGAAGGTCGACTAGGGTTACCATATCGAGTTGCAGGATGCTGGGTGCCGGTCGTGGGCGGGTGCTTGAGGGACTGACGATATCCGAGAGCTGCATGCTGAAGGCTGAGTGCTGACAGCTGACAGCTGACAGCTGATAGCCGAAATTGCCACCGGCAACCAGCAACCAAGAACCAATAGCCGAGTTCACGCGCGTACAAGTCTCGCTTAGCCGGGCCAAATGCGGTACCGTCCAGGGCCAACATGGCCGGTCGTGAAAGTCCCTCTACTTTGTCGCTCAGCCGCTACGCGGCGGATGCGAAAGCCCAAGTCTCCGGGGCACAGGCCCTTGCGGACGAACGCAAACACAGCGAAGTTCTACCTTTGCACCTACTCGTTCGTCTGCTCGAACGCACGCCTTCGGTCGTCGATGTGCTGCGCGCAGCCGGTGTTGACGTCATCGAGTTGAGCGCGGCTGCCAATCGCGCATTGCAGACTTTGCCCGCGGGCAACGAGCCCGCCTGCCTCGCAGAATCGATGCTGGATCTGCTCGAGCGCGCCGAGCGCAATGCCGATCGGCAGCGCAGCGCGCAGGTCGGGCTCGAGGCACTCCTCGATGCGCTCAGTCAAGAGATCCGCGGTCCCGCAGGAGAGCTCCTTGTCGCTCATGGGGTCATGCCCGGGTCGCTCCGGCCGCATTACGCAATCCTGCGTCGAGCGCCAGCGTTGGTTCAACCGGTGAATGGCTCGAGCTTCACGCGCGATTGGGTCGAGCAAGCGCGCAAAGGCGTGCTCGATCCTACGATTGGTCGGGATACCGAGCTCAGGCGCTTGTTGACGGTCCTCGAACGCCGCACCAAGAGTCACCCACTTTTGGTTGCGGAGCCCGGCGTTGGCAAGCGCGCATTGGTGGGCGCTTTGGCGCGTTGCATTGCGGACGGCGACGTTCCGACGTCATTGGCCAGCGCTCGATTGCTCGAACTCGACTTGGCCGCTCTTGTGGCGGGCGCCCGGTTGCGCAGTGACGTCGAGGAACGAACCCGTCAATTGTTGACTCAGATGCGCGCTCAGAAAGGTGTCACGGTTCTATTCGTGCAGAGCCTCGATCAACTCTTCGCGCCGGGGCAAAATAGCGGTGGCGTGGGCGAAGTGCTCAGGGCCAATCTCGATCAGGACGAAGTGCGCCTGCTTGGCTCGGTCACCCCCGAGGGTCGCCGCAAATTGCAGGAGCGCGACCCGACACTCTTGCGTTCGTTTACGATGATCGAACTCGAAGAGCCCTCGGTCGAGCGCACAATCGAGATAGTTCGCGCTGTGGCTGCCCGCTACGAGGAGCATCATCAGATCACGATCGAAGAGAGCGCGATTGGCACTTGTGTGCGGCTCGCCAAGCGTTACTTACAGGATCGCTTCTTGCCAGAGTCTGCCATCGATTTACTCGACGAATCCGCGGCCACGCGTCGCGTCGAAACCGATGGCCTGAGGCCCGAAGACGAAGACGCGATTCAGCGCCTTATCGCGCTTCGTGCGCAGATTCAATCACTCACCTCAGGTCAAGATGCAGACAGCCAGGCGATGCTGCAGCGGCTGCAGACCGAATCTGGCGAACTCGAGCCGCGCGTCCAGAAACTTCGCACCGATCGCGATGCTCGTCGCGGCACGGTGGTGGCCGTGCGTGAGCTTCGCGAGCAGCTCGAAAAGGCTTTAGCGGAGCTTGCCCAGGCTCAAGCGGATAAGAATTGGGCGCGCGTCGGAGAACTCGAGCATTCGGTCATTCCGCCGTTGAAAGAGCAACTTGCCCAGGCTGAGGCAAAGGCAGGGCCCACCGAAGCGGCGCGTCCGTCACTGCGCGAGCAAGACGTGGCTCGGTGCCTGGCGCAGTGGACGGGGATTCCCGTCGCTAAAATGCTCGAAGCCGAAGCAAAGAAGCTGATGTCGATGGAAGTGCGGCTCGGTCAGCGCGTAGTCGGTCAAATAGAGGCGGTGCACGCAGTGGCTAGAGCCGTGCGGCGCGGCCGCGTGGGCCTGCGCGACGCCAAGCGCCCGATTGGCAGCTTTCTTTTCCTTGGGCCGAGCGGAGTCGGCAAGACCGAACTCGGGAAATCCCTCGCTGAATTCCTCTTTGACGACGAGCAAGCCCTGACCCGGCTCGACATGAGTGAATTCATGGAACGACACATGGCGCAGCGACTCGTGGGCGCGCCGCCCGGCTACGCCGACAGCGAGCAAGGGGGCTTTCTCACGGAAGCCGTGCGCCGGCGGCCCTACTCAGTGCTGCTCTTCGACGAGGTCGAGAAGGCGCATGCCGACGTGTTCAACCTGTTATTGCAGGTACTCGACGACGGTCAACTGACGGATGGCCGCGGCAGGCTCGCTGATTTCTCGAATACGGTGGTCATTCTAACGAGCAACATCGGCTCGGAACGTATCTTGACCGCAGCCGACGCGGGTCTCGAATCCGAGGCTTCGATTCTCGCATTGAAAGATGATCTACTCGACGAACTAAGAAAATTCTTCCGCCCCGAGCTACTGAATCGAATTGACGATGTCGTCGTGTTCCGACCGCTGACGCGCGAGGGTCTGCATCAAATTGCTCGAAATTCAACTGCACTTTCTGCAGCGCCTGGTAAAAGACCAACAGTTGTCGATCGAAGTGGCCCCCGCCGTCGTCGAGAAACTCGTCGAGATCGGTTACGATCCGGGCCTCGGAGCTCGACCGCTCAAGCGAGTCATGGCGCGGCTGATTCAAGATCCCCTGGCCGAGGCGCTCCTGAGCGGTCGCTACAGCGCGGGCCAGACCATTAACGTGACCCTGACTGACCAGGGCGAGCTCGCATTCGGGTCCTAGGGCCGCATCGTTGTAACGATGGTGGGGTCCCATTGGCGATCTCATGCAGCAAAACACGCTAATCTTGAGTCAACCTTTCAGAAAGCCGCGTTTGGGGCCGGGGCACCAAACGCCAACGCAATTGAAACGTCGCGACGGAGGTGCAGGTAGCTCATGAAAATCCGAGGCACAGGTCGCCGACGTTTCAGCTTCAATGAGCGAGGTGGACGCCACCGGCCGGCAGGAGTCTTCTCAGAATTTTCTGCCTTGACGGCACGGGTACACCCTTGCACCCGGGCCAAACGATTTAGCCGGTGCGCCCCGAAATTCGCCACCGCTTGGGAATATTGGGCTCTCTCAATGGTTTTTTCCCGCGCCTAGTGGAACTTCGCTACGGGTTGGATTCGCGGGTTGACAGGGATCTGACCGTGGCTAGGATGCCGCGCCCAAGGGCAACCTCGGGTCCCTTGGACTCGAGGGAATAATTGGTCCCTCTCCTCTATCTTCTGTGCTGGAGTTCGGATGACTAGTGACGTCATGATAAGCGCGAGTGGGCTAACGAAGCAATTCGGGTCCGTTCGTGCACTAGATAACGTAACCTTCGACGTGACGCGCGGCGAAGTCGTGGGGTTTCTCGGTCCAAACGGCGCCGGAAAATCCACGACGATGCGCGTCCTAACCTGCTTTCTGTCTCCCTCGGCAGGGTCAGCTACGGTTCACGGGTTCGACGTGTTCGAAGATCCCTTGGCCGTGCGACGCAGTCTTGGGTACCTGCCCCAGCGCGCCCCGCTTTACGGCGACATGAGCGTGCGGGAGTACTTGCTATTCGCGGCTCAAGTGCGCGGGATGAGCGAAAGCCAATTCAAGTCCCGGCTGAGCAAGGTCATCGAGGTGTGTGGGTTAGCCCAGACCTTGACCAAACAAATCTCGCACCTGTCCCACGGCTACCGTCAGCGCGTGGGCCTCGGGCAAGCGCTGATCCACGATCCGCCCATCCTTATTCTCGACGAGCCAACGAGCGACCTCGACCCGAATGAAAAGGCCGAGGTTCTTCGTTACATCAAGGATATCGGAGAGAATCGCACGATTCTGCTCTCGACGCATAACTTGGCGGAGGTCGAAGATGCCTGCGCTCGCGCCATTATCGTCAGCAAGGGTCGCGTCGTAGCCGACGGCGCCCTCGATGAAATTCGCTCAACGACGGGTCGTGTCCGGTACATCATCTCCGTTGACGAACAAACCGCGGAGGGGTCGCATAAGCCCCCGAACGCTCGTGAATTGCAGCAAGCCCTGGATTCTCTCAAGGGTGTACGCGGTTCGAAAGAACTGCCGACGGACGAAAAGGCGCATCGCTTCGAGCTGTCGGGCGTGCAAGATAGCGATTTGCGCGCAGAGTTATATCGGCTGATGGTGCAAAAAGGCTGGACACTGCTCGAATTACGCCGCGACGCGCAGAGTCTGGACGCTGTGTTCCGTGAATTGACGCGTGGCGATGAGGAACTCGATCGCGGACGACCCGTGATCGATGATGACGAGGATGATGATGACTCGGCTGAAAAATCCGACGACAAGGAGTGATGCATGTCGCCGATGATGACAATCGCGAAACGTGAATTTCGCTCGTATTTTGATTCTCCATTAGCCTACATCGTTATTTGCCTGACGTTCTTCCTGCTGGGCCTGGCCATTTTCTTGGTGGGTGGGTTCTGGAAGGTCGATCGAGCAAGCCTGCATCTCTTGTTTCAATGGATGCCGGTGGCCCTCGCAATACTGATCGTGCCGGTCGTCACGATGCGTTCGATGGCCGAAGAGAAGCGCAGCGGCACGCTCGAAATGTTGATCACGCTGCCGGTCAAAGACAGCGACGTCATTTTGGGCAAATACCTGGGCGCGCTTGGGCTTGTGTTGATACTGGTCTTGGCGACGGCTCTTTACCCCATCATGATGTTTTGGGCGCCGTGGAACCTGGGTCCCCTCGATATGGGTCCGGTTTGGAGCGGCTACGTGGGCCTTGTCCTTTTCAGCGGCACCGCTGTGGCGATAGGCCTCCTGGTAAGTTCATTGACGGACAGTCAGGCCGTCGCGTTTTTCATCACCTTCTTCGTGTTGGTGGCGCTTTGGTTCATGGGGTCCGCAGCGGAGCACGTGGACAAGGAGTGGTTAGCCAACGCGCTCACGTACATGAGCTTCCAGTCACGACTCGAGGGCTTCTCCCGAGGCCTGATCGACACTCGTGACGTCATATTCTTCTTGTCGGCCACGGTGCTGGCGTTGGTGATGGCATTCCGCGCCCTCGAACGGCGCAGGTGGGTTTGAGTATGGCGACGCAAGAAAGAAAGCGGTCGGTTGCGACCCAAACGGGATTGTATTTGGTAGTCGTGGGCGCCATCGCGGTGGTGGTCAATGTGCTGTCGGCAGGTGCCTACGGGCGCATCGATACCACCTACAGCAAGCGGTACACGCTCAGCGTGGGTAGCGGGCGACTGGTACGCAACCTCAAGGAGCCGATCCAGATAGACGCCTACATAACCCGCGGTCTGGCGCAGCTCGACACCTTCGTTCGTGACCTTACTGACCTGCTCAAGGAGTACCAGCGAGCCGGTGGCGGCAAGTTCAAGTTCACGCTCATCGAGGCCAACACGGACGAATTGCGCCAGCGCGCCAAGGACGCCGGGCTCGAACCCATGACGTCGATTGACGCCAATGCGGCCAGCGGGGACAAAGCAGAAATTGCCCAAGGCTATATGGGCATCGTGCTCAAGTACGGCAGTGAAAAGGAAGTGATTCCGCAAATGGCTCCCGGCATGAACACCGGGCTCGAATTCTGGATCACCAACAAGATTCGTGAGGTCCGCGACCGCGCAGAGAATTTGAAGCACCAAATTGGCGTCATTACCAATAAGGACGAAATCAAGCTTACCGATAACAACCTACTGGCTCGTCACGGCCAAAGGAATTCGCCGAATCTTCAAACGATTCTGACCAGCAATTTCCCGTTTTATTCGTTTGCCGACGTCGATCTCAAAGATGGCAACGAGGAAATTCAAAAGGATCTGGCAGGTCTGATCATTACCCAGCCGCGCAAGAATTATTCGGACAAGGAGTTGCGTCGCATCGACCAGTTCCTGATGCGTGGCAATAAGTCGCTGGTGGTCTTTGCTTCGGCGGTCACCCTCAAGCCGCAGGACGCCAGCATGGAGGCCACGCTCGACCTGCACGGGCTCGAGAAGTTGACTCAGGGTTATGGCATCGATATCAAGAAAGATGTCGTCATGGACTATGGGGCACAGTTCAGCTTCATCGTTCCAACCGGTACCGGCCAGTTCGTGTCGATCCGGCACCCCGCCATCGCTCGAATCGTCGACGATCCGCGCGCCGATGAGAAAGAGAAGCTCCTCGACACGTCATTCGCGGGTTTTTTCCGGATCCCCGAACTATCGTTCCCGTTCCCCTCGAGTGTGGAGCTAATCCGCAACAAGCAACCGATGGAACGTCGAGTTGAAGGTGGTCGCGCGCACGACCGCGCAATCGACCGTAACCACCGGCGACACCGTCAACTTGAAGCTCAAGTCCGACTGGAAGCCCAAGCCTCCCTTCAAGCAACAAGCGGTTGCGGCGTATGCCAAGGGCAAGCTTAGAAGCGCATTTGCCGACGCCAAGGATGAGAGCATTCCCGTCCCAGAGCGTTCGGAACAGGACTCGCGTGTACTAGTCATTGCGTCGAGCGAATTCATCACGAACCCGTTTGCGTACGCCGGCAATGGCCAGGAAATGGGCGGACAGTTTCAGATGTTGGGAGCGGTTGGTGGCGATCAACTGCTACAGCAAGTCGCCCAGCCTTATGCCGAGCGCTACCTGATGAACACAATAGTGTCGGTAAAGAACACGCTCGACTGGATGACGGGGGATTCCGACCTTATCGAAGCCAGTGCAAAGATAATCGGTGATCCCAACCTCACCTACTCGAGTCTCGGCAAGGTCAATGTGCCAGCCGACGCCGACGAAGCCACAATGAAACGGATGGACGAGGAATTCCGCGCCAAGCGCCAAAATCTGCAGAATTCCGTGCAATGGACGCTCACTTTGGGCGTGCCGGTTCTGTTCGCCCTATTCGGAATCCTGCGCTGGCGTCAACGAGGCAGTTTGAGGGTTCGCGGTGCTGCCTAATTATAACTGATAAGGGTAAACCGGTGGGCGTCGGTCCGAGCGCTGATCGCCTGCCGCCCTGCCAAGGAATACGATCATGGCTATGAGTACAGAGAGAAAACTTGGAGTCGCAGTGGTGGTTTTGCTGGGGCTTGGCGGCGCGTTGTACCTGCAGAAACGCTCCGAGAAGCGTGAAGAAGCCACGTACACGCTGCAGTCGTCAAAGAACCAATTGCCCAAATTCGGGTTCAGCGAAGCGGAATCCAAGCAAGTGGACCAAATTGCGATTGAGCAACCCGCGGGAGATGCCGGCAAAGGCACCAAGGTTGTCCTGAAGAAGGAGAACAATGAGTGGATGCTCGTCGAGCCGGTCAAAGCCAAGGCCAACTCGTCGAACGTCGACTCGATTTTGGACAACCTGAAGTCGCTGACGTTGAATGAAGTCATCAGTGACACTGCCGACTCTTACGCGCAGTACGGGGTCAACGACGGCGCCGCGGTACATGCTGTTTTCAGCAAAGGTGCCGAGGCAATGGCGGACATGTACTTCGGTCACGGCGGCAGCCGCGGGCAGATGGTTCGTTTGGCCGGCAAGACTGGGGTATTCGGTATCAAGGGCTACTCGAGTTACCTCTATACGCGTGAAGCGAAACAATGGCGCGACATGACCCTTTTGAAATTCGAGGAATCGAAGGTCAAGAGTGTGGAAATCGCCAATGAGCATGGCGCTTTTGTATTCGCCAAGTTGAGCGACGCGGAAAAGAAGGCGAACGAATCCGACAAGGACAAGAAGGATTCCGACAAGGACAAGAAGGCTGGTTGGTCTGCAAAATTCCGTAAGGGCAAAGCGGGCGCACTTGCACCGATTGCCCGTTTGGATTCGGGTAAAATCGACGACCTGATCCGCGCCTATAAGGATCTAAACGCGATCGATTTCGCGCAGAACAATAAAGGCCCTGTCGACACAGGACTCGAAACACCGTCGGCGACCGTGACATTCGTGCTCGATGACGGGGCGCACAAGGTTCTAAAGCTCGGCAAGACCGCTGAGGCCTCCAATCGCTGGGTGATGGCTGCCGGGAGTAACGAAGCCTTTACGATCAGTTCCTACGCAGCCGACTGGGTCACAGCCGACGTCGAGAAGTTTCAGAAGCCTGACGAAAAGAAGAAGGACAAGAACGCTCCAGCCAGTCCGCCGCCAGATATGGGCGGACCACACGGAATGGGCGGGCCCCCTGGAATGGGTGGCCCACCCGGAATGGGCGGACCTCCTTAATTCGTCGCCGGACAAGCGCTGCCGGGAGTGTAACTTGAGGGCACAGCCGTGTTCTGAATACTGTTTGGGTCCGCGACAGCGACGTTGTATCCCCAACCCGGTTGCCTAAGGCTGGCGAAAGTGCCGTCCGATGTCATATCGAGATAGCCACCCTGGCAGTTGAAATTCGTGGCGCCCCCCCAGGACCAAGCCAACCACCCGGTCCCGGTAGCTTGCGCTTGCGCCAGTAGTGTTTCGTATCCGAACGGTGTGTTAGGGCAGCCGGGCTGTTCGTAGCCTGAAAACTCTCCGATTACTAAAGGCACTGCAGCCTGCTGGGCTTTGGATAATTCCATCGTGATCATGTCAGGCGTGAAATTGGCCGACCAAGCATTGACGCTCAACAGTAAATTGTGATTGGGGTCAGCTGCGATCATGGTCGGGACCACGCTTTGCAGCGTATCGATATCTAAACTTAACCCGTAATTGGGCGCATCGATGGCCAATGGAACATTGATCCCGGCTTTTCGAATGCCTGCGAAAACAGCGGTGTAGTGTGTGGCCCAATCACTGAGTGATTCGGTAGTGGGCAGATTCTTTTCGCGCAAAGCAATGATGAGCCATTGCGAATGCTTCTGTATCACGCTGACCATGTCTGCCTTGCTCCAGAAGGCAGCCGCCGCTGAAACCGTCGTGGTCGTATAGGAACTATTGGGATCGGTCGGACTATATTGGAAGACGTAGATGATCGGAATCAGCTTTTGCTGTTCCGCGTTCGTGAGCGCGACGTCAATCTCGGCGGGGGTGTCACTCTTAGTGTCGCTCATTTGCCAATACAGGCGCACTGAGTTTGCCTTTGTCTTGGCAATTTCAGAAAAAACGTTGGCGCCAGACGGGAGGATGCCGGTTCCAGGAGAAATGAACGTGATCATCTCGTTGATGCCGCGCAAGATCACCGGTTGTCCGCAAGGGTCAAAGAGCGACCGCCCTTGGACAAAAAAAGTTGGGCTCAGAACGCCAGCATTGGAATTCGTGTTTTCCGAATTCTGCTCAGCGAGAAACGTTGTCTGAAGGTCTGACGTTTCCACAACCGAGCAGCGCGAGGCTCAGTGTAATCGCGAAAAATTCGCCGTGACCGAAACGTCTTAGAAGCAAAAGAGACTCCCGTAGCCACCTTGTCGAGGCAGAGCGTTCACCTGAGGCTCCCATTAGTTGCCGGCCCGTCAAGGCACCGGTCACCGACCTATGAGGTCGGATGTGAAACGAGCGCTGCCGCATGGGGAAAATCCCATTATGTTCCGCTGGGAGGCTAGCCCCACAACGCCGTGCTATGACTTATGCGCGACGCTGTGGCAGAAAATAAAAACTTTGACCAGCTGCCGGAGGGAGCGGCAACTAGTGAAGCAATGGTTACCGCTGCGCGCCCCGACTCACAGTGGTCGAACGTTCACCACTTTCCAAAAGAGCGCTTTAGCGACTCGGAATTGGTGGCTGCGGTAGCTCATGGTGATCATGCGGCTCTGGAAATAATCTGGAACCGTTACGCAAGCGCGGTCAGATCGACGTTGTTTTCGGCTTTAGGGCCCGATCACTCAATTGAAGATCTCATCCAAGACGTCTTCATTAGCTTCTTTCGTTGTGCGGGTCGCTTGCAGAATCCTTCTGCACTCAAGGCTTATTTGCTCGGTTCTGCAGTGCGAATTGCTGCGTTCGAACGACGCACGCGGGGCAGGCGTTCGAAGTGGCTCAATATTTTGAAGGAAAGCGGTTCCGACTCCAATGAACGTCAGTTGCCCGATGTGGGACAAGGCGATCTGTTGTCAGCACTTCGGCGCGTCTTGGATCAGGTTTCGGAACGGCCGCGCACGGCGTTCATTCTTCGCTATGTCGAAGACCTCACGGTGTCGGAAATTGCAATCGCAATGGGAACTTCCGATGCCACGGCCAAACGCGATGTTGGGAGGGGGCGAGCTAGAGTTTTGCTGTTAGCTTCGCGGGAACCCTCGTTGTGCGACTTTTTGAAGTACCTAGGGGGCAATGAGTCATGACCTCGCATGAGCGCAAGGGAGAGGACGCGCAGGCCTTGGCCATCGGGAAATTGCTGCGCAGTGCAGCTGCCGATTCTGCGTCACCCAATTGGGAAAGGTTCGCCTTCGAGCGGCTGCTGCGCAGCGTGAGCGTGCTGCGAAATTCAGCGATTGGGCACTCCCACTGGCGCGGCGCGGCGTTGGCTGCAGCCGGGTTCGCCGTTTTGATTGGAGGCCTATGGCTGTCATGGGCGCGTCCTGCGAATAAGGCGGTTGCATTCAAAGTCGAAGGGGCCGACCTCGGTAACCCGAGTTATGTCGTAGCCCCAACGGAAGCGTCGGCGAAAATGAAGTTCACCGATGGTTCATCCGTGGAGCTCGCGCCGACAGCGCGCATGCGAGTTCAACAACTGACAAGCCACGGCGCTACTCTCGTGCTCGAGCGTGGCCGCGCGCTGACGACGGTTGTGCACGGTTCGAACTCCAACTGGAAGGTGCTCGCGGGCCCCTTCGAGATTTCAGTCGTTGGCACTCGTTTTCAAACGGACTGGGATCCAGCGAGTGAAGCGCTAACCGTCGACTTGTACGAGGGTTCGCTGCATATCGATGGGCAACGTTCGGGCGAATCAGCCATTTTGCAAAAGGGGCAGCGCTTCAGGGCCGTTGGACGTAAAACGAGTTGGAGCATATCGCCCATCGATGAGGCGAGCGACGCCGCTGGGGGTGTGAGTGCAGTTTCTGATTCAACCCGACCGAAGCCGCAATTGACTGAAATTGTGGACTCCGCCGCGGCCCCGACTTCGCCGCCACGGACCGCGGCGCTCGCCAATACTGCGGCACATGCGGCGCCGGCTGACTGGGCCACTGCCATGGCCAAGGGCGAATTCTCGCGGGTACTGGCCGAAGCGGAGGCTCGCGGAGTGGCGACCTGCCTAGACCAATGCAGCGTCGCAGATGTGCGCATTTTGGCCGATGCGGCCCGCTATACGCGCCACTTCGAGCTGGCCGAGCAAGCCCTCGGTGCGCTTCGGCGGCGTGCTCCCGGCGAGGCACCTGCGGCGGCCTACCTGCTCGGTGCGTTGAATGAATCTCAGGGTCGCAGTATGGCGGCACTTCGATGGTACGAGCAGTGCGTGGCGGAAGCACCGATGGGCCGCGTCGTGTCGGAAGCTCAGGCGGGGAGGCTTCGCATGCTCATGTCTACCAATCAATTCGAAGCCGCAAGGCTAGCAGCTCGTCAATACCTAGTTGACTATCCGCACGGGGTGGGCGAAACGACCGCGCGCAAGATCTTGGACGCACACTGAGGTTCCTGGCGGCAGTCGCGAGCTTTTGTGCGGCACTCTTGCTCGCGTCTTCGGCCCACGCGCAGCGCGTCATTCTGGTTTGCCCTCCTGAGACCGACGCGTCGCTCAATGAAGCTTTCAATCGGCTTCGCGGTGAACTTACGATGCACGGTTTCGAGGTGGAGATTCAAACCGCCGAAGACGCAATCTCGACGGAGAATCTTGCTCAACGAGCCGAGTCCGGTAAAGCCGTAGCCAGCGTGTCGTTCGTCCGCAATGAAGGTTACACGACCGCTGACATCAAGATCAGTGACCGAGTCACCGGCAAGACCTCGATTCGCACGATTGCTACCCCCGCTGGTACCGACGCGGCAAGCCTGCTCGCACTGCGGGCCGTTGAGTTGCTAAGGGCCAGTCTGCGCGAATTCGGACCGCAATCGGGACCTCCCAAGGACATCGTCGGCGCGTCTCCACAGCGATCCAATCCAACCGTTGCACAGTGGGCAGCGGCCAGCAGTCCCCTGCGCGCTACAACGACACAGCCGTCCAGTCCGCAGCCCGCGTTAGTGCATCATCCCTGGACGTTGCGCGCAGACGCAGTGGCGGCGCTGCAGCTTCCCCAGCCCACTTTGGCTCTTGGTTTAGGCGCTGCCCTGGGATTCAAGTGGAATCCTCGATTCGAGTCACGTCTCGTAGTCGCCGCTCCTTGGTTTGGAGCCAACTACGCCGCGAGTGAAGCAACCTCACAACTGCGTGTATTTAGCGGCTTCGCCGAAACGGCAATCTCGATCCCAATTGGCTACAGACTGGAACTGCAGCCACTAGCAGCATTTGGATTGGCTCACGTCACTACGTTCACGAGCACGACATTGCCCTGGACACCGCTAGCGCCCACGGCCTGGTTGGTAATGCCTAGCCTTGGATTGGGTTTGAACGTCACGCTGTCACCGCGTTGGTTCTGGAATACGAGCGCAAGGCTCGCAGTGTTGCTCCCGCGGGCAGTGCTATACGTCAATGAACAGAGGTATACGCTTGGGTTGCCGATGGTGATCGTGTCGAGTGGGCTTGGGGTAAAGTTCTAGTTCGAGATCAATTGTGGTCAGGGCGCAAAGTGTAGAGTCAGAGCGTCGAGGTATCGAACTGGCGCAAGTTGCCGCTGTTGGAAAAGTCCCGCGCAGATTTCCGCTTGCGTCAACAGTACGAGTGCCGTTCATTACGGCAAGTTCTGCGACTTGACCTCCCACGCGGGGTCGGCGCAATAGGTGCAGCTCGAGCCAACTAAAAGGCCCTTTCCCGTCGCCGTCGTGTCGCCTTTTAGCCACCAGTTCAACCAGGCAAGGTCGATCTTGGCAAAGTCTCCGCCGTGGCTCGTGAACAAATCCCCCCCGTGGCCGAGAGCCTTGCTGAACAACATGATCGGAATTCCAAGGGCGCTGATGTTAGTGTAGTCGTTCTCGCCGTTCGTGTAGGCGATGTCGCCCGAGCCACCGAGAACGATCAGCACCGGAGTGTGCACCGTTTTGTAAAAGGCTTGATTCGAACTAAATAGCCCGCTGCTGTTGAGACCCCAGGTCGTAATACGTGCATCCCCTGCCGTGCCTTCCGCCATCAATCCGCCGCATGAAAAGCCATTGGTTGCGATCTTCGTCGTATCGAGGCTGTGATAATACGCGCTGCAGGGTTTTTCGTTCTCCGCGATTGCCCAGGCGATGTACGCGAGCAGTGGCGTGCCCATCGACACCGTGTCTGTAGTCTGGGTGCGAGAAGCCGTGCCGTTCGGCGGTCCATCCGCGATGACGAAGTATCCGTGCGACGCGATTTCGGCCATGGTGGTCGGCCAGAGCGGTCGTGACACCTGCGACGAGCCTCCGCGGGTGCCGTCAGTGGCGGTTCGTTGCATCACCTTGGGTCGCGCCGGGTAGCGCGCTCGGACTCACTGGGTCAGTTTCCCCGCATCCCTTTACAATATTTCACGAAGCTTCGCTGCGAGATCGTCCGAATCAAATGGCTTCTGAATGAAACCGTTGCATCCGCGGCGCATAATCTCGCTGGCTTCGCCCTCCGCGCTGTACCCGCTGCAAAGAAGCACTTTCACCGCCGGCCCAATCTCGCGCAGTGCCTCGAAAGTGTCGCGACCATTGAGCCCAGGCATTATCATATCGAGAATAACCAGGGAAATCTGGCTCTGACGCTGCTTGAAGATGTCAATCGCCTCGCGGCCGCCTTTTGCCGTTATTACCTGGTGGCCCATTGCCTTGAGCAGTCGCTGGCTGGACCTCAGTATGTAGGGTTCGTCATCGACGACCAGAATTGCGCCCTGCGAGTTCTTCGGTGAGATCGAAACCGGCCGTCTTTTGGTGGCGTGCGGATCGATGGCGGGAAGAAATACTACAAACGTGGAGCCCTGTCCCAGTTGGCTGCGTACAGTGATGAACCCTCCGTGATTCTTGACGATACCGAACACCGAGGCCAGACCTAGGCCTGCGCCTTGTCCAAATTGTCTTGTCGTGAAGAAGGGTTCGAATATGCGTTTACACGTGTCTTCACTCATGCCAACGCCCGTATCGGTCACGGACAGCTTAACATAACGACCGGGCGGTACACCGTATGCGGTTACGTCCGCCTTCGAAAGAAACACGCTGTCGGTACCCACGGTGATCGTGCCGCCATTCGGCATGGCCTGCCGGGCGTTGAGCAGTAAATTCACTAACAACTGTTGGACCTGCGTCTTATCGGCAGACACGAAGGCGCTGGTCCCCGAGCAAGCCAGAATCGTGCTTATGTCCTTGCGCGTGCGACAAAACGAGGCCGAAAGGTCGCTCACGATTGCGTTGATATCGATCGGAGCAGGGACGTATTTTCCGCGGTGGGCAAATCCGAGCAGCTGCCGCGTAAGCTCCGCCCCCCGTTCGACCAATGCCTTGATCTCGAAGAGGTCCTCATGAAAACGAAATTGCTCACCGAGTTGAAGATCCATGACCGAAACGCAGGCCATGATGCCGCCCAGTAGATTGTTGAAGTCATGGGCTATACCACCGGCCAGAGTTGCTATCGCCTCCATCCTTTGAAACTGGGACGATTCCATTTGCTGCCTTTGATTTTGAGTTTCAGCTTCGATACTTTCGGAGATATCTGTAATCAGTAATATCGTGCCACTCGGTCTGCCGCCCACGTACCCGAATGGGGCCGCGCTCACTGATACATAGGTTCGCGATTCGTCCGCCCACTCGAACACGAGGCGAGTGTCGAAATTAGCAAGGCCTGTCTCGCGAACACGAGACTCCGGAAGCAAATCATCCGTGAGCAAATGGCCATGAATGTTCTTTATGCACCATTTCTGTGTTTCGAAACGCTGTCCGACAAGTTTGCGCCGCGTCCCGTGTAAAATGCTTTCAGCACGGGCATTCACATAAGTGATCAGTCCGGAACCTTCCGTTATTACTACGCCGGCCGGAATCGATTCCAATAACAGGGAATTGGGCTCTCGTTGCGGGTCGATATCTGCGCGTGCCGGCCCTTCGCCGACAACACCCTCCGTCACACATTCAGCCGGCATTCGATCGCGAATTTCACTGTTGTGAGTTGTACGTTGCGATGGTTCATTGGGTTCGGGACTTTCAAAGAGTAAGTTTGCATCGAATGCTGCGCCATCAATCATGTGACCACCGGACAACGTTGATTGAGAATTGTAATAGCTTTTCCCCTCGAACACGATATGTGGATGAGTGCGAACCACTTCGCGGACGAATGTCGAATCAAAACGGTTGACGTTGAATTGACACATCGTCCTCAGAATTGGTGTGGAGATCTGATTGAGCCTGGACTCGAATTCGATGAGTTGTTCAAGACCGTCATTGCCACCCGATATCCACGTCATCTCGCACGCCAGCCGGATGATGCTCGAACCCTGAAGTTGGGCTTTGATACAGAAGTCTTCAAGACGGGCAAATAATGCGTCAAAACTAAGCCCACCACTTCGGAACAGGCCTTCCGCACTCGCAGCGAGCAGTAGCACCCGCTCAGAAGCAATATCTTGGCCAACACCCTGAGTGGACAGCTGCGTGCGAACCACTTCAATCTCGTTGTCGTCGGCAACATAGATGCAGCGCTCCCCTCGATCGATTCCGAACCGAATCCACGGAACGACGGCGGCAAATTGCTCCGCAGCCGTGCGGTATATGAGGCAAATGTGATTGCTGCCGCCGAACGGCGCCACGACGCCGGACAAGGCCGGTTCATCTGACACACGCATTGGAGCCTCCGTTATAAAGCTGCCAGCCAAGTCGAATTGAAGTGCAAGTTAGGCGACAAACAATTGAACGCCCATTCAGTCGAGCAATTATCGTCTGACAGTACCTTCGGCAAGGACACCCAACTTGTCAAGCGACAATAGCCGTTGCGGTAAAATGCACGAACCGTTCACCGGGTACACTGCAATTTGATGCCAGCTTGGGTAACCGCGCAAGGATTTCATTTCTTTGAAACCACTCGCGCGAGCATCGAGATAATGAAATCGCATATCGATAGCATCGACTGTGTGAACCTATTGAATCACACATCGCCAGTTTTGACCGACGGGTCACGACTGAATTAGGCTCCCATAATTCCAATCGCGGGCACTAGTTTGGATGGCGAACCACTCTCCACACTAATTGCAAGCGCTGTATCTTTTCAGGCTCTTCTCGTGAATCTGTGGGCGTGATTTTTGATATGGGGACGGCGTAGTCGCCGATTCGCGCCCGAACAAGATAGTGGAAGTGCGAGGGGATGGGCGGGCGCGACGCTCGCTCACGAGGCGGGGACTGGTGGACCCAGGTTGTTTACGGGCCGTTGAGAAGGCTGCGTTCAAGGCGAGGACTGCAGTCCCCACCTCGTTTGCGAGCCGTTGAAAATGGCTACGTTCAGTGCTTTACGGCGGGCAATACGCATCGTGTCAACATGGAGGTTTCCACACCAAACCAGGTCAACACGATGCAACTGAAGACTATCCTAAATCGAGTCCAAAAGCACCCCGGTTTCGTCTTCGACTCAGTACGGCTCGTCGAGCGTAGCGAGGGCGATCAGATCCACGTGTGTATTCGGGAACGAAAAGGTTCAGACCCCATCTGCTCCGGTTGCGGTAAGAAATGCCCCACGTACGACCGACTGAAACGTCGTCTGTACCAATTCGTGCCCCTTTGGGCCATCGCCGTGTTCTTTCTCTACACTCCACGACGCTGTGATTGTCCCCGCTGCGGCGTGAGGGTCGAATTGCTTCCGTGGGCACAAGGCAAGAGCCGGATGACGACGGCATTGACCTGGTTCTTAGCCAGTTGGGCCAAGGTATTGAGCTGGAAAGAAACCGCGGCCCGCTTCCGCGTCAGCTGGCAAACGGTATACGCCGCGGTCGAGATGGCAGTCACTTGGGGACGTGCCCATCTATCGCTGGACGGCATTCGTTCAATCGGTGTCGATGAATTATCTCGAAGCAAGGGACACAACTACTTGACCCTAGTTTACCAAATCGACCACACGTGCAAACGCTTGCTTTGGATTGGCCATGACCGTACTGCGGCAACGTTCACTCGCTTCTTCGAATGGCTGGGGCCCGATAGATGCAAGGACCTCAAGTTCGTCACCAGTGACATGTGGCGAGCGTTCATCTCCACCGTCGCACGAAAAGCCAACGCAGCCGTCCACGTCTTGGACCGATTTCACGTGATGCGGCTCTTCAGTGACGCGGTTGACCGAGTGCGCCGCGACGAGGCCCGCCGGCTACGGGCGCTAGGCGACACGGTGACACTCAAACACACGCGCTGGATTCTGCTCAAACGCAAAGAGAATCTCGATGAGCCGCAGTTCTGCCGACTCAACGAGCTGATGAAGATCAACTACGCCACCACCCGCGGCTACCTGCTCAAAGAGTCGTTTCAACGATTTTGGGAATACCAATCGGCGGCCTGGGCCGGCAAGTACCTCGACCTTTGGGTCAAGGATGCCCTGCGTAGCAGGCTCGAACCGTTTCAGAAGCTCGCTCGAACTCTACGCGACCATCGAGACCTGTTGCTCAACTGGTTCAAGGCCCGAGAAGCGTTCGCCGCTGGTGCCGTCGAAGGATTCAACCTCAAAGCGAGAGTGACCACCAGAATCGCATACGGATTTCGCAGCTACGACCACGCAGAAATCGCCTTGTACCACCGCCTCGGAAACCTACCTGAGCCCGATTGGCTCACCCACAGATTCACGTGACGAGGCTCTTTTCATTGTCAGCCGCAAAGGGCGCCGCCAGCCATCGACCAATGCGCCGCGCTTGGCTGACTCGCGCGCAACAATTGCGCAGCGCAATCCTCGCACTCCAATCTTGTGGCGCAATCATCCTTGATGACTCGTTTCGCCCTCTGCTCGCCGAAGGCCACCCACGAACCATGGTTAACCCCGGGAAAGCGAAACTGGGAAACTAAATTGAGAGTGCCGACTGATTCGAGCGATTGTTGCGAATTGTCGGTTACGATCTTAGAAGCGGCAATTGACACTCTAGAACCGATTCCATTGAAGTGACGTTTCTTTCGAAACCGGCTGCTACGCGGCCAATCGCACTGCTATTCTAATTTCTTCGAGAATTGGTTTCTTCAACCACTCCTGAGCGTCGTCGCTTGCTCTGCGATTGTCACGGTGTGCGATTTTGAGGTGTGCGTTGCTGCGTCATCGAGCGTCAGCGAGGCGAAGGATGCAATGCACGCGGTCGCGCAACACCCCGCAAGCGTACCCGGCGTCAAGTACTCAGCCAACGCACAGATGTGCCGATGTCCGTCGGGAGGCGCGCCGCCAGTCGGTGCACCGCACCTGGTAGCCACGTGCCGTAAACTTCATCAGATGAAAACAGTTCGGGGTTTTGGATTGGCGCGCGAGCAGAGAGCCTATGGGAAAAGCCTGCCCAGTTATTCTGAGGACAGAATTTCGCGGACTTAGACCCTCAAAGTTGCACACGGCGCCCTAGAGCCTCGCACGAACCGACGTAGGCCCTTCAATTATGGTATCGTCATCCTATTTGGCGCCTACATGACGCAAGCGACTCGTTCAACCCATCATAGGCTTTCTCGTAGATGATCTGCTGTCGCAGTATCAAGTCAGGTTGCTCATGGGCCTGCAGCGAGCCGCACGCAAGCATCGGGCTCGTTTGATCAGCATCCCTGCGGGTTGGTTTTCGGACGGCAACTCTAGGCGGTTCGATGGATCATTTCTGTTCAATCTGGCAAGACCGCCTGCGATCGACGGCGTGATTCTAGAGGCGAGCATCATGGCCACCGAGGTTGGCGTGGACGGCGTGCAAGCATTCTGTAAAAAACTCGGGTTGCCAACAGTCTCTGTCAGCAGCCTCGAGGGGTATCCGTGGGTTAACGCCAATGCTTCAGCGGGCCTGCGACAGGCCATTGAGCATCTTATATTCGTCCATGACCGGAAGCGATTGTGTTTCATTCGGGGCCCCGCAGGTAATTCGCATAGTCAGGAGCGAGAGCACATATTCAGAAGTGTGGTGCAGGAGCATGGGCTGCCGCTGCGCGAAGAATGGATCTTACCCGGCGACTTTTTGGAGGGCTCCGGCGCGCAGGCGATATCGACTTTGATCAAAGATCGCGGTGTCCCGATCGAGGAAATCGACGGCATTATTGCAGCCAATGACCTAATGGCCGTTGGCGCTATGGGGGAACTGGCGGCACGCAACGTGCACGTCCCAGGGGACATCGCCGTGGTCGGATTCGACGACGACGACCTTGCGCGACATGCCGACCCGCCCGTTACTACGGTAGCGCAACTCGTGGAACGCATTGGGGCCAAGGCGCTAGAGCTGTTGCTCGATTTGATGGCAGGCAAGCAGGTCAGTCATGCCAATCTCGTAGATGTCGAACTGGTGATTCGGCGTTCTTGTGGTTGCGCCGAGCCGGATTCGGCGAGCCATTTTCAACCGGATGCGGGTCTGAACTTGCTCGCAATGATGCAGGCGAGTCAGGTTCACTGCAAACAACGTCTCAGTGTATTCTTTGGCGACACGACTGGCGAAGAGGGTGTCGACGCGATTGTTCAGATGGTAACCCGTCCTCAAGGAACTTCGGTGTCAGGTGTGCGCCACACCTTGGAACAGGCGATTCGAGCTACCGCCGAGCAAGGGCTCGAACCGCTTCGTTGGCACGATATAGTTCAACCGCTCGAGACCACGCTGCTGCGCCATTCACTGCACCCACAAGCGGCCTTGTTCGAGACGCGCCTGATTGGAGCGCGTTTTCACATCAGCGAGATTGCAGCACATATCAAGGCATTCGAGGCGCTTAGAGGTGCGCAATGTGCGAGTGCTTTGCGGGTCCTCGGCACAGCGCTTGTGTCTACCCGCAGTTTAAAATCGCTTGGGTCGATACTGGACGTGGCTCTACCCGGGCTGGGCGTCAGCCTCTGCTACATGTGGTTGTTCGAGGATGACCCCGCTCGGTCGCTGAGGGTCAAGCTGGCGGCACGCTATGTGAATCCGGGGCAACCGCAGGCTACTCCGATCCAGCGCAGTGGTGAGTTGTGGCGATTGTTGACGGAAAGCATTCCCCCGAGCCCGCCGACTGTGGCTGAAGAGGCTGAAGACATTACGACGGAATGGCCGCTGACCATGCAAGAAGTGGGAGAACGAAATCTCGTCGTCTACCCACTGGTGTTTGCCGACGAACGATTGGGGTATGTCGTCTTTTCCGAGCCGTGCCAGGTTCAAGACGCGTGGTTACTCGAAGGCATCGCCGGCCACTTGAGTAGCGCCGTTCACGCCATGCGCGACGCGGAGCGCCTGGGACGAGCCCGGGAGGTGGCCGAGGCCGCCAACGCGGCCAAGGGTGAGTTCGTTGCCATGATTTCGCACGAATTGCGCACGCCGCTGACTGCGATGATGGGGCACCTCGACTTGTCACTGCGCGCCGATTTGTCAACCGATGTGCGGGCTCGACTCGGCCATGCCCGTTCCTCCTCACAGGCCTTGCTTTGCATTGTCAATGATCTCCTCGATTTCTCCAAGATGGAGGCAGGCCGACTCGAAGTAGAGAGTGTGCGATTCGACCTGGACGACGTCCTACATCAGGTAATCAACGCGTGCGGCATCGGCGCGGCGCGCAAGGGGCTGGAACTCGTTTTGGATCTGGATCCGGATATTCCCGATGTCCTCGTGGGCGATCCGCTGCGACTGAGTCAGGTGCTCGTCAATCTCACCGCAAATGCCGTGAAATTCTCGTTTCACGGTGAGGTTGTGATTCGAATCGAGCACATTTCATCACCCACCAGTGATTCGACTATGCTTCGATATAGCGTTAGGGACACCGGGATTGGCATGAGCGAGGAGGCGACCGGGAGGCTGTTTCAGCCCTTCACGCAAGGTGACCAATCGACGACCCGACGCTTCGGGGGGACGGGTCTAGGCCTTGCGATCTGCAAACGTCTGGTCAGCTTAATGGGGGGTGACCTTCGCGCCCAAAGCAAACAGGGTGAGGGCAGTACATTTTCCTTCGATCTGATCTGTTTCCTGCCCGAACCCAAGCCCCTGACGCCGCCTGAAGGCATCCCCCTTCGCGTGTTGCTCGTGGAGGACAACGAACGCCAACGCCAGGCGCTAGTTCGTACGCTCGAGAGCGTTGGGTGCACGGTCACAGCGACTCAAACGATTGGTGGAGCCCGGCGAGCCCTGAGTCGGTCTAATCCCGCCGAAGCCTTTCAACTCATTTTACTCGATGCAACGTTGCCCGATGGCGACAGCATGGCGCTGGCCGCGGAACTAACGACGACTCCGCATCCGACCAATCGGGTCGTCGTTATGACGTCGATCGCTTCCCACATGGCGTCTGACATTCGCACCCCCGACCGTAAGATCGTAAGCACGGTTTCGAAACCACTGTTTCCTTCCGGTGTGCTAAAGCTCGTACGCCGCGCAGTTAGACACGAGGGACTAGTTTCACTATTGCCGCCCGCTCCGGCGGCTAGTGAATCTGCGACCTTGGCTGGGTATCGGATACTACTCGTTCAGGACAATGAGGTCACCCGCGAAGTGCTGCGGGAAATGCTGCATCTCTCCGGTGCCAGCGTGCAGGTTTCAATCGATGGCGGTCATGCCGTGCATCAAGCGTTGAGCGAACAATTCGACCTAGTTCTCATGGATTTGCACCTGCCAGTAATGGACGGGTTTGCCGCGGCACGTGCCATTCGTATGGACGCTCGCTACGCCGATGTCCCAATTCTGGCACTGACCGCAAGCGCGGATCCCGACAACCGTCCCCGTTGCTTGGCGGCGGGAATGAACGACTGCGTAACCACTCCGATTGAGCCGCAACAGCTTAGCGCCGTCATCAAGTCTTGGCTCACGTGCGCGAAGCGGGCCTTTTCGACGGGGCTGCTTCGTTCGCAGTCATCGCCCAACAACATGGCAATGAGTCAGGATTACGATCTCAATACTACGAGCGGCATCGCAGGCGTTGGCGGCAACGAAGCGTACTACCAGCAAATGCTTCGACGCTTCATTCACGCACATGAAACGATTGGGCAAAATGTTGCGGAGGCGCTTCGGCAAGGTGAAGACGAAAAGGCCGCCGGCCTCGTGCATGCGCTCGTGTCTGCCGCCGGCTTCGTCGGCGCTACGCGGCTTTGCTTTGCCGCCCACGCGCTCGAGCTTTCTCTGCGGCGCGCGGCCCGTCAGGATGACTCCGGCCTAGTCGAGGAATTGCAGCACGCGCTCGGACAGACCTTGATCGAAGCACGCGCATTTTTGGGTGACTAAGCGGCCGTATCGAGTCGTGAAATCCAGGCTCATAAAGGCCCAATAACCCTTGAACCCAGTGGCCGGTGCTAACGGCGCGATCCGTGCTAAAAGCGCGGTCTCATGCGTGTTTCCCTGCGCTGGTTGCGCGAATTGCTTCCCGAGATACCAAGCGATGCTCAACGGGTCGCCGAGCGGCTAACCTCGATTGGGCTGGCTGTAGACGCGGTGCACGAGCTACGTGCGCGCTTGCAACCTCTATTGGTCGTCGAAGTGCGCGCAATCGCGCGTCACCCGAAGCGCGATCAGCTCAACCTCGTCGAGGTCGATCGCGGAGCGGGTCAGCTGCAGCAGGTCGTCTGCGGTGCGCCGAACGTCCCTGAGCCCGGCGGACTCGTGCTGCTTGCGCCGCTCGGAACTCAGCTCCCCGGCATGGAGGGCCCACTTTTGCCCCGCGATATTGGAGGCATCAAAAGCGAGGGCATGCTGTGCAGCGAGACCGAACTGGGCGTCGCCGAAAAATCGGAAGGCCTGTGGGTGATGGCGCCTGGCCAATTCAAACCCGGGACACGCGCCATTGAAGCGTTGCCTGAGCTCGACAACGTAATCTTCGATCTAGATATTACACCGAACCGTCCAGACGCTCTTTCGCACATTGGAATAGCGCGCGATATGGCGGCGCTTCTCGGCGTGTCGTTCACTGTTCCAAGTGCCGATTTGGTTTTGGGCGGCACGGAAAAGCCGGTCGCAAACGCGATAGAAATCGACAATCGAGACGGCGAGCGCTGCCCAATTTACGGCGCGGCTGCAGCGGTCGAGATCCGGGTCGGGCCTTCGCCGGATTTCATGCGCTGGCGCCTGCAGCGCCTCGGCATTCGTCCGATATCCAATGTCGTAGACATCACCAACTGGATGCTTTTGCTCTTTGGGCAGCCGATGCACGCATTCGACTGGGACCAGTTGCGAGGCAATCGCATCGTCATTCGAAGGGCGCAGGCCGGCGAGTCATTCTCGACGCTCGACGGTATCGAGCGAAGTCTCGCGAGTGACGACCTGCTCATCGCAGACGGCGAAGGTCCCACGGCCCTGGCCGGTGT
The DNA here is from genome assembly GCA_963819085.1 of uncultured delta proteobacterium. GTDB lineage: Bacteria > Myxococcota_A > Polyangia > Polyangiales > Polyangiaceae > FEN-1139. Next base: position 109,070 of record CAWFUX010000053.1, read on the forward strand.
CATGGGCGGTCTGCACAGCGAGATTTCGGCGACTACGACTCGTTTGTTGCTGGAATGCGCGTACTTTACCCCGCAGGGCGTTCGGCGCACCGCGCGGCGGCATGGCCTGCACACCGAAGCCAGTCATCGATTCGAACGAGGTGTCAACTGGGGCCAAATCGAATTGGTGCTCGAGCATGCCCTCGGCTGGCTCGAGCGCATTGCCGGCGCCAAGCGTCTACAAGGCGTCAAATTCGCAAACGGCAAGGTTCCTTCTCGGGTTTCGGCTACGTTGCGCTTTGCCCGGCTCAATTCGCTGCTCGGTATCGAGGTGCCAGCGGAGCAGGCCGTCTCGGTTCTGGTTCGGCTCGGTTTCAAAGTGACCGAGCGCAAAGAAACCGAAGTTAGCGTCGAGGTGCCGTCGTATCGACCCGACGTTACACGCGAGGTTGACCTCATCGAAGAGGTTGCGCGCATCGTCGGTCTCGACCAAATCCCGACCAGGATTCCGGCTCGGGTCACCCAGCCCGTGCGCCATACGGGTCAACTCGAGCAGGAGCTCACGGACATCGCCGTCGGTCTCGGCCTGAGTGAAGCCTTACTTTACGGCTTTACGTCGCAGCGGGCTTTAGCGCAGGCAAAGGCTCCAGCGGCCGTCGTGCATCTGGAAAACCCGCTGACTGAAGAGCGAAACGTCATGCGAACCAGCCTCGTTCCCGGGCTGCTCGAGGCCCTCGGTCGCGCGCGTCGCCGCGGTGAGCCGAACGTGCGTCTGTTTGCGATAGGGTCGGTGTTCCTTGCATCGGACACCGCACAAACTCCAACCGCCGACAAGGAGCGACCCCGCGTTGCGGAAGATATCGGGCAGCTTCCCGTCGAGGTTCCGCGGTTTGCCGCAATCCTGGCAGGTCCTCGCACAGCCTGGCTGAAAAAGCCGGAGCCCCTTGACGTGTTTGATGCAAAGGGAATGGCGACGGAAATCATCGAGCGCTTCCTGCGGCGCCCGGTTACCGTCGTGCGCGCGCCGAACCAGCCCCATACCAAGCACCTGCATCCGCGTGGGGCCGCTGATCTTTTTGTTGGTGCGGCACGTGTTGGTTGGTTGGGACCCTTGCACCCGGAACTAGTAGACTCGTTCGACTTGGGTGACGAAGCGCAGCTGATTGAGCTAGACCTGGCAGTGCTCGAAACCTTGGAGCAGTGCCGCCCCAAGTATCGCCCCATCATCCGAGTTCCAGGCATTATTCGCGATGTTTCCTTCGAGGTGCCCAATGAATTACCCGCTGGCGAGATTGTGCAGGTGATGGCGGCCGCAGCCGGTGAATTGTGCGAATCCGTCGAGCCATTCGACTTATTCGAAGGCGAGGGAGTTTCGCGCAATTGTCGCGCAATTGCATTTCGATTGATGTATCGCGATCCTAAGGCCATAAGTCACCCTGATGCCGCCCGCACATTGACGGATGCAGAGGTCGATGAGCGCCAGTTGAAAGTGGTAGACGCCATTCAGAAACAATGGGGCATTGCGCTTCGAGGCTGATATGCAAAAAAGGGAATTGGCCACTCGCGCTGCGCCTGGGTGTCGAAGCTCCGCCCATTTCACAGCACTGTTCATGCTAGCGAGCGCAATTGCCACGACTTCGTTTGCGGCCCCAACATCCAATCCTGCCAAATCACCTAAGAGTGATTCGACCGATGCGGCCGGCGCCGAAGCAACCGCAAACGAAGACTCGGGGGATTCGGATGAATCGGGTCCGCGAAAGCAAGGCAAATCCGGGTCGAGCGTAACGCATGAGACCGTGCCGTCGGGTACGGTCGAAACTCGAGAGCCTCCCGCGCCACCTCGACCCGACGCGCAGGAGCCGCGGCCGTATGTGGCGCCGCCTGAGGCACATTCCAAGGACCGTCGCTTAACGCTATCCATGGTTGCCGGTCCTTGGTGGCACGGCTTGAACGGTAACGGGGTTTCGACCAAAGTGGGTCCCGTGTGGGGCGTCAGCGGCCGCGTCGATCCATATCGCTGGATGGCCCTGCGCGTTACAGTCCTACGCGGAGATCAACCCGTCGTACCCGACTACGGCGCGATGGGTGTGCCGAATACCCAAATCCAGCAGCGGGATTTTCAGGTTATTTACTGGTCGATTCGCATGGAGCCAACCTGGCATGTTAGCCCTGTATTTTCCCTGTGGGCGGGCGCAGGCCTTGGCTGGGCGCGTGCCATAGTTCCAGAACCCACAATTGGTGCATTAAACTGGCGAAGCGCTGATCGCGCCAGCGTCTACGTCGAAGGACAATGGGCAGTTGGCGCCCAGTACGAACTGGTGCGCAATTGGTTGGAGATAGGGCTGGATCTGTCAGCGGGTGCGCTCGGGTACCAACATGGGTCAGCCCACGACGCCATTCAGGCCTTTACTCCAGACGGTCACATGACCCACGTTGGTGGTTACCCCTACTTCAGACACAAGGTTCAGGCGCTGTTTGGAGTCGGAGTGATACTGTGAACTATCGCAAGGCCCAGCTTCGTTGCGTCTGCTTGATGATTCCACTTGCTTGTTCCTGTGAACGCAAGGCGCCGAGCCCTGAGGAGTGTCTTGACTTTGCAATGCGAGGATTGCACATTGACGATGAGCGGCTTCTGGCCGTGCCCGAAGTCAAGGACAAGGTTAACGAGGTCGTTATCAAGTGTTTGACGACACCCTATGATAAAGAGTTAATAGGCTGCGTAAAGCTACGCCCAAGCACCCGGTCTTGCTTACTCGAATTTGACCAAAGAGAGCGAAGGCGCAATCATCGTTGATGCAATTTTGCTTGCAGATCATAGTCCTGTGCCGCTACGTCCGGGGCAGCTTGACGCCCACCGAAGACTGACGCTAAACTTTGACCCTTGTCCTCGGCGTACACATATAGACACACAATTATCGCCGCCTGCTGTATTGCTCTGGCAGCCCCCGGCTGCGGCAAAGCGTTTACGGCGGGTTCCGGTGGCACCACGTCGGATGGCGGATCGTTGCTCGATGCCGGCCAAGATGGCTCGGTTGCGTCCGTAATTTCTAAAGACGGCCTCCTCTTATGGCTGCGTAGCGACCAGGGAGTCACTATTGAATCTGGCTTTGTGTCTCAATGGATTGATCAATCAAGCCATCATTTCGATGCCATTCAAAATCAAGCCGAGTCGCGCCCCACGCTAGCGGTTGGCGGCATTGGCGGGCATACGGCGCTTCGGTTTGACGGCGTCGATGATTTTTTTCAGCTGCCTTCGGGGATGGCTGACTTTAGCCAAGGTCTAACTATGTTCGTCGTCGTAAACGAACAGCAGCCGGACTCATATACTTCGTTGCTCGAGTTCTGCAACGGCAGTGAAGTGGATGACATCGCGTTCGGTCAATATCAGGACAAGCTAGCCTACGAAGTGTTGGATCAATCCATGCAAGGGGATACAATTCAATACAACGCGCCGCAAATATTTGCAGCCGTTCACAGTACGAGCGGGCTCGTCACACTGCGCCGCAATGGCACATTCGCAGGGGACAATTCCAATTCCTCCAGCCCGTCATTTGCGATGCCGACGGTGGTTCCCCGCCAACAGAATTATATCGGGCAATCGCTGTACAGCGGCAGCGTCACCTACTTGGGGCTAATGGGCGAAGCTCTCGTGTACGACCGCGCATTGAGCGATGCCGAGATAGTCAAGACTGAAGATGACCTGAAGCGCCGCTGGACCTGCTGCAATTGAGCGCGACTCGCTTCAATTGGAGGATTTACTCACACTTGTCGCCGGTCCTCGGTTCGCCATAATTTCGCCTCAACTACTCCTCAATCTGGCCTTCGTGCACGCATCGCCAGGCCATATCCGCCTGCCGGCATTGCAGATGTCGTCAATGAAGTTTGGGCGCGCGTAGAGGTTCTTGGTATCTCACTCGAACCTAGCGAGGGGTCGCGCCAAGTGGTTAGTCTCGATGACGCTGACCCGCGCGGCGCATCGCACGCTAAGGTCTCGGAGTTTGCGGGCAGTGTCTAAGTGGACCCTTTTCCTTCTCGCAAACGTCGAGCATCGGGTATGCTGGATGACGTGAAGCATATCCTGGTCGTAGACGATGAGCCGCATATTCGTGACGTGGTTACGTATGCCCTCGAGAAAAGCGGTTACCGCGTCACGGCTCTGGGTGACGGCCGAGGTGCGGTCGACCAGGTCGAAAGCCTCGGCGTCGATCTGGTCGTGCTCGACATCATGCTGCCGGGCGCTGACGGCCTCGAAGTCTGCAGGCAAATTCGCGCTAGAAGTTCTGTGCCGCTTTTGTTTTTGTCGGCGCGCTCAGACGAGGTGGACCGCATCATCGGGCTCGAAGTCGGCGGTGACGACTACCTTACCAAGCCGTTTAGCCCGCGCGAATTGGTGGCGCGGGTCAAAGCAATCCTACGTCGCTTCGAGCGGTCCACCGAAACCAATCAGGCGCCAAGGGTTCTTATCTGCGGCGCGCTAACGCTTGATCCGGAACGCTACGAGACTCAATATGCCGGCCAAAAGGTAGTGCTCACAGCGACCGAGTTTGCGTTACTGGCATCTCTGTTGGAACGGCCCGGCGTAGTACTGAGTCGCGCTCAATTGATCGAGCGTGCCTACGACGATGTTCACATATCGGAGCGCACGCTGGATACTCACGTGCGCCGCATTCGCGCAAAATTCCCTGGACTGGGCGTTGACCCGATTTTGACCGTTCACGGCGTTGGCTACAAAGCTGCTGAGGCGTCGTGAAAGGGCGTGCACCCGCGCGAGCCCGCCGCTCTATCTTTCAGCTGCTTCTCGAGCAGCTGACGCGGATCAGAACGCGGCTACTACTTGTCAATCTTACGGCCGTGCTAGTTCCCGTCGCTGGTCTCGAGTTCGCCCGCGTTCACGAGCGCCAGTTGCTCGACGGTCTAGAGCGCGACATGAAAAACCAGGCCGCGCTCGTTCAGTCACAAGCACTCGCGGCGCTTGCCTCAGGGGACGGTCTCGACTCGCCCAAGCATGAAAAGTGGCTCAAGGATGCCGCGCGTTCCACTCGAACCAGGATTCGCATTCTCGATCCCGAACTCAAGGTGCTTGCCGACTCGCATCGCAACGGCGCGCCCGAGGGGCCGGAGGCTCCGCTACCTAAGTCGGTCACAGATAACCTTCTTCGAGGAGCATCGAGATCGCAAGTGGCGCTCGGCGGCGAAGTGCCGCTGAACAAACGAACCGAACTGCTCGGGGCGCTCGCGGGCAAGCTCACGACGACCACTCGAGTCACCTCGCGGCCGCCCCGGGTTTATCTGTTTTTGGCCCTGCCGATCGTCGTTGCGTCGCGGCCCGCCGGTATCGTGTACGTGACACGCTCGACCTACCCGGTTCTGCTCGAACTACGGCGCATTCGCGCGGGGCTCACGCGGGTGCTCGTCGTGGCATTGGGTCTCTCCTTTGGACTTACGTTAGTGCTCGCCTGGACGCTCACGCGCCCCATTGAAAGGCTGGCCAAGGCCGCGCGCCAGGTTGCGGCTGGAAAGATCGACGTCGCGATTCCGGCTACCGGCGGTGGCGAGCTCAAGGATCTGGGTGAGGCCCTGCAATCGATGACACGCAAGCTCGAGGCAAGGCATCAATACATTACGCAGTTTGCCGCAGACGTGGCCCACGAATTCAAGTCTCCGCTCACGTCCATCCGCGGCGCCGCCGAGCTCTTGGCGGAAGGGGCCGTCGATGATCCGGTGGCCAGAGCCCGCTTTCTTGCAAACATTGAACAGGATGCAGAGCGACTCGCGCGCCTCGTTTCGCGCCTGCTCGAGCTCAGTCGCATCGAGGCTTCGGACGAACCATTTCAGCTCGTTGACATGGAAGGACTCGTTAATCGAGTCGCAACTCGAATCGAGAAGCTGGAGAACCCGGTTGAGGTGAGCATTCTCGCCAAGCGGCTTTTCGTGATGGGGCGGCCCCAAGAATTGGAAGCAGCCCTCTTCAATCTCCTGGAAAACGCGCTGAGATACGGGGGTTCGTCAATCCCGGTCAGTGTGGTCCTCGAGGAATCCCCCGATGCTCGGAATCTCTGCCTTCGGGTGGTCGATCACGGCCCAGGTATTGCTCCAGAGCAGCTATCAAAGGTCTTTGACCGCTTCTACACGACTGACATCGATGGAGACGGTACAGGCCTCGGGCTATCGATTGTAGCCTCGGTTGCAAGCGCACATCGAGGTTCCGTCAACGTGGTCTCCGTACCCGGTGAGGGCGCAAGCTTCACGCTTTTGTTACCGCTGCCCGACCTCAAACGTCGCGCGTGAGCGGTCTAAGTCGCTTGCGGCCTCACCATTTCGCGCAGCCGCTCGACGTCACTCAAGAGCCCCATGACGATAAGGCGCTCACCGACTATGAGCCTTTCGTCAGGGGATGGATTGTATGTGTAGGCCCCATTGGGTTGCCTAACGGCGACGACTAACAAGTTGGTCTCGGTTCGAATCGGGACCTCCCGCAGAGTCCGGCCTGCCACGCTCGTGCCCTCGACCAGCTCCACCTCGTCGAAGTGGAGTTTGCCCTCTGTCACCTTGAGCATTTCGTCGAGAAACTCGGTAACGTGGGGGCGCAGCAGTTCACTTGCGAGTCGCTTGCCGCCGATCCGATTCGGGTTAACGGTGCTGTCGGCGCCGGCGCGAACTACTTTGGTCTCGTTATTGATATCGACGACCTTGGCGGTGATTCGCGCCCCAGGATTGATTGCTCGAACACTGAGAGTGACGAAGAGGTTGTCCCGGTCATCGGACAGGCAGGCCACGAGCCCCATGGCGCGATCGGCCCCGGCTTGCATCAGTATGTTGTCGGCCGTCGCATCCCCCGGGATGTACAGGACTTGTGGGTATTGCTCGTAAAGATTCAAGAGCGTGTCCTCGTCGCGTTCGATGACTACGAATGGTGTGGATCCCGCGCTCAGCTCACCGATCACGTACCGACCAGTGCGACCACAGCCGGCAACGATAACGTGTCGGCTAAGTCCTGCAATTTTACGTTCCATGCGCCGCCTCCGAACTGCCTTGCCGATAATTCCTTCGACGAACATCACCGTCAACGCTGACTGAAAGAATGCTATCGCCCCGACGCCGGAAACTATCAGAGCCACTACGACCAGGTGGATGCCTGGGTGGTTCCCGAAGTGCGGAAGCTCGGCGTAGCCTACGGTCGAGACCGTGTAGAGTGCGAAGTAAATACATTCCCAGAGTGGGTACTCGTGTCCCCCGACGAGCCAGAGGATTAGCCCGCCCAGCAGGACAATGACAACCAACGCAACCAGAGCCGAGGTAATGTGCCGCGCGTGCGGGCGCGAAATGCGTCTCTTGACGAGAGTAATGGGACTCGCTGGGGACGAAGCACTCATGGTTGCCTTCCCACGCGAGCCGCTAACGGGACTCTGCCCATCTGGCTGAGCATGCTTACCCTGCCAACCGGACACGTCGGTGACCTGTAGCTTTTGAGAATTTGACTCAAGATCAACGAGTTTCGCGCCTTAAGGTCACTAACGGCAAGTTTGGGCGTGCTTACGCAGCCGACTCAAATTTACTTGGTCTTACTACTGATCAGGAATTCAACGGTATTTTTGCGAAGCCGCACGCGATAACCCGGAATTTCATCCTTGAATAGCCAGAGGATCTTGACGCCATTGTCGCCATTGGCCGCGCTCACCTTGTCGATTCGATTATCCTGTTTGGCATAACCTTTGGGTGATTCCTCGGCTTTTCGCTTGGGGATGGTGACGCTAAATCCCTTGGTCAATGACTTGCCCTTGATGGCATTGGCCGGACCATCCAACTTGACTTTGAAGATCACTGGATCATGCATCTTGCCTTTGCCCCACGGTGCGACATCTTCGGGCTTAGCCGCGGGCTCTTCACTGGCTGACTCACTGGGCTCTTCGCTAGCCTCTTCGGTGCCTGCAGCTACCTGAGCGGTTGCGGCCTTGGCGGCGGCCATTTCGCGCTCAGCGATGGCATTGGGAAGCGGACTCCCGGCGGTCGCCGGCGCGCTTCCGAGGGGAGCCGGTTCCAGTGTTGCCATTGGAGTCGGACCAAAGAGCGGTACTGGCGCCATGACTGCCGACGCACCCGGAGTCGGAGCGGCCGCCATTGCTTGTGATGCCGCAGGTAGTGCCAGCGTTGTCGAGTTGCCGGCGTTGCGCGCCTGAGGATTGCTGGAATTGGTGGCTACGGTTGGTGCGCTGCCCCGCGAAGCCACGGCGATGACCGTTACGAGCAAAGCGCCTACACCGAGGCTCGTGACAATCATCTTGCGCCGCTGCTTGGGCTTTGGCACCGGGGCAACCTCGGGTCCAGGCACACTGTGAGATTGGGGTCGAAGTCCATGCGACGTCGCGCCTGAAACTTGCGAAGGCGGCGGCGCGGTACGGCGGCGCGGCGGAGTAGCTTCGGGCTTGCCGCGGCGACCCCCAGACCAGGTATAGCGAGCCAGGCGCTGTACCAGTGGGCCTCCGCGGTCGCGCAGCGTCTTTCCAATCGAAGCTGCCTGTGTTCCCGTGATGCGAATAATCAAACCAACCTTGGAGAGAGATTGTTCGAGTTTACCCCGCATCGCTGCGACTTCGTCGGCCATGCCGTCGGGCTCCGCCTGATCCGAATCGTCTCCGTCCGAGACGGACGATGCCGACTTCATCCCGTCACTATGCAGCAGCTCGCTGTCCGAGGCGGTGTCGATTACGCTCGGTTCCGGAGTGTTTTCCTGCGAGCGAAGCACGACCACGAGATTCGGCACGCCGGTTTCAGGGTCGATAACGACGTCGATTCCATCGATGTACGCCTCGCTCTGATCGCCGGCTTCCACATTTTCGAGGTGAAGACGCTTGCCCAGTCTGAGAAACTCCAGCGACGAATTGACGCAAATCTGATCCGCGTCGCCTTGCTGGACGCGCGCGCGCATCGGGGATGACAGCCCGTCGATGTGTAGCTTCACCTTGGTACCAGCGCGCAGACCCTGCTCCGGAGTCAAATCCGACTGCCCCGCGACCCCTGCCGAACCAACACTGTCCGGCTCGCCGCGACAGAGCTTGCCCAGCACCTGGGCACTCTTCGAATTGAGAGCCGTAAACCGCACGCCAAACTCGCCGCCACGGGGTTGAGCGCTGCGCCAGGCGATTACGCCCTCGGCAAGCACCTCTTGACCGTCATTTTCGAAGCGACACACCACGGGCGCGCCGAGCTCGGGCAAGTACGCCGTACGCAGACGAATTCCGCGGTCACTAACGTTACGAGACTCGGCCTCGAACGAGGGAACATCGCCCTTGAGCCCACAGACCTCTACTAGTGCCTCGACAGGCACCCGTTGAATTCCATCGATCCGTCGTTCTTGTTGACTGTTCATACGGCCTCCCAAGGCCTGGCCAATCGTCGCTGCAGATTGGCATTCAGGCATTCCGACTAGGGCTTTCTGAACCAAAGGGCCAAATTTGCGGCGGAATTCCTTGCCGCTCAGGGGGCTTCCGACCCTCCTTCCGGCTCAATGGCGCTGAACTTGGACCTCCACCGTGAGGAACTGGCAAACAACGATGAGTTCGACTCAGGGCTGCCGATTGTCATTTGTGGTCACATCGGCACGGAAACGCGGGGCAATTCTTTACCGCAACGCTTGTCAGTGAACCCAAAAACCGGTGCTAGCCTTCAGGCAGGTATCATGTCGCTCAGCACCCTTCACGCCATTACCGAGATCACCGAGCGCGAACAGCTGCTCGCCGGCTCAGGTCTCGGCTATCCTGCGGAAGTGCAAGCACAAGCAGATAAATTGGGTGCCTTTGCCGCGGCATGCGCAGCATTTTCCGACCTGGGGCTGGCCTACGCGCTCATCGGTGGGCTTGCTGTCGGGATCCGCAGCGGCATTCCCAGGGCGACGTTGGACGTGAATTTCGCCATCCCCACGTCGGCGGCGAGAACCACTCTCATTGAGCGCCTTTCGAGGCAAGGGTTCCGCCTAATCGGACAATTTGCGCACAGCCTCAATTTCCAGCATGAAAGCGGTGAACCCGCGCAATTGGCCTATGACGCGGTGTTCGATGCCATGATTGCTAGAGCCGAACTAATGACATTCGGACAATTGGAGATCCCGGTTGTCACCAAAGAGGACTTGCTTACGATGAAACGACGCGCAGCGAGTGATCCCGCACGACGCCGCAGCAAGTCACTCCGCGACCAAGCGGACATTGCGTTACTCGAAGGCGACCTGCCTGAACCTCACGAAGGGTGGTAGTCGTCACGACGACAGGTCCCTCTGTTGGAGCTGATACCTCGCCGAACTCAGACTCGGGTTTCAAAACCGCCTTCGACCATTCCGCTCCGCCCATAGCGCGAACTGTTCCATGCATATCCCGAGGGGGGTATACGAAGAACGAACCCAGAACGAACCTAAGATACGACCCGGACGCGGCTCAGCGGGCCAGTCTGGGCATACTTCCCAGCGGATTTCCATGGTGTGACGATGTTGCACCATGGAAATCCCTTGGCCGCATCGAAGTCTCTAGAATGGTCGCGCAGGTTCCTCAAAGGTCGGAGTTTGTTCGGATATGCGCACAAAGTTACCGCCTTCGCGTTCTTAGAAAACGGGTTGCGCAAGGCAATGCCGCTACCCACTTCATTCTTTATTGTCGCTCACAATACCAACCAGGTCCGTTGACGGCCACTTCAGGGCCACGTACCTTCAATGCACAACTCAAGCCTGGTGCGGGAGGTTTCGTATGGGCAAGCGGGCGACGATATTCTTACTCATTCCGACTCTGACGTTGGCAACAACGATCGGGTGTTCTTCTAATGAAGTCAAATTGACGCAAGAGAGCACCTCTCAGCTACGGCAAGGGGCCGCCCTTTCCGATGCAAGTGCAGTTGCTCCCGCCGACGCGGGAGTAAGTGCTACCGAATTGGCGCGCATACAGTCATATCTCGATGCACGATACACGGCAAAGGACGTGTGGCGAACATTCGAGACGAAGTTAGGCCAGACCATCGACTGCATTGATTGGTTCGCACAGCCCGGTGTCAAGGCAATGGCTGCCATGGGGACACCGATCACACAAATTCCCAGCCCGCCACCGCTGCCCGCGGGCGCTGCGAAGCCGCCGCCCATCCCGGATTGGGGATTTAACGGCGCGCCCGACAAGCATGGCGTGCCGCGGGAGTGCCCGCCCAAAAGCACGCCAATGGTTCGTGTGACGGTTGCCGAGATTCAGACTGCGGGCGGCCTTGATGCTTACCTGCGCCCGCAACGTGTTACCCCCCCCGATGTCGCTGAAAATACCGATATGTATGCACATGATCGCGTTAAGTACAGTGGTTCAAGTACACAAATCTATTACGGCCAAAGCTGGTTGTCAGTTAGTTACCCGACCCCGTTTCCTCAGTACGGCGGTAACGGCGACCATAGTCTTGCACAGACTTGGATGGTGTCGGGCACGGGCTATAATGTTCCAACGAATCTCGGGGCTCCGTGTCCTCAAGGCGCGTGCACCGACCCTGGACAGCCCAATTGTCAGTCGTCCGCCTGCCTCCAGATCATTGAAATCGGTTGGAAAGTGGAGCAAGACCCGCCTCCCATACGACCGAGATTCTTCATTATGGCCACGAATGACGGGTATTATACCCAATGCTATGGAACTAACCCTTGCCTCAACGGGGACACGCCTTTTGTTCAATATCAAAATACGTGGGTGACGAATGGTGCGTTCTTACCAATCAACCCCCCCGGCAACGGATGGCAGCAGTTTGAATTGAACGTTGATACCTATAACGTCAACGGTACTTGGTACGTTTACGCCAACGGCCCCATCGGATATTATAAGTCCACGGCTTCGGGTTACCCAACGAATTTTTTTACTGGTTCGATGGTGAACACGGCCCAGAAATTCGAGGCTGGTGGCGAAGTCCGCGACCACACGGAATTGTGGATCATCCCGATGGGGAGCGGAGCTTCGGCGACAAGTGGATATCCACAAGCCGCGTACCTCCATGATTTTATGGTGTTCACCACGGACAACGGCACCTCATTCAGCTTTACCCCGATGGACGACGCCGGCGATAATTACCTTGCAAGAGGGGTGTACGATCACTTGACGGCCAACAATCCGTTCCCCAACGTTTGGAACAATGTCTTCTTTTTCGGCAACGCGCCTAAGGTATTCTGGGGCCAGAATTTCGGTTGGGACGGCCCGTGCAACTGGAATCCGTTTGCGAGCTTTTCTGCCCCCTCCTATGACTGGGCGCCAAATTACTACAAAGGTAGTTGTGGCTACAAGCTCTACGGCCAGCCACCCTCCTACGACAAAGAAGGTTCGCCGATAACTGGCCTCTCCGCGTATCCAAGCGGGGCATCCCAAGCTCATTCCATCCTCTGTAATTTTAACCGTGAGGACATCACTGTGCCTACCGATGGTAAGAGCTGCTATCAGGTACTATTCAACCCGAACAGCGCCCAAAACTGCGGCCAAAATGCGAATTGGGCTAATGGCAATGCCGCAGGTGAATGTAATTGCAGCGATTTCGTGTTAGGTGTTTCCCAGCAGAACACGGGCATTCACAGCCTTCTTTGTTGTCCGGCACATATGACGCATACTTCATGCACAACTCAGATTTTCTACGGGCAAAACTCAAACGCCTACGGGCCAAATAGCCAAGATTGGGACCCCAATTATTTCAAGGGGCAATGCCCCAGCGGGCAATACGTTGCAGGTGTAAGCAGCGTGCCGAATGGAGCCCCCTATGCGCTTCTTTGTTGTAACCGTTGCGATAGCCCGCCTTGTACCAACTAGTTGGAATCACTAATAGTTCCTCCCGAATAGTGATGCTTTTCGTTACTAAGCCTCAATTCTACAGAGAGTACAATTCTAAAATGCGTTGGGTTCTCTCGCTGATTCTTTGCCACACGGCGTGCGGCGGTCACACCGCCGCAGTCTCCGTTCCCGGGTCGGGTGGTGGACGAGTTACTACAGAGGCGGATACGGGTACTGGCGGAGGTGCTGGTACCCCTAGCACCGCACCGCCGCAAAAACTTTTAGCCCAGATGATTGCGGGTGGGAGCGGACACGTCTGTGTTGTGCGCCGCGACAGTACCGTTCAGTGCTGGCCCTGCGGCAACTTCCCAGTGACCGTCGCGGGCATCTCTAATGCGGTTGCCGTTGCCACGGGGGGGGGAGGAAACACCTGCGCGCTTCTCAGTGACGGCACGATTCAGTGTTGGACTGTAGCAGGTAACAGCAGCTCAACGCCCACTCCAATCTCGGGTATAAACAGTGCTAGCGCCGTTGCGGTTGGTGCAGAATTCGGCTGCGCGCTGCTCAGTGGCGGCAAGGTTGAGTGCTGGGGTCGCAACCTAGAAGGTGAGCTTGGCATTGGCTTTCTAAGTACCAGATCGCTGAATCTGGTGCCGGTGTCGGGCATCACGAACGCGGTCGCTGTTACAGCCGGTGGTTATTTCGCATGCGCACTGCTCGGTGATGGCGGGGTTCAATGCTGGGGCTCCGGCGTGCTCGGCGACGGCTCGACGACACAGAGTGCTGTGCCCGTCAAGGTCTCAAGCGTCTCAACGGCCACTGCCGTTGCTGCTGCTAGCGCTGCCTACGAAACCTGCGCGTTGTTAAGTGATGGCACGGTTCAGTGCTGGGGCGAGTATATTAGCGGAGTGCCCAATCTACCGGATGGAGGCTCCCTCCTGCCCGTTACGGTGTCGGGTATCACCAACGCGGTTGATATTGCTACCAATGGAGGTCTAGTTTGCGCGGTGTTCCGCGACGGCACGGTTCAGTGCAAAGCTTCTAACAGCTCCGGTGACGGAGCGCCTGCTACGATCTCCGGCATCAGCAACGCGGTCGCTGTTGCGGAAGGCTGCTCCTCCTGCGCATTGCTGAGCGATGGGACGGTTCAATGTTGGATTGACACCGGTGTGCCAGTCACGGTTACCGAGAATTGAGAGTTTCGGGAAAACCCGCCGGTAGCAGACAACTAGCTGCTACCGGCCAAGCGAGCCCAAAGACCGCGGGTTCTGCGTAACCCATGTCCGAGTGCCGTCACGACCATAAGAAGCAAAATAGTCGGCGACTTTGTTGCAGTGGCGGGCCTTCCAAGACCGGTCAATAGTTGCCGGAAATGTGCGGCTCGGGCCTTCCACACACCGGCCTTTCTGAACCAAAGGGCCCAACCGATGGCGGAACTCCTCGACATCTAGGGGTGTTCCGACCATCCTTCCGGCTCGATGGCGCTGACCCTGGCGGTCCGCTGTGAGGACATGGGCAAGTTGCCCGTGATTACCTATGATCTGCCGCGCCTCATCATTGGCCGTGGCGAGAGCTGCGACTTGCGTTTGCCCGATCCGAGCGTGAGCCAGCATCACGTCTCGATTCGCCAGCGTGGCAGCGATTACATCATCATCGATGAGGGGAGTACGAACGGCACATTCGTTGGCAGAGTTCGGCTGGCACCGCAGGCTCCCCGAGTGCTGCGCTCAGGCGACAGCGTCCGGGTTGGCCGTATTTGGATTGATGTGCGCATCGAGTCAGCGGCTCCGACTGTGCACCCTCAATTTGCGACCAAGGACTTGGCCCTGCGCTTGGTTGCCAAATCGCTAGAAGATCAAGGGGAGGTTGCGATTCCCCAATTGGCGATCGTGGAGGGAGACAACGAGGGGACGTCTTTGGTTCTTGAAAAGACCGACCATCGATACGTGCTTGGGCGTTCAGCGGTCGCGGATTTGGTTCTCATGGACACGAACGCGTCGCGCCGTCACGTGGAAGTGTGGCGGCAGGGTGCACAGGTGATGCTGCGTGACCTCGGCTCGAAGAATGGGTCCAAATTGGACTCATCCTACTTAATGCCGGACAAGGAAATGGCATGGCCCGAGGGGGCACTACTCGGGATCGGGGCCGAGCGTATTGCGCTGCTCGACCCAAACCAAGAAGCACTGGCCGAGATGAGCCGTGCTGCCGATGCCCACTTGTCCGACGTGGAACAAAACGACCTCGCTTCCGCTTCGCCCGCAGCACAAGACGTAAGTGTCATCGATAAAACGACAATCCGAGCTCGCCCCAGTGAGTCGACTCCGCCCGCGCGCAAATCGGCAGCAAAGGCCGGGCCGGCACGCCCAAATCGAATCACGACGGCCGACCTAAGTGTCGTGATTTTGGCCCTTACTGTTCTAGGGGCTAGTCTACTAGGACTCCTCTGGATGCTAGGCGGCAAGTAATTTGACCATCACACTTCGTTTCTGGGGCACTCGCGGCTCGATTGCCACACCGGGTCCGAGCACTTGTCGCTACGGCGGCAACACATCCACGGTCGAGTTGCAACTCGGAGATCTGTTCATCGTTTGCGATGCCGGGACAGGCCTACGCACGCTCGGTCTCGATTGGTTGCAACGCGCGAATCCACCAACTACGGTGCACTTGTTTCTTTCCCACACTCATTTCGACCACATCCAGGGCTTTCCATTTTTTGCCCCCGTGTTCCGCAAGGGCGTCGCGATCAATTTGTACGATCCCACGGGGCGAGCGGATTCCAATCGCGAGCGCATCCTCGGCCAGATGGTACCCGCGTACTGTCCGGTCGCGACGCATCATCTAGCGGCTCGCATCGATTCGGTTCCGTTTAGCCACCGAATGAATCTCGGTACGGCCGCAAGTGTGCAGGCTATTGAGCAAGATCACCCCGGGGGCAGTTGGGGTTACGCCTTCGAGAGCGAGGGACAACGGGTCGTGTATGCCACCGACAGCGAACTCGACGCACAACTCTTGAACGCCAATGCTGCCCACATTGGCCCGCAGGAGCAACGCAGCTTTGCGCCCGAAGTATTGGCGTTCTTCAGAAATGCGGACTTGGTCGTTGCCGACGCGCAATATACGGATGAGGAATACCAGACACGCCGAGGCTGGGGACACGCCCGGTTCATTACCGTTGTTGATTTGGCCATTGCGGCACGCGTCAGGCAATTGGCGTTGTTTCATCACGACCCAAGGCATACCGACGACCAGATGGACCAAATACTGGAGCAGGCCCGTGAACGCGCGCAAGAGCGCGGCTCGGACATCAAAATAATCGGTGCCGTAGAAGGCGAACAGATAACCATTTACGGCACTCGTCTGACCAACGTCACCTAGTGAAGTCGCGGACTAGTTTCGTGGGCCAAGGCCGAGAGCTTCAGTTGTTCAGATTCGGCCTTCTCGAGATGCATTGCGACTTTGACTTTGATATTGTCGATATAGGCTTTCAGCTTCGCGTCCTTGACGTTGGGCAACAATTGCGAATTTATTATCGAGAGTAGGCCGCGATGCGCCTCCACCTGGCTATCGATGTATACACGGTCGAAATCGCCCGCAGCCCTTTTCAGCTGAGTTAGAGCGGCGTCCGCTTGAGCGGCGAGCTTGTCACTAAGCGTGCTGTGGGCGGTTTCGATACCAATGCTTGCTTGCTCGTCTTGGGCTGCCTGGTGGTGCAAAACCATCATGTCCGCGAAGTCCTTGACGTCGGAGTTTTTGGCTTTTGCCTGCGCAATCCTAGACTGTTCGACCTCGCTCGAGTTCGCCGCCTGAGTAACACCGGCAATTTGAGCGTCGGTCAAAGGAGTGGTAGTCGCAGCAGTTACTAAATCCAGGTCGTTGACTGAACTCGAGGGCATACTCGATGGCCCATTCGATCTTGCTTGATCGTCCTGGGTTTGGGGCGACTGTGTGTCCGTACGGGTGGCCATTTCGGCGTGCCGGGGTGGGGTCGAGACCCTGTCGCAAGCTGCCGATGTCACTGCAAGACCACAAACAACGATCATCGTCCAGATTTGTCGTCGCATTGCAGCTCTTGCTTGAGGACAAAGCAAACACTGCACCAATCCAAACGAAAACGAAGCGAGCCAATACAGCCAGTGGAGCGGACCGCCGAAAAGTGAGTGGTCACGCCTCGACCGAATTGCCACGTCCGTGTCGAATCGCCCCAGTTGCTCGGCGTGATCTCTATGTGAATACGGCCGCGTGGGTGTGAAGCCGCAATAGCTAAGTGGCTCAGCGGTTGCATACGGGAACGAACTCTCCGCGTCATGAAGATCCTACCGGGCTCTCCGCATCCTCTCGGGGCATCATGGGATGAAGAAGGGACGAACTTTGCCCTGTTTTCTGCCAATGCGGAGCGAGTCGAGCTTTGTCTATTTGCTGACGACAACTCAGAAACGCGCATCCAGATTCGTGAGAAGACTGCGTTCGTCTGGCATGCATACGTGCCCGGCGTGCCTCTAGGGCAGCGCTACGGGTATCGAGTGTACGGCCCTTATGACCCTGGAAATGGGCATCGTTTCAATCCAAACGTGATCCTCCTCGACCCTTACGCCAAAGCTGTTGACAACGTAGAAAACTGGGAAGCGGGCTGCTTCGCCTATGAAGTCGGCGGCAAGGACGCGGATCTGCGCCCGACGAATGATCAGGCGCTTGGCGCGCCGCGCGGGATTGTCGTCGACACGAGCTTTGACTGGGAAGGCGACGATATTCTTGGAACGCCACTGCGTCGCAGCGTAATTTATGAGGTACATGTTCGGGGTTTCACAAAACTTCACCCTGACGTTCCAGAAGAACTGCGCGGAACATACCTGGGTATGGCGCATCCGGCGGTCATTCATTACTTGCGCGAACTCGGTGTTACGGCAGTCGAGCTGATGCCGGTGCACGCATTCGTGGACGACAAATTCCTGCTCGATCGCGGCCTGAGCAATTACTGGGGCTACAACAGCATTGGCTTCTTTGCACCGGACGTACGTTATCGGTGTGGCACTGAAGTCGGCAGTGAGGTGCGACAGTTCAAACAGCTTGTCAAATCATTGCATCGCGCCGGTATCGAGGTGATTCTAGACGTAGTCTACAACCACACTGCAGAAGGTAACCACCTGGGGCCGACTTTCAATTTGAAGGGTATCGACAACGCGACTTACTATCGATTGGTTGCCGAAGACCCGCGATTCTATTTTGATACAACCGGCACGGGAAACACTCTCAACGTGCGAAGTCCGCAAGTCCTCGCGCTAATCATGGACTCACTTCGCTATTGGGCGTCGGAAATGCACGTTGACGGCTTTCGGTTTGATCTTGCCGCAGCTCTTGCGCGCCAGCTCTACGACGTGGATCAACTGTCAAGCTTCTTTACCTTGATTCATCAGTCGCCAACTTTAAGTCGGATGAAGCTCATTGCCGAGCCGTGGGATGTGGGTTCGAATGGTTACCAGGTTGGAAATTTTCCCGTGCGCTGGGCGGAGTGGAATGGCCGTTATCGCGACACCGTACGCGCCTTCTGGCGTGGCGACTCAGGCTATCTGGGCGACGTCGGCTACCGGCTCGCAGGCAGCAGTGATCTCTACGAAGCCACTGGGCGGCCTCCCTCCGCGAGTATAAATATCATCACCGCGCATGACGGTTTCACCTTAAATGACCTCGTTTCCTACAGACACAAGCATAACGAGGCCAACGGAGAGGGCAACAGCGACGGAAGCAACGACGAGCGCTCAAGTAACTTCGGAGTCGAAGGGCCGACGGAGCAATTGGAAGTCAATCGAATTCGCGAACGGCAAAAGCGCAATCTGCTGGCGACGCTCTTCTTCTCTCAAGGCACACCTATGCTTGTCGCGGGCGATGAATTCTCGAGAACTCAAGGCGGCAACAACAATGCATACTGTCAGGACAACGAAGTAAGTTGGCTCGACTGGGGGTGGAATGACGAGCAAAAATCGTTGCTTGAATTTACCAAACGTATTGTTCGCATCCGTGCTGAGCACCCCGCATTTCAGCGCTCGAAATTCTTTAGGGGACTCGACGCTCACGGCAGTGATTTACACGACTTGCTTTGGTTTCGCTCCGACGGTATGGCCGTTTTGCCCGAAGATTGGCATCGTGCTTCGTCGCAGACGGTGGGCATGTTTCTGGCCGGAAGGGGTATCGACGGCAGCGATGAAGATGGGCGTCCGCTAGTCGATGACAATTTGCTGCTTCTTGTGAATGCGGGAGACGAAGACATCACGTTTTCATTGCCAGATATCGAAGCCGTGCGTGAACCCTGGCAGCTTCTGATTGATACTTCCGACGACCACGCTGAGGAATTTCTCGACCTCGGTCAGACTACGACACTCGTTCGCCGTTCGATAAAACTTCTACGTTCCAATTCGCGCGTGATTCGTCTCGGAGGCGCGTTGCATCGACTTGGCGCGACCTATCGATTGCAGCTAAACGGTGACTTCGGCTTTCGCGAGGCCCGCAACGTTGCCAACTACTTGTCGCAACTGGGCATCACGGATGTGTACAGCTCGCCTCTGTTGGCAGCCGCTCGCGGCAGCCGCCATGGGTATGACGTTGTCGATCATGGGCGGTTGAATCCAGAGCTTGGTGACGAAACCGATTTCATCGCATGGAGTGATGAGCTGCGTAGGCTGCACATGGGCCTTTTGCTCGATATCGTTCCTAATCACATGGGTATTGCTAGTGGTCAGAACGTCGCTTGGGACAACGTTCTCGAACATGGCCCAAGCTCGCTATTCGCCGACTTTTTTGACATCGATTGGACCCCACCGCGTCTGGACTTGCACCAACGGCTGCTGTTACCTATTCTCGACGGCCAATACGGCGACGTGCTCGAGAGCGGACAGCTGCAAATTGTCTGGGAAGCGGACCGTCTCAGGCTTGCGTATTATGAGCGCCGGTTACCGCTCGCGCCGGAATCATTCCTGCCGTTGTTGGAATTGGGGTTGGCGCGTTCGAAGTTACCGGCCGACGACGCGAATCGGCAGGAGATTGAAAGCATAATCTCTGCGCTCCGCCACTTACCGAGTCGTGACGAAACAACCCTCGAGCTTCGACGCGAACGAGTCCGTGAAACGCAAGTCATTGGACGCCGACTCAGTGATGTGATGCGCCAACCGGGGGGTGGGCGTGAGGGAATCGAAGCGGCAATGCAAGAAATAAACGGTGCGCCTGGGGTATCAGCGAGCTTCGACACCCTCGATAAGATGCTCTCCTGCCAAAGCTATCGATTGGCATCCTGGAAGGTCGCCGTCGAGGAGATCAACTACCGACGTTTTTCCGATGTGAATGACCTTGCAGCAATCCGTATGGAGTCGCCGGCGGTATTCGAAAGCGCACACGCGCTCGTGTCTCGATTGATTGAAGACGGCCGGGTTAACGGATTGCGTCTCGATCACACCGACGGGCTTTATGATCCCTATGCCTATCTCGAAGCGCTACAGAAACACTTTGTTCCGCAGAACGCGGCTCCGGTTGATAGCCCCGACGACATGGTCCGTCCGCTTCCGGTTCTGGTCGAAAAAATCTTGATGCGGGGGGAAGCCCTGCCGTCGAGCTGGCCAGTCAACGGTACGACGGGATACGACTTTGCAGCGTCGGTCGCCGGACTCTGGGTGGACGCACAAGCGGAGCGCGCGATGACCGCTCTTTATCGTGGACTTACGGGTGATGCGCGCTCGTTCGCCGAACATGTATACGAGAGCAAACAGCACGTATTGGCGCACACGTTGGTTAGTGAAATAAACATGCTGGCTGTGAGGTTGCAGCGCATCGCAATGGGTCATCGCCGCTTTCGCGATTTTACGCACTATAGCCTACTTCATGTGCTGAAGGAAGTCGTGTCCGCGTTCCCCGCGTACCGCACCTACCTTCGAGAAGCGTCGGAGCGGCGGGATGCAGATGTGCACATGATTCGCGCAGCTGTGCGGCTAGCCCGCAGGCGCAACGCATCGCTCAGCGCCAGTATCTTCGACTTCGTTGAGCAGCAGCTGCTCGGCTGCGGATCGGATGGCGAACCCGACACTCGCCATTCTTTTGCGCTCCCATTTCAACAATTAACGGCACCGATAACCGCAAAAGCGGTCGAGGACACAGCCTACTACCGATATGCTCGACTTATTTGCCTGAATGAAGTCGGCGCGCATCCGGCGAAGTTTGGCACTTCGGTGGAAGCGTTCCACGCGGCGAATGCAGAACGGGCGCGAAGCTGGCCGCTTTCCATGACGACAACTTCGACTCACGACACGAAACGAGGTGAAGACGCCGCAGCTCGAATCGCCGTGCTTTCCGAGCTGCCTCGCGAATGGGGGCGCACGGTGCGTCGCTGGAGCGAGTTCTCGAGTGCTGCGGCCCGCGGAATACCTCCGGACCTCGTACCTGCGGCTACGCTTCAATATCATTTGTTTCAGACAGTTGTTGGCGTGTGGCCATTCGGTTGGGACGGCCGTACCCAGAGTGCGCGATTCGTGCGACGCCTGAAGACGTATGCACTCAAGGCAAGCCGTGAAGCAAAGGAGCGAACTTCGTGGCTCAATCCGGACCTCGAATACGAACGGGCGGTTACTGATTTTGTGGAACGGCTATTCGAAAACGATTTCTTCGTTGATGACGCCCGTGCATTTTGTGAGCACATCGAAACCCATGCGGCGACGAATGCGCTATCACAATGTCTTCTGCGCTTTGCCTCTCCCGGGGTACCGGATACGTACCAGGGAGCGGAGCTCTGGCATCAAGCCATGGTTGACCCGGACAATCGTGGCCCAGTGGATTTTAAACTGCGCCGTAAGCTACTCAGCGATTTGCAAGCCGGGCTCGGTGAACCTAGTCGGCTCGCACGTGATTTGCTCGCCTCCTTCCACGATGGCAGGGTCAAACTATTCGTCACCTATCAATCTCTGCAATGCCGCAAGCGCAAGCCAGAGCTCTTTCTGCGCGGTGACTACGAGGCATTGCAAGGAGGTGAACATATTGTGGCCTTCACCCGTAGCTTCGGATCCGAACGGCTAGTTTGCTGCGTGCCCAGACTGTCCTACTCGCTTACAAAAGGAGTCGATCGATGGCCGCTCGGCTCAAGCTGGGGTAACAAGGAACTCGAGATTCGTCATTCGGGTCGCTACCGGAATGTTTTCACCGGGGCCGTCATTGGAATCACTCGGAGTGTGTCGCTCGCGGAGCTGTTCGCCGAGTTTCCGGTGGCGTTCTTGTTCAGGGAAGGTGCTGGGTAATGTGATGCCAAACTGAACCGAAGATTGGCCTTAGATCGCTGGGCAATCGATGGTCAACAAAACAGGCGAAGCCGAAATAGGCACTAACGAACGCAATCGGCGACAAAAGCAAAAACCACAGCCCCGAATGGCTTCGAAGCCCTGGGATGTCTCGCTTGGTAAACTTGACTTCATCGGCATCATCGGCATCATCGGCATCATCGGCATCATCGGCATCATCGGCATCATCGGCATCATCGGCATCATCGGCATCATCGGCATCATCGGCATCATCGGCATCGGCATCGGCATCGGCTTCGGCTTCGGCTTCGGCTTCAACGACATCGACTTCGATGTCGTTGAAGCCGACGTCATCGAGTCGATCGAATTCAATTCGCTGGCAGGATGTCTCAATCGATGGAACGGGCAATTGGATTGCAATGAGGCGCTCTATCCGATCCGTGGTCGATTCAGTGATAGGTATCGCGAATGGCTGCAGAGCGCGAGCGAGCTCCGCCACATTCTGAAACCTGTATTCCGGTTCGCGCTGTAAACAGCGGTTGACGACATGTACGAACGTCTCGGGTAATTCAGGATTAAAGCGACTCAAGTCCGGCAGCGGTGCGTTGAGCACTTGAGCGCAGATTTCGTACACTGTGGTTCCCTCGAAGGCTGGCCGACCCGCTACGCATTCGAACATGACCACGCCCAGGCTCCAAATGTCAGATCGTGCGTCTACCGCCATCGCGTGCATCTGCTCCGGTGACATGTAAAGGGGCGAACCCATGATGTCGCGCGCCTGCGTCAAGTTTATTGGACCACTCTCGTCGCTCGACTTCGAGATTCCAAAGTCGAGCAACTTCACTGTCACCTTGCCGTCAACCTCCCGAGCTAGAAAGAGGTTTTCAGGCTTGATGTCCCGGTGAATGATGCCAAGGGCATGCGCTTCTGCGAGCCCTTCACAGGCTTCGGCCATGTAACGAGCAGTGAGCGGTACGCTGAGCCGTTGCTCTTGTTGAAGCGCCGTGAAAAGGTCAACTCCGTCTAACAACTCCAAGGTGATGAAAGGAACCTCTTGGCCTGACGCCTGTCGTGCCCTTCCGAAATCGAATACGCGCGTTGTGTGAGGGCTGCGCAGCTTGGCAAGGGCTCGAGCTTCGTTCAAGAAGCGCTCCACTATCATCGGTATGCTTCCAAGTTCAGGCTGAAGCACTTTCACTGCGAGCTCCCGCTCGAGCGTCATGTCGTGTGCAGCGTAAATTGTCGCCATGCCACCCTTTGCAAGCACGCGCTCAATTCGGTACCGCGTTCCCAGTGTCCAACCGGGTCGCAACTCGGAATTCACGGAAGGCCTTCTGTCTTCCAATTGTGATCTCACTTGTGATGTGGACAAATCTGCAACCTCGGCTTTTTTGTCCCAATTTGCTACAGTTTGCGGAACCAAGGTCGAAGTAATCGCGTATATCTGCACCTGTCATGCCATGTTCATTGATAATGTCATGGTCACTGCGAATATCGCAGCTCATCAGTCAACTTCGTTATCCGCCATTTGCGGCCCAATGATTCTAGCGACAGACTGTGCAGGAATGCCTCGCTGGGGCAGGTTTGCTGGCACGCGTAGCCAATGCAAGTCGAGTTTGTGGGGGTGGCTCGATCGGTTCTGCAATCGGCATGCATGTTGCTGCACTGCGTAGTGACTGAGGAGCCCCCATGCCGAAAGAAACGACGATATAGGAGTCAACACTGCCCGGAGAAACAAACCAAGTGCGGAAGGCACGTCCGGCGTGTTCAAGAAGCTCGCTGAGGAGCACCGTGAGCTGAAGCTACTGATGAAGTTCATTTCAGAAAACTCAGACAGAGAGCGACGCAGGGATCTCTATTCTGAAGTTCGGCGACAGATTCTTGCGCACGAGTGTGCGGAATTGCAGGAAATTTATCCCGCGTTGGCTATTTACGACGGCATGCGAAAAATCGCCGCTGTTCATACCGAGGACACCCTCGAAGTCGCCACGGTTATCAAGCAATTGGATTCGCTGGCAATTGAAGGCGAACGATCGGATGGAAGAGTTTCAGCTTCTAGTGGAATTGGTAAATCGGCATGCAATTCAAGAAGAAAGCGAGTTCTTCCCGCAGGCTCTCGATCGGCTCGGCAATGACGAAGCCGAGCGTCTACAAAGGTCTTATGAATCCGCTAAGGCCAATGCGTTAGATCAGTTGATCTGAGCGCGTCGCCATCAATGCAATGTTAGCGAGCCGTCTCAGACTCAGCGGTGAATTCATTCTTGGGTGTTGCGGCTGGGACTAAAGGACGAATGTGGTCAATGACTCTTCCCTGACTATCGTACCAAAGCCCAGGTGCAAACATGACTCGACCGTCCGGCAGATAGACGACTTTGGGGCGGGCGTAGCGAGCGTTTTGGGGAGGAGCAAACCAGCCGCCACGTCGCCAGGCATAGGTCTTTGCGCGAAACCTCCAGCTGCCTTCGACCCAGACACAGCCGCTCTGCGACGGGCGTTTGGTGACAGTTTCCGTCAGCACTGCGGGGGGAGGGTATGGAACCTCCTCAAACGCCGAATCAGGGTGCTTCACCAAGGGCGGACCTGGCAATGAAGCCCCGCACCCGCTCTGGGTCAGTAACCACAGTCCTGTCAAGATTAGTGTAATACGAATCTTATGCACCAGAGAGCGACTTGCAGACCGCGTGCCGCTCATCCAATCCTTAGTCAGTATCGCTTGCGCCAAATCAGATCCAATTCGGAGGCGCCGCGGTCACCCACGACGGCGGAAAGTGCCCACGCCTTCTTGAGTCGCAGTTCCATAGTCAAAAAAGTGCGGTCCGGGCTCTCGCCGGGAGCAGGTTCACCGAGGGCGCGTGAAACACGAGTCGTCAGTCGCGGGGTCACCTGAACCACCAGTTCGGGCCGTGCACTCCCGGTGCTCGTGTCGATGCGCGCACTAACGTCGAGGTGAGTAAAATCGTTCATGACCCGATTGAAACCTTTCACGGCCGAGTCGCCCGCAACGCCGACGGCGGTGGCGGCTGCTCCTCCCCCGCCGTCGTTCGCATTGAGTCCACCCTCAGGACTGCCAAAGAGAAGCAGGCTGACAATTTCGTTCTGTGTGAGTTGTGGTTCAGAATGCAAAGTCAATTTGCCCTTCTTTACCGTCCCTGCGTACTCGGCGTAGACTGTATATCCCGCTGGGGAATCCCACCGGGCGGTCGCGGTAATCGTCGGGTTGGAACTATCCTCACCCGTAAACGCGACTGACCCTGCCTCGATGTCGAATGTCTTCCCATTGACATCGAGTGTACCTCCCCTCAATTCGATTCGGCCTTGGATGTGAGTTGGCTCGCCAGACGTAATCGTTAGATCCCCGCCAAGTTGAACCTTCGCTTGCTGCGGACGCTCAACCCATACCGACCCCAGGTGAACTTGCGCGCGGAGCGGTTTGGATGCCTGTGATTGTTCATCTCCTTTGGAGGCGAGTGGCTGCACCGGAATTGCCGCAAATTTCCCGTCTTGGCGGTAGACGCCCACCTGTACGTGATCGTCAGAAGCCAAACTTTGTACGTTCGTCATGGGTTCATCGGGGAGCTGCACGTGAAAATCAGGAACATCGACGCGAACTTCTTCTGCTGTTCGTGAGTGGGCGTAAGAGATGTCGAGATGGCCCCAGGCGTCCCCCATTGCCACGCCCTCGAAAGTAATCGGCAATTTTTCCTTGTTCTTGATATCGACGCCCGCCTTGACTGATTGTAGGTCCGTCCCACTCACGGCAGCCTGACCCTGAGCCGTTACCCGTCCCGTTGTGCCGCGCGCCTCAAATGACTCCAGGCGAATCGTTTCGCCCGCAAGCGAAAGGTTTGCCGTGACATCGGTGAATCGCTGACCCACTTGAGGCACTTCAAATACTCCGCCGCGTAGCTGGGCGTGTCCCTTCAATTGCGGAACGTGTTCAGTGAGTTCGAAGTTTAGATCCGCATCCAACTTCCCTTCGAGTTCGGTCACGTACGGCAGCAGAAGCGGACTCAGGGTATCTACCTGAAATTGGGATGCCACTACGTGTGCTTTGGCCTCCGCATTGAACAGCGGTGCTAACCGCGAGCCCCACCGCATTGGAGCCGATAGATCGACGTGAAGACTGCCAGGTTTCTGCTCGGCGTGTAGGTTGGCAATTAGGCGTCCGTCATCAGTTTGCGCGGTCACTTCGAGTAGCGTAAGCCCCCTGTCTTGAACAGTCAGCCCGCTACCATCAATCTTGGCTTGCAATCGAGCGTTCTTCCCGAGATCACGCAATGATACATCGCAGCTCAGTAGTCCGCGAATCGAGTGATCTGACAGCGCCGGCACGACTCCAACCGGGAAGTCTTCGAGTTTCAAATTCGCATCTAGCCCGAAGCGCCCCGGAGTTTGTCCCTGTGGACTGCTCAACGTACCCAGAAGGTCACCTGCCCATTGACTTGAAAGTTTCCCTACCTGCTTCGCCCCCGAATATGCAACTGCCGTCATTTCCCCCCGCTGGCGACCGTAGTTTATTCGGGCGCTTGCATCAAAGCCTCGCAGGCGACGCCTATACTTGAGATCGCGCACAGAGAAGGTTCCGTCAAGGGTTGGACCGAATACTGTTCCCTCAGCGGTTACGTCGGCTTTGATGAAGCCCCGCATGCCCAATGGACGTATGACGCGAGGCAGGCGTTCGAGCGAACGTTCGGGCACAGTGAGTTGAGCCCTAATAGGCAACGTCTTGATATCGTCTAACGAGTTCACTGTCGTCAAGTCCGGCAACTTCGACTCGAAATCCAGGTGTGCTACGACGCCCGACCCATCGACAACGGATGCATTCAAGCGAATTTCATGTTGCTCAGCATCTAGTTCGAGCGCAAGATCGACATCCATCCCTTCAATTGACGTGGGCTGTGCTTCGCGCGCTACGACCGTAGTCTCTATGTTCCTGCGTCCGCTTCTTTGCTCGATTATCTTGAGTTGCTTTGTCTTCAGGTTTAGTGATAAGTGCTGCGCTGCTCGACCTGCACGCGGGCTTTGCAGATTCAAATCCAACTGAACGTCACCCTTTGCTTGCTCAAGAGGAGCACCCAAACTGCGCAGCACAGGCGCGAGTTGATCCAACTCGAATTTCCCTGTGACCGCCACGTTTCCCCGAATTCCCAACAATGATTTGCGGCTCAGGGGCGCCCTCGGGATTTCTAGATCATCGAGATGGGCTACGACTTGCGAGCGACCCAATGTTGCATCGAGTTTACCCGAGACATTGCCGTCCCTCACGGTGAAATTTAGCCCGATTATACCCCCACGGAATTGCTTGAAATCCAAGTCCTGGGCCAGCCCTGTTACGTTACCTCGCAATTTTCGACCTTGTCCTGTGATGCTGCCCTCAGCGTTAACTATACCGCGGGCTAACGACGATTCGAATCCCAACTCCCGAACGAGGCGCGCAATCTGTAGATCAACTGCCTTGAAAGTGAGGGTCGCAGCCTGATTGCTGAATATCCCGTCGGCGCTAAGTGTGCCTGGACCCTGAAGTTCGAAATGGTCAAGGCTCACGGCCCCCGACCGAAACCCGACACTGCGCGCCCGCATTGTGAGGTTGTCATTTTGAGCTGTAACAACGATATTCGGCTCACGGAGCTCTGTTCGGCCCCTTAGAGAAAGGGCGGTACCTAACTCGATTTGTTGCTTCTGATCCCCCTGAAGGTGAGCCTTGATTACCCACTTGTCTTTGTTGCCCGATGCGAGAACCGATGCATTCTGGAAATGACGGGGCCCTAGCGTAACGTCGCTGACCTGCGCATCTGCACTCATCTCGGGCGCCTGCAAGGGACCGGCGGCCGTTGCACTGAGACGAAGTCTGCTTGCGCGCACTGAAGCAGCTGAAAGAGGCGATACTTCAAGCTGAGCACTTGCCAAAATTCGAGATGTCGAGAAATTGAGTTTCGCCATTGCCGATAAGGTTCCTTGAGCGGTCACGCCAAGTAGTCAACTCGCTCGCGGCGCATTGTCGAGGTGAACCGTGAGCCTCGCTTCCGCTACCTGCTGCTTCTCCGAGTTCGATCTTATTTGATACGCCAATCGAGCTCGTGCTCCAGGTTCGTCGATGGTGAGGTTGCCAAGAATCTGACTATGACCTGCACCGTCTGTGTGCAGTGTACCGGACATCTCTAACGGCGGAGTTACCGCGTTTTCGACGCGGCCTTGGTCAATGTTTGCGCTGTACTTGCCAAGGAGGCTACCCGCTTGGGAAATATTGGTCTTGGCACTAAAATGCGCCGATAGCTTGGTCTCGGGAGCCGCCATAATCTTTCCCGAAATTTAGCTTTGCCAGGCCCAGTTCGACAGCAATGTTCTTTGACCCTTTCAGAGCCGCGCGACCGGACAAGGCCAATTGTACTGCGCTATTTCGGGCAATTGCGGAGAAATCGAGGTCGGGTATTTTCCCCTCGACGTTGAACTCCAAGTACGTCCCCTCCGTCAGTGTCAGCCATGGGACTTGCTCGCGTAGCGCGCTAGCCGTTAATTCCGGAATCGCGAGGTGCCCGCTTATCTGGCCTTCCTTGAATTGGGCGTGAATTGTCGCTCGAGAATCGAGCAAAAGGCCATCGAAATCTGCGAATATACTCGGCTTCTCACTCGGAGCTGAAGGTAAGTCGATTCGCGCGACCAAAGTTCCCGTCGGATCGACATGTGCCGGCAAGGCGCGTGACTTTAGCGTCATATGAGCAAGACGTGCATGCATTCCATACGGCCCCACGAAAAGCGAACCCTCGACGTCGAGGACATCCGTATCAATCGCGTTGAACGAAGCATGGCGCCCATTTACCCAGAGATGACGCATCCGAATATTCGGCAGCAGAATCGATGTCGTGGATGGTTTGGAGCTCGGCGCCGCAGGTTTACGCGGCAGAAACGCCCTGGCCAGCGTGGGCGTACCATTCCCGTCGTCAATCAGCGTAACGCTGGCGTTGTCACAGCCGATCGCTTCGAGTGTAATCTCGAGCGGTTGTTTCCGCAGCATGTTCATCAACATGCGAGGCCAAATGCTCTTGACGCTCAGACCTTGGACGTTGATCACTCGTCGTCGGTTCGCATCGAGCATGTGCGCGTCAACGCGACCTATCGAGACGATGCCGATGCCATCAATGCGATCGATGACAAGCGTGCCGACGAACGTTTCGGCTAGGCTGCTGTTAATGCGTGTTCGCAGTAGTTCTCTTACTACTGAAAGGTTTGCGCAGCTCATACCAATTGCAAACAGGACAACGAGCCCCACAAGCAACCAGATTACGAAGCGCGCCAATCCTCGGGCGATCCTCATTGGCAGCTTAGGAGTGGCCATTAGAATGGCTCCCCAATTCCGAAGCTCGCTGCCAGCGGCGCGCCGAATATCGTGCCTGGCAATACTTCATTGGCTGACGCCGGAGCCTGTAGTCCCGGAATCCGGCATCCTAAATCTACGCGCACCGGCCCAATCGGTGTCTCATACCGCAGCCCAAGTCCGACGCTCAAGTGAGGCCGATTGAATCGGAACTCTAGCTCGCGCGGTGACACGTCACTCGTGTCACCAAATACGGCGCCCGACAAAGACCCCAGCAGCGGATAGCGTAGCTCAATTGATGCTTCCCACAGGGTAAAGCCGCCCAGTGGAAGGTTCGCGGATAACGCAGGGTCCGTGGATTGACCTGGATTGTAAAACGGAACGGTTCCATGTGGGCCGATCTCGCGCAGCGCATAGCCGCGGTTCGAGCCGGAGCCCCCCGAAAAAAAACCGCGCAGGAACATCAATTGAATATCGCGAACCCAGGCTGCTCGTGATGTTCCGTTGCAGATCGGACTGTTGTTTGTGCACTCTCCGGCGGCATTCGGTGCCACGGTTTCCCCGTAATTCCCTGCGAAAAGGAAGCCACTCGTGGCGCGAGCAGCCAGAGTCCACTTGCGCGCCAATGGAATGTAGCCGCGCGCCTCGGGCTGAATTCTAACGTCACGCGCGTCGCCTCCAAGACCCGCAACTTGGGTATCGATTGAAAGGTAAGCGCCCTTGTGTGGCTCCACGCGATCATTACGTAAGTCCAACGTCAAGAGTAGTTCCGGATACGACGCAACAATGGTGCCCAAGTCCGGATCTAGCTCCCGCAAATAGGTAAATGGACTACTCACCTGCACGTTGTGTGTCAAAGCGCCGTAGAGTCGCCAAAAGGATCGCTCGAGACCTGCAGAAGCCCGCACGTCGCGATAACCCAATACGGGAGCTGCAGGATCGTACTGGGATGTCAGCAATACGGGGTAGATGCTCCCCTGTAAGCGCACGAGCCCATTCGTCCGCGGTTCGATGAACCCGGGTTGCCGAAACTCCGCTCGGAGCCGAATCTCGGGCAACAGGCGTCTGGGCTGTTGAAAGTCGGGAAGGCGTGTTGGAAACAGCACCGCGCCGGGAACTGCTTCCACGAGAAACCGCCGAAAACCTCCACCAAAGTTGTTATTTTCCCAACCTGCAATTGCGTGTATGTCTGTGCGTTGGGTGTCCATTTGCACGCCGAAGCCAGCGTGCACACTGCGGAGTTTGCTGCGCTCTACTTTAACCAGTATCGGAATTTGTGTTGAACCTGGGTTCTCTGCTGAGGGGTCTGGATCGATGCTGACTGAGCTAAAGACATTGAGACCGAGTAGCGCGCGCTTAGCTTCATCGAGTTCGAAGCGAGAATATGGGGCGCCGAACTTGATGTCGACCGCGCGTCGGATCGGCGGTTCCGGAAATGGGCCCAACCCTTCGAAGCGCACGTTGCCGAAAGTTGCTTTTGGGCCAAGCTCCACCCAGAATCCAGCACTGGCACGGCGTCGTGGCATATCGACGTTCGCGGAGCGGCGAACACTAACGTGCGCATAGCCAAGATTCTCTAGGTTCGACTTGAGTTCATCCTCTGCCGCTTTGAACTTGTCCTCGTCAAATGGACGCCCCAGCGGTAACTCGGATGCTGTGGCGACCTTGACGTGCGTGACAATACTGGGCTCCAATGCCTCGATCCCGTGCAGGTCAATGCGGCTGAGTTCAATCGGCGCGCCTTCGTCGATGTTGATGTAAACATAGACGCCGCGACCCTTGTACACAACCTCTGCTGAGCGAACCCGCGCCTCATAGAAGCCGCGCGCCCTATAGTAACGCTCAATCCGTTGCAAGTCTCGCTCAAGGACGTAGCGATCAAAAATCTCGTAATCGTAGACAACGCCTGAAAATAGTCCAAGTAAACGTGAACTTGGGCGACTCGCAATTATGTTTTCGAGTTCGTCGTCATCTACGAAGTGATCCCCCGAAATACGGACGCCTTCCAACTCATAACGGCCTTTGGGGAGTGGGGCACAAGCCAACATTGTCCAGATACTCAGAACCAGCCACGAGAGACACGAGACGTAACAATTAAACCGAAAGCGCGCGTTCAGAGGTTTCCGCAACGCAGATTTCGGCACGGTATCCGCCTTGCAACTCGCGTTCCAGATTTACAACTTCGCGTCTGGCTTCCAAGTGCGATTGTGGAGCATCTCTGCAGTGGCACCGGACAACGAATTCAAGCCCTAATCGTCATTTTGCCTGCTACCTCATTCGCGTTTGCCTGCTGCCTCAATCGCGATGAACGAACCGGTGAGGCGAATCGACACGTGCGTGGCAAAATCGACTGCGGGATTCGGCCGACTGACTCGGGCAGAGCGGCTAAGATATTGGCGGAAAATCGCGACCCAAGTATGTTTTCGAATCGGGCGCAGTAACGGTGATTCAACGCTTTTTCTTTATGAGAGCCGTAGAGCGACCGATTAATCGCATCGTTCGGCTTTTCAAGCGCTGGAGCAGATTACGAGCCCACGCGTATTCCGACGCCAGAATCGCCAGTCCCAAAGGGATAACGACCACTGCGGGACCAGGTAGGACAATCATTGCCACTCCAACGCAAAGCACACTAAACCCAATAACCGTTACGACAATTCTGCGAATGGCTGGCAAGGACATAGCGCCAGCTCGTTTGACGGTCCCGTTATCCTTAATAGGTTCCAACACTGCCCTTGATGTTGTGTCGTAAGTATGTTTCAAGGCTGAAGAAAGGATTGCGACACCAAGAAGGGTTGAGATGACCGCAAGTGACGCCACCGTTGATATCTCGAAGACACGCCTTAGAAGCATTTTGGTACCAGCAAACATGAGTATCAGAGAAAGGGCAATGTCAAGATAGTGAAACCTGTCAATCGTTCTCGCTAGTGCGAAATAGAGCGACCGCAAACCAAGGATGGCAAAGATGTTCGACGTGAATACAATAAAGGGGTCCTGTGTAACAGCGAAAATGGCCGGTACTGAGTCTACGGCAAACAAGATATCGGAGATCTCGATCGCCGCCAATACCAGCAACAAGGGAGTTGCATATCGCCTGCCTGCCTGGACTATGGTGAAACGTCCGCTGTGATAATCTTCAACACTCGGTACTATGCGACTGAACAACCGGAATAGGGGATTGTGCTGTGGGTTAACTGTGACACCCCGTTTTCGCAGTAGCTGCGCCCCTGAGTACACGAGGAACGCGCCGAAGACATAACTGATCCAATGATATTTCTGGACTAGCGTGGCGCCTAAGAAAATGAAAAGTGCACGCATGACGAGCGCTCCCAATATTCCCCAGGAAAGCACTTGATGTTGATACTTGTCAGGTACTGCGAAGCTTGAAAAGATGACTATGAAGACGAACAGATTGTCGACTGACAGCGCTTTCTCTATGACGTAGCCAGCCAAGAACTCAAACGCGTGCGAGGGAGCCGACCAAATATACATGCCAAGGTCGAACAAAAAAGCCAAGGTTACCCAGATGCCTAGCCAGAGCAATGACTCGCGAGCGCTTACAACGTGAGGTTCGCGATGAAACACGCCGAGATCGAGCAATACCATTAGTAGAATAAATAGGGTAAAACCGCCCCATAATCCAGGCGTCCCGATGCTATGCAGCCCCATGATCGCCTTTTCAATCCGAAAGCTTTCGGTGTTTGAGAACGGTTGCTAGCCTGGTGCGTAACGCTCGTCTGCGGCAATTGCCAGCCAGGAGGCGGCTAATGAGTTCGGCGATTTTCGCAACAAAAATACCCAAAGGTTCGAGCAACCACCGGTACAGCGGCGATCCTGTTTCTACGGATGTGACTGCTGGCGACCTTTCGAAGCGCTCTTCAATCCACGTTTCACCTTGCGCGACTACTCGCGGTATTGACAACTCCACGAGCACCTCGCGGTTGGCAAGCGAAAATGGATCTAGGTTAAAACTTCCAACGAGGAGACTGCTCCCATCAATGCACGCCACCTTCGCATGCAAAACGGATTCCTGCCACTCGTGAATATCGACCCCAGCGGCGAGCAGACGCCGATAAAGCCTTCTCGCGGCGATGCGGGCGAATGGAACGTCGCTTCGACCGGCTAGAAGCAGGCGAACCTGGATACCCCGCTTTGCTGCGGCGATGATGGCCCGGACAATTCCGCGATCGGGGAGAAAGTAACCGTGAGCGACTTGGATGCCCCGCTGGGCACGCGCGAATGCTCTCAAGTAGCTACTTCGGAAGCGCCAACCGCCCCCGAGACCACAGAATCGCACCCGCAACGAACTGTTGCGGGTGCGCACGGGTTCTTGGTGAAATCTTTGACCCAGTCGTAAACAATGCGAACCGCGAATCTCGAGTGCGACATCGGCCCAACCCGGACGCGCGCCGCGTGTTACGTTTTCATCTCCAATGTTAATTCCACCTACGAAAGCTACTTCGTCATCGACCAGGAGTATTTTACGGTGGTTTCGCCCGAACTGACCAACTAGCAAAGCCAAGAGGCGGTGATAAATTCGCACATGGCATCCGCACTTGTGTAGAGCCGTTGCCACGGCACGTCCGCCGCGCGCCGAACCCCACCCGTCAATGGTAACATGCACCCACACACCACGGTGCGCTGCCCGAGACAGTGTTTCGACGAACTTCGCGCCAATGCCAGAAGGAGCGAAGGCATACACCTCCAATCGTACGTAAGTTCTCGCGCCATCGATTGCCGCAAGCATGCGTGGATAAACTTGAGCTCCCCCGTCCAATAGTTCGACTTGCTCGACGGTGTCCTCACTTCGGCGCTCGGCAATCAACCTGAGTTGGGACTCCACTGCGCTCCTTGACATGATCCTTTTCTCGGCTCCGATGCCAACAATAGGGGTTCGGTATGCCGCAAAGCAGAATCCACGCCAATTGGGCCACATTGAAGTGCGCCGTTCGGCACGTGTCCGCGCGCCTTTGGTGTGGCGATTTTGTCGCGGCGTGCCGCGTGCCGACACTCGCGAGGTACGTTTGTTGCTTTCCTGCAACCGTGCAAAAAGCGCCAATATATGTCGCATTGTGTCTCTTAACAGTAACGGAGCTAACCGGCTTGGCTAGCCGCGCCGAAGCCAGCGAACAGGAACCGAAGACGGTTTTGGCGGTCGATTTTGATTTTGCGGCCTCGGCCGAACCCGGTACTCACAACGGCGGGGGCGGTGCTATCCGCGTTGGGCGCAAGCTGGATCTGCTCCTGATTTCTTTGACCCCTGAGGTTGGCGGGAGTTACCACAACTTTGCAGGGACCAACGAGTCCAGAATATATCGAGGTTTTCTTGGGGGGCGCGTTGGCATTGGCAAAATATTCGAACCCTCGGCGTTTGCACATGTTGGACTTGCCAGGCTCGAGTCAACATTTCCGGGGTGGACTGCCCCAGCCTTTGATGGAGGGATTGCCTTCGATTTCACGCTTCTGCCCGTTGTTGACCTTGGCGCACACGCAAGTTACAACGCACTTTTGTCACAGGGAAATCACGAAAGCTTCGAATGGCTTATTCTGGGCCTGCACGCGGCGTTGGAATTCTGATGACCGCTTTACGAAGCGGGACCAATCTGAGCCAGTTGTCCACTTCTGCCGCTGCAAAGGAAAAAGCCAACCTGCGTGTTATGACGTGGAACATCCATAAGGGGATCGGCGGGTTCGACCGGCGATACAGGCTCGAACGGATCGTCGAAGTGCTCATTCATCAGCGACCAGACGTCTTGCTGCTTCAGGAGGTGGCCGAAGGCATGCCAAGCACGCTCCGCCACAACCAGGTCGAACTCCTGAGCGCGGCCCTGAACCTGCCCTACTTCGCCTATGGTAGAGAGCACCGCTTTCGGGCTGGCGGTTACGGTAATGCGATCTTGAGCCGCTTTCAACTTAGCGAAGTACAACACGTGGATCTCACGATAGGTGGACATAAGAAGCGGGGAGCAATATGCGCGCGCACACACATTCGTAACAATGACCACATTCGTAGCCTCGTAATTTTTAATCTCCACTTGGGGCTGGTTGGGGCCGAGCGGGCCGAACAGCTTGAAAGATTTCTTACGTGCCACCCGTTTGCGGGTTTGCACTTTCACACTCCCATCGTCGTGGGCGGTGATATGAACGATCTCTGGGGTTCGCTCGGGCAACGATTTCTCGCTCCCGCGGGCTTCATGCGAGCCGGCAAACGTCTCAATACGTTCCCCGCGATACTCCCCGTGCGCCCGCTTGACGCACTCTTCCTGCGCGGGGATCTGCGTTCCGTGCATTGTGGAACCCGTCGTGGCGCATTGGCGCGAGCCGCATCAGATCATTTGCCATTAATTGCAGATCTGGAATTGGGGTAGTCATCGCCATTTCAACCTCAGCTGCGCTGCACCGACACTGCGTGCTCAGTTGGATGAAACCCCGTGCCAACTCGGCGTGAATAGACCTCGGCTAGCTCAGCTCCCAAAAAGACGATCTGGCTTGAATAGTAAACCCAAATCACGAGCGCTACTAGCGAGCCTGCTGCCCCAAACGACGAAGTCACCGACGATTCCCCAATATAGAGAGCGAGCAATACCTTCCCGATCGTGAATAGAAATGCTGTTACGAATGCCCCTGGCCACACGTCTCCCCATGCGACCTCGATGTCAGGCAGTACCTTGAAAATAAGGGCGAACAGACCTGCCGTGATGACGAAGGACACCGCGCCGTATGCTACCTGCCAGATAACTTCCCCTACCGGTAAGTATTCTCCGAAAAACTTTCCGATGGCGGATAGCGCGGCGTTCACAATCAGCGATACCAGTAATAGAAACGCAACCGCAAGGACCATCGCGAACGAAAGCATTCGATGACGAATGAACGTAATCACACCCTGCCCCGGCTTGGGTGCCACCTTCCAGATTGTGTTCATCGCGGACTGCAATTCGACGAATACGCCGGACGCCCCAAGAATTAATACTACGATTCCCAACACCGCGCCCAAG
Source organism: uncultured delta proteobacterium (assembly GCA_963819085.1). Lineage (GTDB taxonomy): Bacteria > Myxococcota_A > Polyangia > Polyangiales > Polyangiaceae > FEN-1139. The sequence goes on from CAWFUX010000053.1 coordinate 145,374, forward strand.
ATCCCACCACTGTTTCTGGCACTGTTCGCTACAATGAGTTCGATTGCTCGCGCTGCCTCACTTCCAACTATCGAACCAATCTCCGCAGCGATGTGACCGCGCGCCGCTTCCTGTCCGAATACCAGTCCGGCAACCGCTACTGACATGATGCCAAGTGGCGCAATCGATAGCAATGCATAGCAAGAGAGTGCTGCCGCCAGGCGCGAAACATTGTCTTGCTCCCAATTGTGAATCGTCTCGCCAGCGATCGCCCAAATTCTGCCCCACCGAGACGAGACCGATGTCGCCCATTCGTTTGGCACTGTTCTTCGGTCAGAGTTCATCTGTTTCTAGAAAGTACCTATAGCCGCCAACCCGTAAGCCCGCCCTCCAACCTGCGCTGGTACAAGATGGACCGTTAGCGACGACACACGCTTGCCTTCAGGCGCGGCGGAGCTGACCGTTACGGTGCGAGTTTCTGGGAAAAGAAACGCACCAACGATATTCAGTGCACCGATCCCCTGAAATATGCCGTCAACGACGATGAGTACTTTGTTGGTCGTTTCGTGGTTACAGGGGGTATTGTTCGGGTAGCAGCTGCCGCGAGATGCCAAATCCAACCAGGGTCCGGCGACTGGCACGTACAGGCGCTTATCCGCGACTCGATTGCTTTCAGCCGCGACGACTACGGCGGGCACATAGGAGAGCCCAAGTGTCCAGATGCCCGAGTGCAACAATGCGCGATTGGGCCCAGAAGATACGGTCTCGTCCTTTAGAACGTATCGTTTGGGGGTGACCACTTCGTCGCCCCTAGCGGTTCGAGCAAAGCCCGTCAACGCGACAGCGCCGATAGGAATGCATAAAGTGGCTGCGATCGAGGTTTTCATTGTGATTTATCCTTCTCCTGCTTGGGTCGGCGTTTCTAAGGCCGCCTCGCGAATTGGATACGTACGACTAGAATGCATGCCGCATACCACCGTGTTCGAATCGCATATCTTGCGATTTTGACGACTAGTTTTGGGTGCGTCCAAAACGTAACGACCGAAGGATCGCTGGCCAATCAACGGGCATCGGGAACACAGAATTGCCACGGTGTGGCAGGAACGGGTCGGACTTCAGCGCAAATCACTCCCAGAAAGCTGAAGCGACTTATCTTGTCGCGGGCTCTTCTTCCAGTATGCAGGTCGTCGGTAGTAGTCGTACAAGCGCACTTCGTAGTCGCGGTTGACATTTATGGCTTGGTCCCACTCGGGACTGTTCTTGAGCGCTTGGCGAGACATCCCGATATTGACGGTTCTCTCCTCCCAGCTGATTCGGCTTGCCCATTCTGGTGCTACCAACACCTTCCTGCCAAAGCACCAATCGCCCGTGTCTGTCGCCGTTACGTGGGGTGACTGTGGAAGGGCGAGGAACAACTCCCAAACTCTCGGCGGGTCGGTCACCCGAGTGTGTTGAACGGGGACCTCCACTTTGACGAAGGGCTGGCGAAATAGCCCTACTTGCCGACCCGTATCGACGAGACCGTGTGTAGAAGTCCAAACACATTTAGCAGCCACAGAATGACTGCAATGATCACGACGACATTCAAAATTGACTTGATGCGACCTTCCATCGGAATGTAACGATTGACCAACCAAAGTAACACGCCGACGACAACCAGAATCACGACTAAATTGATTAGCGGCATGTTGATCACCTCCACGCAATGGAATGGCTGAACCGTCACCATACCATCTGCAATTCCTGTACCTGGGCTCAAGCATGGCGGGGTCATGATCACCAAGGACATTCACCTTATAGGGATGGGAAGGAGCAATATTTTGTCACAGTGAGGCACAAACGCTCGGTACAGCATTCGGACTTCGGCGTAAGCCGCCGGGGTCGTGCGCCAGCGCGGTTTAGTTGTCGGCCTGAGTCGCAAACTAGGCGGTTCCGTGCCGCTGATACAAAAGAAAGCGCCGCATTGGGTGCTAGGCATTCAGTCTCACGCAAGGCACGAGAATTGCTGAATTGCAACAGGAGAACAAATGACTCAATTGTCGCTCTCCTCGACCGCACCGCTTCCCTTGATCAAGCGGAACGATGCACGTGAGCGTGCACTGCATAAAGCATTGCTGGTACGCATCCGTTTTGCGCGAGTTGTATTCGGCCTCCTATTTGCGGGCGCTCTGTTGCTGCTCGGCAATGAGGTGTGGTTCGCGCAGCACTTTGGTTGGAGAACAAGTGTCCCGTTGCCGTTTAGGACAGCGCGTCCGCCGCTCATGCACCCGGCTGAAAAGGCGCGCTAAGGGCTTGGTGAACCTCGAAATTAGCTCGATCAGGGGGCGCGTACTTCTCGTTGTCTTACCGTGCGCCGAACGAGTGCAACGACATCGTCGAGATCGACTGGTTTGACAAGGAAGCGATCGGCGCCGAGCGACGAGAGGAGTTTCCACTCGTTCGGTCCCCCGGAAGCGGTCAAGACCAGGATTGGAACTCGGTCGGCTGCGGGACGGCTGCGCAGGAGTGCTGTGGCGCGTACGCCGTCGAGAACCGGCATCAATAAATCGAGAATCACGACCGATGCGGGATTGCGGTCGAATGCGGCTAAAGCCGCCTGGCCATTGTCAACACACTCCACGTCGGCATATGGAAATTCTGCTCGAAGTTTTTGCTCAAGAATGTCACGGAAATCGGTGTCGTCTTCGGCCACAAGAATTCGCGTGGGCACCAGACTTTTCCTGCGCGACGCTCGCAGCTCCCAGCGTAATTGCGCTGCACTCGGCGTGCGTTGCGTCGGGTCCTTGGCGAGCGCCTTGAAGAGGACGTCGTCAATATTTCCAGGCAAACCGGGCCGCACGGTACTGGGCGACGGTACCTCAGCGATTGAGTGAAGTATCATCAGGTCCATTTCGGTGTCTGCCTCGAATGGGGCTTTGCCAGTCAACAGCTCGTATGCAATGCAGCCGAGCGAGTAGACGTCGCTGCGTGGGCTGGCAAGAGCTGCCGGGTTGCCGTTTGGTTTGAGTTCGGGTGCAATATAACCAGGTGTGCCAACAAACTCGCGCAGGGCTTGCTCGCTGGCGTATTTCTGAGCCACACCGAAGTCGGCCACCCGAATCTGTAACTGCGAGTCTACCAAGATATTCGCTGGTTTGAGATCGCGATGTACAGTCATTGCGTCGTGCATCGCCTGTACCCCAGCACATATGCCATTGAGGATGTGCAGCGCAAATTCGATATCGATTGAAGCTCCGTATTTGTAAATTACGTTGTCGAGCGTTGTGCCGTCAACGAACTCCGTGACGAAGTAGGGTATGGCGCCGTGCTTGCCGAAGGCGTAAATGCCAAGAAGATTTGGGTGTTGCACCTCTGCCATAGCGCGAGCTTCGCGTAGGAACCGTTCGCGGAAATGTGCCGCAGATAACTCCGATTGGATAAGCTTGACGGCCACCTTGCGTCCAAGCTGCAGATCGTGAGCCAACAAGACGATACCCATGGCGCCGCGGCCTAGTTCGCCTACTACTTCATACGTGCCATCAATCAACTCCCCAGGGCCCGGAATCCGACCGAAGCAGGTGGGGATCGACAATGGCAGTTTGGCAGAGGACATCGGTGGAATTGCCTTCAGTCAATCACTCCCAACCGCGACAGCTTTCGATATAGGGTGCGCCGGTCGAATTTTAAGACCTTCGCGGCCAAGGTCTTGTTTCCCCCTACCGCGGCCAATACTTTGCGCAGGTAGCGTTCCTCGACAACTGCCATCGATGGCAAGTCATTGGGGTCGTCGCTGATCGTTACCACTTCACTCGGGCGGTGATCCCGAATTTTTGGGGGCAGATCCTCGACAGTCGTTTCGTCGTAACGCGAAAGCGCGACGACTCGCTCGATGCAGTTCTCGAGCTCACGGACGTTGCCCGGCCAGGCGTAGTTGATTAATTGTTCTGCAAATGCGCGGCCTAGTCTTATAGGAGTCGTACCGCTGCGTTTTGCGGCGCGTTCCAGGAAGAATTGTGCCAGAAGCAAGATATCGTTACCTCGTGCACGCAGCGGCGGCATTTCGATGCGGACGACGTTGATCCTATAGTACAGGTCTTCGCGAAAACGCCTTTCCTCGACCTCACCCTCGAGATCGAGGTTAGTTGCAGTGATTATCCGTGAATCGAATGACACTTCCTGTGAAGACCCGACGGGACGCACGCTGCGTTCCTGCAAGGCGCGCAGAATCTTCGCCTGCATGCCGACCGGCATTTCACCAATTTCGTCGAGAAATAAAGTGCCCTGATTGGATTCGACGAACAACCCTGAACGAGCCGTACGCGCGTCGGTAAAGGCACCGCGTACGTACCCGAACAGCTCACTTTCAAGCAGATTCTCCGGAATCGCAGCACAGTTAATCGCTAGGAACGGGCCAGTACGTCCACTTCGCTCGTGAAGTGCGCGCGCGACCAGTTCCTTGCCGGTGCCACTTTCTCCTGTGATCAGTACCGCGGCATCGCTGTTGGCGACGCGGTTAACCACATCAGTGATGCGCTGCATTGCAGGGCTGCCACTTACAATGTTTGGCAGTTCCTGGCTGCCGACCCGCCGACGCAGCCGTTTGAGCTCTTCTTGCAAATTCCGTTGTCGTATCCCTCGGTCTAGAGCGAGGGCGAGCGTGTCCATGGAGATTGGCTTGGTGATGAAATCGTATGCCCCCGCGCGCATTGCGCCAACCGCATGTTCGAGACTCCCAAAACCGGTCATAACCATCACGACCAAGTCGGGCCGTTTAGCAAGCGCGGCTCGACACATCTCCAGGCCGCTCATTTCTTCCATATGGATATCCACGAGCAGCACACTAAAGTCGCTTGAATCGAGCGCATTCAGAGCCCGGTCGGCAGAGGTATACCATGAGACGCTATAGCCTCGTCGGGTCAAATCTGTCTGCGCGAGTTCACACATCTCTTGGTCATCGTCAACAACGAGGATTCTCGGTGCACTCGTTCGCTCGACTGGATCACGCGAATGGGTGTGCTGCGAGTCTGTCGTTTCGGTTCGTGTGTTCCAGGTCGCCGAATCCACCGAGTCACTCCAGCGTGCGCTTGAATCCGTGGAGTGATCCGTTTGTTGATGCGCCACTTTGGTCGCGCTTGTCGAACTGTCCTCGCCTTCCTGCCAGGAAGGGTTTTCGGGCTCAACGGACGATCCGTAGTCTGGTTGGCTGGTGGCTTCCACGTCGGTGGGTCAAGCATGGTACATGCCACCCCGAATCGTCCACCGTTTCACTTAGGCGCGATTTTTGGGTGCTGGTGACGATGGCCCAACTAGACTTTTGTGCCAACTCGCTACGCCGAGCCAAGTGAGCAGCCTTTTTGCCGCAGTACAGCGGGGCGAGCATACCCCGGCGTAAGATTGCAGCACTCTGTTGCGTGTCGCGCCTCGACAACGGACCTTGGGTGGGCCACCAATTGTCTGCATACGAATGATCGCACCTTGCGCGGCGCTCCGTGATCGATCCCACTTCGCGGATGGCACGAGGGATGCTTAGCACCCAGAAAACCAATGAACGCACAGCAACCAAAACATAGTTCACGGCCAATCGGTCCTTGCCCCCGTTGCGGGAATGACGACGTGCGAAAATCAATGATGCGCACCAATCTCGAGCGCGCGTTTCGCTGGTTGACGCGGGTGAGGCCTTACCGGTGCAATAACTGCCTGCACAGATTCTGGGGTTTCGATGTGAGGGCTGAGATCAACAGGGGGGAGGGAACTCAGGAACAATCTGCGTGCTCTCAAATGTGAGCTCTGATTGTCGTGTGCGTCGTAGCTGGCAGAGCCCAGATCTTTCGCATCAAAGCAAGGTCGCTGAAGGCTACAGTAAAGTTCAAGCGCTCAGCACCAAATCGCCTCGCTGTGGCAGAATAGTTTGTTCAACTACGGGCGCCTCGGCGAGGTGGCGACGCTCCACTGATTCCGATGGCCGGCGAGGGGGACAATCAGTAGCACGCTAGTTTGGCGCATCGAATTCGCCCTTAGCGCAATTGAGGCGCGCACTTCGTTGGCGCCACGCGGTGGATGTTTGATCATGTACTGAGGTACGCGAGCTGTAGCTCTGGGAACCTGTCAGCCCGGTAGCTTCAGTGCGGCGTGCTTGGCTGCGATGAAGCGCGATTGAAGTTGCTGAGTTTGTTCCTTGTCGAGCCTTGCCTGCGCTTCCGGAAAGTACTCGTATTCTTCTTGTTCTACATGCTGCTCGAAGAGCTCCAAAAGGCGCTTGAATGCCGGCTCCCACAGGGGGCCGTCAACGTCGAGCGAGTCCAGGTTTTTTACAGCAACTTCAAATGCCGCAGCGTCCTCCGCGTGTTCTATGACTAACTGACTTGTCGCTTGGTATCTTTCGAGCAACGGATACAGTTCCTCGAGTTCAAATATCTCGTGCGCGAGGAGGTGTTGTCGAAGTTGGGAATAGAGGTGTCGGCGATCAACGCCATCCGGATTGTTTGCCGCAATCCTAAACAACTCCGAGATTTCAGCGTGTTCATCAGCCAACTCATCGAAAACGCCCCACAATCCTTCGACGTTCCTATGGACCGCCCTGTGAAATTCCGCCATCTTCGGCTCGACCTGTTCCGCTCTGTTGGACATGGTGCCTCCTCGCTTGTTTCAACGCATGCGAGAGTTGCGTAGTGGCGCCTCGCGGCACTGGGGCCTTGATTTGTCGCGCCGCACGGTGCGCGTTCGGTGCACCGGGTCTCAGCATGCGAGATCCTTTTGTTATAGTGAGTGTCTAAATGAGTTAGAGCAACAAGCGTGCCGTATGCGGTTCGCAATCGGCCAGGCCGATAAAACGGGTATTCGACGAACGCCCGGCCCCGTAGTGCGACAAATTGCGAACAGCTCATGAGTGTCCCTCACCGCCCAAAGCATTTACGCATAACGCGCCACTTTCAGGCGCCAACACAATTCGGTGACTCACGAGCTTCGCCCCTTCGGTTTCGATCGCCAGGCCCGGGGTTTCCCAATCCTCGCGAATCGGGCGTTGCACGATCGTGGTTCCAAAATTCACAACCAGGACACTAGAGTCGCGTTCCATTGCCAGAACACATGCATCCTCATCATAACTGACGCGAATCGAGGGCGATGTCCACTCGGGCCGCTCCTTCCTCAATCGAATTAGGGCGCGGTAAAATTCGAGAGTTGCGGCATGCTCACCGCGTTTTGGCTCGTCGAAATCGATTTGCGACCTCCGAAACGTGTCATACGCTGAGGGGTTGGGAACTTCTTGCAAGGTGTACCCTTGCACAAGGCATTCTCTGCGGCGACCTTCACTCACTGCTTGGGCTAAATCCTTGTTCTCGTGATCAACAAAATACAGAAAGGGCCTTTCGCTCGCCCATTCCTCGCCTTGAAATATCAACGGAACATACGGGCCGAGCAGAACCAACATCGCGCCGAGTCGCGCACGACGCGTGGAAATGAGCATCGACAAACGTTCGCCTAAGGCCCGATTCCCCACTTGATCGTGGTTTTGAATATAGCCTACCAAAGCGCGCAACGACTGGTTGCCAAGAGGTCTCCCGTGATGACGGCCGCGGAAACGACTGAATTGCCCTTCATAGACGTAGCCGTGCTCGAGCGCTTGTGCCAGGTCAGAAAGTCCCCCAAAATCCGAATACACACCATCCCGTTCACCGGTAAGCACAACGTGTAACGCGTGGTGAAAGTCGTCATTCCAGACTGCATCAAGGCCGAGCCCGCCCGCTCCTCTCGGCAAGAGCAGGCGAGGTTCGTTGAGATCGGACTCCGCAATAAGAACCAGTGGCTTAGATAGACGATTCGAGAGGCTGAAAACTGCATCGGAAAGTTCTTCCAGGAAATGTCGAGGAGAAGCGTCGCAAATCGCGTGCACCGCGTCGAGGCGAAGCCCGTCGCAATGAAATTCCTCAAGCCACATCAGCGCGTTGTCGATCAGGAACCTCCGCACGTCTTGCGAATGCTCCCGGTCGAGGTTCACCGCGTCGCCCCATGGGGTATTATAGGCATCATTGAGGTACGGCCCAAATCGAGGCAGGTAATTGCCGTCCGGTCCGAAGTGGTTGTACACGACATCAAGCAACACCGACAGCCCACGAGCGTGGCTCGAGTCAACGAGGCGCTTTAGCCCTAGCGGACCTCCGTATGGAGCATGCGGCGCGTAGATTTGCACACCATCGTACCCCCAACCCCTAACCCCCGAGAATTGGGCAATTGGCATCAGTTCGATGTGTGTGATTCCGAGGTCTCGCAAATGGTCGAGTCGCCCGATCAAACCGTCAAACGTACCGTCACTAGAGAAAGTTCCAACGTGCAGCTCATAGATCACTGCCAGGGGCAGTGGAGTTGGGGTGAATTTATTGTCGGTCCATTCGAATTGTTCGGTCGCCCACTGAGAAGGGCCGTGCACCCCTCGCGGCTGAAAACGCGACCGCGGATCCGGCAACGGCGCGTCGCCATCGATAGAGAAGCCATAGTCAGTATTCGGCTCGAGCAATATGCCCGGAGCTGTAAAGTTGCCGTCCACACCTCGTGTCATAGGGTACGATCTTCCTCCCGTGATAAGTTCGACGGTCTTAGCCGTCGGTGACCACACCGTCACGGGTTTCACGGTTTATCCTCGGTGGTTGTCGCGCGACCGAGCATTCCTTCGATCCCTCGCAGTGGCAGAAAGACCCACTCGGGACGGTGATCGAGTTCGTACCCCAGTTCATAGATCGCCTTTTCCAAAAGGTAGATCTCGAGCAAATTCTGGATTTGCAGCGGCTCTTTCGGGAGAAATGTGGAGTTTGCGACGGTCTTTAGGTACGCCCGCAAGAATGCCGAAGCCGACCATTGAAACCAATGCTCCGCCAAGCGCACGAGCAAAGCAAATGCTTCGGGCTCACGTCCACGTTTGCCCATATTTTCCGTGACACCCCGGTGGGCTGCATAGTGAAATGATCGTATCATGCTCGCAACGTCCTTAAGCGGCGAGCGCTTGATGCGGCGTGCTGAAATGGAACGTGCGGGTTCACCCTCCAAATCGATGATTACGAAGTCCCGCCCCGTCCAAAGGACTTGACCAAGATGGTAGTCGCCATGCGTGCGAGTGCGTAGTGCCGAGACGCTCTTGCCTTGAACGGACCCAAGGATTTGCAGTAATTTGTACCTTCCGTGTAAGTACTGTCTCGGCAACTTTGCGTGTCGAAGGCGCGAGCTGTGGTAACTGCGCCGTGAGACGCTCGAAGACTGTCTCGGTAAGGTTACGAAACGACTGCACCAGAGAGCGTTGGTAGAATACCGTGAACGGCTCGGGCCTAAATTGTGGGTCACTGTGGCCGGCCGACAATGCTGTATGCATTTCACCCGTTCTCTGACCCAGTAAGCGAGCCGCCTCGAGATAAGTTCCGAAGAGCTCTCCAGAGATGTTCGGAATCGCGCCGCGCGATAACTCAAAAATCGTCTCCCGGGCTACCGGAACTTCAGTGCCGGTTCCAACCAACACCAGCCCCCGTTCGAAATATTGGCTCAGTTGATCCATCGTGAAATTCCAGGCATCGCTCTCGTTTTGTACATAGCCGTGCAAAATGCCCACCGCGATGCTTTCACTGTCTTCTGAGCGGTACTCAAGGTGCCCCGCGAACGTGGCCGAGTTGCTAAATTTCGCTATTTCCGTTAGGTAGCGGCCGACTTCGACCTCGGGATGCGTGCCCTCTTCCAGCTTTCGAAATAGCTTGAATACCAGTTGTCGTCCGAACAATATCGAGCTGTTGCTCTGTTCAACCCCAAGCGCGGTGGGGGTGAGGTCTTCCCCGCTGCCGCGCGCTGCGCGGAAAGCCCGTGCAGGGACACCTACCAATTCGCCTGCTTTGCCAATCAAGTGGCGTCGGCGTGCAATGACATCGAGCAATTCTGTGCAGAACGCCGTTTCGTGGATGGCCGAATACAAGATACCTTCGACTTCACCGACATTGACCTTAGCGATAATTGCTCCTGATGTCGCCTTCTGGATTTCAGCCGCTGCTGTTCCGGACGCAAATGCCGTAGTCAACAGGTAAAGTTCGGGGTCACCGTCCGTGTACTCGACGCGCAATAAGATGCACGCCGCGTTTGCCTTGTCCTCGAGCGATATTACGTCACAAATCTCGGTCGAACTTCGGACTACGGGACTTTCCGCCGAACCAACGACGGGTTTGCAAGTAATCTATGAGGTACCTCTCGATATTGCTCTTGTAGGGTGGTTCTAGGGCGCGCAACCAGCTGTCCTCTACTTCGAATGTTGGCACTTCTGGCTCTTTCTCGCCCCCAGTACCGTCGGCGGCGGCGTGCGCCGGTTCCAGAACGAACCAGGCAAACATGCGCGGACCTAGTGTGAGCAGGTACGGTAGTACACCAATAGGAGGGAATCGGGTAAGACCAAATGCTTCAACTGGAACCAAGCCCTCGTTAGCAGACAAATCGAGTTCCACGTATTGCATGAAACGCGACAAATTGGCGACGACCAGAACGCGTTCCCCTTCATAGTCCCGAATGAATGCCAGGACTTTGCGATTGCGAGGGAATAGAAATTGCAGGCTGCCGCGGCTCAGAGCGTCAAGACGTCGGCGCATCAGAATGAGCCGGCGCATCCACCACAGCAGCGAGTGTAGGTTATCCTGCTGCGATTCGACGTTGAGTGTTTCGTAAGAGAACCGTGATTCGGTGATCACTGGCAAAAAGAGCTTCTGTGAATTGCATCGTGAAAACCCAGCATTGCGGTCGGAACTCCATTGCATCGGGGTGCGCACGCCATTGCGGTCACCTAAATAGATGTTGTCGCCCATCCCAATTTCGTCGCCATAATAGATGATCGGAGTTCCTGGCAGCGATAGCAACAAACCGTTCATTAGCTCAATGCTCTTGATGTCATTGTCAAGCAGTGAAGCCAAGCGTCTACGAATGCCAAGATTAATACGCGCCTGCGGGTCTTTGGCGTACATGCGGTACATGTAGTCGCGTTCTTCATCGGTAACCATTTCGAGCGTCAACTCATCATGATTTCGAAGGAACAATGCCCACTGACAACCTTCGGGAATATTTGGTGTTTGCCTCAGAATATCGATTACCGGGTAACGATCTTCCATACGCAATGCCATGAACATGCGTGGCATCAACGGAAAGTGAAATGCCATGTGACATTCATCCCCCTCGCCGAAATACGCAGCAGCGTCCTCAGGCCATTGATTCGCCTCCGCGAGCAACATGCGGTTGCAGTAATTGTCGTCGATATGAGCGCGCATTAACCTAAGTTCAGCGTGTGTTTCGGGAAGGTTTTCGGACGTAGTGTCCTCGCGTTCATGCAGATACGGGACGGCGTCGAGTCGAAACCCATCGACGCCAAGATCGAGCCAGAAGTCCATGACTTCCGTAAGGTGTTTGCGCACTTGAGGATTGTCGAAATTAAGATCGGGTTGGTGTGAATAGAAGCGATGCCAAAAGTACGCACCGGCGAGCGGATCCCAGGTCCAATTCGACGTTTCAAAGTCTTTGAAGATAATTCGGGCGTCCTTGTATCGGTCGGCGGTGTTGCTCCAAACGTAGAAATCACGTGCGGCGCTGCCAGGTGGTGCGCGACGAGCTTTTTGAAACCACGGATGCTCATCGGAAGTGTGATTGATGACAAGTTCAGTAATGACACGGAGCCTGCGCGCGTGTGCCTCTCGAAGAAAAAATTTGAAATCTGCAAGTGTGCCGTAGGATGGATGGACATTGGTGTAATTGGCAATGTCGTATCCATCGTCGCGCAAGGGTGAAGGATAGAAGGGAAGGAGCCAGATTGCCGTAACGCCCAAGTCGCGTATGTAGTCGAGTTTTTGGGCGAGGCCGCGAAAATCACCGACTCCATCGCCGGTGCTGTCGAAGAAAGACCGAACGTGTAGTTGGTAAATAATCGCATCCTTGTACCAGAGAGGATCGTTCGGAGACCTGGAGGCCGTTCGCTTCTTGACCATGAACAAGGAACTACAAGAGCATACGAGGTGTGCTGCCTCGTGGGTTGAAATCTGAGCTTCGTTAGGTACGCAAGATTGGTTCCATGGCTCCATTGAGTTCAAGCACCGAATGCACCAACGTCCGTGAGGAGTTCAATGAGCGTCTGAGCCGAATTATTGAGCGTGGCATATTGCTACGGTGAGGCGTAGTTGCGTCCCCTCGCACAGGGGGACTGTCAGAAAACTCGGAGAATTGAGACTTTCGATTTGGCAATCACGAACGGCGCAATGGTTGCATGCCGAACAACACGACAGAGTGTTCAACTTCCCCGGCGCACGAGTTTTGGTCGTAGACGACCTCGATTCGAACATCTTGGCCTTACAGGCGGTGCTCGCATCTTTGCCCGTACAAATCGTTACTGCACGCTCCGGACAAGAGGCATTACACGCGGCGCTGTTGCAGGATTTTGCGATGATTTTGCTCGACGTGAATATGCCTGTATTAGACGGCTTCGAAACTGCGCGCTTGTTGCGTTTGCGTGAACGATCCAAATATGTCCCAATCATATTCCTTACCGCCACCCACGATAGTCCCGAGCTGATAACCCGCGGTTATTCCATGGGCGCTGTTGACTACCTGATCAGACCGCTTGACCCGTTAATTTTGCGGACCAAAGTGGAAGTCTTCATTGAGCTCCAACTCAAATACATATTCCTGCGCAATCAGATCGAACAACTGCGCCGCGTGAGCGAACTGAAACTTCAGGATCTTAAACGCGAGAGCGAAGCACGGCACTTGTCCTTTCTCGCGATGCTTTCTCACGACCTCCGAACTCCGCTCAACGCAGTGGTCGGTTGGAGTCGCATCCTAAAGTCCGGTGAACTGGAGCACATGGAACGCGATCAAGCCGTCAACACGATCGACCGTAACGCGCAAACGCTGATGCGGTTGACGGCTGAGCTCTTGGACGTTTCTGGATTGTATGCTGATGCGAACATGCAAGAAGGTGGGGTGGATTTGGGTACGCACGAATTACCAATGCAGGACTTCGAACCAGAGGCAGAGTCTGCGGCCAGTGTAAATACGATGCCGCCCCTCGCAGTGTATTCGGCCCAGCAAGCCAACTCCCCCCCTTCAATGCTGCTTGCAGGAATTCACGCGTTAGTTGTGGAAGACGATCCCGATTCGAGCGAACTCGTCGAAGTTGTTCTGCGGCGATTCGGAGCAGACGTTACCTGCGTCGCCACGGTAGGCGCCGCGCTTGGCGCTCTGGCGGCACGTCGCCCCGACGTGTTGGTATCCGACATTGGTTTGCCGGATGAGGACGGTCTCGCGCTCATCCGACGCGTAAGAAAGACACAAAGTCTGGCCGGGCTTCCCGCAATTGCAGTAAGTGCGTACGCGTCGCGACACAACGTTCGTCAGGCGCTAGCCGCCGGTTTTCAGGCTCACCTTGCAAAGCCGATTGAACCGAGTCAGCTAGGCAAGTTGATTGCCACGGTACTCAGTGGTTGAGTTTACTTACGGTGCTCGTAGCCCCCAGTGTCGAGGAACGCAATGAGTCGTTACGAAATGACCTCAGGTATTGACGACATGGTTGACCGCCAAATGGCTTTGCTCGATGAGCTTCGTCGTGCAGAACGCCAAGTTGCGGTGTCTCACATTGCGTCGATGATCGCGCACTCGGTTGGGACGCCACTCAACGTGATTGTCGGGCGGGCTGGATTGATTCGCAGGCATTCCAATGCCGCCGATTCCGTTGTTAGCGACGCGAAGTGCATAGAACAAAAGGTCGAACAACTGGCGACAAAGCTCCGAAGTATCGTCGAGATACTTTCAATGCCGCAGTTGACTTCAAACGGCTGCGAAGTTGATGTCATTCTCGCCGATGTGGTCAATTTGTACGAGCCAATAGCCCGGACTCGTAATGTCACGCTCCGGCTTGAGCGTCCCCGCAATTTAATCGGAACGGTGGATCGGAATCAAGCCTTTGTCGTGCTGACGAGCTTACTTTCACTTGCCGTACACGAGGTCGAATCAGGCACCACTATCGAGTGCACTGTCGCTTGGAGCGAATTGACTGACGCGACTCAGTCTGGTCAACGATTCATCAGTATCGGCCTTAACATACCGGGCTGCAGTTTTCCGGATCCGCGGGCACTCGAAAGACTCGAGACTCCGTCAGATACCGAACCCAAATCCGTGAATCGTATGCAAGTGCTCGGAATGTGCTTTGCTCTTCTCCGAAACGTTGGGGGAAGACTTGAAGTTCGCAGCGTAAGTCAGGGTTCAAACATCACCCTCTTTTGGCCAATAGACTCCAAGTGGCCGCACGGTGTCGTCGATTAGTGCCGATTCCGCGCCTCGAGTAACCGAATGGATCTCGTGATGAGCGGGCACCCCGATACCGGAGCGCCGAGGCTACGGATGCTTCTGGCGCAGTCAGTTTTCGCGACCGCTAGCTCTGATTGCTGAGTCAGTCTCAGTTTTCAGAAGTTACTTCTTTGGCCCCTCGTTGTACCCACGCGGTCGATACTTCGGCTGGACGCCGTTGTACTTTTCACCATCGTTGATGATGTCCACAACTAGAAAGTTAAGCCAACTTCGGTCACCGGATTCTGCTGCGAGCTTCAGCAATTCGTCTTCATGCTTCTTGATTTGCTTGCCATCCCACAAACACTGCAGGCCGAGGGCTATGAGGTTGGGTTCATTCGGACCCACCTTGAACCCCCGTGCGTAGTGGGGGAAGGCCTCGTCGTAGCGTTTCATCCGGCACAAAGTGTCCCCCTGGTATACATGCGCCATTGGCCAGTTGGGTGCTAACTGCTGTGCGATGGCGCCTTCGCGCAGTCGCTCTGTCATTCGATTTCGGGTGCCTAGCATGACTGCATAGTTGAGATGGGCCTTTGCGCTTCGAGGTACCGCTCGCGCTGCAGCCTGCCAAAATGCGAGATCATCAGAATAGTCACACGCGTGCAGTCTTGCTTGTATTGCCTGGAACCCTAACCAACTGGCGACAAGAATAACTATCGGTTTACGCCAGCGGATACTTTCCACGCAAACCAGACGATTCAGAACGCTGCCCAAGACCAACGCGCAGCCGAGTGCCGGCAAAACCCAAAAGCGTTCGGCGCGAACCGTGGGCAAGACGATCGGAATGTTCGACAGCGGAAAATACGCCAATGGCAGCCAAAAGAGGCCCAATGCGCACAAGCGAAGATTACCTGACATCGAAGTGTTCGATTGTGGCAATAGCTTCCTCAGTCGAAAGTCCTTGGCAATCGAAGCTAGCCACATGCCCAGCCCAATTGCGAGCGGGACGACCATCAATAGCGCGCCGAGAACGCTCTTGCCAAAGATCAACCGCGAAGGAATGGGCTCCGCCGGAAACGAATAATCTCCACTCAAGCGCAGCGGAAGTAGCAACTGCAAGAAACCCGAAGCGTAGACTCGCAGAGCGCCAGCAACGCGATATGGAAAGCTGGCCAATACCAGCGGATTGTTCATCGGATCGGCGGGGAGCCGCGGTTGATGAAACCAATGCAGGAAGGAATGAAATAGATACACCACCTTGGGCACGCGAGTGCTCTTCACGAGTTCCGCATCAAGGCCGGATTCGAACGGAAACCAGCGGCGTCGCGCTTCGGTGTAGAGCACCAAGGCAAGTACAGCGGCCGACCCGGATAAGAGTGCCCGCGTGAAAATGCGGGGCCTAGGTGAGTCCAAGGTTCTGCCGGTAACGAGCGCCGCCAGCGGGACCAAACCCACCGCCACGATTGCACTCTCTTTCGAGAACAGCCCAAGAAGAACCGACGCAAAAACGGCCGGCATAACCAGCCAAACGGGCCTACGAAGGGCGTGTACAGCGAGCAACACGAATAGCACGGCAAGCACGTCGGCGAGCCCCACGACTCCTGTGACTGCTTCAGTCAGAATCGCAAGTGATACATAGACGGCTCCAGTTAGCCAGGCCTGACGCCTTTGTTTTGTGATGGCCAGTGTCAACGATGCGAGCAGCGCTGCGACCACGGCATGAATCAATATGTTGACCCAGTGCAGAACCCAGGGCGACTCCCCAAGTGGCCATAGCGCTCGCCACACGACATTGGGGACCGGTCGGTAACTTCCAATGCTGTGGTCCGAGGGCAGTCCCCAAAAATCGCGTTGAAAAGCCTGCCACCAACGCAAAGTTTTCCCATTCACGTAAGGATTGGCAAGCAGCGCTTCCTGTTCATCGAAGATGTAGTTGCTCAGCGGACTACGCACGAATAAAACGGCGGTCACAACCAGGGCTGGTAGTAACGCGACCGAGAATGTTGGATCCTCGTTAGTGAAGTAGGCAACCAGGCGCCCAATAGTAATATTGGCTCTACGCTTTGTTGCGAGCAGAAGACTCCGCAGGCTGCGGCGTTCAGCACGACGACGGCGTACGGCGGCGCGTGCTAAGGCGGGAATCGGGTCGATGGGAGAATTGTCCTGCACTCGGCAGCGAATCTATCTCGGGTGCACTTTTGGTGCGAGTCCTGGTGACCGATTTCGGCCCACGGATGGCATCCGCGAGCGTCAGTGCTCTCAGACGAGCCTATTTCTACCGATCCTCTGATTGGTACGTAGGGACGACTGGACATCAAGCGTCGATGATACAAGTCGGCCGGTATCACAATGGTAAAGGGCCCGGAAGAGCCGATGCCTTTTGGTTGTCCCCCGATGCTAGGCTAATTGCGCCATGATGCGACCTAACGAAGCGGTGCACAAAGCCGTAACAGCCATCTCGAAATTGAACGGTGTCCGCATACTAAAATTCTCTTCGGTCCGGTGGATGGCCGCGATGCTGCTTTCCCTTTGCCCCGAATTGGCACGCGCCCAGGCACCCGCGGCTGTTTCCCCTGGTCCGACCGTGCAGGAAGGTACGCCGGCAAGTATGGCGCCAGCGCCGTCGAATACCTCTGCCATGCCCAGTGAGCCCGCGGTCAACGACCCGATGCTGACACCGCCGCCGCGGCCCCAGCGCGAGCTTGCCGACTGGAACGAGGCGGCCGTTGAATTGCGCGCTAGGTCCATTAGCTTGGCAACCGCTTACGCAGAGGTAACCAAGGCCGAGGCACAGTCAAGGATTGCGCTTGCGGCATTGCTGCCTTCAATCAATGCAACCGCAACGGCCACTCACCAGTTCATTACGAACAAGGTCACCTCCTCTCAGGGTGGCAATGGGACGCCGGTCGACAAAACACTTACGACGCCGTCATCCGACTACATCAATGGTAACATCACTTTGGTCCAAGACCTGATAGATGCCAAAGCTTGGCACGATCTCGGAACTGCTCGCGCTGCAGAAGTCGTTCAGCGCTTGGGCGTCGAAAACGTCAAGCGAACCATGATTTTGAGCCTGGCAACTTCCATGGTAGCTGTCGTCACTGCCGAACGCGTCGCGGAAATAAATCGGATTGGACTGCGCTCGGCTTTGGAATTGCTGAGTCTGACGAATCGAAAACGTGCGCTTGGGGCGGCAACCGGGCTCGATACCGTGCGAGCCGAACAGAACGTAGAACAATCCCGCTCGGCAATTGTGTCGGGCGATGAATCATTGCGCCAGGCGCGTGAGGCACTTGGACTTGCCCTCGGCGAGTCTCGTCAAGTAGCAGTCACGAGTGCATTGAAATTGGATGGAGTCCTGCAAAGCATAGGACAATCCTGCCACCCCTTGAATAACACCTTGGAGCGGCCTGAGTTAGCAGCCGCCAGACAGCAATTGGTCGTTACGGAACGCAACATTCGCAGCGTCGAGCTTTCTTTTCTGCCAACGCTCAAGGCGCAAAGCACGGTATCTTCATCGACGTTGGACCCGGGTGCGGCTCCGCGCACCACGTGGAACATACAAGCGGTATTGTCAGTCCCCATCTGGGATGGCGGGGTTCGCTACGGCTCGCTCCGTTCCGCACGAGCTACTCGCGATGAAGCAGGCTACACAATCGAGTCAAACTCGGAGGTCTATTACGATTGAAGTGGAACAGGCCCGCCGCGCCGTACAGGTGGCCGAGCAGTCCGTAGCCGTGGCGCGAAACTCAGCGGCATTGGCTGCTCGCAACGATGAATTGACGCGCACGGCCTATCGCCTCGGCCAAGGCACCACGAGTTTTGAGTTAGTGGCAGCTGCCGTCGCGCTTCAGCAAGCGCAGGTTCAACTGGCGGTTCAGGAATTTGGTGTCGTCGGCGCGCGACTGACGGCATTATTGACCATGGCTCGTTGCTCGGACTAGCGACCCTATGGATTACATCTCACCAGTGCTAAATCAATTCATTAGAATGCCTCGGCAGGCAGCGGAATCAAGTCACCCCACCGGCAACCGGCACGTGACCAGCATTACGGTTGGCGGGAGTCCCGTTTGAATATGAAAAAAGCTATCGGTTGGCTATTTACGATAATTGTACTGGCGGGACTTGGCTTCGGCATTTGGCGTTGGCAAAAGGCCCGTAAGGTCATCAAGGTCAACTACAAGACCGAAGCTGTGCATCGCAAACGCGTCATCGGAAGAGTGACGGCGAGCGGAACATTGCAGGCAAAGGTGACTGTCCAGGTGGGCGCACAGGTGAGCGGGCGTCTTACGAAGATCAATGTTGACTTCAATTCGCCCGTCAAGAAGGGCGAACTGATAGCTCAACTGGACCCCCAACTGTATGCTGCGGCCGTTCTGCAGGCTCAGGCGAATTATGCTTCAGCTAAGGCCGGCGTGGCCAAATCCGAAGCTCAGCAACATGACGCCGAACTCGTACTGCAACGCACCAAAGCTTTGGCGGAGCAAACCTTAGCCACTGCGGCCGACCTTCAGACGGCGGAAACAACGGTTTCCGTCGCGCGAGCGACCACCGATGTCGCTCGTGCCTCTTTGCAGCAGTCAGGTGCGTCGCTCAACCAAGCCAACGTCAATCTCTCGTACACCAACATCTATTCGCCGATCGACGGAACCGTAATTTCTCGCGCTGTAGATGTTGGACAGACGGTCGCCGCCTCGCTGCAGGCACCGGTTCTATTCACCATCGCGGAGGACTTGCGCACCATGCAGGTCTACACGAACATATCCGAAGGCGACGTGGGTCGATTGGAGCCGGGCATGACAACGTCGTTTACAGTGGACGCATTCCCGGGGCAGAAGTTCAAGGGCAAAGTGGGCCAGATACGCAATGCAGCGCAGACCGTGCAAAATGTGGTCACGTACAACGCAGTGATTGACGCAGAAAACCCCAATCTAAAGCTTAGGCCTGGCATGACGGCGACCGTCAATATTACCTATGCCGAGCGTGACGACGTGCTTGCCGTTTCCAACGCCGCCGTTCGGTTTCGACCCCCAACGGAGCTATTGAGCGCACCGGGCCAGACGGGTCCGTTTGGGAGCGCAGCGCCGGCCTCGAGTGCTGAGCGGGGCGGCGGTCGTTCGGGACAGGCGGGTCAGCGCCCCTCGGGAAGCGGCCGAGCCAACGGTGAATCGGCGCCAACACAGAACAGAACAATCTGGATGTTGCAGGGTAATCGGCCCATATCGGCGAATGTCCAAGTTGGGTTGAGCGACGGGACCGTCACGGAAATCACAAGCGGCACTGTTCACGAAGGTGACTTAGCAATCACGGATGCATCCATCGCGGGCAGCTCTGGCTCGCCACCGGCATCGTCCGCGGCCGGTGCGGGCGCCCCTCGCATGGGCCGTATGTTCTGAGAACCTGCATGCCAATTATCGAAATCGCAGATGTAGTGAAGACCTATCAGACGGGCGATGTAGAGGTGCATGCGCTCCGCGGAGTATCGCTCGCCATCGACGAAGGCGAGTTTGTCGCGATCATGGGCGCGTCCGGCTCCGGCAAGTCAACCCTCATGAATATCATCGGCTGCTTAGATCGACCGACGGCTGGCGCTTATCGACTAGCAGGTCGTGAAGTGTCGGGGTTGAATCGCGACGATCTAGCCGATGTACGCAATCAGGTGCTTGGTTTTGTCTTTCAGAACTTCAACTTGTTGTCCCGAACTAGCGCACTAGAAAATGTGGAACTGCCGCTGATCTACCGGGGTATTTCGGGTAAAGAACGGCATCGGCGCGCCGCCGCAGCGCTCGAGCGGGTCGGCCTCGAGGGACGCTTAGACCACACACCGAACCAATTGTCTGGGGGCCAGCAACAGCGTGTGGCGATCGCGCGAGCGTTGGTTGGGGAACCCAAAGTAGTGCTTGCCGACGAGCCCACGGGAAATCTCGATTCCTTGACGAGCGTCGAAGTCATGGCGCTATTTCAAGAGCTACAATCGACCGGTATTACGGTGACACTGGTGACACACGAACCCGACATTGCCGAATTTGCGTCACGAGTCGTCGTTGTCAAAGATGGCCTAATACTGTCGGACGAACGTCACACACCGAGCAGCGCGCGCTTGGCGCTAGATGAACTGTTGGCTGCCAAGGCAGCAGAGGGCACCGCATGAATCCACTCGTAACCCTTCGAATCGCATTGCGGGCGCTCCTGCGCAATTCAATGCGGTCCTTCCTGACAACTTTGGGCATCATCATTGGAGTGGCCGCCGTAATTGCAATGATGGCGATTGGCGCTGGTGCGCGCGCGCAAGTTCAGGCCGCCTTTGCCGCTATGGGCACGAATCTTCTCATCTTGCTGCCGGGTTCGACGACCGCTGGCGGGTCGCATGGTGGCTTCGGATCCATGCCAACTCTGACCTGGGATGACCTTACGGCCATTCAAGCCGAACTCTCTACCGTCAAGTCGGCTGCTCCAACGTTGCGCTCCAGTCAATCGCTCATCAGCGACGAAAACAACTGGACCACCAGCGTTACCGGGACATCCCCGGACTATTTCCAGATCCGCAATTGGCCCATCGAAAATGGCGCGGGCTTTACCCAAGGTGACGTGACCGCCGGGGCCAAGGTCGTCGTGCTGGGAAAGACGGTCGTCGATCGACTGTTTGGTAAGCGTGTGGATCCTGTGGGACAGACGGTCCGCGTTGGCAATACACCTTTCTCCGTGGTTGGAGTAGCGGCAGCCAAGGGCCAGTCTTCAACCGGTCAAGACTACGACGATGCGGCGTTCATTCCTTACACTACCTTCGCACGACGCATTCAAGGCGGCCTGAGCAAATATCTTTCCGGCACGGTTTTTATCCAGGCCGTAAGCACCGAGCAAACCTCGCGTGCGCTTGCCGACATTACTCGGCTGCTGCGCGACCGCCACAAATTGGCTGACGGGCAAGAAGACGACTTCTCGATTCGCAATTTGAACGAAGTTGCCGGCGCACAGCAGCAAGGGACCGACACCATCACGACCTTGCTTGCGAGTGTAGCGGCCGTTTCGCTGCTGGTCGGAGGCATTGGGATCATGAACATCATGCTGGTGAGCGTGACCGAGCGCACCCGCGAGATCGGCGTGCGTATGGCCATTGGGGCCAAGCCCAGGAGCATTTTGCTCCAGTTCCTCATCGAAGCCCTCGTGCTGTCGGTGGTTGGTGGTATCATCGGCGTCGTACTGGGCGTGAGCATTGCGACTTGGCTTGCGAGCAAGTTTCAGTGGCCGATTCAGATCCAAGTGGATGTTATCTCGCTCAGTGTCGGGTTTAGTGGGCTTGTAGGTATCATTTTTGGGCTATTCCCCGCGCGTAAGGCTTCCCAGCTCGATCCCATCGATGCCCTCAGATATGAATAAATTGCGCTTTGACGTGCCTGTGTGCCGAGCGTATCTTACGCGTATGATGACGCGGGGCCTGTACAAGGTTTTAGGATTTGGGTTGTTGTTGGCCATGGTCGCTTGCGCGGAAGGCACCCCTTCAGCGCGTTCTGCGGATGACGAAGCCGGGGCCACCGAAGGCGGCGGCGCCAAAAAGAGTCACGATGATCCAGATTGGTACGACTCGGGTTCAGACTCGGAAAAATCTGGCGACAAGAAATCCGGTGACAAGAAGAAGGCCAAACAAGACGACGGGTCTTCGACGGCTGAACCCTCGTTCAAGGAAGGCATGAGCGTCAATGACGCCATCAATGCAATCCCGCAGGGGCTACCCCGAGTAAATATCGAGCAAGAGGACCTCAACCGGCCGCTCATGGAGACCGAGTTTTACAAGTCCTGTAAACTGTCTCCGTCGCAGCACTTCACCATCAAGTTTGCAGTTTGGGAGGGCCGCGCCGTCGGCATCGACATCACGACGACTCCCAACAACAAGAACATGGAAAAATGCCTGCGCGGGTTGGTTACTGGTTACACTTGGAAGGACAAGGTCCGGTCACTCAACATCAGCACCGTCCAGTTCTGACCGACCAAGCGACACCCCATCGAATAACAATCCCCGCGGCCGCGTTTCTGAACTGGGGGCGTGACGTCACGTGGCCATGAACTGTCCCCCGGTCCGCTTACATCAGCTGTAGTTGTCGCACCCGCTTTGAATCCAGTTTGCTCGGGACTTTCTGCCCGCCGACGGCCAATGCAAGTGCCTCAACCGGCCTGACAAACTCAGGTACGAGACCGCGAGCCGGAAATATGACCGCCATTTTTCGGTGACTCGCGGCTGGGCGCAACTACTGCTTGACGGCCCCACAACGATTGGGTTTCCTTGCCGTCGGAATTGTTCTGCAGAGTTGAATCATCGTTAGCGGTTGCCGTTGTTTTTCAGCATTTAACGAGGATCTCCTTTACTGGTTTATTGGAGGATCGGCCGTGACGCCCAAACAAATACTTCGCATCACTTTCACGTTATTGGCAGTTTCAATCGCTTCACTAGCAGCGGCCGCGCCCAACAAGGACGCCGCCACACTAAAGAAGATCGATGAGGCCATAAACGTTCATTACATTGCGGCACAATTCGACAAAGCCGAGGCCCTCCTGCAATCCGCGATCAAGGACTGCGGCATCAAGTCCTGCAGTGGCGAGGTTCTCGGCAAAGCCTACATCTACCTCGGTGTCATACGTGGAAACGGTAAGCAGGATCTCGCCGGTGCTCGGCGGGCCTTCGAGAACGCGCAAGCGGCTGACCCTAATGTGACGCTTGACGCGACTTTAGTGACCCCCGCCGTCCTTTCAGAGTTCAACAAAGTCATGGGTAAGGAGCCAGAGGGCGAACCTGCCAAGGGCGAAGCAAAACCCGGCAAGAAGGAAGAGAAAGCTCCAGCTGCCGAAGAAGAACCAGAAGAATCGACGGCGAAGAAAACTCCGGCTCGCGTCGCTCCTGTCGGCGATTTGCGCTGTAGCCCCGCCATGAATTACGAGATTCAGACGGCGCGTCCGGTTCCAATCGATTGCGAAAGGATGGATAGCGTTGTCCGGGGCGAATTGTATTACAAGCCCGTCGGTGCCGACGACTACACGGCTGTCTTGATGAAGTTCGATACCGCCAGGGGCGTATTGCGAGCTCAGATTCCGTGCGAGGCCTTAGCAAAAAAGGGCACACTCAACGTCTATGTCATCGCTCAGGACGAGAACAAGGACATGGTCGACACGTTTGGCAACGCGCTGTCGCCTGTTCAGTACACGATAGTCGACAAGACTAATCAACCGGCACCCATGTTTAAGGGGGACGCCGCGCCACCCAAGCGATGCTCAGGAATGGCCGAAGCGGAAAGCGAAGGCGCCGGGCCCGGGGATGTTTGCACGGCGGACGTACGGTGCCGCGGTGGCCATTATTGCAATTCGGGCATTTGTCGCAAAACGCCCAGTTGCGACGGGAACGCGGATTGCGACAGCAATAAGTGCGAGTCAGGCCTTTGCGTAATGCACGAGGAATTCGCGTCTGAGGGTGGCGCCGCCAGTCGCTGGATGTTCGGAGTTCATTTTGCGCCGGATTTATGGCTGTCATCATCGGCCAAGAACGTTTGCGGTGGGGATAACGCCGCCAATGGCACCTATAGTTGTTATAATTCCGGTAAGACCACCTATAACAACACCAATAATCCAGCCCAAACGAACAACATCCCCATGGCGGACCCCAATTGGGGCGGCAACGTCAAGACGACGATAATTCCGGCCACGGTTCGCATCATGGCTTCGGCTGACTACATATTGACGCCATCGATAACGGTTGGTGGCAGAATTGGGTTCGCTCTCAATGGCGGACCCTCTACTCTTCACTATGATCAAGGTGTCCCGAGTCAGAATAAGTCCTTCTTTCCGGTACATGGCGAGTTGCGTGCAGCCTACTGGTTTTCGCCTCTGAATATGGTCGGGATGCACCCCTACGTTGGCTTGGGTTTTGGCTTGGCTGAAGTGGATGCCAAGATAAAACTAAAAGCTTGGGCAGATGACCCCGCCACTGGAAAGCCAACGATTGCGCGGTCGCTAGATGCCTGGCGAAAAATGGGTAAGTCTTTTGCTGCGCTAAATTTTGGCGGCCTCTACATGTTTGCCAAGCACCATGGCGCACAACTCAATGTCAACCTCATGTACATGTTGCCCGCCTCGGGTATCGTGATTGAACCCTCGCTCGGTTACGTGTTGATGTTCTAGGAAGAGCCCGCGGATTCCGTTGCGCGGGACTCGCATCGCGATGAGTTCATATCTTCCGCAAGCGTGGACAATGCCTCGGCAGTCAATGCTGGGTAATGCAGAAGCGTGCTGCTTAACGTGCACAGCGGCGCTACAGAATCATGCCTGCTCCGATCGCTCGGGCCTTCCGAGAAATCTTCTCGATCGAGCTCAAGAATGTAACGCGATGTATCTCAACTAGATATCCCCCCAAGGATGGGGGGATTTGGGGGGTTTGAAGTCCCTCCCCAGCGGGGAGAGACATTAGGGAGGGGAGAAAATTACGGTGGAATCGTGAAGGGTTTGGACACCGTGGCTCTGTCGCCTGTGAACGGTGCAACCTTGATTCTCTGGAAGATACCGGCAACACATCGGGCTACGGGCGTACCGGCAATGCCTTCCCCCACGATGTTGGCAATCACAACCTGACCGTCCGTGTCGAACGTGACCAGGGCTTTGCCATTGCCTGTCGGTCCACCTGGGCGCTTGCATGACGGGGCCTGAGACGCCGCAATCCCCAAGACGGCCATGGCTGCATCACGATTGAACGCCGGCCCCGCGGGCTTTGCGGGTTTCTCGGGCGCTGCGGCTTTTGCAGTGGCGGTCTTCTCTGCTTTTGTTTTTGGACTGCACGGAAGCTTCTAGCCAACCCGGAAGCGTAGGATCGATGGCTCCTCCAGGGGCATTGGGAGTCTTGCCCGCTGGTGCAGTGGCGGGCGTGTCTGTAGCGTAAGCCGCCTGAGTATCGCCCGCACCAGGTTTCGCCGATCGCCTGCCGGCTATGCCTCGCGCAGCATTGGCTGCTCCCGGGCCTGACTTTGCGAGTTCGTCAGCATCGAAGGACTCGCCTGTTCCAGTCGGTGGCGGTTTCGCCTGAGGTTGCCCGCCCGAGGCTTGCGCCGGGGCACTATTGGCTTGAGTAGCGGCTATCGACGCGGACGGTACTGCAGGGCCAGCATTCTTATTTTCCGACTTTAGCATGTAAACGGTCGCTGCAACTCCACCGCCCGCGCATAGGAGTCCTACGATCATTATGGCGATAATTCCGCCAAAGCCCTTGCGTTGACGCGGACGAAAACCGGGGCTCGTATTGTCGGTTACAATTTCGGCTGCGGGTTTACTTGCACTCTCGGCTTGGACGGCGGGCTTTGCTTCGACCTTTGGCTCTGCCGGTGGTGGCGGAGTACTCTTAGCGATGACAACGGATGGTCCGCCTGTCACGCGTGCGTCGGATGCGCCATCCATGGGCGGCAATTGAATATCTACGGGAATGATCGGGTCGGCGCGCTTGGGCGGTGCCGGGGACGCCCTTCGCATCATTACCGGCGCCTGTGAGCCGCCCTGCGTCGCCCGCGGTTCGCTCGCAGCATCCCCGCCGTCGGTGTCGATATTTACGGGTATATCTATGACGCCCGCAGTTGACTCGACCGGGGAAGGCGATGTGCCCAATACTCGAATCGGTGAAGAAGCGACGGGTTGAGTGGACCCGGGTACTTGCGATGGCGGATGGGCCTGCGCATAGTTTTCAGTCGGGTTGGGTATTGCGCCCCAGGTGGGCGGCGGAAGGGTTGCTCGCCCAGTTGCGGGTAATTTCGCTTCCGGCGCAGCCGGTGGCGCTGACTCGACTGTTTGAGGTCGGACTTTGGCTAGGAGCTTACCGTAAAAGTCACTAGGCGCCGCATCTGGGTTTAAGTTGCTCGGGATGCTAGCGGCGGGTGTCTTTCCTATATTCGATGTTCGCGCTGGCGAGTTACGCGAAGCCATCGTAGGCGGAGGCATGGTTGCGCGCGGCTGATTGGCAAGCTTACTGTCGGCAGGCGCCCCTGGCGGCGCCGACTTGGATTTTGAAGCGCCCACTTTATTTAGCAACTTCGAGTAAAAATCACTGGTGGACGCTGCCGGGTCGAGGGCATCCTTTTGATTCTCGATTTGCTTCGATATGGCAACGACAGGACTTGGCTTTACCGTAGCGGCCTTGGTCGCACCGACGGCCGTGGCCGCGCGCGCGGGTGGCGGTGGTTTAGACGTTCGAGTGGGGCCATTGCTGGGACCTGCTGCGGTGCGCGGCGAAGTGCTGCCCGCTGTGGCCCGGGTGGGTGGCGGAGGTTTCGTGCTTCCGGTTGTGGCCGAGGCTTTCGCTCGCGGGCGACGCCCCGTCTGCTCGATTGCAGTCATGAGTTCGGGGATGTCGGCAATGTTAGCCCAGTTGGCCATGCCACTCTTCCAAACCGAAGAGCCATCAGCGAGCGAGCCATTGACAACCGCTTGCACGATTTCATTGGCGGTCATCGGACGTGTGTCGGACTCACCCACATGAACGGTCCATCGGTTTCCGCTGGCGGGCGGTGGCGACTCTCCAAGGTCCGGACGATCTTCGGGACGCATAATTCTTGTTACGTCATCCTCATCTTCTTCGTTGTTGGGGCCTGGCGGAATAGTTCCGTTCACGAGTATTTGAGAACCACAAGCTTTACATCGGGTTCGCAAAACGTTGCCGGCGACTTTTTCGTCCGCGACCTGATATTTGCTATCGCAAGAGGGGCAGCTAACTATCATGGGAAGTGTTTCCCTCGAAACTTTTGAAATTCAAACTGGGCGGGGCTCTCCCGACCCCACGTGGGCCGAACAGTTGATGAAATATGAATGTTGGCCGCCAATGTCTATTGTAATCCTGTTCGCTCGAGTAGTCTTACCCTGCATGGGGCAAACGCGCCGAAACCAACAGGTCGTTGCCAGATTTCGTCGATCGTGCGCTTCGGTCCGTTGCGTTGCCGCGAGTTGACCGTTGGCAACCCACAGAAGTGTGCCTACTGTGGGCTCCCAGTAAGTTACCGCCGCTGCTGGATTTTTGCCCGTCACGCGCTAACCTAGTGACGATTGCTCGACACGTAGGTCACAATTATTTTGCGTTGCTTTGTAGGGGTAAGTAAGTCTCAGTAGTTTCCCGTCCGCAAGTTCGCCTGAGCGCGAGTGCAAGACAAAATTTTAGGCCGAGTTTCCAGCAATAACACTGGTACTTTTTAGTCCCAGCGGTACAATCCCGGTCCTCGAAGTTGAGGAGGTTTCCAATGAGTACGCCGGCCCGGCGAAGATCAGTCTTGGCCATCACTAGCTTGAGTCTTGGGATAACGCTTGGCTGCAGCGCCAGCGAAACCACCAACTCCGTGGCTCACTCCGGAGGGGGCACCGCGTTACCGTCAACTGGAGGTTCCAGTAGTGGCGCTGGGGGATCCAGCAACGCAGGTGGCAAGACCAACGGAGGCACCTCGAGCATGGCTGGGGCAGCAGGTAACGCCTGCAGCCAGCCTCCCGCGGGAGGCGACTCTGGCTGTTACCAGGGCGCCGCATGTACCGGACTAAATGCATGCACAGCGGCTCCCCCATGCACTAGGTGTCAATGCAACGCTCGCGTCTACTATTGCTCATAGTGCGCATGCAAAAATGCCCGACGACTTGAGATTCGCGGCCTGCGACGTCGGGTCGAATGCAGTCCGCTTAGTTGTCTCGCGAGTGCTGGGCAATACCGAGCGGTTCATGCAGCGTGAGGCGAGCTACCGAGTGCCGCTGCGGCTCGGCGATGAAGTATTCACGACCGGCACCATTTCAGACGCCAACGTGTCGGCGTTGGTCGAGGTTTTCAAGGCATTTCGGCTCTTGATCGAGTTCTTCAAACCCGAGAAGCTACGCGCTTGCGCGACCTCGGCGCTCAGGGAAGCAGAGAACGGTAGAGAGGCCGCTCAGCGAGTTTGGGACGCCACTGGCGTGCGTCTTGAGGTTATTACGGGAGCGGAGGAAGCTCGAACGCTGTTTTCGATTCATCACGAAGCCGGTTTGTCCCCCGCGAGAGATTACCTCTACGTCGATGTGGGGGGCGGTTCGACCGAGCTCACGTTGCTGTCCGAGGGTCGAGTCGTGCAGAGTGAGTCATTTCGCATCGGCGGAGTGAGGCTTTTGCGCTCGCGGGTGGATTCGACCGAATGGGATCGAATGAAGGCTTGGATTGATGATCTCCCGCGAGGCATTCGCTTGACGGAAGCTATCGGCACCGGCGGCAACATTTCGAAAATCTACGACTTGGTCGTCGGCACACCCGGCGGAGAGATTAGCCGGCGCCGAATACGCGAGGTCATCCAAACGCTCGAGCCGTTGAGCATCGAGCGGCGCATGCGTGAATATGGCCTAAAGCCCGATCGCGCTGACGTCATCGTGCCCGCCGGCAAAGTGTATTACCAAGTCATGAAGTGGGCGGATATCAAGGCGATGGTCGTGCCAAAATTGGGCGTGGCCGACGGTCTACTCGCACAAATGTTCCAGGCCGTTTACGGCGTCCTGCCCGCGCCTTCGGGCGCCAATCGTTTGATGGAACAAGATTGAACTTGGGACCGCTGTTGCGCGGATGTAATTTACTCGTGTATCCGTGCCGCACAATCCAAAAATTAATTGCGAACTACGATGCATGGCGAGTTCGGACCCCGGCGTTTGCGAACTCGTCGAACGACTTCGAATTATCAAAAGTAGCCCTGCGCTACCACTGCCGAGTACATCTTGTCCGCCATTGGCTGGGCCCCGGCGGGCGTCGGTGACCAGGCGAGCAGTCAATCCTCGCGCCAGAAGACAGGAAAGTTGGGCCCGAGCCGGCGCGTACTAATCGCTGCGTCGTCGATGAACATCGTCGAAGGATTGGGGGATATCACTTCGGATACACCACCTACGCTCCATTCGATGTAAGGGCTTGGCATCGTTGCTTGCCCGCTGATATCGAAAACCTGGACACCATCAACCCAAATGGTGAGGCGGCCCGTGTTGTCGTTGACTGCTCGCAGAAATGCTTCGACCTGAAACCAGCGTCCAATGGGAACTGCCGGCGTGGCTGCGGTTTGCTGGGAAGTGTTGCTGTGATCGTAGAGCGATAGGAGCATCGATCCATTGCTATCCGTTATTACGTCTAGGTCCCACGTGTTGACCGTTGTCGTATCGCTAGTCGGATCGGTTCGCGAACGAAACTTGAAGAAGAGCCAATAATTCGTCGAACTGATAGCCTCCGGAAAGTAATACCACGCGCTGTAGTAGGCCTCTGTCGGCAGGCCGCCGCTGCGTGAGGCTTCCGCACCAGATTGTGTCCCGGCGCCAGGAGAGCTTACGCTCGAGCGAAGCGAATACTTACCGCTTCGAGTGGGATTGGGGCTCGTCACGATTTCCGTGCTCCCACCTTGAGCGGACCAATGGTACCCGCCTGTTCGATCCCAATCCGAAAAATCCCCCGACTCGTGATCGGTCCACCAAAGAATATCGGGACTTTGGCCGACGTTTGCAGGTGCACAACCGCAAGCACACAGAGCCATGGCAGCCGGAGTGAGAATGGGAACGCGCCGCAACTTCACTGCGCGAACCGGGCGCGCGCACGCTCGGCTGCCGCGCGGAAACGCCCTGCCGGATAGTGTGCCAAATATCGATCGGCTAGGGCCTTCACCTTGGGATCGCCCAGTGCAGTCGAGGCTTCAATCGATAGCGCTAGAGCTTCTTCCGCCAAGGAACCGCTAGGATAGCGACGCAAGTATTCATCCAATAGTTTGGCGGCGCGCTCCGGATGTCCCTCGCGGCGCAAGGCACGCATCGCATCGAACACAAGGACCTTTTCGGAAACCTGACCACCGCGCGTCAAGGACTCAGGGCGCGACGCTGGCTCTGGACGCGTCAATGAATCAACGGGTGCGGCAGCAGCCGCTGGCTCCGATGATTGCGTTTCACTTTCAAGTGCCGACGGCGTTTCATTGGTAACGCTTTGTGACCGGGCGCCGTCGCGTGACTTAGGGGTTAGCAAAACCACCCGTGGCTCAGCTCCCGCCGACGGCGGTTTTTGAGTCCCAGCGTGTCGCAGCCAGCGGTCACCGAGTGCCGCGCTTGCCCCCACCGCTACGAGCAATAAACTTATGGCAAATGCGGGCCACAACACCAAAACCCGCCGCGGCGCCGTTCGCTCGAGCAATCGAACGCGCACACGCTGCTTCTGCCCGGGGGGAGGTTGATATCGGTCGATCGCACGCAGAAGTTCAATTGCTTCTGCCTCGATGGGTGACGATGAACAGGTACGAACCTTGAGCGGTTGCATTAGCCCTCTCCCCTTCGCATTCGACCATGCTGCGCTAACAATGCGAAAAAATCCTTGCGGGCGTGGTGAAGTCGCGTCCAGACCGTATTGATGGGCACATCCAGGGTGTCAGCAATTTCCTCGCCCGAATAGCCTTCGACTTCGAAGAGTATGAACACGACACGCCGCTTTTCACTCATCTTTGACACGAGCTGCAGCAGTACGTCTCTTTTCTCTTTCGTCGCGAGCAGCGCCGCCGGGCCCGCTCGGCCGTCGGGCACATCGTCGATGTTCACCGTCTGGATTTGAGAAAACACCCTTTGAATCCAGCGGCGTCTGCGATGTTGCCAAACTTGTCGGCTTGCAATCCGATAAAGCCACCCGGCCACGTTTCGACCGTCGAAATCGCATAGCCGACGGCGCACGACGAGAAATACCTCTTGTGCGAGATCTTCGGTGTCGGCTGCTGGCGCACCTAGCGCGAGCAGCCAGCGGGAAACATGCTCGAACCAGGCGTCATAGATCGTCGAAAAATCTAGGGGCCCCTCGCGTCGGCTGCCACCGGGACTCGATGCATCCC
Source organism: uncultured delta proteobacterium (assembly GCA_963819085.1). Lineage (GTDB taxonomy): Bacteria > Myxococcota_A > Polyangia > Polyangiales > Polyangiaceae > FEN-1139. Next base: position 176,462 of record CAWFUX010000053.1, read on the forward strand.
GCAAGCGCGAATTGTCGTTGGCCGTGGCGGGTGATTCCGACATTCTCTGGCTATAGGGCACCACCGAGCGAAAAACTTCAATACCATCCGAGCGCAATGCCAGCGGTCAGCCCCAACCAAACGGCCGAAGAGTGGCCAATTACGCCGGTTGGTTCCACGGCGATTGGAATTGTGGCGGGGATAAGCTCGGCGTAGCCCCCAACATACGGTGAAATCAACCGACCCCGTAGAGCCCAAGTGGTCCCTATATGCAGACCAGACTCCACACTGTTGACCGTGTTCGCACTCGGCAACTCGAGTTGTCGCAATCGGAGCAATGCGGACATTGCGCAAATATCCACGGCCCCGCGGAGCTGTTCGATGTGCAAATTGAGCCTCATACCCAATATGGCCGAATAGCGAGTCTGCTGAATCTGAATCGACTCGAGCATTAACTTGCTCGCCGTTGGGATGTTCGCACCGAAAATGAAGCCCCATTGAGGCGATGTGAATACGAAGTTGAATTGGCCGCCGAGGTCGAACAAGGTTCTGTCACTTCTTGGCGCGATTGCGGCACTCACGCCAATTTCAACGCCCGGAGTCCATGATTGGGGCAGAGGGGTAGGTGGTGTGTGTACGGGCGTGGCAATCGGCGGTAGAGTCGTTGCCGCGGGCGCAGTCGATGCCTGCGGAGCAGGCTCGGGCCGCGACACGTCGGACTTTGGCAGCCCTTCCGGGGCTCCAATGTCGGGTGGAGCTAGTGTTAGTGCAACAAAGACGGCTGCGACGCGTGCGCGTTTTGCGCAATCCCGAGCTTCATCCGTGTACTCACGAACCCTGCCCTTGACCTTGATGACATAGCGATCGCCCAGATCGATGACCTCGACTAGGCTCAATTCCTCCGACGAAAGCTGCGACTCGCCCAACAGCGATTGAACGGCGACTCCGATAGAATCCCGGCTCGGACAAGCTTCACCAACGGGCAAATCACTGGCACATGCCGAGTGAGGACAAAGGCTTGCACAAAGGATTCCAGCAGCACCCACTGCAAAGCCAAGAATTCGACATTTACTACCGCGAAACAGCACGAACGGCCCCACTCTAGCACTAAGCCTCAACTTGGCATTGTCATCGAGTCCTGGCAGACTAGGCGTCAGTCACGACTTCACGTGTCAGGCTGGGTACGTGCGAGTGAAGCCCGGATTATTGAACCGCCGCGCCCCGTATTGTGCCATGCGACCAAGCGGGCTCGCCTAGCCCAGAAGCTGTGCCGTTTTGCATTACTTTGCGAAGCAACAGATCACTGTACCAGGTCATCCATCCACTGTACGGAGCCTGATCGCGGACGTAACCGTAGTACCCTCCGCGACTCGGATCGGGAACGTCTGGAGGCTCGACGCCGGAGAGCCCCTTGTAAAAACCGTAAAATCCGATAAGCCACGCCCAGATCACGTGTTCATAGATGTACTGATTGGGGTCCTGCCAACCAGTGGCTCCAGGCGGATCCAAATACGCAAATGCCGACTCGTTGCTGGCTGCCGTCGGCCAATACGCGCAACTTCCGGCTGACCCGCGATTGGGCGCATAAAGAAACACGGTGTCGTATTTTCCGGCCGGCGCCAGAGTCTGGAGATCATCTGCAACGTCGCCTATCCACGGCGTAGCACCACCGCAGGTGTTGCTAAAGGAGGTCAATGCGTTGGGTGAAGTATACACATCCGGAACAAAGCAGAGTCAACCTCCGGAGAGCTTTGCAACCCAATCGGGAACGATTGTGGTAAACCCGTTGATCGCGGCGTCAACCTCAGTTTGTTCTAGCGAGTAACTCGTGCCGCCGACTTGTGCCTGGGCCTTGACCAATAGAAACGAGTGAAACTCGAGAGAACCGTCGGCGCAACCTGGAGCGGCATCGCCGTTCGAGGTAGGCGTCTGCGTCGTTCCCCCCGTGATTGCATCGGCAACTACGTCCCCGCAGGACGCAGCCAGAAACGCGCATGCCAAGATTAGGCAAAGGGCCCGAACTTGCAGGGCGGGCGCACCATCTGACATCGACCGAAGTGTAGGTTTGTTCACACTTTGTGAGATCTATTTGGAGGCCGCCCACAAGATAGAGCTTTCCATTGGCTGCAGGGTGATATCTCGTCGCGCCTATGAGTGACGAGGAAGAAAGCCATCTTGGGATTTTCAAATTCTTTGAAGGGGTGCAAGACCCGCGCGTGGAGCGCACCCGGTATCACTTGCTCATGGATATTCTTATCATTGCCCTGTTGACGATGATTTGCGTGGGCGAAGGATGGGAGGATATGGAGGAATTCGGAATTGCTAAGCAGGATTGGCTCAGGACGTTCCTGCGTCTGCCCAAGGGAATTCCGTGCGCGGACACGTTTAGACGGGTGCTGAGCGCAATTGACCCAGTGGCTTTCAATGCAGGCTTCATTGCGTGGGTGCAAGCTCTGTCGGGAGGAACTAACGGCAAACTCGTTGCAATTGACGGCAAGACCGTACGCCACTCGTTCGATCGCGCGACAGGCAAGAAGGCATTGCATGTAGTGAGCGCCTGGATCGCGGACAACAAGTTGACGCTCGGTCAGATCGCGACTGAAGAGAAATCCAACGAGATTACGGCCATTCCGAAGCTTCTTGAACTCTTGGATATCAGAGGAGCCACCGTTACGGTCGACGCCATGGGATGCCAGAGGGACATCGCGAAGACGATTATTGATCAGGACGGCAACTACATTATGGGCCTCAAAGGCAATCAAGGAACGGCTCGAAAGGAAGTCGAAGATTTCTTCACCGATGCGCGAGCTGCAAACTTTCGAGAAGTCGAACACACCTTTCACGAGACGGTCGATGGGAGTGAACACGGCCGACTCGAAGTGCGACGCGTCTGGGCCTCGCAACAACTTAGCTGGTTTGAGGACCTGCCGAAGTGGAAGGGCTTGCGCAGTGTCATTCTGATCGAGAGCGAGCGGACCGTCGGCGATCAGAAAACGTCCATTGAGTGCCGTTACTACTGGAGTAGCCAGGCTCTGGACGCCCAGTCATTCGCGTCAATGATTCGCGGCCACTGGACCATCGAGAACCAACTGCATTGGTGTCTTGACGTTGCCTTCAATGAGGATCAATCGCGAATCCGAACCGACCACGGGCCTGAAAACATCGCCCAGCTCCGCAAGATTGCGATGAATCTTGCGAAAAACGAGCGCTCCCATAAACACGGCATTCAAGCCAAACGAAAACTTGCGGCCTGGAGTGACGCCTACCTTCTCAAGCTGCTTCAGGCAGGATTACCAGAAATTCAAGGGAAATAAGATTGCGCCCGCCCTGCCCGAACTTGGGGATCATGTGCCACAACCCACAATAGCAGTGTAATGTGGAGCATTCACGGCATTCTGAGGCGAGGTAGGCGCGGACCTTCCGTAGACCTTGAGCCGCACTTTTGGCCGAAGTACACTATTGAATCTGTGCCCAAGATATCGGCTCCCCGGTCCCAGCAGCCTGAGGCGACCAGCAGTGAGGTTCTCCCCTTCCCGATTCGGGATTCGGATGTCGGCCTGGTGGCAGCATTGCGCGCCGGGCGCGCAGACGCCGCGGCGGCGTTATTCGATCGGCACGGTCGCTTTATACAAAGGGTACTGGCTCGAGTCCTCGGTCCCGATCCTGAACTGCCCGATGTGCTCCACGACGTGTTCGTAGAGGCACTGCAAAGCCTGGATCGTCTGGTGGATCCCAAGTGCCTTCGAATGTGGCTGACGAGCATCGCTATATATTCAGCTCGTGGTCACATACGGCGCCGCAAGCGCAGGCGCATCATTTCCTATTTGCCGTTTTACGCCGTGCCGCAGCCCGCGTTTTTGCCGCGAGTCGAGGAATGGAGTCAACCCCTGCTGGTGACCTATCGAATCCTCGATCGCATGCAAGATCAAGAGAGGATTCTCTTTGCCCTTCGATTTATCGAGAGGTTGGAATTGACAGAGGTTGCCAAGGCTGTCGGCGTGTCACTGGCAACGGCCAAACGCCGGATTGCCAAGGCCCAGCAGCATTTCTTCGGCCTCGCCCGGCAAGAGCCCGTTTTAGTCGAGTGGATGCAGGAGGCTGAAAAATGAACGAACAGCTCCTCGAAATGCTCGGCGCGTCAATCGCCAGTGAGCAGGACCATTCGTTGTTGCCTGCGGATTTTACGGCTGTCGAAATGCGTTTCGTCGAGTCCTCGCGCGGGCAACAGCGGCCGCGAATGCGCGACTGGAAGTATTTGGCATGGGCGGCCGCAATTGTGCTGAGCGGCATTGGCACGATTGCCCTGTGGCCCAGCCCACGCCCGATGCATTTCGTAATTCAAGGGCAAGGCCCGGTTGCAAATGGCAATGGCCACGTCGGCGCTTGGGTGTCCGCGCCCGAGTCAGCAGCGGTGCCTATCCAGTTTGCGGACGGAACCCGCGTGACCGTTGCTGCCGGAGCCCGAGCGCGAATCGCTCGCGCCGATACCGATGGCGTAAGCATCATGGTGGAACGGGGTCAGCTGGGTTTCAGTGTAGTGCATCACGACGGCGTTCGCTGGAACATCGCCACTGGCCCGTTCGATGTAATGGTTACTGGAACCGAGTTCGACCTGAAATGGCAACCCGAGGGCGAGTCCTTGGAGGTCGCGGTCCATCGGGGTACGGTCGTCGTCTCGGGTTGCCAATTCGTACACGGTAAAGAGGTGAGAACCAACGAGGTCCTGCGCGCACGCTGCGGCGATACTATCAGCGTGACTACGACTGAACGTGCCGATGTACATGAAACGGCAGCAGCGCCTGCAACGTCGAATCTGGTCACCGAGGACGAAGTCAGTCGGTCAAATTCTGAACGTGTGGTCCACGAAGTTGTGCCAGACGTACCAAGCCTACCTGTACCAAGATGGCAAACCCTCGCGCAGAAGGGACAATACCGCGCCGCGTATGACGTCGTCGATCGCTTGGGTTTCGATTCAGTCAGTGCTCGCGCTTCGGCCACGGATTTGGCGCTCTTGATGGACGTTGCCCGTTACGCGGGTCAATCAGCACGCGCCGAAGCGGCGGCACGCTTATTGCGCAATAGGTATCCGGGCCAGACTCAAGCCGCGATTGCCGCTTTCACGTTGGGCCGATTGGCTTTTGATCAAGCTCAGAACTACGGCAGCGCGGGCAGATGGTTCAGGACGTATCTGAAGGAACAGCCGGGCGGAGCGCTGGCTCGTGAAGCGCAAGGGCGGCTGATGGAATGCCTTTCGCGTACGGGCCAGACGAGTGAGGCCAATCAAGTCGCCCAGCAATACCTAAGTCGCTTTCCAGATGGGCCACATGCACGGCTGGCACATGTGCTGCTAGGCTCCAATCGTTGATTGGCGGTTGGGACCTGTTGCGCGTACTAGTCATCCAAGCGGCATGGGGCTTGGTTGCGACATTTACTGTTATCACTCAACCGCTGTGTGCCGAGGCACAGATGCCAACGGCCGCGGACCGTATTGCACTGGTGACGAGCACCGATAGTGAAGTTACTACGGCGCGCGTCCGCGCAGAACTTGAATCTGACGGTTGGCAAGTCGTGTTCGTCGGCGAACAAGCCGCGAATCTCGAGGCAATTGCAGAGGTCAACGGCGCAATAGCTGCGATTCGGATAAAGGCCAATCCACCCGCCTGTGAAATATGGGTTCCCCGTCTGGGGGGCGACTCCAGCCCGAGCTCCGAAGTCATTGACGGTTCCGGAAAGACCGAAGCCGTATTGGCGATCCAGGCGGTTGAAGTCTTGAGAGCTCGGCTGCTCAAGATTGGCATTGCAGCGCCCAAATCAGCAATCCCGATGCCGCCGCCCGCGCCCGCGCCGACAACGTTGCATGTCGAACCGACTCGAGTGCACCACGTCGAGCACCACCCGATTTGGATTGGCATCGGGTCATGGATGCTGGGCAGCCCCGGCGGATTCTCGCCCAGCGTGATTACCGGCCTTACCCTGTCCAGTCCCGTAGGGAAGCATTGGATTGTAGCAACCCGGGTCTGGGTTCCGATCACGGCAGCCGAAGAATCTCAGCCACAAGGAACGACCCAACTCTGGCTGTTCTCTGGCTCAGGTAGCCTGGCTTACGAGCTTGGCGACTCGGAATCGACTTGGAACGGGCGACTGCACTTGGGATTCGGCGCCCTTCTGCTGCACTACCAGCCTGAGGCAAATCCTCCCTTTCATGCGCATGCGCCGACATTCATCACGGGCCAAAACTATGCAGCATTCGAAGTCAATCGACGACTCGAGTCGAGGCTGAGAATTGGGCTCGAGCTTAGCAGCGGCCTCAGCTGGCCGCGTCCGGTATTGATGGTCGCCGGCAAAGACGTGGCAGACTGGGGGCGACCCTACTTTGCGGCGGGCGTTCACGGTGAATTCGATGTGGCGCCGTATCGTGTTCTATCGCAATGACTAGCCCAGCGCCGCGCGAACCAACGACGGCACCGTCCGAGAATCGGTCGATTGGATTTGCTCGGATGTGAGGCCGTAGCGCCGCTCGATTCCCCGGTAGTGATCGATCGCCTGGTAGAGTGTTTCCGGTTTGAATTCTGGCCACATTATCGGCAGAAATAGCAACTCTGCGTAGGCGGCTTCCAAGAGCAAAAAATCACTAATGCGCGACTCTCCGCCGGTTCGAATTAGCAAGTTGAACATCGGGCAAGTAATGAGTAGTCATGGCAGCGCGCAGCTTATTCTCGTCGATGGCACAAGGATCGAGCGAACCGTCCTTGACTTGTGCAGCCAATGTGCCGAGCGCATCGAGCACGTCTTGGCGCGCGCCGTACGACAGTGCCAACGTGAGTGTCATATGCTCGCCGGCTACCGTGGCAGAAACCAGCTCATTTACGGCGTCTTTCGTGTACTGCGGCAAACGTTCGGTTTGCCCAATCACCCTTACCCGAATGCCATTTTGGCGTAACTCCGCACATTCACTGCGTGCAAAATCTACCATGAGCGCCATCAAACCTTCTACTTCTGCAGAAGGTCGCGCCCAGTTGTTGGCGCTAAACGCATAGAGTGTGAGATACTCGATTCCGATTCGAGAGGCTGTCTCGACGGCATGGCGAACGGATTTGGCGCCCTCGGCATGCCCGTCGATTCGCTGCAGATTGCGAGCTTTAGCCCAACGACCATTGCCGTCCATGATGATGGCAATATGTCGAGGCAAAGGTAACGGACTGGTCTTCACGGAATTCCTGCGCGGTGTGCGACCGCAGCTTTGGGGTTCTAATAATTCTTCACAAGTTTGAAGTATTGCACCGGAGTAGGGATCCGGATTGATGGAGGTTTCATGGAGATTTTCGCTTTGCACCGGTTTCGGCCGACGCTTGCGTGTTTCCGCGCCGCAAAATCCACCGACTCCACCTGGCATGGCTAGTGTGCAAAACGGGGCGCCGCCGTAGCTCGAACTCCGATTCCCCTGGCCAGATTTCGCTGGATTTTATGGCGATACGGCACGGAATCACCGCTCAGCCCCAGAGACAAGAGCTTGGGCGTCAGCCAGTTGGCCGGTCATCTTGCTGACCTCGAGCCTTCTGCGGCTCACATAAGCTCATGGCCAAAGGGTGAGCACTTGCAATTCAAACGTCACTGGGCGGTCGCCTAGCCCTAATCGATGTGGGCGTCATGCGGTGTGCAGGAAATCATTCAATGGGTGGAGTGACTCGGTTCTATGGGCGTGCTCGGCTCACGATTGTCGTAACGAACGAGAAATGCCATTTCAATTTTCAATGAGAAGTGCTGCAGAGATTGAACTCCAATTGGCCCTTGCAAGTCCAACTGGCGAATTTGCAATCTTCATGATGGTGCCAATTGAGTATGGATAAGAGACAAACGATGCGTATCGATGTGCAGTAAGCAAAAAACACATCTGCAACCACACGTGGTCTCACGCCGAATCGACGAACATTTGCTTCTCAAAATATTGTCCTTGCGAAACGTTGAATCACAGTTGGAATTGATTTTAGTTTGAGCCAGTCAAGGGGTGACATGACACCAGCTCAAGGCTAAGCTCGGTGTAATTTCAATTCGTCCACGTGATCCGCCACTAGGGAGAAGGGGCAGCATCATGAAGAGTCGCAACTCGTTTTCGTCGGTAGCTTGTCTAGGTATCGTCGCGTCAATCTCTTCCTGTAGTGGCTCAGACGCCGGGTCTCCCACCGCGGGTGGTGCGACATCCGTTGGCGTGGGAGGCACTACCGCCACCGGAGGTTCGCTATCCTCGGGTGGTATCTCAACGAATGCTGGCGCATCTAACGCGGGTGGCAAGTCGAGTAGCGGAGGAGCGCCAGCGGGAGGTTCGATTGCAACCGGCGGCGTGCCTGCGACGGGAGGTTCACCTGCAACCGGCGGCGCGCCCGCGACGGGAGGTTCGATTGCAACCGGCGGCGTGCCTGCGACAGGCGGATCGAATGCGACTGGCGGCGGTTCTTCGAACGGCGGCGTTGTCGCAACCGGCGGTAAGGCAACGGGCGGCGTGGTATCAACAGGTGGTTCGAAGGCCATCGGCGGCACATCGAGCACCGGGGGTTCTAAGGCAGTCGCTGGCGCATCGAATACGGGTGGTTCAAAGGCGGCAGGCGGAACAACTGGCACCGGCGGCAACACGAGCGCTGGCGGCACGGCAAATAGCCCGGGCTGCGGATCCACGACATTGCCGGCATCTTGTAATACGACAACCACCGGGCCTTGCACGCTTACTGTTGGCAGCACGCTTCGACAATATTTTGTCGTGCTTCCGACCAACTACAACGCCAACATTGCCTATCCGGTCGTCTTTGCCTGGCACGGTCGTGGCGGCACGGCTCAAAGCTTGCTGGGTTCGACCTATTACGCTGGATTTTACGGCGTAAAATCGGGGTTCCCCAACGCCATTTACGTCACCGCGCAAGGGCTTGATTCAGGGCAGACTGATTCTGGTACTGATTACGGCTGGCCCAACACCAACGGTCAGGACGTCAACTTCACCAAAGCAATGATTACCTGGCTCGAGAGCAGCTTCTGCGTCAACACGAGTCGACTCTATTCGACTGGCATGAGCTACGGCGGCATGATGTCCGATACATTGGCTTGCCAAATGCCGGACGTGTTTCGGGCGATTGGAGTGATGTCGGGTAGCCTCGGTTTCGGCACCTATGTCCCCACGTGCGTCAATCATCCCATTGCGGCTTGGTTCACGCACGGTGACGCCGACACTACTGTCCCCATCGCGGGCGACATCAACGCACGGGATCTATTTATCAAGAACAACGGTTGCGATGCGACGAATACGCAAACCGCCACTATGTCGGATGGGGTTACAGTCTGCACCATTTACAACGTGTGTACGTCTGGAGCGTATCCCGTCGTGTGGTGCCCTGTGGTGGGAGAGGCACACGTAATTCCCACGTGGGCCGGTTCGGAAATCGCCAAGTTCTTTCTGCAGTTTTGAGATAAATCCCTGAAGCAGCACTTCGGACATTGTCGTTTCGGGGTGCGGCCTCGCCAATGAGCCCTAGGTAGATGGCTGACCGCGGAGCTACCGACTACATACTGCATGATTTGTTTCAGGGTCGGTGTGGCCCGCCAGTATTGGCAATCCCATCTTGCCCTGCAGTGCGTATCTTCAATTCGCCCTTTCGAGAATTGGGGCGCGGTGGAAGTTCGCCGGTTGCCCGATGGTAACGACAATTCTGCCAGCATCGTCCAGCTCGTCGGCAATGTATTTACCAACTGCACTGGGAGTCAAACCGGTGTTGGGGGCAACGCCTTTTACGCCATCTTACGCGTACACGCTCGATGCCCCGAGCGGCCTGCAAACTGCAGTGCAAAATGGCGCAGGCCCCCATTGAGGCGCCCGACCCAAACAACATTAACAAAACCATTTCGACAATTTGCGTCGAGGAAGTGGGGTAATGTTCAGGCTAGGGGGAGCGATAGGCGAAACTGTACTTTTGGGGGGCCGGCGTCTAGTAGTTCTACCCGCCCGCCATGGGCCTCGGCGACTGCACGGACAATGGCGAGCCCGAGGCCACTGCCACCGACTTTGGTTCGGGTAGTCACGAATCGCCGGAAAAGCTGCTCGCGCACCCGTCCAATGACTTCTCCCTGATTTTGTACGCTCAGGCTCACACTCGTCGTATTGCGTGTCACGGTGATTGCCACGGTCGATTCGGCTGGCGAATGGCAAAGCGCATTGTCTAGTAAATTATTTACCGCGCGCGCCAGCCAGGCTGCATCTCCGCGCACACGTAGCCCCTCGGTATTATCTAATTGCAATCGCGACGACGACTCCCCAAGCGCCGCGGCATGTTGGCGAACCAATTCAGAGAAATCCACTCGCTCCAGGGATTCTGCGCCACGAGCTTCTATGTGCGCGAGACTCACTAAATCATGCAGCAAATCCTCGATGCGTCCGGCGGCTTCGCGGATTCTGTGGACGAAATGCCGGGCGCGCTCGGGTTCATCAATGGCGCCCTCTTCTAACACCTCGGCACTTGCCCGCACGGCTGCCACGGGATTCTTCAATTCGTGGGACAAGTCCGCAGCGAAGGTTTCAACGAATGGGCGACCTTCGAGCTGTCGCCGCATTGAATCGAGGGCTCGCGCCAATCGATCTACTTCGCGGCCACCCGACGTAGCCGGCACGGCTGGGCTTCGCTCACCGGTGCTCACTTGTTCGGCAAAGGTCGTGAGCTTCTCAATCGGCTGGGCTATTGCGCGACCAATTAGTGCCGCAGCCAACGCCGCCGCGGCGCCCAATATGAGACTGATTACCAATACAGTGGGCGCAAAATCAGCCAACATGCGCTCGACTACTACTGTCGGCTTAACCACGCGCACCAAGCCCACCTCTCTGCCTGCAACAGTAAGGGGCGCCTGTACGGTAACAACGGCAGGCTCCGACGCGATTAACATGTCCGCCGGGGGGAACACCCGCGTTCCACGCGTGTCATGAATCTCGAATCTGAGGTCGGCGCCCCTTCTCAATTCCTGCTCGAGCCGCGAGACAACCGGTGTCAAATCACCGGAAGATCGAGCGATATCGGCGATCAAAATGCCAGTAAGGGCGGTAACCTCATCCTCGGCTGCCTGCGTCGCGAGGCGTACCCCGCGGGCTTCTATCCGATCGACTACCAACACGCCGAGGCCGGCGGAGAATGCGCCTACAATGAGCGCCAGCGCGAAGAACACCTGCATTCTAACGCTCATGCCGTGCGTGCGGCTGCGTAGCCACCGCGCCACGACGAACGCGACGAACAACATCAACCCGACGGATGCACTGCCAACGACCAGTAAGCGAGTCACGAAAGCCCCGAGCCCGTGTCCTGCGTCGGGTCGTCCTCTACGACCCGGTAACCCACTCCGCGCACCGTTTCAATCCAGTCGGCATTGCCGCCGGCCTCACCAATTTTGCGCCGGAGTAGCTTTACGTGCGAATCCACCGTTCGATCCGATAGGGCGAAGCCGTCACCCCAGACGTGATCAATGAGCTGGGCGCGGGTATAAACGCGACCGGGTACGTCGAGCAGAGTGGCCAATAGATCGAACTCTACCCGTGTGAGATCAAGTCCCTGCCTGTAAACAACCGCACGGCGTGTCTCCCGATCGATACGAAGCGGAGGCGGCTGCCCGGCGTTCATATCCGCACCAGATCCAATCGAAGTGCGTCGCAACACGGCCCGCACCCGCGCCACGACTTCACGCGGAGAGAAGGGTTTCGTTACGTAGTCATCAGCACCAATTTCGAGAGCCAATATTCGATCCGCCTCTGCGTCGCGACTGGACAGAACGATGACCGCGGCCTTTTGCCCAGTTTGGCGTAGCTGACGCAGAATGTCGATGCCGTCGCCGTCGGGCAATATCAAATCCAACACGACGAGATCGGCCGCATCGACTAGTGCACGTGCCTCTGCCACCGTGGCGGCCGTTGAGACCGAGTATCCGTTCCTCTCAAGTGAATAGGCTACGGATTCCGCGATGGCGGGCTCATCTTCGACAACGACGATTCGCTGAGGCACGAAGCGCAAGATAGCCCGTCAAGGGAAGCACCGCCAACGGCGCAATGGAGGCGCGGTCAAAGTTGTGAGCACCTTGCTTACAGGCTAATGGCGGAAACGCCTGCGCGCCAGGGCTATCAGTAACAACCCAATTGCGGCAGCCGGAGTTCTACCCGTGGAATCTGCCTTCTGGCCCCCGCCGCATCCGGCATTCGGACCCGGTTGTCCCGTGAGACGGACGTCGCCTGGCGTATTGGGATCGGTGTCGTCGAGAAGTTCTTGAATATCTGGGACGCCGTCACCGTCGCTATCGACGTGGTCGCGGTCCATGGTGTCCAGTGCGTTCGTCAATGTCACGTCGTCTCTGGCCTGAAGGCCTCTCGCTTTCATCGACAAAGCAAATGGAGTCTGAGCCGTACCTGCGCCTGTGCTCCCACGCAGATGGCAAAGGCTGCATGGTGGAACGTAGGGTGGCTTCCCAGCGTCAGCGAATAAAGGATACAAATGGTAGTAGATTGTCGATGGGTATCGCTGCGTCGCGTGGGCGACACTGGTGATCGACGCTACCACCATTGCAACGAGACTCAGAACCCAGAGTTTCAAGTGTCTCTTTGTCATAGGAACACGTGCAATTGCCCCAGCAAGGAGGTTGTGTTGAATCGACCATTGCCGACGACATCGCTCTCACGTATGAAATCGAAGCGTACGTCCGCATGCGGCGCGAAGAACCAGTTCGTACCTAACCAAGTTGCCCAGGACTGTCCCTCACCAGCTTGCTTTTTGTATGACTCGGCCGAACCAATCAAGTGCAAGCCCTGAATGGGTTCTACATCCGCTTGCAGAAGCGACGCATAGCCAACTTGCGAATCGATACCGGTCGGTGAACTGACGATCAAGTCGGCCTCGGCCATTAGGACGAGAGGACGCCAGGGTGACGCGCGCACAAATGTTCCATGAGCCTGCCTTGTGTTGGGAACTTGTAAGAACAAATCTCGTCCAGCGTGTGTCACTAGGCTGCTCAGTCCGACTGCAAGGCGCTCGGCAGGGGCGATTTCGACATAGCCACTGTAGCCGCGCTCACGATAGACGTCCGGGCTGATCTGATAATTGCCGAGGATGCCCATCACTTCCATTCGAACCAGGTCCGTTGAATAGGCGAACGCGATGCCGTGCTGCTGAGTATCGTTAATATCCGTTCGCGTTGCCGATCGAACGAACATCGTGTGCTCAATCATGCGTAGTCCGAATGGCAGATTGATTCTACCGGCCCGGATTAGACCGGCGTCATCATCAAACCCGTATCCAATCCAATGTTCACGCGAGACGACCCCGCCAACCACGGAGGCGCGCGAGGCGCTGCTTTGGACGACTCCTAGCGTGCCACTCGCGCGGAACCCACCCACTCGGACCTGTGCGCGTAAATCGGCTTGCATGAGTACAGCGGCGGTAAGAGCCTTCTGCCCATCGGGCTTCGAATACATATAAAGCTCACGCAGCGAACCGCCAGCGAGTAGCCAGTCGGGCGGCGTCACTAATCCCCAGGCGGTGCCCGCCGTCGCCCCGGGCTCCTCAACCTTGCCTGCGAAATAGTGCATTCGAAGCAATACGTCACTTTGGGCGCGACCGTACGGCGTGAGCAGCCCGGCTCCCGAAGGGTCTGCGTGGCACGTTACGCAACCCGTGTAGTCGTGCCGGATCATCCAAGGATAAGCCGAAGCCTTTGCTGGATAAAGGCACCCAGCAAGAACAACCAGTAGTGCGCACGTGAACCGAATTCGAGCTGAAACCCGCAAGTTGATGGTTGTATGCATAAAGTTTCAAGCGAATTGAGTCGCGAGGACTGACACCGATATCCGCATGAGTGAAGCATCTACGTGCGGTCGCGAACAACGGTTACACCCCCAAACTAAAATAATCGGACAACCTCGCATCGTGAAGGGCCAGTCATCTGAAAGGGCGTCCGGATATCACCCAAGAAGCGTGCAGTCTCGGCTTTGACCCTTAGTTTCCGGTGATGACACCGAATCTTGGACCGATGTAAAACGCGGGGCTGCGTCGAATATCGATGGGACCCGAACCCAGTGGGAGAGGATCACCGCTGGCCACGTCGAAGCCCAAAGAACCGCTCCCCGGAGACACCGCGGGCTGCGCGCCAAATTCTATCTGCGAATGGATGCCGAGGAATGCTCGCGTGCCGGGAGTGTCGCCCAATTGAATCTCCGAATCCCAGATAAACATGGGCAAGACGCTCCCGCCACCCGCGGTCCAATTGGAGGCTTTATCTCGTCGCACCACAGCCCCGGGTGTTGAGCTGCCGGTTGTCTCGACACTGCGATGGAGCTCGGTAGCGCGATATACCAGACCTAGCCCAAGCGCCGTGCTGAGCCGGAAAGTCTTGCCCCGAGTCGATACGCGCCCAGCGGCACCGCCTCCAAAAACTGGTTCGAATATCAAGTAGGTTTCCTTGCGTGCTATTCCGTACCAAGCGGACTCACTCTGGCTCACATCCCGCGGGTACTCGGCGTGCGCGCTGGTCAGATTGGTTCCACCGAGCAGGAAACCCTCAGCGCCAAATATGCCCCATGAGTAGCCCACGTGCACATCGACTTCACCTCCCAAGTTAGGCCAAGAATTGCAACTTCCAGACAAGGTATTGGCAGGGCACGCACCGGAAATCGAATTGGTAGCCTTGCCGATGAGGCCGTCGAGTGCCACTTGAACATAAATTCCCTTGTCAGTTTGGGCACCATGAACCGATTGACTGGCAGGCGAGCGTTCGAGCACGACGTTGTTAATCGACTTTTGTTCGCCTGGTTCGAGGACTACATTGTACACGTTCGGCACGAACCCCGGTTGCTCAACGCTCACGGCGTGCTTTCCTGGCGAGACTTCGCCATCGTATTTGCCCGAGCCGTAGGGAGTCCCATCGATTCGAATTACGGCGCTCCCGCTCGCCGCGCTCACGTGAAGCTTGGCTGGGTTCTCGACAAGAGTGAGTTCCAATTCCGTGCGACCCTTGGCTGATACGGCCACCTTGCGCATTGCGCTGATGCCATGAGCGCTCTGCGCGCTGACTTCATGCGAACCGGCAGGCACGTCACCCGTCCAAGGCAGCGTCCCCACGTCCTTGCCGTCGAGAATTAAATCGGCCGCACCATTGCCCACGACGTTGACTATCAGAGTCCCCACGGTTTTCTCCGGTGACAACGCGACGTCAACGCGTTGCTCCTCGCCCTGCGCGAGATCAAGCTCCTTCGTCCAAGGCTCGAAGCCCGGCTTGGACGCGGACACGATGACGTGGCCTAACTTACGGCGCAGCGACTTGTCCAAGGGTCCACGCCCAACCTCCGCACCATCGACGAGCAGGCGAGCCTCGGGTTCGTTCATGTGCAAAACGAGTAACGAAGTCGAACGACTTGATTGCATTGAGCGCCTGCTCGGCGCGCTCCTTGTCCTTTCGCTCGAGCGTGGTGTCCTTCACGAGCAGTTCCAAGACGTCGTACGCCTCCGAAAGCTGGCCGAGCTCGCGTAGGCAATCGGCGATTTTTAGCCGCGTCTTAGGTTTTGGATCAATGCTATCGACCTTTCTATACAATTCGAGGGCCTGCGCAAATTCGCCCTCTACGTAAGCCTTATCGGCCTCACGCAACCGGGCTTCAACGCGATCCTCGACCTTGGCTGGCGCCGGTGCAGATGCCGCCCTCGGTTTCGATAGTGCCGGCATCGAAATGAATAGCAGCACCGTGAATATTACGCCGGCAATCTGGCAGCTCCGTGCTGCCCATAAGAAGGGTGCGATTCCGCGAGGATTCGAGGCACGCATAGTTGGGTCCTCCTTAGACACCACTCGATGGAAAACCACAGGCGCCCAGTCAAAGTCAATACACAGCCCGCGTTTCTGCCTCAGGCTGTGCTTTTTGCTCGACGGGGCGTCGTGATTGGATTTGGGGGGGTTGGGGGCTCTGCGGCACGGAAACGGATATTCACGAGCCCGGCGTCAAGGCTGAAATTCGGAGGTTGCGGGAGCGGCCCTTTCCGCAATGCTTGGCCTCTATCTGTAGTCAGGAAGGTCAAGATGTTACTCGACGAGATCAAGAGTCGGATGTTCAAAGCGATGAAAGAGGGTCGAATCATCGAAAAGGAAATCCTGCGTGTCGCAGTCGGTGAAATTACGACAGACGCAGCGCGGACGGGAAAGTCCGGGAGCGATGAGGAATCCCAGGCAATCCTACGCAAACTCATCAAGTCAAACTCGGAATCCTTGGCGCTGACCGAGGACCCAGCGCGCAGAGCGGATCTGGAACTCGAGAATCGCACGCTCGCCGAGCTTTTGCCGAAAACATTAACGGTCGAGGAGATCGTCGCCCAATTGGACTCACAAAAGTCCGCCATCGTGGCCGCCGGCAACGAGGGGCAGGCCACGGGCATCGCGATGAAATATCTCAAAGTGCTTGAAGTTGTCGTCAGCGGCAAAGACGTAGCCCTGGCCGTAAAGCAGCTCCGCGTGCCACCGGCATAAACGAAAAAGCTGAAATACTTGGCGCCGGTAGGCCCGTTTGCTGCCAGAAAGCTAGCTAACCCCAAGCCTATTGTCTGGGCCGGGCCCCAGACAATGGTCCTCCGACCATTCCTCAACGTCACAAACACAATCAAAACGTCGCGACGGGCGTACAGGTGGCCTGAAGAGGCCTAAGGTATAGGTCACCTGATTTCGGGTTGCTACGATAAGCTTGACGGTTCAGGTCACCATAGTGGCCCATTGAATCTTTAGTGTCCGGCGACTCGGCGCACGATAATTGCGACCGCTCCCAATACGACACAAAATATGAGCCCCAGAACCCAGTATGCGGGCCTTTTGGGTGCGGCCGTGGAACGAGCCTCGGACATAGTCGTGGACACAGTCGAAGTTGCGGCCACCGCCGGAGTCGTGGACACGGCAGGGGACATCGGTGGCCCTGCAACAACCGGCGTCGTCATTTTTGCGGGTTGGCTGTCCCGTTGTGGGCGCCAAATCGTCGTTGCATCTTCATCGTATTGCGGCCTAGTCGAATTCGCCGGGGCCGGGCGCGACGGGCCTTCGCTTCGCAATTTCTTGAAGAGTGCCTCAGAATGCTGTTGATCTACGGTTCGCTCCTCGCCTTCTTCCAGTGCGAACGAAGGAAGTGGCGCAGCCGATTTCGATCTTATCGCGGCTGCCCCGACTACTGGGAGGGGCCGTGATGCGCTCCTCGGGAGCACCGGCAGCTTTCTCGGTGGCTTCGAAAAGACGGCGTGCTTCTTCGAGCAAGTCCTCCGGGACTTCGAAGGTCACGGTTCGCTCGCTGCTCAGATATTCCTCGGCCATTACGGACGTCGTTGGCGGCGGTGGCTCGCTGTTAGCGGGGCCACGCCGAGCCTTTTCCAGAAGCTCCGCGGTAACCTTGAAGACTGCGGTGCGATCGCTGTTCGGGAGATTGAACTCGGGCTTGGCCACAGCGGGTTTAGGCGACGGCCTCGGCGGCTTTGCTGGCGCGCTCTTGGTCGGGCTCGGCCTTTCAGTTGTAACTGTGGCCGGGCTGGGCTTTGCTGGCGCGCTCTTGGCCGCACCGGGTTCTTCAGGTGTGCTAGCGGCCGGGCTGGGCTCCTCAGCCGTACTTTTTGCCGGGCTCGGCTTTGACATTGACGCAAGGCGAGGCAGAGCACCTGACTTCGGTGTTTGCTTCTGCCTAAGTGTCTCAATTTGCTGCAAGGCAACCGCTGTGCGTATGTCTTGAAGCGATTGCCTGGCTGCCTGCTCCACATACGCGGCTACTTCGGAGGCGGTCGCGGGTTCCTGCCCCGCTTCGAGTAACTCACGGGCTAATGCGCCAACCGACGCTTGTCGTTCAGCGGGATTAGGATGTAGCGCGCGACTCAGTGCATTGATGAACCCTTTGGATACCGTGGTTTCATCGAGGGGCAATAGAACGGGTGACCCTTTGGCATTTCGAAGCGACTCGAGAATTTGTGCGGGTGAACCCACCATTTTTGACCGATTGGCGAGCATTTCCCAAAGAATGACACCAATGGCATAGACGTCCGTTCTTGCATCAGACCCGCGTGTAGCGGTGATTTGCTCGGGCGCTAGGTAGGCTAGGCGTTCGACTTTGCCTCGCCATGGTGACTCCTTTGGTGTTATCGCTGCGACGGCAATATTGCCGACACGGGTGTCCCCGTCGGTTCCAACCAGCAAGTGATCGGGGCAAATTCCACCACACAACTTGACGTCGAGTGCGTGGTATTGGCAAAGGCCGTCGAATACGTCCAGAGCGATCTTGGTTGCTACAGCGACCGGAAACGGCACTCGCCCCTCGAAAGCAGCGTTTAGTAGCAGCCGCAGGGGAACGGCCTCGAAGTAGGGCGTAACTATTCCGATTTGGCCCATGAAGCGCACCACGTGGCTTGGCGCGGCGACTGTGTTGCCAGACAATTGCCTCATGTCGGCCAGCGCTCGAACCATCGAGTCGATGAGCGGCTGAGGCGTTGTCGACCGCAACGCCACCTGCTCTAAGTACAGTAGCTCCCCTTCGCTGTGGCCCACAAACAGGGTTCCCGCGAAGCTCTCGGTGATTTTATGAAAAAGTGTGGCTGGCATCGACCAAAACGGACGGCGGGCTCCAGTGTACCGAGTATCGATGGGCGCCGCCGGCCCGGCCGATACGGCACAAACCTACCATGGGATGGTCGGTCAGTGTGGATTTTCCCGTAACTGGGTAACCATGGAAACATTCCCTAGTCCCCAAATGCGGGATTTTGCCGTCAATGCGCAGTGGAACCTTTGGCTATTTTTTGGTGTGGCATTCGAAGCAACCGAACCCTTGTTTGGTTTCAGGATTGTATGGTGACTCCCCAACCATATCTGCCATCTCCGGTACCACCTTGCTTCCCATGAACTTCGTAACCTCTGGCTTTTTCTTCATCAGCGCCTTGAAACCAGCCTCATCGCTGGGAAGTTTGGGCAACTTTGGGTTTGGCATCTTGAACGACCCGTCCTTCGCGCTGTCGCCGTGACAGGTAACGCAATTCATCTCGCCATAAGCGTGAGCGTTGAATGCGACGAATTCTTCCTTCATCTTTGGAAGAACGACGGTCTTCATGTACTCCTTGCGCTGCTCTGGTTTCATGTCTTTCCAGGCAGGCTTGGCAGCAGGAGTGGCCGAGGCGCTTTCAACTGGAGCGGTGGCAGCTGGAGCAGCCGAAGGAGCGGCGGCTGTTGCTGGCGCGGCCGAGCTCTCTGGCGCGCCCATTGCGCTCGGAGGCGTGGCGGTGGCGGGTTGCGAGCCGCCACAAGAAAATGCCATGGGAGTCACCAATCCAACGGCCATAACCAAGTAACTTCCGGTCTTCCTTTTCATTGTTATCTCGCTTCCTGGTTATCCTCAGGCGCTGCAGCTTCTGGCATATGCCGACCAGAGTCAATGTTTCTGGCAACGGGTCCACGTGGGGCTAGCCCCACAAATGACAAGGCGCCATCGCATCGCAACTTCGCGCTTGCTACTTTGCGAGATATTTCGCAAGCAAATGCGCGAATATATCCGTTGCCTCGATTCCATCTGCAACGCCGCGCAACGGGCGGCTGGTTTTCAGCCGCTCGTCGTAACTTGCGCTCGGGGCACGCCTCCGAAGCCCCTGGATTGTGTTGTTGAAATTCTCGAGACTCGTGGGCTTGAGTTCTGCGCCAAGCCCGACGTATTGCGCCGATCGTTCCCTGAGCAGCCACGGCGGTCTCCCGCCATGACGGAAAATGTACAGGACTTGTTCGTTTTGCGCCGTGCTTGAGGTGACCGTTCGAGTGGTCGTTTTTGACATCACGAGGCCCCCTGTTGCAATCGCCATAACCGGACGTAGCTTTCGTTCCTTAACCGATTCGGTGGTCTCGGTCGTGCTTCGGTGCATTGCGCGAAGCAAAACGGCGATATCCTCGTAGGGCAGTTCCTCGTCGGAGCCCGTGTGCGCCACAAGACCCCCCGCAGCGAACTTAAAGTTACGCAGCAGGGTCATTCGTGAGCTGGGAACGACATCCTCGCGGCTGCACGTAATCGGTACGTGCCCATGGCGTGCAATCGCCGCAACAGCGGCCCTGGTGAGTGCCTCATCGACGGTAACCATGACCACGGCGGGAAAACCGGCATTCAACGCTAGCCGCAATTCGTAGGGTGTCGTTTCGAGATCCGCGCCGAGCGGACGAATTGCATCGTCAATAGTTCCACGAAGTTCGCCAATCGCCACGATATGCATGCGCCAAGCGTAGCATTTGGGTGTTTGACGGCACGTAGGCCACCGCGTGTCTCAGTGCCGCGCAAAAACCAGTGGATGCCCTCAGCGACGCTCGCTAGGTAACGGGTGCCTTAAGTTTGCCCGCTGCGGCAGCCGACGTCGCGAACAGATCGGCCATCAAGGGCGATTTTGGAGGAATCAGCGTCACACTCGCCTCGCTGCTCAGCATGCGTTGGGTCTCCAGAATATCGAACATCGCCCGTGCCACTTCCGGGTCACGCGAGATCTCATTGAGTGCGGTACCGACGATCTTCGGGCGAATCGCGCCGGCCTTGGCAAATTCGATCGCAGCTTGTCGCTCTGCGGTGCTCGTGATGATGTTGACTTGGTTCGTACCATCTTGCTTGATGGAAGAGGTAACTTGCCGGAGGCGGTTGACGACCTTGCTTTCGATCTGTCGAATCATGTCGGCGTCACGAAAGTGGACCTTGCGAATGTAGACCGAACCCAGCTGGTATCCCCAATCCTGTGACAATGCGGATACCTCGTTACGTACGGTTTGGCTCATTACGTGCCGGTCCGACATCATCTCGGCGAGCGGCAGGTTGCTCAGGCAGCGCACGGTCGAGTTACTAACGTTGGCGGCGAGCGAGCCCCGCGGGTCGGTATTCTTGAAGAGGTATGCAACCGGGTCGCTAATCATCATCTCGTACCAGATCCCTATCCCCATCGGAGCGCCCTCCTCTGAGTTTACGGGCTGACTACGAAGGTATTCCTGGTCAAGCCGCATATCGATCTCGTACTTTTTACCGAGCCACGTTACGATGATCGCCCGCCACCCGAGCCTTCCCCAAAGAAAGTGTAGCCCCGGTTCGTCGATGATGGCCAGGACCTTGCCGAAGAGCACGAATACGAGGCTGCGCCTTTCATTCACGATGGCGTAAAACCCGAGGGCTCGCGCGAGAGAAAATACGGTGGGCACGAGCAAGAACCACGCGGCAAAGCTAACTACCGCAACAATTAGGGTAGACATCACTCGGCCTCCAGCACAACGCGGCCCGCGCGCGAGAATAACCCCAAGCGAACATTGCGCACGTAGGCTTCGAGTGCCCCATCGCCCCCTGATTGCTTGAGCGTTGACAATTGCGAAGCTAGCAAGCGCAGCGGCTCCACCTCGGCCTGAGCCTTGAGGGTCTCGATTTCTACGGCCCGTTTTGACTGCACAATCTTCTGATCCGCCGAAGCTTGTGCAAGGCTGATGTCTGAGGAGACCTGGTTGTGCGCGGTATTGATCGCCGCCAATGCCGATTCGACTTCAGCTGGAGGGTCGATGCTCGTGATGAGGGAAGCCTCCAACTGAATTCCGTACCGCGCCGATGAAGAGGCGCACTCGCTATCCATGTGCTCGTTGATATCGCGGAGGTTCTTGCGCAAGTCGTTGATGGAAATGCCCATTTGGTTGATGTCCCCGTCCTCACTCTTGGGGACCTCGAAATTGGCGATGCGTTCTCGCAGCACCGAGACGAAGTAGCCTAATACGTGGGCAATCGAGAATTTTACGCCAAACAGGTAAGCATACAGGTTGCGCTCGCTGACCCGGTAGCGAATCTGCCCGGTTAGCCCTGTGTTGAGTTGATCCTTGGTGACCGCCTCGAGAATGCTGCCACTTTGATTGGCCTGAGGGAACAAGGGGTCAAAGGCCATACTAACGGTGTCGGTGGCGACGGATACTTTGTAGACTCGCTCCCAGGGCCACTTAAAGTATGGCCCTCCCGGCGGGATAACGCGAACCTGCGGGCAAGCGTAGCGCTGCTTCTCTTCTGCATTGAGCGAATCCGATACGGGATCTTCGGCAGTCGTTGCATTACCAACCCGCTGCGCGCGGCCAAAGGAAGTTTTTACAGCGCGTTCGTTCTGATTGACCGTGTACATTCCGGCGACGAGATAGCGGACGAGAAACCAGGCGATGAATCCCAAAACCATCCCTGAGAAGAGATCTACGGTGTCCATCGTCGCATCTTACGTGGTTTTTCGGCATCTTCCCGATCTATCGGTTGCTGTCGTACAGAAAACTTCCTGGCCGCAATGATGAGTTGCTTTGGCTGATAGGGCTTTGCGAGAAATCCGACCGTCGGGTGCCGTTCCTTTAGGGCTTCAACTTCATCGGATTGCCTTGCGTACCCCGAGGCAAGGAGTACCTGGGTGAACGCGTCTATCCCGAGTATCTCCTCGATGGTAGCGATCCCATCCATATCCGGCATGACAAGATCGACGATCGCAAGATGAATGGGGCTCTTACTCGCCCTGAATTTGTCGAGACCCTCTCTGCCTCCGGCAGCGCTCAAGACGTCGCACCCCATGGCTTTGAGCATTCGCTCACCCGCGCGTAGCACAAGGGGCTCGTCGTCAACGAGCAACACTGTTCGACCTCGGAGATAATCGGGGGAGTCTATGTCGTCCGGTGGGATACTGTTCACCCCCATGTCAGGTTCCTTTGCGGCGGTCGCAGGAAAAGTGAGAGTGACGAGCGTCCCTTTACCCGGCGCGCTGTCCAGGGTGATTCTGCCGTTCATCGCGTGCACGACACCGTAAACCATCGAGAGACCCAGCCCAGTGCCCTTTCCCTCGGCTTTGGTGGTAAAAAAGGGCTCGAACACCCGGTCTCGAACACTGTCGTCCATTCCGATCCCGGTATCCCTCACACCAATGGAAACACGACCGGAATCCTTTTTGGTCGTGATGGTCAACGTGCCCTGAGTGCTCATGGCATCTAGGGCGTTGAGGCAAAGGTTTATCACTGCGTTCTCAATTTGTCCCCGATCACCCCTAATGAGCGGCAGGTCATGGGCAAGTTTGGTTTCCACGCGGATGTTCTTGTTCGCGGTACGAACTAGTATGGCTTGAACGCTTTCCGCGATACCGTTGAGCGAAAAGGTCTGTCGCTTGTAGTAACTTTTTCTGGCAAATCCCAGCAGATTCTGGGTCAGCTGTGCTCCGCGTTCACACGCTGCAACGATATTTTCTAGATCCTTGAATGGGCGACCATCAACGGCAATCTCTTGTCGGTGCGCGAACACGGACCCCATAATCGCATTGAGGGTGTTGTTCATGTCGTGAGCGACGCCGCCTGCTAGGCGACCGATGGCCTCCAGTTTTCTCGCCTGCTGGAGCTCTGCCTCTATCGCTTTGCGCTGTTCGATGTAGCGTCTCAGCTTTTCGGCGCCCAGGCTGACAATGACTCCTGCTAGGATCAACAGGATTGCCTTGGGTCAACCTTCCGTTGCACCCATACCGACGAGTTGGCTGAACATGCCCGCGGAAACGAATACGCCGACAAACGTAAATAAGACGCCAGCCTTCCAGCTGAACATCAAAGTAGCAACTACCGGTGTGAGAAAGACAATGAGGTTGCACGCTTCACCGAACACGGGCAGCCCAAAGTAAAGGATCACTGGATGCAACGCTGAAACGCAAATGACGATGGCCCATCGGGCTCGTCTAGTGGGAAGTAGTCCCCCGAACATGACGTCCTTATGTCATATCGAAGCTGCGGTCGCGAAGTGCGCTCTGATCTTGGCCGGTGAACCGGGGCGATCGCAGGAATCGAGGGCCCGGCTCAAGCGCGGGTTTAGTGCAACCGCAGAGAGCCAGTAGATTGGCGCAAAATCAGCCCAATGCGGCGTAAGTTTGTCGGCTCGACCCGATGTTGGATGAACCAAAAAGCGATACGGCCGCCGGCGGTTCGGAGCTGGCTGTTACAAACGGCTTTGTGTCGCAGCCATCGGGTTGTTTGGCACGGGGCTCGCGGAGCGCCACCAGTGGGATCCGGCTTTGGTTGTGTGCTGGGCGCTGGGGAGTTTCACTTCGTAGGGATATCGAACGCGCGTCGAACAAAGTCAACGACCTCGTCTAAAGCCGCCGCGGAAGGTAGTCGGCGTGCTTCGAAAAAACTCGGTGGCAGAACGCATCATGTTGGGATGATGCGCCACGCGGGGATCGACAAAGTTGCGATCGAGCATTCCTATTTGGACAGCGGAGCTACGCGATGAGGTGTTCACGCGCAATCCGTCAATTGCCTTTGCATCCCTGGTCAATGTCGGGCTCGCGCCGCAACCGGGTAGAGATCGCCTGCGGCCTTGTTGGCTAGCCCCCACGGAATTTGGGTATTCCGTGATTTAACAGCCAGAAAGGAACAGTTAGTAACGTTTATTGAGCGCGCGCCCTTGCCGTTTCACGCTAGCCCCCTACACACTTACCTGTTGGTACTTTGAGGGAACCTTCGGGTTGATTCTAAGTTGAGTGAATCAATTGTGCGAGAGTTGAAATCACGCCAAGTCCGCTTGAGTTGCTTGTTGAAATTGCGCGTGAAGTAAGAAAATTAGGAGATTGCATTATGAATAGTCATCTATCCTCCAATGCTCGGCCAAAGTCTGTTGTCGGGATTCTTGCCATCGCAGCTACCTGCCTCTCGCTGGTCAATTGCGGCAACGATAACACGAACAGCGGGACTGGCGGCTCAACGACAGCCGGCGGCAATCAGGGGGCGGGTGGTGGTGGCGCAACCTCAAAGGGCGGCGCGGCGTCGTTGGGGGGCACGACGGCGAAAGCCAACACGGGTGGGACGACTTCAAGCCTAGGCGGCGCGAACGCGATGGGCGGCATGATGGCAACGGGAGGCATGATGGCCTCGGGCGGTATGGAATCGACCGGTGGAGTTATGTCAACGGGAGGCGTGGCGCCAATCGGTGGTGCTAAGGCCACGGGCGGCATGATGGCGACGGGTGGCATGACGGCGACGGGTGGCATGATCGCTGGGGGCGGCACCAAAGCCACTGGTGGCACGATGACTGCGGGTGGCACCAAGGCCGTGGGCGGTACAGAGGGAACAGGGGGCAGCAAGGCTACGGGAGGCATGGTAGCAACCGGTGGCAGCAAGGCGGCGGGTGGAATGACGAGTACGGGCGGCAGCAAAGCTACGGGAGGCATGGTTGCGACCGGTGGCAGCAAGGCCACTGGGGGCAGCAGCGCGACGGGTGCCGTAACCTTTACGACAATCTACACGACGATTATCAGCACCAAATGTGTGGGCTGCCATTCCCCGGGCGGAGGAGGCGTTACGCAGGGCTCGCTCGACATGAGCATGCAGGCGACCGCTTACAGCAATCTGGTGGGTGTTGCTGCAGCCGGGTCGCAGTGCGGTGGATTCGGCACACGCGTCGTTGCCGGCAGCTCTGCTACCAGTATATTGTGGGAGAAAGTGAATGCGAAGACCCAAGGCACAGCTGCACCCTGCGGTTCGGCGATGCCGTTGACCGGCGCGGCATTGACGCAAACTCAGGTCGATGAAATTGCTGCGTGGATCAACGCCGGGGCTTTGAATAATTAGCGGCAAAACCACTGCCGCGCTCATTCATTCACACACCATACATTTGCCGAGACTAGGAGCGTTCTCGGTAGCTTCGGTGGTTTCGTCTTTGTTGGTAGCGCTATCGATGCAATCTTCGTCATCGGCGGACGCATCATTGCAATCCGTTTCTTCGTCATCTTGCCGCACCAGCCGCCAATTGCCGGTGGGAGCAGTGTGCGCCCGTGCAGCCTTGGCTGCGTCGCGCGCGCTTGCATTGTCCGCGGCAGCTCGAAGGGCGGCAGCTCCGACTTCAATTGCTGCAGCCGCTGTCGCTTCGAGGATGGCATCGCGAGTTGCAGGCGAGCCGCAGCCGCTGAGCACGAAGCTACCGAGTCCCAAGACGAATGCAACTTTTGCGCGCATCACCTGGCACGCCATGCATGAGGGATTCCAACCTGAAAATGCCGGCAATTCGAGGGCTCGCGCGGGTTCCCTAAGGCTTTGGCGTCAACTGCCGTTTACCGTGTGGCTTTTCAGTTACGGCACATTTTGTCCCCGTGCTACGCTTCGTCATGCGCCGAGCGGACCGCGACGACCTAAAGCCATTGACTCAAGAAATCCACACTAATGAAGCTGCGAACGTCACTCGACGGCGCCTGTTGATGTTGGGCGGTGGTGTTGCGGGTCTAGCCGTAGCGGGCGCGCTGTACGAGGCGCGCAGCATGCGTTTGCTGCAATCGATGACATCCGCGGCGGCGCCGATGCGGGATCACCGAGTCAGGCTTCCCGCAACGAGCCCGAAGATGGTCGTTGCCCGAGGCAAGGATCCCGCGCGCAATGTGCGTGCGGCACTCGAGCGCATGGGCGGCCTCGGTCAATTCGTGTCGCGGGACGACGTCGTCTTGATAAAGCCGAATGCAGCCTGGGAACGTGTCCCATTTCAAGGCGCCACAACGACGCCCGAGATAGTTGCCGAGTTGGTGCGAGCCTGTCGCGACGCGGGCGCGCATGAAGTAATCGTGGCCGAATGCCCCGTCGACGACGCCGAGCGATGCTTCGAACGCAGTGGCATCCGCAAGGCTGCTCGCGACGCTGGTGCCAAAGTAATATTACCCTCCGAGTCCACGTACGTCAACGTAAAGATCCCCGGCAAGCTTGGGACCTGGCCAATCTTGTCGCCCTTTGCCAGCGCGACCAAAATCATCAATGTGCCGATCGCCAAGCATCACGCCAGTGCGCGCGTTACTGCAGGCATGAAGAATTGGATTGGCATCACGGACAAGCGCAGAAAGCTTTTTCATGCGGATCTCGACGACAGCATTGCTGCGCTGGCAGCACTGATGCGACCAACGCTCACACTCGTGGATGCAACTCGCATCTTGATGCACAATGGCCCCCGCGGCGGCAATCTCGATGACGTGCGCTCGGTGAACGCGCTCGCTCTCAGTACCGATCCTGTCGCCATTGATTACTGGGCTGCGGATTTGCTCGAAGCGCGAATCGCTGAAGTGAAGTACCTAAAGCTCGCCACCGATCGTAAACTGGGTCAAATGGACTACAAGAGCTTGTCCGTCGAGGTAAACGTCGGCTAACGCGCTCTTCGCGTGGCGGTCGCACCAAGTGAGGTAGCCTCACCGGATGACCATAGACGCCGTTTCTTTTTTGGCGTGGGCCCACCTGGACAAGGGTCCCGAATTTTAGTCAAGGCCCGTGTAAGATAATTCCACTTCGAGCGTTATCGTGCGCACCGTGCGCCGTAGACGTCGCAGCCGCCTACAAACTGCAGCCGACGAAACCGCCCGCTGAGGTATGCGCGCGCCACTTCGATTGGCTTCGAGGGTCCGCCGGCATCAAATTCATTGCCGACCCCCCGAGCGCCCTTTCTTGCTGTGGCTTTTCCAGACTGACCTGTTGGGGTTTCCAGAATCGGGCGAATGCCTTTCAAGATCCTCCTCCGCAATCCTTCGATCTTCGGCGTCAACGGGTCGAATTGCGAGCTCAAAAATGAGCTCGCCTGAAGCCCAGCGTTTCGCGGCATCGTCACGAAGCGCCACCGACACAGCGCTTGCAAGTTCGAACATTCGAAAGTCGAGATTGGCGTCCTCTAGTGCCGCGGAGAGCGCAAACCCTGATACTGCGCCAACAGCATTGGCCGGGGCATGTTGGCTCACCGGGAGCTTAAGTTTGGGGTTTTTTACGGCACGCTCACACTCGCTGGCGTCTAGGCAGCAGTGGCGCCTACACGCCATGGGGCGAACATCGTAAATAGTGCATTCGTTGGATGAACCTAGGAACGGGCAAGGATCACCCGCCATGAAGTACTGATCCGTGTTCATGTTGCGCCTGCGCTCGGCGGCGGCATGAACGGCCGGCATCAATTCACTTTTCGTGCTTTTCAAGCGTTCGGCAATGGCGAGTGCCTCAGGAGCGCTCACGTTAATCTTTACGCCGCGACAACACCAGGCACAACCCTCACGGCATGCGGGTACAATGCCACTGCGATCGATGGAGTCGTGAATTCCCTTATCGAGTCTTGCGTATGCCTCGACGATGGCCGCCTGTGCCGCCGTCACGTCGTGACGGCGAAAGTGATCCCGCATTGCGCTTCGCTCGGGTTCGATGAGGGCTACCGCCTCGATCAGGACTGCCTTGCCAGCGATGATTGTGGATTTCATGTCCTTCGCCTGGTTCTCATCAGATACTACAAATCGAGGATGGTTGCCGCAGTCTTAAGTTGGAAAAGACCCAGCCAAAGTGAGGGGATTCGGGCGACGCGTTTTTGCCGTGTGCCACTGAGGCTGTAAGCATGTCCTGGAAATGGCGCGAAAATGCCGAAGATTCTCCAATTGTGTCCGCGTTGGTGCATGGCAAGATTATCAAGCCTCCAGCATGTGCTACCAATCGCTCGCAGCGAACTCGAGGTTATCGAATTGCATCAGCGGTCGCCCGAAATCAACGACAATTGTGAAACGCTCGAAACGCAGGCCACCGAACTCGGCGACCTTGGCCTCAAGTACCGGGCGCTCGGTGATATCCTCAATGCTCGGGATTCACACCAACGTTCATTGGACATCGAGGAGACACTCGGAAGACTCGACCGGCAAGCGACGCAGCTCGGCAATCTCGGCATCTGCTACCAGATGCTCGGCGATATTCCTTGTGCCATCGAGTTAATTCAGCGGGCGCTCGCCATCAATGAAATGCTCGGTAACCTCGAAGGGCAGTCCGCGGGTCTCGGCAGCCTTGGCATTTGCTACCAAATGTTGGGCGATACCAACAAGGCCATCGACATGATTCGGCGCTCGCTCAACTTAAGCGAAATCATCGGTAATCCGGAGGCACAGGCCATCGCCCTCGGGAACCTAGGTATTTGCCACCAATCGCTGGGTGATATTCCGATGGCCAGGACACTAATTCGGCGTTCACTTGCCATCAACGAAAGGCTCGGGAACATTGAAGAACAGGCGGCTAATCTCGGCAATCTTGGCATTTGCTACCAATTGCTGGGCGACGTTGACGAAGCCATCGATTTTCATCGTCGCGCCTTGCGCATCGCGGAAAAATTAGGAAGCATCGAGGGACAGGCCAGGCATCTTGGAAACCTGGGCATCTGCTATCAAGCTAAATCCAGCACCGTTGACGCCCGAGATCATTTGACTCGCGCGCTCACGCTGTATGAAAAGATGGGCATCCCACCAAGCCACCCCCATGTCGAGCTCCTTCAAAGCACTCTGAAATGCTGCGCTCCGATGCTGGCAAGCTGCGGAATCGAGCCCCGACCATGATGGTGTGCGCCGCATTGCGTGACACCGAGCACCGCGAGGCCGCGTGCCGGAAGACAAAGAAGAAGATGACCAAGGGTGGCGCAATCGGTCGTGCCGGCGCGCAGCGCCTTGATTCCGCCGGGCAATCGGAATGCGTTGCGCGGCCGGTGCCGTTGAGTTTCGGCGCTAATTGTCGCGCTACTAGTCTCGTGTTCAGTGGCCTTTGAAGTGCGTTCTCGCCAGTCATTGACACCAACCCACCTCGCTGCTAACCCTTCGGCCGCTTTAGCCGGGCTGCCGTAGATCCAACCATTTTGCGGGCTTTTGGCGCGGGCGCTCGCGGAGACACTGGTGAAGAACGTCAGGCTATTTACCGGAAACGCCAACCCGGAATTGGCCGAGGAGATTGCCCGCTTTCTCGGGATGAGCCTCGGTAAGACGACTATCCGTCGCTTCAGCGATGGCGAGACTTTCTGCGAGTTTCACGACAGCGTGCGCGGCTTTGATTGTTTTGTCGTGCAACCCACGTGCTCGCCGGTCAACGACCATATTATGGAGTTGCTGATCATGTGCGACGCGCTCAGGCGTGCGTCAGCTTCGAGCATTGCCGCTGTAATGCCCTATTACGGCTATGGTCGTCAGGACCGCAAAGTATCGCCGCGTACTCCGATTACCTCGAAGTTGGTTGCGGATCTGCTGGTGGCGGCTGGTGTTACGCGCGTGCTCAGCATCGATTTGCACGCGGGACAGATTCAGGGTTTCTTCAATATTCCTTTCGATCACCTGTACGCCATGCCCGTGTTTTTGGAAGACTACTTGCGGCGCAATTACGATAGTTCCGTGATTTTCGTCTCTCCAGACGCGGGCGGCGTGGAGCGCACGCGCGATTTTAGCAAGCGCATGGGCGCCGGCCTGGCAATTATCGACAAGCGTCGTGAAAAGGCCAATGTCAGCGAAGTTATGCACCTGATTGGCGATGTTCGCGACAAGGACTGCGTCATCATCGACGATATGATCGATACGGCAGGCACGCTCTGTAACGCCGCCAAAGCCGTCATGGATAACGGGGCTCGCAAGGTCGTGGCCTGCGCGTCGCATGGGGTATTGAGCGGGCCCGCGGTCGAGCGAATCGAGGCGAGCGTTCTGTCCGAAGTCGTCGTGACGAATACGATTCCACCGAGCCCGGCCGTCAGCCGTTGTCCCGAAAATCAAATTTTTGTCCACCGGAAGGCTATTGGGTGAGGCAATCCGCCGCATCCACAATGGCGAATCCGTAAGTTCACTGTTCGTCTGAAAAGGCTGGCACAATTCTCAGCCATGCAGGAGTAACCGTCACCATGGACCTCATGAAAGTAGCCGCAACCCGCCGAACCGAAGCTGGCAAGAGTGCCGCGCGCCGCCTACGAAGCGCGCAACAGATCCCCGCAGTTGCCTATGGCGAGAAGACACCGGCACAGTCTTTGGCCGTCTCGCCCAAGCGGTTGCTCGATGTGCTCGCCTCGGAACGCGGGCGCAACACTGTCGTTGAAATCGACGTGGAAAGCGGTGAGAAGTTCCCCGCTTTGCTGTGCGATTATCAATACCATCCAATTACGCGCCAGCTGCTGCACGCTGACTTCCTCAAGATTTCCTTGGGCGCGCCGGTTGACGTTGACATCCCATTCGAGATTTTTGGAAAGAGCAAGGGTGTTGTTGCCGGCGGCACTTTGCACGTCGTATTTCGCAAATTGCCGGTGCGCTGCTTGCCCGAGCACATTCCTGTCAAGATTTCGTACAACGTGACTGAAATGGAACTCGACGGTCATGTGGGTGCGAAGGACTTACCGGTGCCAGATGGTGTAAGCCTTCGTTTGGCACCCAATCAAACGGTATTGGCCGTGGTGAGCGAAAAGGCCCAGGGCGAAGAAGAAGCTGCAACTGGTGCGGCGGCAGCTGCAGCGGCAGCGGCACCTGCGGCAGCGGCAGCAGCTCCGGCTGCGGATGCCAAGGCAGCGGGCAAAGCTCCTGCGGCGGGCAAAGCCCCTGCAGGGAAGTCCGACAAGAAGCCATCCAAAGGTAAGTGATTCTAATCGTTGGGCTCGGCAATCCCGGTTCACGATACGAAGCTACGCGACACAACGTGGGTTTCCGCATCGTGGACCGGTGGGTCAACCGCCAACGGCAGCAGGTTTGGCGCGACAAGTTCGAGGGGCAGTTCGTGTCGATCAATCGTGCCAATGGCGAGCGCGTCATCGCCCTCAAGCCGATGACATTCATGAATTTGTCCGGGTTCTCAGTGAGGGCTGCCTCGAGCTTCTTCAAACTGGAACCGGCGGAAGTTCTAGTGGTCCACGATGAACTCGACTTACCGTTCGGTGAGTTCCGACTCAAGCTCGGCGGCGGAGACGCGGGACATAACGGGGTTGGTTCAATTATCGAACAAATGGGGACGGATGCCTTCGCACGGCTTCGATTTGGGATTGGTCGCCCACCCCCTGACTTTGTCGGGTCAGGCGCAGATTTCGTGCTAGAAGGGTTTCCCCCTGCGGACTTGCCCCGGGTCGAGGAACTGATTGATGAAAGCTCCAAGGTATTGGATCAGGTCATCAACAACGGGCTTAGTACCGCAATGAACGTATCGAATCGAAAAAAGAAAAAAGACTAGCTCCTTGCTCCGGTTCTTGTTCCGGGGCCATTAGCTCAAGAGGAGAATTCAATGGCAGTATTTCAAATCGCATTGCCCCCGCGGCAACGCGAATACGAGACAATCTACTTGATGCGCCCGGATGTGACCAAGGAGTCCGCCGGCAAGATCGCCAACCGCATCGACGACGTCGTCAAGCGCGAAGGCGGCAAGTTGACCCTGGTCGAAACTTGGGGTCGCCGGCAATTGTCATATACGGTTCGGCGCTGTAAGCGAGCCGTCTATGTGTACTTCAAGTACGTAGGTGGTTCGGGGCTGGTTGCGGAACTGGAGAGAAATCTCCGCATGTTGGATGACATCATCAAGTTTCAGACGGTGATGATCAATCCAGAGATCGATCTTGCCGAATTCAAGGTTGACCCGAACGTCGTGCAATTCGAGGAACTCGATTTGCCCGAGGACGTAGAAGACGACAAGGCGCTCGAGCGAGCGCTTGGGTTCATCGAACCCCAGAAGCACGCGCGCAATGCCGACGCCTACACCGATGACGACATCGAGAATATCAGCGATGACGACATTCCCGACCTGAACAACGCGAAGGACGGCGAGTCATGAAAGAAGATAGAGGAGACAGGATGGATCGCGACATGGATCGCGAAACGGCCGGCGCATTCCGTCGGGCGCGCCGACGCGGTTGCCCATTTTGCGGTGACGAAGTCGTGACTATCGACTACAAGGACCCTCAGGCCCTTAGGTATTTCGTAACGGAGCGAGGTAAAATCGTTCCGCGGCGCATCTCTGGCGTTTGCGCAAAGCATCAGCGGGAGCTCACGAACGCCATCAAGCGTGCCCGCAATATCGCACTCATGCCGTTCACGTCTAACGAATAGGGAGCTGATGATGGCGACGCCAATCAAAGTTGTCCTTCAAAAGGACGTCGATAATCTAGGTGCTGGTGGGGACGTGGTTCGTGTGCGTCCCGGTCATGCCCGCAATTTTCTCATCCCGCGAGGCCTTGCGGCACCCGCGACTCCAGCCAACCTGCTGCGAGTGGACGATCTAAAGAAAGCGGCCTTGGCAGATGCGCAAAAGTCGCTAGCCGATGCCAAAGAGCAGCAGCGCAAAATCGAGGCCGTGGCGGTCAAGGTGGAGCGAGCCGTCGGGGACGAAGGCAAAATGTATGGCTCGGTCACCGGACGCGACATCGAGTTAGCCTTCGCGGCGCTCGGCGTCACGATTGACCGAAAGCGGCTGGTGCTGCCGGAACCCCTGAAGACACTTGGGCTTTCCGAAGTGCAAATCAAATTGCACCCGGAGGTGACCGCAAAGTTGCGCGTCGAAGTTGTCAAAAAGGTTTAGTGCGGTTGTACACCAACAGAAGCCGTTCGAGCTCGAACGGCTTCTGTCGTTTCAGGACCGCGGACTGTAATCTGGAAAAGCCGGAACGAGACATCACGTTTGGCCCTCAGTTATGATAAGACTGAGGAATTTTTCATTCCATTACGAATGAAAAATCATTAGTTCCAATGCGCGCTGCCCAGCGTATCGCCGCGCCAGCAAATGCGCTAATGGACATTGGGGATGACTCTCAACCCGGATCGTGAACGCGGCACCCGAGGCCCGGAAGAATTCGATAGCCGCGCGCCGGTAGGTCGTGTCCCTCCGCATGATCTGGATGCCGAAGCCGCAGTCCTCAGTGCCGTCCTGCTCGAGCCAGATTCCTTTGATGAGGTGGCCGAGATTCTGAAGCCCGAGCATTTCTATTCGGACGCCAATCGCAGGATATTCGAGGCCATCTTCGAGCTGGAGCGGCTGCAACGCGCTGTTGACGTCGTTACGGTGTCTAGTTACCTGCGCGACAAAAATCGGCTCCAGCAAGTCGGCGGCACTGCATACCTCGCCCAATTGACGGATGCCACGCCCTACGTTGCCAATATTGAGTCACACGCCAAGTTAATTCGGGAGAAATGGCGTCTTAGGCAGGTAATCTCGGTCTGCCAACACGTTGCGGCGGAAGGTTACGGGGATTGCGGCGAAACGCAGCCATTCATCGACAAGGCCGAGCAGCGCATCTTCGAGATTGCCCGCATTCCGGAGGCCAGCACAATCGTGGCGTTGCGGGATGCCGTCCGTGAAGCGTTTCATATATTGACCGAAGCTACCAAGCGAGGCGGTGGCATTACCGGTATCGCCACGGGCTTTTCGCAGCTTGACCGCATGTGCGCGGGGTTGCACTCGGGCGATCTGTACATTGTGGCGGGTCGTCCGGGGATGGGGAAGACCTCCTTCGTGCTCAACATCGCTTTGAATGTGGCCCATGCCGTGTCACACCCGAGTGAGCAGAGCGACGACCTCTACGTCGAGTCGAGCACGGACGAACCGGGGTTCGCGGTTGCATTTTTCAGCCTCGAGATGCCGAAGGAACAATTGGCAGCGCGTCTGCTTGCCAGTGAAGCTCGCGTCAGTATGAGCGACATCCGCAAGGGCACGATTCGTCGCGATGATTGGAGTCGGTTGACGGAAGCCGCGGCCAGACTCAGCGCAATGCCGATCTGGCTCGACGACACTCCGGGGCTTGGACTGATGGACCTTCGGGCGAAGGTTCGCAGGCTGCAGGCTGAAATCAGTCGTGGCGCGAAGGATGGGCGCGGCGCGCCTCAAAAGCTGGGATTGGTCGCCATCGACTACCTACAGCTCATGCAAGGCCGCCGTGATGCGGGAAGTCGCGAGCAAGAAATCAGTGAGCTTTCGCGGGGTCTCAAACACCTGGCTAAGGAGTTGCAGGTTCCGGTAATTGCCTTGAGTCAGCTCAATCGTTCCGTCGAAACGCGCAATCTCAAGGATAAGCGACCGCAATTGAGCGATCTTCGAGAATCGGGAGCTATCGAACAAGATGCGGACGCAATCATGTTCATTTACCGCGACGACTACTACAACATGAACAGCGATGAACCCGGTATCGCCGAGATTATCATATCGAAGCAAAGAAACGGCCCGACTGGAGTCGTCAAAACTCGATTCGCGAAAGAGTTCACTCGATTCGATAACCTAGAAAACGACGAATACTACGACGAACTAGGCGACTTCGACACAGGCGCCGCTGGGGTTTAATTGTGCTGAATTCGACTTCTGGCCACCGGAAATGCCGTGCCTGCTTGAGCAGCCGGAAAGCATAGGCCGGAAGGGCCCCACGTTCGATTGCGCAAGGCCCCGAGCGAGCGCTTGACCCACTGTACGCAGCGCATCCGCTACTCGAATATCTCCCGCGCCAATCGATTCATCAGATCGGTCAGACCGTCGTGCGTCGCAGAACTCACCCGATGCAATTCAATGTCTTTTTCAGCGAAGCGAGCCTTCAGCTCGGGGTATGCTTCGGATACTTCCGGGATGTCGGCCTTGGAGAGCGCGACTATCTCCACGCGCTCGGAAAGTTCGCTGCTGTAGCTCCGGAGCTCGTTGCGAAGCGCCTGATAGTCTTCGAGCGGATCGCGATTCGGTTCATCTGAAAGAGTGACCAAGTGGAGAAGTACGCGCGTTCGCTCGATGTGACGCAGGAATTGAATTCCAAGCCCGTGACCCGTGCTTGCCCCGGGGATTAGGCCTGGAATATCGGCGATCACGAAGTTGCGCCCGAGCCCGCCCCGTGAATCACCTATGGTTACGACGCCCAAGTGCGGTTCTAGCGTCGTAAATGGATAGTCGGCGATTTTGGGCTTGGCTCGACTTACGTTACTGATGAGTGTCGATTTGCCGACATTGGGAAAGCCGAGTAGCCCCACGTCTGCCATCGACTTGAGTTCGAGGCGCAACTTGCGCTTTTCACCCGGTTTGCCGGTTTCCGCTCGGTGCGGTGCCTTGTCGACTGGGGTTGCAAAGTGAATATTGCCGCGTCCACCGCGCCCACCCCGCGCGATCACCAATTCTTGATCCGGGCGAGTCAGCTCACCCAGGCTCAGGCCACTCTCGCGGTCGAACACGATCGTGCCGAGCGGCACTCTGATTCGCTTGTCCGTGCCGCCACGACCAAAACAATCTTTGCCCTCCCCGGGCGCGCCTGCATCGGCAACGACCTTTCGCGTGTGGTAAAGGTCGTAAAGGGTATTGAGGCCTGGGTCAACGACGAAGATGATATCCCCGCCGCTTCCGCCGTCACCCCCCGCTGGCCCGCCTAGCGGAACGAACTTCTCGCGACGAAAGGCGATGGCACCATTGCCACCGTCGCCGGCTTCCACGTCAAGGATACATTCGTCGATAAAGCGCATACGCGATGCCCGCGTATAGCTCGGGGGGCAGCGTGCTGCCACGCCGACCCATAAAACGACCTTTAGCCGCGCGCGGCGGCCGGAGGCTTCAGGGGCTTAGCCGGTTGCGCGATTGCAATGCGGGTTTGGCTTTCTTTTTCGCCCTCAATGCTTTCGAGCGCTGCCATTAGACTCACGAGGCCAATTTCGCGCGCCGCCGCCTCTTGAAAGACCCGGGGAATTCGAACCAAACGCATCGCGGTTGCTTTGCCGAATTCGAGCTCTCGTTCTGCGAACGCTTCGAACGTCGCGTAACCTTTGACTTCGTACAGCCGCAGCTCGAGCAATGTGGCCAAAATATTAGCCGCCTCCCAGAAGTCCTTGGCCAATGTGCGCTTGAGTAGCCGCACGCGGCTGATGGCTTGAGACAAGTCGGTCAATCGAGCCTTTAGCTCGTCGGCGTCCTGGGGCGTGCGCAGCGTTGCGCGGGCACTTCCAGGTGGTGGCGGCGATGCATTGCGCGCAGCGGCTTCCGCGGCGTGCTTGGCCGCATGCCTGGCCGCCCATGGGGCTGAGCCTCTCGGTCCGCCGCGTTTTGCATCCGCCGCAGATGAACCGCGGGTGGAACTGACTGCTGGTACCGCACCCCTGGGCTTTGCATCGCGTACACCAGGACTAGATTCTTTTCTCATAGAGGTCGCCGCGCCTCGAGCTGTTGGTACCGAACGCACCATTTTACCAGCATTCATTGTCGATTTTGCCATTGTGAGGTCACACGCGCAGACCCAGGAAGCCCGCCCCATAGGTTTTGACTTGGTGTCAGTTATACATTTGAAGCCTGTCGCAGGCCAAATTCGTATCCTTCGGGAGCCGGGACCCCTCTTAGGTCCGGGAAATGCTTGCCGTACGCGACGGCCAGTTGCCAAAATTCTTCAGGGGCCTGGCCGAGAAAATGTTTGTGGTAGCGGCCTAATGCCTTGTAAAGCGCACAGGTGGGGGCACGATTAGGCCCGCAAGGTTGGTCGAAATGCAGTCCGAGCACCTCTCAGAACCACCGCGCTCGCGGCCGGAATCCGCGGTGCCGGTCGCACCTCGGATTGCCGTTGTTGTTAACGGCAATGCCCGGAGCGTGAACGACGAGGTCATCTCGACCCTGGACAGGATTATGGCCGGTGGCGATCTGTTCGTATCGCGACGGCTTTCAGATCTCCGTGAAATCTCGAGGACAATATTGGGGCGAGGCTACAGCACGGTCTTGACTGGGGGTGGAGACGGCACG
This sequence comes from uncultured delta proteobacterium, assembly GCA_963819085.1. Classification (GTDB taxonomy): domain Bacteria; phylum Myxococcota_A; class Polyangia; order Polyangiales; family Polyangiaceae; genus FEN-1139. The sequence continues at coordinate 213,929 of CAWFUX010000053.1, forward strand.
TTCACGGCAGTCGTTACCGCTGTAATCAAGGAAGCGCGACGTCAATCGGTGCCGATCCCGCGCTTTGGATTGCTCAAGCTCGGCACGGGAAACGCCCTTGCGTGGGTCGTCGGAGCCACATCCAGTGGACCCCGGGGCCTCTCGGCAGACATCGAGCGCCTTCAGTCCGACGCCGGAAGTCGCCCGATGCACCTGGTGGAAGTCGAGGGTCAAATCGCTCCGTTTTGCGGCTTTGGCGCTGACGCGCAGCTATTGGCCGACTACGACAAGACCAAGAGCTTTCTGCTCAAGACGCCATTGCGCAGTGTTGCGCCGGGCGCCGTCTCCTACGGGCTGGCCGCAGTAACGCGAACGATCCCAAGCTCGATATTCCTTCCGATGCCGCATGTGCGAGTGATAAATGCTGGGGACTCTGCCTATCGGATGGGTGCCAAGGGCAGCCGAGTGGGTGGCGCATTTGCCCCCGGTGACACCCTTTACGAGGGACCGGCTCGAATCGTCGCAATGTCAACGATTCCGTTTTGGGGTTTCGGCTTTAGGGCATTTCCCTACGCCAATGAGCGAACCGATCGCATGCAACTGCGGCTTTCGACGATCTCCGCTGGCCCATTTCTGCGCAATTTCAAGGCAATCTGGCGCGGTGACTACGAGTCTTCCGACATCTTGTTCGACTACCTAGTTGAATCGGTAAAGATCGAAATTGATCCGCCGTCGCCCTTTCAAATTGGCGGCGACTACTTCGGGATTCGGGACAGTGTCGAAGCCTCACTGACAGAAGAGCCTATCCGCTTAGTCGACTTTTACGCACCGCCGAGCGCGGCGTAAGCCCGCATTAGCGCGGCGACGTGCTTCGCCTAGCTGCGCTACGGCTTGAGCTTATCTTAGAGTCAGACACTTGAAGGACCTTTTCGGAATGGCGTGCAACCAGCGGATACCGCTTTGGGTTCTCGACGCGATCCCAGTCAAGGTCAACATCCAGCTCGGTCCACCGAACAATATGGCCCCGTTCCACTTGGATGGTGGAATGCTGTCGGAACGTTGCGTCTTTGAACCAGGGAAAATCCTCGAACGATAGGTAGTATTCCCTTTGCGTTTCTGGGAGATACAACCACATTCCGCGATTCGAAACCTGTGCCACTTCAGCGGATAATGGCCGACTCGCTCGACCTGTTGGAGCTGGACCTCCAATCCGTCCCGGTCGCAAAGGCACGCGCACTCGCTGCCGTGGTCCTGGACATGATGCGTCAGCTCGAGCGGGGGCGCAGACCCCTTCGGCACGTACGACACCTTCCGCCGTCTGTGCGACGAGGACTCGGCCGCGCTGGACCGTGAGCTCTCGCCCTGCTCGAGACGGGAGCTCTCCGACACGACGCCGACACCCTTCGAGCCCTGCGTATGTCCATCGACCGGTTTCACCATCAGCTGCGCCAGATGCGGCACGAGGTGGACATGCTTCATCCATGGCTGGCCATGGCGCGCGAAGCGGCGGACGTCGGCCTGACAGCCTACGGCAGGGTCGCGTCTGGACGAGATCCCGTCGGTGGCGCGGTCGATGCTCGATCGGAGGTCGAGCGCTGGACGCGAGAGCGCCTGGAGCACGCGGAGCCATCCCCGGAACTCGCGGCGTCGACCGAGCGTCTTGCGGAGGCTCTCCGGCGGTCGGCGACCCGCGCCGAAACACTCGGCGTCGAGCTACTCGGGATCGCTGCACGCGCGGAAGCCGAGGTGCAGGGGATGGACTTCCGCCTCCTCTACGACGCGCGAGCGGAAGCTCTTTCACATCGGATACAACGCCACGCAGGATCAGCTCGACGGGCACTACTACGACCTCCTGGCCTCGGAGGCGCGGCTCGCGAGCTACCTCGCGATCGTGAAGGGCGACGTCCCGGAGTCGCACTGGTACGACGCTCGGCCGTCCGATGACCCAGGTGTCGGGCGCGCCCGCTGCTCCTGTCGTGGGGCGGGACGATGTTCGAGTACCTCATGCCGTCCCTGCTGATGCGCAGCCGTCAGGGGACGCTGCTCGCCCAGACCTGCGAGCTCGTGGTCGAGGCGCAGATCGCGTACGGCGAAGGAGACGAGCGCCCCGTGGGGCATCTCCGAGTCGCGCCTACGCGCGCGTCGACGCGCATCATACCTACCAGTACCGGTCGTTCGGCGTCCCCGGGCTCGGCTTCAAGCGCGGGCTCGAGGAGGACCTCGTCGTCGCGCCCTACGCGTCGCTGCTCGCGGCGTCGATCCGGCCCCGCGCCGTGCTCGCCAACGTCGCGCGGCTCGAGGCGATGGGGATGCTCGGGACCTACGGCCTCTTCGAGGCCGTCGACATGCGCCCCGAGCGGCGCCGCGGACGGGGCGCTCGTTCGCGGTCGTGCGCTCGTACATGGCGCACCACCAAGGAATGATCCTGGTCGCGCTCGACAACCTCCTGAACGAGCAGATCATGGTCGACCGCTTCCACGCCGACCGCCGGGTCGAGACGGGCGAGTTCCTGCTCAACGAGCGCGCCCCGGCGACCGCGCCGCGCGAGTGGCCCGCTGGCCGAGCACGCCGAGGCGAGCGCCGCCGCGCCGGCCGGTGCTCTCCGACCGCGCCGGCGCCGTGGTCGCCCGACGCGCAGCGGCGACCGCAGGCGTTCGTGCTCGAGCAACGGCCGGCTCACGAGCGTGCTGACCGACTCCGGGCGGCGGGGGGCTCGCGCTGGAAGGGGCTCGCGGTCACGCGCTACCAGCCCGACGCGCGGCGCGCGGCGACGGCGTGTGGATCTACCTGCGCGACGAGGACAGCGGGCGAGTCTGGCTCGCGACGTCCGAGCGAGGGCCGGACGACCTTCGCGGTGCACAAGGCCGAGTTTCACCAGCGCGACGAGGGCATCTCGGTGCACGTCGACGTCGCGGTCGCGCCCGCCGACGACGTCGAGGTGCGCCAGGTCACGCTGCACAACGAGACCGGATCGCACGCGGCGCCTGACGCGTGACGCAGCGCGCGCGGAGCCGGTGCTCTTGCCGCTGCGGCGCAGGCCGCGGCGCACCCGGCGTTCGTCGAGCATGTTCGTCGAGAGCGAGGCGGTCGCGCGAGCTCGACGCGCTGGTCTTCGCCGCGCGCGCCCGCAGTCGCCCACGACGGACGCCGCGCCGTCCTCGTGCACCGGCTCGTCGAGCGACGGCGCCGTCGGTGCGTCTCGCCGGCTACGAGACCGACCGCGCCGCCTTCTTCGGCCGCGGCGGGCGGCGCCGGTGCCCCGCGGCGCTGTCGCGGAACGGGCGCGGCCCGGTGCGCGGCCGCGTGGGCGCCGTGCTCGATCCCGATCATGAGCCTCATGGCGCTGCGTCGAGCTCGAGCCGAAGCGGACGCGTGACGCTCGCCTTCGTCACGACGCGTCGCGCGCTCGCGCAGCGCGGCGCTCGACCTCGCGCGGCGCTACGGCTCGATGCACGCCGTGCGCTGGGCGCTTCGCGACGCCGAGCAGGAGAGCCGCAGGCGCCTGCCCGCGCGCAGCTCGAGCCCGGCGCTGCTGCCCGCCGTCGCAGCGGCTCTTCTCGGCGCTCCTCTTCGCCGATCCGGCGCTGCGGGCTCCGCCCGACGGTGCTCGCCGGCGGCCGCCCGTGCAAGCGCCGCCTCTGGGGTCGCGGCATCTCCGGGGACGACCCGATCGTGCTCGTGCGCGTGCACGATCCGCAGGCGCCGCTCCTGCGCGAGGCGCTCGCCGCGCAGCGTTCCTGCGGTCGTGCGGCGTGCGCGTCGATCTCGTCCTCGTCGACGAGCAGGCCTCGGGCTACGTCGCCGACGCGGCGCGGGAGCCCTGCGCGAGCGTCTCGTGCGAGGCGAGGTCGAGGACTGGCTCGGAGGCCCGGCGGCATCTTCGTGCTCGCCGCCGATCAGCTCCCGGGCGACGACCGCGGCATCTCGAGGCCTGCGCGCGCGTCGTGCTGGACACGCGCGACGGCTTCGCTCGCGGCCGCGCATGGCGCAGGCCGGTCGAGAGCCCGCCGAGGCTGCCGCGCTTCGAGCCGACGCGCGTCGCGACGGAGGACACGCGCCGAGCGCGCCCGCCGCGGCCGGCGCTTCTCTTCGACAACGGCACCGGCGGCTTCACCGAGGACGGGCGCGAGTACGTTATCGCGCGTCGCGGCCCGGGCAGCCGACGCCGGCGCCCTGGTGCAACGTCCTCGCGAACCCGAGTTCGGCTGCCTCGTCAGCGAGTCGTCGCTCGGCTGCGACGTGGTCGCTCAACAGCCGGCGAGAACCGGCTGACGCCGTGGAGGAACGATCCCGTCCTCGACACCCCGTCCGAGGCGCTTTACCTGCGGGACGAGGAGACGGCGGCGGTCTGGTCGCCGACGCCGCTGCCCGCGGGGCCGACGCCGAGACGCTCGTCCGTCACGGCGCCGGCTACACGACCTACGCGCGCGAGAGCCACGGCCTCGAGCAGGAGCTCACGGTCTTCGTTCCGCCCGACGCGCCCTCAAGGTCGCGCGGCTTCGAGCTCAGAAACACGCTCGCGCGCCACCGGCGCCTGACGGCGACCTACTATGCCGAGTGGGTGCTCGGCAGCCTGCGCGAGGAGCAGCGGCCTACGTCAGTGACCGAGCTCGACGAGGCCCACGCGTGCCTTCTCGCGACGTGCAACTGGAACGCCGAGTTCGGCGGACCGCGTCGCGTTCCTCGCGTCCGAGCGGCAGACGCACGGCTTCACGGCCGACCGCACCGAGTTCCTCGGTCGCCGCGGGGACTACGCGCGGCCCGAGGCGCTGGAGCGCTGGGGCCTCGCGGCCGCATCGAAGCCGGGGTCGACCCGTGCGCCGCGCTCCAGGTGCACCTCGAGCTCGAGCCCGGGCGAGCGAGATCGAGACGCACTTCGTCCTCGGCCAGGCGGACAGTCGCGAGGAGGCGCTGGCGCTCGTCGCGCGCTTCCGCGACGGCGGACGTCGTCGCGGCGGCCTGGACGGCAGCTCGACGCGTTCTGGGACGACTTCTCGGAAGCGTCCAGGTCAAGACGCCGGAGCCGGCGATGGACCTGATGCTCAACCGGTGGCTGCTCTACCAGACCCTCTCTGTCGCGCCTCTTCGGTCGCACGGCCTTCTACCAGTCGAGCGGCGCGTTCGGCTTTCGGGACCAGCTGCAGGACGTCCTCGCGCTGCTCCATGCCGCGCCCGCGCGTCGCGCGCGCGCACATCCTGGAGGCGGCGAGGCACCAGTTCGAGCGAGGGCGACGTGCTGCACTGGTGGCACCCGCCCGCCGGTCGGGGCGTCCGCACGCGCTGCTCCGACGACATGGCGTGGCTTCCGTTCGTCACCGCCGAGTACGTCGTCGCGACGGGGGACGACGTCGATCCTCGACGAGGCCGTACCGTTCCTCGCGGGCGAGCCGCTGCGGCACGACGAGCACGACCGGTACGCCGCAGTTCGCAAGCTCCGGCGAGCCCGGCGTCGCTGTTCGAGCACTGCCGCCGGGCGCTCGAGCGTGCGGCCACGCAGGGGCGCCACGGGCTCCCTCTGATGGGCGGCGGCGACTGGAACGACGGGATGAACCGCGTGGGCGCGAGGGGCGCGGCGAGAGCGTCTGGCTCGGGTGGTTTCTCGTGCGCGACGATGCATCGCTTCGCCGCGCTCTGCGAGCGACGCGGCGACGACGCCGAGGCCGAGTCGTGGCGCAGCCGGCCGAGGCGCTGCGCAGCGGAGATCGACGCGAGCGCCTGGGACGGTGCGTGGTACCTGCGCGCCTTCCACGACGACGGCTCGCTCGCTCGGCTCGCGCGCAGGGCGCGAGTGCCGCATCGACTCGATCGCGCAGTCCTGGGCCGTCCTTTCGCGGACGCGAGGCGCGCATGACCGAGCACAAGCCCGGGCGCTCGCGCGGTGCGCGCGGCCGACGAGCAGCTCGTCGACGAGGCCGACCGCCTCGTGCGGCTGCTCTGGCCGCCGTTCGACAGCTACCACTGCACGACCCCGGATACATCGCGCGCGTACCCACCCGGCATTCGCGAGAACGGCGGGCAGTACACGCACGCCGCGACGTGGCTCGGGTGGGCGCACGTCGGCGCTCGGCGACGGCGCGCGCGCGGAGCGGATCTTCCGCCTCCTCAATCCCGTCCTCGCATGCAACGACGAGCGCCGAGTCGGAGCGTCTACCGCGTGGAGCCCTACGTGCTCGCCGGGGATGTCTACGGTGCGCCCCCGTGGGTGGGGCGCGGCGGGTGGACCTGGTACACCGGCGCGGCCGCGTGGGCCCTGCGCCTGGGCGTGGAGGGAATCCTGGGTCTACGTCACCAGGAGGGCGTCCTCTGCATCGACCCGTGCATCCCTCCGGCATGGAGCGGATTCGAAGCGTGGATTCGCTCCGGACCCCGGTGCATTCACGTCGTCGTCGACAACGCGGGCGCCGCGGGCCGAGGCATCGGGGCAGTCACCATCGACGGCGTTCTGCACGACTCGAACCGCATCCCGCTCGACGCGAGCGGAGCGACCACGCGAGAGGTTCGCGTGCAGCTCGTCCGCGCGGGTTGTACGCCCTCCCACGCGGCCGAGTAGCCGCGCCAAGAGCCCGTGGCATGCGCGTTGCTGAATGGCGTTCGACATGGACCTGCACGAAGGCCTCGCGCTCGGTGAGAGCCTTCGCCTCGTGCGCCCGCTCGCACACGGCGGGATGGCGAGTCTCTGGGTGGCCGAGCACCGCACCCTGGGCGTGGACGTCGTGGTGAAGAATCCTGGGCCCGGAGGCCGACGCCGACTGCTCGGGCCGGGAGCGCTTCGAACGCGAGGCGCGGGTCACGGCGAAGCTCAGCAGCCTCCACGTGGTGCGCATCCTCGACAGCCCGGCCAGCGCGTCGGCGGCGTGCTCGAGCCCGTTCCTCGTGATGGAGCTCCTCCAGGGAGAAGACCTGTCCACGCGCATCTCGCGAGAGGGGCGCCTGCCGCTCGGCGAGACCATCACCATCGTCGAGCACGTCGCGCTCGCCCTCGAGAAAGCGCACGGAATGGGCATCGTTCACCGCGACGTGAAACCGGCCAACGTCTTCCTGGTCGACGGTCCCGGAGGGACGGTCGCCAAGCTCGTCGACTTCGGAATCGCGAAGGACGCCGCAGATCCGCACGTCGAGCTCACGCGCGCAGGCTCGCTGATGGGAACACCGCCTTTCATGAGCCCCGAGCAGGTCGTGGGTGACCAGGACGTCGATTGGAGGTGCGATCTCTGGTCTCTCGCGGTGCTGGCGTACTCATGCCTCACCGGGAAGCTGCCGTTCGACGGAGCCACGTTCGGAGCCATCTGCGTTGCGATCCACCTCGCCCGCTTCGAGATGCCCAGCGTCACGCGCCTCGAGGTGTCTCCCCGTGTCGACGCGTTCTTCACCCGTGCGCTCTGCCGTGTCCTGGAGCGGCGCTACCGCGGTGCGCGTGAGCTGTCGGAGGCGTTTCGCGCAGCGATGTGGTCGGACGCGAATCTCGAGGGCCAAGATGGGCCCACGGTCGCGTTCCCCGGTGCGACCGTCGAGGACGCACGGGACTGGGCGACCACACTGCTGGAGCTGGACGGTCTGGACGAGGACGAGAACCTGCCCTTCGCGCTGGGTCGAGCCACCTCGGGCACCCGGTCGACGCCACGATTGCTGGCTCAGTGCTGAAGGGCGCTGGCTGCCTTCGCATTCCACACGGCCGTCACCAGGTCTGCGGGGTCGAACGGCTTGTGCAGGACGCCAACAGCACCGAGGCGCCGCGCCACCGTGTAGATCGACGCTTCCGACGCGACTGTGATCATGACCACGGGCAGCTTCCAGCTCGCGCGCCGCAGAGCTGCGAGCACGCCAAACCCGGAGAGGTGCGGCATCTTCACGTCCGTCACGATGACGTCGGGACGGAGCTCCGGAGAGTCAATCGCCTCGCTCAGCATTGAGAGCACCTCGTCCCCGTCGCTCGCTTCCACCGTCGTGCACCCGTTGGCGCGCAGGGCTTCCACGATGAAAGCGCGCATGTCGTTGTCGTCGTCGGCAACGAGAACGCGCAACCGAGTACCCGGCGGGGACGTGTACATCATGGCTGTGAATGTGTGTGCAGAGCATCACGCGTGCCGCCGCGCACCAGCTCCGCTCGCCGTGCGTTGGCGCCTTGCCCGGCGAATTGCAAACCTCTCCCCCCAACCCTCGAGGCTGGACTCTCTGCGTGCTGCGTGGACGCGAACTTGCACCACCGCGTGCTCTGCGCAACCGGATTGTCTCTCTGGTCTCGAATACGGCGAGCCGCCTGGTTCTTCGGCTCTGGCGGTTCCGCCCCCTGCGCGCCGCATGGCGTCTGGAGCTCGGCCGCGACGTGAGGGTCGAGGGGCGCGTCTGGCTCCCGGGTCCCGGTCGCGTTTGCATCGGGGACGGTGCGCGGCTGCTTCGGGCGTCGTTCGGCAATCGAGCTGCACGCTCACGAGGGAGGCGAGATCGTCATCGACTGCGGTGCTCTCATCGAAGACGGCTCTTCCCTGGAAGCGACGAGGTCCGTCCGGATCGGTGCGAGGTCCCGCATCGGACCCTTCTGCAAGATGATGGACAACCACTTTCATCGTGCGGCGGGCGATCGGCGCGACCGTCCGGACGCCGTGCCGGTGGATGTGGGCGAAGACGCGCACGTCGGACCGCGTTCGGTCATCTTGCCCGGCGCCAGCATGGGCGATGGTGCGGTACTGGGCCCGGCCACCGTGCTCTCTTTCCGGCTGCCCGCCGGCGCGGTCTTTCCCGGCTCGGCGCGTGCATGAAGGCCTACCGGTGACAGTCACGCGCCACGCCCGACGGCTCGACACGGAATCGTCGAGACCGCCTCAATCGTAGCGTCGCTCGTCCGCGGGCGCGCTTCCAGCTGCGAGCGACGAAGCATGGTGCCAGGGTCCGGTGCTTCGGGACGCTCTACATTCCCCAGCGCGAGGGGATCGTCGTCGGGACACAGGCGCCGTCTTTCTGCGGCGGCCCGGTCCCCACGGCGCTCCGATGCAGGCGCGGCGCGCGAGCTCGTCATCGGCGAGCGAAGCATCTGCAATTACGGCGTGGACATCGCCGCAAGCCGCAGCGTCCGAATCGGCAGCGATGCCTGATAGCCTCGCTCGTCCACATCCGCGACGATGACGGGCGACACACGAGCCCGATCGCGATCGGTAACGGAGTCTGGATCGCGCACGGCGCCGTCATCGAGCCGGGAGCGGTCATCGGCGACGGCGCGGTCGTGGCGACGATGGCCGTCGTATCCGGGAACGTGCCCCCGCGGATCGCTGGCCGCGGGCAATCCCGGCTCAGATGCTTGCCGCTCGACGCCAAACGCTACCTGCCGTGCCGCGACGCCGCCATCGGACCCGGACCGTCCGGCGACGGCGAGCCGGCGAAGTCCGCGCCGCGATCATCGAATGGCTCGACGACACCCGCCTCTTCGGCGAGACCGCGCCGCTGATCACCAGCGACACGATGTCGCTCCGGGAGGCGGGCTCCTCGACAGCCTCGGCACCGTCGAGCTCGTCGTCGATGCTCGAGGAGCGGTTCGGGGTCGTCTCGATCGCGATCGCGCACGCGGTCCGACCCCAGACGCAGAGCTCAGCGCGTTCGTCAGCTCGTGACCACGCGGACCCACTGCAAGGCATGAAGGAACCCGCTGCACCGACCCGACAAGGCCGCGCGGAGGCGTCCCAGCTCTCCGCGTTCACGCGCTTCGTCACTCGGCGACGGGCCGCGGTTCGACGACTACCGCGCCTCCACGCGTTCTCGACCCAGGAGATCGATCGGTTCTGGGCGCTCTTCACCGAATGGAGCGGCGCTCTCGTCCGGCGGCAGCCGGGAGCCGGTTCGCGTCGGCTCCGGCGTCCGGGAGACGTCGGTTCTTCCCCGAGCTGCGCGTCTCTGGGCCGAGAACCTGCTCGCGGAGCGCGGCGCCGGCGAGGAGGACGCCGTCGCCCTCGTCGCGTCGACGAGATCGGGGGCGCGAGTCGAGGTCTCGCGCGCCTCGCTGCGCAGCCGGGTGCGACGGCGGCCGCCGGCACTCGCGGCGCTGGGCGTCCGTGAAGGCGATCGGGTTGCGGCGGTGGTCCGCAACACGATCGATACGGTCGTCGCGTGCCTCGCGGTCACGTCGCTCGGGCGCGAGCTGGTCTTCGGTCGCGCCCGACATGGGACTCGAGACCGCGCTCGCGCGCTTGGAGCCCCTCGGGCCACGAAGGTCCTCCTCGTCCACGCTCGCTGGCGGCAAAACGGGGCCACGCGCAGGTGGCGGTGAGCAGGCCTCGTGACGCGCTGCCGTCGCTCGAGGCCGTGGTACGGCCTCGACGAGGGCGACGCGCCGTCTCGACGCGGCGGGCCGCGGAGGCGTGCTCGAGACGAGCCTCGGGGCATCGAGCGCGATGGGCCGCCCGATGCCGGCTGCGCCCCGGCGGCCCCTGGCGGCGCTTCCCGTTCGACCACCCGCTCTTCGTCCTCTTCTCGTCGGGCACGACCGGCGCACCCAAGGCATCGTCGCACGGTCACGGCGGGACGCTTGCTCGAGCACCTCAAGGAGCACCGGCTGCACTGCGACTTCGGCCCGCGGACACGGTGTGCTTCCAGACCTCGACGGGCTGGATGATGTGGAACTGGACGGTCTCGGCCCTCGCCACGGGGCGCGGCGATCGTCCTCTACGACGGCTCGGTGTCGTATCCGGAGCGCGATTCGTTCCTGCAGATGGCCGAGCGCGAGCGGGTCACGGTGCTCGGCACGAGCCCGGCGTACCTGCAGTACCTGGTCGACGCAGGCGTGACGCGGAACACACGGGCGCCTTCCCGCACGTCCGCGAGATCCTCTCGACGGGCTCGGTCCTCCCGCGCACCTGCACCGCTGGGCGAAGCGCGACCTCGCGACGTCCCGCTCCAGTCGATCTCGGGCGGCACGGACATCCTCGGCTGCTTCGTCATGGGCAGCCCGTGGACGCGACACCTACGAGGGCGAGAGCAGCTGCGCGGCTGGGCTCGCGCTCGACGTCTGCGCGCCTGGAGTGACGGCGGGCCCCCTCGCGAGGGCAACGGGGAGCTCGTGTGCATGCGGCCATTCCCGTCGCGGCCCGTCGGGTTCCTTCGCGACCCGGATGGCGCACGCCTCCGACAGGCCTACTACGAGCAGCACTCGGGCGTCTGGACGCACGGGGACCTCGTCGACCTCACACCCCGCGGCACCGTACGCGTGCTCGGGCGCTGCGACGGGATGCTGAACATCCGGGGGATCCGCATCGGACCGAGCGAGATCTACGACGTGCTCTCGAGCGCCGTGCCCGGAGGTCGCCCAGGCGATGGCCGTGGACGACCGACGCGCCCGACGATCCGGGCGGCAAGCGCCTCGTCCTCTTCGTCGTGATGCGACGCGGCGCCGCGCTCGATCGGCCGCTCACGCTGCGGATCAAGAAGGAGTTGAAGGAGCGGGCATCCTCCGCGCACGTCCCGGCGGCGGTCGTCGCGGTCGACGAGCTACCGGCGACGTTCAGCGGCAAGCTCTCGGAGACCGCCATGCAGGACGCGCTGAATGGGCGGCCCGTCCGAAACCGTCGCCGCGCTCCGGAATCCGGATGCCATCGGAAAGGCGATCGCCGCATGGCACCGAACCACGTGATACCGAACGACATGCCGCCGATCGGCATCCCCGCCGTGCCACTGTCGCCAGGCGAGACGATCGAGCGCGACGAGGGATCCACCGAGACCGGCCTGGAGGCGGCCCACGGTGAGCGTCGCGCGCTAGGGTGGGCTGCGATCACGGCAGTGGCCGCCATCGTGTGGATCGCCCTGCCGGTCGGGGTCGGCATCCTGCTCGGCACGCTGCTGGCGTTCGCCGTGCAGCCGGTCTTCGAGCCGCTCAAGCCGCGGCTGGGCGCCGGGTGGTCAGCCCTGGTGGTGGTCATCGCGACCCTCCTGTCGCTCGGAGGCGCTCTGGGCGTCGGAACGGGCGTTGCGCCCCTGGTGACGTTCGTAGCCCTACTGGGAGGCGTCCGCACGGTCTCCTCGCCACCTTCGGGTTCTGGCTGCGCGGGTTCGCCCTTTCGTCACCGGGCCGGAACGACGGGCCGATTCCCGCCGAGCACGCAGTTGAGCTGAACGCCCAGCAAGAGCGCAACGGAGAAGAGCCACAGCGTCATCAAGGTCACACCGACGACGGTCAACCCGGCCCGGTAGGCATCGCAGGCCCCCGCCCTCGCGATGTAGAACGCGTAGCCCCGCCCGAGCAGGAAGGTGAGCGCCACGGCCAGCACAGCGCCGGGGAACAGGCGGACGTGCGCGCGTGCGCTGCGGGCGATTCCGGCGCGATAGAGTCCCGCGACCATGGCCACGGCTAGGACGAGCACGATCGTCCAGCGCAGCAGCCGCCCGATCGTGCCGCGCTCGGCCGCCAGGACGAACCCGGGCAGCGAGCTGCCCGCGGTGTGCTGGAACCAGTGCAGGCCCAGGCCGAGGAGCGCCAGCACGGCCAAGCCCAACGACAGGACGACACAGGTCGCGACGGCCAGGAGGCGCTTCTTCCACCAGGGTCGTGACGTGCCGCTCTGGACCTCCAGCACGTCGAAGACCGAGTGCACGCCGCTCGAGGCAAGCCACAGGAACGTGGCCACGGCGAGCGGCGCGATCCCGTTGCCCCAGGCCGCGACCAGCTGGACCTGCCTGGCGAGGAAATCGCGAACCGACGGCGGAACGGACGACAGCAGCGAGAGAGCCAGCCAGTTTTGGTGGAGGCTCACCGTGCGCGCCGCAACGAGACCCGCCACGGCTGCCAGCGGAACGAGCGACAGGAAGAGCCAGAAGCTCATCTCGGCAGCGAGCCCGAGGGTGCGCGCGCGGAGCACGCCGGACACCATCGCCCCGGGCAAGGCGAGCACGCCGGCGTACTTTCGCAGGGTCGGCAGCGCGCCCTTCGTCACGATGCGAATGGCTGCAAGAGTCCAGCCGCTGCGGGTGAAGCCGCGTCCTCAGGCCGCCAGAAGCAGCCGCGGCAGGTCGATGGTGAACACGCACCCTCCCGGGGATGTCCCGCACGCGGAGCTCGCCGCCGTTGGCCTCGACGCTCTTGCGGCTGATCGAGAGCCCCAGACCCAGGCCGCTGCGGTCGGTGCCTCGCTGCTCGAACGGCCGGAACAGCTCGGCCGCCTTGCCGGGCGGAAGGCCGCCGCACTCGTCCTCGACCTCGATGAGGACGCGGTCGCCCGGTCGCGGACGCCTCGAGCGAGACACGTGCTGCCGGCGCGGGTGAACTTGAACGCGTTCTGCAGCAGGTTGGCGACCGCCGCCGCGAGCAGCTGCCGGTCGACCGCACGTCGACACCCGGCGTCGCCCGGCTGCGACGTGGAACGTCAGACCCCGCGGGCGGTCGCCTCCATCGAGGCGCCGACCGCGACTCTCCTCGATCAGCTCGCGCACCGAGACGCGCTCCGGCGACTGGAGCGCCGGACTCGAGGCGCACCTCGGTCGAGCGAGCAGTCGATGAGCGCGGACAGGCGCCGCAGGCTGCGGCTCAGCACGCCGGCCGTGCTGCCGTCGAGGCCGACCTTGCCCATGCGCAGTACCTCGAACGAGACCATCGCGGCGCCGACCGCGTTGCGAAGCTCGTGCGCGAGCTCGCCCATGCGCTCGCGCCCCTCGTCGGTGATCGACTGCTCGCGCTGGCGCGTGTACTCGGTGACCGCCTCGGCGATGGCGTCGTCGAGGCACCGGTTGAAGATGCGAAACTCGTCGGCGGTGATCGGGGCGTGCGTCTCGTCGGCCAGCTCGGTGACGGCCTGGCAGACGCCGCCGTAGTCGTGGACGACCTGGGCGACCGTGAAGCCCCGCTCCAGCAGGCCGCGCCGTGCCGGGCCGCGCTCTCGCCATGGCGCCCGGCCGTCGGGCGACGACTCGCAGGATCTCGATGAGCTGGTCCAGGAAGAGCGGGATGCCGTTCGAGCTCGCCTCCGTCGCGCGCGGCGTCGGCCTCGCTGCGACCTTCGCGCGCGTCCGCGCGAGGATGGCGGCGCGGTGGGTAGAGAGAAACTCGTGGAGCATTGATGCGCTCCCGGCTATCACAAGCATGGGGTGTACCCGCAGCCGAAGACGCGCTCCACAGCGCCTTCCGACCACTTGGCGCACCCAATCGAGGGACGCCCTTGGCAAAGTGCAAAGCGCGTTGGCGTTTCGCCTTCCAGTGTGTCGACTACGCCGGGCCGTTCACCGCGCGTGAGGGCGTGGCTCCGTTCGCCAATCGATCAACTGGCGGATGCCGTCCACGTCTGGGCTTCTCCATGATGAACTGGGCACGCGCCCGAGGAATGCCTCGATGCGCGCCGTCAGCAAGCCATCGATGACGAACACGATGCGGTCCGCTTCTTCGGGCAACGTGAGCGCGAGGTGCCGATGGAATTCGAGGCCATCCATGAAAGGCATCACGAGATCGCAGAGCACGACGTCGTAGCGTTCGCCTGCGTTCAACCGAGACAAGGCCTCGGTCACCTCGGTCACCGTGACGACCTCGTTCTCCGTGGACAGCGCCCGCCTCAGCTGGTGACCGATGAGGTGCTCGTCGTCGATGACGCCAAGCACGCGCCCCGGTCGACGGCGGAAGCCGGACGGTGAGATTGGCGAGCCCGTGGGCCAGCGAACGCTCTTCGGGCCCTCCGACGTCGCGTCGGCGACCGGGATCCGGGTGAGCGCGTGAGCCTGCGCCAGGAGCACCTCCCGATTGAAGGGCTTGTGCAGAACGCGACATCCTGCGGGCAAGCCGCCTCGCGCTGCGAACGCCGTGAGGACGATCACCGGAATGTCGGCCAGCCCGGCGTTTCTCTCCATCGCCTCGAGGACCTGCCACCCGTTCACCCGGGGCATCATCAGATTGAGCAGCACGAGCGCGGGCGGTACACGGTGCTCGAGGGCAAGGAGCGCCCGCTCGCCGTCTTCGGCGCAGCGCGACCTCGAACCCTGCCTCGCGCAGAACGGTGGCTGAGGGCAGCGCGTTCTGCCTCGTCGTCGTCCACCACCAGGACGCGACGTTCGGGGGATTGCTGGCTCATCGCTCGAGGGTCAAGCATGGCGCATGCCCGCGCTTCTTCAGCGTGACCAGATGACCGCGAGGGCCCAGAGATTCCCGACCCCAGAACGATTAAACGTAATCCCTTCCCGCCCATGCCCCAGGCCTCGTGGTCGAAGCCGGGCGCAGCGCCCAAGCCGGCGGCTCGCAGCCCGCGGCGACGCTGGACATAGCTCGGATAGGGCGGGCCCCAGCGTCGGTACCCCCAGCCGTAGCCCACGGGGTCCCGCGGTGAACAAGAACATGAACGCGAACCACAGCAGCCACCATGAGCTGAGCATTGGGAGTTTCCTTTCCTCGGCGCCTGCGGGGGCGGTGCACGATGCGTTCCACGATGGCCATTGGACCCGGGTGCGGAGTCACTCGTGCTGTCGCTCCGCGGCTCCGAGCGACTGCGCGCGCACCTCTCCCGTCACCTCGAACTGCTCGGTCGACACCACGTTCATCAACCACAGCGGGATCGGAGTGCTGCTCGCGACGAGCGCCGTCCACGGTGACGCATCCTTCGCTTCCGCGGTGATGAGCGACCGAAACCGGACACGCGGTCGCGCGGTGCCAGCACCGAAGCGTCCCGACAGGGCCGGCCGGGCCGAGGACGAGATTCTGTGTCGCCGCTCGAGAACGGGACGTCGAAGTGCACCCCTTTCACTGTGGCGCGTGGCGCGTGCGTCGACGAGCGACACTCCGCCCCGAGAGGTCCAGGCGCAGGGGCGCCGCGAGACGCCAGTGTCGCGCTGTTCGGCACCGTGACCTTATCGCGGGACCATGCCGCGGTCGCGGCGTGCTCGGGCGAGTCCTTCACTATTCGAAAGCTTCCGGAGCCCGAGGCAATGACTCGCACGCTGGGCGAATTCATGTCCCGATGGGAGCCGGACGAGGGCTTCGCCGTTCGGCTCGCCGCCATTATTGACGACGCCGCAGACAGGGGAACCAGCAGATGATCCGGGTGCTGTCGGGGACTCGGCGCGATGACGGGGTTGGAGGATGGGCATGTGGGCGAGGCCGTCGCTGTAGTGAGCAGGACGCGCGCCAGTGGCGATCGGGAAGCTGGGGTCAGACGCTCCTCCTCGGGGCCCTGATGCTCCGCCGACGCCCGGAGACTCGGGTCCGGCTGGGTCCTGATATCTGGAGCGGCGTGGCTCGGTGCGGCTCGCGCTCGTGCAGATCGACACGGACTCTCGCGAGCTCGGCAGGTTCTTTGCGGAGGTAACCCCATCCGTCTCTGCCGTACCGGTACCAGCGGCCTTCGACGAAGTAGATGGTGACGCCGCCGTAGACGACGGAAGGGTACCCCACGATGTCGTCGGCCGGCCCGTCCGGGTCGTAGACCAGATCGGCATCGACGTCGGACGACGCCACGACAGCGGGCGCAAGCCTGGACGGACGATCGACCGTGGCAGAACGGTCGGCCGTGAAGCCGGCGGCACACCCAGCTACGCACGCGAGTGCGACGGAGCCGAGCAGGGCGCCGGATGCGAATGCGCCGTGGGAGTCGAGGAAGATCACGGTGGGGCCGCCTCCGTGGGGGCCGGGGTCGCGCCACCATCGCGCTTCCAGGGCCCAGCCGGCGGATACGTCACCACCCCGGGACCGATGACTACCTCGTCGTCCGACTGCATCTCGGCCACGCCGCGGGTCTGCGCAGCGGCCGGTGCAGTCTCGCTCTCGAGGTCGCCGCGCACCACCATGGCAGGCATCAGGAGGAATGACGGCGCGACTCGCACCTCGCACTCCTCGTCTACGACTTGTCTCGCCGCAGACATGTCGAGGTCCCTCGCGGGCGATGATCGCGCGAAATGGTGGACCTCGAGCGGACGATGGAGTGCGTACGTCAGCGCGACGGCCGAACCGATGGCCGCGAGCCAGACGCCGCCCGTGATTGCGGCGACGTTTCGCTTTTTCATGATGCATCACTGGTGTGCATGTGTCGTGCCCCGTGTGTGCGCTGGAAGCGACCCCGCGCACTCGGGCTGCTAACGAAGTGTCCAGGTACTGGGCCGAGATCCACCACGTCGAGTACACGGCGGGCTGGGTCCCTTGACGGCCCCGTGATGCCTGCCCCGGTCGCCATGCCGCTGCGACTGACGATGAAGCTCTCCGGTACGATCTGGGAGCAGACCGTGACTACGGAGGGGGGCGCACCGCAGTCGAGCGTGGGCTTCGAGGAGGACCTGGCAGGGCAGGCCCAGAACCGGGCACTGTTCGTCATCGAGGGGTACTCGGCGGCTCCGGTGTCCGACGTGATCTTCAACGACACCACGATCACGTTCGCCAGCCCCGACTTCGTCGATTGCGCCGTCGCGCGGCGAGGTCACAACGACTTCGTTTCCACGCGCGAGCCGTCCAGCGACGGCACGCGCTGCTTCATCAAGGAGATCGTTTTGCGAGCCAAGGGGATACGCGCGGATGAAAGGCGCAGTCCCGGCATCGGCGTGAGCCATGGCATCCACCTTGCTCCAGGTGACCAACCATGAAGTCCGAGCACACCGAAGCATCCTCGAATCACAACCCGAAAGACACCGCCGCCGATCGCTCGGGCGGGGAAAGGCGGGCGAGCCGCGAGGGCCACGCGCAGGGAGACGCATTCGCGCGTCGCGCGGGCGCGTTCGCAAAGGGCCTGCCCGCACGGCTGGACGAGCAGTTGCGACGCAACCCGTACGCGACCCTTGCGCTCGCATGTGTAACCGCGACGACGGTCGGAGTCGTGCTGTCGTCCCGTGTCCTGCGAGCCGTCCTGACCGCCACCATGACGGCGGCCGCGCTCGATCTCGTGCGAGCGGCGGTGCGCAGCGTCCGCGCCAACGTCGAGGCCGTGTGATGGCCCGCCGTCGAACCGGGTCCGTCGTGTGCTCCGGCCTGCTCAAGGCCGCCGTGCTGGTGTCCGTCGGAGCGGTCTGCAGCGCGTGCTGGGTGCATGGTCGCGACTGGCACGATGGCCACGATGGGCATGACGGACACGGTCACGACGATCACGGGGACGGGCACCGGGACGATCGCCACTGATGTCGAGCAGGTTGCACGTCGGCGTCAGTGCGGCCTCGGGCGTATCGCCTTCGCAGGTTGCCAAGCCTCGCGGGCCTACCTCTCGAATCCCGCGTTCATCACGCATCTCGCGACGGCACGAAACCGGCTAGGCGGTTCGGGACCAGTGCGGAGGGGGAACCAATGAACACGGATCGAAGCGCGCAGCCGCGATTTCTCCGATCGCGCGGACGACGACCGCCGCGCAGCGCATTCTCGTCGCCGAAGACGACGAGGAGACGAGGGACGTGGTCGTCACTGCATTTCCTCGAGGAAGGCCACGACGTCTACGGGCTCGACGGGGAGGCCGGGCTCACCGAGTGTCTCGGGATCATCGCGCGTCACCGCCTGCGCGCGCCGGACCTGATTGCCGTGGGGGTGAGGATGGCGTGGCACTCGGGGGTCGATCTCGTCGAGGAGATCCGGAGCGCGGGGTGGGATACGCCGGTCGTGCTGATGACATGGGCGGCGCCGCGCAACGCGCGCTACGTCGTCGAACGCGCGGGAGCCGCGGCGCTCGTGTGCAAGCCGTTCCTGGTGAGCGAGCTGCGCAGCGCCGCACGAAGGGCACGGCAGCGACAGCGCGGGCCAGAGCTGGCGAGGGCGGTGCCGGCCACGCATCCGATGCCCCGGTGGAGCCTGCCGTGATCAAACCATAGCGGCAAGCAGCGAGAGCGCGCCGCGAGCGGGACCTCGCAGACCGCGCACCGCGACCCGCGAGGTCGCAGCCATGACTCTCAAGTGCGCGGAATCACGAGCCGAGGCGACCCGTGCGGAGCGGCACGTGCGGTGCTCATGGCTCGCCGCAGATGCACAATACCAAGACTCTGGTGGCAATCTGCCTTCTCGGACTCACGTCGTGCGACTCTGCCGACCAAGCGTCACCGACCAACACGAGCACCGAGAGGACGGTGCAGGGCGGGGAGAGCTCCCTCGACGCCGGCCTCGCAAGTGACGGGCCGCTCGAGGGCGGGCGCTCGCCAGTGGCTCCGTACGGCCCCGCCTTCCCGCTCGCGGCGCGCTCCGGGCCGGATGCCTCGGCATCGGGTGATGGCTCGTCGGGAGGAGGAGGGGCTTCGGACGCGCCCAGCGGCCCGGTCGTGACCACGCCCGCACCGATGCTCAAGATCAGTCAAGGCCTACCCACCTACGCGAACTATGCGCAGAGCCCCGCATCGAACGCCGTGGACGCCGACTACAGCACGGCGTGGCGAACCGGCCACGTTGCAGCGGCGGGCGACTCGAACTGGCTGGCCATCGACCTCTCGAGTGTTCCCGCCGCGCAGCGGACCACGCTCTACTCGGCGTGGTCAACGAATACGGCTACAACTACGATACGGCGAACGCGCCGAGCTACACGCTCCCAGGCGACTTTGCGATCGAGGGGAATGCCGCGCCCGGCGGCGGGCCACCTCCCGCGAGTGGGTGGACGACGCTGGCCAGCACGACGGGCAACCTGCTGTCGTCCGGCGCGAATCTGCTCGCCTTCGGCGGCTACAACTGGGTGCGGTTCGAATGCACGGCCAGCGCGGCGAACGTCGCCGCACAGAATGGCGATACGTCTCTGCAGTGGAACCTGTACGACGCGCACGTGGGCAACGACGGGTGGAAGTTCGGTGGCGATTCGATCACGGCGAACTCGATGGGGCACCAGCCGACCAACGACAGCTTCGACCAGCTCGCCACGCCAGGATCGTCGACGAGCCTGCCTTCGAGATGGCCGGCGACGGGGGCTGGTCGACCGCCACCATGCTCGCAACATCGACGCATTCTTCGCGAACTTCCCAGGCCGCTACTTCGGGCTCGCGCTCGGTACCAACGATGCGCCCGGCAACGACCGGCGGCGTACGGCGCGAACATGACTCTGCTGCTGAACAAATTCCTCGCGGCCGGCAAGGTCCCCGTCGTGCCGACCATCCCGTATACGCGGAGCCTGCCCACGCCGGCATCCCTGCATACAACGCTCAGATCGAGGCGCTCGTCGCCACCTACGGCGCCCAGCTCGTCAAGGGCCCGGACCTCTACACCGTCATCTACGACGGCCGCGCGACCATGTTCACCATCCCACGGATCTGCACCCCAACGCGGCCGGAAATGCCGCGATAAGGCAGGCGTGGGCCAGTGCGATGATCACGAACGTCTACGGCCAGTGAGCGAGGCCCCCCGGACGCGGGATCGCGCCGTCGTCAAGGCAGGGGTACGGGGTTCGCGAAGTAGCTGGTGACGGCGCCTTGAACTGACCTCCATCCGTGTCGATGGTCGTCTGATGCTCGGCGCCCGTGCCGAAGACCGCGCCGACGCTCCCCGCGTCGATGAACTCGGCCACGTGGCTGAAGAGGTAGCGGACGCGGTTGTCGCGGTAGTGACCCGAGGTGCCGCCCGGCGTGGAGCTGGGAACGCCTAGCGGCATCTGC
>CAWFUX010000054.1:0-221944 GCA_963819085.1 uncultured delta proteobacterium
AGCAGCCCGAAACCAAGACCACGAAAGGACGAATTCATGCTTTCGGCCTGTCCTTTAATGTTGATTTGCGTGCCACGCGGTAAATGCGGTTTCCCTCTCGCTACGATTTTCTCGACGGCCGAGGCAACCGATCCGAGGTCCGTTCCCTGCACGTTGGTCTGAACGTCGTAAGTGCGCAGCGCATTGTAGTGAGTGATGTTCACTGGCCCCGTCGTTCTCGATACGGATGCCAAATTGGATAGCAATTGAGGGGAAGCACCATTTCCGACTGACACCGGGATATTTCTGAGCACGTCAGTCGAGTTGTTGACATATTGAGGCGTCTGCACCGCAACGAAATATTGAATCCCGCGCTTCGAATCGAGCCAGTAACTCGGTTGCACCTGCGAGCTCGACGACAGTGATACGAGCAAATCACTCGCAACATCGCGCTCGGTAAGACCCATTTGTTGCGCCATCGTGCGGTCCACGTCAATTCGCAGTTCGGGTTGTCGCGGCACCTGCGCAAGGTGCACATCAACCGCGCCCGGAATGCGGCGGATTTCCGTCATTAGCTGCGTTGCCACCTGATAAGCTTGCTCATACTGACCAGGTGCGGCAACGACCTGAACATTGATTGGAGCCGCAAGTCCGAAATTGAGTACTTGATTCGAGATATCCGGCGCCAAAAAGAAGAATGTGGTATCTGGGTATGCCCTTTGCAGCGCTTTACGCAGTCGGCCCACGTAGGCGGGCGTTGGCGCATGACCTTCCTTAAGTGCAATCAGTATTTGGCCGTCTGCCGAAGAGATGAGCGCGCCTTCGCTGAGCGAAAGATTTAGTCCACTGTAAGGTGTGCCAATGTTATCGATCAGCGTTTGGATTTCTCTCGCTGGAATTACCGTCTTGATGGTTTCCTCAATGTTCGAGAAGCGGGCTTCGCTTTGCTCGATTCGAGTCCCGGGCGGGCCCCGTCACATGGAATTTGATAAGACCCGCGTCCACGCTTGGAAAGAAAGTCGCGCCCAATTTGGGTAAATAGGCTCAAGGATGCACCACGAAGGCGAGGAACCCATGATGACGAACGAGCGGTGTGCAAGCGCCCAGCCCAGCCAACGACCGTAGAGTGTCCGTAACGAATCGAAACCGCGTTCGAAGGCAGCCATGAAGCGCTGAAACCAGCTTTTGCGGGTGCCGCGTCGTGCCGAGATGCCTCTCTGGAGAGCAAAAACCGCATCAACGTCGGCACGAGCGTGCGCGA
Organism: uncultured delta proteobacterium; assembly: GCA_963819085.1. Lineage (GTDB taxonomy): Bacteria > Myxococcota_A > Polyangia > Polyangiales > Polyangiaceae > FEN-1139. The sequence continues at coordinate 1,241 of CAWFUX010000054.1, forward strand.
AAGAAAGTACGAAGTTAGCATGGCGAAAACCACGGCCAGCGCCAGCGGCACAAACAGCGACTTGGCCGCTCCTGCAATAAAGGAGACCGGAACGAACACAATGCAGATACACAGGGTCGAAACGAAAGCTGGACCAGCAATTTCGGCTGCTCCGTCGAGAATTGCGCGCAGGATTGGCTTTCCTTTGGCAAGATTCCTGTGCACGTTTTCGATTTCGACCGTTGCATCGTCAACCAAAATTCCGACGGCAAGCGCCATGCCGCCCAATGTCATGACATTGAGAGTGTAGCCCAGAGCCGCAAGAGCAATGATCGATACGAAGATCGAGAGCGGAATCGAGATACGACGATTAGCGTGCTACGCCAACTACCCAGAAACAATAGCAGCATGAGCGCAGTCAGACCGGCTGCAATAGTGGCTTCCTTGACCACGCCACTTATAGCCGCGCGAACGAACACCGATTGATCGAATAGCAGAGGACGCCTTGAGCTCTTTCGGAAGGCGGGCCATGGTGCGCGGCAATATGGATCGCACGCCCGCCGCAATATCGAGGGTACTCGCGCTGCCATTCTTCAGTATCGACATCAGTACCGAACGGCGGCCGGAGACATGCACCATGTTGGTTTGCGGTGAATAACCATCGCGCACGTTTGCGACATCCCGAACGTAGACAGCGGTACCGCCCGTGAGTTTTACCGGAAGATTGGCGATATCTTGAAGCACCTCGGGGCTTGAATTGAGCACAATTGGGTATTCATTGATGCCCATTTTCGCCGTGCCCGTGGGTAGCACCAAGTTTTGGGCCGAAACGGCATTCGTCACGTCGCGTGGCGACAGGCCCCACGCAAAGAGTCGTGCCGGATCGATATCGACTGACACCAGTCGTTGCTTACCGCCATAGGGCCACGGCATTTGAACGCCTGGGATCATCGCCATATCCGCCCGGATGAAATTCGTTCCATAGTCGAACAGCTGCTGCTCACTGAGTGAGTTACTTTCGAGTGCTGCCTGCATGATCGGGACGTTCGACGCGCTGTAACGGATGATGAAAGGCGGTGTCGTCCCAGGCGGCATCTGCCGCAGTACGGTTTGAGAGATGGCGGTAACCTGCGCTGTTGCCGCTTCAATGTGCGCCCCTGGTTGGAAGAATATCTTGATTACGGAAAGGCCCGTCAGCGACTGACTCTCGACGTGTTCGATATCATTGACGGTCGTTGTAAGCGCCCGCTCGTAATTGGTAACGATGCGTTGTTCGATTTCCTCTGCCGGCAGTCCCGCATAGCCCCAAACCACGGAGATTACCGGGATGTCGATGTCCGGGAATATGTCTTTGGGTACATTGACAATCGTCATTCCCCCGACGAGGAAAATGAGCAGCGCCATCACGATGAATGTGTACGGGCGCGCTAGCGCTAAACGGACGATCCACATGGCTTGGTTACTCAGGCTGACTTGGCTCGGCCCTTACGAATGGGGGCCCGGGGCATAGCCAGGCGCAATGCATAGGACCGCACGGGCTGATACCGGTAGCGTATTGGCGTCGCGTGTGGTGAACTTCCCGCGAGTTTTGAATTCGTGAAACTAATATAATCCGACCGTCTACCTTAGTATTTCAGCCGTGAGGCGGAAACCCGTGGCGTTCGTCAAGTGGTAACGGAATGGGCCGCACAACACCGCAGCTAGCAATCTGACGTAAACCACGCGCGCGGATAGAAGAAGTCCCAATGAGCAATGTCGTTTACTGGATGTCAGTCTCACTCGACGGCTTCGTCGAGACACGCGAGCGCAACATCGACTTTACGGCTCCTGACGAGGAACTGCATCGGTTCTTCAACGAGACCGCGAAAAGGATGAGTGTATTTCTACACGGGCGCGTGACATACGATTTGATGGCAGGCTATTGGCCCACGGCAGACGCGGACCCCTGCGCGCCGGACGTCATCGCCGAGTTCGCTCGCATTTGGAGGAGCAAACCCAAAGTAGTATTCTCGAGGACCCCGCGGGATGTCGCCTGGAATAGCAGGGTCGTCACTGACAATATCGCCTCCGAGATCTCGAGTTTGAAGCAAAGTGTCGATGGCGATATGTGCCTCGGTGGCGCAGGCATCGCGGCAACCTTCATGAAGCTCGGCTTGATTGACGAGTATCGACTCTTCATTCGCCCAATCGTGCTTGGCGGCGGCACGCCGTATTTTGCATCGCTCGACCAACCGCTGACTCTGCAACTCGTCGAAACGCGAATATTCCCCGCAGGAGTAGTCTTGCTACGCTATTTGCGCGCCGATTAGCAACGTCATGTCTTCACCCTAAAATTGACTGGTGAGTGCTTGTGGAAGATTTATGTTTTTGCGGCACGCGCAACGCGGGCAGAATCGATGAACGTGTCCAAGTGCCGTCACGACCCCAAAAATGAATCGCGGAAGCGATTGCATTCTCATACCGCCATGTCGGCAACTCCGCGCAACCGCCCGCGAGCGCTAGGCGAACCGCTTAGTGGCCGGTGTTCGCAAAAAGCGCGTAGCTCCTCGCTCGCTCGGTGGATGATTGCGCCTGAGGGGTGAAGTTTTTCGCACCTCGTTGCTGACATAGCATTACCGTAGTTGTGTAACACAAGTTGTTGCGGTGACGGGCGAAATGCACACCGCTGCCGCAAGCAACTATGTCTTGATCAGCTGCGCAAAGACGACAGCCATGCACAGACCTAGGGTGACGCCGAGCAATGATCGAAGGACCACCACGTCGCTCGAAAGTGAGGTCTAATTCATTGGGTCGACGTAACGTTTGCAATCGGGAAATTAATGCTCCCGTTGCCACCCCCAGTCTCTATAAGAATCTTGGCCTCGAGCATGTTTCCTAGCGCCATGCCCGCGGCTTTCCACGCGTCGAAATGTTGGTTAATGGTTATTGTCCCGCACGTGCGAGCCGTCTGCCGGACACTCCAAAACTGCGCCCAACTCGTGACGTTACCGCATCGATTGCCACCGGTTCCGGTGGTGGTGTTCGAGTAGAGCTTGTAGTTTTCTCCGTCAATCATAACCGCCGAGCCTTTCTGGCTCGAGTTATAAGGAGTGAACGGCATGGCGTTGAACGAGTTATCGACGATGTACCATTCAACACAAGGATTCGTTGACCACCCGTAGATTCCGATATATGAATAGCCGCCGGCTGTTCCCGATTTCGTAAAGGTGTACTGTGCGGTAATTGTTCCATATGAGGTGTATGCCTTCGGGTTGCTCCCCCATTCCAGACCAAGACGGGCCAGAAAGTCATTTGCACCGTTCCAACTTGCAGCAAATGCAGGCGTACTAAAGGTAGTCATGCTTCCGTTGCCTGGATTATTGGCCCAGTATTGCCAGGCGAGGCTGCCCGCACCGCCCTGACTATTTGATGTGTGCACGGTGCCGCCGGTCGGCATTGTAGCCGAGCAATTGACGGTTGATGTGCCACCGCCAGCGGCGGCTCCGCCGGTCGCCGCTCCACCGGTTGCCTTGTTGCCTCCCGTCGCGGCTCCGCCGGTTGCCTTGTTGCCTCCCGTCGCGGCTCCGCCCACGCCCACTGCTGCTCCGCCGGTCGCGGCTCCGCCGGTCGCCTTGTTGCCTCCGGTCGCGGCTCCGCCCACGCCCATTGCTGCTCCGCCGGTCGCGGCCCCGCCGGTCGCCTTGTTGCCTCCGGTCGCGGCTCCGCCCACGCCCATTGCCGCACCGCCGGTCGAGGCCCCGCCGGTCGCCTTGTTGCCTCCGGTCGCGGCTCCGCCCACGCCCATTGCCGCACCGCCGGTCGCGGCCCCGCCGGTCGCCTTGTTGCCTCCGGTCGCGGCTCCGCCCACCGCAGTGTTGGCAGGAGCCCCTCCGGTTGCGGAAATCCCGCCAATTGAAGCGCTAGTATTGCCGCCAGCTTCCGTACCTCCGGCGCCAGAAGTGCTGGCCCCTCCGACGCTAGCGTCACCTCCGGGCGGAACGAGAACGTCCGATCCGCTGCAACCAACCATTCCAAACGCAACACCAAGAGTAAAAGTCTGCAGTAGATTTGTACGCACGTTTACCTCCAACAAAGGTTACTTCTAATTCCCGTGAGTTGATGCGTTGATCATAATGTTCCGGTTTCTTTCGGTAGGGTGTGAAGACTCAAGCCGTGACGACTCGGGAGGTAAGATTCATACCCACCTGTCACCGGCCGCTTTTTCGCCGCGCGTAAATTTAGTCCGCGTGCCGTCACGACCCAAAATCCAAACTCGGCAAATCTTTAGATTCACCCGGTAATCAAGACTGCACACTACTTTCTGACAGGCAAAGTCGCGTAGCAGCGCTCATTTTACCAATTACTAAAACAACCAGAACCCGCCGCCATGGCGCACTGGTGTCCACCATCACGCATTCGCATCCGAACGCACCAGCAGCGTGTTCAATATCGGCACCAGCGATAACACGACCGCAACCCCCGCCAGCACAACCGCAGCATTGAATACCACGCTCGCGCCCTGAGACGCGTACAGCGGACCCCAAATGATGATGCCGCCGGCCGATCCGATCGATACGAGTGTCGAGAGTGTGCCCTGAGCGCGCGCTAAGAGATGTGGCGGCGAGTTTTGTTTTGGGGTGCCCCCAGTGTTTTGCCTCGATTTACGGCCGCGGGTGCTCGCTTTGCTCCGCGCCCGCGGGGCCCGCCAAATCTGTGCTCGCTCCGCCCTGCGGGCTCCGTTCCGCAGATGGGGGACCCAACGCCGTGCAGCGTTGGGGTCCGATTGGCGCGTTTACTCAACATTCCGACACGCCGTCTTAGGGCTGTAAACAGGTCACCTGATGGGTAGATTGGGGCGTCTTGACATTTATGGGTCATAGCCCATACTGATTGGCGCCATGCCTACAGTCATCGACGGCGACTTTGAATGGGACGACGCAAGGCGCTATCCAATGTCGAGAAGCATGGCGTAACGTTTGCAGAGGCAGCAACCGTCTTTGCCGACCCCTTTGCGGTCTATCTCGATGACGGCTCGGGCACAAATCGGATGGTGGTTCTTGGGATGTCATTGCGAGAGCGAGTCTTGTATGTCGTACATATTGAGCGGGGCCGCAGAGATCGCATCATCAGCGCTCGACAAGCCGAACAGGGAGAACGTGAAGTCTATGAAACTGGAGGTCATCCATGAAACAATCGACACAACGTAGCGCTTTGCCAGAAGCAGAACCCGTTCGGGTTCTCGGACGAGGTCTAAGGGCGGCGCGTGGGGTACGCCTTACACTGCGCACAATCCGTGAGGCGACAGGGAAGACCCAGGTGGCGGTGGCTCATGACTCACAAATGAATCAGGCCGACATCTCGCGACTCGAGACTCGTCGTGAATTTGACGATTGTCAAGTTGCCACACTTCAGCGCTACGTGGCAGCACTTGGCGGCAAGCTTGAGCTTGTCGCAGCGTTCGGCGACAAGCGGCTCACCATAGTTGGTGTCGAGACTGCGAACGTTGAGAGTGGGCCAAACGACAAAGCGTTGCAGCGGACGGGCCGCAAGACGCCCCGCCGCTGAACGCCAATCCGTTATGTCACCCCGCGATTGCACCCGGCCGGCACCCGCCGGGCACGCGCTGCCCGAATCACCCCGAGCAACGCGCGCCTTTTGGTGCCCCCGTGGGTTGAGTCGAGTGTGAGTCCGCGGGTGCTCGCTTTGCTCCGCGCCCGCGGGGCCCGCCAAATCTGTGCTCACTGCGCCCTGCGGGCTCTGTTCCGCGCAGACGGGGGACCCAACGCCGTGCAGCGGCGTGGTGCGATTGGCGTGTTGCCAACTGTTGCGTTGTTGGCTGTCGCTGCTGACACGTAAGCCATGGCGTTCGATCGTCTCTCGCGTTGTGTCGCAGTCGCATCTTGGCACCTGTCAACTGCGTTCGCTCGATACTCGAGTCCCGGCAAATCAGCTGGGCTCCGCTGAGCCGCGCACGCTCCGCGCCACGCGCCATGCGTTCCGGACTGAGACGGCTTGCGCGTGTCACGGATCCTGACTATGAGTTGGGACGGACGTCAAGGGCTTGGATGCCTTTTCTTTTCCGATTGATGCTTTGATTCTTGTCAGTGAGTTGGTTTGTCTTGAGCGAGGCATAGATCAATCCTCTGGCAACTTGCCGATTTGAGTCGCTAGGCTGGCAATGATGATTGGTTGGCTGTGCGCAGTTTTGCGCGTTCTATTGGAGCGAGCTGGCTTTCATTTGACTATTCGCAGTTTCCAGCCTCGTTTCTTGGCAGAGAGACTGTCTGCATTTGGGGGTTCGATGAGGAAGGTGGTGGCGCATTTACGCCAGCGGATTGTGCGAGGCATTTCGCCTCGCTATCAGCAGGATCCTCGCGCTCAACCACCGACCAGCTTGGCCGCTCCAGATTTAGTGCGCGCTGCATGCGCCAGGAGCGGTGAAAATTACATAGCGGCCTCCACGTGCTTGAGGACTCGTTGTTTTTTGGATGCACGTCGGAGTGCTTGGGCGCGTTCATCAGGCGACTGCGCGGTGTGCTTCGCCTCTCGCTCACCCGCTTGTGCCAGGATTCTCGGATCGTAGAAGGTATCGTAACGCCACATCGCCCAAAGTATTCCAACCAACCGACGCGCCAACGCAACCACAGCGATGCGGCTACCACAACGTTTTACGACCGCTTGACCCCATTGCCTTAGCGGGTCATTGGCTGGAGTTTGGCGAAGTATTGTCCACGCCGATTCGACAAGAAGTGAGCGCACGTAGCGGTTCCCTTGCTTTGTGATGGCGCCCACGCGGCGCTTACCACCTGAACTGTTTTCACCCGGAACGAGCCCCAAATATGATTCAACTTGATGAGCGTGCTCGAAATCGACCGGCATCGTCAATGACTGAAACGAATGCGGACGCAACGATTGTCGCCACGCCGGGTACCGTAGCAAGAAGCTGAATGACTGGTTCTTGGGCTGCAAGCGCCGCAAGCTGACGCTCCGCTACGTCGCATTCCGCGCTGACAGTCTCGATGGTCTTCAAGAGCGGAGTGAGCACGGCAGACGCTTCCGGTGACAGAGTCGTTCTGCGCACATGTGCAAGAAACTGCTTGACCACGCAGCCCTGTAACGGCTGACCGAGCTCGCGACAGATCCCGCGCGCGGTAGTGATCAATTGTGCGCGAGTTTCCACCAGTCCGCGTCGCACCCCGAGCCAGCGACGCAGTTCGCGTCGTGCTGGCGACAGTACGTGAGCCATCGGGATGCCTCCACGTTCGAGAGCAAACGCAAGTACCTCTGCGTCAACCCTGTCGGTTTTGCGCCCGTGTTGCCCAACACCCAAACGCCGTACTCGCGTCGTGTCAACCACAATGACTTTATTGCCCCACGATGTAAGCAAATCGTGCACGTGCCAAGCTTCGCGGCACGCCTCGATGGCAACCACTGCCGACGCTTGGTCCACTCCAAGTTCTGTCTCGAGGGTCTCGATGCACGAAACCGTTAGTCGTCGAAAAACTTGGCCGTCCTTTACTTCGCAATAGGAGATCTTTCTTTTGCCCAAGTCGAGCGCTACAATTCGCATGGCTGCTTCCTCTCTGGCTGCCGGTTCGATTGCGCCAACTGAGCGCGTGGCAGCGTCCGTAGCTTCCGCTATCTCCGAGGAAGCAGTCACCTTTTCAGCTGCCTTCGACCGGCGCCTGGCGCGACTTTTCGCGGTCGAGTCGCATTCCCGAACTCGAGAGGCAAAAGGCGTGACAGGCGTCGTACCCGAAGCCTTCTGCATGTCTTGGCTCACCGTTGGCATTGATGCTGCGGGCTCCGTAGGTCCCAACTCATCCCTTCTCGCGAAGGGGTCGCGAAGCCCAGCTGATTTGCCGGGCGCCGGAGGTCTTCATGCGTACACAGTCTCGTCAACAGCTCAAGTTTCAGGCGCTGCTTGCTGCGTTGCTGCCCCCGCGGGTTGAGTCGAGTGAGAGGCCGCGGGTGCTCGCTTTGCTCCGCGCCCGCGGGACCCCCAAGCACGTGCTCACAAGTTGCGCTGCTCATCAAGGCGTCCCGGTTAGTCTCGCTCTCTTTCGAGTGTTCCCGAGCGGCGCGCGCAACTTGCTGCGCGCGTGCGGGATAACCACCGCCGCGTTGCGGCAGGGCGTGTTGTTCCAGGGGTGCTGTGTGCTAGACTACGGTTATGCGTCCCGTTGAAGCACTCTACGAAAATGGCCTACTGCGACGAGCAAAGCCGTTGAATCTCCGGCCCGGTGAGCGTGTGGGTCTTATAGTGGTTCGGCATTCGGATCCTTCTAGGTGGGATCTCAAGCGCCTCGCCGCTAGTGACGCTGAGGACGTTGAATTGGCAAGTGCTGGACTGGACGATTCTGGCGCGATGCTTGATCACGAGGATGCCGGATGAGACGGGGCGAGATCTGGTGGGCGGATCTCGGAACGCATCGCCTGATTGGCACCTTCCCCGCGCGGCGCGCCATGAATTGGACGCAGTCCAGGTCCTGACGATGCGCCGGACCGATGAGTGCGCCCACTCGAGGCGCCCACCGCCACGTGCCTAAGCGGTCACTATCAGGGAGGGCAGAACAGGATTTATCGTGTGTTTTGGGATACACTGGTCTGAGCGAAGTGAAAGTTCGGCGGGCTGAGAATTAAAGCTTCGATTCCAAGTTTGAGTTCCGGCCGTCGCGTGTCGATCGAAGTGCTGCTGGCAGAAGCCAACTTGCCTCGCATCGCAAACTGGGCAATCCTCTCGAAGCTGAACAACCCAGGAACCGATGGGACCTAAGGTCTACGTTGAAACAAGCGTCATAAGCTACCTGACCTCACTGCCTAGCCGCAATGTGTTGGCTGCCGCACACCAGCAGATCACGCAGGCGTGGTGGGCCGCGCGGGACAGATTCGCACTCCACATTTCCGAAGCCGTGCTTGCCGAAGCCGCGTCTGGGGATCCAGGCGCGGCAGGGCGGCGCGTAGCGGCGCTGGCGGGCATTCCAGTGCTGGCCGTCAATCAGCAAGTATTGGAGCTTGCAGCTCATTTCGTACAAATGGGAGCACTCCCAGAAAAGGCCGAGGTTGATGCGGTCCATGTGGCTGCGGCGGCAATCCACGGCATGGATTTCCTGGTCACCTGGAACTGCTCGCACATCGCAAACGCCGTGATCCGTGCTAGACTGGAAGCTCTATGTCGGACATTCCGCCTGGAACCCCCAACGATTTGCACACCGGAGGAGCTGCTGGGATGACTGCGACGGCCACAGCCGATCCGATAGTCGAGGAAGTGCGGGCCATCCGAGACGCCTACGCTAAATCTTTCAACTACGACTTGGCGGCGATCGTCGCCGATCTGCAAGCAAGGCAGGCCGAGCACGCGCACCTCGTCGTCAATCTTCCTCCCAAACACATCAAAGACGCATAACAAAATCTTCGATAGACTTCCTCGCGCCCGCTGTGAAATTGGTCGTGGAAGTTGACGGTGGCTACCATCGCCAGCGCGTGGTCGCTGACGCCCGGCGCACTCGGGTGCTTGAGCGGCTCGGGTACCGGGTGTTGCGGTTGCTTTTGGTGCCCCCGTGGGTTGAGTCGAGTGTGAGTCCGCGGGTGCTCGCTTTGCTCCGCGCCCGCGGGGCCCGCCAAATCTGTGCTCGCTCCGCCCTGCGGGCTCCGTTCCGCGCAGACGGGGGACCCAACGCCGTGCAGCGGCGTGGTGCGATTGGCGTGTTGCCAACTGTTGCGTTGTTGGCTGTCGCTGCTGACACGTAAGCCATGGCGTTCGATCGTCTCTCGCGTTGTGTCGCACTCGCATCTTGGCACCTATCGACTGCGCTCGCTCGATACTCGAGTCCCGGCAAATCGAGCTGGTCTCCGCTTGGCGGCGCAACATTCGCGCCGCGCGCCGATGGTACTCGTTGTTGCCGACTCGCGCGCGTCACGAATCTTGCGCCAGGGGTCGCGAAGCCCAGCTGATTTGCCGGGCGCCGGAGGTCTTTATGCGTACACAGTCTCGTCAACAGCTCAAGTTTCAGGCGCTGATTGCTGAGCGCGCTCGGTTTATGCGCTTCAATGGTACTGACACGGAGCGCGCGTTGTGGCGCTGTCTTGCTGGCAAGCGGCTTGGCGTTGCGTTCCGCCGTCAGGTGGTCGTTGACCGGTTTGTGGTAGACTTCCTCGCACCCGCCGTGAAATTGGTCGTGGAAGTGGACGGCGGTTACCATTCGCAGCGCGTGGTCGCTGACGCCCGGCGCACTCGGGTGCTTGAGCGGCTCGGGTACCGGGTGTTGCGCTTGGATGCTGAACTCGTTCGTCGGCAGTTGCCGCTGGCGGTTGAGGTAATTCGTAATGCGCTGTAGGCACGCTGGCGCGGGCGCACCTACCCCGCGGTCTTTTTAGACTCTCGTAAGGCCGAAATGAAGGGACGCCTAATGCCTTACGTCGCCTGTGCCGAACGCGACATTGCCGCCATTTTCCGCACTTCCAGTAGTAGGTTGGATGCCGGGTATTTTGCCTGGGAACAGGCTGCCTACAGCAGAAGCTTCAGTGAAGATGTTCAACACCTCTTGATTATTGTGGCCGATTGGGGGCAATATCTCCGACTTGCGGACGCAAGGGCGAACTGTCTAACCCCTAGCGCGGGGCCGCCCCGAGGCTGCAGGGCGGAGCCGGGAAATGTGCGATTTGATAAGAGGTATGGACGGCGGCTTCTGCAGGTGAATATAGAGTTAGGCGGACCGACGACCGAGACAGAACACAAGAGAGCCACGCCTGCATGACCCAACCGTCAATTGTTCAGGAGATTCGTGTGTCGGGCTTCGATCCGAAGGGAGACCCACATATTCGGGTGCTACGTGATGGCACGGTCCGGATCGTCTTCGAATTTATGCCGCCGTCTTTGCCGAGGGCAATGAACAAGCCTTTGCAGATTTTCACTGGCAGCTCACGGAAGCGGTCGGCGTGCCGGTTGAATGGGAGGACCGAGAGTTCTTCGTGATTCGCAAGCCGACGACTGACACCGTCGCAAAGGCTCGCGTTTTCCTCGAAAGCTACAGACTTGTGCATTCCGAGTAGGATTTCCGCAGACCGCGAAGCTCCACGACGAATTGGCGCACAAGGATTTTGTGCGGCGTCTCGGGAGCGCTTCCGATAGACGATTCGAAGGCAACCTGGGTTGCCGGAGCCGCCCAACTCCGGTTTGCAGCTGACGAAACCTCACTCCGCTCGGCTTTCGCAGCCGAAACCTGATACGTTCGGGAGATGAAATGAACTTCAATGACTGATCTCACACCAGTCCTCGTCACAGGCACCGTAACCGTCATCGGCTGGTATGCGACCTACGTTTACGCGAAGTCGCGGGAAGACCGGACCCGCAGGTTAGACATAGCCCTGAAATTGAGAGCGCGGCAGATCGAGGAGCTATATGGACCGCTCTTGAGCCTGATCGAGCAAATCTTCATCGTCTGGCAAGTTCGCGAAAACGTGTTCAAAGCGGGCCATTATTCAAGCGACGACGAACATCGTATCAAAGAGTTCTTCTGGAAGGAATACTTCACCCCCCTGCACGAGCAGATTGGCGCATTGGTGCGGACAAAGCTCTACCTTCTCGAAGATGCACAAGTGCCGAAAAGCTTCGAGGAATACCTTGAGCATGCAACCCAAGAAGCGTGCCAACACCGGTTGTGGTCGGAGCTCTCGATAGACACCTCGCACGTAAAGGGTCGAAGGTGGCCATCGAAGTTTCATGAAGACGTAAAGGGCGCCCTCGACCGGTTGATGTGCGAGTACCAGACTGGTGTGGCCCGCCTGGGTCCTGTCGGCAGCCGGGCTCGCATGCCAAACAAGCCATTACCGCGGACGGGCCGTAAACCAGCCCGCAGGTAAATTGCACCCGCCGGGCACGCGCCACCCGAGTCACCTCAAGCAACGCGTGCCGTAACGACATGGAAAGGCAGAAAGGCCGACCGGCTACAATTCATGGCAATTGACGGCGAGCCCGATTGCAGCTGCCGGCATGCTGCGGATTCCGCTCAATTTGAACGCGACACAATAGCGCCTTTCAGTGCACGGGCTCCACCGCAGCCTGCCCATTACCAGCCGCCGGAGTCGGCGCTGGAGTGGGCGGCACAGGTGGCGTCGGCACGGGCACCGGTGGCGTCGGCGCCGCAGGTTCGGCGATATGGCCTTGCCAGGTTTGCAATGGTGCGAGGAGCGTATCTGTCAATTCGATGCTCGCTGAATCGTCGGGATCCGCATGTGCCGCGACTGCAAGTACGTATGCACTTTTGGTGCCCCCGTGGGTTGAGTCGAGTGAGAGTCCGCGGGTGCTCGCTTTGCTCCGCGCCCGCGGGGCCCGCCAAATGCGTGCTCGCTCCGCAAGGCTCCGCTGTGCGCGCATGGGGGACCCGGTACCGGGTGGCTTCGAGGTGCATTACCTTGTCGCCAACTGACGCGTTTGGTCTGCCGTAGCCTGCATGCAAACTATCGTCTGTGTGCTCGATGCTCGTCTCGCACGGTGTCGCGCTTGAATCTTAGCGCGTCAACTGTGCTCGCTCGATGCTCGAGTCCCGGCAAATCAGCTGGGCTCCGCTGAGCCGCGCACGCTCCGCGCCACGCGCCACGCGTTCCGGAGTGTGACGGCCTGCGCGTGTCACGGATCTAGGCACTTTCCGCGCACGGCGCGCCGTGAACCCGAAGAAATCCAGGACCTGCCATTATTCCTCGGCGGGCAACTCGCAGCCGAGTTGGGTGAAGCAAGACGTCGCGCCCGAGCTGGGTGGCGCCATCGGCCCCAAAAGGCTATATGATCCGCATCCGCGGGCGATACCATGGAACAGGCCAAGATTGATCCTATTACGCGAAACTTTGAGGTAAACATCGCACGCGTAAAGAACCTCGTCGCTGCCTACGATCAGCTCGGAAGTCAGGGCGCGGGAAGACCATCGACCATGCAAGTTCAACGTGCTCCGCTCGGCCACCGTTCTTCTCCATGCGTCGCTCGAAGACGTCCTTCGAAGCAGCTCCGAACAACTATTAGCGACGCGCGGACGCGATATCCTCGACGGCATCGGTTTCCCCGACGGGACCGACAAGACCAAACAGAAGTTCACATTAGGCGATCTTCACGCGTTTAAGGGCCAATCCATCGACGACCTGATTCAGCTCGCGGTGATCACAAGTCTTCAGCGCTCAAACTACAATAGCGTTGCTGAGGTCGCAGCTGCGCTCGAGCGCATCGGTATCGATCCTGGGGTGCTTGATCCAGACCAGGCAACCCTGGAGTCCATTATCAAGCGCCGGCACCTCATCGTGCATCGAGCGGATAAGAATCCGGATCCCAAAAGAGGGAGAGGCGTGCCGATGACTCAGCACCTTCCAAAGTCCACTGCCGAGACCTGGATCCAAACAATCACCGGTGTAGGGACTAGGATCCTCAATGCTCTGGCTTCTGCCTAGCCAAGGAATGAATTCTATGACGACGCTCAGCGAGAAGGTGCAACACGCAATCCAAAGCCTCAATCTGGATCAGCCTAAGATTCAGGTTCACGGTGCGCCGAACTCGGTCTTCGCCACTGTTGTTTCGAGTTCCTTTAGCGGCGTCAACGAGGCCGAGCGGCAGCGCCGGGTATGGGAGGCGTTGCGCCAGTCGTTGGACGAGCACGAACGCGTTGCGGTGGAATTCGTGTTCACAATAGCACCAGACGATCCTGAAGAGGCGGCGGCTGGTGACGGTTGAAATGTGGAGACGATCACCCAGGACCGCTTATGTTTAGCTCAACATAAGCGGTGTTGGACGGACGTCTTAGCGTCAAGCCGCATGGTTGAAAACGAAAGGTCACTCCGCTCACCATGGGCAAGAAATCAAACCGCAGTCGCAACTTACCTTGCCCTTGTGGAAGTGGGCTCAAGCGCAAGAGATGTCACCCCAACGGTAGCGCACTTCAACCCAATGCCCCCGCACGTCGCAACCTCGTTCCCGTAGGCATAACCGCCGCGGGCCCGATGATCACATTTGACCAACTGGTCAACGAATTGGCTAGAGTCGCGCGTCCTTACCCCGAGTTGGCACTTCTACTTATTCACGAATCAAATATCCGAACCGAGGCTGTCTCGGGCATCGGATTCCACGATGACGACGGCACTCTCTACTCCGTGTGGCAGGTCGGTGCCGCAGGTCTTGCTGCCCTATGCCATGTGACGTCGCCTCCGGTTTACCAAAATAGCTACCCCACCTTAACCATATCTCTCCGGCGCACCATCCTAACGACAGCAGGCGGCCTTACCTCGCACGCACGTCTCAACGCGCGCGACGACGCAACACTCAAAAGAGAGCGCGCGCACGCGGTTCTCCGCACTCTTTGCACAAGGCAAAGCCTACAGAGGGACGTCACATACCAGTTCGGCCTGACGCTTCACCTCCTTGGGATTCATGACTTCGTGTCAAATGCTCCCGGGGATGGCTTCTGCGACCCGCTCTTTCAGCAGTCCTTTGGATGCTCCGCACTGGAATACATCGAGATAGTCTTTGGGTGCTACGCGATCGCGCTGAAAGGCTGTCTACTATCCCCCAGCGACTGGTTCCAGACGACCAGCAACGCCGAGACCCTGCGGGCGCTGGCCCGACGCGTCTTGGCCAAATTAGCGTGTCCTGCGACTGAGGTTTGCAAGCGCATTGAGACAGAGCTTGAGAAGTACGCATCCGACGGAATGGTTCAAGCATTCTTTACTCGCACGCCCTTCATAGCGGTCGGGAATGGCGCTTATCTCTCCGCCCCACACCCGTTTGTCCGTCTAGCCGCAACCACGGGAGCGTTCCTTCAGGCTACCGTCCTTGCGCGTGCCGACGCCGAAGCGGGAGGTTCTACAAAACCGTACACAAACAAGTTCACCGCGGAAATGGGAAGACGCTTTGAGACGTTTCTGGAGTTTCTACTCACGCAATGCAAATCGACGGACGAACAACTAATCGGGGAGCATAGGTATCTCCATAAGAGCAGTGACTTGAGCCCGGACTTCGTCATTCTGAATTCCACCAACCCCGACTATGCCATCCTGATACAAGCAAAGCTAAAGCGCCTTTCTCCCGGCGCATTCTATGGGTTCGATCACGATGACTTTCTGAACGACGCGAAGGGGCCGCTCGCGGAACTAATCTGGAAAAGTCTTCGATACCTCTTCCGCCTTGAGACACTTCCGGACGACAAAATTGAACCCAATGCCTTGGGCATGAGGAATGCACTCCGAAGGGCAACTACAATCATACTTCTCGGTGTCGTCCCTGCCATGCCAAGCGTATTCCACGCAAAGGAGTTTCGTCGTCCTCTGGAAGACGGTGTATTCGAGAAACTTCGTCCCGAGGAGTTAGTCTGGTACCGCAAAAATAGAGATCGACTGAAACTGTGGCATATCGTTGACTCAGAGGAGTTGGCGACTCTTACTAGTTATCCCAAAGTCGCGCGTAGCCTTTTCGTTGATCTGCGTTCCTATCTTTCCTCACCTGGATTCGGTGAGTTGGCCAATTCGAACGGGCTCGGGCCGCCGCTGCGTGATTGGTTCCTTATGCGGATGACCTCGCAGCCAGAAAGGCCAGAGCGGATTCTCGCTATGCGAAAGGCATTTGATGAGTTCTGCAATGCAACCAGTACCAAGTTCTTTCCGGCCAAGGAAGACGAGCACAATAGATGAATATGCAAGGAAAAGCGCCGTCCATCTGGTTTGCAGCTGTCAAACGCCTGAAATGTTTGGTCTTGACCTGAAGCGCATTGCCGTGGTGCGCTTGCAGTTGAAACCACAGCAAAAGCCGACCGTCTGCAACTCACGGCGACGCAATTGCACCCGCCGGCACACGCCGGGCACGCGTCACCCGAGTCACCCCGAGCAACGCTTTTGGTGCCCCCGTGGGTTGAGTTGATTGTGAGGCCGCGGGTGCTCGCTTTGCTGCGCGCCCGCGGGGCCCGCCAAATCTGTGCTCGCTCCGCCCTGCGGGCTCCGTTCCGCGCAGATGGGGGACCCAACGCCGAGCAGCGTCGTGGTGCGATTGGCGTGTCGCCAACTGTTGCGTTGTTGGCTGTCGCTGCCGACACGTAAGCCATGACGTTCGATCGTCTCTCGCGTTGTGTCGCACTCGCATCTTGGCACCTGTCCACTGGGTTCGCTCAATACTCGAGGCCCGGCAAATCAGCTGGTCTCCGCTTGGCGGCGCAAGATTCGCGCCGCCCGCCGATAGTGTTCGTCGTTGCCGACTTGCGCGCGTCACGAATCTTGCGCCAGGGGTCGCGAAGCCCAGCTGATTTGCCGGGCACTGGAGGTCTTTATGCGTACACGGTCTCGTCAACAACTCAAGTTTCAGGCGCTGCTTGCTGAGCGCGCTCGGTTTATGCGGTTCAATGGCACTGACACGGAACTCGCGTTGTGGCGCTGTCTTGCAGGCAAGCGGCTCGGAGTTGCCTTTCGTCGTCAAGTTCCAGTTGACCGGTTTGTGGTAGACTTCCTCGCACCCGCTGTGAAATTGGTCGTGGAAGTGGACGGTGGCTACCATCGTCAGCGCATGGCCGCTGATGCTCGGCGCACTCGGGTGCTTGAGCGGCTCGGGTATCGGGTGTTGCGGTTGGATGCTGAACTCGTTCGTCGGCAGTTGCCGTTGGCGGTTGAGGCAATCCGCAGTGCACTGTAGGCACGCTAGCGCGGGCGCGCCTGCCACGCGGCCTTTTTGCACTCTCGTAAGGTCGCAATGACGGGACGCCTGATGCCTTTCGTCACCCGCGCAGAACGCGACATTGTCGCAATTTTCAGCACTTCCAGCGGTAGGCTGGTTGCTGGGTATTTGCCGGGAACAAAGCTGCGTTGAGCAGAAGCTTCAGCGAGGGCAGAGCTGGAAATATGCGGTTCGAGATTATGAATAGATAGCGGTTTCTGCAGGTGAATTGTTAGCTTATTGAAAAACTACAGCTCCATTCCATGCCACTCTGATATACTCTTTAGCTTCTAGGAGCGCGCACAGCCATGCCAAAGTGGTTCCACACAAGACTTCAAGAAGCTCGAGAACGCGCAGGACTGACCCAAACCGAACTCGCTGACAAGCTCGATGTTTCAAGTCCGACAATCTCGAACTGGGAGAATCGCGTTAGTGAGCCGCGGGGTGAGCAACGCGCGATAGTATTGAACTGGATAGAATCAAGCGAGAACGGTTCGAAGCGGCGCCGAGCACGAGATCAAAGTACTGAAGAAGATGATGACGAGTCAGAGGACGAGGCTAATGCGCTTGAGTCTCTAAGAAAAATATACACACAATGGCCTCAGTCACGCATTGCCGAGGCGCTCAGCGTAAGTCAAGCAACCGTGAGCAACTGGCTGCGAACGGGAAGCGTGAGTTCGAAGTATCTTAGTGCCCTTCGAAGACTCGAGAAAGACCTCACCCAAAGCAAGAAGGAACAGGGAGACGGAACGGGTGTGGCCGAGGACACACGTACCGAAGACACGGCATACGCGGATTGGCTCCGAGCGGAGCTTGAGAGACAGGAAACTAACGCCGTTGAGCTTGCCGAGAAATCGGGTGTCCATATTAATACTATTCTATACCTCTTGGAAGGCAGAACGGAGAAGCCCCAGCAACGCACACGGCAGCGTATCGAAAAAGCGTTGCGAGTAGGTGATTCGCCTTCCGTAGGTGCCGATACCGATCAGGATCCTTGGTACTATATCGGTCTCGCCTGGACCAATGAAGAAATTGAACAAGTCCCCGACGAGCCAGGTGTTTACATTATTCATGACCGGCTCGGACGGCCTGCGTATATAGGCGTGGCGCACAAGGGTGCGGGCGGGATTCGCGCACGCTTGCGAAAGCACAACGAACTTCGATGGACGTCCGATCGACGGGTCGCCCATTCGTTCAGCTACGCACTAGCGTCACGAATGCCCAGCAGCGACGCTTCTCAACTTGCGAAATCACTCGAGAAACTCCTGATAAAATTCATGGGGAACGCAATTCTTATCAACGAGAAAGACGTCGAGGATATTGCCGACTAGGGCTGCACAACTCCGGTTTGCAGCTGCCAAGCGCCTGAAATGTTTGGCGCAGCCGTTGGACAAATAAGCCAATCCACCACTCACATGAAAACGCTCCCAAGACTATTCGTAGGGTCATCGACCGAGAGCCTCGCTGTTGCGTATGCAGTTCAGGAGGAACTTGAATACGACGCAGAAGTTACCGTGTGGACGCAAGGTATCTTCGAACCGTCGGGTACAACGATGCAGTCCTTGCTAGCCGCAACACGGCAATCACACGCCGCGGTATTCGTCTTTACGCCGGACGACGTGGCTCGCATTCGCAAGTCTGACTTGAACGTGGCTCGCGACAACGTTGTGTTTGAACTCGGCCTTTTCATTGGTGCAATTGGACTCGAACAGGTATTCTTTCTAATACCGAGGGATTCGGACCTTCATTTACCGAGCGACCTTCTCGGCATTACGCCATTAACATTTGTTCCGCAACGTTCGGACGGAAACTTGAGAGCATCCGTGGGCCCCGCATGCAACGCCATGCGGAAACTTCTGAAACCTCTGGAAACGTCAAGCCAGGCTCGGTCGCCAGCTTCGGCTATTTCGGTCGAAGAGGTCTCAGATACGGAGGCCGTTGACATTCTGTTGGCCTGGCTTGAACGCAATCTATTGGACGTTCTGACCCGCCCTCGTTCAGCTCACGATGTGGACGAAACACTGCACCTACCATTTGGTACGACTCGTCGCCTGATTTCCCAGGCTGTCGCCCGAAGCGCTCGACCACTTCGGGTCGCCGTGAACAATGACTCAGTTCTGCAACTTGTGGAGGGTTGATCTGGAAATGCGACTCTTTCTATACCTAGACGAATACAAGCTCTACTCTTTCTCGTCTCAGCTGTTTCGTGGGCTTGTTGACCACGTTGTAAAGATTTCTGAGCGCTCCCGCGACCACCGCGATGAGGCGAGCGATCAGAAGGAAACTGCACGCATCGTAGCTGAGATTGCATCAGAGGGCTCAACCGTTGCAGAGAAAAAATTCCTTCACGACTATGCCTACGACCTTTTTGAGAATCAGTTGAAGGCATCGTCGGCACTTGTGGACGTTGGACCCGATGCGTGCCTCACTGACTTCCAACAGCCGAAGTTCATCAGGGTATCTGGTCCAGGAATCTTTGCGGACGCTCCCAGTATCCATAGGACAATGGAGAAGTTTAACCCTATGGCGGAAGCGCTCGCCTATGTGACCCAAAATGCCGCTGTCGTTCAAGCGAAGGCAGAAGTGAACCAAGCACTAGCGACTACAACGGACAGAAACAAGAGGGAACGAGGTAAGCAGGCACTCCAACGAATTACGCCGAAAGCGCTTGCCGAGACAATGGGCATCCGCCAAGACGATGAGTTTCTAAAGCAACTGACTTACTTGCTTAAGTACGGCTACGGCGACCAATTTCATGTCCAAATCCCCTTTAGCTGCAACAGCGAGGCCCTGTTGTTCACTGCCGTATTGAATCGACAAGCGTTACGGGAATCCGAGGATCTTTTGCTACAGAAGTATTCACGTCTCACCGACAGGTCATTGGTGATGGTGGGCGTGCCCACGCAGGCAGGCGGTCCTACGGCAGAAGCGCCAAGCGACGGATCCGAAACCTTGCGAGCTGCCATGGCCGCGATGATCGGTTACTTGTCAGGCATGGAGAGCCAGTTTACTGGCCGAATGGAACGGGAGATCGTGCTCGATCCGATCGCTATATACGTGCAATGGGATGTCACGGTTACGACGTGACGCAATTTGCTGTCCAGCTCTGGTTTGCAGCTGGCGGCTTTGTTTTCTGCTATATCCGCGCTCAGCGCCAGCCGACGCTGCGCTTCTATTATGCGGCTGGCGCTGGTTGTGCCAACATGATCTTGTTGGCGAGACCGATGCGGCCGCAGCTGAAACCAAAGCCGCCGGGCAGACATGCCAATACCCAGGATTCAGGAACCCGCCGGTCCTTGCGCACCGACTACGTCAGCCTGATTCGCACCCTCCTCTGTGGGCGCGCTATCCAGCTGTTCCATGAAGCAAGTAACGCTCTCCTCGACGTCTGCGAATGCTTTTGCGTAGCGCGCTTGAGGCTTGACGATAGGTTTCCACAACTTCAGGGAATTCAAGAGTGAAGTAAGCGAGAGACGCAGCCACACATGAGAGCCGCCGCCCGCCGTACCTGCACTGGTTCGAGCCGTCTCCTTTGCAGATTGCATGGTGCGTTGAAAGTTCTCAAAGGATTCGGCGGTCTTTCGAAGCTCCTCAATGTGCAACGTCCACACATTCAGAAATGCCTCCAGATTTCCAGGCCTTGGTTCACCGCTAAGCCCATCGCGAAGAGACGACCACTGTCGATTTACGTCATCTGCCCGCGATAAGGCCGACTCTAGAATCTCAGACGGTATATCGGTACTCCACTTCCGTCGTACTTCCAGCACCGCCTCATGCGCAAATCGCCGTGCCTCCAGAACATCGCGAAATTTCGACAAGTATGCTGCTGGAACGACAAATCCGCCCAGTGCTTCCAGCGCGAGCCACGGGTAAAGCTGCCGGAGATCCTCTATCAACTGGTAGGCACTGGAGACACCATCGTTGCCAAGTTCTTGTAATGCCTTGAGCGCATTAGCGGTGCCGTCTTTTGTGGCAGAACCGTGGAACGCAAAATTGTGTCGGATCCGGCGTATTGGTCCTTCGACGCCCCTCCACCTTTCAAGTACCGCTGAGACCTCGGCTTCGTATTCGTCGCTCGACGGCCTCAGCTCTTTTAGGTTCACGGCGCCTGCCTGTGTGTCAAACACGGAGTACAGCATCGATAGCAAGAGCATGAAGATCACCACATCTGACAAGTCCCCCTCTTTAGAGTGCTGAAAAACACTATAGGGTGATTGGCGTGAGGCTTGCAATTCCCTATAGATCTGTTCCAACGCGCAAAGTTGCTGAACTCGAAGAGCAAGTTGATGCGCATGCTCGTGGGAAGACACCGTGCCGGCCATGGTAGTCTAGATAACCGCTCTCGAGCGTCTTTCGCAAGCCTGAAGGCGAGTTTCGGTCTGAGCGCAAATTCACTCTCTGGCGCCCAACTTGCTGGCACCCGTCAGGGTTTTCCTGCTGGATCCGTCCTCAGCGTCAGACGTGGCTGCGCGTCGAGCTCCGGCGTGGCGGCGGTCCATGGGGAGCATGTTCAGGGTCGGGCTAGCCTTTCTGCGTCGGTTGACGTTATTCTGGTCAAAGACGCATGACAACGCATCAGTTCTTGCAGTTCGTCCCACCAGAGCCACGCCGGAGGATCGTTCGCGAGATTGGGGTGGCGTTGATGAATCGTTACTTGAATGTCGCGCCGTTGTTGTCTCGTACACGACTCGTCAAAATTTCAAGAAGGCGGATTCCCTGTTTTTCGGCCTCGCGCGATGCCACAAATCGGAAGGAATGGAACTCGAAGCCTATCTGTGTGGAAGACATCGAACTTGCGCTGGAGGATGGGGAGTTCGACTTCAAGAGATTCGACTTGTTCGATCCGAGTTGCGATTGGCTCGATCCCGAGATTGTGGCCTCCCCTCAATTTCACTTGGCTGACGCCGACGGTGAGGTCCTTAAGTTCGTCTTTCCGACCACGCTTGGGGAAACATTTCCTCTGGCCCCTAAGTTGGATCGCGAGGGAACAGCCATCAGTTCACCACAACGTAGCATTCAGTCGCGGATACACACGCTAAGAAGCCGTCTCGTCGAGAACAGCTCCAAGTTCATGGAAATGGATTGGTTCCAGGATCTTCGATCATTGTTTGCGGAATGCGTATCACTCATTGATGTGACATTGCATCAGCTCTACTACAAGGCCAAATATGATCCTCTTCCGGGCTGGTGCTTCGACGAACAACGGCTTGGGCCACCGCATGGTCTGCGTCTGTCTCATAAGTTGCAATGGGTACACAAGATCACCGGACGTGACCTCAACGCACCAAAAGACGAACAAGCGGCTTTTGCCGCGATCAGAGAGCTCCGCAATCACTTGCAGCATTTTGATCCCCCGTGCTTCTGCTTCACCCTGGAAGACGCGGCAAATTGGCTAAATCTGGTACCGCTCGTAGCGCGCTTTGCCTGGCGAATACGCATGGCGATTGGTTCACCCGTGTCCATCCAACTGATAACTCTGCTCCTCGCGCCAGACGTTAGGTTTGTTCCCGAGAATCCAACTCGCCGCCGTGCCAAGCAGTCTGCAGAAGCGGGTTACGCGAGCTGCAGATGGGCAGATGCCAACTCCTGAAAGCAGGCAGTATCTCGTCGCCGTCCAACTCACGCCCCCGAGACCGACGGCAGCCTGATCTCGTAGCCAGGCAAGTCCCACTCGCCGCCAAGCCCGCCGCCTCGCGCAGCACGCGTCATCCGAGTGACCTCAAGCAACGCGTGCCGTCAAAAACAAAAGCAAAGCTCGACCAGTACACCCGGTCGCCATCGAGTGTACCCGTTCGTCATCGCGGTCCCGCCCCGCCGGCACGCGCCACCCGAGTGACCTCGAGCAACGCGTGCCGTCACGACATGGAAAGCCAGTAAGGCCGACCGTCTGCAATTGACATCTACAGCCTGCAATTCACGGCGCCAGGCTAGCTACTGCGAGGAGCAGGAGTTGGCGCCGGCGCCGGCGGTTACACGGCAGTCTGCCCATTACCAGCCGCCGGAGTCGGCGCTGGAGTGGGCGGTGCAGGCGGCGTCGGCACAGCCGGCTCCGCGATATGGCTTTGCCAGTTTTGCAATGGTGCGAGTAGCGTGTCCGTCAATTCGATGCTCGCCGTGTCATCGGGATCGGCGTGGGCTGCGACTGCAAGTACGTATGCGCGGAGGCTCTTCGTGAATGCTTGCAGCGGCTCGCGGAGGCCGCTTGTGTTTGGGTCTTGGCCTTCTGCAGTTATTCCGAGTGTTTCGCCGTATGTGATGTGGGCGGCTTGGAGTTGGTCGAGGATGGGTTTGCCGCCGAGTTTTTCGATTTCGGTGTCGAAGGCTTCTTGGGTGATGCGGGTGAGTCGGGCGTCGGCTTCGGCCCATTCGAGTTTGTAGGGTAGGCGGGTGAATTTGAGTCGGGTTGGGAAGAGGATTGCGTACATGTTGCGGGCTTTGTCGGCGTCGGGGCTTTGGAGTTTGCTCCATCCGACGAGCCAATCATGTAGTGCGCTCCAGGCTTGGTCTTCCGCGAGGTCGGCGTTGCGTGCGCGTTGTGGGTCGGGTTGTGTTTGTGGTTTTTGGCTGAGTGCCTGGTGCAGTTTGCCGTGTGCGGTTTCGAGCGAGGCTAATCGGGTGGCAATTAGCGTTGGTAGCGCGGTTTGTGCTTTGGCTGCGGTGAGTAATCCTTGGCCTAGTGCAACGGCCGCTGCTGTGCTCAATGTGGGTAAGGCAATGACGTCTTGTGCATTGTAGGATCGCATCTATACATCCCCTGGTTTGGCTATTTATGTTTTGCCGGCACGCGCACGGCGAGGGGAGTATCGGCTGGCAGGGGTTTCGATGCAATCCTGAATTGAGTGACCACACGTGTCGTTTGCGTCTGGTTTCGGTTTTCGAGTGAAGGTCATCGTCGAGGGTGGCTCGCTGGCGGCGGCTTTTATGGCGCGATCAACTGCTCGGGTGTGCCGCGTTGCCTTTCGCATGGGCGACTGTGCGAGTCGCTTCGGGTAGACTTTTCTCGCGAGGCTGCGAAGTCACACTTCGATGGGCTGTGAGTGGGTTTGCGACCAAACGGTGGTATGTGTCACTGTTCCGAGAGTTAACCCTCGAGCGGATGACACTGTGTGTCGCTCGTTCGAGAGTGCACTGGCAAGCGGGGCGCGCGACCCGGTGTTTTCCCCAGGGTTGGCTCTCGATGCAGTGGCATTACCTGTTCATTTCCCCAGTGTCGGGTTTGCCAATTGCGAGGTTACTGGTCGCTCGAGCCAGAGTTGGGTCTCGACTGAACGACATGCCCTGTCGTTTGCCCCTGAGTTGACTCTCGACGGCATGAAAGGACCTGTCGCTTGGGTGCTCGAGGGCCTCGGAAATCCCCAGGTGTCACGTCACGTCGCGACCCGAAACGATCCGACCCAGGCTGGGCGATTCACGTCCCGCTTTGGCCGCGGGTCCGATGGCGCGTTACGGGAACCGCCCGCTGAAGCTCGAAGCCGTCTAACAAGGCGCCCAGCCCTGACTCGAACTCGGCGGTATAATCGTGAGGCAGCGTTGCCGCCAGCACGCGCGACAAATGGACCAGCCCGGCGCGGGCAAGCGCCTTCTGCCGTAACGCCAGATCACTCCCGTCTCGCTCGGGCGCCGCCACTGGTGAGATGCCGAACTCGGCAAAAGCGTGACCCACCGTGAACATACCGATGCCGTCGAAAAGGTAAAGGGCTTGGCGCGCAGAAAAGCCAGCGGCGAGGAGCTGGCCAAGGAATTGATCAACGGCTTTGAGAACCGCTTCCGTACGCGCCGGCCGTGTCGCAAAGAGCATAAGCGCATGAGGGTGCGCACGCAGACAGCGTCGCAGCGTGTGTGCAATCTCGGTCGCCGTTTGCTTCCACGGGGTCTTCGCGTCGATTCTCGGCAACGGAGCGTCCAGCAGAACGGCTTCGTGAACCGCATCGAGGAGATCTTCTTTACTCGCAAAGTGATTGTACAGGGACATTGGCGTGACGCCCATGGCCAGTGCGAGCTGGCGCATCGAAAGCGCAGTCAGTCCCTTCTTGTCGAGCAGAGCCAGCGCGCTCCTCAGTACCTTTTCGCGCGATAGGGGTTGCGAATTACGAGTGGGCCGCCCGCGGGGACGCTTGTGCGCCTTAAAGTCTCGACACGTTCGAGTGTCCAGAGGAAGGCGAGGCCATCGTAGACGTTCTCCTGTTTCTTCAGTGTCAAACCCTGCGGGATTTCCGGTGGAGGACGTTGGAAGCAAGGATTCACGCGCATCAGGAGGCGTCGCCTCCAGCCCCGCGCCGGTATGGTCGGTGCAAATCCTTCATCACCGAGAAACAGAAGACCGCCGGGTCGCATTACACGCGCGCATTCTGTCAGCGCGTGCTCCGGTGAAGTGAATAGCTTGATACCTCCAAAGTGGAAGACACAGTCGAACGAGCCATCGGCAAACGGCAGCGCCGCGCCATTGCCTTGCACCACGAGCGGTGTGGGAAGCTGCTCACGCGTGCGTTCGGCGCAACGCCGCACCATGCGCCACGACAGGTCGAGTGCTACCAGGCGTCCCCGAGGGCCAACCGCCTTGGCAAGCAGAGGTTGATAGACGCCCGGCCCGGTGCAAACTTCGAGCAGCGAGCTGCCGGGTGCAATAGCTAAGGACTCCACGAGGCGACGTTGCTCGTCTCGCAAGTCGAGGCCGCAGAGCAGGCGCACCCCGACGCGCTCATTGATCTCGTACAGCGGGGCAATCCAGTCAAAGAAGCGATTCCAACTCGCGTCATCGCCGCGTAACGCCCCAGGGGTCACAAGACGAGGAATGCCCTGCTGCACCGGGAAGCGGCCGCCCGCGTCGTCCACGAGGTCTTGCCCCTGGCGGCAAAGAGCGCTTGCGCCGCCAGGGCTGCGTATCAGTGGAAGCCAAGTCTCGAGATTGTCCATAGGAGTCCATGCCCATTTCGTCGCTATATATACACCGTATATTTTCTAGCGCAAGGGCTGGAGCGGAGCGCCGCGTGTCCATTTTGTTTTGTCGGACTTCTCCGCGCAGAAAATACAATCTGACGGTACGGAGCGATTGTGACGCCATGGGTGCAATAGATGGCGGCTTCTGGAGTGATTATAGAGTTGGGCGGACGGGTGACCCGATTGGTTGTCGTCGAACATTGCCGAGAGTACTCTGCTCCCCGATGACGCAGCAGCGGTGGAAGGCGTGGAGAGTCGTGGTGAAATTCGTCGGCGTCGTTTGCATCGCTGCTGGTGTCACGTCACTCTTCGCCTGCCATCGCGACAAGAAAGAGACGCCAGTGCTCACTGAAATCTTGACCGCAAAATATCACGTCGGGGAAACCTGGAAATATAAGGCGCGTCCGGGCGAAGAAGGCTCGACTCTCACAGTGGTGAGAGTTGAATCGACGCCCAAGCTTGGGGTCATCGTTCACGTCAGCTTGGTTGGCCTAAGCGTTCACAGCAAGCATGCGTTGACCGGAATCTCGGATCGGATCGCTCATATGCCATTCAGTGAGGGTGCCATCGACAAGAGCGTCACCGCGATGGTTGGCAAAGCGGAGCAGCTCCCCGATTTTGAGGAAGGGTACCGCGAGTGGCGGACTGGATTCGACCAGGGCAAGGCGGGTGTCTTCACGATCTCGGTCGCCGATGCGGTGAGCTACATCGAGAGCATCCTTCAAAACTAACTTCGACCGGACGCGATAACGCTGCCGCCCAACAAGCTGTTGAAGCAGACGGCCTCCACTAGCCAGCCGAACCCTGAGTCCAAGTGGCGTCACAACCCAAAATCAAAAAAGTTTGGTAAGCTCTAAATTCACGCGCCGTGACAGCCTAAATCGAAACTACACGCAAATCGCGGACACCCAACCTCATCAAGCCACCCTCATTTTACCAATTACAAAAATGACCAGAACCCGCCGCCATCAAGCATTCGACGTCGATCTCACGAGTAGTGTATTCAGCAGTGGCACGAGTGATAAGACGACTGCAACCCCGGCCAGTACTGCCGCAGTATTGAATACGACGCTCGCACCCTGTGAAGCATACAGGGGTCCCCAAATGAGGATGCCGCCGGCCGATCCGATCGATACGACTGTCGAGAGTGTGCCCTGAGCGCGCGCTAAGAGATGTGGCGGCGAGTTTTGTTTTACGAAGTCGAGCCAGGTCATCCAGAGCAGCGCAAATGATAGGGCGTGCAGCGGCTGCAGTAGAAGTAGCACTGTGAGTGATTGAACTCTTGCGATGAGTAGCCAGCGCAGGGCCATGCCGAGCAGGCCAATGAATGTCCAGGTGGCGTGGGTGGCTCTCGGGAGCATCACACCGCAAAGAGCCATGATCGCGACTTCCGCGAGCGTTCCCATGGACCAGGCGACGCCGACGTCGAAGGGTTTTGCGCCTAGGTCGCGCAGGTGTAGCGAGAAGCAGAGGTCGTAAGCTACGTGCGACGCAGCCCACAGGATCCAGATGCCGAACATCAGCATGAAGTCGCGGCGCGCTAACAATTCTCGAAATGTGCCGGTGGATTTGTTCGAGACCGGCGCGGCTTTGGTGGGCATGCGCCACGAAGCGAATAGGGCTGCGAATATCGCGAGGGAAATAGTGAGGGGGAACGCGACGGATCGCCAATCAGAAATCAGTAGTCCGACCGGGAGTGCCGCGAAGAGAAAGCCGAGAGAACCCCACAGACGCAGGCCTCCGAAGTTCTGCGGGCGTTCCATGGCCGTTACGTCGGCGATGGTCATCATCGGTACGCGAAAGAATGAAAAGGCGGCGACCGCGAAGAAGGCTCCCGCGAATCCGACATCGATGCCCAAGAAGTAGAGAATGGTAAGGAGCGAAAATGGAATGAGGGAGGTCACGCAAGCAAAGCGCAGCAGCGATCCGCGGAGTCGAAATCGATCCGCGAGCCACCCAAAAAAAAGCGGGGCTACGATTCCCGCTACGGGCCGAGTGCAAGACACCGCGCTCAGTCGAATTCCGGAGATGCCTTGCGCAACGAGCCACGGCGATATGAATGGCAAGAATACGCCGATCGATGCGTAGGATGCGACGTAGTAAAGTCGGATTTGGGAGGCCGAAGACAAGGGAGGAACACTAGCGCGAAAGGTTTCTTTCGCAGCCATTTGGTCGTTTTTTGACAACGCTAGATGCTTGAACGACGCACTGAAACAGGCCGATAATGGGCGGCGAAATTACAGTTTCACGCGACGGGCCTGTCGTCCCGTAATACCTTGCGTTCACCCGTTATGACTAAGCCCCGTCATCTTCAGGCAGCGGTACCCTATCGTCTTCTCGCGCTCGTCGCAAACATCGCAGGTTTGAATGCTTGCTCGGGCGTTGAATCGGGTGGCGGGAACATTTCCGTTGGCGGCACTTCTAGCAATGCGGGTGCGAGCGCAACCGGCGATTGATTCGTTTTTGGGCCGCTCGCGGGCACGCCGCCGAGGTGCGGCCAAGCGCTTATTCTCGATGCCCGATTAGACCCAAATTGCAAATGCGAGCTTCGGGGTCGCCGCTCGGGTCCGTTAGTAGATTGCCGTCTTCGTCTACGCAAAATATAAGGTCATTTAGTTTGAGCAGTCGACCGTCGTAACCTTCGTCTGAAAGGCGCGCGGTGGTTGATTCTACGATGCGTTCCGCCTGCGTACGATTCGTGATACCTTCGTGTACGGCTTTGGCTAGATCGACCGGGAGGTAGAGGCGCGTGTCGTGGGAGGCAACGTAACTGTCGGAGCCATTGAAATAGCCGCGAATCGTGATGTAATTGCGGTCCTCACGCAGAATCGGAAAGCCATCGGGGGTTTTGATCGCGCCATGGGAATCATAGCGGCGACGGTCAACCGCGCGTTCGAGTTTCATGCTGCCGGTCATGTAAATGGCTCGACCGTAGACGGTAGGTATGCCTGCTTGGTTCAACCGCTGAGCGATAGTGACCGCTTCGAATGGGCTGTTGATGCCCAATTGTCGGGCCAACTGCGACAACTGCGGCGAAGGTTCCTCGGGCGGAACCTCACCGACACGCGATGTCTTCCAAACCAAGTGAACCCCGTCTTTGGACACCGTGTAGTAAACGCCATGGCGTTCGGATAGGGGCCTGCACGGCGTCTTACGCCAGCGCTCGGGCAAGAAATAGTCGTAAAGTTCCGGGTTGCGACCGACGACCCATAGGTTTCCGCCGGTGCTCTCGACGTGACCCCAGATGTAAGGGACACCCATGATTTCAACCGCCTTCAAGTGTGAAGGCAACGGTGTTTCGACGAACCGATCACGCATATTGTCCAGATACGCGTGGCGCCGCGTATCCTTGACCAAACGCTCATGCTCGGGCGTTCTGAGCAGTAGCTCATAATCGACGATTGAGTACTGGCCGCCCGTGATTCTCGCAGACACGAAGTCGAGCTTGTCCACGACTGATATCGACGACGTGTCGATTTCCGCCAAGTCAACTTCGTCGAGAATAATATGCGCAGGCTTCATGTCCGCCACTGCATAGCCCTTGACTTCAAGGTCGCCGATGGCCTTGTAGGTCAGTGGCATGATCGCATCGGCGAGGTGTTTGTCCTTCAACCCGAAGCTTCTAAATAACTGGATCAAATCCTGGCCCGGTATCCAGGCATAGATGAGCTTGTATTGTCGCAGGATATCGAGATCGATCCCGGGGTAGCGGGCGGCAATTTTGTTTACCTTGTCGATGGAACGACCCGTCTGCCACATTTGCAGCCGCTCCGGTGGGACGTATATTCCAAGGGGCTCTTGCGTTCGGATCACTACGTCGCTCGAGCCGAATTTTCCGTCGCGCATTTCCATAACGAGCGCGAATTCTTCCCAGGGGCTGTTGAATTCCGCACTCAAGAAATCCTTGAGCGTGTGCGTCTCGAGGGGGACGTCTTCACCCATGCGGCAGTTCTTGACCACAAGCTCAATACTTCGACCGTTGACTTCTTTGGTCGGCACGTGGTGCACGGCACTGGTGCCTTCGAGTCGCCGACGTTTGGTCTTGAACCAAGTGGGTTCGAACCAATTTTCGACCTGAAGCAGGTCAGCTACCTTAAGACCGAAGGGAGTTAGGTAGAGATCGCCACCGTCACTGGTATTGCTGTGGGCGTAGGTTACGCCGAGAACGTTCGTCAGCGTTCGCGCGACCGAAATTCGCGGAGGAATGATGGAGGGCGCTTCGGACATGGTCGCAACAATCGTAGCCTACGAGGGGTTACCAACTACTTACGTCGCAGTGATGAAAACGGATTATTGGTAAACTTGGGCTCTGGCCGAAGATTATCATGTTTCTTCGGGCGCTGATCGCGCGAAGGTTGCGCCAGCTCGGGCTTTTTGGGTCGAATCTCGTCGTCTTTGCGCGCGGAGAGCGAAATGCGCTTCCGGGCCAAATCGACCTCCATTACGCGCACCTGCAGCCGATCGCCTACATGGGCCACCTCGGAGGGGTCGCGAATGAACCGGTCTGACAGTTTCGATACGTGCACGAGCCCATCTTGGTGAACCCCGACATCGACGAACGCGCCAAAGGCGGTCACGTTGGTTACGACGCCTTCCAGAACCATGCCCGGCTTGAGATCTTCGATGCTGCGAACATCGTCGCGAAAACGCGGCGGCTCGAATGAGGAGCGCGGGTCGCGCCCCGGTTTCTTCAATTCCAGAAGGATGTCATTGACGGTAAATTCGCCGACATCGCTCGAGAAGTACCGGCTCGGATCGACGCGAGCGATAGCTTCGGCATTGCCGATCAAGGAGGCCATCGATACCCCGAGATCCACGGCCATCTTTTCCACGAGCGGGTAGCGTTCCGGGTGTACGGCGCTCGAGTCCAGCGGATGCTCGCCACCCCTGACTCGCAAAAACCCCGCTGCTTGTTCGAATGTGCGCGGACCGAGACCGGCTACTTCGAGCAGCGCCTTACGGCTCGAGAACGTACCACGACGACTGCGATGCTCGACAATGCGCTTGGCCAGCGTTGGCCCGACGCCAGCTACCCGCGAGAGCAGAGGCGCACTCGCCGTGTTGAGCTCTACCCCGACCTGGTTGACGCAGCTTTCAATGACTTCGTCGAGCTTTTTGACCAAAAACGGCTGATGTACGTCGTGTTGATATTGGCCGACACCGATGCTCTTTGGGTCGATTTTTACGAGCTCTGCCAGCGGATCTTGCAATCGGCGCGCAATGCTAACCGCGCCTCGAACGGTGAGGTCGAGATCGGGAAATTCCTCACGCGCGATGTCCGACGCCGAGTACACACTGGCGCCCGCTTCGCTCACGGCAACGACGATCACGTCCTTGAGGCCTTCGTCGGCGAGCGTTTCCCTTACGAATGTTTCCGTTTCTCGACCGTGCGTGCCGTTGCCCACGGCGACGGCTGCAACCTGATGCTGCCGCACAAGACGAGTCAATATGACTTTGGCACGTGCGACAGCTGAATCTCCCTGCACCAGATTGAACACATCGTGCTCGAGAAGTGCACCCGTTTCGGCTACAACGGCGCACTTGCAACCGGTGCGTTGACCCGGATCGACACCTAGCACGGGCCGCGAACCATACGGCGCCGCGAGCAGTAGCTCTTGCAGATTCTGTGCAAAAACCTGAATGGCGCCGCGGTCCGAATTGAGTTTGAGCTCCACGCGCAGATCAATGCGCACTCCGGGAACGATCAACCGATCGTAAGAGTCCGCGACGGCATTGGTCAGCTCGTGCGACCAAGGCGAGCTCCCCTTGAGACCCACCGCACGCCCGACGTTGGGCACCAGATCCTCGGGTAGCTCGAGGTCGACCTTGAGAAACCCTTCCTTTTCGCCTCGGCGAATCGCCGAAAATCGGTGCGACGGAATTTTTGCGAGCGGTTCTTCGAAGCTTGCGTAAGCGTCGAACTTCGTTACCGCTTCGAGATGTTCCTTGGCTTTCTGCACCCGAATTACTCCGCGCGCACTGAATGCCTCGCGCACGAATTTTCTAACGTCCGCGTTTTCAGAGACGCGCTCGGCGCAAATATCCCGAGCACCAGACAGGGCGGCTTCAATGTCGACTACGCCCTTTTCCGCGTTTACGAATTTCTCCGCCTCGGCGCGCGGGTTGCCCTCGAGCGGCTGCGCCCAGATGCGGTCCGCCAGTGGCTCGAGGCCCTTTTCGATGGCGATCAGCGCTCGCGTGCGCCGTTTGGGCTTGAACGGCAGATACAAATCTTCTAGCTCGGCTTTCGTTTGGCAACCGAGGAGCTTCTTCGTTAGCTCGGGGGT
Organism: uncultured delta proteobacterium; assembly: GCA_963819085.1. GTDB lineage: Bacteria > Myxococcota_A > Polyangia > Polyangiales > Polyangiaceae > FEN-1139. The sequence continues at coordinate 33,095 of CAWFUX010000054.1, forward strand.
AAGCTTTCCTTGTTTGTTGATCTCACTGAGAATCGATTGCCTTCGATCGTGAAGCTCGACCAAATAGGCCCGGCGCTCTTCAATGGCTCGAATCTGCACTTCGTCGAGTCCGCCGGTTGCCTCTTTTCGATACCGGGCAATGAACGGGACTGTCGCCCCGCCTTGGAGCAACTCCGATACGCTCGCGACGCCCCGAGCGGGAATACCCAGTTCCTTGGCTAAAATGGGGGTCGGATCAAATGTTGGCTCGGGATTCGATTCGGCAGTCATTCGTGAATGCGGCGTATAGCCGCCGGGGCCCGGTGTAAAGGAGATTAAACGCATTTAGTGGCGTAGCTGCTCAGAGAGCGTCGTTGGCGGGCCCGGGTCCCACCCCAAAAGTCTGCGCGCGCCCAATCCCCCCGCGCCGTTTGCTCAAGGTGAGTTAAGGTTTATGCACGCCTCGCCCAACAGCAACGGCCGGGCTATGCCAACGTCAAGCTGCGTATGATCCTAAGCAGATAGCTAACAGATTTTTAGGCGTCGAGCAACTCAGTGCCGCTGAACTCCGCGATGACCGTCTCGTTGTCGCGATAGTCGCTGTAACGAATCCAAGTGGGGCGCACGCGAAAGTAGGTAATACCGGGCCATGCCAGGCGCGACGGTCCATCGGGAAACTGGCCGAAGTAATACCGCTTGAGTCGTTCGAGTTCGAAACCGCTTGGTTCATCCGCGACACCTTCGTATTGAACCGTTTGCTCTTCGTCCCAACCAATGACGCAGGCAACCTGGGGTGAATGTCGAAGATTCCTCGCCTTTCGCGTCTCCGACGTCGTATCGAAGATCAATTCGAAGCGATCGGAAGTAGCAATCCCGACAACTGCAGCCTGAGGATCACCTTGCGGAGAAGTAGTCGCAATCACACCGAGAGAGTGTTTCTGCAAGAACACTAGAAGCTCGGTGCGCGTCATGCTGGGTATTGTAACTCGATGTCTAGATCGGCAGGCGGCCAATGTGGCATTCTTTCGAGATTATTGATGAATTCCGCCTGCCGGCAAGGAAGGGAGCGGCTTACAACCCCACCACAATTAGGATTTTCAGGACGGGTCGCTTTCCTGCCGGCTTCGCCTCCCCGACGGCTATTCCATATTGACGAGGCCCCGGTTTCAGGAGCGCGGAAGTGGGTTGAAATTGAGAGCTGTTGACCATCACCTGCCCCCCCACCGAGATTCCTTGCACTCCGCGAATGGGATCCTTAGCCAAGCGTTCTGAGATTGCAATTCCAATCGCTTTGACGTCGGGATCATCGGCATCGGCCATCGAGGGTTTCAGGTATTCTTCTGCATAAGCACTCAAGCGCGAATTCACGATTGCCGCAGGCAAGTTGGCAGCTTGGCGCGATTTCTGAATCGCGGCCTCGACTGCGGCTTTGGCCGCCTCGGGGGATTCATTCTTGGTCGGGTGCGCGAATACTTGGGTAATGGTGAGATTTCGCGGGTCCTTCACGCCGCCTTTGACGAGGCCGATTCCTACGTGCGTGATATCAGTGGCCATTATGTTTTCGTAGTGATGCGGGCTGGCGAGCAGGCTATCTTCGGCCGTATTTACGTCGGGGCCCTCGGCTAGGTTTTCACGCGCCACCAGGTTGCGATAGCCTGCTCGATCGATCCGACTCTCGAGGTTACCCATGGTCGGAGACGTGTGGTCGAAGAATCCATGGTCGCGCATATCCGTTGACTGCGAGCGCCCAATGTCGGCTAGCCTTTCATCATACTGAAGAGCAGGCAGCCCGTGCGCAGCCCGATCTCGGTTTAGCCTTTCGAACATGCGATGTTCTTGGGTGTGACCCACAGGAGTCGCGGGCACGCGCGGCAGACCGGTTCCGAAGGGTCCCGAGGAATGCTGTTGCTCCGCACAACCACCGAGTACACCAATTATCAATGACAACGTCAGCAGCGATGCGTACTTCAAGCGTGCGGGTAAATTCGGCATTGAGCAACGATATCTACCGTTTGCCGTGACCGGGCGCAAACCTCAGGTGCAGCACCCGTCGTGCGCCACGCATTTTTCCGTGCCGTCACGACAAAGAAGGCTGGCACACGCAGTTGAGGACACTTGCGAATGATTTCGGAATGCCTCAGGAAATGGCAGTACGCGCGAGAGTACCTGGTGCGTTCGGCGAAACGTTGAACCACGTTGGCATCGCGGTCGATTGTGCACTCTGCTACGCTCGGGAAGGTCACCCGGATCTGTTCGAAGCCGGGCGCTGGCCGAGTCTCACCGCGCATGCCACTTGCTGCGACGCGCTCGAGGAGTTCAAAGCGATCTACCAGCCTTTGTTGGTCCGGCTCGGGTAAGTGAGCTCGGCCGAACAATTATCGAGCGCGTCGAAGAGCGGCTGCAGAACTAGGGGTATCCCTAGTAATTGTCCGACAAACTCGGATGATGGCACAGGAAGGATCATCCGAGTTCATCGCTAGCTGCTGATTTGGATTGCACAGGAAGTGAGGAAGGGGCGGAAGGATTTGTCCTCAAAAATATCAACTCTTCCGAACTTCCGATCTTCGTGTGCAAATGATCCGATGGCTTCCAGATCAGCTGTAGTACACGCCGAGCGTGTGGTCGGCGATTGTGTCCCAGGAGAATGCGGACTCCGCGGCTATTCGGCCATTATGCCCCATCCAGCGCGCATGATCGAAGTTAGCGAAGAGCGAGCCGATCCCCCAGGCGACTGATTCGGGATTCGGCCATATCTTGAAGCCCGTCACATCGTGCCAAACGAATTCTGAGGGCCCGCCAATATGCGTCGCAACTACGGGTTTGCCCGCCGCCCAAGCCTCGAGCACTACAAGACCAAAGGGCTCGTTGCGGCTCGGAATACAAACGCAATCCACGGCTTTGTACAAGTCAATCAACTGCTGGCGCGGCAGCACGCCGTAAAACCTGCAGGCGTGCGCCACTCCACGTTGGTGAGCCAGTTGCTCGACGTGCCCGCGCATATCGCCATCCCCCGTCATTACGAGCTTGGCGCTCGGGTGATAAGAGAGCACATACGGCATTGCATTGATCAACACGTCCGGCGCCTTTTGCGCTGTGATTCGCCCGACGAAAAGGACCGTCGGATCGAAGGGACCAATGTGATAGCCGGCCCTGACGGCGCCCGGATCGAGCCAACCGTCGAACGCGCGAAACGAGATGCCATTATAAACCATGGCAGCCTTCCAATCAGGCACGTTGTAGATCCACTGGACCTCCCCCTTGAGCGCCCAGGACACCGTGATAACGCGGTCGGCGCAGTACGTCCCGTGCCGCTCGTGATCCATGATTCGCTGCGCGCGGCCGCCGTAGAAGTTGTTGCCGTTGCGGCCGTACTCAGTCGAATGCAGGGTCAAAATTCCTTTTCGACCCCTACCCTGTTTGATCCAGACCATGGCATTCGAGGCCATCCAATCGTGCGCGTGCACGACGTCGAACGCAGCGCCCATGTAGTCTTCCGTTTGAAATACGGACGAGACGAAGCTGCGACACATTTGATTGACATCATCGACAATGTCACCAGCGCCGGCGTACGGTACGCGGTGATAATGAACTCCGTCGATCTGGGCATATTGCCAGTCACCGGCCCAGCGCATGCGAGTGTAGACATGCACTTCGTTGCCTTTGCGTTCCAGCGCTGCCGCAAGTTCCGTAACATGAACGGCAACACCGCCGATCGAGATTGAATGCAGTGATTCCCACGTCAATAGAGCAATTCGCATAAACTGAATCCCTCAAAAGTGCTCGGCATCGGGCTCGGGCCTTGGTAGCGCGACGCAACTACCACATACGGGACGGGCCGGGACATTGATAAATGCTCGCATAAGGACGGACTTGGCCGAAGAGAATTTACGCAATTCTGCCAATATTGCGCCCCTACAGCAAAAAAATAGGCGTTCGGGCCGAGGTTAGCGGTGCAGATTTTGTTGTCATACACCCACTCGGAAACGCCCCTTCCCGGGTCAACGATTAGCTGATTGATGGCACGGTTGGAATGATTCCATGCTAGGCCGCGTATTTTTGGACACTAAGCGAAAGCGAAGCACGGACGTGTCACGCGGGGCGCGGCCACGTCTTTGGCATGCTTACTAGCCATTTTCGCAATAGCGTGTTGCCCTTGTCAAGGGCGGCGATGCTCGTCCATTCATTGCGTTGATGCGCCTGTGCCAACGTGCCCGGACCCAAATTGGCCGCGGGCACTCCGACCTTCGCAAACCGAGCGACATCTGTCCAAGCAAACTTCGGTTGGACCCTTTCAATGCCGCAGCTCTGCAATGCCTTGATCAAGGGATGACTTCGATGGGGCGCGGCGGGTGGCGAGACATCGACCAATGTGACGCTTGCGCCGGGCCCGACGAATTCACGCAAGCGCGACTCAACCTCGATGGTACTTTCATCAGGCGCATAACGCACATTGAGGTTGATTGATAACTCGTCGGCAATCACGTTGGGCGCCCGCCCGCCGTGAATCAGCGTCGCGACTCATAGACGTCATCCAAGTCAAGCCATCGACTTCTCGCGGCACGGGTTTAGTCGCCTGAAGCTTGGCGAGCAGCTCAATCCCTTTGTAGATTGCATTGTCACCTTGCCACGGCCGCGAGCTATGCGCGGATTTTCCTCGATATTCGATGTTCGCTTGAATCGAGCCGCCGCACCCGAGCTGCAGTTGATTATCCGTCGGTTCCAGCGCCAGCGCGATGTCCAATTGGCTGAGCTCAGGCAGCGCATCGAAGACTCGACCGAGCTCATTTTCGGCGTACGGGCCCTCTTCTCCCGCGTAAAACACGAGTGTCAGCGGGCTCGATGTAAGTTCGGGCACCTTGATTAGCCCGAGCATTAAGGCAAGCCCGCATTTCATATCGGAAGCCCCGGGCCCGTAGAGCTTGTCGCCTTCGATTCGCGGCGGCCCATCGTGCTCGGTCGGTACTACATCCGTGTGCCCGACGAGACCCACCTTGGGCCCAGTTCCGGCTCGGTTCAGCCGCACCACGAGCGAATTGCCAATGCGAGTGCAATCGAAGTCGACTGGGCCGTTGTGACCCAGAATGGATTCGAGCGCGTCGCAGATCGGGCCCTCATGACCGGTGGGTGAATAAATCGAACACAGCCACAGTAAATCCTTCACCAGTTCATCGAGCATCTCGGTCTACTCCTTGATAAGCCGCGCAGTTGGCAACGCGACGCTCGATCTCCGCCATGACTCGACGGTAGCCCTCCCCGCCGACTCCGCCAAAACGGGCGTTAAATTCGGCGTCCTGGAGGTTTTCGGTCAGTCCCTGAGCCACGGGAAAATAGTCGTCGACGTTGAAGCCGCGAGCTAACCTTTCCTGCAACGCATGCGCGGAAGCTTCACTTCTGGTGGCAACTTCGGCGAATGTTGTTCCGGCGCGATCAGCCAATAGATCACCGAATGAAAAGCCGCTGCCACCGGCGGCATCCTTCTCTTCTTTGAGTAGCCCACTGGCGTTGCTAATACGGTTCTCCGCAATGACCGTGAGCGCCGCACTGACGAAGAAGTGCTTCGGCCAGTCGTCGCGCCTGCGCAGCGTCGTGTGCTCGAAAGCATGCCTAATTACAATGCGAATCGCAGGATCCAAGACCGGGCCCACGAGCGTTTCGACCCGCGGATGCCCGAGCACGATCCCAAGTGCGAGCACTGCATCGCGATTTGCCGCCACGGCTCGATCAGTCGAAGAGTGAGCACGTGCCCAACGAAACGCTGCTTGGACGGTCGCGCCGAATCGGGCATCGCCGCCGCTGGGCATGGTAGAAGAGACGGCTATCAGGTTCAGAATTTGCGCTTTGATCCCCGGAATATCGCCTTGATCCGCCGTGGGCTCGTGAAATAGGCTTGCTACGAAACCCGCGGGGGGCACGCCGTGCCCGTAGGTCAATACCACCGAATCATTCTGCAATTGAATACGCTGCAAGAGCGCGAGCATGGGTCTAACTCGCGGGTCGTCGCTCACCGAGCGTGAGACGGCGGCTGATAGTGCCATTAGCAATGATGTTGGGATTTGAACCCGCCCGATTCGTAGTTGGTCGGCTCGAAGATCCAGGCGCCCGTGGTTGTAGTCGAGCCCTGCCTCAGCCGTAATATTCAAGTAGCGAGCGCCCATGGGCAACGGAGTCGAAGCGTTGATCGTCGCTTTGTTTTCGCTGAGCTCGACCAGGGCATGGCGCGCCGAACCCTCGACGGATAGGCCCCAGGCTAGCAGTTGGTTGACGTCACTCGAGGCAAGCCTGAGCTCGACGGTCTGTCCCTCATCGATATTTAGTGGATTTTTACCGGAAAATAGTGCGTAAAGTCGGCGCTTGTCGTCCGATGACACCGACGGGGTATGCAGACGCAGGGGTTCACGTTCGATTGCGCGATTCACAAGAACAAACAGGCAACCCATCAGGATTGCGCCAAGGATTGCCAGCTGGGCCAAGAACCACATCAGCGCGGTTTTGCCTCGCGTCCAGGCCAAACCCGCCCAGCACCCGATCAAGCAACCCATCCACGGAAAGACCAGGTTGAACGGACCTGGTAACGAAAATGGCGAACTTGAGTGGGACCCAGCAACTACTGTGGCAATGACTAGCGAAACGGTCACCGCTGGTAGCCAGCAGCGTATTATCCGGTCGATCCATCGCTCGTAGGTTGGCAGCGAGAGTACTGCCAGAAAGCCGAGCGGCTGGAAACGGGCGAATTCAACTAATGCGTCCCTGGCGAATCCCCGGGTAATCTCAACTAGATCGACACGGTTGTGAACATTCAACAGTTGGGTCTCGCGCGAGGCTGACCTGGATCCGATTGACCAAAGGACGAGCAGGCCAAAGCACACCAAGAACCCGAACCGGGCAATCCAAATTGGATTGATTGACTGTTTTCGGACATCACTGCTCTTCATGGAATCTGCGCCGGTTAGGGCAAACCGTGCAAAGGTTGCCCCGAAATACAATCCAACGCAGCCTCCAATGACGCAATAGCGGTTCGCGAAAGGGGCAAAACTGGCCAATCCGGGTGCACAGAAATGTGGCCGGCCAAGGGGCGGGCTAGACAAATCTCGGCGCGCAGTGGGCGGGCCCCTGATATGATGTTGAACATAGATTATGAAATTATTGACGCCGAATAGAATAGGTAATTGTTCGACTCGGGCGGCAGTCCTTGTCGTCGCCATGACTGCTTACTTCGGGCAAACACGGTCAGCCTGCGCGCAGCCTGCGCAGAACGAGTCCGAGTGGGTTCAAGGCAATGCATCGCAGCCGTTCACGGGGTTCTATTTGAAGAGTAACCCAGGGTGGTCGCTGGGGCTCGAGGGCTATGCTGGCCTCGCAGTGCTCACAGGCGGCGATGCTACGCGCGGCCATGGAGTGGCAGGCGGCTTATCGCGACTGCGAACGGGTTACTTCGAAATGGGAGCCGGCTTCGAGATGAGCGATTTGGCGATCGAACGCTGGCGACAAGTTGGAGTATTCGTCGGCAGCTACCTGCCGATTTTGCACTGGGTCAACATCGACGCAACCGTGGGGCTAGCGCAGCGCAATTATTTGAGTCCCGACGTGCGATATGGCCCGGGCGGCCTCGATGTCAAGGGCGCAGCGCTCACATTTCGCTTGGGTTTCTCCGATCGCCCCGTCAATGAGGAATTTGGATTGAGGCTCGGCGCGGCGCTGTTAGTCGATGTTGACTTGAAGCACCATGAAGTGCCATGGACGTACGATTTGGGCCAGCAAGGCATCGTCTCTGCAACTTCCCAGTTTGGGGGGGTTTCGGTGGGCCTCGCTATCTGTCTTGGGTTTGATATAGCTTTTGGCAAATCGACGCGGCGTTGACGCCAGGCACCTTCCGCCTATTCCGCGGGTTCCGGCAAGGCTCCTACCGCGGCGTCCATATCAACGTCCGGCGCCTTGGATGCGTACTTGGCACAGGTCATTAGCACTACGCCGACGGCCAAGTAGCTCAAGGCTACAACTGGGCTTTGGCCGATCCCAATCGCTTCACCATGCATGAATCCAAAGAATGAAAGGACCGAACCCGCGAGTGAAAAACCCGCGGCCTTCGTGAAATTGCGGTCGATAACGAATACGGCAATTGCGCCCAAGATGAGACCTGCCAAAATCGAGCCGCCGCCTAGGACCGAGAGGCCGTGATAAAGCACGCCGGTCTGTCCCAATTTGTCGAGCCCCACGGTGGCCGCGTTGGTACCCGCGGCTCCAAGCGCATTGTCAATCTGGAGTTTTCCCCATGCAGCCAGATGAGGGACCAGTGCCAGTATGATTGCAGGTGCGTGGCGCTTGGGCGTTTCTTGAAAAGCCTGCGCACCGATCAACATCCCGATATAAAGCAATATTGGCGATATCGCTACGACAGGGACCAGTGAAACCATGAGTGAGATGATGCCAAACCAGGAAAGTACGATAACAGTAATGCCGGTTGCCGCAGAATAGCCAATTCTTCCGCCCATGGCTTTCCAGCCCGGGTGCCCAATATACACGGCGTTGATAAACGGGTTGCCCATGATGCAGCCGATCAGGCTTACAATTCCATCAGCGGTCAAAACGCGAGTCGTAGGAAAGCTATCACCGGCGACGGCCGCACTCTCGACATTGTCCATGGCTTCGACCAAGTCGTAGATGCCGAATGGGATGGCCGTGACGAGAATGACACCGAGGTATTGAAAGCCATCAAAAACGCGACCGAATGCGGGAATGGGAACGGAAAAGCCAAAGTTCGCAACTGCGTCCGTTAAGCCTTTCAGGCTCATTCCACCGTAGTTGAGTCCCGCGGCAGCTGAGCCCCAAGCAATCGCACTGCCTAGTGCAATCGCTACGAGACCTGCTGGAATACCTTTGTAGTATCGAACCCCGCCGAACCAACTGGCCAATATGATGGCAAAGCACACGACCCCAATGGCCGGGGTCATGAACATTTCGAGGGCTGGACGCATTGAGATGAATGCAATCGAGACACCGGCGAGGGTGCCAAGCAGCGCAGCCCGAGGCGTAATCTTTCGGATAATCGGGGCAATGAAGCCGCCTGCCATGAGCACGAAGCTTTGAATGAACACCCAGGTCAAGCCCGCCGACCACCCCCGCATCGGGTCCCCAGTCTTATTGGCGATCGGAAGCATAATTACGAACGTTACGACGAACATGTGCGGCACGCTGATCCCCGATGGCAGCGCGCAAACATCCTTGCGGCCCGTGCGGAGCGCCAAGCGATAGGCGAGCCACGCGTAGTACAGTGTGCTCAGGCACAGCATTAGGCCGGTTGCAGGCAATATGCGTCCGAACACGACAGAATCGGGCAGTTTGAGCACGAATCGCAGAAGCCCCGTCAACACCAATAGGTTGACCAGAATATTCGTACCAAATCCAAAGTACGCATTCCAATCCCCGGGTGTCCAAAGCTTCGGTTTTGTTTCAGTCATATTGGCTCCTCATTGGCGATGCGCTGGTCTAGTTTTTGACGTCGGTCCAACTCGATGAATCATGACAATGCGGATAGAACCCGCTCGGAATCCGATACCCACCCAAAAATTCCACCTTGGGCTTTGATCATACGCAAAGCGACTTCGTGAAACTCCGGGAAGTACGAGCCACAACAATCGGCGGGCACCAAACAACGGTAACCCCTGTCGTTGGCCTCACGCACAGTGGTATGCACGCAAACCTCGGTCGTTACGCCGCATACGATAAGGCTATCAATCGACGCGTTTTGCAGGATCGAATGTAGATCCGTCGCGTAAAAGGCACCTTTGCCCGGCTTGTCGATCACGGGCTCCCCCGAGCGCGGCGCTAGTTCTGGAACAATGTCGTGCCCCGGTTCCCCTCGAATCAATATGCGCCCCATGGGGCCCGAATCCCCAATACGCATCTTGGGCGCGCCTCGTTCCAACTTCGCTTTCGGAACATCGCTCAGGTCAGCGCGGTGACCTTCCCGAGTGTGAATCACGAGCAACTTACGTTCCCTGGCACGATCCAACAATTTTCGGCACGGCGATACGACCACGGACAACTTCGACACGTCATTGCCGAGTGCCTCGCCAAATCCACCGCCTTGCAGAAAATCACGTTGCATATCGATGATCACCACAGCAAGACGATCGGTCTGAGCCTCAAAAGAATTGGGTTCAGCTGGAATCATTAAATTTGTCATGGATTACTCGCGATGCGGTGCCTATCCTGTCGAGAAGCACTTTTCCAACGGTTTTCCTCAACATCTCCAATCATCGCAGTTGCGACAATTCGCCCCGCGTGGTTCAGTCGCGTTGCCCTATAGCGACGAACCCCCGACAGAGCCGGGCTTCGGTGCTTGGCCTTCGCGAGTTACTCATGTTAGCAATTACGCGTGCAGTGCCAAGTCGCCTCCGAGTCGAACAAGTGTTGGCACGCACGACTCGATCTCGAAATATTGAAGGGCCGCCAGGGAACCGAGCTTGGACGAAGGAGTCATCAGGGGCCCCTGCGGATTCAGCGGCCATTTTTTCCCGAGGGACTCGAGACGATTCATCTATATCTACTGCATCCCCCGGGAGGCATTGTAGGCGGCGACAATCTCGAAATAAACATCGAGATGGCTCCCGAGGCCAAAGCAGTAATCACGACTCCAGCAGCCCAAAAGCTTTATCGCTCAGCCGGCGAAACGTGTCGACTCGAGACGGAAATAAATCTGGGATCCGGGGCACAACTGGATTGGCTTCCCGCGGAGACGATAGTATTCGATGGTGCAAAGGTTGGCGCGGTACAGCGTGTGAATTTGGCCAAGGGCGCAAAATTCGTCGGATGGGAAATGGGTTGTTTCGGACGACCGGCGTCGGGAATCGAATTTGCGCATGGCCGAGTCGCATTTCACTTCGAAATCTATCGAGAATCGATCCCATTGTTAGTCGAAAGGGCCAATATTGCCGGTGGTTCATCGGTATTGCGCGCTCCGTGGGGGTATGCCGGGCTGGCGGCATTTGGCACATTATATTGCGTGTGCACGGGTGACGAGCAGCTTGAAGCTCTGACTACCCAGTTCCAAAATCATTGTCGAATAGCCGCGGGCGTTCGAGCAGCCGCAACGCGACTCGACGAGGTAGTCGCGTTGCGAGTGCACGCAGCAAACCTCGAAGCCGTGCGAGCGTTCTTGCTGCAGGCCTGGCATATCGCAAGACCGATTGTAATGGGGCGCTCTGCCCACGAGCCCAGGATCTGGGCGACCTGATTCACTGCTGGACAAATTCTTACGTTTTCCTTATGGGATTGCATACCCACAGATGGAACTTACACCTCAAGAGAAGGACAAGTTGTTACTGTTCACGGCAGCCTTACTCGCGGAGCGCCGCAAGGCGCGCGGCCTCAAACTCAACTATCCCGAAGCTGTCGCCTTTATAAGTGCTGCCATACTCGAAGGAGCCCGCGACGGTAAATCGGTCTCTGAACTAATGGAGTATGGAACGCGGTTGCTCGGCCCCGACGATGTAATGGATGGCGTTGCCGAGCTTATTCCCGATGTTCAGGTCGAAGCAACATTTCCGGACGGGACAAAACTCGTTACGATTCATCAGCCGATAGCGTCACAGAGCCATCAAATCCCAGGCGAATTGCTGGTGGATGACGGCCCCGACATCATTCTCAACGAAGGGCGTGAGACGATTACCGTCAATGTTGCCAACACAGGGGATCGACCGATTCAAGTGGGTTCCCACTACCACTTTTTCGAGACCAATTTGGCATTGCAGTTCGATCGGGCTCGCACACGCGGTTTTCGCCTCAATATTGCCGCCGGAACCGCGCTCAGGTTCGAGCCAGGGCAATCACGAACTGTCGAACTTTGCGCGCTCGCTGGCGATCGGCAGGTCTTTGGCTTTCGTGGCGCCATCATGGGCGCGCTCGATGAGGAGCCGCGCCCGTGAGTTCGCTGTCACGAAGGGCCTACGCCGAGATGTACGGTCCGCGGCGCGGTGATCGGATTCGGCTCGGCGATACCGCACTGGTAATCGAGGTGGAACACGACCACACGTTGCCCGGTGAAGAGGTGAAATTCGGCGGCGGCAAGGTAATTCGGGACGGCATGGGCCAAAGTCAGTGCTCATCCGCTACGGCAGTGGATACCGTCATTACGAATGCCATCGTCTTCGATCACAAAGGCGTAACGAAGGCTGATATTGGCATCAAGCACGGTCGCATCGCCGGCATCGGCAAAGCAGGGAACCCGGATATTCAATCTGGCGTTAACATCATCATCGGACCGGGCACGGAGATTATTGCCGGCGAGGGTCGGATTGCTACTCCTGGCGGCATCGATACGCACATTCATTTTATTTGCCCGCAACAATGCGACGTAGCTTTAATGTCGGGCATCACCACGATGATTGGCGGCGGCACGGGCCCCGCCGCGGGCACGCACGCGACCACTTGCACTCCCGGACCCTGGAATATCGCGCGGATGCTCGAAGCCCTCGAGAGTTTGCCGCTCAATTTTGGACTGCTCGGCAAAGGCAACGCCAGCCGCCCCGAAGCATTGGTGGAGCAGATTGCAGCGGGATGCATGGGGCTCAAACTCCACGAGGATTGGGGAACGACGCCAGCGGCCATCGACAATTGTCTGACTGTCGCGGACGTGCATGACATTCAGGTCGCCATTCATACCGATACACTAAATGAATCTGGGTTCGTCGAGGATACACTCGCGGCCTTTCGCGGCCGCGCAATTCATACCTATCATACCGAGGGTGCCGGGGGTGGCCACGCTCCTGACATCATCAAGGCTTGCAGTGCACCCAATGTTCTACCTTCATCGACCAATCCAACCCGACCTTACACCGTAAACACGGTCAACGAACATTTGGACATGCTGATGGTGTGCCACCACTTGGACGCGAGCATTCCCGAAGATATCGCTTTTGCCGAAAGTCGCATCCGCCGCGAAACCATCGCGGCGGAAGACATCTTGCACGATCTTGGCGCGTTCAGCATGATGTCCAGCGACTCACAGGCCATGGGTCGCGTCGGGGAAGTAATCATTCGGACCTGGCAAACCGCTCACAAAATGAAGGTCCAGCGCGGAACGCTGCCTGAGGATTCGGAGCGCAACGACAATTTTCGCGCGCGGCGTTACATCGCAAAGTACACGATAAACCCCGCGATTACTCACGGGATTTCCCACGAAGTCGGTTCCCTGGATGTCGGTAAACTGGCGGATATCGTGCTTTGGAAACCGGGTTTCTTCGGCGCAAAGCCGGCGCTCATCATCAAGGGTGGATTCATCGCGGCCGCGCCGATGGGTGATGCCAACGCTTCCATCCCCACGCCGCAACCGGTTCACTATCGCAAGATGTTTGGCGCGCTCGGCAACGCAACGAGTTCAACCTCGGTTCACTTCGTGTCACAATTGTTTCTCGACAGTTCACTGCCGACGGACCCAGGCCTGCAGCGTCGCTTAGTGGCTGTGCGCGGGACCAGAAAAATCGGAAAGAAGGACCTTATTCACAATAACGCAACCCCCGTCATTGAGGTTGATTCTCAGACCTACGAGGTGCGAGCCGACGGTGTTCTATTGGTGTGCGAACCAGCCAAGGAATTGCCATTGGCCCAGCGCTACTTCCTGTTCTAGAGGGCCATGTTGATCTTTACGACACGCCTCGATTCTCAACCCGCACAGGATGCCGCGCTGGTGCTCGAACTCGATCACGAGCAACGCCGACGCTCTCGATTTGTCACGGCACTTCTCGATGGGACGCAAGTCGGCATTGCATTGCCCCGCGGCACACCTCTAACCACCGGCGATTGGCTCTCGAGTGGCAACGGCGAAGTGGCGCTCGTGCGAGCTGCCAACGAAGCACTGTCAGTAGCGGAAACGGCGGACGATTATGTGCTATTGCGCGCGGCTTATCATCTTGGGAATCGGCACACACCGCTGCAACTCGAACTGCGGAAACTCTACTACCCGCATGACCCTGTTCTCGACCAGCTTTGCGAGAAATTGGGACTGAAAGTGTCCCTCGCAAGTTGCCCCTTCTTCCCCGAGGTATTGTTGGCCGCTCATAGCCACGCGAATCACGCGGATCATTCGGATTCTAACCAATTGGCAATCCTGCAGTCTCACACTTTGGGCGGTCATGAGTAATCTCGCAAACTCGAATTCGACGGAATCGCGCAGGTTTGCCACTCAGCTCGGTATGCTGCGGCTTGGAAGCGCGGCCTTGCCAATTGGGGCGTTCGCCTATTCGCAAGGACTCGAATCGGCCATCGCTCAGGGAGAAGTTACCGGTGGACCAACCGCCGAACAGTGGATTACGGGCGTTCTAGAAAACTCGATACTCACGTGCGATATACCATTGCTAACTAGAATGCATTCGGCGTGGCAAGTCGGCGACAGCGATGGCGTACTCCGCTGGAGCGACCAATGGCGAGCCATGCGCGGCACGCGTGAATTGCGCGATGAAGATCGTCAACTTGGACAGTCCCTATTGCGACTCTTGACACGCCAAGCTGCGACCAAAGCCGATTCTTGGCTAGAGCGTTCGCGCGTCACTTTGGGCTGCGCATTTAGTTTGGCCTCCGTCGTTTGGGAAGTGGACGCGCCGTCCGCGGCTGCGACTTATGTCTTTGCCTGGAGCGAGGCGCAGGTCGGCGCTGCGGCAAGGCTAATTCCGCTCGGACAAACCGAGGCGCAGCGTATATTGGCTCTGTTACTGAACCGGGCTACGCAGGGCTTAGTGCGCAGCTTGAGCCTGAATAGTAACGAAATCGCATCGAGCACCCCGGGGCAATCGCTCCACTCCAGCTGGCACGAAACCCTTTACACGCGACTCTTTCGCTCGTGAGAAAACAATGAACGCGACATCGCAACCGCTTCGAATTGGGATAGCCGGCCCTGTAGGTTCGGGCAAGACTGCGCTCGTTGAATCAATTTGCAAGCGCCTTCGCAATGAATATTCGTTAGCAGTCGTGACGAACGACATATTTACCCGTGAGGATGCGGAATTCTTGACCAAGCGGGGCGCACTTCCCGCAGATCGAATCTTGGGTGTTGAAACTGGTGGCTGCCCACATACCGCGATTCGCGAAGACGCCTCGATCAATTTGGACGCAATCGATCAGATAGTCGGTCGCTTTCCCGACCTCGACATCATTCTGGTCGAAAGTGGGGGCGACAATCTGGCCGCGACATTCAGCCCCGAGCTGGTGGATCTGACGCTCTACGTAATTGACGTCGCGGCGGGCGATAAGATTCCTCGAAAAGGGGGGCCCGGCATTACCAAGAGCGATCTGCTCGTCATCAACAAAATCGATCTCGCGCCTATGGTAGGAGCGTCACTCGACATCATGCAAAGGGACGCACGACTCATGCGCAAGCAGCGCCCATTCGTATTTACCAATCTCAAGACCGGCGAAGGGCTAGATACAGTCGTTCAGTTTGTGCTCAATGCTGGCTTACTAAATACCACGACGGCTCACACCGCGATGTAGGGAAGCCTCGAAACGGTTGTTCTCCCCCTGCAAAAGTCTCGAAGCTTCAGCGCGAGCATTCGTCCCAGAAAATCGCCAAGTGACTTTGGGTTGGGCGACGACGCTGAGAAGTGGTTGAAGAACCAGTACCGGAGGACAATCGGGCTAGTAGCGCGATTGGCCGTATAGCGGCCAGGCCCCAAGGACCCTTCACGTAAGTGGAATCGCGCTACTAGAACGGACACAGGCTGGCGGCAATACGACAGGTGTTCAACACGTATTGCTAAAGCGTCATCAGCTGCACGCCGATATGAATCGAGTCGCCTTTTCTGCCGGCACCCATGTTCGTGAACTGATAACCGACCACGCCACGCAGCGAGTATTCTTTTACTACGTAACTCAAATCTGCGTCAACTACATACATTTTGAGGTCAGGCGTCTTCTGCTTCGCCCATTGATAGCGAATCAAAGGTTGAATCTTACCAATACCAACTTGTGGCGACAAGTAACTCCCTAGGAGGAAGAATGCGTTGTCGGCAGGGTTGGGAGCTCCGTTAGGGACTACATTGTTTGCGTTGTAATTTCCTGCAAAATGATAGACAGCTCCCTCACCGGTGAGCACACTGTCGCCTACCTTAAACTCAGCTAGAATGTCGGCATTAATGTCTGAAAAGTCATCGGTGGGTGCGGGCCCCGTCGGAACGCCAGCTGCGTCCACGGGAACAGGACCGACCGAGCCGTGCTTTTGAAATTGCGCGCCCACGCCGAGAGCTAACACGTCCTTGTCACCGTAATACGTGCTGCTGTGGTAGTATCCCGGCTCCTTGCCTATCGGCGAAAAATTCAAACGACCGCTATAGAGTGGACTTTGGCCAACGTCCGCCAAACTGTAGGCTCCGGCGTAGTACTTAAAGAGACCCTTGCCGAAGTCCCCCCAAATAGTGGCGCCCGTGTTGCGTCCGATGGGACCCTCGGCGGGGAAGATGAGCGCAAATCCCTGGCCCGGGACGGAAAATACACCCGGGTAGTTCCACGGACTCATAAAGAACGGTCCGCTAAAGTTGGAACGATCGGAGGGTACGAGCATGTGTCCGGCCCAAATATGAAACTCATCCAGTGCATCGAATTGCGCTATTGCATCGAGAATTCTCGCCGTACCAGTGAGGTCTTGGCCACTGTACTGGGCAACGAAATTAAACGTGTAGTTTACGCTTTCGTAGATATGGCCGTCGAGATGTAACTCCCCGTAAGCGCTCAGTGCCTGGTCATCGAACTTCGTCGGTCTGTTGGGGTTTTGAAACGTGAGCCCCGTGCGAAGCCATACGCCAATGTTAACCTTTGGTTTTTCAGCCTCTTTGGTCGCCATCACCGCAACGTCGGCAGAAGCCGCAGGGGGGGGCGTCGCCGCAGCGGCGCCCGGCGCCGGCATGGGTGCCGCAGCTACTGGCGGGGGTGGCGTTGCGGCAGTGGCTTCAGCTGGTGCTGGCGCGGGAGCGGCCGCGGTCGCGGGTGATGGGGCGGGCATCGCTTGCGGTGTTGCCGGTGCAACCGCGCCCGCGGCAGGCGCTGCGGGGGGAGCTGCCGGCGGTGGTGGCGCTGCCGCCTGCGCAAGCGCCACAGCGGGCACGAAAACCAGCAGAATTCCCCCAACCGCACACGACGATGAATGCCTCAGTTTTTTCATGCTGTAACCACTCCTTGTTCTCCACAACGTTGCGCACCAATCAAATTCGACACGAGTTCAAAGTCGAAGCTGTGGGTCAGATTGCCCACACATAATTGCTTTAGCCCTGATTACGCAGTGCTTTTTTTCAACTCCACAGCGCGCAAAGTTGCCTGGTCGTCGTTTCGAAATGATATCGTTAACATTTCCTCGACGAGGGCGATCGCATTGATATGTATTTCTCGTCGTGTTCTAGAATTGCGTGCTTTGGTCAATGCCCCTCATCGGGTAAGCATTCATTTCGACTGCTAAATAGTTGACTCGTGCATGAAAGGATTCAGAAACCAATGTCCTGTGAATAAGGACGAGTGCTCAATATCAACATCAACTCATTAGTCGGACTAATCAGCGAATGTTCGGGGGCGAATCACCTAATGTCAGTCATGACTCCGCGGAGCGGGCATGCCATTCGTTAAGTCCGATCCATACCCTTGGCCCTATGACGGCGACCTCCGGAGAGTGAACACCGCCTTGATGGTCATTGACATGCAAACGGATTTTTGCGGTCCCGGCGGGTATATCGATTTACTCGGGTACGATATTTCGATCACTCGGGCCTGCATAGGACCAATCGCACAGGTCCTGAATGCATTCCGCAAGCGCGGCTTTCCCGTGATCCACACCCGAGAGGGTCATCGGAGCGACCTTTCGGACCTTCCCTCGAACAAACGTTGGCGCTCACGTCGCGCGCAGAATAACGCCACGCCGCAGGTTGGGATCGGGGACGACGGCCCTTGTGGTCGCGTCCTGGTTCGTGGCGAGCCAGGCTGGCAAATAGTTCCCGAACTTGTGCCATTAGCGGGCGAGCCGGTGATTGACAAGCCGGGGAAAGGGTCATTTTACGCGACCGATCTGGATCTGATCCTTCAAAGAAGCGGTATTCGCAATATCGTTTTCACAGGGATAACTACGGATGTTTGTGTTCACACGACGATGCGGGAGGCCAACGACCGTGGCTACGAATGTTTGATCTTGTCGGATTGTTGCGCCGCCACGGACCCTGGCAATCATACAGCCGCACTGAAGATGGTCACGATGCAAAATGGCGTATTTGGGGCCGTATCAAACTCGATGGCACTGCTCGAATCTTTGGCTCACGAGACTTTGCAATGATGCCAAGTTCCGAATTCTCACTTTTACTGAAACCCAATTTGATGTTCTGGGGGAGGCCGACACCAACAAGGCTCTGAAATTCCCGATGAGTGATTGTGAGTTATTCGAAGATACTCAAGGGAAACTAACAAGAAACCTCGCAAAGGCGATGACGCGTTAACGAGGTTCGAACGCGCATATCGGCGCGTAGCGGCCGCAACCCAGCCCTAAACCACCGACTACAGAAATAAGGAACGATGTAAATGAATAGTCGAATCGTTAAAGTTTTGATTGGACTCGTCGGCTTCGCAGGAACCGCCTGTAAGGGTCCGGGGACAGAAGCCGCAACGCAACCAGCGGAATCTGCAACCGCCGCAGTGGCTGCAGTCGCACCGACTAGCCCAAAAGATGACACCGGTCCGATTAAGGTTGGCATATTGCATTCATTGTCCGGAACGATGGCCATCAGCGAAACTTCTTTAAAGGACGTCGCGCTCATGACTATCGACAAAATCAACGCCGCTGGCGGAGTATTGAAACGCAAGCTCGAGCCAGTTGTCGTTGATCCGGCCTCCAATTGGCCGCTTTTTGCGGAAAAAGCGCGGGAATTGCTGGTCAAGGAAAAGGTGGCAGTCGTATTTGGGTGCTGGACTTCGGTTTCCCGCAAGAGTGTCCTTCCCGTGTTCGAGGAACTCAATGGGTTGCTGTTTTACCCCGTTCAGTATGAGGGCGAAGAATCCTCTTACAACGTATTTTACACTGGGGCGGCACCCAATCAGCAGGCCATACCGGCTGTTGAGTACCTCATGAGCCCCAAGGGCGGAGGCGCGAAGCGTTGGGTATTGTTGGGGACTGACTATGTTTACCCACGCACGACCAACAAGATACTGCGGTATTTCCTGAAGAGCAAAGGGGTCACTGATGACGGAATACTCGAAAAATACACGCCATTTGGGCACAGCGACTATCAGACAATCGTTTCTGAAATCAAGAAATTTGCCGCAGGTGCAAGGACGGCCGTCGTATCGACGATTAACGGCGACTCAAACGTGCCCTTCTATAAGGAATTGGCCAACCAGGGTCTCAAGGCTTCGGATATCCCAGTCGTGGCGTTCTCGGTAGGCGAAGAAGAATTGCGCGGCATCGACACTAAACCCCTCGTAGGCCATTTGGCAGCGTGGAACTACTTCATGTCAATCGACACACCGGAGAACAAGAAGTTCATATCCGAATTCAAGTCGTATGCCCAAGCCAAAA
The DNA here is from genome assembly GCA_963819085.1 of uncultured delta proteobacterium. GTDB lineage: Bacteria > Myxococcota_A > Polyangia > Polyangiales > Polyangiaceae > FEN-1139. Next base: position 52,608 of record CAWFUX010000054.1, read on the forward strand.
ACCTCCCTGACGCCGACAAGCGTGTCACCAACGACCCGATGGAAGCAACGTACATTGGCATTCAAATGTGGGCTCACGCCGTCGAACAAGCCGGCACGACCGACGTAAATGCAGTTCGACAGGCCGTGGGTTACCAGGTGATGCGATCACCATCGGGGTTCAATATGGCGCTGGATGAGAAGAATCATCATTTGCATAAGCCCGTATTCATTGGAGAGATCAAGGCCGATGGTCAATTCCAGGTTGTGTGGAAGACCGAAGGCCCGATACGCGCCCAACCCTGGAGCCCTTACGTTCCTGACAGTTCCAAGAAGGTCGCCGACTGGACGTATCCGTGGAGCTGCGGCAACTGCACGGAAGCCAAGTTCAAGGTTGACTTTCCACTGGTTGAGACTGAAAAGCATTGAAGGGGCCGATAACAACTTCGAGCGAGCAGCATGAGTAAATCGATCTTCGTTTGGGCAGTAGCCATTTTGACTCTGAGCTTATGGTCGCGTTTGCCATTGGCGGCCGAAGGAAGTCCCTTGGCCGCCAATCTGCCAGACCTTGCTGCGTCTGATGCTGCGCGCCGCACCCAAGTCATCGAGCAACTTTCTCAGGCGGGCGGTGCGCAGGCCTTAGCCGTTCTCGAAGCTCTTAACGATGGGGCGCTGCGGGTCGATTCGGCGGGGGGCGCCTATCGTAAGTTGGCCGACGGCACATTCAAAGCGTTGCTCCCGAAGCTACCCGCGCAGCCGCGACCGCCCGTCTTGATCCCGGAGGTTGACAACGAAATTCGACGCATCCTCGACCCAGCGATTGCCATGCTGCGTCTCACCTCGCCCGATGCGAGCATTCGCTTGGCGGCGGCAGAGGAGCTGTCCAAACAACCGAGCGACAGCCTAATCCCGATTGTACGCAAGGCTTTGCTGACGGAAAAGAACGCCAAGGTGCGCCGCTCGTTGGCTCGCGTTCTGGCTTGGGTTGACATTGATTCCGAAAATGTGAGCCAACGCCTAGGTGCTCTCGCGGCGGTCGCGGAAGTGGCGGATCCTGCATTCAAGCAAAAACTGGAACGGCTGTTGTCCAAGGACCAAAATCAGGAATACGTGGTCAAAGATGCCCGAGTCCGGGCGGCTGCGGCACACGCAATATCGGCGATTCACTGGCATGAACTCTGGTCAGGTCTCGTCGGTAACCTATTTTACGGCCTAAGTCTTGGCAGCGTACTTCTGCTCGTGTCCTTGGGCCTTGCGATCACCTTTGGGCTCATGCGCGTCATAAACATGGCTCACGGGGAACTTCTAATGATTGGCGCCTATTCGACATTCGTAGTGCAACAGTTCTTCCAGAAGTATCTCCCGCACATTGTTGACCTATATCTCGTGGCAGCGGTACCCGCAGCATTTTTGGCGAGCGCTGCCATTGGCATACTAATCGAGCGCTTCGTGTTGCGTTTCCTATACGGCCGGCCACTAGAGACGCTCCTGGCTACTTGGGGTGTATCCCTCTTGCTGATTCAGACGGTTCGCAGGGTGTTTGGCGCGCAGAATGTCGCCGTTGCCAATCCACAATGGCTGAGCGGTGGAATTGAAGTCTTACCCGACTTTGTCCTCACGTACAGCCGACTGGCAGTGATTCTGTTTAGTCTGTTGGTAGTACTTTATGTCTGGTTTGTCTTACGCCGAACGCGGCTGGGGCTTCATGTGCGAGCCGTTACGGAAAACCGAGACATGGCGGCGAGCATGGGTATCCCGACTAGGCGCGTGGATCGCTGGACATTTGCGATAGGCGCGGGAGTTGCAGGGCTAGGCGGTGTTGCACTGTCGCAGTTGGGTAATGTGGGCCCCGAGTTGGGTCAGGGCTATATCGTCGATGCCTTCATGGTAGTCGTCTTGGGTGGTGTTGGAAACTTGGCTGGAACAATTGCGGGCGCCCTGGGCCTCGGAATATTGAATAAACTCATGGAGCCGGCTATTGGAGCCGTACTCGGAAAGATTGCCATCCTGGCTTTTATCATCATATTTATCCAGCGTCGTCCTCAAGGTCTTTTCGCACTCAAGGGGCGCGCTGCGGAGGTAGGTTGAACCGTAACCGTTTGTCGCCGAACATAACGCAAGTCAGACGCGTCGAGCGGCTGATGACCCTGCGTGGCTGGGCAGTATTCGCGTTAATGTTCGCACTCTGTTGCGTGGTTGTCCCACTACTCAACAGGGCATTACCTGCTAGCAATCGGCTTCAAATCCCGGATTATTTGGTAAACGTAATCGGGAAATTCTTTTGTTATGCAATGGCGGCCATCGCAATAGATTTGCTTTGGGGCTACGCAGGGATTCTGAGTTTGGGGCACGGAGTCTTCTTTGCACTGGGTGGGTATGCCGTGGGCATGAACCTAATGCTTTCAATTGGCGGGGCCGGCGTATATCGCAGCAAATTGCCCGACTTCATGGTCTTTTTGGACTGGAAGACCCTGCCATGGTTTTGGAAACCATTTGGTAGTTTCGGGTTCGCCATTGCAGCCGCATTGCTGGTCCCCGGAATCCTGGCGCTAGTGATCGGGTTTTTTGCGTTCCGTTCGCGGATTCGCGGCGTGTACTTTTCTATCATCACGCAGGCTTTTACGTATGCCTTGATGTTGCTGTTCTTCCGCAACGAAACTGGTTTGGGCGGCAACAACGGTTTGACCGACTTCAAGCAAATATACGGGTACCCGCTACAGTCGCCAAGCACGAAATTGGCGCTGTATGTACTCTCCGCGGCGTGTATGTTCCTCGTCTTCCTCTTGAGTCGGGCTGTGACGACATCAAAGGCAGGTCGCGTCCTACGGGCAATTCGCGACCAAGAAAATCGTGTTCTTTTCACAGGGTACAACGCGGCGCATTACAAGGTATTCGTCTTTACTCTGTCAGCTGTGATCTGCGGTTTAGCCGGTGCGTTGTACGTGCCGCAAGTCGGTATCATCAATCCGAGTGAGCTGCAGCCTGCCAATTCGATAGAAATGGCAATCTGGGCCGCGGTAGGCGGGCGAGGCACGCTGTTTGGCGCAGCGCTTGGGGCATTCATCGTCAATGGTGCCAAGAGCTGGTTCACCGTCGCGCTGCCCGAATGGTGGCTTTACATACTCGGCGCACTATTTATCGCCGTTACCATCTTCTTTCCGCGGGGATTGGCCGGAATATTTGCGAGGGCTCGCTCATGAGCCGTCTTCTCGGGAATGCCGAATTGGGAGTTCGACAGCTGCAGGAATTGGGTAACCCAGGGTCGAAGGTCGAAGCCCTCCTCAAGCCACCGACTCCCGCGGGTAGAGCCCCGAGTGATTTCTGGGCGCGGCGGCGGACCGTCGCGCGGGCTCGTTATGACACTCTTACGCACGGGCGTCGGGCTCAGCTTTGCGTCGATGACGTCAGTGTCAGTTTCGACGGTTTTCGCGCGCTAGACTCGCTGACCCTGATTTTGGATGAGGGTGAATTGCGTTGTATCATCGGCCCCAATGGTGCCGGCAAAACCACATTGATGGATGTCATTACGGGCAAGACAAAGCCGGATTCCGGTTCCGTATTCCTAGTTGGTGACACGACTGATTTGACGCATCTCAGTGAACATGAAATTGCCCGGCGGGGATTGTGTAGCAAGTTCCAGCGGCCAACGGTATTTCAGGGTCACACGGTATTCGAAAATCTCGAACTGGCGTTACCCGGCAACAAGGGCGTCTTTCGATCGCTGTTTGCGCGGTTGTCGGCTGATCAGCGCACGATCATCGAACAGACGCTGGAAACAATCGGTTTGAAGAACGAAGTCAATACTCGCGCCGGCCTGCTTGCTCATGGGCAGAAGCAATGGCTGGAAATTGGGATGTTACTCGCCCAGCAACCGCGTGTGCTGCTCGTGGACGAACCGATTGCAGGCATGACTCATCAGGAGGCAGAGCACACAGCCGAAATCCTCGTCGGTTTGGCCGGCACCCACACAATCGTAGTCGTTGAACACGACATGGAGTTCATACGCAGCATCGCCCGGACGGTCACCGTATTACATGAAGGTCGAATTCTCGCCGAGGGACCCATGGATCGAGTGCAAAGTGATCCCCGAGTGATTGAGGTCTATCTGGGGGAAACATGAAGCTCGACGTCGCCAAATTGAATCAGTCGTACGGCGAGAGTCATACGATATGGGACATGGATTTGTGCGTCGAAGAGGGTTCTTGCACCTGCTTGATGGGGCGTAACGGCGTCGGTAAAACCACACTACTGAAGACAATTATGGGCCTGTTGCGGGCAACCTCGGGTAGCATTGGTTTCGGTGCGCACTCACTCACGAATGACTCGCCCGACACCAGAGCCAAGAAGGGGATTGGCTTCGTGCCGCAGGGTCGGGAGATATTCGGGCAGCTAACCGTCGGCGAAAACCTGCGCACGGGGCTCGCCGCCCGAGCGGATCGTCGCGGTGACGTACCCGAACGAGTATTTGAGCTTTTTCCCGTGCTGCGCACGATGCTAAATCGACGCGGCGGCGATTTATCCGGTGGTCAGCAGCAACAGTTGGCAATCGGTCGCGCAATGGCCCTCGATCCCAAGCTGCTCATCTTAGACGAGCCGACCGAGGGCATCCAACCGAATATCGTAGCTCAGATCGCCGAAATACTCATTGAATTGAATCGTAAGCAAGGCCTGACGATTTTGCTCGTCGAGCAGAAACTCCCATTCGCGCGCAAAGTTGCCGATCGCTTCGTGGTAATGGATCGGGGTCGCGCAGTGGCTTCAGGGAAGATGGATCAGCTCGATTCCGATGTCGTTACCAAGTACCTGACGGTTTGACGCTGAAGGCGTGCTGCACGCGCCAATGCTGGTGGCGCGGCTGGCTGCCGCGGACTCATGCAACGCGCGTCTCCGTGCCGCAGATAAGAAAGAAAAGCTTCGCGAATTCCCAACGCCTGGGCGACCCGTTAACGAGCAGTTGTTCGCAATCAGTAGGGAAAAAATTCGCGAATTCCCAGCGCTTGCGCGACCGGTTGACGAGCTACCCGCTATCAATGCGGAGCCGCAAACACCATTAGGCGCGCTCCCATTGGCTCAGCCACGTAAATATTTCCGTTTGCATCCGCGACGCCATTTCGTGCGCCTTCCAGTGTGGTGGCAGTAGCAACAACCGACGGCTGTCCCTTGTCATCGACACGCGCCACCGTGAGTTTTGCGGCCTTTGATGCTGCTACGTAGAGTGTGTGAGTCGAGTCGAGATAATCGATGTTATCGACGCCGGCACCCGTGTCTAGCTTGCCGAGGGGCGAGCCGTCGTGACCGCCGTCGAGGATTTGCACATTGGACGTGCAGGCAACAAACACGAATTGCCGCGCGCTATCGACAGCGATGCCCCGGGGGCCGTCGTTGCCGCAACCCGCTGCCCAGTTCGACTTGACGGCATGCGTCTTGATGTCGATAACGAGTGTCCGATTCTTGTCCTCCAGATTCGTAAAGAATAGTCCGCGTGACTCGTTCAACGGCGTAGCCCTCAGGGTCCCCTGGAGTCCTAATCACCAACTTCGATTTGAGTGCGTCCGGCTTTGACGCGTCAAGCACCGTGAGCGACTGATCCCTCGGAGTAGTCACCCAAACCTCCTTCGACGACGCGACGTAGACAACACCGTCAGTGGGCGTCGGGAGCTTCAGACACTTGCCGAGTTTGAGCGTTTTCTCGTCGATAGGACATACCTCGCTAGTGGCCCGATTGCCAATGTAGACGACACCATCACCGACAGACGCGGCGCTCGGTCCCATTTTGCGTGTTTTGCCGTGATGCTCGCGCTCAGCCGTTTTGAAGCCATCAACCCGCGCAAACGTGCCGGCAGCAATGTCGAACACATCCGCGCTGCCAGTGTCCCCAACGGGAACCCAAACGCGCGAGCTTGATCGATCATATGCGATGTAATCGAGCGTAACCGGGCCCGCCGCGCCAGGTAGGGGCACCGTCTTAGCAACCCACTCAGTAGCTGCCGCTGATACGGGAGTCGCAGGCGACGCGGTTACACTTGCAACAGGCGCAGGTGGCATGGTCGAAGCCATGGCCGTCGGCGTTTGCGCGGCTGGGCTTGCTGCCACTGGTGGAGCGTTTGCCGAATTGCAACATGAGACTAGTGCAGTGAAAATTAATGGGACTATTCTGACCCAGTCTGCAGGCACCGGAATTCTGAAGACCCGACTCAAGTTCAACAATCCCTCGCCTGCTCGTGGTGTCATTTTTGTTTACTAGCGCCCCATCGCGCGTCAGGCGAGACTCAATCTTTGGCCACGGAGGCCAGATATTGGCGCCAGCCACCCAATTGCGTGATGTCGCGGGCGCTCGCCAGCGTATGCGGCTCGCAGCAAAACCCCTTGACCTGCGAACCGTCAATCAACCTCGTCGTACCAATCGTCATGGGCGCCGGTACTTCCGCGACAAAGCTGCCAAACGCGCGTTCGTCGAGTTCCCACACCTCGACTTCGATACTTCGCCCGGCACCGTTCGGAGTGTAAACGAGTCCGGGTTTGGGTGGAACCGTGTCAAGCGCGTAGAGCCGGTATTCGGCAGCCGTGGCCGTATTGGCAACGAGACGCGCCTGACGCGACAATAGTTGACCATTCAAAGGCTGTCCGCTCAAGTGTGCGCCTGCTACTGCCAGCCAAACTTGCCCAGGTGCCGGACCACTCGACTCGCGAAGGAAAGTGCCCTTGGCCGAGCGCGCGTATTCAATGAGTCGTCGATCATGATGCGCCGGTGCCAGCCAGGTAATCCCAAATGGAAGCCCGGATTTCTTCAGACCCGCCGGCACGGACAGCGCGCAAAGGTCGAGCAAGTTGGTAAAGTTCGTGTAGTAGCCGAGATTCTGATTGAGCTTGATGGGATCGGCGAGCACCGCTTCGATCGTATAGTGAGTGGGCACCGTGGGCAGCACGATTGCGTCAATCAAGTCCCAGAGCGGCTCGATGACTCGACGCAGTCGCGCCAGTTCGTAAACTGCCCTAAACGCATCGCTAGCCGAGTAGCTACGCGCGCCTTCGATAATGCTGCGCACGACGGGATGAACGGCTTCTGGTTTTTCTCCAATGAAGCTGCCAAGCGCCGCCAAACGCTCTGCGACCCAGGGACCTTGATAGAGCAAATCCGCAACTTGACGAAACGGCTTGAGATCGAATTGCACCGTCCTGAAACCTTGACTAACCAGTTGCGCGATGGCGTCTCGGTAAAGTGCCTCGCTGGCAGAATCGCCGAAAAATTCGAGGCCCGCGGAATCGGGCACGCCAATCCGCCGCAGCTGACGACCGGTAACGTCCGCAAAAATACCTTTGCGAGAGAAGGGATCTTGCGGGTCAAAGCCAACGGCGGCGCTAAATACACGCTCGGCATCCTCTAGATTGCCGGCAAAAATAGAGACGCAATCGAGCGAGCGGCAAGCAGGAACGACCCCCGAGGTGCTTAGAATCCCTCGCGTCGGCTTGAGCCCGACGAGGCCGTTGAACGCAGCAGGAACGCGACCAGAACCGGCGGTGTCCGTACCGAGTGCAAAAGAAACGTCGCCGCGAGCTACGGCAACTGCCGAACCTGAACTCGAGCCGCCCGAGATGTAATTCTTATCGAACACCGAGGCACAAATGCCATATGGTGAGCGGGTACCCACGAGCCCCGTTGCAAATTGATCGAGGTTCGCCTTGCCAATGGGGATCGCACCAGCTTCAATCAATCGATCAACGACAAATGCATTTTCTTCGGGAATATATGCGAATTGCTCACAGCCCGCTGTGGTTGGCAACCCCGCAACATCAATATTATCTTTTACAGCGAAGGGCACGCCAAACAAGGGCCCGCGAGCAACCCGGCTTTCGGCAGCTCGTAGCGCGGTCAGGGCGGATTCAATGGGACTCAGCGCAATCCACACTGGCTCTTTGCCCCGCTCGTCGATGTTCGCATAGACTTCCTCCAACACTTGCTCGGGTCGCAACTCCCGTGTTCGATAGGCCTCGGCTAATCTGAGTACACCGAGATCAATCATGTCCGCTTTGGCTCATTTCGGTGACCTTGCCGACCAGCACGGACGTGGTCATTGATTTTTTTTTGCCACTCGCGGCACTGTTGAGTTGACCGGAGTCTTCCCAGCGTTGGCGCTCGGATTCGAATGCGGCCTGTTGCTTTGCGTTGAATTGCCGAATCGAATCCTGATTTTCTTCGAGAAAATGATGGTAGTCGGTCATCCTAAATTGCGTCTGTTCGATTTGGATGTTGCACTTTCCGTACAAAAAGTCGCGGCGTTGGTCAAGGAGCTCCTCGGCGCTGACTGGGTAAAACCGAATCTGATCGAAGAATTGAAGCAGCCAGGGTCGCCGGGGGGCAAAGACCTGCGTCGGTTGAAACCGATTGTAGACTTGCAAGGTGCGCCCAACGAATTGGTAGCCCCCCGGACCTTCCATGCCGTAAATACATAAATACGCTCCCCCAATGCCGACTGCATTTTCAGGTGTCCAGGTTCGAGCCGGGTTGTACTTGGTCGTCACCAAACGGTGACGCGGATCGGTGGGAGTCGCGACTGGAGCACCCAAATAAACGTCGCCAAGGCCTAGTACCAAGTAGCTGGCGGCAAATACGGTCTCGTAAACGTCTCTTTCCGATTCTAGACCATTGATGCGTCGAATAAACTCGATGTTGCTGGGACACCAAGGCGCATCAGGGCCAACTGACTGCATGTACTTCAGGATAGCCCGGCGCGTCTGCGGATCATCCCATGACAGTGGTAAGTGAACGACACGTGAAGGAACTACCATGTTGGCCGAGTCTTCGAGTTCGGTCTCCGCCACTCGCAAAGCGTCGAGCAGCCGCTGTTCACTGATTTGGAGGTTGTCGAAATGAATTTGCAGCGAACGAATCCCGGGAGTGAGGTCAAGGATACCGGGCAGGCCACTCTGCTCCACCCACGTCATCAACGAATGTGCACGAAACCGCAGGCTAAGGTCCAAAACCATCGGGCCATATTCGACGAGCAAATGTCTGTCGCCAGCGCGACGATAAGTCACCGCAATTTTGCCGACTCTCGAGGCGGCCTCTGCCAGCACTGCCCGAGTGGGAGCCACGGCTCTTGGCTCGCTTTCGGCGGGCATCGATAGACTTCGAATCGCCTCGCGCTGCGTCCTCTCGAGCTCAAGACACTGAGATTCGGATATCGGAACGAAGCGCACTCGGTCACCCGGACGCAGTTGCCCGAGCTTCCACATTTCCGCGGCAACCACGGTGGCAGGGCAAACGAAACCGCCTAAGCTTGGGCCATCAGGCCCTAGCAAAATCGGCATATCACCGGTAAAATCGATGGTGCCTGGTGCGTAGGCTACGTCATGAATGTTCGAAGGATGTAGCCCGGCTTCCCCACCATCGGCGCGAGCCCACTGGGGCCTCGGCCCAATCAATCGAACTCCGGTTCTATTCGAATTGAAGTGTACCTCGCAGTCCGTATCGAAAAGGACTTCGATGTCCCCGGGCGTGAAGAACTCAGGCGCGGCGTGCGGACCGTACAAGACTCCGATTCTCCATTTGTTAGTAAATGTCGGGAGCTCCCGAACTGGCAGGGCGCCGGGAGTGTCCTCCATTTCAACCCTTCCGATGTGTAGGATATCCCCTTTGTGCAAAGCCCTACCACCGTGGCCTCCGAAGCCACCCAACGCAAAAGTGCTGCGACTCCCGAGGTAGGTTGGAACGTCTATGCCGCCCTGAATGGCAAGGTATGTTCGCGTCCCCGTAGACGCGATTGACGCAAATCGGAGTGTTTGCCCGGCTTTGATTGAAACGGGCCGATATGCGTCAACGGGCTCATCGTCGAGCCAAGCGGGCATTCGAGCGCCGGTAATCGCTATAACCGTGCTCGCGGAAAACTGAAGAGTTGGCCCAGCTAGCGTCATTTCCAAGCAAGCTGCAGCTTGTCCATTGCCAACGATGCGATTGGCGAGTCGATGGGACAGATCATCCATAGGACCCGACGGGGGTATCCCGACTGACCAGTACCCGATTCTACCCGGATAGTCGACGACGATACTGAACGTACCCGCTGCCAGTACTTCAATACTGGAGCTGTCGTATACCACTTGCTCCACAATTTCAGCCCCCGTTAAATTGGAGTAATCGAGGCAGGCTCGCAAGAACTCAATGATGGTTTCGACTCCTCCGACTCGTGTCGATTCTAAGGCATACTTGAGCTGGCTTACCGCTGATTCACGACTCTCGCCGTGAACGACCATTGTTGCAAGCAGGGGATCATAATATTCCGTTACCTCTATCCCGGGCATGATACACCCATCGTCGTGAACGCCCTTCGGCAGCTCCACTTGGGTCAATAGCCCCGAGCTCACTCGGAATTGCCTGATCGGATCCTCGGCACGGACTTTTGCTTGTAGTGCAGAACCTTGCGACGGAACTTCCGCGTGTTCAAGAACTGGTGGTACACCTGCAGCCAATTGTACCATCCAATCAACCAGATCGACCCCGGTCACACTCTCAACTAATGCATGTTCCACGGTTAGCTGTGGTTGAGCGCCCAGTACGTAGAACATGCGTTGCGGGTGATCGTAGGCGAACACGATTGACGCCACCGATTGATATTTCGACGGCCTCGGCGATTGCGATAGCGGCACGTATCATGGATCGGCGAACATCCGCATCGAGCCTGGGTGCCGGTGCTTCGGCTAGCAGGCAATTCCCGCCTCGTTGAGCTGAGCAGTCCCGTTCACCGAGGGCTACAACTTGGCCTTTACCGTCGCCGAACAATTGGACTTCGATGCGGAGTAGTCGCCCAATTCCGTCGGATGATTCGCCTGAATGCAGTCTCGGCACCTGTGCATTGGCTGCCAGCATTCCGAGCGAAGCATTGCCAGAGAACGCACGAATCTGCGAGGGCCGCGGCCCAATGAATACTAGACCGAACCTTATTCGAACCACTTGAATTCCACATTGAGCCCCGCGTCGCGAAACCAGCCTTTCTGAATCGCGATTTCCCAAGCCACCCAACCCGGCCATTCGCTGTACGCAATGCGCAAGGCCGGACCCGTTGGTGCGGCAACTGGAGCCGCTGGCACAGAGGCCGCCGCCGTCGGCGGGGCCGCACTCTGCACCTCTGCTTGTGGCGCCGCGGCCTTTTCTTCGGATGGCTGAGACTTGTTGCACGAAATTCCAATCAGTGAAATCGTGAGTGTAGACAGAATTCGAACTACAGGATTCATGAATAGACCTTCAGTTCGATGAGCCTGCGAGGCACCAGCAAGCATGCTCGTGGTCGGGTTGCTGAAATATGTCGAAAGAGTTTCGGTCCCGACTTGCATGAGGCAATCTGGTCACGTGACTGCGCGAACGCGAACTTCGGCGCGAGTAACCCTCAATATTTCATAGAGAATTCGACCGACTTTGCCGCAGAAACCGAGCCGCAACAATTGTCGCATTCTGGTTTTGTCGTCACTTTAAAGTTGCTTTGCCACGCACGATTACGCTCCAAGAGTGTGAAGGCGCCGAGCATTTCGGGACCCTACTCAGTGAACGGAATCAAACGGGGTACCGCGTACCTCGGTAAATGCGATACGCGACGGGTTTGGCACCTGCAGCCGATGACTTCGATGTGATCGGGGCGGGTTCTTCCTCGAGTGTGGGCTCAGCCGCAGCGGGTTCGACCGCCACGGAAGACCACTCGTGCGCCTCGAGCTTGCGACACACGAGCCTAATCGCCATGCGCAGCGCGGGTTGGTTAACCATTGCGTCAGCCATTACGCAGAGCAATGCGTCACCCATGCTCCTAACGTCAATTCGGTGCTCAACAAAGCGCAACGCCGCTGATTCCGTAGTTTGTTCGGCCTCGATTACGTCCATCAATCGGCAAATTCGTGGCCCGACTTGGCTTAGCGAAGCGTCGTCGATTACGCTTGGCAGATCGCGGGCAAGGATCTGCCCGCTGCTGGAAGCTACAATGAAACTGCCCTGAATTCCTTGAATATCGCGCAGGGTATGCAGTGTGTCTACTAATGTATTTTCCATTTGCTTGGCTCCGTTCCCTACAGTCCGGCGCGGCGGCGAACTTCGACTACGTCCTCCTCATTTTTCGATTGAACCGCGGTGACTTCACCATTGTCTTCGACGGATATTGCGGTTCGCAGATCGCCCGATCTGAATTCACAACCCTTGAAAGGGTCGAGTCCTAGGCTTGTTCCAATGTGCCCTGCAACGTGTAGAACATAGGCAGTTGCAGCTGTTAACTCTTCGTGTTCGCTCTTACCGTTTACTACTCGACCCGACGGATCCAGTCGGACCTCGGCAACGCTAGTGGGTGCCACTGCTATCAGAGGTCTTGCAATGTTCTTCATTGGCGATTCCTTGGGTGGAAATGGGCTTGGGCGCACGCCACTTTCCCGACTCTGATTGAGTAGTGGCACATACCGATTTCGTTCGTCTCGAACTTGGGCCGCGTCTAGCACTAGATTCTGCCACGATCTTCGAACCGAAGAATCGAGAGGCGGCGCACTAGAGGCCGGCTCGAAAGTGCCGGTGGTCCATCCCAATAGTTCGATTACCGCCCTGTCTCCGAGCAGTTCACCTGCCGTTGCATGCGTGATCGCCCCTTTGCAAAAGTACAGCGTTCCCGTCTTTTGACCCGAATTAATCCGAAAGCATTCTGAGGCACCCGAGAGACACTTCATTTGAATCAAATCAGCCAGTGTCACTCCCTTGAGCTTGGCATCGAATCCGGTGTCCATGTTGGTGTCAGCGTTGACAGAGCGCAGCATGATCACTCTCTTTCATCGAGCTAAATGCAGTCATCACCTTTATGAGAGGCGCAACCCATCGAAATCGCAAGCATGAAATTGTGCATTGGTGCAACGACACTGAACCGAAACAAGGCTGTCACGAAAGTGCAAAACCATTTGTCGATAACTTGAAACAATGCTCGCAAGTGGCCCCAGCCGATCGATCCGCAACGGGCTTTGGAATCCGACGCCACAGGTCTTCTCACCCTCGGCTCGAGACCTCAGTAATGGCCAGAGCCTCTAGCTGCGCGGCAATGCGTTACGCTCGCACGACTATCGTTGGCTCATTCTTAACTGGGAAATTCACGGAATTTGCGATAAAGCAATGCTGATGGGCTTCGTCGTGCAATTGGCGAGCCTTTATTAAATCCGTGCCCGGGGCGACCCAGACCCTCGGGTGCAAGATTACCTCGCGGAATCGAATCTTGCCGTCAATTTTAGTCATCGTCCCGATTGCTTGATCTTCGTAGTCTACGACAATAACGTGAGCGCGAGCTGCGTCCGCCAAGTAGGACAAGAAGTGGCAGGAGGATAGCGAGGCTACCAACAAGTCCTCCGGGTTGTGCAACCTTGAATCACCCCGGAATACGGCTGCCGAAGAGCCTATCAATACGGCCTTGCCGGCAATCTCAACGCGAAATTCTCTTGAGTAGCTAGCGTAACTGGTCGTGCCGCCTTGAATAGCTCCCGACCAAGTGAGTTTGCATTCGAAGTGGTGTTCGTCGCTGTTACTGCTGGACATGGTGAATGCTCGTCGTCGTTTGCGGGTGCCCATCCTCGCGTAAGGCTAATCTATGCGCCAACTGAATCCGTCAACGGCGCTCATGCTTAAATGTCCGGGTGGGCCTGAACGGCGTAGCCATCCTCGAAGGGTTGTAAGCGGGCTAGCAACCGATTAGGGTGGCAGCAGATCGGGCAGTCCTCGATGTACTCTTGAGTTTCCCCGCCGCCGGGATCAGGATCGGTATCTACTAACGCGCCGCAGTGGGGGCACAAATACTCGCTTGCCATCTAGGAGCCATGGGGCCGCGCTCACCAATTCGCAATCGTTGAAATTCTGACCAAATATTCGATAAATATTGGGCCGTTTCTCGGCCGCTTTTCCGAGATTGGCCTATCGCTATTGGCAAACCAGCCGCGCGAGACAATAAAGGGTCGAAGATTGCGCGCGCGACTAGACGCGACGCGCTTGGGTGAAGGAACGTGAGATGGCTACAACTAAATTCAAGGGCAACGACGTGCACACAGTTGGCGAACTGCCCAAGGTCGGCAGCAAGGCGCCCGACTTTCAGCTGGTCGCCGGTGATCTATCTACCAAATCGCTAGCAGACTTTGCCGGCAAGAAGAAGATCCTCAGCATCAATCCGAGCTTCGATACCGGAGTCTGTCAGAAGACAGCGCACGCATTCAACGAGAAAGTGGCGGGTCGCGGCGACACCGTCGTACTGCTGGTCAGCGCAGATTTGCCGTTCGCGCAAAAGCGGTTCTGCGAAGCTGACGGCATCAACACTTCGGTCCCGCTTTCTACCTTTCGCTCGGACTTTGGAACTGCCTTCGGTGTCAAGCAAGCGGATGGTCCGTTGCAAGGACTTCTGGCGAGGGCAGTGTTGGTTCTGGATGAAACCAACCAGGTAAAACACGCGGAACTAGTTCCCGAAATCACGACGGAACCCAACTACGAAAAGGCTTTGGCCGCTCTGGCATAATAGGCGCCCGTGCTGTCAGGCGTGGCATGACGGCACGGAATCTTCGTGGTCGTCACGCCGCGCCCCTGCAAGGTAGTCGCCCTCGGGCCGTTAGGCGGGCCGTGACGGCACGGGTTGTCCACGTGCCGTCACGCCAAATAAGTGCAGGGCCGAGGATTCAAGGGCATTGGCGCGGGACATTTTCGAGTCGGCGTGGTAGGGCGGCCCCATGTCAGCGCCCGAGCAGGAACCCGCAGTTTCACAATGCCTGAGTTGCCACGGCTCCGGTGAATATCCGACGGATTTCGGGCTTGTCGATTGCCCGGATTGCGGCGGCTCCGGAACGCTGCCATCGAGGAAAGTGCTCGTCGAATGGCGGGCAAGCGACATCGAGCGCGCCTACGCCGGTTCACGAGAAGCCGTTTCCTCCGACGTGCGTTGGCTCCTAACCGAGCTGCGAACGGCGCGAAACGCACTCAACGAGATTATTGCGCTTGCCCATGACGTGACCGATGAAAATGCGATAGCGCTGCGGATCCGATTCGTCGCTAATCGAGCGCTTGGGCTCTATTCTGCTACGCACACGCCACCCGGCAATTCACCGATCACGCGTTAGAAGCTTTCGCACAGCGTTTGTGTACTGATACCCTCGCACGCGTCAATTACCCAGGACTCTGCGCTAGACGCGTTGGTTTTGCAGAAACGGCGTGATCGCGCGTTAGCGCCACTTGCGTCGATAGTGACGGCCTCGCAGGACGAATGGCTCGGCGCGCTGAAGGTGGCGTGAGGCCTTGGCCAACTGAGCACTGGCGCGATACCCTGCTTGAGAGACATGAAAGGCTGTTCGCCGCAGACGCGGACCCAGGAAGACCGCAAGTACATTTAGAATGGTCGGTAACAATACCCCGAGTGCTACCCACACTACTATCCGCGCAAAGTTCAGGACCAAGAATGGCAAAATTCCAAACCCCGAACCGACCATGACCGTAAACGACGCGTCGGGATCATGTTCGCTCAGATCTACCGGCGCATTCGAGACCGCGGACCCTTGCCCTGCCGGCTGAGTCGAATCGACTCCATGATCGAGACTCTCCAACAATGGCTTCAGACTGGACGATCGTTGGTCGGGGTCAATCTCGACCATCCGAGATATCATGTGAACCCAAGCGGGTGAAACAGCGTTTCCGATAGCAGCACCGACATCGATTGAGAGCCCGCGGTGCGGCAATTCTTCAGGTGACTTTCCCGTGACTAGAGAAACCAAAAGCGCGCCAACCGCATATACATCGGTTGCAGGCATCGCACGGCCCTGAAATTGTTCGGGTGCCATGTAGCCGAATGTTCCGACAACGGTACTGCCCCCGTCGGGCCGCAAACCATCGCGAACGCTGCCAAAGTCGACTAAACAATATCCCCCGTTCGGGCGCAAAATAATATTGCCGGGCTTGATATCGCGATGGATGACGGGTGGCACCCGCGTGTGAAGATATTCGAGTACATCCGATAACGTAGCGAGAAGATCTCGAAGCTCGCTTTGCCCGAGTCGCTTCCCCGATTTACTGATCATTGCCAGGCTTTCGCCGGCAACCAGCTCCATGACTAAATAGAGCGCGCCCTGCTCTTCAAAATGGTCCACATAAGCCGGTAGCGCCGGGTGGTGAAGTGATGCCAGCACTCGCGCCTCGCGCTCGGCGAGTTCGACATCCTTCCACGACCGAGCGTGTCCCACGTGGAATCGCTTGACCGCGACGGGGCGCCCGTCCTTTCGATCAACGGCTTCCAGAGTCTCTGCTTGCGCGCCCGACCCCAACTTGCGCCAAACCAAATAGCGTCCGCCGGCTAACTCCTCCTCCGCATGCGCCTCCGTGATCGACGTCGAACTGGGTTTGGGTTGAAGTTCCATCGTCTCGCGGAGCTCTACCGCGGAACGTTCCGTCGCACCATGCCCGCTCCCCGAACAACTCGCAAGCGAAGGGTCGCTGCCGCTGGCCTCAGGGTTCGTGGGAAAAGGCGCTGCTGCGCGATATTGGTTGGGACGCGCAACCGGAAACAGTAGTGGCTCGGAGGAGGTGGCAAGTTTCAGCCGCCGTCAGCAACGCGAGAGCATCTCGCGCACCATATCGATCGTGAAGGGCTTTTGTAAAGCACCGACCATGCCCAGCTCCTGTGCTCGCGCCATGACTGGATTAGTGGAGTAGCCACTCATCACGACGAATCTTGACTCCGGGTTTCTTTTCCTGAAGTCGTCGTGCCACCTCCGCGCCGCCAAGATCTCCGGGCATCGTGAGATCCACGAACACCACATCGAACGGCTCGCCCTGCGTGGCAGCGGCCGCGAACGCGTCAAAGGCTTCGGTGCTTTTTTCGGTCGCAACAACGCGGTGCCCCAGGTGTCGCAACGTCGAAGCCATGACTCTGCGCACGCCTTCGTCGTCATCCAAAATTAGTACGTGAAGGGCGTGCCGCGCTCGATTTGAATTGGGCATGGCCACTTGAGTGACTGCATGCTCTCGAGCTGCAGGTAAAAAGAGAGTGAAGCAAGTGCCATCGTTGGGCATCGAATGCAGTGAAACGTACCCTCCGTGGCGTTGAATAATGGAATGCACGGAGGCCAGCCCGAGTCCGCTTCCGGTTTCTTTGGTGGTAAAGTAGGGGTCGAAAACGCGACTGACGTGCTCTGGGGCGATACCCGAGCCAGTGTCAATCACTCTTATTGAGGCGTACCGCCCGGGCTGCATAGGCAAACCGTCGATTTCGGCGGTCGAGGCATTCTGAAGTCGTATCGTAACCTGACCGCCCTGGGGCATCGCCTGTTTGGCGTTGATAACTAAATTGTTGATGACCTGCGAAATCTGCCCGTCATCGGCTTCTACTAGGTAAAGGTCTGCGGCAAATTCAAGTCGCAATTCCACCATCGAACCGCGCAGCGCCAACGAAGCTGCTTCTTGAACCACCGGCCCCAATTGAAGAATCTTCTTAACCGGTGCGCCGCCCCGCGCGAAGGTTAACAATTGAGTGGTGAGACCTTGCGCACGCAAGCAGGCTTGCTTGGCATCCGCGAGTACACCAAGCACGTCTTCTCCACGTTCTATACCCAAACTCGCGATTGAAACGCTACCGAGAATGATTGCCAGAAGATTGTTAAAATCATGGGCAATTCCCCCAGCGAGAACCCCAACCGACTCGAGCTTTTGACTCCGCAACCGCTGTCCAGCCACTTCGCGTTCGAGAGCGATGTCCCGCATCACGATCACCGAACCAAGGAGATTTTCGTCATCCCCAATCAATGGAGCTGAGTGAACGGATACGAGACGTTGGCTGCCCGATGGGGTGTGAAGCTGACCTTCAACACGTCGGGTGGAGTGCAACAGTTCCGCTAAGTCCAACTCTATAGACCTCGCGGAACCGAAGGGCACATCGT
This sequence comes from uncultured delta proteobacterium, assembly GCA_963819085.1. Classification (GTDB taxonomy): domain Bacteria; phylum Myxococcota_A; class Polyangia; order Polyangiales; family Polyangiaceae; genus FEN-1139. Next base: position 70,487 of record CAWFUX010000054.1, read on the forward strand.
CCTTTTCTTGTGTGATGTTGAGAATGTCTAGAATATTGCAACCTCTCGCTTGGTCGAATGTCAATCCAACCAACGCCTCCGCGGCGGGGTTGAGTAGCTGGATTGCACCTTCGGCGTTGACCGCCACAATACCCTCGGACAAAGAGGCTAAAATGATCCGGTTCCTCTCGGAAACACTTCTAAGCTCGCTCGTGCGTTCTTCGACGAGGTGCTCGAGGTGCTCTCGGTAGCGATCCAAATCCTCCTTGATGCGCTTTTGCTCCGTGATATTGCGCGAAACCCCAACCGTCATCCTAATCTGACCTTCTGGGTCATGCAGAGGTGATTTTACCGTGTGAAAGATCTGTACGAGACCGTCGTGCCGCGTTACGGGTTCTTCGGGTATATTGAGCACGGCGCCAGTAGTAAACACCTGCAGGTCATCTCGAACATATTGGGCGGTGAAGTCTACTTCATTGAACGGGGCATCCACGAGGTCGCGTAGTTGTTCATTCGTCATTCCGTAGTAATCACGGAATGCCTTATTTGCCCAGAGGATGCGCGACTGTGCACCCTTGACCAAGACCATATCCGCAATCGCATCGAGAATCTGGCGATATACCTCCTTGTGATCGAGAAAACTGCGTTCCCAGTCAGAGGATTGCTCGTCCATTGCCGCGAGGCATGGTAACCCCGTTTTTCCGACTAGGCGAGAATTGCGGTACCAATCCGTGGTAAAAGTGCCGATTCGGCCTGAACGTTGAGTCACGCCCAGATTCGACTGCCCGATGCAGTCCACCCGGGAGAACGTAGGACTGCCATTTCACATTGGTCGTATTTGCGGCTCAATTCAGGGAGAGCAGGTGGGACTGAATTATGTATTCTAACTGCGGGCCGTAATGTCCATCGAATCCGCCGTGGACAAAAGGAACGTTGCCGAGCCTATCAATTGCCCTAATTCAGGATTTCGAGACTTCTCTTTGCTAGGAGGTTTCGTCTGACCAGAACGGCTCCACCTCAATCGACGGATTTCCTCGTTGAGTGCCCTGTGGGTCGGCTCATTCAGACTCGACTATATGCGCTCCAACACCCGCGCCAGGTAATTCAAGTTCAAACTGCGGTGATCCAGGCATTAGCGCGGTTGAGTCGCGATGCCATAATCTGTACCGATTGGCGCAAGATTGACGTTTTTGCGCCAGAGGTAGCCGAGGCTGTCATCGGTATGCTCAACGTAACTAACGGCAGGGTACAGCGCGGCGCCATTCTGTTACACCCGGACAAGGCTACGTTCAACTTACAGGTGGAACGTGTTTTGCGGGATGCCAATAATCCCGCGCGCAAATCCTTCCGGAATGCGGAAAAGTTGCTCGCATGGCTGTCAGCAATATTGGAGCCCAATGAGCTGGACTGTGCCCACGAATTCCTCTCAATCGACTAATCCGGTTGGTGGACACACGGTTCAACGCAGAGTGGGCCAGCTGGCCTAAACAGTGAGCTACACAATTGCGACAGAGTATCAAAACGGTCTACCTCGGGAAGAATAGTCTACGGAATGTAGACGTGTAACTTCGAAAATGGACAACCGGAGCGCCTCTTCGCGCCGAAATTGCGCATTTTTCACCCGAACTGTTTCGGCACGCTAGTCGCAACAACCTCATTTCGAAATTGATGAGCCTTAATTGCTGTTTCAGGTAATTCCATGGGTATGTCGAAGCTGCTCAGCGCGTGGCTCGTATTTCTTCTCGGGGGTGCTCTCTACGGCTGTGGCAATCAAGAGGCTGTCACGGGCCAGCCACAACTAGCGGACAGCGGGACGACACCCGACGCAGGCGAGCAGGGCGCCTGTGGAAAAATAGACGGCAGTTACAAGAACCGCGACTCAGCCGAATTGTTCTCTGCCTCGACGATACCGGCGTTCGATTTGTATCTGCCTGCCGATGCCTGGGAATCGCTCAAGGTCAACGCTCGTGACGAACAGTATGTTCAGGCTCAGGCTTGCTTTGAAGGCAAGTCAATTGGCCTCGTCGGCCTACGCTTTAAGGGCAGCTACGGGTCCCTCTACGATTGCTTCAATGCCGCCGGTGAGAACACTTGTCGCAAGCTGGGCATGAAGATCAAGTTCGATGAGTATCAGCCCGAGTTACGCCTATTTGGGCTCAAGCGACTCAACTTTCAAGGTTACCACTACGACGACACTTATCTGAAGGAAAAGCTGTCTTACGACCTTTACCGAGCAATGAACATCGAAGCTCCGCGAGCCGCCTGGGCTCTGCTTCGCGTCAATGACGAGCCCCAAGGCCTTTTTGGCATGGTCGAAGAGATCGACGGAAGGTTTACAAAGAACCGATGGCCAGACAATGGCGACGGCAACCTTTTCAAAGAGTTGTGGCCCGGGCAGACGGACAGCACTTGGATCCTCAGCCACCTACAGACCAACACGACAATTGGCGACATTACTGCCTTTAGTGCGTTATCAGCGGCCATTAATTCTGCACCTGAAGCCAATCTGCGCAGTACCTTAGGCAGCTTTACCGATCTCGACTATTTTGCCCGATACATGGCCGTCAACGATGCGATTGCAAACTTCGACGGTATCACAACGTATTATACGACTGGATCGTCGGACCAAGCGGGCAACCACAATTTCTATTTCTATCAACAAGCAGCCGACGATTTTACAATCATTCCGTGGGACCTCGAGTCAACCCTTAGCCTCTCGAGTAATTTTGGCAACGTGCCCTCCTGGCAGACCGTGCCTGCCGACTGCACGCTCCTATACCTGGCCTGGGGCGGCCCATTGCATGTCATTGCTCCGGGCTGTGATCGAGTATTTCGAGCATTGGGTGCCGACCTTACCAGTTATCGTGCAGCTGGCAGAACTCTGCTCGACGGCCCATTCGCGCTGGACCGTATGCTCGCGAACATCGACACGGACGCGAGCTTCATTCGAGCCGAAGCAGTTGCCGACCCGCATGGTCCGGGTCAAACAGCATTCGAAAACGCGATCGGCTACCTACGTCAGGATATCCCTAACCTACGCCTGCGACTGGAACACCTGCTTTCTGGGCTGCCCACCGTACCTCTCGAGATCAGCTTGACTAACACAACGGATTTCGAATCAGCCGATAGCTATGGCATTACGGCCGGCACGACACGGATGTCCAACCCCAACACTACATCCTCGGTCGAACTCAATACTACCGATCCCATCAGTGGCACACAGACGTTGCGAATCTCATTCGACTTTGGCAACGAGACCACCGCCTGGCAACAATGGATGTTCTACCACGTTCCACTTGCTGCAGCACCTCAGGACGTGACTAACCTCACGGGCATTCGGCTCAAAGTGCGATCGAATCAGGCTCGCACCCTGCGCTTTGATTTGCTTAGCCCCAATAATACGGCTGCGAATCTGGGGATTCAAGTCGGATGGGACCTGCCTGTAACCACCGCCGCCAGCGAGTTTACCGTGCAATTTGCAAATGCCGAGGTACCGGTTTGGGCAACTGATCCTGGTGGCAAGCTCAGCGATATATTGCAGACTGTTACTGGTCTCGCTTTCCAACCCATTTGCAACAGCCGCGACGCCAGCGGGCAACTCCCCGACGGCGTTACCGACAATGGCTGGGTCAACATAGATGATATCGTGTTTTTCTAGCTTGTCGCGCCGCGAGATTTCTTAGTTACAAGGAAGGAACTGAGCAATGAATCGAACCACATGGTGGGCAAATGGGCCAACTACGTCAACTCACTCGACCGCCAGCGCGCTAATTGCTTTCGGGGCGCTTGCATTGCTAGTTGGCTGCCAAGGCGATCGCTCGCCACAAGGCAGTTTTGGTGGAACTTCCGTGACTATAAACGAACTACAATCGCGCAACTCTACGATTGAGAGTGATACGAATAAGAAGTCGGACTGGGTAGAACTATACAACGGCTCTGAAACGGACGAAGATCTCGCAGGTTTTTTTATCAGTGACGATGTGGCCAAACCCAAAAAGGCAAAGCTACCACCGCTTGCCATCGTTCCTGCCAAGGGTTTTTTGATGTTATGGTTGGACGATACGCTTGTCTCTGGTACCCCACTGCATTTTCCGTTCAAACTCAGTGGCGATGGCGATCATTTCATTCTCAATGATTCGAATGGGAATCTCATTGCGAAAGTGGATCTCCCTGCCGATCCAACCGGGTCGAACGCTACGGCACCGGATGTCAGCTACGGAGCGTACCCGGACGGTTCTTCCAACTATGCGTGGTGCGGCACACCAACACCGGGGGCACCCAACGCCGCTGATTGCGGCTCTGACGCGGGGCGCTGAGCCAGTTTCGCCATTGGGGGACGCCCACTAGCGGGTAACGGCGGCAGCTTCGATCTTGGTAGGTCCGTCGGCAACCGCACAAGGCTCGGCACCGCGAGCGAATTCACCGCTGGAACGGGGTTCATTGGATAGCCAAGTTCGCGCACGGTCATCGTTGTCAAACATGTCCGCTTCAATGGCGTATAGTTGCAGTAACGTACAGAATATGTTTGCTGTCCCTACCGTGGCGGGTCGATCGACGAGAAATGCGCAGCGCCCCCTGAAGGGGAAACCCCTAACCTTGTGCCAGTCTATAATCTGGTAAATTTCGTCAAACTGCAGTAGGTGCGTCATGGGGCGAAGATCGATCAAAAAACCTGCAACTGGAGGGATACTAGGATCTTGGGTGAGCTGCTCGCTAACTGCAATTGAATCCTCAAGGTTGACTAGTTGCAAAGTGTCGACCGTGACAACCTGGGTATTTTCGTCGAACTTGTAACCACCGGAGTTGACCATTGATGCCCCCCTTGGCAATACTTACCGTGGCAATGTTCTGCTCAGAGTATTGACCAATAATCAATGTTACACCGCCTTTTTGCCGGAAAGCAACCGGCAAACATTCGTAGTCATTTATCCGCGAATTCAATGCTCCGCCTGCGTGCTGAACTGCCCAATCGACCAAAGGCTTTCCGTAACTTAGCTCAGTTTGGGGGCTTGTGCTCAAGAGAACCACAAGGTCTACCTCGGGTAAACCCGACGCATTTGAATTGCTGGGACTTGAGACGAAGCCAGGCCCAGGTGGGCCTCGCTCGGTATTGGAGCGTTAGCTCAAAAGTCACGCAGCTGACTCGCGGGAATGAGCTTCAGGTTATTTTCGAGAAGCACGTCAATTGATTGTTCAATATCGTTAGTGCGAATCATCACGAATGCAGTTTCGCCAACGGCAAATGCATACATGTATTCAATGCTGATATTCGCCTTCGACAGAATTCCCAGCGCCTGATTGACCGCGCCCGGTTGATTCGGCACTGACAGGCAAATCACCTGAGTCACGCTAAGCGAGAAACTCCGACTTCGCAGAACCTCTTGCGCCTTTTCGGTGTCCGAAACGACCATTCGCAGGATGCCGAAATCCGACGTCTCGGCGATGCACAGCGCCCAGATATTGATGCCCTGTTCACCGAGCGCAGCCGTGACTTCAGTTAGCCGCCCAGAACGGTTCTCCAGAAAGACCGAGAGTTGTTGAATTATCATAGACTGCTTCCTATCTGCCTTCGCCCAGCCAATAGCTTCAGAGTGGACGCTAGAGTTTCCGCTTGTCGAGCACTCGCTTTGCTTTGCCTTCACTGCGTTCAATGGTCTTCGGCTCGACCAGTTTTACAATTATCGAGATCCCGAGCGTGCTTTCAAGTGCATGATGGACCTTCTTAGTCCAGGCTTCGAGTTGCCCAATCTTGTCGGAAAAGACGTGTTCATCGACCTCGACCATCAGCGTCATGATGTCCAGGTTGTGCTCGCGTTCTACGACCAGCAGATAGTGCGGGGCCACACCCGCGATTTCCAGCAATACGCTTTCTATTTGAGACGGGAAGACGTTCACACCTCGAATGATCAGCATGTCATCACTGCGCGCGAGGCACTTTTGCATGCGTGCTGTCGTGCGGCCACAAGCGCAGGGGGAAACGTCGAGTTTGGTCAAGTCTCGGGTTCGATAGCGAATTAGCGGTAACCCCTGCTTGGTCACCGTCGTAAACACGAGCTCGCCGATGCAACCGGGGTTTTTCACTGAAAGGTTGGTTGGATCGATGATCTCTGGAACGAAATGGTCTTCCTGGATATGAAGCCCTTTACGTTCCATGCATTCGCAAGAAACTCCGGGACCTATCACCTCACTTAGGCCGTAAATGTCGAGGGCCGTAATGGCTAATCGCTCCTCGATTTCTCGGCGCATTCCCTCGGTCCATGGCTCGGCCCCGAAAATGCCCACCCGAAGGCGAAGTTCGTCTCGGGCAATGCCCATGTCGGATAGGGTCTCAGCCAGGTAAAGTGCGTAAGATGGCGTACAGGCTAGCACCGTGGTGCCAAAATCCCGCATCAATTGGATCTGCCGTTTGGTGTTGCCCCCGGAAATTGGAATGACGGCAGCACCAATCTTTTCCACCCCGTAGTGAAGGCCAAGACCGCCGGTAAATAGCCCGTAACCATAAGCTACTTGGACCATGTCTTTGGCCGTTGTCATTGCACCAGCCAACGCCCGCGCCACGACCTCCGACCAAATCTGGATATCCCTGCGTGTGTAGCCGACGACCGTCGCGCGCCCGGTCGTGCCAGAAGATGCGTGGAGCCGCACAATTTGATCCATCGGCACGGCGAATAGCCCAAAGGGATAAGTTTCTCTCAGGTCATCCTTGGTGGTAAACGGCAGCTTGGATAAGTCCTCAATCGACTTGATGTCTTCCGGCACCAGGCCCTTTTCTTGCATCTTTCCCCGATAAAATGCCACGTCGTGATAGACGCGCTCCACGAGTTGATGCAATTCTTGGCCTTGCCTGGCACACAATTCGTCACGGCTCAGACATTCACAGCTGGGATTCCAGATCACGACGATGCTACTTTCTGCCGATGCGGCCGGTGGTCGATGCCCGAGAAGTCGGAAATCAAATCCAAATCGAAAGCCCTCCGGTTCAGGTCGCGGTGCTTTGCCGGTACCGATTGGGCAACGGCCTCTTGCCAGTGAGCCCGGTCGTCAGACAGGCGGCGCGCGAGCACGCCGACCAACAGCGTGTTAACGGCTTTGATATTGCCGAGCTCTGTCGCATGAGAGAGGGCGTCAATCGCGTATGTGGTCAAGGGCATGTTTGCAAATGACTCGAGCAATGCGGGCGGGTATGTGGCCGCGCCCGTCAACACCGGTAACGGCTGGATCTGCTGCTTAGAGACAATTAGCGTGCCTCCGGGTCGCAGGTACTGAATCGATCTCCCCGCCTCAAGAATCTCGAATCCGAGCAGGACATCCGCTGTCCCCATTTCAATTACTGGGGAGTATATTTCCTTTGCAAAACGGATGTGGGTAGCAACACTTCCGCCGCGCTGGGACATCCCATGAATTTCGGAAACCTTGACTTGTTGCGACTCGAGCAACGCATAGTTGCCGATGATGCGTGCCGCCAATAGTGCACCCTGCCCGCCCACGGCCGCGATGAGAATGTTCATTGGAGTGACCCCGATTCTGGCTTGGATTTTAGAGCGGGATGTATGGCGTCGAAGGCGCAGCTCGACAGACACAACCCACAGCCTGCGCAAAGGGTCGAATCGATAGCCGCCACACTTTGCCCCATGGAAAGAGCCGGGCACCCGAGCTCAAGACAGGTCCCACAACCTTCACATCGATCCGCATTCACGACTTGTGGAGGGCCCGGTGGCGAAACGCCCTTTTTCAATAGGCAGGCGCGACGCGTGACAATGACTGACGGCGCTTCTCGCTCGACTTCTTCTCGAATGACGGCCTCTAGTTCCACCAAGTTGTACGCATCGACTTCCCTTACCGACTTTACCCCGAGACTTTGGGCCAGTGCGACGAAATCTAGCTGCGGAGGCGGGGACCCAGACATTAAGTCACCCGACGATGGATTGGACTGATGTCCCGTCATGGCTGTCGTCGAATTGTCGAGAATAATAACCGTCGTGATGCCGCGGTTATACACCACGTCGATGAGCCCGGTGACACCCGAGTGCCAGAACGTCGAGTCTCCGATGACTGCAACGGTCTTCTTGGCGAACTCCCGACCACGTGCCTTTTCGAAGCCAAGCGCCATTCCGATACTGGCGCCCATGCAGATGCTCGTGTCCATGGCTTCGAGCGGAGCAAATGCCGCCAGCGTGTAGCAACCAATGTCGCCAGCAACGTGCAGACCCAATTTGGCCAGTACGGAAAACGGTCCTCGATGGTGACAACCCGCACACAATACGGGAGGCCGCACCGGTAACTTCTCCAATTTCGCCACCCCTTGAGGCACAAGTTCAGGCGGTTGCAGAGCCCTGCGCACAATCTCGGGGCTCAACTCACCTATCACAGGAATTCGATCTTTCCCGTTCACGAGCAGGCCGTACGTGGCAAGCCTTTGCTCGAAAATGGGTTCGAGCTCTTCGACGACTCTGATCTCGTCACAAGCAGCCGCGAATTCGAGCAAGCGCTTCCTCGGTAGTGGGTAGCTCATTCCCAACTTGAATGTGCTAACCTCAGGCGCGACTTCTCGCACATACTGGTAGGCTATTCCGCTCGTTATTATACCGAGGCGAGTATCACGCATTTCGGCTCGGTTCAGCGGGGTAATCTCCGCGAACGCCTCGAGATCGATTAGCCTTTGTTCGGCGACGACGCGCCGCAATTTCGCGTAGGCTGGGGCAACAATGTACTTTCCGCGCCGAGTATCATAGTCGCGAAGCGGGACTTCGACGCGCTCTCCGAGCCCTACCAAACTCATTGAATGGGCCACGCGAGTGGTTAGCCGAACGATGACTACCGTATCGAACTGCTCACTCAACTCGAAGGCGGCGAGCATTACGGCTTTACATTCTTGACTGTCGGAGGGCTCGAGGACTGGCAGCTTGCCCGCGATCCCAAAATAGCGAGTATCTTGTTCGTTTTGCGAGCTATGTTGCCCGGGGTCGTCTGCTACTACGACAACGAGGCCCGCATTGACGCCGGGGTAAGCGACGGACAGCAACGGATCCATCGCCACATTGAGGCCCACGTGTTTCATCGCGACCATCGTGCGCGCGCCGGCAATCGATGACCCGATGCCAATTTCGAGCGCCACCTTTTCATTCACCGACCATTCCGTGTTCAGTTCCGGATAGGTCGCTGCATATTCGGTAATCTCCGTACTCGGCGTCCCCGGATAGGCCGTAACTACCCGCACGCCCGCCTCGTAAGCGCCGCGCGCGATGGCCTCGTTACCAAGCATCAATCGTTTCATAAATCACCGATTATGTAGCGTCGTCGCGGGCAAACCAGGCTTTCCCTACCGACAGAATCAATCGCCTTTGCTAACTCAGAGCGGCACGAATTCATGGAAACCTTACATGGGTGTTCGAATAAATCGACTTGGGTGACCGCACACGAGCGGTGGCGCATCGGTCGAAAATCGCCTTTATTTTAGCCAAATCGCAACTACTGGGGCCGGAGCCCTGCAAGCGCATCTCACGCAACATTCTCTCGGTTTGCCTCTTAATACGTAGAACGAACCTGCTTCGAAGTGCGAGTTTAGCCAACGCAACAAACAAAACTCGTGTCCAATTGAGTGCAGGCCCAAATAGTTAAGATCGAATCGGCGGAAGTTGATTACGCGCAAAGTGTACCAGCGAAAACACCGCTCGATGCAAAACTTGCGCGCGCTTAATCTGCGCCAACCTTCCGTACCTTTGTCCTACGCACTGTGATAAACTGGGTGTTAGTTCTGCCGAATCGCAACGCCAAACGGCATCCACGCTTCGAGGGATCGATTTGGGGTTGCTGCGGCACGAAACCACCTTTGACAATCGCTACCAAGATCGATTTACCGCGCTTTCCCTGGCAGCACCGCAAATTTGTCCGCCCTGACTCCTGAGGTTTGATCATGACCGAGCCCCTCGAAGGCACCCCTTTGACCCACGAAGATCGGCAGTTTTTAGATCAATTGATCCAGCAGCAAGCGGGAAAACCGGGAATGCTGCTGAGTGTGCTGGAGAAGATTCAAGAACGGCAAGCGCAGAAGTACCTGCCCGTGGAATGCCTCGAGCACGTGGCTGAACGCACCGGAATCCCGAGTGCGCAGATCTATAGCGTGGCAACTTTTTACTCCCTGTTTAACCTCAGGCCGCAAGGGCGACACAGCGTTTGCATCTGTCGGGGCACGGCTTGCCACACGCGAGGGTCGCAACGGTTATTGGATTCGGTCCGCCTGCAAATGGGGCAACGTCTTGATGATGGTGATGAAGGCAGTGCGGATAAGATTTCGACCACCACGGCGGACGGCGAATTTACGATTCGCACGGTGGCCTGCTTCGGACAATGTGCGCTCGCTCCCGTCGTCGAAGTCGATCATCAGATCCGAAGTCACGTCAACGAACGCGCCCTGAGTCGCGAAATTGAAACACTGCGCCACGAGAAGCATTGAGGATATCAGTCATGCCGCGAATCGAAGACCTTAGTTCCTTCAATTCTGCGCGTGAGGCAGGCATGCGTAAGCTTTTGCCGGCCGCGCCCAGAATTACCGTCGGGATGGGCACCTGCGGTGCCGGCAACGGTGCCGAAGCGGTCTACCACGGCTTTGCCGACGCCATCGGAAGCCGCGGTCTTGACATTGTCCCGGTGCCAACGGGGTGCTTTGGTGTTTGCTCAGAGGAACCACTCGTGGGCGTCTGGCTACCCGGCAAACCGATGTTGATCCTGCACCGAGTACAGGTTCGCGATGTCGGAAGGATCCTGGACAATGTGGTCGCCGGCACGGTGCCCGCTGACCTGGTCCTTTGCAAGATTGAGGAATGGGACCACATCACGAGCACAATCAAGTACGGCTCGGGCTCGCCGGATGTGCCTAGATGGGATGAATTGCCGTTTCTCAGGGGCCAAAAGCGGATTGTACTGCGCAATTGCGGCCTCATTAATCCATCCGACATCGAGGAGTATTTTGCCGTCGGTGGCTACCAAGCCCTGTACAAGGTCCTAATCGATGCCAACCCCGATCGCGTGACGGAGCAAATCAAGCTGGCAAAGCTGCGTGGTCGCGGCGGTGCCGGCTATCAAACGGGCCTGAAGTGGGAAATGTTACGCGCCGCCAAGGGCGATGAGAAGTACCTCATCTGCAATGCCGACGAGGGCGATCCCGGCGCGTACATGAATCGCAACGAAATCGAGAGTGATCCGCATTCACTCATCGAAGGCATGATCATCGCAGGCTACGTCACGGGAGCGCGGCAAGGCATCATCTATGTGCGCGCCGAATACCCACTAGCCGTGCATCGGTTGGGCATCGCCATCGAGCAGGCGCGGCGGCGCGGCCTGCTAGGAGATAACATTCTCGGGCGCGGGTTCAGCTTCAATTTGAATCTGGTCGAAGGTGCCGGCGCATTCGTGTGCGGCGAAGAAACGGCTCTGATTCAATCACTCGAGGGCAAAGCTGGGCGGCCGCGGCCGCGGCCGCCCTACCCGGCTCAGGCTGGCCTCTTTGGTAAGCCCACCAACATCAACAATGTCGAGACTTGGTACAACATTGCCCCGATCGTGCTGCGCGGGCCGGCTTGGTTCGCGGAAACCGGCTCAGCCAAGAGCCCTGGCACCAAGGTATTCTCGCTGGTTGGCAAGGTACAACGCACGGGTCTCGTCGAGATGCCGATGGGCACTCCGCTAAAGACGTTTGTGTATGACGTTGGCGGCGGGGCGGAGAACGGGCGTTCATTAAGGCTGTTCAAACGGGCGGTCCATCGGGCGGGTGCATTCCGCAGGACATGTTCGACACGCCGGTTGACTACGAGACATTGGCCCAATTGGGGTCGATCATGGGTTCGGGCGGCATCGTCGTAATGGACGACGACAATTGCATGGTGGACGTTGCCCGGTACTTCATCGAGTTTAGTCACTCGGAGTCCTGCGGCAAATGCGTACCGTGTCGTGCCGGCCTCGACCAATTGCTCAAGGTGCTGAACAAGCTTACTCGCGGAACGGCAACTGAAGCGGATCTCGCGACATTAGACGAGCTAGGCCGGATGATTCGCGACTTATCACTGTGCGGACTCGGCCAGAGCCTCACCGAACCCCGTGCTGACGACTTTGCGGCATTTCCTCGGCGAATTTCATGATCACATTCGTGCCAAACGCTGCTCAGCGGGCGTGTGCGAGCAGCTGGCCCTAAGCCCTTGCGAGAATTCCTGTCCGCTGCACATCAATATTCCACGCTACTTGCAGTTACTAAAGCTCGGGCGCCTGCCTGACGCGTTCTTGGCGTTGATCCTGGATAATCCCCTGCCTGCCTCGACAGGGCGCGTCTGCCAGCACCCCTGCGACAACCGCTGCAGGCGCGCAGGAATCGACGAATCAGTGAATATGCGCGAGGTACACCGCCACATCGCGGACACGGTTCACGAGTCCGACATGTACCCCAACCTCATTCGAAGGGTACTCGAACGAAAAGCTCCCACCAGCGGCAAGCGGGTAGCGGTGGTGGGCGCGGGTCCGACCGGGCTCACCGCCGCTTACTACTTGGCCCTACTCGGGCACGCGGTAGTCGTCTACGAAGCCAATGCTGAAGCCGGGGGCATGTTGCGTTATGCATTGCCACAATATCGGTTGCCAAAGACCGTTCTCGATAAAGAGCTCGAGCTGATATCGGCATTGGGCGTCGAATTCAAGTTCAATGTCGCAGTTGGCAAGGATGTGTTGCTCAATGACTTAGGCGCCGCATTCGACGCCGTATTCCTTTCGATTGGCACCTGGCATGAATCGTGGGTTTACATGCCGGGTACCGAACTCAAGGGCGTTTTACCCGCGTTGAAGTTCCTCGAAGCGGTCGCCAAATCTCAGGAGACTCAGACTGGCAAACACGTAATCGTGATTGGAGGCGGAAACGCCGCGATTGACTCCGCGCGCACGGCAATTCGCCTAGGGTCCAAGGTTACCGTCGCATATCGCCGAGACCGCAGCGATATGCCAGCGATTCACGAGGAAGTGCTGGCCGCGGAGGAAGAAGGCGTCGAGTTTGCGTTCTACGTTGCGCCCCATCGCGTCGTAGGCTCCGACGACGGTAAGGTCATCGCCTTCGAGGCGGTGCGAACGCAACCCGGAGAATTCGATGCGTCTGGCCGCCGCCGCCCGGTACCCACAGATGAGATCCTTAGATTTCCCTGCGATACGGTGATCTTGGCCGTCGGCGAAACCGTCGATCTGGATTTCGTTAAAGCTACTGGCCTAAAGCTCAAGGAGGGCCACAAGACGCTCGAGGTCGATGAATATACACTGGAAACTAGTCGCGCCAATTTCTATGCCGGCGGCGACTTGATAACGGGCGCGTCGAATGTCTCCAATGCCATGGGGTGTGGGAAACGGGCCGCCCGACACATCAACAAGCGGCTCATCGGGCAAGACAACTTTGACGACCTCTGGCCCGTGTTCGACTACGACATGACCGTACCGCAGCAGGCGGTCGAATTGAGCAGGCATAAGATCCGTGAAGTGCGGGCCGCCGATCGGGCGCGCAGTTTCGATGAGGCAACGGTAGGCCTATCCGCCGGTGAGGCAACCGAAGAATGTTCGCGCTGTCTGCGCTGCGACGTGCGGGCCGATCAAGGTTAGTTTGGAGACCAGACATGGCTGAAAAGGTTTCAATACGAATTGACGGTGAGCTAATCGAAGCTGAGGAGGGCATGACGCTCTTCGACGTCGCGCAGATGTCGGGCAAGTTCGTGCCCGGTCTATGCCAACTCAAGGGCCTCACGTCAGTGGGAGCCTGTCGTTTGTGCGTCGTAGAAGTGGCCGGTGTAAACCGAATGCTGCCTTCGTGCACAACCCCAATTCAAGCCGGGATGTCCGTTGTGACCAATTCCCCGCGCTTGAACAGCTACCGAAGAATGGTCTTGGAATTGCTCTTCGCCGAGGGCAACCACGTATGTTCGGTGTGCGTGTCGAACAATCACTGCGAATTGCAAGCATTGGCGCAAAAACTTGGCGTCAATCACGTGCGGTACGCCTATAGTTATCCAAAACGTGCCGTGGACGTCTCGCACCCGCGGTTCGTGCTCGATCACAACCGGTGCATCTATTGCACACGCTGCGTTCGTGTATGCGCCGAAGTGGAAGGCGCGCACGTGTGGGACGTAATGAGCCGCGGGGTTTCGTCACGCGTAGTCGCGGAAATGAACAAGCCGTGGGGCGAGGCACCGTCTTGCACAGGATGTGGAAAGTGCGTGCAAGTATGTCCGACTGGCGCGTTGGCGGAACGCGGCTTCGCCGTCGGTGAGATGGTCAAGAAACCCGCGACGGTAACGCGACTTGCAACATTGCGTAGGAGTGCACCCTAATGACTGCTGCTCTGCAGACCAACAAGGTTCGTGTAGCGACGGCCTGGCTCGATGGATGTTCCGGCTGCCACATGTCGGTGCTCGACTTGGACGAGCTCCTATTGTCACTCGCGTCGAGGATTCAAGTGGTTTTCGGACCCTTGGTGGACGCACAGCATTACCCCGAGGCCGTCGATCTGGCATTGGTCGAAGGCGCGGTCAGCAATCAAGACGATTGGGCGCTGATCCAGACGATTCGCGCCAATTCGAGCCTCGTCGTGGCGCTCGGTGATTGCGCCGTGACGTCCAACGTGCCGAGCATGCGCAACGGCATTCCGGTTTCACGATTGCTCGAGCGGGTGTACCTGCAGAACACCGAAGGGAGCCGCCAGGCGCCCAACGACAGGGTCCCGGCACTGGCAAGGACCGCAGTCCCGCTGCACGAGGTCATCAAGATCGACGTTTACATTCCGGGCTGCCCACCGCCCCCATCCGTGATTGCGAGTGTCCTTACTCAAGTGCTGGATGGCCGCCGAGTGGAACTTCCGGCAATCGCAAAATTTGGATAATTCTTCACGGAACAGGCCTGTTATGACACAACGAATAGTAATTCCCCATGTGAGCCGGATTGAGGGCCACGCCCAGATCACGATCGATCTGGACGATAGTGGGCAGGTTTCCGATGCGCGACTGCACGTGACTCAATTGCGCGGCTTCGAAAAGTTTACCGAGGGGCGACCCTTCTATGAGATGCCTTCAATTACCGCCAGAATTTGCGGCATCTGCCCAGTAAGCCACCTTTTGGCATCGGTTAAGGCCTGCGACATGATTATGGCGGTTCAGGTACCGGAACCCGCCTATAAGCTTCGCGAATTGCTTCATTACGCGCAATTCGTTCAGTCACATGCACTGAGTTTCTTTCATTTGTCAGCGCCCGATCTGGTACTGGGGATGGATTCCGACCCGGCCTTACGCAATGTGTTTGGCCTAGCGGAAAAACACCCCGACCTCGCGAAAGATGGGATAGCCCTGCGTCGGATTGGCCAGCACGCAATCGAACTATTGGCCGGGCAACGCGTTCACCCGTCATGGACGGTACCCGGCGGTGTAAACAAGCCGCTCAGTGCGGAGACCCGCGACGAATTGCTCAAAGATATCCCGCAGGCGATGGCGATTGCCCGTCGTGCTCTAACTAGCTGCAAAGTCCTCTGCGAGAATTTTCCGGAGGAAATCAAATCGTTCTCGAATTTGCCCACTCTCTATGCGGGGCTTTCGAACGAACGCGAGGAATTGAAGATCTACGATGGACAGCTTAAATTCAGGCGCCCCGACGGGACGATGGCAGCAGTCCTTGATAACCCCAAGAACTATGCCGGACTCATCGGTGAGGCGACGCTTACGGATTCTTATCTCAAGGCACCGTTCTTCAAACCCGTAGGATACCCGGGCGGAATCTACCGGGTAGGACCCCTGGCTAGACTCAATGCGGCAAAGTCCTATGGGACTCCAGCCGCCGATGCGGAGCTCGACGAATTTCGGCAATTCTTCGGTGTATGCCGCAAAGTGCATTTCTCAATCACTATGCGCGTCTGATAGAGATCGTTTGGAGCCTTGAAAATATGCAACTGCTTCTCGATGATCCGATAATCCTGGATAAGAACGTTCGAGCGCAAGCCGGCGTAAACCAAAGCGAAGGGGTAGGCATCATCGAAGCCCCGCGTGGGATCTTGATTCATCACTACAAGGTAAATGAGAGCGGTGCCATCACTTGGGCTAACTTAATCGTGGCAACCGGTCACAATAACCTGGCTATGAACTATGGCGTCAAACAAGTAGCGCAGCACTTCATTCGGGATGGCCAAGTATCCGAGGGCGTGCTCAACCGCGTGTGCGCCGTTATCCGCGCTTACGACCCCTGTTTGAGTTGTTCAACACACGCCAATGGCAGGCCTGCCGTGAAAATTGACGTACGCAGAGCTGACGGCTCGCTCTTGAAATCGCTAAACACCAGTGACCTCGGCTAACGGCCCTTAGGGCAAGAAGCACGCCCAGGCGACAAGCTTTCCGATTGCCGTGGATTGGGTCGGTCTCAGAGCAACCAACACGAGTGCGTCGGAGCCCAAGTCACCAGCTCAGTTCAAAACACTACGGCAACCGGTATTAAGCTGCTCGACGTGGTCCCGGTGCCCAGTTGACCCGAACCATTGTACCCCCAACAAGAGACAACGCTGGTTCCCGAAATGGCACACGTGTGCATTTTGCCTGCGCTGATTGCCCGAACGTCGGTGAGACCGTTGACGCCTACAGGAGAATCTCTATCCGTAGTCGTTCCATCGCCGAGTTGACCGTACGTGTTAATTCCCCAACAGCTCGCACCGTTTCCGGATTGGAAACCACAACCGTGCGAATCCGCTGACACGATTCCGGTGGCACCGGTAATCCCCCCAATAGCAGTAGGCGCGTTGTGATTCGACATGCTGCCGTCACCGAGCTGCCCGTTGCTATTCGTTCCCCAGCAATAAGCGGCACCATTGCTGGCAACAGCGCAGGTATTAGCTGTTCCCGCTGAAATTGTGCTCCAGATGGATTGATTTGGTGTTCCACAAGCAACTGGGATTTGGGAAGATACCGTCGTCCCGTTGCCCAACTGCCCCGTTGAGTTATTTCCCCAGCATTGCGCTGAGCCGTTACCCAACAACGCACAACTATGCTTGTCGCCGAGCGCGATTTCAATCGCATCGGAGATTCCCGTTACGACGACTGGAGACAGGCTGTCCAATTGAGAGCCGTTGCCCAACTGTCCAGATTCGTTGGCACCCCAACACTTCACTGTACCATCGGCTAGAAGCGCGCAACTGTGCAAAGCTCCCGAAGCAACGAAAACGGCATTAGTAATTGCCGTATCCGTGCGTGGGCTGGACGTGTTCGAGGTTGTGCCGTCACCCAACTGGCCTCTTGTGTTGTCTCCCCAGCACCGCAGTGACTGGTCACTTAGCACGGCGCAGGTGTGATTGCCCCCTGCTGAAACATGAACGACGCTGGCAAGATTTGGAACGGTAACCGGTTTGGTCCGAGTGACTATGGAACCGTCGCCCAGCTGTCCGTAGGTGTTCTGTCCCCAGCAACGAACCGTGCCCGCGCTGGTGATGATACAAGTGTGTGCCGCACCGGTTGTCAGCACCGGAACACAGGGCCCCGACGAATTGCCACATAGCCTGGTTCCCGCAAAATCTCCCGCCGTGCAGGTCGTGGGCGCGGTACAAGAGCCCTGCCCAGCTGAGTTCTGCGTTGCGCTACCGCTGCCACCCTGAGCATTGCCGCCGATACCGCTGCCCGCTGAACCACCCCCGCCGACCGTGAGAGGATCCGATGAACCCGATACGGTTACCGAAGTGCTGCTGCAGGCTGTGATAAGCGCAAGCGCAGTCAGTCCTAGTTCAAAGCTCGGTGTGGAGCGCTTCAAGTGTAGTCGGGAACTCGGTCGCATGGCGGCTCATCGCTGTACGGCACGCCAGTCCCCCACGGTTAGCCCCGATCAGGCCCGCTCGGAAATGAATCGCGATGCGCCCTGAAAGGCGAACAAAGACGCGCGTTTCAGTGCCAATGGAATGCGTTCGGTACGCGACGCTTGAGCCTTCCGATCGGCTTTATCGCCACTCTGTGGAGTTACCCCAGGGGTTATTGCCATCCAATTGGCGCGGAGGATGGAGCATCTGGATGATGGCTTGCTTTTGCTCGGGGTTAAGACTGAGCCGCTCGACGGTTCGCACAATGGTCCGCATTTCCGTTTGGCGCGGGTTCGGCGCGGGCAGCTCCTTGTACTCGGCTATGCCATTGCTACTCGGACTCTCAGCGGCTGCCTGAACCATGCGCTTTTGAAATTCGAGCACGCGATCGAGCTGCTCGGTCATCTGGATCTGCGCGCGCCGCAGTTCGAGGTCGAGCCGTTCACGTTCGGCGAGTCGGGCCCGGATAAGGATGATTTCAGCCTCGAGTTGGGCTGTGCGCGCTTGAGTGATGGCCGCCATTTGACGTTCTCTAAAGAGCGCCATCGCGGCCTCGTCATTGCGCGAATTCGGCACCGCGCACCCCGCCATTATGAGCACCAGCGATATCCAGCTTGTCGGCGTACGGCACATGATTGTCACCTACCGAATCTGATTAAGAGTTTAGCACCAACGTGCCCGATTGCGAGAGAGTCAGCGCCGTAGCCGGCCACGCCCGCATTCGAGCAGTTATGGTTCAACTTGAATCGACCTCGAGTCACTGATTCACCCTCCGGAACCGGAGGCTACTGGGACGTCACAAACAAATCAATCGTGAAGGGGGGCAAAGTATGCTTTACCCTCACCTTATCGCTAAAATAACGGCCCCGGCAGCTATCAGGGCGCCGCCGATGCCCGTTTTCCAAGTCAACCGTTCACCGAGGAATAGGGCGGCGAACGCCAGTACGAACACGACGCTGAGCTTGTCGATGGGCGCGACTTTAGAGGCATCCCCCAGCTGCAACGCGCGGAAGTAACACAGCCAGGATAGTCCTGTCGCGAGCCCCGAAAGTGTTAGGTAAACCCAGGTGCTTCGCGTCAGCCCCGTGAGCGCCGAAGCGGAGCCGCCGGATAACGCCACCAACCAGGCAAATACGAGCACCACCGTAGTGCGCACTGCGGTCGCAAGGTTCGAGTCCACGCCCTGTACGCCTCGCTTGGCGAGGACCGCGGTGGCCCCCGCAAAAGCGGCGGAAAGCAACGACCATAGCAGCCAGTTCATGGGAAACCCACGGCCAAGGTATCACGTTTGCCGCGCCGCGCGCGACTTTGCGTGCGCCCGGTGCCGAGACGACTGGCACTTTGGCGAAAAACGGGCTTATCTCAGGCCCATGAAGCGGACATCGACCGGCGTTCGTTGGCTGGTCATCTTGCTCGCGTTTCTGGGCACTACGATCAGTTACATCGATCGCGCCTGTCTTGGCGTCGCAATTCCAGCGATCGAGCGGGATCTGAAATTGGATCCGTCAACGGTGGGCGCCGTGCTCGGCGCATTCTTTTGGACGTACGCATTAGGCCAGCTGCCTTCGGGTTGGCTCGTCGATCGCATCGGCGCGCGCCTTTCGTACACCATTGCCATGTTGTGTTGGTCTGTTTTTACTGCCGCGACTTCACTCGCAAGGGGGTTTGCTTCGCTCTTTGGCTTGCGATTGCTCCTCGGCGCGGGAGAGTCCCCGGCTTACCCCACCAATGCCAAGGTCGTTGCCGAATGGTTCCCTCGCAGTGAGCGCGCCTTCGCGACCAGCATCTTCGACAATGGGGCACGCGTCGGCTCGGCATTGGCGTTGCCGATCGTTTCGGCAGTCATTTATTTCTTCGGTTGGCGCGCGTCATTCATCGTAACCGGAAGTATGGGGCTACTCTGGGCGATCGGTTGGTACGTCTTTTATCGGCAACCAAGTGAGCATACGTGGGTCAACGATGCCGAGCGCCTCATCATCAATTCACCTTCCGAAGGTAGCGTGACTCGCTCAGAAGCGGCGAAGCCGGTAACACCAATCCGCTGGCGCGACTTGTTTCGCTATCGAACCGTGTGGGGCATGATGCTCGGCTTTTTTTGCCTCAGTTTCGTCATCTATTTCTTCATTACCTGGTTTCCGACCTATCTGGTGCGGGCGCGGGGGTTCACGCTGCTAAGACTCGGCATCTACGGGACAATTCCAGCGCTCTTCGCAATTCCGTGCGGGTACCTCGGAGGCTACGTGTCGGATATTCTGGTGCGGCGAGGTGTGAGGCTCACCTGGGCACGCAAAATCCCAATTGTAATCGGGATGACCACTGCATCGAGTATCGCGCTTGCCGTGGTCGTGCCGAGCGCCGCCTGGGCCTTGGCGCTGCTCGCCCTCTGTTATGGCAGCCTCACCTTTGCTGCAGCTAGCATTTGGTCATTGCCAGCGGATGTCGCCCCAACACCCGGCCACGTGGGTTCGATTGGTGGAATTCAGAACTTTGCCTCGAACCTCGCGGGCGTTGGTATCTCGAATTTCGTGGGGCTGATGCTCGAAAGAACGGGTGGCTTCGTTGCCGCGTTGCTTGTCGCAGGGGGCTTTGCCATACTGGGCGCTTGCTCTTACCTGTTTATCGTCGGCGAGATCGAGCCGCTAACCCAACGACAACCATGAATAGCCTCGGTTCTAGATCTGCTCCAGCACCCGCTCTAAACTGGAGCAGATTTTCCTGGGCGCTAATGTCCGCGGTGGTCGGCTGTGCCTGTGGGACTGGCAATAGCCCCAAGTCTCCTTTCGGTGCCAGGCTCGTGGACTCGGGTGTGCCAATCGGCAATCCGATTGACGCCGCGGTCGGCACTGCCGGCTATTCTTCGGCGCTCAAATCAGGGCTTAAAGTCCGAGGCAATCGCATCGTCGATGCGCAGGGGCAAAATGTGTTTTTGCACGGGGTTGGGCGCCAAGGCACTGAATATATGTGCTCGAAGTACGGTGGCATTTTCGACGGCCCCAGTGATCAGAAGTCGATCGATGCGATGCGCGCCTGGAACATCAATTCAGTCCGCATCTTTCTCAATGAGGATTGCTGGTTGGCCCTCAATGGGGTCGCCCTCGCATTTGCCGGAACAGTCTATATTGAAGCTATCAAGAACTACGTGGCACTGCTGGAACACAATGGCATTACGCCCATCTTGGACCTGCAATTGGCTGCGCCTGGGAACACGACAGCCAATTACCCCCAAACGCCGATGGCAGATCGCGACCACTCCCCGACATTTTGGACAAGCGTCACGCAGACCTTCGGACAAGATACGGCGGTCGTCTTCGACCTGTACAATGAACCGTACCCCGACAGCGATCAGGACACGATTGCTGCATGGACCTGTTGGCGCGACGGCGGGAGTTGCCCGGGTGTCGATTACACAGCGGCTGGCATGCAGGAACTCGTGGATGCCGTGCGCGGCGCGGGTGGTCAAAATTTACTTCTGGCGGCGGGTATCCGTTACGGCAATGTCCTCACTCACTGGCGAGAATACATGCCCCACGACCCGCTCGGAAATTTGGCCGTCGCATGGCACATCTACAACGTAAATCTGTGCCGCGACCTACCTTGTTGGAATGGCAACGTGGCACCGCTAATGCAGGATTATCCTTTGATTGCGACTGAGATGGGCGAGTTCGACTGCGGGGATTCTTTCATCAATCAGGCCATGGATTTCCTCGAGGCCCACGGAGCCAGCTATAGCGCCAATGCCTGGAATGCCGGCCCCGGCTGGCCTTGTGGCAGTGATGACGCAAAGTCCGGTCCGGCGCTGATCACCGACTTCGCGGGTACGCCCACCGCCTACGGTCAAGGCTATCGGGATCATTTGCGCTCGTTACCGTGAGGGTTTCCAATCGGCCCGGCGGATTCGTTGCGGTTCCTTGATGTCGCTGCGACACTGAATCAACGATTCGAGTCGCTGAGTGAAATCGTAGGTATCAACAGATGAATCCGCGCGCTTTGATGAACCCCGCAGGAGGCCTACGCTACCACTTGCGAGCACTTCGCTTCAAAAACCACGAATGGAAGTCCTTCCGCTGGGAAATCGGCGAGTGGTTGCTCGCGTGGCAGCCGAAGCGCCCAACACTCTTACTAGTGGGGCCGAGCGCTGGCTACTGTCTGCAACCGTTCCTGTTCGAGAAGTTCGAACGGGTCATTTGCCTCGAGCCCGACCCGGTTGCCCGATATCTTTTCAAGCGACACATCGAGCGAGCGCCCCTCGAGCCCAGACCACAGCTCGAATTCATTGCGCAAGACCACCTGGTTTTGCACCCCGAGCGGCTACTGAAACTCGTCGATAAGTATCCCGACGTGTGCTTGCTATTCACCAATGTCCTCGGCCAATTGCGCGCACTTCTCAACGTTGACGACAATGACGGCCCCGAGTTTTTGCGCATCAAGGCTGCGGTTGCGCAGGCTACATCGGGGCGACCTTGGGCCAGCTTTCATGATCGGGTGTCCGGCTACGTTCGTCCTTCCTTCGAGAATTCCGTAACCTCGAATTCGAGGCTCAAGGATGGTGAAGTCATTGAGCTGCTCTACGGTGGGTCGTTAGTAACTAAGGCCCAGCGCGACATCCAATTGGTCGATCACCTTACTGAAGGTCTGTTTCCAGCGGACCTCTCGCATACGTACTTCACTTGGGAAATCGAACCGGGTCGCTTTCACCTGATCGAGGCGGTATCGTCAGTGTGACGCAATCGTCGGCTACCGAACGGTGGCCTGCTGCGTCGCGTAGAGCAGGCGCGTAACATCTCCGCGACGGGGACCCAGTATGCATGTCGAAGTGCACCCTCCGTCCACGCAATCGCAAAAGCTAAGCTGGTTTGGCTCATGATCCCTTGCTCCCGAAGCTATGGGCGAACCGGGGCCGAACAGCCAGACTTTTTGCGAGGATTCTCCGTGAACCACTCGACATTGAGGGCCGCAATCCTTACATCAATCCCGTGCAGCTCCAAACCCGCGTAAGAACCAAACTTCAGAGCCGTCTCGACCCTTCCGTTCTCGAAGTCGTCAATGAAAGCTCGATGCACAACGTGCCCGTCGGTTCGGAGACGCACCTCAAGGTGGTCGTAGTCAGTTCTGCTTTCACGGGCAAATCTCCGGTGGAGCGGCACCGCTTGGTGTATGAAACCCTCAGTGAAGAACTTCGTGACGGTCTACACGCCTTGAGCGTCACTTCGCGCTCGCCCGAAGAGTGGCAGGCCAGCAACGCCGTCGGCGAATCGCCCCAGTGTCTTGGTGGGTCCAAGCGCTGAGTTACTCACAGTCTTCACAGCAGCGTAAATTGCACGCGATGTGACGTCGCACACAATTTGTGTGCTTGTTTTTGGGTTCGTGACGACACTTGGACACGATCGCCTGGATATTCCTCACTAGCATGTTGCCTAGGCCGGGCCCAGGTTGCCTAGTCCGGTTGGCCAAATCACGCTGCTTTCCCGAGTTGGCCCCTGGTGCAGTGCCGATCCGTGGCTACCTTGAGCCCGGTAACATCTCGAAACGCAAAGGGAGCTAAGAATCATGCATTTGGCGAACGTAAAGCGATCGATGAAGCCGGTGTGGGTCCTGGGGCTGGCCGGGCTACTCTGGCTAACTCCCACACTAACAAGTTGTGGTTACAACGAGGTCATCGATCGGGACCAGTCGGTGCAGGCAGGCTGGGCCGAGGTCGAAAACCAGTACCAGAGGCGCGCCGATCTAGTTCCGAACCTAGTGCATGTGGTGCAGGGTGCCGCGAATTTCGAGAAGAGTACGCTACAGAACGTGATCGAAGCGCGGGCCAAGGTCGGTTCGATGCAGGTAGATCAGTCCGTCATCGACGATCCGGAGAAGCTCAAGAAATTCGAGCAGGCCCAAGGCCAATTGTCGAGCGCGCTATCGCGTTTGCTCGTCGTGTCCGAGCAGTACCCGGACCTCAAAGCCACCGCTGCGTTTCGCGACCTGCAGGTACAGCTCGAAGGCACTGAGAATCGGATAGCCGTTGCGCGACGGCGCTACATAGAGGCCGTAGCCGAATATAACGGGACGGTTCTTCGTTTCCCGACCAGCATCGGGGCGAGCATGCGCGGCAAGAAGGAGCGCCCGACATTCACGGCGACTGTCCCAGGAGCGGACAAGGCACCCGAGGTAAAATTCTGATGAGACTTCTCCCGGTGAAGCCGTGTTTACGAGGGCGGACCATTTTCGGGGCCGGGCTCAGAGCACGGCGTTGGCATAACTCGCCTCACGATTGACGTTTGCGCCCGAGGAGAACCCAATTGCCGACTATCACTGCTGCACGGCTGCTCTTACGCAATCTATTGCTTCTAATCGGTGGCTTGGCGGTAATACTTCTCGCACAAGACGCACTTGCCTTGTCCGTGCCGCCACTACAAGGCCGCATCAATGATCGGGCGGAATTGCTTTCGGAAGCCGCCGAGCAACAGCTGACGGCCCGACTCGTCGATTACGAGAGGACAACCGGTCACCAACTCGCCGTTCTTACGATTCCTTCCCTCGAAGGGGATCCAATTGAGGATTTCAGCATTCGCGTCGTCGAAGCCTGGAAGCTCGGGAAGAAGGGCAAAGACGACGGCGTGCTCGTCCTCGTAGTTTCGAAGGATCACAAGATGCGCATTGAGGTCGGTTACGGCCTCGAAGGCGAGCTGCCGGATATAGCAGCTGGACGCATCGTGAAGGATGTCATGGCACCGCGGTTTCGCATCGGCGACTACGCAGGCGGAATCGCTGCGGCCATCGACGCGGTGATTGCCAAAACGGGCGGACAAGCGTTAACGACCTTGCCCACCAATCCTTCGCAAGCCGAACCGCCCGCGCGACCGCTCGGTTTGCTCGGTAGACTTATTGCGGGGCTCTTCAAGCTCGCATTCTTTGCGATATTTGGCGGTATTTTCCTATTTATATGGCTCATCAACCGCTTTGGTGGCCCGCGCGGCGGCGGCATGTTTTTTGGCGGGGGCTACGGCGGGGGTGGTGGCGGCGGCGGGTTTGACAGTGGGGGATTCAGCGGCGGCGGTGGCGGCTTTGGTGGCGGCGGCGCGTCGGGGGACTGGTGAGATTATGAGCGCAATTCTGACAAAAGAAGAGCGAGAACGGCTGGCTCAGCTCATTGGTCAAGCCGAGCGAACCACAGCGGGTGAAATCGTTGCGGTGGTGTTGCACAAAAGTGCGTCGTATGATTCGTATCGCATCGCTGCTAGCGCCGTCTTGGCGCTGCTTTGCGCCAGCGCCGGGCACCTGACTTGGCCCTGGCTCACGGCGATGGAACTACTCGGTGCACAGGCGCTGCTCGGAGTTGCAATTTACTTTGTCCTCGCCTTGCCACAATTGCTGCGCCTCGTCGTTCCGCGTGCCGTACAAAAACAAATAGTCAGCGACCGAGTCAAACAACTCTTCATCGAACGCGGCATTACTGAAACCCGCGACCGGAGCGGCGTGTTGATTCTGTTGTCCGCGCTGGAGCGACGCGTCGAGATCCTGGGCGATCGCGGCATCCACGAACATCTCGGTGATGCCGCGTGGCAAGCGATGGTCAAGGAACTTACTCGGGCTATCAGCAGCGGCAAAGCTGCCGACGGACTCGCAAAGATCATCGAACGCCTGGGACGCGAGCTCAGCTCGAAGTTCCCGGTGCGCGCCGACGATACCGATGAGTTGCCGAATCGAGTCGTGACCGACGACTGAATCGGCACTCATCGCTTACTTACCGACTTTCCGTGCCGATGTGACCCAATCAATCCAATTTGAATTGTGTGACATCGCTCGCAAGCGTGAGTGAAACGAGTGTGACCGTGGGTGGCGCGGCGCGCCTTCTGTCTGACTCTGTGTCAGGAATGGCACAATGTGCCAACGGAAGATGGCCGTGCACAGCTAGAATCTGGCTAATTTAGCGAGATTCCTCACTTTCGGTGGCAGGCACACAACTTGCTTAAGGCCAGCGTCGGTCGGGCTAGGCCGATTCTCACCTTACTTTGGAGGACACGATGAAACATGTGGGCACATTGCTACTAGGTACGGCCTTAATTGCGGCATTTGCCGTAGGCTGTGGAAATAACGGAGCGAATGGAGGTCAAAACGAGGACAAGTTAGGGCAATTGGCGTTACCTTTGGTGACCAACGGGCCATCGGGTACGCGCTATCAACTGCGCAATGCAATATTCGACATAACACCCTACAACTACTATTGGTACGGCACCAGCGTCGGGGGCGCCAGCAGTGTTAGCGCAACCGGAGGCAGCGTTGGCCAGGACACGGGTGGTAGCGTTGGTCAGGAAACAGGTGGCGGAGTTAGTCACACCACGGGAGGGACAACTGGAGTAGACTCGAGCCAACCCGGAGTTATCGTTGTTAGCAGCGAGGACAATCCCAACGCCGACTCAATCCAAGTCGACGTCGCCGAAGGGGAATATTACATTCACTTGCGCCCCGGTTGGTACCTACAAAGCGTCATAGATGGAGTGGCACAAACTGAAGACGCAGTGCTACTCAATGGGGACTACCAGTATATCTACGTGTATCGGCATTCGACGAGCTGGGTATCCTTCCAATTTGGCCTTGGCAGCCAGGAACTCTGGTTCAACGGCAAACTCAACATCGAGATGGCCGTGTACGAAAACCCAGACCAATACTACGGCGGCTCGACCGGCGGCGCGTCGTGGGCGGGCGGAGCCACCTGGGCCAGCGCCGGGGGCTCAGGCAATTTTGGCACGGGCGGTGTCGTGAGCGCCGGCGGCGCCACGTTCTGATATAAGCGAATCAGCGGGCGTAGGCGCTGGACGGCTCCGGCGCCTACGCTGAATCCCCCGCCGGTGTGCGCGGATTTCTGGCAATATGCGCACGCTCGCATGCCCAAATACTCGAATAACCTTTTGCTTCGTCGCGCGCGGCTCCACACATTTACACTAGCTTGGGTAATTTGTGGAGGCAGCGTCAGTAGCCTCCACGCGCAAGTTACCGACGACGACACCGAAACAACGCCCGCCGCCGCACCGACACCTCAATCGCCAAGCCCGCCGGTGGTGAATCAACTAGCGGAATCGAAGCCGTCCGACGAACCTGTTTCACCAGTCACGCCGAAAGAGTTCGGCGACGGCGGCGTCGTTGTGATCAGCGGTGGCCTCGGAGTAACCAATCTCAGCTACTCAAACAGCGACGCATCCAGCTTCTCGGTAGTTGCCGAACCGGGGTTCGACTACTTCATCGGACGCCCTTTATCGATTGGCGGCTATGTTCTGGCGAGTTATTCCAACAGCAGGAGCTACGACTACTTTGGCCCGTTGATGGCGACGAAAGAGATAGGCTACGGCTTCGGCATCCGAATGGGGCTGAATATGTTTGTCGGAAAATTTGTGAGCGTTTGGCCAATTGTCAGCCTCGGCATTACCCATTATAAGACAACGTACTCGTTATTATCGATGCCGGCGTCCCTTGTCACTACTGCACCCAATCAGCGTGAACTGTCGACTCAAGCTTTATGGACAAGCCTGTATGTTCCGGTACTTTTTCATCCCGCGCCGCACTTTTTCTTCGGTGTAGGGCCGTCAATATTTGGGGACTTTAGTCGCAGCGCAACGTACGCGGGGTCGAACCCGGTCGAAAATGAACGTACACGCGTGGCATTGACGGTGAGCACGGGTGGCTGGCTTTGAGCTGACGCAGCGGCACCAATCGTGTAACTTCATGCTGTTCGAAACTCACCGAGTGCGTCAAAGCATGGCTGTTCGCGTTACGCGCGGTAGGATTTGCGTCTCCGACGGCCGGTGCCCCGTTCACTCAGCGTGACCCGCTGCTCGATTGATCTCGGGTTCTTGTTCCAGAGCCCTTCGCGGCTGCCTTTCACCAATACCGAGAAATATTCGGTAATCGCGACGTTTGATCAAGGCGCGCGCGGTGGCTGTCCAGCTCATCAAACCCTGTGGATACGAGGCGGCACTAGTCCGACGTTTTACCCGGCGCCGTCGATCAAACCAGTTGACCACCGTGCATTCATGTGTTTGGGCTGAGCGCCAGCTGGTAATTCCAGGGTAGCCAGTCGCCTGGACACGCAACGACCCGTTCCGCATTGGCCATGATCGCGCAAAGGTAATCGAAGGGGCTCGCGCGACAGAGTTCGGTGGTGTGGATGAGGCTCATGTAGATGTCGCCGACTTCGGCTCCACGCTGGGTCTTGAAGAAGTACGCATTTTTGCGATGCAGAATCGCCTTTTTCAAGATCCTTTCGCAGATATTGTTGTCGAGTGGCGCGCCAGCAACACGTAAGAATTGGGTGAGCGCCTGCCAGTGCTTCTGCATGTACTTGATAGCTTGTCCAAGTCCACTATTGGGTTCGACTTTCTTCTCGCTGATTTGTTCTTTCAGCCACTCCTCGAGATCACCCATCAACTGAGCACTCTCGGCTTGGTGCCAAGCGAGACGCTGCTCGGGTGCCATGTTGCGTTCGCGGGCAATCTCATCGTTGCGATAGACATCGCGCAACACTTCCGCGGTCGCGTCGGGCATTGTTACCGACGTGGTGGTTGAGCAAGGCAACCCTGCCGATTCGACCCTTGCCGTCAAAATGATCGAGCAGCATTGTGAACTCTTCGGCAAGCCTCCGCGACAAGCGAGTTTCGATGGTGGCTTTGCTTCGCGAAGCAACCTTGAAGACATCAAAAAGTTGGGCGTGCAGGATGTGGCCTTTGCCAAGAAGTGCCACTTGCAGATATCGGACATGGTCAAGTCGTCGTGGGTTTACCAACGTTTGCGTAACTTTCGCGCGGGCATTGAAGGCGTCATCTCCTTTCTCAAGCGGGGCTTTGACCTGACGCGCTGTTGCTGGAGTGGATGGGCTTCATTCAAAGCTTACGTTTCAGCCTCAGTGCTTGCGTGTAACCTGGTCGTTGTTGCGCGACATCTACTCGCCCGCGACGCCTGAGTTGTCCGGCGCTTTCAGCGCCCAATGCGCACGACGCTGATATCGCGTCGAGAGGCGGAGCTATGCAGTCCACCGTCCAAAACGGCGACTTCCAGTGACTTCGACGCACCCACCAACCGCAGATTCAACCATTTCGTGTGTCCTCGCTCGCCCTCATCCCCGAACTTTTCCCAAATTTTTTCATTTTTCGCCGGGAACTAGTTACTCAAGTGGTTGCATTCGCGTCTGAAAGCTACTGCGCGAATAGCTCTTCCACATCTACCAAGGTTACTGCCTTGCGTACCCAAATATTTAGTTGCTCCAAATCGTCGCAGGCAAGAATGCGTTGGCGCTGTTGCTCGGTAGGCGCGAGTCCCCGGGCTTCCAAAAACGTAAGTACCGCCTTAGCCTCACCCTCAGCTTTTCCTCTTAGATAGCTCGGCCCACTGAATTGGTACGTTTCGGGTAGCATTGCGAATGCCTTTCTTGCGGCCTCACCGAGAGCGGTCTCAATGAGGTCTAAGTATAGCGCCTGCGTGTCCGGGTCCAAGCTTTCCGTCGCTTGCGCGGCCTGAGCCGCCAATGTGGCCAGTTTTACCGCTGTTTGCACATCGCCTCGACCGTGGGCCATGACTGACATTACCGCTAGCTCTGGAAACCGCTGAGCCTTTTGGGGGTCGGTCACAAGCGGCACCCCCTTGGGTCCAAGCACCAGTGGGCAAAGCGTGCCGCCAGGACCTAGGTCAATCGGCTCCGATGCCCAGCGAGCAGTCCGATCGTCTGCCGCGACAACCAACAGGCAACAACGGCAGTGCACTTGAGCCCGTAGATTAGCGACGTACGCTGGCCAACTAAAGCGCTTTCGAGTGTCAGTTTCCAGCTGCACCTCAACCACGATGCCGAGAACGGGCTCACCGTTCACGAGCAGCACGACAACGTCAGCACGGTATTCAGCCGGTAACAAGTCAGTCAAATCGGCGGACTCAATGCGTGCCTCGGTATAGGGAGGCACTTGGACGCCGAGTACTTCACTCAGCAATGTCGGCGCCAAGGAGATTGTTTGATCCGGATACGTCGCTCGTTCGATTTGGGGCGAGAGATTATGATGCCCGATTTGGACGGTGGGTGAGTAAGGAGCCTCTTCGCTTCAATGGAGGTGGAACCAATTTCTACGTTTATGCCCACAACGACCCGATAAACTATGTGGACCGAGATGGCAGATTTCCGCTTCTTGTCGCGGTCGGAGTCGCGGCGGGAGCAGCAGCCGGGGTACTCTTGGCAGGTATGTATGAAGATTACATCAAGGCGAGTGGCCAGGGCGCCGCAAATAAGCTCTTCCCGGATACAAGAAGTGAGGGGAACAACTTCGTACGTCATTGCGTGGCCGCGTGCATCGCACAGAAGCAACTTGGTGACATCAGCAATTCGTTGATGAACACACGGGAGGACTTAGAACAGCTTGAGGGGCACTCACCTGATCATTGCACCGCCGACGGATGGAACAATGATGTCGGCCAAATGTCGTCTTTGAACGTGGACGACAATGCTTCTGGCCTTGAACTAATTTCCGATTGTACGGATGCCTGTATGGGCAATATTTCCATGGCGGCATGGATTTATGACAACGGCTGAGGAAATCTCGACAATGCGGAAACTACTGCGGTTCTCGGGCTCGGTGGCGTTCGGCCTGGTAATCGCGAGTGCGACCGTTATTGTTGGCTACGAACTGAAGGCTCGATACGTCCACACGGTCTGGACCCGCAATCAGAGTCGTCACATTGTAAGAGTTTCGTGCGGTTGGTACTGGTCAAATGTCAATCCAAATGCCGACCATCCATCTTCGTTTGGCGGTATTGGAAAGATTGTCAATTGCACCGTCAAGCTGCCGACACGCTCCGAGCAGTGTTCAGTCGTAGTGGCATCGTTTCGTGACATCAGAATAGAGATCGGAGCCGACGAATCCGTCATTTGCGATCAGCTCTACGTCGAGTAAGAAAATGGGCTATCGCGCAGCGCGCATTTGTGCCCTCTACAGTCCAACGTCGGCGTTCAGCTGCGGGCGCAGCCCGGCAGCTGCAACGATCAGTTGGACCGGGGCATCCCATTGGCATTTCTCGTGTTTACAACTTTGCCGACAATCCCTTTATGATCGCGCGACGTCGAGGGAGCTGTATACCGGCCGAACTGAGGTCGCAAGGATTTCCAGAATTGGCGGCGTATGAAATTCTTCAGCACTGTCGGTTTCAAAATTCGAGGCTCACACGAGCCCCCAGTTGACTGTAAAGTCCTTCCGAGGCTCACGCGAGCCTCCAGGTTGACTCTAAAGTTCGATCCGGAGCTCACGTGAGCCTCCGATCGAGTTCAAAGTTCGATCCGGGCTCGGCTGAGCCTCAAACAGACTTTGACAGGGTGCTCAGGCGAGCCTCAAACGCAAATTCACGTGGGAGTTCAATCAGATTAGCGACTAGCGCGCGGTTAGTCGATCGCCGTACACCGGCACGCACTGCGTTGTGACGCCTTGCTGAGGTAAGGCGTGCAGCGTGTTTGCAAAGTCTTTGCACAGCCACAATGCGAGCAACAGCTTCAGCGACATTGCGACGCACCAATTCCGCATCAACCCGCAACACGCGATAGCCAAGCCGAGTCAACACGCGGTCTCGTCGCGCATCCGCCGTGCGGCGAAGTTCATGAAACAACTCACAGTAAAGGAATCAAGCAGGTCGCAGCCTAATTTGTCGTGGGCTCACTGTGGCAATGGCGCCCGACAGCAGTTCTTCTCCATAATGTGCGACCACACTCTGGCATGCTGTTGCTTGCTGACGAGCTCGAAACCCCACAAGTCGTAGTATTCCGCAATGCGCCTTGCCTTGGATAACGACCAGTTCACCAAAGTCCTTGTCAAGGGTAACAAGAATTCGATTCTCATTTCGCGCAATTGCAAGTATGGCCTCATCCCCTGGGTCGTGGCTCCAATCGCCGCACCAAACGACATCGTGACCGAGAGCCTGAAGCTCCGTCTTCGCACCGCCCCACACGCACGAGTCAAGTAGCAACTTCACGCAGATTGCTTCTCAATGACAAAAGGCTCGATGCGTTCGTGCCCAACGAGTCTGCGTGCATACTCAAGGCACGCGAGCACATCTTCTCGTTCGAGCCATGGATATCCGGATAAAATCGTGTCGATGTCATCGCCGGCAGCGAGCATGTCGAGCACGTGCTCAACTGCAAGCCGATGGCCGCGTAGGATTGGCTTACCCGCGAATATATCGGGGTTTACAACAATTCGAGCGAGCAGATCGGCCTCAGTCATTCAGAAGTTATGATAGCTCCTTCACGTCTTGGGAGCCAGCTTAGCGATTCTGAATGGAACGCCGTAACAATCAATTCGCGGGCATTTCAGCAAGGAACGGACGCAAAAAACGCCAACTCGGGACAACCCGGTACTGGGTAGCCCATGCGCGCGCAGTGGAGCGTAGCGGAGCGAGCACGCATTTGGGGTCCCTGCGGGCGCGGAACGCAGTGAGCACCCGCAGCCTCCACCCGTCGCAACCCGCGGGGGCAACAAAGCACCCTCGACCCAACCAGCAAACGCACCCGCATCCAAGAAACCGACGGCACAGTCCGCCAATACACCTACGACTCCATCGACCGCCTCACCACAGAAGCCGTCACCGGCCCCACCAACTACACCAACAACTTCGCCTACGACCCCGTCGGCAACCGCCTCACCCAAACCAGCACCGGCACCCACCCCGGCACCGTCAACTACAGCTACGACAACCGCGACCAACTCACTTCAGAGAACGCCACTGCATATTCGTACGACAAAAACGGCAACGCCACCGCAAAGATAGGTGAAGCCGGGTACACCTGGAACTTCGAGAACAAGCTCGCGCGCGTTGCGCTGCTCGATGGAACCACCATCGACAACTTGTACGATGCAGACGGCAACCGGGTGCAAACCAAGGTCACTCCCGCTGGGACTGTTACCGATACGCGGGATTATGAGGCTTTCGGTGTACGGAATGAATCCGCGGGTAACGACCCGCTTGCCTTCGGCTTCGCGGGAGAACCCTACGATTCGCTATCCAAGCTTGCCTACCATCGCGCTCGTTGGATGGATCCTAGAGTGGGGAGGTTCTTGGGGATGGATCCGCGGCAGCGAACGGTCCAGATGTACTCAGGTCCATGTTTTGATCCTTCGTTCCCCGACGGACCCTGTTCAAGACTACACGCCTATTCATACACGAACGGCAACCCAGTGCTTCACACAGATCCGACAGGTCTGGAGGACATGGAGTCTTTGGAAGCTGGCTCCGTTTGCGAAATGATTGTTTCGACCAATGCGGAAGCATCGTACGCCACTACAGTGGCCGAGGTTGAGGCGACGGCCATCGGAGGTAGCGAGGCCGGCACAGCCGCGGTCTGGGACACGTTGAGTGCTGTCGGCCCTGACTTCCCCGGAACAATTGTGCCGAAGTTTGCGACGATGCTGACGCCAAGCGGTAACATCTATCTTACAGCGAATGCGATGGAGCACATTGTCGAGTACTCGATGAGCCTCGCGATGCAAGGCCTACGGCCGGCACTCGTTCGGCTGGCGACTCAGGTGTTGATGTCCAATATGCGGCGGGCTATCCTGATCGCCGTGGCCAGTGGAATTGCTTACGGTGACCCGATTTCTGTGGAAAACTTTTTCTTTGTCTTCGCAGCGACAAGTGAACCAGGATTGCTTCCTGCACTAATCCACATGGCGTATTGGGGGTCTTCCCCATGAGACTGCAAATTCACAGAACCGTACCGTGCGAAACCGGGACGGTTCGGATCGATGAATACATTCCGATCTCGTTTCGTGCCTATTCATCACCCGGAGCGACACCGCATAGAATTTGCCAGCAGGACGGTCGTGGTAGGCTTGTTGAGTTTGGAATTGCCAACGGTACCGGAGAGGTTGTGGCATTCACGCTCGTCATGTGGCGAGGAGCCGTTGGCCGTGACATACCCGGAGAATATGTCTCAAGTAATGCGACTTGGGGACTTCCTTGCGTGGAGACTGGCGGCTTCCTCCCGGTCGCTGAGAGGGCATCTCGAACGGAGAATTTTGAGCGACCACTTGCCCTGCACATTGGGGAATCCGAAGCACTTGTCGTCGTTGAGCCCAATATTGTTCCGACTGAGAGTTTCGCCGTTGACCGTGCTGTTTTCTTCAGCCGAGACAACAGCATTTGTGCCCTCATGATTCGAGGTTTGAGTTCTGAGGAGCAAGGTATTCTTCGTACACTGGGAAATTGAGCGTTGCTCGGCTATTCCATTGAGTCGTGATCGATATCGATTTCGTCCGGTTCGACAACTACTTCCCATTTTCGGCCCCGAAAACTTGTGTCGATAACAAATCGGCCGCCAACGAAATCTGGTCTGTAGCCAACAGCCCGTTCCAGCATTTGACGTAGGTCAACCTCGTTGAAATCGCGGGTTTCCAGTCGCTTTTCTATGTGGGGCGTCAGCTCAAGCTCCCATTCCCACCAGTTCGGCCAATGCACCCTGAGACGATATCACCAGTTGCCGAGTTGGTACATGTTGATTGGACGACAAACCGGTCGATGCAACGGACCCGACAGTTGGACCAAGTCAGTTGAAACCACCGACGGATTCTGCGCCTTCTTGGCAGCTCCAATCGAAGGTCGGGCCGGGTGATGGTTTGTTTGATGTCGGTTCGGCACGGAAAAGGCGGAGTGCTTAGGGGCGTCAGTCGGTGCCGGGCTGAGGCATAAATTCGCAGTCGGGGTTCGAAGCGGTTGTCTCGTTAAGTCGGATGACCGATCAGGGGAGTTGCGGTGCACCCGGGGGTGTTTCGTCGCCAACGCGACGCCATTTTCTGCCCTTCGACAATAACGCCTCGCTTCGTTGCGGCAGTCGTGATCGACTGCGTTTGCCAACAACACAACCCCACGAGGCAATCGACACTCTGCCAAATCGGGCGCCTCGTGGGCAAGTCACAAAGCGAGGTCACTATGCCGGATTCCAGAGAAGTTCGCAGAATCTGTGGGTTTTTATCGGTTCGTCAATCACGTCTTCACTTCGATCGGGTGCCTGACCATCGTGACCGCCGCGGTCGGCGATGGAAACTCGACACCCTGCTGTTTTCCACGCTGCTCGGTGTCATGACGGGTCAGAAGAGTTTTGCAGACGTGGAGCAATTGACAGCCAGTCTGTCGGTGGCGACACGTCATCTGCTAGGCATTCGTCGTCAAGTTCCCGATACAACGTTGCGCGATGCCCTCTCGACAGTCGAGCCGCAGGACCTGCGTCCCATCTTGCACTCGGCAACGCGCTCAGCTCATCGGAGTAAGTCACTGGGTGTCGATTTCGAATTACCCTTCGGGGTTGTTTCGATGGACGGCAAGTACGTCACGGTGCCCGCGGTGGACGACCGATATTCGCAGCTCATAACGCAAGATATTGACCAAGGACGTTTGAGCGGTCGTATCGGCACGATGACAGCGGTTCTCTCGAGTTCCCAGGCTCGGCCCTGCATTGATGTGTACCCTATCCCGGCGGTGACCAATGAGATGGGCGTTTTCGAGCGAGCCCTGGATGCGCTGCTTGCCGCTTATGGCCCACTCGACCTGTTTCGCCTGGTGACTTACGACGCTGGCGCTTGCTCCAAAGCCAATGCGCAACACATCAGAGTCCGCGGGCTGCACTATTTGTTGAGTCTCAAAGGCTCACAACCCGAGCTATCGTACTGGGCTCAACTATGGCTCGGACAACGCTCGCTTCAGCAAGCGGACGCCGTCACCGAGCCGGACCGAAAGAACCCCTTCAAACCGGTTGCTTCCAATTGGCTCGCAGAACACCGATCAAAGCTGGGCGGCAGGTCAGTTCCCATGCTCGCCAGCACTTCTCGTGCCATCGTCGGTTCGGTTACGAGTTCGACGAACTTCAGTCTGCCAGGTCTACCCGTCATTGCCTGTCACGAAACTCTTCGTGCAGACGGCGGCTTGCGTGGTTCGAGTTGCACCGATTTTCGGTCGCTTTGATCTTGTCGCGCCTTGGCCGCTTCAGCGATCTTGCGAATGTCATCGTCCGACTCTTTCGAGAGTAACTCTTGAATCGCATGTATTTCTTCGACGATTGGATCGGAGGACATTTTGCCTCATCCCTGCATTAGCTGGCGGCGTGCAGATGATCGGCGGGTCAAACCCGGCAGCCCGACATAACTCTTCAATTCTGCAACGAGTTGATCCATCCTCCTCACCCAGCGCGCCCACGAAATGCGGCACCAACTCACACAGTCGGAAGCCGCGCTTTGGCCCCGAAATTTCGCGCAGTCAGCTGCTGCGAAATCGCACAGGATCGAAACGCCATGACCACCCACGATACCGGTCGTTCCAATCGAACGGCCTCATCTTCGATTTCCCGGAGCATATCCTCTGGAAAATAGAAGCTTTGGCGCCGCTTATCATCAGTTACGCGTTCAAGAGTGCGCATCGGACGGTGGCGGGTTGTAAGTACCGCGAAGTCAGGTTCTGGCTCAGGGTAGGAGATTTCAAAAAAAACCGAGCGCGCCCACGCCCGCTTGAGCCATTTCAGCGTCAGCCGGTACCTACCTGACGATGCGCAATCATGAGCCGGCATCAAAGGATGGTGTTTTATCCGAACAGCTTCGTTGGAACCTCGTTCGCGCCGGCCTGTTCCTCGCAGGTTGGGAACTACTGAAGCTCGAGGTCACAGGTAAGGTTCGAGAATTCTTTCAAATTGGCTTCGATGCCGGCAATTGGAGGTATTCTCACAAATACGCTACTCGGGTCCTGGCAAGGCACCGTCGCTTCGAAGCATCCCTTCAGTGGATCGTCGAGCACGGCGGTCTCACCAGTATTGAAGTGACTTCGATTCGCCAGCTGCGCGTTTATCGTAATGAACTTCCGAGACTACTTACGGAACCGGACTACTTCGTTGACACGAGTCGAATCATCGAAATCAGAGACCTATTGTTCTCGCTCGGCCGGTTTTGGAGACGGGTCGAGGACAATTGCAACGACCAATTCGGCCGAGATCTCGGCAAGACCGAGATAGCATCGAGCATGGTAGCCCATATCGATCGCCTGATCGATCAGCTGAAGGCCGAGGAGGTGGGGCCTCGGCTCAGCCGCCTGCGGCTCACGCAACGCTAGTAGGCGCGCCCAATTCAGCAGCGCGCCGACGCCGATAAGCACGATCACGATCGTGGACATGTACAGCAAGCTTTAATTCTTCCACCATGCTAGACTCGGACAGCGTTTACCCCAACTTCTAGCGGCTACAAGTTCATGGCCGATCATTGTCACTCCGTTATCGGTTCGCTGCTGACCTAAAGGGACTCGTACCGTGTATCAGATGTATCACAAGGAACGTAGACGAGTTGATTGGCAGTTGACTGTGGATGAAATGCCACAGTTAAGACTTGTCGCAGCATCTTTGCAATCTTCCGAACTTGCAAGTCTGACCTCTGAGGTGCTAGCCAACCCCTCCGCGGAGGTCGTGGATCGGCTATTGCTCTGCGCAGTCGAGTTTGCCCGTCAGGTGATCGGGCTTGAACGCGTCGGGATCTTCCTATTTAACGCCGAAGAAGAACTCATGGTCGGCACTTGGGGTACCAGCGCCACGGGCACCACGGTTGACGAGCATGACATTCAGTATGACTTTGGCGAGATGGATCGTGCCGTCTTCAGTCGCGCGGAGCTAGGGTACCCCTGGTCGGTCTTCGAAGACTGCCCGATGTTTGCTCAGGATAACGGGAAGACGCGGATCTTGGGAAACGGCTGGCTAGCGTCCACCGCCATTGTTGGAAAAAGCTGGCCGCTCGGAGTTTTGTACAATGATACCGCAATTAGCAAGAATGCATTGGACGAACCCAAGCAAGCCCGAGTGGCGGTGTTGTGTTCGCTACTGGGTCGAGCGCTCGAGCCCAGCCGGGTCGGTCACGCGATTGGTTCAGAGAGAAACAGGCCTCGACATCGACTCGTGCGTGAAGTCACCCAACTACTCGTGCAGGATCCATCCATGAGTTGTGGCGCGATGGCCAAACAACTGAACATGAGCAGCGCACAGTTGGCTCGCGCGTTCAGGCGACATGCGCGCACTTCTATCGTTGACCATCGCAACGAAATTCGCCTTGCGCGGTTATTGGGGCGTGTTGACCTACAAGCACGCAACCTGCTCGAAGCAGCGCTCGAAGCCGGTTTTGGAAGCTACGCGCAGTTCCATCGTGTGTTTCGTGCGCGATTTGGTGAGGCGCCTCGTGAATATTTGCTTAAACATCGGTCGTAAACACGGTGCAATGGGCCGACGCGAGGTCGCCGTCGCACCGCGGCCTCGTAAATCGAGTAAAACTGCCTAAGCTCATTGGAGTGCGAAATGGCTCACGGCTGTGAAAGCCGTGTGAGCGCAAAAAAGCGCGACGAGCACTAACACACCTAGGGCAAAGACACGATTGCGCTGGGGCTGGCGGGTCTCCCCAAAGCTGTACTCATACGCGGCGCATTCGTTTGGAATTTCGGGCAATGGCGTCGGTCGCGTCATTGTTGCGCCGCATATTCCGCGCAGCAGGGGGAGACGCGTTGTTCTGGACTGGGGCGTCCGACTGCCGGGACCCTCCCAACCCGCCGAGCACGTGGTGTCAACCCGAGGCACGATTAGTTTATAATGATAGGCGGGAAGTCGATCACCTCTAGAGTTCCAGAAATCGAATTCATTCGAGCGCAGGTACATGGGCACAGTGTGAAGAAGGCGGGGGTCGTGCTGCTATTGTCATTCAGGTACCAGCCCCCACCTGAGTCAGTACAGGAGCCGGCTGCAGCAACGTTGGGAAACATTTCGGCAGCTCCGCTAGCGTTTGCAAACCACACGCTCAAGTTCATCGGTTCTCGAAAGCCGAGCCCGGTATTTTGGAGAATGAATGGCATCGATGCAGGCAACCCATAAACACAACTGGAAGCATCAACTGAACTCGGAGTAATGAATTCCTCCAAAACATTTGCGGTAAAACCCGAAATTGATTTCTGCCTCGTCACGTGAATCTGTGGGTGAGCCAATCGGGCTCAGGTAGGTTTCCGAGGCGGTGGTACAAGGCGATTTCTGCGTGGTCGTAGCTGCGAAATCCGTATGCGATTCTGGTGGTCACTCTCGCTTTGAGGTTGAATCCTTCGACGGCACCAGCGGCGAACGCTTCTCGGGCCTTGAACCAGTTGAGCAACAGGTCTCGATGGTCGCGTAGAGTTCGAGCGAGCTTCTGAAACGGTTCGAGCCTGCTACGCAGGGCATCCTTGACCCAAAGGTCGAGGTACTTGCCGGCCCAGGCCGCCGATTGGTATTCCCAAAATCGTTGAAACGACTCTTTGAGCAGGTAGCCGCGGGTGGTGGCGTAGTTGATCTTCATCAGCTCGTTGAGTCGGCAGAACTGCGGCTCATCGAGATTCTCTTTGCGTTTGAGCAGAATCCAGCGCGTGTGTTTGAGTGTCACCGTGTCGCCTAGCGCCCGTAGCCGGCGGGCCTCGTCGCGGCGCACTCGGTCAACCGCGTCACTGAAGAGCCGCATCACGTGAAATCGGTCCAAGACGTGGACGGCTGCGTTGGCTTTTCGTGCGACGGTGGAGATGAACGCTCGCCACATGTCACTGGTGACGAACTTGAGGTCCTTGCATCTATCGGGCCCCAGCCATTCGAAGAAGCGAGTGAACGTTGCCGCAGTACGGTCATGGCCAATCCAAAGCAAGCGTTTGCACGTGTGGTCGATTTGGTAAACTAGGGTCAAGTAGTTGTGTCCCTTGCTTCGAGATAATTCATCGACACCGATTGAACGAATGCCGTCCAGCGATAGATGGGCACGTCCCCAAGTGACTGCCATCTCGACCGCGGCGTATACCGTTTGCCAGCTGACGCGGAAGCGGGCCGCGGTTTCTTTCCAGCTCAATACCTTGGCCCAACTGGCTAAGAACCAGGTCAATGCCGTCGTCATCCGGCTCTTGCCTTGTGCCCACGGAAGCAATTCGACCCTCACGCCGCAGCGGGGACAATCACAGCGTCGTGGAGTGTAGAGAAAGAACACGGCGATGGCCCAAAGGGGCACGAATTGGTACAGACGACGTTTCAGTCGGTCGTACGTGGGGCATTTCTTACCGCAACCGGAGCAGATGGGGTCTGAACCTTTTCGTTCCCGAATACACACGTGGATTCTGATCGCCCTCGCTACGCTCGACGAGCCGTACTGAGTCGAAGACGAAACCGGGGTGCTTTTGGACTCGATTTAGGATAGTCTTCAGTTGCATCGTGTTGACCTGGTTTGGTGTGGAAACCTCCATGTTGACACGATGCGTATTGCCCGCCGTAAAGCACTGAACGTAGCCATTTTCAACGGCTCGCAAACGAGGTGGGGACTGCAGTCCTCGCCTTGAACGCAGCCTTCTCAACGGCCCGTAAACAACCTGGGTCCACCAGTCCCCGCCTCGTGAGCGAGCGTCGCGCCCGCCCATCCCCTCGCACTTCCACTATCTTGTTCGGGCGCGAATCGGCGACTACGCCGTCCCCATATCAAAAATCACGCCCACAGATTCACGAGAAGAGCCTGATTTCTCATCTGTGTATGGTGTGCCGTAAGTGATTCCACCTGCCGATTGAGAAAGTGCAGGGGGTTGTCCTGGGCAGCCAGCTCCGACAAGTATGCCACTATCTTCGACGAGAAAACTTGAGCCCCCGGTAGTATGTCCCGTTCCGCCAGCAGAGCTTGCCTGCCCACCGGACGAAACATTCGAACCGAGATTCTGATTGTCAGCAACGTCGCCTCCACACGAATCGAGTAAAACGAAAGCAAGGGGAAGCACAAGTTGTTGTCTAAAGACCGTATCCCCCACGCGTCCACTCTAGCACCGCCTTTCCACGGCGACAAAAATGGCAGCGCAGGCAATTCGACTGGACCGCATCTGCACTTCGAAGTGTGGGGAACTGGTTTCTACGAATTGTCAGAGCCTTGAGAGGATCGGCGCAGTCCGTGTTTGCCTGACGAGAAGCTCCTCGTTGCGCAATCCTGGGGTCGTCGGGTCACTGCCCAAGGTGTGAATTACACAGTTGCGTCCGCCGGACCCTGGCGATGGGTTACGAGGCGCCGCCCGTCGTGCGCGCGCCGAACACAACAAAGTCAGGAAAGCGAAAACTCGTCCGGGGTACCCGAACTACGAGGTCCGAAATGCCTCGAATGAGTACGTCAGGTGGCCACGCGGGACTCGTAAACGGCGTCTGCCGAATATCATTGTCGCGAGCCATCAATGCCGCATGGAGCACGTCATCGGCCGTGCGCGCTTGATTCAACTGCTGATCAAGTGCGGCCAGCGCCGCATACAAAGCCGAAAGCCGAGCTTCGGCAAGCGCTTGAATTTGCCCCCCGCGCGCCACCGCCTGCGTCAATGTCTTCGAAACATCATTAATAATGCGCTCAGCGCCCGCGTTACGGGCAATCACGTTTCCCATGTTTGTCTCCTCTCAAATCCAAGGGGCACCGCCATAACCCGCACCCCTTGTATGAAGGGAGAAAAGCAAGGGGGGACGGCTATGTCAAGGTATTTGAAGTTGAGGCGCCCTCACCCTGGCCAGCTGCACGCGGCGCATGTACAATGGGTGCGTTATGGCCGAACCGGCTCAAAGTCGTGCCACGTATCAGGATCTTTTGAATGTCCCTGGCATTCTGGTGGCAGAGCTTATCCATGGCCAATTGATCGCGAGCCCCCGACCTTCGCCATTACATGCACGCGCTGCTTCGAGTCTAGGCGGCGAGCTTCACGGGCCATTCGACCGCGGCCGCGGCGGCCCCGGTGGCTGGATCATTTTGGATGAACCCGAACTACACCTGGGTGGCGACGTCCTCGTCCCAGACATCGCGGGTTGGCGGCGCGAACGCATGCCGGCGCTGCCGCAAACCAGCGCCTTCGAACTGGCTCCGGATTGGGTGTGCGAAGTGCTCTCGCCGTCAACAGCGGCCCTCGATCGTACGTCGAAAGTCCCTGTGTACGCTCGCGAGGTCGTCGAGCACGTTTGGCTCATCGATCCTCTTGCACAAACGCTCGAGGCTTTGCACCTCGACGGCGGTAGTTATCGCCTCATCGGAGCGTGGAGCGGCGATGCGGTAGTTCACTGCGAGCCCTTTGAATCTTTGGGGATTGCACTCACGGAGCTGTGGTCGGCGTAGCGTAATTCGCCCTAACGCCGGTTTGCCGATCGTAACCATCTGCGGCCGGCCGACCTCCAGCGCCATGCTTGGTCCTCCGGCGCCCTGCGAGTGGCGGGAAGGAGGTGGTTGCGCCGAGCTGTGGAATTACGTGAGCCCCAAATGATGTGGGAACTGGCGGCGATCGGTCTAGTTCATGACGTTGACCCCCTTTGGCGCTACCCTGTGAGTGTCAATTATTCATGCCAACGATTAGTAGGTTTTTCGGAATTGTAATTCGCATGTACTTTGACGACCACGCTCCGCCGCACTTTCATGCGTTCTACGCCGAGCAAGAGGCAGAGATCGGAATTGACTCGCTCGGCTTACTTGCCGGTCGCCTACCTCCTCGAGCTTTCGCCTTAGCCGTCGAGTGGGCGGCACAACATCAAGATGAACTTAGACGCAACTGGGAACTCTTGCACACTTCGAAATTGCCCCTTCCAATCGCCCCCTTGGAGTAATTGACGATGATTCCTCACGTTACTGCCGCACAATTCGTTCAAGGTTACCAAATACGATTGTCATTTTCGGACGGGGTCACGGGCATTGTCGACTTCAAGGATCGCATCGTGGGAAGAGGCGGCGTATTTGCGGAGCTCGAAGATCCAGTACGTTTTGTGGCCTTCTCGATTGATCCCGAAGCTAAGACTTTGTGCTGGCCCAATGGCGTTGATTTCTGCCCCACGATGTTACACGCGTTGGCGACGGGACAGGGTTCAGTTGCGGCGTAAAGTCGCCTAAGAAAGCGGCCGCGAAATCTACTATGTCTTCATCTCCTCGAAACTCACAACGTAAGCCCCGTTCACGCTCCTGCCCTGCGTGTTCGAAAGGGACCGTAGTGGATGTCGTTGAAGACGGTCTGTTGCGGGTAAAAGGCCGGAACTACCGGTTTGAAAACGTGAAGCACGAACTCTGCAAGAACTGCGGTGAACGCATCTTCAACTTAGAAACAAGTCGCATGTTCGGTGAGAAGGTACTATCCCGCCGAAAGTCTCGAGCCGCGTAGTCGCATCCTCCTTTGATTAGCGGACAATGGTCAGCTTTGCCGCGGATGGGCATTGTCCACCTGTCCCATGGTCCAAAGAGGGAAACCACCATTCAAGAGGCTCTTCGCGGTAATGGCTAAAACAGGCTAGGTGCAGCCCCCACCCGTTCGGCCGCGGCCGAGCCACGACCTCTCGGGCTCGTCCAACGCCATGCTCGATCTCCACTCGGGCGCCCTGCGTATGGCGGAAAGGAGGCGGTTGCGTCGGTTGGCATTACCGTGCTGGGATGATGAGAGCCCCGCAAATTGCGACTTTCTGACAAACAAATAGCCAATCAGCCAGGTTCCGTGAACAATTCCAGCGTGATGAAGCCTGAGCCTGACCAGGGTATTCGAATGACCCGACGAGAACGGTTTAGATCCTATATGGCGAGCGTCGATCCGGCGAGTAACCCATCGACAGCCATCGAGCGCGGCTACTTTGTCGATCGGCGGGGGTCAATTGCCAGTCAGATTGTGGGTCGATTCGAGATTGAACCGACCGCGCGTCAACTTATTGTAGGGGGTATTGGATCGGGCAAGACCACGCAGTTACTGGTTTCCACAATTGGCCTCAATGATATCTCGGACATTTCAGCCACGTATATTGACGTTGGTCAGCATCAAGACCTCGGTAAGGTTGGCCCCGGCTGCTTGGTAGCGTTGGCCTCGAGAGAGCTTCTAAACAGTTTCAAGGAGGTCGAAAAATCACTGTCGCAGCGGGTTTCGGGGTGGCTCCACGGCCAATGGAATGAGGATGACGGGGATTTCGACAACTATAGCAACGCTGGGATTCCAGGCAGTATTTCTTCACCTGAGCCTGACTGGACGAGTATTCATCAATACCATGTTGACGATTTGAAAACGCTTTCGCAAGCCGCAATTGCTGAGGGAAAACGCCCTGTGTTCCTTTTCGACTCGATGGATCGCATGTCCGACCACTCGGCGTTCTCCCGCGTAGTAGAAGAGGACGTGGCAGCACTTCACGCGTGCGGGGTCGGAGTCGTGCTCGTCGGACCGCTTCGTTCGCTTGAAGGCTTTGGTCGAATTGACGCCGACCGATTTGACCACCTACATGTTCAAGCTCCGATCGACGTTAGAACTGACGAGAGGGGACGCAATTTTCTGGAGATTGTACTTGAGCGTCGTGCCGCCGAAGATATGCTCCCAGCGGTGGTGCGATCGGAGCTT
Organism: uncultured delta proteobacterium; assembly: GCA_963819085.1. Lineage (GTDB taxonomy): Bacteria > Myxococcota_A > Polyangia > Polyangiales > Polyangiaceae > FEN-1139. The sequence goes on from CAWFUX010000054.1 coordinate 114,669, forward strand.
GTACTGTGGTCGGGGGGTGTGCTTCGTGACTTGATGTCGCTTGCCAAACTCGCTGGCGAAGAAGCTTACCTGGACGGAGCAGAGGCAATTTCAGCCGATCACGTTAGACGAGCAGCCGACAGGTTCGGGCGCTCATTGCTCATGGGGCTTCAGCAGGACGAACTTGACAAATTGAAGCAAGTTCATGGTTCGGGACGTTTTGTACAAGTCTCGCCATCCGACATTGCCCTCATCGCAACCCGACGCATCCTAGAGTACCGCGAGCAGACTAGCTCGTATGCTGTACATCCTGCCATCGCCCCGTTACTAGCTGACGTCGGGAGTGCCGCATGAACCCCAGCTCTGAGCCAGAGCAACCTGCCCAATTTGCGTTCCGAATTGTTGAGGCGTCGGGCGCAAATATCTGGTACGCAGCAATCGTCAAGCCGGACTTCGCAGAATCAATTGCACGCGAAATAGCCAGCGTTGCAAATGACCTTCAGCCGGGTTCATCTGCGGTGGAACGGGTTGATACCCCTCCGCTTGCCAAATCTGGGCTGGTTTCAGGTCAAAGGCTTACTCGCTCTCGAATCGCGTCAGCCAAATATGGGTCCACGTGGGGGGCGTAGTCGTGAAGTAGCTTCTCGTCTTCTTTATTGGCGAAGGACAAGAGCAGGTGTAACCATGTGTTGAGCCCTTCGTCTCGTAGTCTGATTCGTTCAAGCAAAGCTTCACGTACGATTTCCTCGGGCCAACTTTGAAGACTCTCCAGTGTCGAATCACTGAACCAACGAGAGCCGCTAATTCGATCGAGCTCATTCCCGACTCGAAATTTGATCCATCTTGGATCACCGCGGCGCGCGAGCACTAGCTGCGCATGCTCGACAGCCATCTGAACGTCAGTACGTTCCCCCTCGAGACTCTTTTCCGCCAAGCGCTGCAGATATGCGCTTGCCTCTGGTAAGTCAAATAGGGAAATGGCGTCGCAATCACTAAGCGCGCCTAACGGCCTACAAGGAAACCCCGGTTCTACCGGAGTGCGCTCAGTGGTAGCGTCGAGGACCGCTTTTAGAAGTACCATGTCCCTCAAGAAGGGAACGCGCACCTCGTCCATAAAGAAGCCATAACTAACATCATCGAACAAGAACCGGTCTCTAGCGAGCGCATCCGGAAGGTCACGCTTCGCATCTGGGAACGCTAAGATTATTTCATGAACCTTTCGAAGCGCATATGAATCACATCTGTGTAAGAGATATGAGAATACTCTTTCGGGAAATTCGGAGGCACAGTCCGCCAAGATATCATAGCCTTCAGTGCCGCCAATTTGTCCGATGGCGCCAACGATGTGATATCGCAGGTTCTGACCTTCGACGCCTTCGGCCTCGGAGTTCTCTGAACTACTGCGGAGCATGTCTGCAAGGTCAGACAACGCGGGGGCGTATTGAATTCTGCCAAGCACATCGATAGCACGGAAGAGTTTTCGCCCTTCGAGCGATTTCAAGCGTTGACGAAGCGGTCCTCCCGCTGCTTGTGAGCGCATTGTGATTATTCCGAAACATGCCGCATCAAAGGTGGATTCGTCTTCTAGCGCTGCTAATAATAACAATTCCGTGTCATGTCCAGGAACGGAACCTGCGGCAGCGGCGATTTGTCGCTTTGCTTCAAGCGACAAAACGGTCTCGTAGAGTCTAACGACGGCCTGACTGTCCAAGCCCTTTACGACATGGGCGATCATCCCTTCATTCCACCGCCAGCCTTTGTTCGCCTGAGCGAAATCATCGACTAGTTCAACGGCGCAGAGCAAGTTGGCCCATGCAATTCCAAATGATCGGTCCCGCTCGTCCGAGCTTCGAAGTGCTTCACGAGTCAGCCGAAGTATTGCGTCATGAGGGAACTGACGCACGTCGCCCTGCCGAGGAACCAGCTCACTCCAAACGGAATCGTACTTTATGCCGCCGTCAGCCTCTTGGTCCACAATCGCTAACCAATCATAGTACCGGCCGCGTGAAGCTACGTAGACTTCCATCGCTCTCTCCGAATTCAGGTGGACCAGTGCGCGATGCTCGTGCCCATGCAGTGGGCGACGCTGGACCTCTTTCTCGAGGAAATCAACAAGTCGGTTATCTTTCAGATAGGCCAGAATCATCGTGAATCTGCCGTCGTCGCGGTCGGGTGAGGATGCTTGACAAAGTCCCGTGTGGGCATGATCAGTTAATGCCTTGTGGAATGCGGGACTCAGCTTGACTAGCTTTTGTGCGAATTCAGGCGCATACCACGCCATTAGGGGGCCGTCTCTAAACGGCCGGAAGCGGTAGTGGCACGCCGCAATGTGGACGGCACCTGGCATACCTAGGTCCAGAAATAGCTCAGCTGCTTCAGAAAAGCGTTTCCGACGATCTCCCTCGCCAAGCGCATTGAACCATTCCGCTGCGACAAGGAAAGCTCCATGTGTCGATATGCTCGCAAGTATTCGCCTCGCAGCGCCCCGTTCGGCAGGTGATGAGCTGCTCAATAATTGCCGGGCGTGCGTAAAAGCTCTTTCTAGCTCAGTTTCTGAGAGAATACTTCCCGCAAAATTCGGCGTGAGCGCCGGCGCATTTTTGATGATTTCCCCCAACAGCTCTGGACAAGAATGTATCGCAAACTCGGCGACGGACAGTCTGCTTGGAAGACGGTTGATAACTTGAACTTTTGCCTCTGAAGTCACGTCTCTTTGTGCGGCGATGCTAGCGGCAGCGAACCACTCAGATAGAAGCGAGTGGCAGAAACGGAGACGAGAACCGTTTCGGACGAGAAGCCCGCTTTGACATGCTCGTTCAAGGAATGTCGCTTCGCCTTCCCATCGCTGATCGATGAGGTTAGTGCTGTTGAGAGTGTCCGGATCGCAGCCCTGCGGGTCTCGCAAGGCGCACAAAGCGAGTTCCCCCAGAGTGTGTGATATGTGCTCTTTGGATGGCGCAGCACCTTGAGTGCGCATTCGATTCTGGATGTCTGTCACAAATGATTCAGCGAACTCCTTAGCCCAAGAGCCCGTGTCCTTTGGGGGTGCGCTGTGCGATTCCGAAAACTTGTGGGCAAGCGTGAGGTATAGCGGATTCCCAAAAAACTGCTTCGGCAAGGTGTCTCGAAGCTTCGCGATCTTGTTCGGGTCTGCTCCAAGGCGCCTGAGAATATGTTCTGATTCTTCTTGGCGTAGCGGTTCTAGCGACAGTCGTCGCGAGTCGTCTCCGGGTGTGCCCTTTGGTAGCCGATTTCTTGGCAACCGTTCTAGCGTTTCAAGTGCCTCAGTTCGGCACGTCACGATCAAGTGAGTCATGCGCGCGAGCGCACTATGGGCTTGGAAGTGTTGAATCTGGCCCTGAATCTCCGCGTAATCTCCGACTTCGTCAAGTGCATCGACGAATACAAGCAGCCATTGCTGGGAGCTTCGCAAGACTTGCACCAATTCTAAGACTCGGTCAGGTGACGCTATTCCATAGCACGCATTTATGATACCCAAATCGATGCCAGTGGTCCCACTCGGAACCGCCCTAGCTTGGAGCCAGACCGTTGGGTATGTACGCGCAAGATCGAGCGCTGTTGCCCCCGACCACGTCGACTTGCCCAGCCCGGCCTCTCCAAGAATCAGGGTTATTCCCGTGCGACGACTGGGGTCCAGTTGCCGAAACCTTGTATCAAAACTCCGGCGGTGTATTCGATGCGCCGCTGTCGCATCGGGTTGGCAAATGTTGACACTTTGTCGAACCCTACGACTCAAATGGGGAACCATGGATTGCGAAGTGAGCGCCTCCAGAGGAATTCCGAGGAAGCTCTGCCGAAGATCCTGCCTCTCGTCATCTAGCACGCGCGCGATCTCGTTGCCCCAAACGATAACCAACTTACGCTGAAAGGTCGTTGCTAACTGCTGAATCCCAGCGTCAATAGCGGCGTCGAAGGGGCGATTGGTGGCCAGAAATATTTGCTGAGCATTCTTGCAACTTGTTACGACTCCACGTAGATCGCGTTCAAATTTGGCACCAAGGTCTCTTGACTGAGTCGTTGTGTATTCAGCGGCGAACAAGCAGTCTTCGGGGCATGGGCCAACGTATGAATCCGGTACACCCTTAATCGCCTTACCTTCCTTGTTTATACCGTGGGAACGCAATGAACGGAGTTCTGGGTACAGGTATCGAAGAACATGGTCGGCTAGCGTGTGAAAGTCGCCGTCGCCCAGGTTCTGCATCGCATTAAGAGTCACGGAATGTGCCACGGCCATTAACCATACCAGTTATTGGCCGATACCACCTACCTCGTTACCAACCCATAAAGCCTCCCACCCAAGCAATGCATGGATTCAACAACGGAACTTGCGGAAGCCTGCGACACATACCCCCAAGCCACCGCAACCCGAATACCCGCCTGCGCTTCATTCAGCGACCCGCGCGCCGTCTCAAACCGAAGCCGAGAGTTGCCTTGAGCCGTACCGAAACCCTCCGCCAAGTTCAAAACCACCGAACTGATCGCGCGCCGCAATTGCGACGCCGAGGAGTGGTTGAAGAACCACGAAGCAAGATCCCGGTCTTTCCGCTGAATAGCTTCGACGAGTGGCCGAGCCATCTCAACGACGCTGAGTGCATGTTCCAAAATCGAGGAAGCTTTGTGGATTGTTCATGCCCCCAATGGCGCAATTTTCATGACACCGGCAGGCAGTGTCGCGACGCCAATGACGACCGGTGGCAGGAAAATTGCGCCGCCGGGTATGAACAATCCTCAAAGCGGCGATTGGGACGGGAACTGCGTCGGTGACTGCAACGGGAACCGCCACTGCAACAGTAACAGTTACTGGGACCGCAACGGCAACAGTAGCGGGAACTGCTACTGTGCCGGTGCCTGCTACTGCCACGGCTACTGTGACTGCTACGGCAACGGTGACGGCCCCTGCAACGTTTGTAAACGATGTGCTGTCATTTTCGGCGCAGTGGCAGTAGCTGTGGCCGTCGCAGGTTCCGTGGCAGTAGCAGTGGCAGGATCTGTTGCTGTAGCAGTTACAGTTCCCGTTCCAGTGGCTGTAGCTGTGGCAGTTCCAGTTACTGTCGCAGTAGCAGTAACCGGCACCGGGATGCCCCATGTCCAAGTGGCGTCCAAAAACCAAATTCGTAATTTGCGGAGAGGGAGGGATTCGAACCCTCGGTACAGTTGCCCGTACACATGATTTCCAGTCATGCACCTTCGGCCTCTCGGTCACCTCTCCAGGTTTGGTGCTTGCCGTAGCTAGCCCGCATGAGCTGTCTACGTGTTCCGCGTTAGCGGAGAGAGAGAGGGATTCTGGGGCTGCCCCCTCTCGCGCAATCCTCGGCTCCTTCCGATACGTCGATTGTACGCACTTTGACCCAAAAGCCGCCTGCGGCTGCGCGGTCTCCCCCAAAGCTGTGCTCATACGCGGCGCAATCGCTTGGAACTTGGGCGATGGCGTCGGTCGCGTCATTGTTGCGCCGCGTATTCCGCGCAGCAGGGGGAGACACGTTATTCTGGCTTGGGGCGTATTCGCCTGTTTACTGCCTTTAGCACTATGCTCGGTCGCTTTGGGCGCCAAGGCGTGGCGGGAAGGAGGTGGTTGCGGCGGGGATAGTTCGCCCGTGCTTCAAGTAAGCCTGTTTGGCCTTTTCGCATTGTGTGGTACTCTTGCTACATCATGGCGAGTTCGCGCGGTTACCTGGAGTCTTTGGTACGGGACACCCACAAGACCGAAGCCGAAGTGGTCGCAATGGCCTTTGAAACGGGGCTCCGTCAACTGTGGCGCGAGCAAGTACTGGGCAGGTATTTGCGTGGTGAGATTCCCCGCAATGACGCAATTGAATCAGTTGGCATAGACTGGGTCGAAATGGCCGATCGGCAAACCGCAGCAGTGAACGAAGATCTGGTTTGGGCACTCGAAAAGTGAGTGCTGCCGTTATTGACGCAGGTCCAATAATTCACCTTTACGAGGTAGGGGCCTTGCATCATTTGGCGATCTTCGCCACGTTGCGCGTTCCTTCGGAGATTTGGCGCGAAACAGTTGGTCAACAGCGAGTTCCAGAAAGCGCATTGCACGACCTTGGAGTACGTCGTGAATCCTACCTCGACGACTTGGCTCATTTCATCGAAACGAACAACCTGGGTGCTTTGCACCCGGGCGAGCAAGAATGCCTTCACGCATGTCACCACAGTCACATTTCGATCCTGCTGACAGACGACCTTGCGGCTCGCGATGCAGCCAAACGTTTGGCCATCACACCCGTCGGGTCACTTGGTATCATCGTGCGGGCGTACCGCGTTGGACGTCTCGATCTAAACGAGGCCGAGAGTGCCATTCGGCTGCTTCAGACGACCAGCAGTCTATTCGTCACGTCCACAATCGTTGAGCTCGCGCTTGAGCAGGTTCGCCGTGCAAATAGATGATGCTTATCGTCATTTGGCGATGATCGTAGGCCCCAACCGCGTACACTTGCGAACAGTTCAAATGCGCTTCGGACCGACCACCGCGCTACCCCCACATGTCGGCACTAAAACGGCGCAGTCCGTAGGCCGAAAATGATGGGTTGGCAATAATACCATTCAGGGAGCAGCAATCGAGAATTCTCGATTGCTGCTTTCGTGGATTCGCGGGAAATTGGATTACGGCTATCGCGCTTGAGCGTTCTCGGTAGGATACCTTGACACATGCCGATCACAAGTCACCCCGCGTTCGAACAGCCACCCCCTGATAGCTCCCTCTGGAGGTTCATGGGATTTCCGCAGTTTTACTGCTTGCTGGAAAAGGGCTCACTGTTCTTCCCGAGCCTTTCGCTTCTGTCGAAGAACGACCCCTGGGAAGGGTTGCCAACGCGCAAGCATCTCGACCCCGAAATTATTGATCACCACCCCAGGCGCTTCCCTTCCTATGACGCTTCCCAATGCGCTTGCTGAGGAGGTGGAACAGGCGTCCCTTTTTGGGCCACCTGAGAACTTCGATGAATACGCAAGACAATTTGTCTCGGCTGCTGAAGAGCAGCGAAAGACAATCTACGTCAATTGTTGGCACTTGTCGAATGCCGAATCAGACGCGCTTTGGAGAATCTACGGTGGTATGGGCTACGGAATTTGCATTCGTACTGACTTCAGCCTACTTAGCGCAGCTATCAAACCACATGAAGGGAAAGTCTATGGGGGCATGATCAAGTACCTGGATGAAGACGCTGAAATTCCGGGGTACAGCAACCACTTTTATCATTGCATGTGGAAAAGACTTTCATTCCGACACGAGCAGGAGTTTCGCCTTGTTGTGGCCGGTCACGTGCTTTGCGAAGAGAAGGGGATCGATGTCCCAATTGATGTTAACGGCCTCGTTCAGGAAATCATTGTCGATCCAAGGAGCGAAGACTGGTTCGTCGAAATAACTAGAGATCTCGCACTTCGAATGGGATGCAGCTCAACCGTCCACCGATCCAGACTCCTGAAGTCTCCGCAATACTTTTGAGGGGACCTGTGGGTTTTTCTTTCCGTGACTTCGCCCAGAGTATGTCGGGGCGGGCATCACTTCGACGAAGTGGGAACGATCGTGCAAAAAGCCCTGCGTATCGATCGTGCGTGAATCGCGGGATCACCGAGTCGTCGCCGCGCCCGGCTCCTTGGGGCACCCGTGGCACGGCTTGCACGCAGCCCACCTCAGTGCCCGAGTGTTCCGGAATCACTGCCCAGGTGCGTACCCCGGAATCAGTGCCCAGGCGTCGTCGGAATGAGTGCCCGAGTTCCATCGGAATCGCTGCCCGAGCGCTTCCGGAGTAGACATCGAATCGCCGATTGATAGCGTGTCGTACTCGGAGCCCAGCAAATCAGCCGGTCTCCGCAGGTCGGCGCAACCTCCGCGCCAGCCGCCGGCAATTGACGTAAGCGACGGCTCGCGTCTGTCACGGAGCTTGCGCCATGTGCCGCGAAGCCCGGCTGATTTGCTGGGCACCGGAAGCACGTCATGCACAATCAATCTCGTCAACAACTCAAACGGCAAATCCTCCTCAGCCAGCGCGCCCACGAAATGCGGCAACAACTCACACAGTCGGAAACCGCACTTTGGTCGCGAAATTTCGCGCAATCAACTGGGCGTTGCGTTTCGGCGTCAAGTAGTCATTGGCAACCGGTACATTGTGGACTTTCTGGCACCTAGCATTAAACTTGCGGTTGAAGTTGATGGCCTTTATCACGCTCGGCGCGGTGTTGCTGATGCTCGTCGGGAGCGTTACCTCGCACGGCTGGGGTATCGGGTGTTGCGGCTTGACGCTGAATTGGTGCTTACGCGGTTGGCGGTAGCGGTGGAGCTGGTAAGTAAGGCGGTTGGGCAACACTTCTGATCGGCGCACAGAACGCGTTCCGGGTTAGCAATCCGGCTTCGGTTCACAATCTCACCGGTGTCGTGCTGAAATCAATTTGGCGGGGCAGGAGGCTGATACCGACCACCAACTGTTACTGGCGTGCTGCCGCAACTACCTGACCATGCGACCATTTCCGAGCCCGTCCAAACCGGTGGAGCTTCGGTGCAAAATCCGGGGGGCATTGCTGACGTATCGTCCGCCAGCCAAGTTGATGCCTTTCGATCATATATTGTGACGTCGTTGGTGGCGAGCAAGTAGTAGATGCGGCGACCATCATCGGCAGACCGATATGCCAATTTTGCTGGTGCATCAACCGGAATAACCCATGGAGCCCAAGTCTTTGAACTGAGATCATACGCAATTCCGGCCGGAGCATTACCATACGCCGAGCCCGTGTTGCCCCCCCAAAGTTTGATCAAAGCCCCATCGACAAAGGCACTGAATCCGCCGCCACGCTGCGAATTTGCCAGCGAACATGAAGCATCCGACCAACTAGGTCCCGACGGATCAAATATTGCTCCGGAATTTGTGGCAGGAGAACTGCTGCCACCTCCGCCATATAAGAACATTGAAGACCCAGTCCAAACAGTTGCAAATATGTAACGCGGAGTCGGCTCGTTTGTGATTGCGATTACAGACCAACTACCAACTGAAGTGTTGGGGGTGAATTGTTCAAGGCCTGGTCCGGTGGCAGCACCATTTGAGCAATCAGACAGCCCTCCGAACGTGAGAATTGTGGTGCCAGTCGAAACCGCTTGGTGGCTACATCTGGCAACGTTTAATGGCGTAAGGTTGGACCAAGTGTCATTCGCAACATCGTAAGCAGCAGACGAACTTATTCCCACTCCAGTGTACGACAGAGCCCCACCGAATATTATGTATTTTCCACTGACGAATCCGGCTGCGTGTCGGGTGCGCGCTGCCGGTGCATTAATCGTTGAAAGTGGCTGCCAAGCGGGTGAACAGAGCCCCGTACTGCAGTGTCGTCCGTGAACGCAAGCATAATTGCAGGCCCCGCAGTTCGCATCCGAAGTCTGCAAATCGACGTACGAGCCGCTACAGAGCGTTTGAGTGGAAGTACTGCCTGCTGCCCCTGCGGTACCGCCGGTGCCTGAGCTACCGCCGACTGGCGAGCCGCCTGTGCCTGTCGAAGTCGTTGCGCCTGTTGAAGTAATCCCTCCGGTATTGGATGCCCCGCCCGTGCTCGGTTTTCCTGCCGATGCGCTTGTCCCTCCGGAGGTCATTGCGCCGCCCGCCGCAATCGAAGTTGATCCACCCGTTGGTGAAATTCCCCCAGTGCTGCTTATCCCTCCAGTGATCCCCGTGCCGCCTCCAGTTGCGGTGAGTCCCCCAGTTGCATTCGAGCCACCTATCGCGGCGGACCCACCAGAGGATTTGGCGCCGCCGGCTACACTCGAACCGCCCAGCGTCGTCGCCAAACTCCCGGCAAACGTAGAACTCCCACCGACAGATTTTGAGCCACCGGTAGATTGTGCGCCTGCGGTAGTCGTTGACCCGCCCAGCATGCCTGCGGTACCAGCATTGGTTGATCCTGCAGACCCTACGATGTTATTCGTAATCGAAGTTCCCGAGCAAGCTGCCAAAATGGTCAGGTAGAACGTGCAACTTAGGTTGAGTACAGAACGCATTCTGAGCCTCCTGGCATCCGGGTCACGGGAATCGTAAATCTACATACGCGCGTGCGGACTTCGATGCAAGGCACAGGTACAACACGTCGCTTCTGAACAGTCGGCTATACGTTGCTTGTTCCTTAGCGGATCGATCGAAGATCCTTAGCAGCCTTATCAAACGGCAGTCGCAGGCTCCGAAGCAGTAGCTTGATCTGGTTCCGCAGCAATTGTGGCTGTTGCAGTTCCTGTTGCGATCACCGTCGCAGTTACAGTAACCGGGTCGCCCCATGTCCAAGTGCCGCCACAAACAAAAATAGAAAGCGTGAATTCGCTTTGCGGAGAGGGAGGGATTCGAACCCTCGGTACAGTTGCCCGTACACATGATTTCCAGTCATGCACCTTCGGCCTCTCGGTCACCTCTCCAGGTTTGGTGCTTGCCGTAGCTAGCCCGCATGAGCCGTCTACGTGTTCCGCGTTGGCGGAGAGAGAGGGATTCTGGGGCTGCCCCCTCTCGCGCAATCCTCGGCTCCTCGCGACACACCGTTTGTACACACTTTGACCCATTCGTCGCCTGCGGCTGCGCGGTCTCCCCCAAAGCTGTACTCATACGCGGCGCAATCATTTGAACTCGGGCAATGGCGTCGGTCGCGTCGTTGTTGCGCCGCGTATTCCGTGCAGCAGGGGGAGACACGTTGTTCCTGCCTGATGCGCATTTGTGTCCTTGCCGTCCGCGTTGAAAATGAGGCCGCAATCGCTGCTATATTCCGCGAAAATGTGCTGGCCGTCTTCGCTGCGCGCTAGCAAGTGGCGGCACGGGACTCGTGAGTGCAGTTTGTTGGGCCTATTGGTTACAGTCCCGAGTATATCGTCAACGAACCGCATTGCCAAATTCCGCCCGCACATGTGCAGATATCTGACGTCGCAAAAGTCTGTCCACAGCACTGCCTCGGCGACGCGACGACGGTCGGATCACATCGAGTATCAGGTACTCGGCACTGTAACGAACCGGTGTAGGTGCATAGGCAAGTCGTAAAAGAGTAGTCCGTTCCATAGTACCCATAGATGCAATAACCATCTTCTAATGAACAAGTGCTGGACATTGCAGGTTCTGTCAGCGGACAAGTGACACTAGAGGGCTTTTGCTCACAGAAGGCCTGGCACCTTTCAAGGCTCGTAAAGAAACCTCCTGCATAGTCGCAACCGTTCCAAGTTACAGGACGACACAGCCCACTTCCCGAATCAAATGTAAAACCATCAACGGTTGGGCTCCCGCAGACATTGCCAGGATTGAATGCGACATCACACAAATGGTAAATGTCAACGCTGGCGTCCTGCCTATAACTCGTTCCGCCCGTGGCAACTGCGCCGCCAACATTTCCAAACCCACCGATGCCACTTAGACTGGTGGCGCGGACGCCCCGGTCGCTGCACCATTGCCTATCGCGTCTACCTCGACCGAGCCGCCGCAGCTCGCGGCGCCTAGCGCCGAAACTACAAATGCAATCCACCAAGGTACTAAGTTTAAGGAGCTCACAACCCGATGAATTCTTACAGGTCAAGTTGCGTGAGTCAATCAATGGCATGCAGTTGGCGCTCGGCTGCAGCGCTGCGTCGAACCGATTGATGGCATGGCCTACTCACTGCCCAGCAAATCAGCCGGTCTCCGCAGGTCGGCGCAACCTCCGCGCCAGCCGCCGACAACTGACGTGAGACACGGCTCGCGCCTGTCACGGAGCTTGCGCCATGTGCCGCGAAGCCCGGCTGATTTGCTGGGCACCGGAGGTCGTATGCGCAATCAATCTCGTCAACAACTCAAACGCCAAATCCTCCTCACCCAGCGCGCCCATGAAATGCGCCACCAACTCACCCCATCGGAAGCCGCGCTTTGGGCCAAAATATCGCGCAATCAACTGGGTGTTGCGTTCCACCGCCAGGTGCTGATTGGCAACCGGTACATCGTGGACTTTCTTGCGCCCACCATCAAACTTGTTGTTGAAGTTGATGGCCTTTATCACGCTCGGCGCGCTGTTGCTGATGCTCGCCGGGAGCGCTACCTAGCCAGGTGTGGGTACCGGGTGTTGCGGCTTGACGCTGACTCGGTGCTTTCGCGGTTGGCGGAGGCGGTGGCGCGGGTGCGGGCCGCGGTGGACTGACTCGTTCGTGAGCTGACAAGTCGTTGAGTTGGGCACCGTTGCTCACCCAATGCTGCCCAACCGAAGACCGCGTGCGTGTTGGTCAACCGCGAAGCGTTGACAATGACTTCGAACAATGCGTACGCTTCTGAGTTACGCGCGGAGCATTATCATGAAGCGGTACTATCGCGATTTTATCAGTAATCACTTGGGCGGAATTTTCGAGAAGCAAGATGCTGAGAATGTCTTGTCGTGGTTCATTAGCAATCACGGTCAACGTCCCGTGGTAGTGGTCGGGTCTGGTTTTAGCAGAAACGGAGTGTTCACGGGGACTGCATCCAGAACGGGCCGCAATTCCATCCCGTTGTGGAACGATATTGTTAGGAAGCTAGAGAGTGATCTTCGCGTTTCGCAAGGCAGATATGATGCACTCACATTGGCAGAGCTTCATCACGAAGAGATGGGGCCTTCAGGATTTTCGCGAACCCTCACAAAGCTGGTACCCGATGAGGACCTGCAAGTTGGCGAAGCTCACAAGTCGCTCTTTGAATTCGATATGGCGGCTATGGTCACGACCAATTGCCTTGATACGTTGTTGGACAAGAACGGGCGGGGCTGGCACAGAATCATCTCTGACTCCGACCTAGGTATGGGTGGCAGTCAGGAGGTTGACTTGATCTACTTTCACGGACACAGAAGCCACCCCTCCAGTTGGGTCTTCACCAGATCGCAATACGAGGACATATGGAAGTCAAAGCCGCTTATTGTCACACGCGTCCGTCAACTGCTTAGCCAAAATCCAGTGCTTATTTTGGGATATAGCCTAAGTGACCCCGATTTTCATCACATCTATCGTCAAGTTAGTCTCGACATGACGTATCACCATCCGCTTGGTCTCGCCGTCTTCCCGTGCGCGATGGGGCCTAGTCCGGCTGAACGGCGACATTGGGAAAAGCTCGGCATTCGGATCGCGGCATTCAGAGACTCAGATTTCACGACCAGTCTAAAAAAGTTTCTGAAGTTCAATCCGGCATCAGCTGGTTTTCACACCCCGCCAGCGTTCGTGGTCGAGCAGCTAACGGCGGAGAAGGATTTCGATGAACGTTGCGCCTATGCTCGGGAATATTTCAATGATCAGGATAGTGGATCGGCGGAAGAACGCCCTAGGCACTCAGAGTACCGGATTTGGCAGGCCGTTATTCGGTCGGCCTTTACAGGTAAGCAATGGCAAGAGTTAACTACCATCTACGGTGGCGACGAGGTGTATGATCGGAGCATTCCTACAGCACGGAAGTTCGCGACAAGAGCAGATCCCCGGTCGAGTTTTCATGGATTCAACAGCATCGAGGCCGAACGGTTCGGGTGTCATGAGTCATTCTTCCGGCAAATTGATGCGTTCCTGACTCAATATCCGAATCTGAAGCTGTCTCTCGCACGATGGTTGAGTGTGGCGATTAGCTCTCAGGTTCCTATCGACAACTTGCGGGACCACCTCGATATGTCCTCGTGGTTGTGGCGTACGATTTTCGAGGCAAAGGGCGACGACGCTGCTGTTCAGATGGAGGCAAAGGCAGCAATCCGCTCAGTACTTGTACTTGCCAAGAAGTACGACTACGCAGTGGAACGCATCAGTAAGGACGCTGAAGCAGTGGGCGTTGAGCCGCAGGTCGTTGAGCCCTTTCATGATCGCAATTCTGAATTCTCACAGAATATGCGAGACGGATTCATTGCAACGCTGAACGGTGAATTTGCAGCGGCTAGAATCGCATACGGGCAGGCAGCGGCAATAGCGGCTGGTTCGACAGATAAATTCGGGGAATGGTTGGCACTGACTGGGGAAACGAAGGCCTTCCAGTACACCGTGGAATTCGGCGATCCCCAGATGGACGAAAAACGTGCAGTGATCGCGGAATACGAGCTCAAGCTGGATTTGTTGAAGAGCGCCTCGAAGGTAAGGCATTGGCTTGAGGAAACCCGTGGACGTGGCGATAGTGTGCGCGAAAAGATTATTAAGCAGGCCGCCAACGAGCGACGTAGGCGATCTGCGGGAAGTGAATTTCAACAGTTTGACAACTACGCGCACTACTACTGGATCTCATTCCGGGAGTTGGAGGTCATTAGTGCGTGCCCATCACTGCAGGAGCGCCATCTGCAATTGCTGATCGACTTGGGTGGGCTCGAACCAGCCAACGAACTGGAATATAGACTGCGTTTGGGCCTCGATCGAACGGAGAAGATTGAGAATTGGTTGGAAAGCGTTGTAAGCGACTCGAGCGTATCGCTCGAGTCTCAACAGCATCGAGACATGCAGCTGCTCGAACTGTTCACAAAAAGTGCCGCTACTAGATTTGAACGCTATCGGCGCCTCGTGGCATTCCCAGCCATGACACCAATATTTCGGATGCCCCAAGTTGACTGGGCACCATCATTTCTGGCGGAGACAAGGAAAATTTTGGGCACGACAGTTAAGACGCACAAGAGCACATCGCACTTATTCCCCTCCTACCCAGAGGCCTGGGCAAGCTATGCCGCACTCGAAAGCTCGCCAGCGCGAGCAGTGGAAAATTTGGTACGATACGGGGAATGCATAGAGCATGATTTTGAAAGAGATACATTCTTTAGGTCAGTAGCCAATTTGCCACTAGAGCAGTGGGTTGGGCTCGAAGATCACGTGCACGACCTACTAGCATCGTTGCTATCGAAGCTCAATACAGAGCGCAGCAGTAAAGCGCCCGACTTCTCCTCAGAAAGATTGGGTTGGGCCTACTACAGCCTTCTGGACGCGGCACATCGATTTGGTCGCTCAGTGGACGACTTGAATGCGAGCGCGATTCGCACTTGGGCAGAAAATATGTGCAACTCAAGTGCCGAGTCAGGTGAGGATACCGATTCAGACGATGCCTTTGGGGCTGCAATTTGTCTAGGATGGTTGCTGGCTCAGGGAGACGAAGCTCGCGAACAGATCGTGGAAGCGGCAGGCACGAAAATAGAAGAGGTTTGCAGGCTCGCAACAACTCCGCGTCGCCATCTCGAGCCAGGTTTGAGGATGTGGGGGAATTTGAAGAATACCCCAGGGTTCGCCGACACCGCGTTCCTGCGCAATTCAGGCGCTAAACTCTGGGAAACGTTGTTTGCGCGCTGGGAAGTAGAATTGAAACATGCTCAGCTAAATGGGCATCTAGCGGGTCCGTACGCTGCATTCTTGGCCGAGCTCATTCGAGCCAACGATGTCGAAGACATAGCTGCGTGTCGCGACCGCTTGCTGTCGGTCCTCCGAGTTGCACCGAGAGAACTTTACAACTGCGGTTCGATTATGAGCAGACGGCACTGGGGTGATCAGTGGGGTGCATTTGTGGACGCCGTATGGACATGTGCAGCCAGGAACACCGAGTCGCATGCTGCGAATATGGGTGTTATTGACATGTTCAGCAACTGGATCGACGGAACGGAGTCCATCAACGCTCTGGATCAGGACTTGCGGTTCCTGGTAGACGTCGTCTGCTTCAGCGTGCTCGACGAACGACGATTCGTTGCCAACCACGCTGCCTACTCGGTGATCGGACTGGCGTCACGGTCGCAGCGCAAGGAGGATATCGCACGCGTGATCGGGCCCTTGAGAAGACTGGCCAAGGATCCGCGATTGGACGTAAGAGGCGCTGCGGCGTATGCATCGACTAGGCTACAGCACAACTCAGTCGCGCCCGAAATCGTCGATGTCGCCCGAAAACTCGATGATCAATTCGCCGACGACGACTACGCAATCATTCAAAGGCAGCGAGTATTTGGTGAGCTTGAGCGCGATCATCCGCGAACGGCAACCTAGTCCGCGCGACGATCAGAGGGATCTCGCTCCACTCTGATCCCCGTATTGTGGAAAAACAGACCACCGCTAATTGCCGACACCGAACCGACAAACATCCATATCTCCTCGTTCCTCGTGTCACGCGACACGAACGCGATCGCAATAATACCCACTAGGGAAGCGAGATTGGAAGCGTACAACATCCGAGAGTATCTTAACGGAGCATTGCATTTGGAACATCGGATCGTACGCCGCCAGAGAACAAGACCTGACATGCGCCAACGATCAGACCAGCGAAGGTAACCGTGACAGTTGGGGCACAGATCTTTTCTCACGTTCGTCCGAGCCTTTTGTAGTGGTCCTGTCGCACGGGAGCCCAAACTGCGGCTTCCGCCTAACCTGCTACATCGAGAATGACATAGACGGGATTGCATAACAAGGCACCTGAGCCCGGTGCTACATGACCTGATCGCTACCTTCTCACCAACCCGTAGACCCTCCCACCGAGGCAATGCATGGATTCAAGAACAGCGTTGGCTGCCGCCTGCGAAAAGTACCCCCAAGCAACGGCAAGCCGAACACCGGCCTGTGCTTCATAGAGTGACCCAAGCGCGCTTTCATAACGCACGCGACTATTGCCACCGGCGTTGCCTTGCGCTTCCGCCGCGTTGAGCGCAATGCTACTGATAGCCCGGCGCAACTGGGATGTAAGATCACGATCCTTGCGCTGAATAACAGCGAGGAGCGGGCGAGCGAGTTCGGCGATTTCAAGGGCGTGTTCGAGAACCGTGGATCTTCTTGGGTTGTGCATGCCCCTACTGGCGCAATTTTTATGACACCGGAAGGCCGTGCCTTGCTGCGTAACATCGCCCGGTGGCAGAAAAATTGCGCCGCCGGGCAGGCACAATCCAAGAAGATCCCGGAGAGCAACTCACCAGTGAGCGCCGTGCGAAGACCCGAGACTGGAGCGGAACCGGAGCCTGTGCCGGATTTCAGGGACAGATCCGGGTGAGCGCTACAGAACCTGGCTCAGATTCCGAGGCATATTCCGATATCGGGTTCCGGTTCTGACATCAGGCTCAGGAACAGACCTCAGGTTCCGGTTCAGAATCAGAACTCAAATCCCTCGCGCCTCAATGTGCGAGTGCCGCCCAAAACAAAAGAAAATCTTTCGCCATCGGGATTCGTCGTTGCGGAGAGGGAGGGATTCGAACCCTCGGTACAGTTGCCCGTACACATGATTTCCAGTCGTTCTGGAGTGAGCACAACGTTGCAAAACAGCGAGGAAACAGCTGTTGGCGACACGCGAACGGACACGAAAGTACACGATGGCCCAGGGGGAGACGTGGGGTTGGGCCAGACCGCTCAGGTCCTCGACATCACGGGGCCTGGGGCGTCAACCGGGGCTGTTCTTTCGCGGGTGCCCCTGACCCGGCGGGACGAGGACACGCGTGTTTCGACGGTGGAGTCATTGACCGCCGCGATTGCGGGTGCGGTGGCCGCTGCTGACTTGGTGGGAGCGCGCGCTGCTACGGCTGCGCTCGCCGAGTTGTTGAAGGTTCTAGAGTCCGGTGACGCAGCGAATGCCGAAGGACAACTTCGTCGGCTTCGGTGAATCGCAGCGGGGCACCCGTGGTGGTGCCTCGCTGCGTTGTTGGGAGAAATTCTATGAAATTCAATCGCCCAAATTCATCACTTCGCCGAAAATTAGCTCCCTATATGGTCTTGCTGGAAGTTTGGCTTCGACGACCGGCTCGTTTGGGCACCGCCCTCGCTGGTCGTCAGACTCTCTTCCAGGTGACCTTATTCTTAACCCAATTCCAAACAAACAAGGACATGCTCATGACCAATCGAATTGTTGTTGTACCAACTCCGACCCTTCCAATAAAAGCCAGTCCCGGATTTTCAAAGAAGAAGTTGTCCGATTACAAGCTTGATCTCTGTGGCCTTTGCGCGTTTGGATGCCAATACTGCTCCAGTACCCACGGAAATTACCTTCGGATCCGCCGTGAAAAGTTCGCCAACCAAACGGAACGGCAACTTGGGGAGCGTGTGTTTCCTCAAGATGACCCTTCACTAATGTTCGCGTGGCCCGACGTGCTCGGCAACCTAGAGCAGCAGCTCCAGGATGCGCCGGCGGGCTGGGGTGAAGGCTACACGTTGGTATTCTCAATGCTGACTGACGGGTTCTCTCCCCCGTTGGTCGCAGACGGGACAACGCGACGGGCATTAGATCTGGTGTTGAGATATACCCTGTTCAGAATTCGCATCCTGACCAAGAACGCGGTAGTTGGCTCGCCTGAGTGGGTCCAGTTCTTCTCGGCGCACCGCGAGCGGTTTGTGGTCGGACTTTCAATTGGCACTCTCGACAATGTCTGGGCGCAGAGAGTCGAGGTTGGCACATCTCCTCCGTCCGAAAGAACACGCGCGTTGCAGAATCTCCAAAGTGCAGCCGTTTCCACATTTGGGATGGTCTGTCCCATTATGCCCGATGGTGTAGCCCGCCTCGATGAATTGCTCGATGGAATATCGCCCAACAAGTGCGAAAACATATGGGTTGAGCCTTACAACAATCGCGTAAACTGGCAGGCAGTTCGTGACGCCTATCCCGAAGGCAGTCCCCACCGGGCCTGGTTTACGCGGGTATACGAACAGCATGATTGGGCTGCCTGGAGTGAATACGCGACTGGTCTATATCTCCGGTTACGCAACCGAGCACACAATGAAGGGTGGCTGTCGAAGATGTTCTATTTGCTGTATGAGCAGCACATCGTCGCGAGCGACGCGCCGAAATTCAAAAATCTCAATGGTGTCCTGCTCCAAGGGAAAACCGGCGATGACGGCCGGTCCACCAATCCCTGGATTAGAGCACTTCAGTTAGAAATGGAAGGCAAGCTGCGAGTCGAAACGCGAACCGTTCATGGTCCGTGACCCAACTATTGGTTCTCATTGCGTTCCACAAAGTCACCCCACGCATCGAGTATCGTCACTCCCAAAAATCCTAGTGCCCAGGTCGGAATCGAACCAACCACACGTGGGTTTCAGTTCCGGCACCCCGGGATGTAATGGCGCCAAGAGTCGAGGTACCTCGAGGTAGCGTGGCGCATTTGCAGTAATGGAATGCCGGTGGACCATGATAGGCCTACTGGTCGGTGCCCGGCCTGCTTAAAGAGCTCCTAGTTTTCGCTCCACGACTGGGCAAGCACCGCCGCGACTAGGTGCTCGTGCCCGCTGAGCCGCTTGACACAAAATAGCGGCTCCTGCACCGTGTTCCAATTATGCCCATACGTTCCGTTCTTCAAGTTGGGACCAGTGAGATTTCACGTCTCGGTGAGCGCGGTTTACGCGACATGATGGACACTCTCATTCACGCGGAGGCGTATCGATGCGGCATTGAAGCTGGCGATGTAACGGTCAACGCGGAAACAAAGGCAAAAGACGGCGGGCAAGACGCATGGACTCCAGCCGCGCCAAATCCAAGTTCATGGATGAAGGAGGAACAGACTTGTTGGCAATTCAAAAGTGGAAAGGACCCAACAGTTAATGGCGAAATTGCTGACCACCAGCGGGTTCAAGACGTGCTCCAAGCTGGAGGACGATATTGTGTAATCGCGTCCGCTTTGGGAAATGGCGCAGAGGGCACTGAACTTCGCGTCAACAAGCTCAAGTCGGAAGCCGAGAGACTAAACCTGCCAACGGACAAAATCGAAGTTTGGGGCTGTGACCGTCTAGTTACCTGGTGCAACGAGCATCCAGCAATTGCCGCAACGGCGGCAGGCTGCCTTGCCGACTGGCTGAACATTGAGCTTTGGTTGGCTTCCCCTGAGCACGATCAAAGGAAAAGGCCATTTGTCGGGTCAAAAGACTTGCTGGATTTCATAGACGAAATGCGGCAAGAAGTTAATCTAAATACGGTCGGCGCTCAGCACATTCACGTTTGGGGCCCTCCGGGAGTTGGAAAGACAAGACTCGTTCAAAAGATTTGCAGTGATGCAGCCTGGAAACATGACGTGCTGTACGTACGACAAGGCGACGACAGGCAGACTCTGCGAAGCCTCAGCGATGTTGCGAACGATCCGAAGGTTCGGGGTGTGTTCGTCCTTGACGAAGTGTCTTTCGCTAGTTTGGCAGAAATTAGCGAAATCGTTCACCGAGCCAAAGGAACGATCCGTGTCATCACAATTGGGCACGAACGCCCCCGAAGTGACTTGGCCATACTGGAAAAACAAGTTGTTCCATTGGATGAAGTTACAGTGGCGGAGTTTGTTGGTCGAATTTATCCCAACTTGCCACTTGACCATCAGGCTTTCGTTGCTCACCTCGCAGACGGGTACATCCGGCTCGCCTTGTTAATAGGTGAGTGCGTGGTGAAAGAGCCTCGGGTGACGACGCGTCAACTCATCAATAATCCGGACTTGCGTCCCATTGTGAACAGTCTTGTAAGTGTTGAGGAGCGCGAAGCGCTACATGTCTTGGCAGCGCTGGAATACGTTGGTTGGGACGACGAGGTAGAAGATGAAGGTCGGACTATCACGGAACATCTAGGGCTTTCGTGGCAACGCGTGCGCTTTACGGTTCAATCGCGAATTCACGATATCGTACAGAAGAGAGCTCGATATAGGTACCTTTCTCCCCGGCCACTAGCATTGTATCTAGCCGCAGACCTCTGGGAAGCCTATCCGTCGGAAATGAAGACGCTGGCACAAAAGCTGCCCCGTACCGAGACTCAAGATGCCTTCTATCGCCGGCTGCAAGCATTGGTGTCTGGCGGGCACGCGCAACAATTTGCACGAAATGAACTTGACGGTTTTTTTCAATTGAGCCAGTTCAGTGATGTGTTCGCCGTGCGCCGCTGGCGTGCGGTGAGTGTGGCTGCTCCGGTCCAAGCAATTGGGCGACTGCAGGCTGTGCTGGCAAATTCCACGCACGAAGAGCGGGTAAACATTCCCCGAGATGCGCGGCGCGAATTAGTCGTAACCCTCGCTAGGGCCGCCTGCGCAACTGGTACATTCGATTCGGCAACTCTTGCGCTTGCCGAACTGGCTGAAGCAGAAAACGAAGGGTGGACGAACAACGCGACTGGCGAATTCATCGCGAAATTCTCTATTCTGTCCGGCGGAACGTCGGCACCATTCACGCAGCGAGTCCAAGTCCTAGATGCAGTGGCAAAGAAAGGTCCTGTTTACCTTCGACTCGTCGTACGCGCTCTTAGCCATTCGACAGGCACAAGCGGTATGCGGATCGTGGACAGGGGCAACGACGACGGC
Organism: uncultured delta proteobacterium; assembly: GCA_963819085.1. Classification (GTDB taxonomy): domain Bacteria; phylum Myxococcota_A; class Polyangia; order Polyangiales; family Polyangiaceae; genus FEN-1139. The sequence continues at coordinate 135,843 of CAWFUX010000054.1, forward strand.
CCCCCTGAACGCGAATGGCAACCCAAGGGGACTGAGCACATCGATGCTGCCCGCCTTTCCATGAAAAAGCTGACGGAGTTTTTGGAATACGCTGATGAAAGCACGACATCATTGTTCCTTGATGCCGTAAAGGAATGCGTGTGGCTCCTTTTGCAGGAACCCGTGTTTGCGGACGCAGAAGCATTTGTTACAAGCGTTGCGAGAAAGTTTCCGTCTGCGAGAGACGATATCGAGTACGCCGTTGCGGAGCGGTTGCGACTGGAGCGAAAACACTCCCATTACCGAGCACCAGCTGACCTGCTATCAAAGGTAGAGTCGACTCTCGAGACAGTGAAGGATGTGTCATTGAGGGGAAGACTGAGACAAGCGGTCCGCTCGGTAGACTTCAGAAAGCATCCGTCAGACGAATTGGTCCGCGTAGTTGCGAAGCTAATTCAGGAACCCGATAACCTTTGGCAGGAATGGAAGTTTGTAACCTCTGGGCGCATTTCTGGCGCATGGGACTTGGGACTTGCACTAGGTGAGTCTGATCTCAACGATGTTCTGTTGGTGCCAATGATTGAAGCCGAAGGTAGAGGCCCAGATATTCGGGTGATTTGTGGTTATCTTGATGCCAAGGTGCGAGCCAGAGGAATGGCATGGCTAGACAATTGGCTCGATAGGATGGAGTTCGATCGCGCCGACGATGCTCAGCTCCTGTTTGAGGCAACTTGGAGATGCAATAGTACTGATTCTGGAGGGGAACGCATAATTCGATTACTATTAGGGCAGAAGATAAGGACTTCTGCCGAGGCGCTTTGTTACGGAGGCTGGGTAAACGGTCTTTCGCAAGACGTGTTCGTGCGGCTCCTTGAAACGCTCGTGAAGCAGCCGAACCAGCGAGAGGCAGCAATTTCGCTACTATATACTCGAGTTGAGGTGCAGCCCGAAGACTTTAGTGCAGCCAAGACGCTGGCGCTTGATCTGGCGCTCGATTCCCATCTGATCCGTGGCAGTGGCATGACAAGTTTCTATTGGGAGAAAGTTGCAAGCCGGTTCATTGACACAAATCCGGGCGAACTTGCGCGTGCGATATTGCAGTGCCAGATGGAGGAACGGTCGTGGTTCATTGAACATAGTGAGGCGGCGTTTATTTTTGACGCATGCATGAAGAAGAGCCCTCCCGCAGTATGGGCGGTGTTGAGCCCGATGCTTGCCGATCGCAATTACGTGACACTTACAATCGGAATGCCGCCGGGTCTCGTAGATCAGGTGCCTCATGAACTCGTGCTCGAATGGGCTCGTGAAAACCCTTATACCGGGTTGCGATGCTGGCTAGCATCGTAACCAAATCATACGATGACAATGCGTTGGCTGCGAAGTTGCTGGATGCCTACGGAGGGAATGAGCAAACACGAAGGACGTTTGCTGGGTACTATTGGGCTGGTTCGTGGAGCGGGCAGGCATCTGTGCGTGAGCGAACATTGGCGACAGATCTGGACGAAGTTGCACAAAATAGTCGTTACCCTAACGTTCGGTTGTGGGCTCGCGAAACTGCTGAGTCGTTGCGAATCGATGCATCGCGTAGCGAGCAAGAGGAAGCTGAACGTGAGCTGCGTTGGCGATAACTTGGGTCGATAGGAGCAGTAGCTATTTCACAGATGATCATCTGAAACCGAAAATGTGTGGCGTTTCGATCATGGCCATATCTTCAAGGTTATTCAATGATCCCGGCATGTCGTGCACAAAATTAACACGATCGCAACGCGGGCGGTTTGCAGGAATCATCTCCCATCGAGATATGAATCGCGCAAGCACTTATGATCTTTGAATAGCTACTGCACGACACCAGAAGGTAAGAATCACGACAACGGCCATCGGGCCCGTTAGTGCAGCCCTCCTAAGTCAGCACCGGTCGAGAAAACGTAGTCAGAGCGATCAGTGTTCCATCGAATCGACCGCTGCCCGTAGGTTGGAGTAGGGTTAGGCGCATGGCGAAACCGTGGGACGTCTCTAGCGATGACATCGTGCAATGGTCGCACAAGTTCGACGCACCCAGTGTTCTGCCCGATCTCATCCGCAGGCTTCTTCTTGCCACGACAGCGCTTTCGTCGATTACCATGAATGCCCATGGGGGTATCTGGCTTGGAGGTCCCGACGGCGTGGTCCGGTCTGCTGACGATTCTCCGTTTTGTCCTGCGGGTGTTTCCATTTGGGAGCTCACAGTTCAGGGTGAGCTTGGAAAACTCACAGATGATTTCAAGAAGCGCACGACCGAAACAGGTTTCACCGACCTCGCCCAAACTACATACGTTGCTGTGTCAGCCCGGCGCATTTCAGGAAAGTTACGCTGGGAGGCAGACAGGCGCGCCGAAAAAGCTTGGAAAGGCGTTCGCTTACTTGGCCCAGACGAACTAGCCGCATGGCTTGCCACAGCCCCCAGTGTTGCGCGGTGGTTCGCAGGCCAGTGCGGCAAACCGCTCGCTGATGCTGAAGACCTCCAAAGTTTCTTACAGACGTGGTGCCGACGCACGCGACCGCCACTCCCCATCGAAACGGTTCTGGCAGGGCAAGAACGGCAACAACTTGCAGAACATGTGCGGGCCTGGGCGCGTTCGGCTCGCAGCGACGGCATCCCAATTCGCATTTTTGGCGATACGTGGGAGGAGGCTGCAATATTCGCTGCCGCCGCGTTGACCATCGATTCCTCGCCGGAAGGGGAACAGATACGTGAGAGGACGGCCATCTTACGTTCGGATGAAGCGCTAAGAACAGTTCTTGGGGCGCAACACGCCCAGCCGCTTCTCATTATCGCCGCATATCCGCACGCTGGCGCAACTGTGGGGTCTGTCGTAATTCCCATGGATGGCCCCATTCCGGCGGTCTCGTTGGGTGTTCTCCGGCTTTCACCCGTGCCACATCGGCGCTTTGCCGAACTGCTGCCAAACATCGGCGTACCGATAGAAGAAGCTGCTCGCATTGCGGCGGAATCCGGAGGCAAACTTGCCTCGCTGCAACGTCTGCTTGGATATATCGAACTTCCAGATTGGGCGGAAGGAGTCACCGCCGGCCCGCTTTCGGCCTTGCTTCTTGCGGGCGCCTTCGAGCCCGATAACCCGAAAGACCGTGAGGTTCTGGCACACCTTGGCGTGGAACCACGAGAGGCGGGTCTGCTTTGTGAACGTTTGCGCGTCGTTCCCGACGCGCCGATGCACAAGGAGGAAGGCCGCGCATATAGTCCCGTCTGGGTATGGCGCGCGCCTGGCGATGCGTGGAAGTCGTTGGTTGGTCAAATTCCAGTGAACACACTGCGGCGATTCTCGGAATCGGTGCGACTGGTGTTGGGGGGGCACGACGCAAGTTTTGATCCGGTACCCGACGCCTTTCCGGGCGATGCGAGCGTCTATGCATCAGGGTCCCTGCGGAAAGGGTTCGCAAATCGCTCTTGCGGCTGTCACTTAGCGATGAAGAGCTTGCTCCGCTCCATGGTGCGAAGCGAGGCAGCTCTATCGCCATCGTAAGCGTACGCAATCTGCTGCCACCTACGTGGCAACGCTGGGCATCGCTCTCACCCCTTCTGCCTATCCTGGCTGAAGCAGCACCCGACACGTTCCTCGAGTGTATCGAGGCTAGCCTGCGGGAGGGTGACAGCGGTGCGGAGCATTTACTGGTCGAGGAAAAGTTCATGGGAGCTAGTCCTCACACTGGTCTGTTGTGGGCATTGGAAATGCTCGGGTGGTTCGATCGGCTTATGCCACGCGTCGCCTCCTCGCTGGCAAAGCTCGCTCAATTCGATGAAAAGATGCCGAACCGACCTGGAAGATTAGCGAACCGGCCTAAGGCCAGCCTCAATGGGCTTCTATGTGTTGCGCTTCCACAGACGCTTGCTTCTGCGGATGAACGCATTCGGGAGATGGAGCGACGGCTTGAAGAAACTCCTGACATTGGTTTTGCGCTGCTCGGCGAACAATTCTCGTCAATTGGGGACATCGTGTTGTCTTCCCAGGCTTGCAAACCCGAGCTTCGACCGATCGCCATTCCGACCCTGGAAGAGCAGAGCGAACGAACCAGCAAAGAGAGCTTTCAGGTATTGAGCGCTTATATCGACATGGCGCTTAACCACGCGAAGCACGACGCTAACCGCTGGGCCTATTTGTTGACGAACATCCCAATGCACATGGATATTGAGTTGACGAATCGTATTCTCGATCGTTTCGAGGGCTCTATGTCCGAAATTCGCGATGAAAACGCCACGGTTTGGACCGCCATTAGACATATCTTGCACAGGATCGGGCCACGCTTAGACGAACTGCCGGAGCGAGAGTCATCGAGTCCCGACATGAGCGCCATTCGGGAAAAATGGCAGCGGCTTTATTCTGCGTACGAGCCTTCGGATCTCGCTCTCCGCTATGCGTGGCTATTCGTTCGCGGTGCGGAACTCCCCGATCCAATTGGCGACTGGAATGCTGAGCAGAAGGAACTGGCGAAGCTGATTTCTTCCGCGGTCGAGGAATTGGGTCGTCAACCAGGAAGGGACCAGATTCTCACGTCGCTTGCCGAAAAAGTGACGGAGACGAATGTCTTGGGTTTGGCGCTCGGAATGGCTACATTCGCGAAAGATGTTGATGGCCTTCTGATCGACCGAACACCTCCGGCGTGCTTCGCCCCACAGCTGCCGGCGTTTATCGTTATCAGGTCGCGTGTCGAAGCCCAACACTGGCTTGAGAATGTAGTCCGTGCGCTGCTCACACAGGGCAGAAGGAACAACGTTGAGGCAACTCTCAACGCTTTGCCTTCGAATACTCAAACGTGGGACCTCGTCGATGCGCTAGGTCAGGATATTGCCAATTCCTACTGGAACAAGCATCAATATGTATTTGGCGAGCACCCAACAGAAGTATGGGACCGGGCTATTAGGAACCTGTTGGACGCCAAGAATTCTATTTATGCGCTTCGGAATGCCTCACACGCCAAAGACCAAATTAGCTCACACATGATCATTGAGGTTTTAGAAGTGTTTCTCGCCGATCGGGCGGAGACTTCAGAGCTCCTTCAAGATTCGATGTTCTCCTGGGACCTGGCGCAGCTCATGGATCGGCTCGAAGTCGAACCGGACGCAGATGCCAAGTATGGCGCTCTATTGGCACGCGCCGAACTCGTCTACGCCCAGAGCACCCACGGCTCGACGCGACCCATGCGCCATTTGTCAAGCGTACTCGCCTCGGACGTTGGGCAGTTTGTCGATTTAGTCAACCGAGCAGACTCCGCGGCTGCCAGCGTGCTCTACGCGTGGGATGGGTACCCAGGCCTTGGGTGTCCTGCAGCCGAGAGGGAGGATATTCTCCTAACCTGGTCGTTGGACGCCCTCAATAGACTAACCCTGCCGGAACGACCGGATAGGGGCGTTGGCGAGATCGCTCGCGTGCTTGCTCGCACAGAGGATGCTGAAGACGGATTCTGGCCATGTTTTGCCGCACGCCGACTTCTAGAATCAGAAAAATTCCCAAGTTTGTCGGATGCGATGCGCACCGCAAAATGGAACCTTCGTGGTTGGACCACACGCACGCTTGGCGAAGGTGGAAAACAGGAACGTATCCTGGTGGCCGACTACCGCCGCGCTGCCAAGGAACTCCGACTAACGTGGCCCCGAACCAGCGACATGTTAGACGCCTTAGCTGAATCATACGAGCGCGACGCAATGCGAGAAGATGAGCATGCGCGTGCGACAATGCGCAAGGAAGGAGCGGAACCTGAAGATTTCGAGAACCGTCCCCGGAAGCTGGCGCCCTCTCCCAAGCGTCGGGTGCTAAGTCCTGGGCTCGTAAGACTCGAAGGGATCGAGCTGACAGACTTCGCGCTGTTCAAGAGTCTTGCCATTACTATTCGGCCGCCAACTGATCGCGGTCAGTGGATTCTACTCCTCGGCGAAAATGGCCGGGGCAAATCAACCTTGCTGCGCGCCATTGCGCTGGCGCTCGGTGGCCCCAATGTTGCCCAAGCGGCAGTCAGCCAGTACCGGGCGCCACTCATCCGCATCGGCCAGTCTGCGGCGAGTTGCGTGGTGGATTGTGGCGGTGAACGATTCTCGACACATCTAACAAACGATGGCACTGGCGAACTGGCCACCTACGAGCCGCTTAGCGGTGCCCGTCCATCGGTGTTTGCGTACGGATGTTACCGAGGATCTGCGCTTGGAGGAAGCGAGGCAGCAGATATCACTAGCCGCTTCTCAGATGTGGCGATGCTCTTTAGTCAATCCGCTCGCCTTCATTCCGCTGCCGGTTGGCTCAAAGGCCTGAAGTTAAGGGCTCTCCAGGACCCCAAATACGACGCCATTTTTAGCACTGTTGTTCGTCAGCTTTGCGACCTTCTCCCTGATGTGGAGCGCTTGGACGTTGCGGAAAACGAAGTCTGGGCAGTTTCGCCGCGACTCGGAGGTCGGGTTCCGCTAGCCGCCCTTAGTGACGGCTACCTAACCACGCTCGGGTGGACTACAGACTTGGTTGCCCGATGGCTGCATTGGGCTGAGCAAATTGACGTCGATTCCGACGGTAATTTCTTCGCACGCATGGAGGGCTTGGTCCTCATAGACGAAATCGACCTGCACCTCCATCCGGCCTGGCAGCGCAGGGTCGTAAGGACGCTCAAGGACGTATTTCCACGACTCTCGTTTGTAGCGACGACGCACAACCCAATGGCGTTGTTAGGTGCTGACTCAAGTGAGATCCTCGTGCTGCGCGATGCGATTGACGGCACGGGACAAATTGAGGCAAAAACTTTTGATCTCCCGCCAGGTATCCGTGCCGATCGTATCCTGACTGGTGAATGGTTCGGCCTTCCGTACGCCGTCAACGATGACACTATCGCTCTGATTGAGGCGCACCAACAATTACTTCTCCATCAGGTGCCACCGCAGGCACCCGAACGGCTGGAGCTCGAGGAACGACTTGCGGCTCGGTATAGCTCCTATGCGGACACTTCACTCGACAGAATGGCTTTGGATGTTGCCGCCGAACTAATGCGGGAACGACAGCCGAAATCCCCCGAAGAGCGCGAAGTACTTCGGCGGCAGCTCAAGGAACGCGTACGGCAAAGACTTGCGGAACTAGAACACCAGAGTGGCAGCAAGAGCTGACGGAGCGCGCATAATGCTGCTTGTTCGAAAGCCCGACACTCCCAATGGGTTCACAGATGCCACACGCGCAGCAGGCGATAGGATCACCCAGATAGTCGAGGCTGGCAACCGACCAACATCGAAGAAATTCAATGACAAGTGGAGTGACTTCAAGCACGTGCTGGCTGAAGCTCAGCACGGCCGATGCGGCTACTGCGATCGAAAGGTCCTCGGTGGTGACGACGGTACAGTAGACCATTTCCGACCCAAGACAGAGGTCGAGACACTTGACGACAACCCAATCACCTGGGGTTTGCAGAAACCATATTCGGCAGGTATTACGGGGCGTTCAACCGAGGTGTTTTCTGCGCTGGGGTATCACTGGCTCGCCTATGCATGGAGCAACTACGTCTTTGCTTGCTCTTGCTGCAACGAAAAATGGAAGAGGGCCATTTTCCCCGTAGCTACGCACCCCCGCTGTTGCCCACCGCGACAGAATGGTTGCGAAGAACCTCTGCTCATGAATTGCTACCGATTGTTGCAACCGAGTGACCACCTCCAGTTCAACGGTGACGGCACGGTTGAAGCGCGAAACGGCAGCACGTATGGTCTCGAAACAATACGCACTCTGGGACTGTATCGCGAACCGTTGCGCGACGAGCGGGCTGACGTGGCGCGAGACGTTTACGAGCTACTACGAGAGTTTGCGACCGGAGGCTCCACCCAGCAGCAGGACGCAATCCGTGACTTGTGCAGAATCGCGAATGAAAATCGCCCGTTCGCGGGCGTAGCCAGGGCAATTGTTGAGCAACAACTCGGAATGCAATGGGAACAATTCAGTGCATCGTTCGCATCGACTTGAACTATCTAATTGGCCTTTGCGCAGATCTCCTTCTCCGGCCACCGTAGGCATGAAGTTAGCCCAACAATCCTGCATAATTCTAAGCGGTATTGACGCTGCGAGACGTTGCAATGACCCAAGAGCCAACACTTTCGATCGTTCACGAAAGCCTTCGCAATGTTGTGTTCACGTGATTTTGAACGGCGTCCGTGGTTGGACCATTCAATTGGGCCTCGTATTTCCCTCGCGCGTCACAAGTTTCCTTGAGCTTCTGAAGTGCAAGCGCATCGAGCGCCCCCGCCCTTTCTACAGTTGTGACAATATGGTCCAGCAATCGATGACTGCGAATCTCCATCGCGATTTGCAGAATACGACGAGCATTCGTGGCGCTGTTTCCAACCGACAGCAAACAGGATATCAGCACTGCAGGCAAGACGCGTACCGCACTATCAGAAGACGAATGGTCCCACAGCCAATGTGGTAACCATCGTTCGGCAAAGTTGGCAATCTCATCCATAGTTTTCGACGCGTGATCTCTCCCAGCCCGACGCAACAGCTCAAGCGCGTCGCAAGCAGCAACAAGTATCAACGCGCATTTTTCAGGATCATCACGGCTGCCGTGCCATCGCGGGAAATGAGGTAGATATGAAGTTAGCGCGCGGATCCACCACGGATCGGACTCCTTGGCCATTATGTCCTGGGCTATTGCCCACCCACATGCCGGCAGATATGCAACCGACTCCATCCGATCATTTAGCTTAGGTAGGTTCCATTGCTCAGACATCAGCCGCCGCTCAAAATCGACAAGAATGGCGGCTCGAGCGGCCTCGCGGGATGCAGCATCGCCGTTCTCAGCAATCGCGACCAGTAGTGCCCGGAGAGCGGGACAATATTCAATCCACGGTTCCGACAGCAACACATACTCTTGGACGTGACTCGCCGCGCTATCGACTTCTGTCGCAGCTCTCAACCATATTACCCGAGACAAATCGGTCCAAGTACTCGTAGCCACTGAGTTTCTGCTGAGCGCAATAATTTGCCACCACATTCTTGCGCGCTCTATAGGGCTCTTGGTCCGTAGCGCACTCGACAAATTGTCAAGCAACGCAATCCATTCGTCCGTCAAGTCAGCGTTCATCGTGAACTTGTCGCGCAGGGCGGCCACGATACCCAAGGCAACAAGTCGTTTTGACCGCGCAGTCGTAATCCATGCACAGCACCGCTCTGGGCTACAATTCAGCAAAGGGAAAAATGTTAGCTCGTAAAGAAGATTCGAATCTTGAACCTCGTCCACTAGCGACACAAACGCGTTCAGATTATCGTTGGCAAAAACTGTAGTCGCTTCAATAAGTTCGTTGTTGAAGCATGGCGGTCGGTACCTTTTGTTCAACAACCAGCAAGTTCGAAGTTCATTGCCACTCGCAATGCCCTCATCGAATTCACGGAACACACGTCCGAACTGTTCTGGAGTCGAAGACACTATTGAACAGGTATCATAGGTGATGCCACGCGACATTGCCGTTAGCACTATTTCCCTTGCTTCTTTAGAACTGAGGGTCATGGGGCTGAACCGATCATGGTTGCAGCATTCCATGCAGTTTCAAAAGCTCGGAGAACAAGATCGGCGTAGGGGAATTCGACGATTGTACTATATACGAGTCCGACGTGGTTGAACGAGGTGCCGAGTTGCCAGCAAGACACATCGGTGATTAAAAATCTATCATGAAAGCCTGTTCCCAAGCGCGCTTGAATGTTGGTCATCCCTGGCCCTCGACCTCGATGCTGGCCAAGAGCTGATATTGCCTCTTCAAGCTGTCTCTTTACGTCCCGCTGCGTGCTTTCTCCAATCGATGTACAAGATGTGAGCACCCTAACACTGATCGAGGGGTCGCCCACGTAAGGCAGGAACTCAAGCGCGTCTCGACCACCAAAGTACGGGTCCCAAATGCACAGCCGTTGGCGCGAGTGCATTCGAATTAGATTACGCACGTCACTCACCGCCTTTTCCCGGTCATTATCTTTTCCCGAATAGAAGAAAAGTCTACCTTCACCATGGAGACGCTTTTGTTCGGATAGAATTGCTGCCTGGCGCTGAATATGCTCCCACCCGGAGCGCTGATCTATGCCGGACAGTTGAATTCGGCCCCAATTCGTATTGATATGCACCGGTGAGCCTGACGGTTGCCCAGCTGCGTCATGCAGCGTCACATCGAACTCCACCTGTTCTCCGACATTCATTGCAAGTTCAAACCCACGCCAAGGGGTACCCGCATGGCGGTCGAGAATTAGGCCCGAATTTAAGTCATACAGTTCTATTTCTTCAAAGTCCGATGCCCCCGCATCCAGCACCGTGTACCGGCTTGTCAAGTCAGCAACAACCGACGAGCATAACTCATCGTTGCGGGTAGACCGTACGCTCACAATGGGATGCACTTGCTCCCGGTCGCCCCGATATTCGATCCCCACGCGTCCACTATTTCCGCGTTCAACCCGAATTTCTCCGCGATACTCCGGCAAAACTACTAAAAAGCCACCTGCATAGTCGGACCGTGTCGTTAGCGTGCGCGCAAGACATGTTGACACCTTTTCTAAGATCCAATTGAGACCAGGGTTACCGACGAGTTCCACCATTAGGCCTGGCGGAGGCACGTGCTGGAAAACCCAATATTGGGCGTCTATACTGGGCACAACTGCGGAGAGTCTATGCACTTCTTGTCCAACGAATATCGGATCGGCCCATGTCCCGGGGCATTCGACTGTTTCTTCCTTTACTGGTTCAATGAATTGACCCGCTGTTGGTACGGCGCGCAATGCGTCAATACTTGACATGGTGCTGAGCGCAATTGCGAGTTTGTACGATGTGTGCAGAACAGACTCTGGTCGGTCCGTAAGAAACTTAAAGGTCGGAACGATCGACCCTTGAATTCGTTGTCTCGTGAAAGTCAGCACGGAAAATACGTTGCGCGTAACACCGTCACCGATGAGAACCGCAGACGTGAGTTCCGCATGCGCGCAGTGCTTTAGAAGGGGTTCGAATCGGTCCCAGAATTGTGGTAGGCCCGCGATAATCTCCGACATAGGCAGTCACACTAGCACGGCGCGAGATATCGGCATTTGTAGGCCGATGCATATCATTGGGAAGGTTCAGTACGTCCGACGAGGATTCCGTCGTCGAGCATTTTCACGGTGGTATTCTAGTGACTGATGCAAGCGAGATCAAAGTAGTCCTCTCCGAATTCACGTCTCACGACCACCCTGCGCCAGAATGATTGTTCTTGAACTGCGGGTATGAATTGTCCGGCAGCACGCGCTTCTTCAGGAGGTACGCCTGATGAACTAAGTCACGAATGACGTCCGCTTCATTGCTCCATGCCGCAACAATTGCAAAGCCGCATTTGATGTTGTCGTACAGGCGTGGCGGGATCGTCCTCGGGTTGTAATTTCCAGGAGAAGGCGCCGGATATGTCGGAAGCAGGAGACCCAGTAAACCTGAACGTGGATTGTTCTTGGTTTCCCGGATGCTTGAACCAATTTCCCAATCAACATGCTTCCGTTGCCACGTCTGCGCACCGACTAGGACCACCGTCACCGACGTATCCCGGAGATACTTGTCTCGGATGATCTGGCGTATCGTCTCAGTCTGCAAGTGGGTGTCGATATCGCCCATTTGCACGGCACCTGGGATCACGACGCCGAACTTGTTTCCGAATCGGAGCTCAAAGATTTTCTTGTAACTTTCGTCATTTTCGTGGTGATAGCTAATAAAGACATTGTGGCGATCTGACATTATACAATTCCTCTCAAACTCGGACCGCGGAGGCGAATAAGACCACGGAGGACAAGAGCCACTATTTCCTGCGTGTGAACGCTTCGAAATAGGAGTTGATTTTCGTCGTCAGTCAAGCCGTTTCGCAGACCAGCGATGCCGTAGCGACTTTAACTCGGCAGTAATCAGTGACCAGTCAATTCGATCAGAGCGCAGCTCATTGGCGTCCACAGCACGATTAAACTCGGTAATCAGTTCCGCGTAAGCCGGAAACCCCTCCTGATATGCCAATTCGAAGACGGCAGGTGTTCCGCCGGTTACAGTTTCGATTATGGCCTGCGTGCATCCGCCGAATCCACCAATGAGAAAGAGTGGCTGGGATGAGCGGAGTGCCAATAGGGCTTCCTCTAGTAGTCCAGGGTATCGTCCGAGGAAACCGTGCACTGGCCCCCCCAACAGTACCCTGGCATCAGTTTCCTTGATCATTGCCTCCCGCATCTTGGTTAGACAGCGTGCCCAGACAACACGGTGCGTCGCAGTGTCCGGAGAGAGAAAGACGGATATATCGACCTTGACGTCATCCGGCGGGGGAATCTCGTGGAATACAGCTAATTGCTTGTGCATAGCCCGAAAGGCCGCGTCTAACTGGAGCGACAACGGCCACGCAAGGTAGTTTTGTATTGTGCCCGCTACCTCGGGCACTTCGTCGCGATACGTGCGCAAGAGATCAAGCAGTAACTCGGTGTATCCGCCCTTGCGAAGGTCTCCGCCGTACACAGGACTGCCGCCCGACGCTAATAGGTAGCGCGACATTTCGACAAATACGTCCTGTAAGTGCACTTCGTCGAGTCCTAACCCTGCAAGATCGGGATTCGACGAGATGGACATTCCGAGTCGTAGGCCGCTGACTGTCGAATGTTTCGAGCTCATGCAACCTCCGCAACAAGGAGAGTTGGCGTCGTCACGGTCATGTTGGGCGCCAGCTGTCGGAGAAGTTCAAGCTCCTCGGCGCCTAGCGGCGGATCCGGGTAGACGACTAGTTGTGGCGGCGATTTCCCGGAACACAAGTACAGCCCCGTTAGCAGCTCTGGTGGACAGGGCGTTGCGAAGACATCCTTTGGGAAGTTGTAGAGCGCACGCAGAGTCTCAAAGTGTTGCCGAAAGTACTCAAACCGTAGCACCTGGTGCAAAACGTCTCCTACAACACACTCGCAATCGTTTGTTCGACTTCCGTCCCACCGTCGGGTTGGCACATTCCCCGCGTATGGGAAGCTTCGCTTCTCACCCTGCGAGATGGCATGAACCACAACTACAGGGCGTTGTCGTTTCTTTGCCCACATGATCTCGTGCTGGCACCATTCCCGCGAAGAGTACGCGTCAGTCTGAATCACGAGGAGCGCTGCACGTTCGATACCAGCGTCGATCTCGTTCTTGAATGAGAATCCCGGAGCAATATCAAGCGCATCGAAGAACGTCTTCAGCGGGAGAGTTGACTGTATGTAGTCGCGGATTTTCTTCGCGGTCTCCTCGCCATCCTTTTTTGCGTGGCTCAGAAATAGCGTAACAGGCAGGGGGCTGGCTTCCGTGCTGCCGGGGGTTGCAGCGTCCGCGACTCGTTTCTTTCCGAGCAACTGTCGGCAGAGCTCGTGGGTGAGCCGGACAAGCAGTTCGTCCATTCGAGAATCGTCATCCTTGGCATTCAGCCTAAGGTAATTACACTCTTGAATTTCCTTCGAAAGGTTGAACGCATGTTCCGAGAGTCGGACTGGAAAGAGCCGGTGTTTAGTTCCGGATGCTTGGGTCGCTAGCCAAATCTTCTCTACATAGCCGTCCCAACCGTTCCCATTGATCATATTGTCATCGACCAACACAATGACCGCCGTGTGATGTGCCGCATCTAATGGCGCGTCCAACGGCAATGACACCGCGTCGGACTGCGCCGCACTCCGAAAAAATACGGGTACTCCAATGCCCCGGGACGTCGGGGCCTGAACGTCGCGGCATAGATGCGAATAGACGCGCCTTGCTATGGGCTGGCCGAGATTGTATGACGGGTGCCATACCACAAACACCGATAGACATGGTCGGTATGCGGAGAGGGCAGAGATGGGACTCATGGGCATGACCTGTTGTTGTCGAATCGTTCGCGTGGGTTGTCAATCATGTGTGCTGTGGTCGTGCGTGCTGAAAAAGCCTCTTCGATCCAACCTGACAATGTGTCCGCACTTGTTGGATAGTGATACCAACGTGCGTACTTGCTGTCGTCGCTTGCTAAGTTGCGACGCAGCCGGTCTGGGGCAATCGGGTTCTCGCGCGCCGACGGGAGCACAATGCCGAACAGGCCGTTGGGCGTGACCGTCTCACCCCGACGAAGTGAGGATTGAAGCTCCCAGTCTACATACCGGCGAGACCATGTGCATCGACCAACCAACGCTAACGTGACAGAAGAGTCTTCAAGGAATAGCTCCCGGATTCGGCGCATAACGTAATCGGTGTCCTGGCTATCGATAATGTCCCTCGACATCTCGCGGCCGAGGCCTCTGGCGATGAACACATCCCGGTTGTGATCGAACGTGCGAACGAATGTATCAACCTCAACCTGGTCAGCATGATGATACGAGATGAAGACCTTGCGACGAATTGGCATGTGAAACCCCTGGGTGACTGTACGGTGGCGGCAGGCGTTTGACACGTAACCCGCCAGAACGAGTCAAACATTACTCCAATTTCAGACGAAACAGGTGGCAGTTGCCATTCTTTTCGCGAACTTCGTCAGCAACGGCCACCAGAAACACTCAAAATTACCTTGGGGTTATGGATTTGTGCGATTTGGCTGATGTTCCCATGACTAATCCTTACAATTGCATGTCGGCAGTGTCCAAATCAGGAGCATCATGAGAGCGCCTCAAGCACGGGGTGGATCGGTGAGAGGAACCCTATGACTATATCGAGCGGACACATATTGTTCGAATCGATCTGGGGGCATGACGAACATCAAGAACAGTTCTTCCGCGTCAACGATAAGAACCGGGTCTTGCCGGTCCATTGCCTTCAGCATCGGTATCGATGCCACGAAGTGATTCCCTATGTTCGAGTGAGGTGCCGGAGAATCTGCGATTTAGTTCCGGCGTGATCGGCTGCACATCCTGCACGATGAAACAGAAAAGGCACTCGCTGTCTAAGAGCGCCCTGAGATCCTCTTCGATCTGAACGCCAGCCGCGTCTTCAGCTTCGGAAAGGGGGAGAAACTCATACTCGTCGCCTGGCGCAGCGAGAAACAGCACCCTAAGTTGTTGCCCTCAAAGAGAGCGACTGCGGCGCGAAGGTCACTCGCAACCATGTCGGCGTATCGCTGAGTCGTTGCAAGGTCGGCGTGGCCGAGAAGCATTTGGACCGCCGGGGCCGGCACGCATTTTTTGAAAATGCTCCGACGCGAAGAAGTCGTGGAAGCACCAGCCACGCCCGCTTCTGGGCTCGTTTGAAGTCCTGGTTCAGGCCGAACTCGCCCCAAGCCTTGCCGTGCGTTGTGAGCGCCACTGACGCCCACGGATTCTTTTTGTAGTGGCTGCACTTTCAAACAGTATTTAGTACTAGTTGATATCGTTTACCAACGACCGTGACGAATTGACGTTCACCCGCATAGACGGATCGTAAACGCAGCCGGAATTCGCAGCCAATGCTCTCGGTTACGCGCCCAATGCTCTTGGTCTAATACCCAATGCCACTTGGTCTCTGGCCCAATGCAGTTGGTTCGACGCTCAATGCTAATGGCCCGAGGGCTCTTGCTATTGGCCCGTCGGCGCGTGCCATTTGTACCCCTGACGGTCCGTGGGCCATGTCCCGATGTGCCCTGCGAAGTAAGCCTAAACTTCGCCCCGATACCCTCATTGCCTCAATGCACCCTCAACACCCCCCGAAGGCACCTTGGGTACCCGCCCGTTGGACGCGCATGACGTAGTGGCGCGGGGCTAACCCAGTTGAACCTACTTGCCCTGGATAATGTTAATGTTTCGATGGCCGTTCATCTGTAGAGAAAAGCCCTTGAGGCAGAACTGAACGATTAATTCGGGGGACGCGTGAAAGCCGTTCGAGGTGGTATCATTGTTGGGCTGACAATTGGCTGGGTTGGCTGCGGTCCAGTCGGTGTCGTTGAGGGGTCGGGCGGAACCGCAGGCATAGGCGGCGCTGCCTCTGGAGGCACATCGAGCGAAACCAGCAGCTCAGGTGGGATTTCGAGTGCCCCAGACGCCGGGCGCACTTGCAAGCCTGGTCTGACACAGGCTTGTTCCTGCGGCGACGCGGGAGACGGTCAACAGACTTGCAACGCCACAGGGACAGGATTCGATTCGTGCAGCTGTGTCCAACCAGATGGGGGCACACTAAATGGCACGATCACAACACTGTACATCCACGGGCGCGACGCTGATGGTCAACCGTCAGATTGGTCTTACTGGCAGGGCAATGGCAAAGTTCGCCCAGGAGTAAATGCATTCCCCGTAAACTGGGTCGGTAACGACCGCATCGGTCAGACGAACATTACAATCCGCAACGCATTCAACAAGTACTGCACCGGGAACAACTCGTGCTACGTGGCCTGCCATAGTGCGGGATGCGCGCAGGTCGGCTACGCGCTCGATCTATACGGCACGACCGGCGGAGTCGATAGTTGGAACATCTATTGGATTGCCGCAGCTGGTTCCGCTGAAGGGGGAAGTGAAGTCGCCGACCTAAAACTCTTTAGCGTTGCAGTGCCATTGGACGAGGATTTGAGAACCACGGTCATGCGCACCATGTACAACCACGACAATACGATGGGGGTAACACACTGGATGTTTGCTGGCTCAGGATACTCCGATTCACACCCAATTCTAAGCATAAGCACGGAGTTCATTTTGCCTGGCGATGATGATCTAATGGTCGCTTACCACTCATCTTGCGCCATAAACAACGCGTCCTACGCCTCGACCTTGGCTTGGTGCAACTCGACCGATTTCATCTGCTCGGGCAACAGACTAGATCTCATGGATCATGCCGATCTTTGGGCATTGCACAATCTTCAGTTCTTGGACACAAACGGCGACTACTCGCACTTCTTGACGGATGCTAATGAAGGTATCTGTTCTGAAATGTTCAATTTTGTCTCGCTGAACGCAGGTTGACGCATTTGATTCATGAAGAAGTGGACCGTAGTTGTAAGTGTATTGATTGGGGCCTTTGCCTTGGCCCTGCTCGCGAGGAGAAACTCGCACGCCATTTTCCAAGCTCGAGCTGCGGACGATTCGGCGAATCTACGCACGGACAGAGCTGAACGAATAGGGGCCGGCGGGACAGTCGCAAGCAATCGGAAACCTGAACAAAGCGCAGATCCATTCCGCTCCGCAAACGCCGCATCGCAATCTGTGACTCCGAGATCATCCGCCCCTGACAACTCCGCACAGCGGGGATCGGCGGCGGAGGAAGCGTTGGAGAACTACAGGCAGTGGGCAAAGTACCCCCCGTTCTCGCGTCCCGCCAAGGAGCAGGCGAGCGAAATCCGGCCACATGCGAGTATCCCTACGGTTCGTCCGCTGGACCCCGAACATCACGGCAAGGTATCAATTCGGCAAGAACAAGATCGCGTGTACCTAGCACCAGGTGAAGCCGCAGTCGTTGCCATATCTGCTTCAATCGATGGCAAAAGCGAAAGCATTTCGGTAGTTCAGGCTAAACTGATTCGGTTCGAAGGGCAGCCCCCTTCCCCTTCGCGGCCTGTCTCAAATATCACCTTTCGGGATGATGGCGCAATCCCGGACCGAACTGCAAATGATGGTGAAGTCGCATCATCGGTCCTTCCACCTCAAACGGCACTCGGCAATTTCAAGGGCGATCTTAGACTAATTGCAGATGTTAGCGTTGGATCCGAGTCGGGAATTGTGTCTTTCCCTTTTGTGTATACAGGTGAGCCTCCAGCGCGGTTCACTGGAATGATTCGCGAGGCACTCGAGGATGGTTCACTCGCGCTATACGTTGGCGTCGAGATCCTTCGACCGGGCCGGTTCATCGCAATGGGACGACTCTATGACGCGCATGAGCGACCAGTCGCTTTGCTTCAATTCAACAACGTAGCTGATGGTTCACTTCGTGAGTTCCGTCTGGTGGCGTTTGGCAAATTACTTCGGGATCAGGATGCCGCATCCCCTTATGTCTTACGCGACATACAAGCATGGAGAATGGTCGAGCAGGGCAATCCGGATAGGGAAATGTTGGAAATGTGGCCCGGTCCATATGTGACCCGTGTCTACCTATTGAACGTGATGTCCGATCGCGAGTGGGATAGCCCAAGCAAGAGAAGACGAATTGAAGGACTCGAGCGGATCGTCCGCGAGCGGCAATAGTCTGGTGCTGCCGCACGGGGGATAACACCGAGTACTTGGGTGTGCATGGGATTGCCGGGCTGCTTTGTCCAAGACGCGTGTTAGGCCGCGGGCTGAGAACAGGCGTTACGCAATCGGCTAAGCCATTCAGTCACATCGTCGGCCAGTGCTCCCACGATGTGGGGGTGCGGGATCTGATTGTTGACGCGCAGACTTCGGCCCGGCGCCAACAGACCCAGTGTTAATTCACGGATTTCTCTGCTGCGTGGATCGGAAGACCAAGTCTCAGTCAGTTCGCCTTCGCGCCATGTGGCAATCAACGGTGGATTCGGGACAATGAAACCTTCCGGCTCGGGCGTGAACACAACGTAATTCGAGGCTTCTTCGATAGGAGAGCCGTGAATTGTGAGGGCGGAACCTGGTCGATGGGTCGTCCCCGCGGCCTTGAAGTCAACGACTGGAATACCATTCAAATTGGAAATGCGCGCGAGCCAGTCGTCGTGCCACTCCTCGACAGGCAACGCGGGTTCGTGTTGCTCCCAGCCTCCTTCCCGAGGACGGACCAGAAGATTTGGGTACCCACGAAAGCACGCATTCGCATCGAATCTGAAGATTGCTGTATGCGTCAATTTGAATTGGACACGCTGGGCAGCGACAAGTCGATATTGGCCGGCCTTCTCGTGAACTGGGAAGTGAAACGAGATGAAGACGATAACATCACCTCTGCGTGCCGCCCGTCTGACATTTGGCCTACAAACACCCCAAGTGACCCTCTCTCGCGGATAAGTCATTGCCCAATATAATGACGGGTCGTCCCCCGCGTCGTATGGAAACGAGGATGATTCACGTTCACGGTGGAACTGGGCGGCCTCAGGAGGCCGTGTCCCTTTGAGCGTCAAACCTGTTCTAAATACGGCCAGATAAACGTTAGAACTCATTGGCAAACCTCCCATGATCGGTGCAATATTGCGACAATTGCCTGCACTGCATCACGCAAGCGCTTCGAAAGCACGGCCACCCAGAGGAAATAATAAGCGTGCCGCGCCAACCAACTCTGCACGATAGTGGTGTCACTGAAGATCGAAAAGCCGGTGATCGTTGTCGAGCCAGCCTATATACGGATTGCGCGGCTCTCCCGGAGTGCTGCACAAATTTAATCGGGCAAGCGAAGGAATTCTTGTCCTTCCAGATCTTCGGGCAAAGGTTTTGACGGTGACCACACTAGTTCAGCCGCTTGTGTTGCCTTCGGTCTGAACGACTGTCCACGCACTGCGATAGGAACTGCTACCACACTGCGTTTGATCCGAAGCCAAGATAACTGGTAGGCTTCTATAGTTTGTCCCATGTGATATCCGACGATCTGTTGCCTTCCTGTAGTGGACCCAAAGCGGTCGGTACTTACTAATTGTGCCCGGGTTTTACGGATAAGTGTTTTGTGGTTCTCCTGAAGCCCCTGAAGCGTCTGCGCGTTGCCGGAGAAATAGACCAGTCGTTCTGCGCATGAGCAGAGCAGCCGATTAATAAGTGAAACATCCTTGCGTTGTGTTAGTTGAACCGTCTTTACACCTCGGCGAACTTCGTATGTTGCTGAATCGTACCGACAAAGAAGCGCACGAGAACTAACGGGTAAAAAGATTTGCAAGCCAGAGCAGGCGTACCCGAGCACACCCAAGCCGCGTACTGCCTTCGCCCATTGGTTATGAAATACAACGCCGGTGTCGGGACACACGAATTCCACGGGTGAATCATCGATTACAAGGACGCTCGCAAGGTCATGCAAGACAGGCGCAAATTGTAGCGCCAGCCTAGCCTCAAACAATTCCGCCTGTTCATGGGTCACACGCAGTTGGCTGATCTTGTCTTGGAATTCCGCTGGTACCGTACCCGGAAATTTAAGAATTGCGCGCGTGAGTCCAGTGGATGTTGCTTCCAGCTCGGCTGCCGCAGCCGGGGTCCTCCCATGTTGCAGCGCGATAAACATAGTTGCAATTGCGTGGTCCCTGGTTCCCATTAGTGGCGGACGACGACTTTGGATTGCGGCCGCTAATACGGCCGACGCTTTGGTTTCGATTTCACAAAAAGCATTCTCGGCCAGCCCGTCTTTGCCGTAAATGTATGTTCTTGCGGCTTGACCCTTGATTGATGCCGCTGGAACATGAAGCCCAGTGTTAACGTCAAGAGCCGCAATTGCCCTATTTCGCGTTCCCGGCATTGAGAACCTTCGCAGCTGGAATTGCGGTACGAAATGTTGATTCCTTGGGATCATTAGGACCGCTACAGCGACATCCGGGCTAACCGGCTTCTGCGGCCCAACAGTACCACCGCAACCTATCACTTGGGAAGACGCCCATGCGCCATAACATCAAAGCGAGTCCGACGAGACCCAGCATCGAGAACTTTACGCCTACGTGCGATCGCCCGTGGCCGAATATTGAATCATCTGACCGAAGACTGGCTCCGGTTTTGCACACCCAAGTTATTAGTAACCCTAGACGTAGCGAACTCCGAACTAACTGCCGACTTTCCGCGCTGCAAGACTTTCGTTGTCCCGTGTTCTCCGTCGGGCACCGCTCGAGTGACCAGCGGATTCATGACTTCAAGACGACCAAAAGTCTCGTTGCCCATCTA
Source organism: uncultured delta proteobacterium (assembly GCA_963819085.1). Taxonomy (GTDB): domain Bacteria; phylum Myxococcota_A; class Polyangia; order Polyangiales; family Polyangiaceae; genus FEN-1139. Next base: position 156,524 of record CAWFUX010000054.1, read on the forward strand.
TTGCCCTCTAGTTGCCCCGGCTTGTGTCCCGATTCGTCGTATTCTGTCGTGTCTCGTCACGAAGGTGACTTTGTGCGTCGAGCCAAAGTCAGTACCGAATACGGCCGTTTTTTGTGATCTGTCGAATAAGACGCTGGAGCCAACTTCGAGATTTGAACTCGAAACCTGCGGTTTACGAAGTCGCAAGCCGTCTACGAGATTGCATTCAGAGAACTGAGCCCCGAGCATAGGTGGGCGGGCGCACAAATGTAGAGTATTGGCTTGGAATTGGGTGACAGAGCCGGTACTCGGGACCGGGGACACTATCCCATCCGTAGGTACTGATACTTAATTCATTTACAACGACAAGCGAAGACTTGGCCATTTAGGGGCAGCAAACTTTGCTTGGAAACCGGGTAGCTGAGAATCCGACCAAGAACTTGAATACCGTTGCGTTGCACTCGTGCAAATTCGTTCACCGAACAGGCATAAGAACGCTGGTACCCATACCTCAACCATGGAGTAACTCATGAGCATCGTTCAAGTTGGCAATTTCTTTCGCCGTTTGGTTCACAATGATTCGTTTCGTAAGGGCGTCGCTGCCGCAGGAGCGGGCGTCATCATCGCAGCTATCTGCGAGGCCGTGTGGCCCTCGGCCTGATTGTTGAATTTCTTGGCGAGGCATTAGAGGCTGCATCTGCGCGCATTGCAAACCGTCGTTCGCGAACTGTCGAATGGCTACGTGAAGTGACCCGACCGCCGCCAGGGTTAATGCTGCACGCCCCAGACGGCAGCATATTTACTGGCCTCGTCATATTCGATTCTAATCGTGCCATCGTCGTCGTTGCACTCCGACGGCTTCGCCAAGACCAACAACGTCCGTACGTGGACGTACAACCCGAGTTTCCGTTCAGTCATCGAGGAGCCGGTCGCAATGACGGCGCCGATGATTCGTCGGATAGACATCGATTCTAATTCTTCGTTTACAACATTTGTCGCGGGCGCAGCTGGAGCTCAACTCGGCGCGCCCGCGCACTTCCTGGAGAAACAATGAGAATTCAAGGTCGTACGCTACGCCCTTCCAATTTGGCTGAGCGTCGTTTGCTCTTGTCACTCGGAACTCCTGTGCTTCGCGTGCCACGCGCAGCTAATCCTTACTTGGTTGCACGCCGCCTTGAGCGAGCGGCGAAGGGCAACAACCCCGACATTCTATTTGTTTGCGACGTGTTGAATCGTGCGCGCGACCGGACACGCGCATCAAAAGGAGCCCCAAGCCAACCCAGCACCGACCATGACCAGGCGTCCGACTGAGCGCGAGCTTTTGACAGCGTTCTCTGCAGCGGGTGAGTCCGACGACGGCGAAGAGCTGGTCGAATTACTTCAGAGCAACACGACTGCGATTGCCTCAGCGCTCGGAATGACCGCCGCACAACTGGAGGCTATTTCCAAAGCGCCACCTATGGACCGCACAGTCAAGGTCCGGGTGGCGCTCCGCCGATTCCGCGAGCGACACGCGGAGTCCCTGAGGCGACAGGCTCAGAACTTGTCGATAGCCGCCGCCGACATGTTGGTTGGCCTGTCGCGCTGGCATCAAGAACGGGTCGATGTGGACGCGAAAATCGTCCTCGGCACCTTACTCGCCGACGGTCAGCGAAAGGCAATTCGATTCGACGTCGAAGGCCGCAGCTCTGTCACCATATTACGAGACAAGCTCAGGGAAGCGCGTCGAGCGCTCGGATTCTCTGACCTTCGCTGCTTCATTGACGAGCGCGGCCTGAACTTCCGCTGGCATGGCGGTCGCGGAGGCTTGGTGCTCATCACACAAAGTGTCGAGACATTCGAATCTGGTGCCGTACTCACGGTCGAGTTTCACGAGCCACGTCCGAAGGTCAAGCCGTCCCTCATACCTCCGAGTCCAATTGCTCCTTCGCCCGCTTGGCTCGGGGATGTGCTTTTGGATTTTGGCCTTCTCTGATTTTGGGTCTCCGGCTCAGGCCGAAGTGACCTGCACCCATGACATTCGTTCCGAAGGAATTGACAATGAACGCACCCACACAAATACAAACCTCAATTAACCTGCCGCCCCCACTGTCGGTGGCCAAAGACATGCGGTCACGCTGGGACGATATCGATTGTGATTATGACACTGCCGCACAACGACTGGTGACTGCACACGAAAACGACGGCCAGTTGCGCGACCTGCCGATAATGGACCTTCGCACCTGGGGCCTAAGACCTGACAACGGGCAATTCGCGTTGGCTCCCCTGGCCGGTCATGAGCCAGCGCGGCCATTGCGGTCCAATGCATTTTCCCAGTTGTCGAATCGCCTGGGCGCACCTGTTGAATTCGTTCGGGATAGGCTCCCAGCGCCGCTGCAGCTCGCAACGCTGAATTATCTATTGGCGGCGGCTCCGCAGCCACTGTCAGCCCAGTTGCGCCTGCGGGGCGAGGAAATATCGGCATTGGTCAGCGAGCGTTACGCACCACTCGACGCCGTCGAATTCGTGGATACGCTGCGACAGGCCCTGAACCAACAGGGGCTGTTGTCCACCGTGCGAGCCCGGGCCGTGGCCAGTGGCACCACCGACCTATTGCGCCTGGTCGTTCCGAGTGAGAGCCAAGCCATCAAAGTTGGCGATGTCACGGCTGTTGGTTTGGACTTGTCCACATCCAGCTTCGGCCGCTCGGCACTGCACGTTCGGGGCCTGTTATGGCGTTTGAAATGCACCAATGGCCTTCGGACCGCAGAAGGCATGGGCCAGTTCTCATATCGACATGTGGGTGAATCGCAGAGACTACGCGATGGCCTCCGCGATGCCATTCCAACCGCCCTGGTGCATGCCCGCGGTGTCATGGACCTGTGGAAAAAGGCCGTCGGCGTCTTCGTAAACAATATCGCTGCCGAAATTGACGCCTTGCGCATCCTGAGCGTCGGCGAGCGAGAGCGCGTGCAGGACGAGGTCAAAAAGGAGGCCCATGTGCTGGAGCTGCCCGAGCGCGTTTCGGCTTACGATTTCGTCAATGCCATCACCGCAACCGCCCATGAAGCCGATCCCTCCCATCGGCTAGAAATCGAAGAACTGGCCGGGGGTTTATTGCGACGTCACGTGGGTCGCGCGTGATGTGCGCTCGGCGTAGGGACGACCCCGAGCTGAAGTTGCTCCGAGACGTACTAGGCGCCCGAGCAGCTCGGCTCGTGGCGTCCGCCCCGGGTGGCTGGCGAACCCTTCATGAAACCGAGCTCGTGTCTCTCGGTCTGGCGGAGGCATCCGTAACTGCAGTCCTGGCGCTGCAGACGCTCACGTCCAGCGCTTGGCCGACTTTACCCATTGGAAGTCTTGCCAGCGCCGACAAGGTGGCCTCGGTCTACACGGCACGCCTCGGAAATCTCCGGCACGAAGTCATGCTCGCCGTGGCGCTTGACGGTAGAAACCACATCCTCGAAGAGCTCATGCTTGCCTCGGGGGGCGCCCACGGCTGCGCACTAACCGCGCGCGACGTGTTTCGTCCGCTGATTCGCGTCGGTGCATGCGGTGTAGTGGTCGTGCATAACCACCCCAGCGGCGACCCAAAGCCCAGTCGCGAAGACATCGGCATGACCCAAGTCCTCATCGAGGCGGGTGACGTGCTCGGTGTCCCCCTGCTCGACCACATCATTGTGGGCGCCCGAGGCGGTGGCTGGGCCTCCCTATTCGAACTGGGCATTCTAGCGACAAAGGAGAGTCGGCGTGAACAGGGAAATTCTCTGCAAGCCATTTCCGCGTGAACTTATCAAAGAGCGGGCCGGTCCCCATGGCAAAAGGCTTCGCTATGTGGACGTCCATGCCGTCATCGAACGCCTGAACGAGGGCTCGGATAACTGGTCGTTCGAGATCGTGAGTCATCAAATCCTGGATACTGAAGTTGTCGTACTGGGAAGGCTCACGATTGACGGCGTGACCAAGTCTGCCTTTGGGGGTGCCCTCATCACGTTTGGCAATGATGGACAGCCCACCAGTGTAGGCGACGATCTTAAATGTGCCTCCAGTGACGCGATCAAGAAGGCAGGTAGCCTATTTGGAATTGGGCTTGAGCTCTACGGCGGCAAGGCTGTCACCGAGCCGACCGAGTCTGGTCCGAAGCCCTATCCGCAGGAGGACCCCAAGAATCGCGCCACGGTGAGACAGATGGCAGCGCTTCAGGGCGCGGCGCGTCGTCGAGGTCTGACCAAGGACCGACTCTCATCAATGGTGCACGCCCGAACCGGTAAGACGGATTTGGCAGAGCTCGACCGCACCGAGGCCTCCAATCTCATCAGCGAACTGTCGGGCAGCAACGGCACAAGCCACTGATAGTGGCCAACAACAGTCACACATAGAAGCCCGCGTACTTTCATTGGTGAAGCGCGGGCTTTCGTTTACCGGAGGTGTCCATGAATATATCCTTAGCGGCATTACGCAAGAAGCCGCATACGAGCGCGTCTGCGCTCAAGACTTTTCTCACCTGTCCGCGCCAATATTTCTTTCACTACGTGGAACGCGCGGTGACGGCGTTCCGCTCGGCAAGTCTCAGTTTTGGTCGCGCGTTTCACACAGCCGTCGCCTATCATCTAGTAAAATCGTCCGAATTTCGGACCGTTCCCCTCGATGAACTGGTCGAGGCTTTTCGGAACGTGTTCATGGCTGAACTCACCGAAAGTTCCATTCCGGTGCTCTTCGACGACGAAGAACAGTCTGCGGACGAGCTCTTAGACAAAGCGCGGGAGATGTTGGCGGTGTTCGTGGAACAATTCCCGCTGCCGAGTCTCATTCTCGGTATCGAAGTGCCATTTGAGTTAGTACTTCAACATCCGTTTACCGGTGAAACGACTGAATTGCCGTTGATAGGTGCCATGGACGTTATCGCCCAGTTCGACATTCAGCGGCGCGTGCTCGAAATCAAGACCGGAAAGCGCAAATGGAGCGCCGACCAAGTGGACTATGACCTGCAGCCCACGATCTATCGCAAAGCAGCCAATGACCTGGGCCATCAGCAGGCAGAGACTGAGCTAGTCGTTATAACTAAAGCCAAGCAGCCGACGCTCCACCGGTTGCCCTGCGCGCGCACCCAACGCGATGAAGTCGAACTCGTCGAGCTGGCGCTCTCGGTCGAGCGGGCCGTTCGTGCCGGCGTCGATAACCGCCGTCGCGATTGGCAATGCCGAACGTGTGGGTATGCACAGAGGTGTTCACCATGAGCCGCAGGATTCACCAGGCGGCTTTTGCGATTGCCTCCAATGGCAACCTGCTCGTCAACGTCGCGCACGTGGACCGTCGACTGACACCGACTCAGCTGCTTCGATGGGCGCTAGGTCAACCGGGGGCACTCTTTGTCGGTGTGCAGATGTCGCCGGCCGAGGCGACTCGCGTACTAAGTTGGTGCGCTGATCTGCATGATGAGGCCGTGGCTTTTGTGATTGGCGCGCGCTTACGTCGGCAGAAAGAGAAAAGAAGCATCGGACGCTCACGACGGTAACGAAGAGCAACCCCAGGCACGTTCGGCGATTCCACCCCGGTTGCAATTCAACGTGTCACAACCGGAATTACAATGCGTCGAGCGTTGCTTTGGCGTGGGGTGGCGGTTACCAGTGTCAGGTACGCCGGGGTCGTCCAGGCCGCCTCCGGACCGTGTGGGGTGCTTGGAGCAAGTCGATAGGTGGGACACCGAGCGCCACTGAGAACGCCGCCACAGAGCGTAGGGAAAGGTTCTGCTTCCCACCTTCGACTGCTTGCACATACCTGAGCGTCACGTCGAGCTCATCGGCGAGCTCTTGCTGGGTCCATCCGCGTTTTTGACGGATCTCGGCCACCCGGCGACCGAGGTCACTGATGAGTCGACTGGCGACGGAATCTGGAGACGCCACCACTTGGCATTTCCCTCAAGGCCCGAATCAAGTATACGTAGTTATAACTACGTATTAGCTCAATCGGGCAAAGGGACACCGATGACACACACCACATTGGACGACGACGAAAAACGCAAGCTCGACCAGAATATCGATGAATTCACGAGGGATCCTGACCGCGCTCAGGCTGAAGCGCAGCGAATCAAGTCCGAATTCGCTCGCAAATACGGCAGAGCCGCAAGCAGCTTGCTTGGCAGTCGATTTCGGGTGGTCCGTGATCTCGCCATCAACGCAGTCTCACTTTACGAAATGTTGGTCGACCCGGACTACACCGTACCTTGGGAAACCAAGGCATCAATCATTTTCGCGCTTGGATACTTCGTGTCACCCATAGACGTCATACCCGACGTCATTCCGGTTGTGGGCTACTTGGACGATGCACTTGTCGTTGGTTACGTTGCCCACCGACTAACTGGCGAAATCGCCAAGTACAGGCAATGGCGCGTGGACCAGGGGCGACCACTTCCAGCTGCCTAGTTCTGCAGCCCTACCGCGTGTGCCATCAATCGAATCGCAAAGTCGGCGATGACGTGATCCAAAGGAGACAACCCAATGACAAATAGATTCAATCTACTTTCGATTGCGTTCACTATCGCTGCTTGCGGGGGTAACGAAGCCTCAATCGTGACTCCAGAACCCGCCACGGGCGGCGATGCGAATTCGATCACGATGACCACTAGTGGTGGCACGCAGGTGTCGGTCCCCAATGGCGGGTCATCGGAAGCTCCCATGAATACTGGTGGAAGCCTATCCGTTTCCACTGCGACTGGCGGCACGATGCCTAGTACGTGTGTGGTCGGTACGGTTGGGTGCGCCTGCTACCCCACTGACACTTGCAACGCAGGTGCCCAATGTTTCCTAGGAGCCTGCCTAATGGCAGATGGTTCCACTGGTGGTGCATCCACTAGCGGCGGCGCTTCAAACATGCCGGCCCCCACAGGTGGGACGAGCGCCGTAAGTACATCCAGCCCAACTGGCGGCACCATTGCAACCGGAGGCGCGAAAGCAACCGGAGGTTCAGCAGCGACGGGCGGTTCCATTGCAACCGTGGGAGGCGCACCAAGTACCGGTGGCAGCCCGGGCGTATCCAGCACGGGTGGTTCGCCTGGAACTGGTGGAAACATGGCCACCGGTGGGTCAATTGCCACCGGCGGAAGCTCAACGGCCGCGCTATGCGGCCAGTCTGTGTGCGTTGCTGGTCAACAAACATGCGAGATGGCGGTGTGCCCGTACCCACCCGGCACCTGCGTAAGTGGATACGTTTGCTGGCCACCAATAGGGACAGGGGGAAGCTCGAGCACCGGAGGTGCACCCTCAACTGGTGGCGCAAAATCAACTGGCGGCTCGCTCTCCACCGGAGGAAGGAAAGCGACCGGCGGTTCACCCGCAACGGGAGGCACCACGGCTGCCGTATACAGTGTCACTAGTACCACATCGACCGCGTACTGTAAGAGCGCAAACGACTTGGTGGTTTGGTCAAGTTGCTTCCTAAGCACCTGCAACGGAAGTGCACAATTCCATAACGCAGTCCTTATCAACGCAACGAGCACCCATCCACAGGGAGTGTCGTGCCCTCCAGTCACCACGCCCGTCCAAGTGGACTGTGGCGGCCTCGGCAATACCACGCCATTCAGCGGACCAACAACGGCCTCGATTGAGTGTCAAGCCTGCAACAACTTCTCCAGTTACACGCAATGTGCCTCGCTCTGTGGAGCTTGTTCGGCTACGCCGACCGCAAATGAATGCACTGCATGTTTGGCCTCTTGCGCCAGCGCCAATTGTTGAACTCGAAAGAGAATGGGCACCTCCCATTTTCTTTCTTAGCTCCGTGATTTGCAAATTCAGCGTCAAACGCGGAATAAGACTAGTACCAGATACTAGAGCAATCGAAAGATTCACTCGGAGCCAGTAACGTTCGGCGCGCGCCGCAAGGCGTGCGTCTCTGTCTAGCTCCGCGGACAGGAGGTACTATGACTCATACAAGTCAGCATCAATTGGCGGAGCTTATACTATCCCTCGGGACAGGCAGAATGACGCCGGAAACCGCACTGCGCCTTGCCGCCTCCGCAGGCTCGATCGAGCACTTCACGATGGGCGCCAACGCACATGGCAAGTGCGCCGAGCTTATTGCGATGAGCGTACGCAACGCCCTGAACGACCCAGCGTCGCCTTGGGTCGTCGTGAACGCGCCGAGTGTGCCGATGAACTACGTACGCGCGTGGCTTAACCCCGACACCAGCAGCGCAAGAGATCTAATCTACGAAGTTCGAATCTCGGACACGCGGCACATCTTCGTGCCGGGCGCTCAAGTGAAGGTCGGTGATCCAGGTTACATCGCCCGGAGCTTACTAAGCCACGTGCACGACCCCAGGTACGCGAAGATTTGCGACGTCGATGCCCGCCTGGTATGCCCAGATGGGACACCTCGAGTCGGGCCCAGTACCTTCACGCGAGGTCAAGCCGAGGCGCTAAACAAGGCCGGCTTCAAGTTCGTTGGCATTGAACGCCTGGAACAAGATGCCAAACGAGTTCATGCCGGGCTCAAAGGCATCTATGAGCACGAGCGCATCGTCTACGAGCGTGAACTTATTATCAGGGCCAACTATGCGCCAAGACAAGTCGCCATGCGAGCCGGCTACGCTGGTGGACTGGCCTTCGTCATTGTTGCAGCAACTGCTTCATACCAGCAGTACAATTACTACAGAAAGGCCGTGAAGGAAGGCAGAATCAAGGACGACCCAGCGACCAGAAAGGAATACGCCAAACGGGCGACCAAGTCTGTTGCCAAGCAGGCAGCCATCGGCGGAGGAATGGCCGCTGCCGCCACTTTAATTGAAGCGGTCGTATTCCATGCCGCGAAAATTGTGACAACTTCTAAGACGGCCCTATTCGTGGCCGCTTTGCCCGTTTGCGTCGTCGCAGTTGCGGTAGACATTTACTATGAATACGCATTGGTCAAACGAGGCGAGTCAACGATTGGTTGGGCTATCTTTCATGGCGCGCTGAAGGTTACCGCCGATGTGCTGCCGCTTGCTCTGACGAGTTTTGGGCCTGCAGGGACCGTCATCGGAATAGGCTGCTGTCTCGGGTTGCGATGGTGCTCGGACTACATACGGAAGTTGGAAGCCGAGATTGGAGAAATGCTGCCGGCGGCATGAATCTCAGAAAGGCACGTTCCTCTCGGAAAGTGCTTTTCTCTTAGCTCTTTGGAATCGGCGGAGACAGCCGAGTAAGAACGACATAGTTCGGCCTCCAAACACAACCAATAAGTCCGTCATACTATCAGCGGTAAGATTGTGACGGCTTGTTCACCAGAGCAAATTGCTTCGAAGTCATCTTCGAATTGGCCTTCCGAACCTACCACGCTCTTCGTTTGAGTCGTTTGAGGTCCGACCCACTTGCATTCATTGGGGGACATTGTTCACGCTTGGCGCCTCTCGAGTTTTGCAACTTGATCTTTGTTGACTCAGCGACTCGAGTAGGTGTATTTTCGGCTACCGCTTAGGCCTCCAAGTGAGCGGACGATTTAGCCCACCCCTTGCGATCGTTCAGCTGGCAACACTTGGGGGCCCAATTTTTCGGGTCGTACCTGATGGTGACATCGCTGTTGTTTTCTTGGAAAGTGCTTACAACGCATGATTGCAATGTGCGCAGGGCACGGGCGAGTTTCCCCACCGTACAGTGGCGACGGTTGCGTGACGGCACGGTTGAACACCCTGGGTCATTGCAGTGCCGCGCGTGTTAGCAACTTGAACCGCCATCGTACCCGATGTGACGCAATGGGCACAGGTGAGATTGGAGGCACCGCGAGCTGGGGGTGCCGCTAGAGCCACATTGGCAAAAACGGCTGTGATGCTGATGATAGTGGCGGCGAATACCTTCTTCATATTGTTTCTCCTGGATATGACCCGAATTTTTGTGAGTCACCCTGTCTAGGCAGAATTGCGTGTTCGCGTGACCCTCGGCCGTCCGATATCTAAGAAACCTGCTAAGTTCTCGGAAAAATCGCCTGTCGGGCAGGCTCGGAGAAAATTACGGGGGCGTACGCGGATTTTGTGCCGGTTGAAATTCTGAGAGGCGAGATCTGGGAACTATTGTCCAATCCCTCAGTGGCGCAAATTGGATCGAGCATTTGTGCGTCTGGTCTTGCATTTCGAAGCTTGAAGTTGACCCACCGAAACGCCCCCGTGGCCTAGCCTAATCCCGCTCACGGTCTCCAGAATCATCCACCCGAACCCGAAATACCAAAGTTTCGTTGTAAAACCGTCCGGGGAAAACATGAATTGACTTCCGACCATCAACGCGAATCGAATCGTTGTCCATACGGCTCATCCTTCCAATTACGTTCAACGTCGTAATTGTGAGTTCATAGGTATTGGAATCGATTTGTGTCGCCGTGACATTCGGTAGCCGCTCCCAGATTCCATTCATCAGGATATCCACCGGTATGGACTTAGACATTCTACAGTACTATGAGGATATTTGAACCGAGATGCTTGCCCTTCTTGCTATTACCGCGAAAGGGGAACCACCTCTCTGATGCGAGTTACCTTCGGATATTTCACCGGGGCAGAATCCAAACAAGTCGGCTCGGTTTACCTACTGTTTAGGTCGGAAATCTTTCACTACAAGCCTTACAAACCTGCGTATAACTGCCGCAGTCACTTGAGGTGCCAGTTGTTTCCCGATCTCAGACCCGCGGTAAGGTATTAGTCGTCGATGACGATCCGATAGTGTTGGAAGTAACCAAAGCTTGGCTCGAGAGCGCTGGATACCATGTTGACGTACGCGAACAAGCACTGGGCACATCTGAGCAGGTTGCCAGAGAATCACCAGACGTCGTTCTGCTCGACATCAACATGCCGGCGATCACGGGCTTCGAATTGGCCCACGTATTGCGGCGCCATTCCCAAACGAACAAGGCAGCGATCATTCTATACTCGAGTTCTGACGCCAATTTGCTTATATCGCTCGTGCGAGACACGGGTGCAATTGGAGCTATTGCCAAGACGTCGAATTCAAAACAATTCATATCGGACTTTGAGAAGATTTTGGCCAAATACCACTCGCGCAGACACGCTGAGCAGGGTTGAATATGAACGAAGCACGCACGAAATTGGTCTAAGAACTTCCACTCGGTTCATCTGCGGCGTCGGACACACTCCGCTCACGACCCCGTGATGAGCGCTGGTTTTTCCCACGGGTACTGGTAATTGGAAGGGGCTGCTGCCCGGACACAAATATCGTATCCAGGTCACAGACCAACCGAACCAATGTGGCCTCGTAGGCGCAGGGGAAGCTGGCGAACACATTCGGACCGGTCGTGCGGACTGAAACGACGGCGGCATCGAGGCGACTAAAGCTCGAACGAAATGTGCCGTTCCTGGGGATTAGCCCGATGGCATTGATCCGACCATTTGTGGACGACCACTACGCCCACGTCATGCATCGGCTAAACAACGTCAACGCGCTCGGCGCGCTCGCCATCAATGCCACGATCGCGCTTTCGGTGCATGACAATCCCCGCTCGCTGGCCTGCGTCGGCGGCTGCGTTTTGGCGTTAGTCCCGATCAACATGTGGATAACGCTCGTACTGCTGAAAAAGCGGGGCGCGCTCTTTGCGGAGTCGTTGCGAGTCGCCATCAATGTCAGCTCTTCTCTTGTGGTAAATCACGCGATCGGCTGGCCACTTCCCGTGTGGTTGTTCCTGCCGTTCTACGCATTGGCATTCGATGGGTTCAAACGACGGACCACTTGGGCCGCGCTAGCCTTCATGTGCGTCGGCTATAGTGGGCTCGCGTTGTATGACGGAGTCGCTTGGATCTACCCCGTCACATTCACTGTGCTGTCCTGTTTCTGTCGAATCGTCACCGAAACCCGTCTGCATATCGTGCGCGACATGTTCGTGCGCAGTGAACAACAACGATCAGAATTGGACAGTGTCCATTCCGCGCTCAAGTCAGCGCACGATCGACTAACGGCCGCCGTTGATGCGCGCACATGCGCCGAGCTTGAACTTCGCCAGGCCCAGAAGCTTGAAGCAGTAGGTCAACTAGCGGCGGGCATCGCACATGAAATCAATACGCCCACGCAGTATATCGGGGACAGTATTCATTTCTTGAGGGAAGCCCACGAAGGACACCAACAAATTATCAAAAAATACAAGCACGCCGTTGATGCGCTACGCATTGTGAGCGGACATGAGGTTCTCGTCAGTGAGATTCGGGACCTCGAAAACGAGATCGATCTCGAATACCTTGAGGCGAACGTGCCAGGAAGCTTCGACCGCTGCGTCGATGGCATCTCTCGCATCTCGACAATTGTCCGAGCGATGAAGGAATTCGCTCATCCCGACGAACGCGAAATGTCACCCGCTGCCTTGAATCAGGCATTGGAAAATACGCTGGCGATCGCGCACCACGAATACAAATACGTGGCCGATCTGGAGACTGCATTTGGCGATCTGCCGAGTGTCTGCTGCCACATCGGCGATCTGAATCAAGCCTTTCTCAACCTCATCGTCAATGCGGCCCATGCCATTGGGGATGTCGTGGGACAGGCGGGAGGAAAAGGCCGAATTCGGGTCGGAACACTGAGAGAGGGCGATTCAGTGAGAATCGACATTTCGGACACGGGCTCGGGCATCCCGGAGTCGGTCCGCGACCGCATCTTCGAGCCATTTTTTACGACCAAGGAAGTCGGTCGCGGAAGCGGCCAGGGTCTTGTGATCGCCCGTTCCATCGTCGTGGATAAGCACGGGGGCACGCTGACGTTCGACAGCGAAGCCGGCAAGGGAACCACCTTCACGATACGACTTCCGATTGATGGCAAAGTCGAAGTTCATCATGAGGCGTCCTAATGAAACGCCAAGTCCTATTTGTGGACGACGAGCCGCAAATATTGGAGGGATTGCGCCATCGTTTACACCGACAACGTAGCCGCTGGGACATGTTCTTCGCAGAGGGCGGCCCCGCAGCGCTTGAGATCCTTGCGCGTGAGTCGATGGACGTCATCGTCACGGACATGCGTATGCCGCAAATGGATGGCGCTACTCTGCTAAACAGGGTAAAGGATCTTTATCCACGCGTAGTTCGTATCGTGCTTTCGGGGCAAGCCGAACTTGAGACGGCTCTTCGGGCCGTTCCCGTTGCCCATCAATTCCTCGCAAAACCGAGCGAGCCGGGAGTGATCGAAAACATTATCGAACGAGCGTGCAACCTTCAATCGTTGGTCAATGACGACGTCGTCAAACGAACCGTCGGCAAGATTGATCGGCTTCCGTCCCTGCCGCGCGTCTACTCCGAACTCATGGCGGCTCTTTCGAATAAAAGTGCGTCCACAGAGACCGTGGCAAACGTTTTGAAACAGGACGTGGCCATCTGCGCCAAAACACTTCAAGTGGTCAATTCGGCGTTCTTTCGACTCCCAAGGTCGATTGCAAAGATCGAAGAAGCTGTACACTACCTCGGCCTAAATACCATCAAACACATCGCGCTCGCGGTCGAAGTGTTTCAGCATCGCGACGGTAGGAACCGCCCTCCGCCAGAACTGTCACTAGACGCTCTTCAGCAACACGCGTTTCTGGTTGGGAAAGTCGCGTCAGGCTTCTTTGCCGACCGGCAGTCCAAAGAAGATGCATTCATGGTTGGTTTGCTGCACGACATCGGCAAGTTGCTGCTCGTGATCGAGCTTCCCGAGCACTTCGAAAAAGTGTTGCTCGAAATGAAGGATTCGGGCAACCGCATGCATTTAATGGAGCAAAATGTTTGGGGCGTGTCCCACGCGGAGGTGGGGGCATACCTGCTCGGGCTTTGGGGACTGCCGTATCCAATTATCGAGGCCGTAGCGAATCATCATGCGCCGAGTCGCGTGGATACGAAGGAGTTCGGCGTTCTGGCCGCTGCGCATATTGCGGATGCCTTGGTCCACGAGCAGATCGATCGTCGAAGACCAACAGGGCGCTATGCGGAGCTTGACGTACTTTATCTCGAGAATCTCGGCGTGACGGGCAAGCTTGAAGCCTGGAGGGAAAATGCACGGAACCTAGTGGGGAAGGTCGGGTAGGAGACTGCGCGATTGTCGCTGAGGAATATCTGGCGGCCGAGTCCTCGAATTCGACGTGGCCACACGGTAGGTAATACGGCGGTGCCACATGATCAGTCTGAAGCCATGGCTTCCCGAGTGACCCGGTTTCCGCGCACATACCGGCCAATGTGCGATGACATCAGTACAATCGCACCGGCTTCGTCACCAATGGCCAGTATTGCCACGGTTTTCTTGCGTGCAGCCAATCTGTGGATTTGCCTACATTCGAAGTGCATGCCAGTCCGTCCGCCTCCACTAAAGGTACACATCAAGTGTCCCGTATCTCTGGGAGCCCTTCCGCAAAATCGGAAGGCCCGAATACCTGGTGTGAATACTCTGCATCCTCTTCAAAATGACTCAAGCCTAGTCGCTTCGAGGGAGGTGTCCTCAAAGACGCCGAGTTCTAAGGAGCAGGAATCGGGATATTACCCTGTGGCCCCATGCGTTCGAATCGTTCCAAAGGCCGAGCATTTGAATTTGTCGGATGCACAGCGCCACATGACCGACCGCACGTATTCATCCCATCAGCCAATGCCGGACACGACGCCGGCCCCCGGAGGAGCACAAGTCTTACCAGTGTACATTCGCGAATTTTTGGAAGGGATGCACGATCCAGTGGTGACCACGGATTCCGACTGGAACGTGAACTTCATGAATTCGAACGCCGAGCGCCTGATTCAGACCCCGGACGCAGAGGGCAAGAGGAAGACCGTTGTGGGAACTATTCCCCTTGTCCGAGTGTATTTCGAGGCGGTCGCTAGAGGATTTTCTGCAGGACCGCGATTCTTGGTCAGATCGAACCTCGCCCGATTGCTGCCTGAATTCGGCATATCGGTCGGCACGCACCATTACTATCCGAATCAGCGAGTACTCTGAATCTGACGAAACGCAATCAGGGCACATTGTCGTATTGCAGGACGTCACCGAGATTCGCCAACAAGCGCAACGCGAATCGCTGTCGCGAAAGTTGGAGGCCGTCGGTCAACTGGCCTCTGGCATTGCCCACGAGATCAATACGCCGATGCAGTATGTCGGTGATAGCATCCAGTTTCTTGCGGAGTCCTTTGGAAGTTTGGAAGTGCTCGTTACCAAGTACCGTCAGGCGATCGCCGCTTTGACGGGCGCTCCCGAACACGCACTCGTGGCTCAAGCCATCAAGGATGCTGAGCAAGACGCGGAGTTGGATTATATTAGAGAAAACACTCCTGCGGCGTTCGTGCGGGCGGCGGAGGGCGTTTCGCGAGTCACCGCTATCGTAGGCGCAATGAAGGAATTCGCACATCCCGACAGCCGCGAGAAGAGCCTGGCCGACATCAATCGTGCTTTGCTCGCAACGCTGACCATTGCTCGCAACGAATACAAATACGTGGCTGACATTCAGACCGAGCTGGGAGAGATCCCGCCGGTATTGTGCCACGGTGGCGACATCAACCAGGTCTTGCTCAATCTCATTGTGAACGCCGCACATGCCATTTCCGACAATATTGACAGAGGCAGCAATAAGGGCTTGATCCGCGTACGAACGGCCCGCGAAGGAGATTCAGTTCGAATCGACCTAGCGGATACAGGGTGCGGTATCCCGGAGGCGATCCGAGAACGGATATTTGACCCGTTCTTCACCACCAAAGAGGTGGGCCGAGGCAGTGGACAGGGCCTGGCCATTGCGCGTTCCATTGTGATTGACAAACACGGTGGGTCGCTCAAATTCGAGAGCGAAGTGGGTAGAGGCACGACATTCATCATTCTGCTTCCCATCAACGGGACTGAGCGAATTGCGCCAAAATTGGAGGGCTTAGCCTACCCCCCAGCTGTTGACTAAGGTGAGATTGAATGAATCGAACCCGGTCGCGAGCTGATTAGCATCGTTTTCAGCGAGGGTCGTTCCGCAATGCACCCACAAGGCACCCAGCCAGAGCTGGAAACGAAGCGATCAGGATGCCTCGGTTGCGCCGTATTGGAGGGTTGCGCGAGCGGAGCGCATGTTCAGGCCAGCGGAACTTTGTCCCCAGTTCCACCTAAGAAGAGCAAAGGCCCCCGCGAATGAGATATGATAGATCGTCGGCCAATACCGCACCTCTCTGCCCCGCGGTCATCTGGCTCCAACGAGTCGGACGATTCATGCAGTGGAGCCCAGCAACGCCGATGTCCAAACAGGGAGATGACACCGCTCGGGTAACCGAACCCCTTGACGAGGCGACGCCAGTTTCAATGCATCCCCTGCAAAGCCACATCTGTCTCAAGGATACGGATCCTCCGCCACCCGATGTCCCGAAAATGTGTCACGAACCAATGTCCCTTAGCGACAAGGCGTCACTCACAGCGAGCTGACGCGAGGCAGGGCTCCAGTATCTGTCTGAGCGTAATTCAGCGCGGTTCGAATTTCGAACCTTCGTGACGTGTCTGTACCGGACGAGACGCCGCCATCCCCGTCCTTGTGGAATAAATTGTTCAACGCGAGGACACTCCGCATGGCGAAAGGTAAACGCAACGCCACGCGGTAGCAGCATATGATAGTAGGGTGCGTCCCCCGGAATGACGGTTCAGACGTAAACATTTCGTGAATATTTACGCTCGGCGCGCCTGGCATCCTTTACCGACTGACGGAATGTACCGTTACTATCGAATGTGCAAATTGGGCTAGTCGCGGCAATCCTCTTGGTGACTGTGCAAGCCTGCAGCATTGGCTCGACTGGCCAAAGGAAGTCCGCGGATGCCGGAGAGTCCGACGCATCGACAAATGTAACGTGCTCATCCAATAGAGGCGTGTGCTTCAGCGCACCCGAAGTTACGAATCTCCCTTGGGGACTGACCTCCGTCACGTGGCAGGCCCCGGCTGTGAATGCAAGACCCTCAGTCGTTGTTTCAGCGATGATGTCCAACGAACTAGATGTGCTCGCCGTTCGGGAGTCGGAACTTCAAATTGAGCATCGAATCTCGGTGACTGCATCGCCCTGGTCAACCGCCAGTGTCAACTTCGATCAAGACGGCAACATAGACTACCTGTTTGCCGCTCCGGGCAATTTGAACAAAGTGGGATCGGCAAATTTGTGACGCGGACTACCGCAAGGAACCTGGTCCGAGGCATCCACATACAAGGTTGGTAAGGGCACTTACGCAATAGCCGCTCGTCAGAATGCGGGTCCCGAAGAAATCATTGCGGCCGCCGCAAGTTACACTGAATCAATATTGCTGCCTTTGATCGCACACCGTGGGGCCATGCCCACCTCGGGAACGTCGAAGACACTAACGTTCAAACCGACCGCGATGCAATTCGGTTTGAACCGCAGCGGAACGGCTCGCCTCTTCGTCGTCGGCTCCACCGACACGGAGGGCGCAATGCTCGTATTTGACGTGCAAGGATCGAGTTTGACTCAGCTGAATACCGTCAACAATATTGGTTCCAGTCCTAACGACATACAATTGGGAGATCTGAACGAAGATGGGCTCCTCGACGCCGTTATTGTCGATGACGCCAACAGGTCCCGTCTGTATGCGCTGATCTGTGATGCGAAGACTAGCCGTTCCATAACAAGTCAGCTGGATGTTCCGTCTAGTTCACATGCAGTTGCTCTCCTCGACATGGACCATGACGGACACTTGGATGTTGCGGTGATTAGCGGAACGACATCGACGATTGACGTGTGCTTTGGTACAGGTACCGGAAGTTTCCAACAATGTGAAAAAGTCCCCCATTCATTGAAAGAACCAACGGATATCGCGGCCGGTGATCTGGACGCCGATGGTTGGGCTGATTTGGTGGCGATTGGTTACGAAGGTCAGGCAGAACGAATTTGGGTTACGCCCGATTCAAGTCGATAGCCAAGCTCAGTTGGATGCCGGTTTTCCGCGGAAGATGACCGCGCACACGGCAGCACGTGGCTAGTCGTGCCCCGTCACTGGTTACCCTTATGATCTCGAACCATCGGCGGATGTCGAGAGAAAGTCTCTCGCATTCTGTAGTTCGTCGCATTCCAGACAATCCGCAAACCACTCGAGTAGTTTTTCTTGATCGCGAAATGATGTGCGCGCGGATTATTTGCGTCTCGAATGACCCGCTCGGCCTGTAGATTTCGAAGGTTGCGGCCTCGGGGCTCAGCAAAGTCACGTCAAACACTCAAATTGTTTCGCCCCGCCAACGGTCAACCTCCGAGCCTCCTCGACCTTGAGCCGATGATAATTATCGAGAATAACTCAATTTCGGGGCCGATGGATGATCCGTGCAGTTTGGCTGGGTGGGCATACCACTGCCTTTACACACCGCCGACATCGAACGGCAGCCCAAACACCACCGGCCAACCACAAACGTCTAAATATTCACTATTGGGAACGGCCTACCCGGCTTGGCAAAGAGGTATCCTTGGAGCAAGTCACAGCCGAGATCGATCAAGACGTTGCGTTCTTCGACACTCTCGACCCCCTCCGCGATGATCGTCTTGCCCATATCCTGACAAAGATGGACCATCGATCGGATGATCTTCCGCTTGGTTGGATGCTCGTGCACATTGCGCACGAGCGCCATATCTAGTTTGACGAACTCGGGTTCGAGCTGACTCAAACTTGTGAGTCCCGCGTAACCTGCACCTAAGTCGTCTAGCGCGATCTGGAAACCGAGTGCCCGCAATTTCGTGACCCTGTCGTGAACGTGCGCCACCTGATCGAGCGACACTCGCTCGGTTACCTCCAGCACAACGCGCGCGGCGAGCGACGTGAACGATGAATCTGGCAAGTATAGATCGTGGTCGAGCAGATCTTCAGGATGAAGGTTGACGAATAGTAGCCAGTGGCTCTCAGCTGCTGGGGCGTTTGCCACAACGCAATTTCGAACGGCTCGACCGACGTCGTGAATTCTGCCAACGCGTTCAGCCGCGGCGAGAACCGCGCCGGGATTAGGAAGCATGGGTTCGTCGAGTCGCATCAAAGCTTCGTACGCGACCACAGTCGAGTCGGCTGCGCGAACAATGGGTTGATATGCCATCCACAACGATAACAGCGCACGGTCTAACGTCGCATCGACGCCAGCTCGGTCGCCAATTCTAAACCTACCGCTGCCAAACTCCTCCACATATTCCCGCTTCGAACGCGCTAGGCGCGCGATGCTTGCGGCACGTCCGACAACTTCCATCAAAGCGTTAACGGGTACGGGCTTGGTTAGATATCGGTACGCGCCATATTCCACCGCCTCGGTGGCGGTCTTAACGTCAGGATTTCCCGTGACCAGAACTACCGGGAGATCTAGGTCATGTTCTCGAACGGCTCGTAGGAGTTTGAGCCCAGTAATGCCGGGCATTTGTATGTCGCTAACCATAACATCAAACGCTTGATCACGAAGCACCGCGAGCGCTTCATTGCCACTGCCGCAAGCGACCACATGATGGCCTGCCCGCTGCAGAACTTTCTGCATCGTTCTTAGGAGCGCAACGTCATCCTCCACGAGAAGGACCCTCGTCTCCTCCGGAGCTGGTAGACCCTGAGTCACGGACACAAGTTCATCAATACCACGCGCGTGCTGGACCGAGTAAAGGAGCGCGTGCAATTGGGACACGATGAATGTGTGGGCTACGCTTACATGTCACCATTGATAGAATGTTGCGTAGATTCCAGCACCGGATCCGTGTGTGCTGCGGCGTTCGGGCCGGTCCTTGCCTTCACCTCGTGTACCGGACGCTTATAGCTCAATAATTCTGATTATGCCGTTCGACACACTTTGCCTGTGAATACCCGTGCTTGGAGTTCGTGGAAAGCGCGCTCTGGGTCTGTGCAGCACACATTGAAAATGTCGACTATCTTTCACCCGGTATCGATGGCAGATTAGGTACCTTGTAAGTTCGCATTATTGCGGCTCGCCACAAGCTCCCTCGACGCGATCGGGCATGATGGTGGCCAAGTACCTAAGAAGTATCGACGGGAGGCGAAAAGGCGGAAGTTTCCTAGCAGACCAAGACGCGGGTTCCAGGCATCAATAAGCGCCAGGCTCTTGAATGGGCTTGGACCCTGCTTGGATCGTCAGACGAGTATATGAACAGGCGCAAAGAACTGCTCGTAACACACCGCGGTCGATAAGAAAGTTAGCAAGGGGAGGATGTATGAGCGAAGCACTGTCGACTGACTCAATGATCGCCGATGATACGGCGCGCGTGCAGCGGGAGGCACCGCGGTTCGACGCGAGCTCACTGCAGCGCGCGATTTTCAACAGCGCCAATTTTTCAAGCATCGCCACCGACGCCAAGGGCATCATCCAGATCTTCAATGTCGGAGCCGAGAAGATGCTCGGTTACGCGGCCGTCGAAGTGACGAACAAGATCACGCCAGCCGACATTTGCGATCCGGAGGAAATCGTCGCACGCGCCAAAACTTTGAGTGCGGAGATGGGGACGCATATTGAACCGGGTTTCGATGCATTGTCGTTCAAGGCCACCCGCGGGATCGAGGATATTTACGAACTGACCTACGTGCGCAAGGACGGGAGCCGGTTCCCGGCGGTCGTGTCGGTCACCGCGCTTCGCGATGCCGAGGGCGCCATCATCGGCTATCTGCTGATCGGCACCGATAACACCGTGCGCAAGAACCTCCAAGAGGAACGGCTGCTGCTCGATCAACGGCTGCGTGACCAGCACTTCTACACGCGCTCGCTCATCGAGTCCAACATTGACGCGCTGATCACCACCGATCCACGCGGCATCATCACCGACATCAACAAGCAGGCGGAGGTACTCACCGAGTGCACGCGTGACGAGCTGATCGGCTCGCCATTCAAGATATACTTCACCGATTCGGATCGGGCTGAGGCGTGCATCAACCGCGTGCTGAGCGAAGCTAGGGTCGTCAACTACGAGCTCACCGCCACCACTCGGGAGGGCAAGCCTATTCAGGTATCCTGCAACGCCAGCACTTTTTGCGATCGTGAACGCAGGCTCATGGGTGTGTTCGTCGCGGCACGCGATGTCACCGAGGCGAAGGGTTTGGAGCTATTGCTGCAGCAGAAAAACGCGGCACTCGAAGACTCGACCCGCACTAAGTCCGAGTTCCTCGCGAACATGTCACACGAGCTGAGGACGCCGTTGAATGCAATCATTGGCTTCTCCGAGGTGCTCAGGGACGGCCTGCTCGGCGAGTTGACCGAGAAACAGCGCGGGTTCATAAGCGATATCTTCGGCAGTGGTCAACATCTGCTTTCTCTGATCAACGACATCTTGGACCTCTCCAAGATCGAAGCCGACAAGATGACGCTCGATCTCGAGTCGGTGACGGTCTCTTGGCTGTTCGCGAACAGTCTGTCCATCATCCGTGAGAAAGCTGCGTCCCGTCAAATCAGCCTCCTGATTGACGCCCCCGAGAACCTCGGCTCGATCAGGGTCGATATCCGCAAGGTCAAACAAGTTGTTTACAACCTGCTGTCCAACGCGGTGAAGTTTAGCGGCATCGGCGGACAGGTTACCCTGCAGGCTAGCCGCGTCCCGAGCACCGAGGTTGGCTTGCTTTTAGGCGAGTGGACGGGTCGGAGCTTGTTGGGGACCGACGCGGTCGACAACCAGTTTGCTGAATTTCTCAAGATCACCGTCACCGACGGAGGTATCGGCCTGTCTGTGGATAACATGGGGCGTCTGTTTGAACCTTTCAGTCAGATCGACAGCGGTCTTGCGCGAAAGTTCGAGGGCACGGGACTGGGCTTAGTCATGGTCAAGCTTCTCGCTGAGTTGCACGGTGGAGGAGTGGCCGTGGCCAGCGCAAAGGGCGAAGGCTCCTGCTTTACGGTTTGGCTGCCGTTTCGCGCACCGGAGGACCGAGAAACACTCGCGTCGGACACGACGGTGGCCGCCGGTGCCGTCATGTCACACTTAAGAACGCGCGTAGCGATGGTGGTGGAGAACGACGTCAATGCTGCTGACTTGATTCGGGTGAACCTAGAGGCGGAAGGCTTCAAGGTAGTGCACGCGACGTCCGCCGAAGCGGCCTTGGCCGTCGCGGCGCAGCAGTCGTTGTCGCTGATCACCTTGAACATCTTGCTTCCTCACAGGGACGGCTTGGAATTTCTAAGCCGTCTCAAACAGGTGCCAGAGCTCACGCACGTCCCGGTCGTGATCGTTTCGATTATGAAAGGTCGAAACAAAGGCTTCGCTCTCGGCGCCACCGCGATCGTGCAAAAGCCGGTGTCCCGTCAGGAGTTGCACCATTCGCTGGTTGCTCTAGCCTTGTATCCTCTCATTGAGGACCGGACGCTCAGAGTCCTTGTGGTTGATGACGACGCCAAGGCACTGGAGTTGGTCGCTCTCCATATCCAGGGCCTGGCGGGTACCGTGCTGCACACACACGACGTTCGAGAGGCGGTCGATCTTGCACGACGCGATCTACCGGACATGATTGTGCTCGATCTGATGATGCCGGATGCAAATGTCTTCGACGTCGTCAAGGCACTCACTGAACGGCCCGATACCGCCAGGATCCCGATCCTAGCGGTCACTGCTAAGCAAATCACTGCCGAGGACCATGCCAAGCTGTGTGGGAATATGACGACGATACTGGAAAATACTGACTTCGATCTCGGAGCGTCTTGTATCGGAAGTTCGGCGGGCCATGTCGGGCGGCAAAGTTGTCAATTGAGATGGCCAAAATCCTCATCATCGAAGACAACCCAGCCAATATGACACTCGAGGTATTCCTGCTGGAGTCGGCGGGCCATACTGTGCTCACCGCTACAGACGCTGAGGCTGGGTTGATTTTGGCACGCGACACACAGCCCGCCTTGGTTCTGATGGATATCCAACTTCCCGGGATGGACGGCTTAGCAGCCACTAGGCAGCTCAAGCGGGACGCAGCAACCAAGGCCATTCCGGTGATCGCGCTCACCGCCTTGGCAATGAAGGGCGACGAGGAGCGCATTCGCGCGGCAGGTTGCGATGCATGCATCATTAAGCCGATGCGATATCAGGAGTTTCTGGCCACTATCGCGATTCAGCTGGCCCGAACGAACCGTTCCGACACCGAAAGCCCCGCTGCACGCGTTCTGATCGTGGACGACGTAAGGCAAGATAGAGAGTTGCTGGAAGTCATGCTCGGGCCAGAAGGCTTTGTCCTGTTGACCGCTGCGAGCGGCGAAGAAGCGCTCAACCTCACGGCGCAGGATCAGCCCGACATCATTCTGCTCGACGTCATGATGCCCGGCATGGACGGTTACCAGGTGGTGGCCAAACTCAAGGGCAACCCCGTCACAATGAATATTCCCGTCATCCTGGTTACCGAACTCGACGATCGCAACGCCAAGATGCTCGGGCTTAGTGCTGGAGCCGAGGACTTTCTCAGTAAACCGGTGGATCGTGCAGAACTGCAAGTAAGGGTGAGGAATCTGCTGCGCCTCAGGGCATACGGCAACCAACAACGCAAACACGGTCAGATGCTCGAAGGCGAGGTAACCTCGCGCAAGGCAGAGCTTGTGGATAGTGAGAAACGCTATCGCGAGATTGTCGAGTCTACGACCGACGGCATCTTGAAGATTGACGTCGCTGCGCTAATTGTGTTTGCAAACCGAAGATTCGCCGACATGTCGGGCTACGAATTGCACGAACTAATCGGAAAGAACGTCTTTTCGCTCATGGACAGTAAAGTGGAGGCGATGGCACGCGAGGCGATGACAAATCCCACTCAGGGCCTATCGGAGACATACGATCTTACCCTTCGTCGCAAGGACGGTGCAGAATTTGTGGTCAGTCTTGCCAGTACGCCCACTTTCGACGAACACCGACGATACGTTGGCGCGTTGGCCTCGGTCCGGGACGTGACAGAGCAGAGAGAATTGATGGCCCAGCTGACGATCAGCGATCGAATGGCCTCGATTGGCACCCTCGCCGCCGGTGTGGCCCACGAGATCAACAACCCGCTCGCGTGCGTAATGGCCAATCTCGACTTGGCCTCACGAGACATTTGCGAGCAGGCAGCAAAGCTGGGAACCATGGTCGAATTTGATGACGTGACAGAAGAGCTACGAGATGCTCGTGAGGCCACCGACCGCATTCGGAACATCGTTCGCGATTTAAAGATCTTCTCGCGCACGGAGGGCGATAACACGGGCCCGGTCGACATTCAGCGGGTTATGGAGTCGACCCTCCGGATGGCATGGAACGAGATACGACACCGCGCACGCCTTGTGAAGAACTATGGTGAGACGCCCCTGGTGGAGGCAAGCGAGGCTCGTCTTGGGCAGGTGTTTCTGAACCTCGTCATTAATGCGGCCCAAGCGATTGCCGAGGGCCACGCGGAAAATAACGAGATCCGCATCGCGACTTCCACGGATCCAAACGGGGGCGTAGTCATCGAGATCGCCGACACAGGGTCGGGCATGTCGCCGGAGGTGCTAAGTCGGCTATTTACGCCGTTCTTCACGACCAAACCGGTCGGCGTGGGGACTGGCCTTGGCTTGTCCATCTGCCATCGCATCGTCACCAGCTTCGGGGGCACGATCAACGTAACGAGCGAAATGGGGAGAGGGACGGCGTTCCAGCTCTCACTCCCGCCAGCTCGCGTCGAAGTGACTGACGCGGCGCCGGATGTCGTGCATGAAGTGGCGGCCTCAAAACGCGGAAGAATTCTGGTGGTCGACGATGAACCGACAATCGTAAGAGTCGTTGAGCGTACCCTATCTGTCGAGCACGAAGTTGTCACCGTTGTGAACGCTGACGAGGCACTCAAACGAATCACCGCTGGAGAGCGATTCGATGCAATCCTGTGTGACCTAATGATGCCCCAGATGACAGGTATGGAACTACACGCCGAGCTTTCGCGAGTCGCGCCGGGGCAAGCCGGTAGGATGATCTTCCTTACTGCAGGGGCCTTTACGCCCCGGGCGCGAACCTTCCTCGACAAGACGCCGAACCAATGTATCGAAAAGCCGTTCGACGTGAGGCAACTACGGACAGTGATCAACGACCGGATTCGGTGAACTGCCAAGGAGATGCAAGGACGGCTTCTTGAGTTTCTACGGACTCATATGCCGCATGTTCTCGGACTTTACCTGGGCGACGTTCGGTCCGCTCATCGCGTTTCCGTCCGTTTGCCTTGGCGGTTGACCTCACCAATCAGTGACGGCCGACTCGTGCTGAACGGCAATGTTAGCAATACCACCGTCCAGCACCTCCCGAACCCTCCGCGCTAGGTCTGCCGCGGTGAACGGCTTAGCGAGGAAATGCGTTCCGGCGTCGAGCACACCGCGGTGGCCGATCGCGTTCATACAGAAACCGATCACACCGGAACCGCTCGCTCGCAAAGTTCGTGAGACTCTCGATTTACCAGTTCGAATGGCGAATTGACGCAATAGCATGGTGACGTTGACGGAGCGTATTCTTTCTCGCGAAGCCCGTTTCCGTTACGTCTCAGTCGGACGTCCTGAGCATTGCCAATTGTCGAATTGCCGACAGATGCGTGTCTGTGTGTCGGCGTAGGTAGATCAACTGGGCTACCGAGATTCTTCGCTGGGCAATTGCGTTTCCCACGTCTTACCTCCTGATCCGAGTTGTGTCTGGCATTCTTGTTGCTCCGTTAACAATTGGCTTAACCGAGCCGCTAACCCTAATGGAGTGCTTCGTCATCGATCGAGGTGCTCGAAATGATGCAACTATGTTTGAATCTTCACCCAACCGTCCACTTAAACGCCCCAGTCTCGACAACCGAGGACTGCTGATTGTCGTCGAGAGCCAATCAAATCCCACCTCGCTGTGCGAATCGGGCAACTTCGTTGGCTGTGCGTATCGGTATTTGCAGTCGCCTCCCCTATCGTCGGGAGCGGGGGCATTGCACCTGGCGCTTTCGCTGCGTGACGTGTCTGTACCTGCTGACGAGACACCGCCATCCCCGTCTTTGTGGAATAGGTTGTTCAACGCCAGCACCCTCCGCACGGCAAAGGCAACCCAGCCCCGAAAATGCAACGTTGCGCGGAAAGATTGAGTGTGTCCCTGTCGACGGTAGCCGGAAATACATCCTCTCAGGTGTTTTCGTAACGAAAACAGAGGCAGTTGTAACCCATGAACCCCCGTGGGTTTTCCCAGAGTTGAAACGCTGGCGTTATGTCAGAACCTTGACGCTCGTTGTCGTTCCGGTCTTGAATACACTCAATGATGACGGGGGGATCGGTGGCGCACTACTCTGCGCGTAGCCCGAAAGTGTCTTTGCATCTAGTGGATTTGCTGGAGAAATCATTCACAACTCAAATTCAAACGACTGAAGTGCGAATGCAATTTGAGGTAAAAATCATCTCTGGCAAATCTTGCGTACGGGGTACAGTTTTTGCTTGTATACTGCTAAGAAACTAAACCCTTGTGAGGCAAGACCCTCACCCCAGGGGATGTCCTATGCTCTGCACCTCTTTCGCAACCGAACCCAGTGACGCAACGAACCCTCCGACCCCAGTCGACGAACTGGACGAATCGACGACAAGGACTCCTTCTGCAGTGCTCTTGGTCGCTCGGGATCTTTCGCTAGACGCGTCGTGTCGGCGCAGCTTGTCTGACGCAGGCGTAGACGTAGTGGTGTCGGTTTCAAATGGCACTCGGGCTATGGAACTGTTGAGCGCGAGCGAACTCTTCGATGCGGTAGTTATTGGTGTTGGACCGGGCGACGTGGATGCCGCGAATTTGGCTCAGGACATGCGTCGTCACCGCTCGAACACGCCCACGGTCGTTATGTCGCCGATCAGGCATCTCGATATCCCAGGGGGCGCGAATCAAAACAAGCCCGTTTGTGGTCTCAGCGCTTCGCAACAATCAGATGGTTTCCGAAAGACGATTCGCGAGGCGGTTTCCATTCGGCGTTTCGCGCGTCTAAGGCGCTCGCCTTGAACAGACGGTGCGCGGTTTGCCGAGTTCTGTTGAGCAAACCTGGATCGTTTCGGACGAGCTACGGCGAATTGTTACCAGTGAAGCTCGGTAAACTCGCGGGCGGGACGGCCAAATAGGAAACCCTGCAGAAGGTCGGCACCCAGTGATTGGAGGGCATCACGTTCAGCCAATGTTTCCACGCCCTCGCAGACGACCCGAATTCCTAGCTCACGATTGCAGACGTTTATCATGGAGCGCACGAGGCTTTGCATGCGCGTTGAAGCATCGATATTCCGAATCAGGGACATATCCAACTTGGCGACGTCAGGCTCAAGCCTGCTGAAACAAGATAGACCCGCATAGCCCGCTCCCAGATCGTCTACCGCGATTCGATAGCCGAGCGCCCGCAGGGACTTCATGCGGTCTGAGATATTCGCAATTTCATCGAGGGAACTTCGCTCGGTCACTTCAAGCACGATTCTGTACGCATGATCGGATAGCGTCGCCATTGGATTATCCAAGTCAGTGTCCTCAATATCCAAGGAATGGAGATTGACGAACATCAGCACTCCTAACGGAACTTCGTTCATCCGTGCGGCAACTAACTGACGAATCCGTCGCCCCAGCTCCCGAACGCGGCCCAATCGCTCGGCTGCATCAAATAGCGATCCCGGATTGCTAAGCACTGATGACGCGGATCGCACCAACGCTTCGTAGCCAAAGAGAACACGATTCACTGAGTCAACAATTGGTTGAAAGGCGACCCAAAGCTTGTCCAGAGCTCGTTCAAAATCCACTTCTAAACCAGCGCGGTCTCCAAGCTCCTTTTGGTGGGAAGCGAGTAAAGTCAGGGCTTCACGTTTCAGAGAAGCGAGACGATGCAATGAAACGGCATCGCTTACCACCTGTTTGAGTTCCTTGATATCGACAGGCTTCGTCAGGTACCGAAAGCCTCCGTGCTGTACCGCCGAAACCGCTGTGTCGAAACTGGGATTACCCGTTAGGAGAATGACAGGCACGTCTAGGTTGTGTTTTCTGAGTTCTCGCAGCAACATAACGCCATCCATGTTCGGCATTACGATGTCAGATATGATGGCGTCGAACATATCCCCCCTTTTGAGCAGTTCGAGCGCCGTCATTGAATTGGAGACGGCAATTGCGTCAAAGCCAACGCGGCAGAGCATCCTGCGATGAGCTTCGGCGACTCGCTCGTCATCGTCCACTATCAGCACGGTGGCACGTGCGCATTCCACGGTCCGGGATTCCGCTGGGTTTTGGGCAGTAACGGCGGTATCGCCTGAGCGCGCCGATGTATGTAGGCTTTTCATATCCCCTCCATGATTTGGGGAATCCTCCGGACAAATACCGAAGGCATCACATCATTGATGACGTAGCAACGACACGAACCAGCGGCGGGGTAATAGTAGTGGTCCCCCGGCCGTTCAGACGTAGGGCGTATTTAGGCTTGGTTCGCTTGACGCCCTTCACCGACTCGCGGAACGTACCGTAACTGTTGAATGTGCAAATTGGCCTAACCACGGCGATCCTCTTTGTGACTGTGCCAGCCTGCAGCATACGCCTCGGCTCATCTAACCAAGATAAGTCCGTTGATGCCGGCGAATATGACGCGTCGGCCAATGTGACGTGCTCATCCAAACGAGGCGTGTGCTTCGGCGCACCCGAACTCGCGAATCTCCCGTGGGGACTGACCTCCGTCCTGTGGCAGGCACCGGCCACCGTGAACGCAAGACCCTCAGTCGTTGTTTCAGCAATGAGGTCCAACGAAATTGATGTGCTCGCCGTTCGGGAGTCGGAACTCCAAATCGAACATCGAATTTCGGTCACTGCATCTCCCTGGTCAACCACCAGTGCCGACTTCGATCAAGACGGCAACATAGACTACCTGTTTGCCACCCCGGGCACTTTGAACAATTTGGGATCGGCCAATTTGTGGCGAGGACTACCGCAAGGAATCCGGTCCGAGGCATCCACATACAAGGTTGGTAAGGGCACTTACGCAGTGGCTGCCCGTCCGAACGGGGGTCCCGAAGAAATCATTGCGGCCGCGGCAAGTTACACTGATTCAATATTGCTACCCCTGATCGCACATCGTGGAGCCATGCCCACCTCGGGAACGTCAAAGACACTAACGTTCAAGCCGACTGCGCTACAATTCGGTTTGAACCGCGGCGGTGCTGATCGGCTCTTCGTCGTCGGCTCGACGGACACGGCTGGCGCAATGATTGTATTTGACGTTCAAGGACCGAGTTTGAATCAGCTGAATACCGTCAACAATATTGGTTCCAACCCCAACGACGTACAATTGGGAGATCTGAACGAAGATGGACTGCTTGACGCCGTTATTGTTGACGACTCCACCAAGTCCCATCTGTACGCGGTTATCTGCGACGCAAAGGCTACCTGTTCCACAACAAGTCAGCTGGACGTCCCAGCTAGTTCACATGCAGTTGCTTTGCTCGACATAGACCATGACGGACACTTGGATGTTGCAGTGATTAGCGGAACGACGTCGACGATTGATGTATGCTTTGGTACCGGTACCGGCAGTTTCCAACAATGCGAAACAGTGCCCCATTCATTGAAAGAACCGACCGACATTGCAGCCGGTGATCTGGACGCTGACGGTTGGGCTGATTTCGTGGTAATTGGTTACGAAGGTTTGGCGGAGCGAATTCGAGTTATGCCCGAGTCAAGTCAATAGCCCCGCTCGGCGGATGTTGGTATCGCGGAAAATGACCGCACTGCCGTTATGGTGACATATTCGACTCGACCATGAAGAACCCCAACTCGTGTCTCGTCGTGGGGACAAGCCGTACACAAAATCGTCAACTTCTTCTGCTACACGATGAACAGCTCTGCGGAAACTGCGCTCGCAAGCTGATCCCAATTGAACCACATCGAGTCAGTTCGGGCAGTCTGAATTTATCTTTCGACTTTCCGAAGGGGCACGCGAGATGGGCAAAAAGACGCGGAAAACGCTCCCTTGGCCAAGTTCGCTCCGGACTGTGATTGCCCCGCTGTGTGATCGCACAACTCCAATGGCCACGGCGAGCCCGAGACCGCGTCCGGGAAACTTAGTGGAGAAGAACGGATCGAATATCTTCTCGACTTCACTATCCGGAATTCCACAGCCGGTATCTGCAACTTCCAAACACGCATAGACAGAGTCCTGCAGTTGGCAATCGATCGGGAACCGTTGCATCGTGGGAATATCCGTTCGGGAAACCACGGACACAGCCAAGCGAATGGTGCTACCATTGTCGCCGCTGGCCTCCCAAGCATTGGTAACAAGGTTCGTCAGAATGTGTTGGATCTGGTTGGCGTTCGCGTGGATAGCAGGACCGGGATTCGGCAATTCGCTTTCAAATACCACGCCCTCCGGCACTATCGGTCGCAGCAATGACAGGCTTTGGTCGCAAACCTCGGAAAGGCAGAGCAGTTCATGCCTCGCATGCGATTCACCGAGGTAGGTCAGCATCAATTGGCTGACTTCGACCGCCTTGCGCGCAGCTTGCATAGCGGCGTTCAAGTCTTCATTGTTCCCAAAATTTTCGGCGAGATCGTCCATAGCGAAATCGAGATTCAACATCACGATACTCAACTGGTTGTTGAAATGATGAGCAATAGCACCCGCCATTCGACCTAGGCTTTCGGCCTTCTGAAGTTGGCGGTTCTGTGCCTCGAGCCTTTCACGCTCCGTCTCGGCCCACTTGCGCTCCGTGATGTCTCGAACGATGACTACCATGCCGGTGGGCGAGCCGTTGGTATTGCGGATGAATTCACTGTTCACCTCGATGTCGAAAGTACTTCCATCTAAGCGCAGCCCACGATATTCAGTCGGTCCCGTTACAACGCCTTGGCGTTTCAGTGCGATCTGCGACAGGGCGCGCGCTCGATCCTCAGGAACGATGAAATCCGTAAGTGGACGACCCTCAAATACATCAGCCTGCGTGTGGCCGAACATCGAAAATGCAGTGGGCGACACCAGGAGGACGTGGCCGTCTCGATCGGTGATCGTGATATTGTCAGGCGAGGCGTGAACGATTGATCGATACAGTGCCTCGCTCCTTTGCCGCGCATCCTCTGTGTCTTTGTGCTCAACATTCGCACGCGCCAGTTCCTCATTGATCATTCGCAGGTGGTCATTGGATCGCGTATACTGATTCGTCCGCTCGACGACAAGCTGCTCTAACGCTTGATTGCGAGCCGCGAGTTGCGTTAGCGGATAGACCTCGCCTTCGTTGACCAAGGGGTAAGGAATTGAAATACTGCTGTGTGAAATTTTCCAGCCAGAGGTTTCCTTGCGGAAAATCAGTACGAGGCGAGCGGTCTCGCCGGACAGGATGTGGTCTTGGATAGGTAGGTGAATGGAAAAAAAACCGGTCGCGACGGCGACGGTTTCGGCGAGTAACTGGACGGACAGGTCTTTGAGTTCGATTCGAATCGCCTCTTTGATCTGGTCAAAATCCTGACGAGTAATCGCAACCCATTGTTCCTTGTCTTTGACCAGAAAATCCCCGCCTCCTGTGAAGCCGGAAAAGTCTTCACTAAAGTATGCGGTGAGCCGATCATCGCGTGATGAATACATCCGCAGGTAGTCGTCGAATAGCTGACGGATCATCTGCTCATCGGAAGGAAGCATCGGCGCACAGTGCATACCACGAAGGCATGATTGCCGCTGATAGAGGGGCTGTTAGCCCCCCGCCATGGCAGGTGTCAAGTCGCACAGTCGGGAATTTTGGTCCCCCTCGCCTTCGACTGGGGTCACTAGCGCTCCCCATTACGAAGTCAGGCAGAGACATTCTGGAGGAAATGCATGCATCATGCGTTGAACCAACGGATGCCGGTCTGCGCGAAGCGCTGGAGAGCGCCTTTCGCTCACGTCGCCAACCGTAAATCTCCGCCGATGCACCGGTCAGCGTCCCCTAACCCGTCGCAGCTAAGAATTCATTTTCGGCGCGGCCCTATAAATCTGGAAAAAGCCGCCACCGCTGTTACCGATGAAGTCTATCGGGAATTGTAGCCTCAGCGCAAACGTGAAAGCTTTGCAACCACCCTTTCCTTCACGAAATACGGGGACGTTGTGACGCCTGAATCAGTAAGGCGCATCTCTTGCTGCACTTGAACGTTGTCGTTGGGCTCTCCGTTGGACTGTAAGCCTGATTCGAATTGGAGTCGGCATTCTTCCTACGGCGATCCGGAACACTTTGCGCGAGAGATCGGCCCCGTGGGTCTGCAACCAGTCTTCAATCACGGTTGGCTCAATTGGCCAAACACTTGAAAGTAGCCAACCGGTGGCGCTATCGACCTCACTTTCGCCAAGATTCAGTATGACTGGAACGCAATTCAGCGCGCGAATAATGAGAGAGATGTGGTTGCTCGATTGATGTGCCAAACCGACGGACACGACCAAAGCCGCGCGAAGCAGCCCGGGTGTCGTCGACAAGAGCCAAGACTCCAACTTTCCGGATACGATAAGCGGTGGCTTAGCGATAACCCAAGCGGTCCAAACTCGCAGCGCCAGGGCGTCGCGAATTGAGCGCGGCGGCGGATTGGGCAGTTCGTACCAGAACTGCATCCGCCCGATGTCGGCCTCGGTCAATTCGGGAAATGAAACCGAACCAAACAGACCGACCGAGGTGAGAATTGCCTCGTTTGCACTTCGTTCGAGAACCTCATCAATGAGACTGCGCCGCGCGTCAGTATCAAGTTGGCCCAGTTCGTTCTTCAGCCACCAGACCCGCACTTCCCTGAACACCGAGGCCAGATGCGGTTCGTAGCCCAAACCGAAAAGCGGATGTGTCCTTGCCCTATGCTCGGCGGGCGGCAAAATACAATGAAGTCGAATGATGAGATCGTCGATGGCTTGTTTCAGATTCAGCCGCGTGCGTGCGCCCTGCCTAACTCCCGAGAATCGCCGCCGGCCATCACATTTAGAAGCGTTCGAGTTGCAATTGTCGTCGAAGTTTGGCGTGATGATCCCTCTTGATTACAAAAACCTCGAACTTGATACTGTAAGGCGCGGACGCATCCAAGGGTAAATTGGTAGCGCGACACATACAAAACCTGACAAGAAGCGGCCGGACGGCAAGAAAATTTCTGGCGGACTTCTAACCAAGGCTTCGAGGCGACCCTGCGAAACTGCAGGAAAGCAACGTCCGTACAAACTGCGCAAAGTTAGCACCTCGCATGACGGGTTGTGACCCGCCGCGCCGGAGGACGCTTCTCGAGTCGGCTGGCATCAAGGACGGTTCGTGTACCCGTTAAGATATCCAGTCCTCGATCAACTACCTTCGCTCTTGCCGTGTTACAGATGACTGATGCTCAAGCCGTGACGTGGCGAATATTGGATGGCGAATATTCGGACGTTATCGACGAGGGCAATAGACGCTAGTTGTTCAATCGGCTTGAGTTCCGCCGGTCGCCCACTTTCACCCGTGCCGCGTTGCGACCGGTTGGAGCAAGTTGCACCGGTAGCAGCCCCTAAAATATTTCCGGCAACTACGGCCTGGGCGGAAAGGGAAATGTCACGATCTGCCGTAGCTATGTAACGACCCAATCAGCCGTCTCGCGATACGAAGTGCTTTCTCCGTCGGGCAGTGCGCCACAAGTGCGATACGGCATGTCGATCGCTTACGATGCAGTGCATGACACTTTGATTGTTTTTGGCAGCACGGATAAGACAGGCTCGTACAAAGATGTCTGACTGCTGTGCCACGCTTCCGGCAGCACTTGCTCGCCTGCTTGGTCCACCGTGATCGGTAACTGGAGCGCCGCCACCCGAAACTCTGGGTCAGCGTAAGCCAGGAATTGCTACTGGGCCGGTCTAGATTTGACGGATTGCGCAACCGCAACCCTGATGGCTGTCTCGAATGACTGCGGGTCCGTCTTCAGCTGTAGATGCCCTCCCACAACGACGACGACGTCCGTGACCGGTTGCGATATATGCGCCTCGCCCCGTTCGTTGGATAGTATTGTGTAATCCTTCATTGCGATGGTTGGAGCTGCTATATCCGGTCCGTTTGCCTTGATGTCTGAGATAGCGCAGAGCCAAAACGCTCAATATAGGTGCGCCTTTATAGCAAGACACGGCAAAGTTGCGATGCAGTCGCGTTAACAAACTTTACTTGGCGTCCCTGCGTTACATCGGTCATCTGGACGAGCAATCCGAGGTTTGGCGACATGGTCGTGCGCTGTGTGTGCGTGTCCCGAGACGAACGGTCAGTCGCTGCGCTCCTTGTACCCCGCTTCCAATAACCGCGCGTTGAACTGCCGCTCTGTTTGTCTCTAAGGCCAAGCTGCAGTCGGTGGTCACGCGTCGCGATTGACTCAGTGCTCGGCTTCTACGGGCTGTCGGCGGGATACCGAGGGCACCACATGCCAAGGGGGCACTTATCGGTGTCGCGTAACGAGCGTCATCGCAGCCTCGACGGCACCAAGGTTACGATGTACGCGCAATGGCGTACGGTCGAGGACTACGAAGCGATGGGCAAGAACCCGGCTCCCGTGCCGTACTTGCAACAGGCGCTAACGATCGCCAAGTTCGAGCCCGGAATACACGAGGTCATCGAATCCTTTTTGCCGGGCCACAAGGTCACCTGAATAGATTTGCATGGGGAACCTGCCTATTTCCGGCCATATGCCAAGACATCAAGACTGCCCCAATTCAACCACCGAATAGCGGCTGAGTGGGCGACGGTGAGCTTGGGCGGTGATTTCAGCTAGCTGCAGTCGGATGAGGAGGAGAATTGCCATTGCGATGGAAAAGAGAAGTGGACCGTAAGTTTGCTCGACGCGCGAGCCACCGTGATGAACACCTGGGTCGCCGAAAAAGCAACGTCATTCACAGATGGGGCGCTCGCGTGGGTTCGCTACTTCCATTTCCCAGACGTCTTGTAGAACGCCTTGGCGCTCTTGTGGATAACTTTCCAGCGCTTCTTGGAATTGGCGAGCTGCTCGGGGCTGCGACGCATCTGGGCTGCTTCGGCCTCGGCGCGCAGGGACAAGTAACTCTGTATACGAGCAGAATATAACGTACCCTCGGCCACGGCCAGCGTTACCGCGCAGCCCGGCTCACTGGTATGCGAACAGTCAGCGTAGTGGCACATGCGGGCGATTTCGAGCACGTCTGCAAACACGATATCGAGTCCGTGTCCGACCTCTGCGAGGCCGAACTCGCGCAGTCCCGGGGTGTCGATCAGCACTCCGCCTTGCGGCAATGTGATGAGTTCGCGTCGCACGGTCGTGTGGCGACCTTTGCCCTCGGGACCAACCGGCGAAGTCCTTTGGCGCGTGTCATCCTGGAGTCGGTTCGCTAGGCTCGACTTTCCTACGCCGGAAGACCCTATGAAAGCTGCCGTAACTCCCGGTTCCAGATGTGCCTGCAGCGTATCGACGCCATTTCCCGTGGTGGCACTGACGCAGACCGTCGGTACCGCTGGTGCCACTTCGCAAATGGTCTGAATTAGCGGTTCGACTGATTCAGCAAGATCACACTTGTTCAGCACCAATACGGGAGAGGCGCCACTGTCCCACACCGCAGTCAGGTAACGCTCCAGGCGGCGCGGGTTGAAATCGCGTCCGACGGCCGTAACGATGAAATACACATCGACGTTCGCGGCAATGACCTGCACGCCCGCGTCAGTGCCCGCTGCTCGACGCCGAAGGCACGTGCGGCGGTCGAGAACATAGTGGATGGTTGCAAGGTCACCGGATTCTGACACCGCGAGCCAATCGCCAACGGCCGGCCGCAGTGCGCGGCCCTCTTCGATTGCGAGTCGAAGTCAACCGCTAGGTTCGGCGAATCCGGCATTCGCCCCGACAATTGGGAACTGATCGCGCGCGTCAGCCGCGACGCGAACGGCAAAGAGGTTCGTTTGATTAAGCAGCTCGAGTTGAGCTGCAAAAAATGGATTGTATCCAATTCGTTCGAGCTGGAGCATAGCACTGCCTCACTGAGTTCACGCGTTGAGCCCTCGTTGCATGGGCGCGTGCGGAGCGCTTGGATCGGGCGATTCTTCCGCCAAAGCGATGGCTACGCTCTACGCTTGCGCACTCTCGCCTGACGCATCCAGGCGGGCACAACCGAGTTGGCAATCTCGAGTTTTCGAATCAGACAAGAACAGACATCCGCCGGCAAAGGTCTCACGATTTGCCAAGGGCGTCAAGGACATGATTGCGTGAACCTATCCTACCCCAATTTACGGGACGCGGTCTTCACGGGCGCCAAAATTAGTCATGCAAAGCTCTTTGGAAGCGACTTGCCGGGCGCGCAACTCGTTGGAACAAACCTTTCGTGCGCTGATCTGTCAGGAGTGGATTTGCGCTGCGCAGATTTCGTCGGCGCCTACACGGCGCTGATTTGTGCGATAGCCGGCGCGACGCCAAATAGCAACTGAGTGAGCGCTGGCGAACTTCGGACGTGATTGCGGCATGTGCCGGCAAGTCGATGGGCTTGCCGGGTGGCCCCAGAGGATTGCTCCCCCAGGGCTCCCACAAATCCGGACGTGCCCAATTAAGGCATACGGCTCGTCAGGTCACGGCTTCGCTACGCGCAGGTAAACTGAGTGGACTATACGCGGTCTCGAAAGCGGGAATGCCTTCAAGATCGCCTGCATCCGATCCCAGTACAAAGGACGATTGGAACGGCGTCCCAACCATTTGTGCCAAATGCGTTTGACTCGGTCGTACAGCTGCTGCAGGGCTCGACTGTTCCCAGTCACTCCGTAGTAGGAGTAATGGCCCCGTAGTTTCTGACTTAGAGTCTTGGATTGCTCACTCACTGGCATGTGTCGGTTCTCCCGGCACCACAACGTGATGTGGCGCAAGGTCCGCCGAAAGCGGGATTTCATCGTCTTTTGTTGTACCACCCACGTACCCTTCCTGGACCGACCCCAGTAGAGCGTAAAACCCAGCAGGTCGAAACTGCGCTGTCGTTGACTCTCGTCTCCTTGCGAATTCGAGGGTGACGACGGCGGGTTGAATCGGACTAGCCGAGTCTTGGTGGGATGGATGCGCAGACCATACTTGCCGAATCGCTTCGGCAGTACGTCCAGCATTCGACGAGCGTCCTGTTCTCGCTCAAACGTCATGACGAAATCGTCAGCGAATCGCGTCAGGTGACCTCGACCCTTCAGTCGCGGTCTAATCTGAGTTGCAAACCACTGGTCGAAGACTTCATGCAAATACACGTTCGACAAGATTGGTGAAATCACTCCGCCTTGGGGTACTCCGGTTTCAGGATGGTAGATACATCCGTCCTCCATCACACCCGCGTTCAGCCATTTGCCAATGAGGCGCACCAGCACCCCATCGCGTATCCGTTGGCAAAATATTTCGCGGAGCTTTGCCTTGTCGAGTGACCCGAAGAAGTCTTCGATATCAACCTCCAAGACCCAACATCCACCCATGTCCATCGCTTGTTTCCAAACTGCCTGCACCGCCTGGTGTGCTGAGCGCCCAGGTCGAAAGCCGTACGAGCAGTCCAAAAAGTCTTGCTCGTATACTGCCTCCAAAACCATGGCAGCCGCCCTTTGAAGCACTTTATCTTCAAAGGATGGAATTCCGATTGGCCGCAGCTTTGTATTGTCGCCGCCTTTCGGAATATACACTCGGCGCACTGGCGGGGCTCGGTAGTGGTCGCCTGACTTCGCCCTGTCGAGCAACGACCTCAAGTTGGCCTCGAGATTCGCTTCGTACTCGGCTGCCGTCTGGCCATCCACCCCCACCGCCGCATCCTTGCGGGTGCGCCGATAGGCCGCATGGAGCCACGCGATATCCATGTGATGCGCAAGGGTACTCAGAGGCACCCCTGGCATCGACTTTGCCATTTTCGCTATCCGTTCAAGTTTCGTTGAGATGCTTACAGAGCCCAATGTCTCTTTCATCATTCCCTCCAACGGTTCCGTTACCCGGCACCCCCTTCCCTCCGCAGGGTCGCTCGGTCAGCTGTCCCTGCTTCATCGGTACAATGGGGTGCTCCGACTCCCGAACGTTCTTCCAGCCTCGCGTCGGTTGTCCCTTCGCTACGCGGTACCGTCGTTGTTCGCGACGGAAACGCTCGGATATCCCAGGTTTCTGGGGGACCTTCGTGCTCATGCCCTGCTCACAGACCCCGGCGAGTCCGTTGCGCCTAACCGTTGAGGATGGCCGAAGATGGGGGGAATTGCCGTTTCCGACGGTTTTCACCTCGACGCCCGCAGCGTCCTGTCGGTGCCTCAATCCACATCATGGTCACTGTCTCGCCGCCTCGTGGCGCATCGGTTGTTGCCTTCCGCTACTTCAAATACGTCGGCTCTCACAATCACTAGATTACGGGGCTCAATCACACGGCCTGTTCACTTGCTGTCTACGCTTGACTACCGTCCTTCGCGCTTTCGCACTCGTCGGGCCGCCCAAGACTCGCTTCCAGCTGGTGGTCAACCTTGACTGGGTGGGTTTGATTACCCACTAGGTCCCTAATGAAGTTTCAGCGTTATCTACATCACATCCTCCTCATCCAGACTTTGCCTGGCGCAATGAAGTCCCTAGACCCAGCGCCCAACAGGACGCGCTACCCTGGTTGGCAAAGGGGTAGCGCCCGCGAGCGAGCGGCAGTTAACCTCGAATGATTAAGTGCATACAGTCTATTTGTCGTGACGGCTCGGGATGCCCATGGGACGCGACGCGCGGACAGGTGCTCGGTGCGCGAACATCTGTCCGCCGCAACCTATCGCGGGTTTGATGGGGTATCTGCCCGGTTTTCAGGTGGCATGCGCGATGCTCTAGTAAGCGCATACGCAAGCCGCGTTGCCGTGAGAGCGGACCGCGATTGCGTCACAGATCAGGAGTAGCACCATGTCCATCCTGTCGTATCGCACATCTATGGCGTTATTCGGCATCTCTACATTTTTGCTCAGCGGACTCGCAACAGCTCAGTCACCATCGGACTCCACACGCGCTGCACCCGCGCAAACCGAAGCCGGAGCGCAACCGGCAGCATCGCCTACCCAAGTGGAGGCCGAGCCAAATCGAGCTCCCGAGGTTACGCCCGCACCACCCGCTTTAGCGCAATCAAACGTTGCTGGTCCGGCAGCCGCGAGTCCTGCACCAAACTATGCGCCGCAACCCGCTTCGGTACCCGACGATGGTCCACGAACGCTGATCCGAGCTGACAGCAAATTGGGCGGCTACGGCGGTCTCGGCGTGGGATACACGCGTCTGGTCGGCAAGGATGCGGCCCTCGCCTGTGTCGGGGGCGCACTGCTAGTGGAACACTCATTTTCGTTGGGCCTCATCGGTTGTGGCAATGCATCGCGGATCTCAGGACAGAATTACGGCAACGTGGTCCACGAAGCGGGTGACCGACTGGAATTCGGCTATGGTGGTCTGGTCGTTGGTTATAACTTCTTCCCAAAGCAGCTTTACAATCTCTCGCTCACTGCGATGGTCGGCGGCGGCGGTGCTGCGATCGTCAATTACAGGGACACGTCGTGGAACGACGATAACCACGACGAACACCGACACCTCAAGACGCATGACGCGCTGTTCGTGGCTGAGCCTAGGCTGACCGGATACATCAACCTCACTCGCTGGGCCAGAATGGGGGCCTTTGCCGGCTATCGCTTTGTCGGTGGCGTCAACATGCAAAATCTTTCGGCAAGCGACCTCTCGGGGCCCGTCGTAGGTGGCACCGTTCAATTCGGATGGTTCTGAGAGTGCATCACTCAACGCGCGCAGCATCTGCATCGCGCCACGTAAACCAAATCCTCAATTGCAACCGCCAGCGAGGATGAAATGACTCTGCCGCCCTTCAGGCCATTTCCCAAAGCATCATGGGAGTGTGTCGTCCGGGATCCCGATTGACGGGTCTTCGCGGCTTCCGGGAGCCCCTGGTACAGACGCGCGCCGGACGTGAAATGACGACCAGGAGGGATACGACGCGCGCCCTTGACCGCCGTGAGTTTGCCCACACCATCTGCGGGCGGCGCGAGGCTTGCTACCGGGGGCGACATTTCGCCGGTACTGAGCGCGCCCTATTCACGGTCTTCCCGGGACACCCAGATTGCAGGGGCGCGCCCCAACCGAGATACAGCAAGCCTTAGGACACCCGCAACGCGGGATACCTATCCACCGGCTGAGTGCGCCCCCGCTATCATTGAATAGCTCCCTTTCCATTCATAT
Source organism: uncultured delta proteobacterium (assembly GCA_963819085.1). GTDB lineage: Bacteria > Myxococcota_A > Polyangia > Polyangiales > Polyangiaceae > FEN-1139. The sequence continues at coordinate 196,494 of CAWFUX010000054.1, forward strand.
GTAGAATGAAGAATCGGCAACCCTACTAACGCTTATTTTGCGAACGTTGCGGATTCGGCCCAGGTTGCATCTTGGATCACCGTGTAACCTGCGGGGACTGCGATTTGCCGGTGCAACGACGAACTCTCCTCGTAAACCACGATACACCCGGGCTGAATTTGACTACTGCGCCCGAACCATGCACCCGTGTCATAGTAACCACATTCAAATCCGACTTCTAGCGGCGTGGAACCCAACGACGAGAAAGACAACTGTTGGGCGCGTTGTCTGATGCCTTCAACATTAAGTAGGGACGTAGTTGTGGTTGAAGCCACCAACTGAGACCAGTCGATGTCGAAACCCACAAGCGTACCATCGTTTGCAACTTCCACAGCGACTTTTGAGCCGGCGCCAAGGACCGGTACTCCATTGATGACACGCGTGAGAACGATGCGAGTCGAATAGATGGCCCGATCTACCTTCCCCGTCTTTACTTCACCTACTACGCTGATAAAATTCGCCGCGCTCCAAGGCTGCAGCGTCTCCCCAGCAGCAAGTGTGACCAAGGGAGCCAAGTCAGTAGTCACAATCTTACGTGCCACTGATTCCACATCGGCGTCCGACATAGCCATCGAAAGCTGCCGTGGGGGGTTTTGAGGGCTGGTGATGTACGTGCTGTGCCGGAAGCGGATCCAATCACCGTCACCACGCACTTCAAGCGACCATGTTGGCGACTTGGCCAGACTCACGCTGCCTCGCTGAACGAGATCGTACGCACCTCCCAACATACGTACGGCTGGCAGCTGCAGAACCTGCCCGAGTGCCCGCTCAAACGCAACATTTAGACCCGGTCCAGGTAACCGGTTTAGGATTTTCTGACCCTTCTGCATGACACCAGCAGTCGCCGATTGGGCGGCCACCGTAGTTTGATACGGTAGGTCCCTGGCTGCGGCCGACAGCGCGACCAGCATTAGACTTGCCACACACGAAATACTCTTAGTAATATACGCCATTACGATACCTCCTTTAAATCCGCTGCTCGGCTCAAATCCCGTCCCACTGCCAGCCGCACCAATAGGTAATGTCTGAGTCCCTCCGCCGAGGGAAATAGGTGTAGTTGCTCCACGTCATGTTGTCGCGCCTGCCGGTACAATCCGTGTCACTGTTGCCGGTGAACATCACTGAAGGATACTGCGGGCTGCAACCGGAGCCCGAGAACGCATTGCCCCACGAATCCCTAATCAGGTAGCCGTTGCCCAGATACCAAGCGTAGTTTGCCCCAAGATTCAATTGGGCAGTCGTATTGCACCAAGTCGTAACCTGGTCAGTTCCAGTGGCAGCGCGCAGGCCACCACTAAAGATCGACCCGTACCTGTTCCAGGTGTACCCATCGAACGCCATGGTTTCGCACGAGAACGTGGAAAAAATGCTGGTCCCCGGCGAACCATCGCCCAACCTCATGTACATACTCCGAGCCGAAGTTTGATAGCTCCACAAAGACCAGGTGGCTTCGTAGTTTGGGTCGGGGGGCGTTCCATTGATCCAGTCGCTGTGCGGCGCCTTCTGTCCGTGTGTGGCGGTAAAGAACAAATCAACGGTGTCAAGTCCTATACCGGGCGTGTTGTCCGCTGTTGTTTCCCAGAAACTCTGGTCGTCCAGTCCGTAGTAAAAACTGAGATTACCGTAACCATAGCCGGAAATCTCATTGACAAAATTGTAACACATGGTCTCGACGCCAGTAATCTCCGGCTTCCAATTGTTTTGATAAGGTCCGGCCATGCAACTTACACCGACCGTGCCACCATTGAGTTTCTGGACTGTTGATACCAAGTTGTCGGTGTCACCTGGCCCAGACGACGCACATGCCAACGGTAAAACAGCGAACACGCTGGCAATACTACAATGTCTAATTTGCATTATACAATCCTCCCTAATGCGTGATTTTGTCAACCGTCCATCTCCATTCTCCACGAGCGAGGCATGAAGATCCTGTGCGGCAAGCAGTTGCTCGCGACCAAGAACGAAATGACGCTCGCAACGGTCCAGAAACGGCCATAGCTTGGTTCAAATTGAACCGCAGCTATTGGCTCGCCGCTTTTTGCCGTTGGTGTGTCTATTGGAGTTCCTCTCCTCTAAATCACACCCAACCGAAACCACCCCGTTCCAGTTTGTCAAACCAGCAACTGCTAAACAGAGCAGTTGCGAACGCCATCATAACCGAGTGTACAACTTCGTCTCGTTAAGTTTGCGTAAAGGCGCCGTCTTCCATTTGAGTGCAAGAGCCGACCCAACGGTATCCGAACGTGCGACGGCTCTCCAGCAAGTCATTAACCATTCCTAGCTTCTTTCGTGCCGAGGATATGTGTACTCGCACCAACGTACTATCCTTCTGTGCAGGGCAATCACAGACGGCTATGAGCAGTTCGGCCGCCGTAACCCACACTCCGGGTCTCGACCGTAGATATAGAAGCAGCAGGAATTCGCGCGAAGTCAACTGGACCTCACGACCGTCAACCAGCACCGTTCTCTGATTGAGATCGAACGGAATTTCGCGATCGGAAGGCGCCACGACTTCACCCGTGACGATCGCCTTGCCGGGTGCCGGGCGGTGGACGCCACAATGCAATTCGGTGTTTAAGTTTGGAAGTAAATGTTCGCGCCGATTCTACGTGAATCGTCAATATCAAGACAATGCGCCCTGCACCCGACTCGATACGCCCGTGGCTTCCACCAGCCGAATAATTTGACATGGAAAACCGCTCCCCACGCATAATGGGCGCAATCTAAACCCGCCCACAATTGCTGTGCTTCATGTGTATCAGCAGGAGATTGTTCTGAGCAAGTGGATTCTCGTATTTCTGCGGTCCAATTGATCCATGGACTGTCCCATGGGGACGTCGCTAATATTGCGCGTCAGTCCCGGTGCCAGTGATAAACTTGCGTCACCGGTACAAAGCGTTTCCCACAACATTTCACTAAGATGCCCATTTCTGGCTCTAACCTATGCAATTCATGGAACGATGGATGTGCCGTTCTCGGCAGTCTTCTTTTCGCTCCTCTCTGTAAACCCTTCTGCCTTTCGCTGGAACCAACGACCGTGAGCCGATCAACCAAGCGCATTCTTACAGGTTTGTTGACTTCATCGACATCGGACAAGCGCACTTCGTTCCGGGTGCAATAGCTTCCCTTGGAACAGTTTGGCGACCTGTGCTCCGAGTCAAATATGTATACCGTAACTCACGACCGAGTAAACCCGCGGCGCATTCGCACCTCGTCGAGCACACGGAGAATCCAGCGAATTTCACAACGTTTGGTGCCGAGGACCCCTGGCTACTTGGCTATGCCGAAGCAATCTCCTGCGAAAGGTAGCAGCCCTAAATTGGTCAGCCAATCGTGCATCTAAGAACCGAAAGCCCGGGCGTGCTATTGAATAAGCAGAAGCAACCGTTCATCGGTATCACGCCACACTTGCCGACGGTTACACCATCACAAATAGTGGATTGCCCGCCATTCACAAATACTAGGCATGCAGCGGCACAATCCGACGCCTGCGTGCACGAACAATCGGTGTCTCCAGTTGGACAAGTGCAGTGCCCTTCCCATGTTCCACCGAGGTTCGCACAACTCTGCGCGTCACTGGCAGCGCTGCATGCCGGAAACCTCGCCTTGACGATCGGATCACCACAAGCGCCCCCTGTCCCCGCTGTGGACAGGCTGGATGAACCACCCGTACCTGAACTACCTATCTGCCCACCTTGGCCTCCGGCTGCGCCCGGTTGGCCACCACTGGCTGCCGCATCACCGCTTCCGAGCGGTATGGTAGCCCCACACGCGGATGTCAGGATAGTAATATTTATGATCGAAATGAACTTCAACATTTGTTGCATTGTGTTCCTCCAAGCACCTTCTCGGACCGTCAAGTGCGTCCACTAGGCTCATTTCGAAGTGGCGTGGTCGGTCTGATTTGATCGCCCAATCGTCGTTGACCCAGTTGATTCCGCCATTGGCAAAAGCGCGCGGATCCGTTCGGCATGGGGTCCGGCGGGCGCGGCTTTTAGCAATTGACGGGCGATTGGCAGAGCCGTTGCGGATTGTCCACTCTGAACGAGCGCCTCAATCCGCATCACTTGCGCTTCTGGACCAAGTGCGCCATTCGGGAATTGCCGTTGATAGTTGTCAAGCAGCCGTAAAGTACGTGCTGGATTTTGCGCGATGGCAGCCGTCCTGGCTTGATCAAGGACAGACACTTCGTCGGCAAGCTTCGAGGGACTGCGAGTTTGCTCGACCACTGACAAATCGTTGGAATGGCGGAGGGTGTCCTTGTCACGCATCCGGACGGCTGGTGCGATCTGCGGAGCGGATTCTGATCGCTCAGCAGGTTCTTCTGGGGCAGATGGAACCAGAATTTTCCGGACCTCCACCGGTGAAGCTGCTTGAGTGGCGGGCCCCGAACCCACAAGAACGGGGCTCCGCGTGCCCACCAACTGGGGCATTTCACGAGCAACACCCACTGTTAGAGCTGCCGCCCCAACTCCAACGACAATCCATTTGGCCGCTAATGCAATTGAAGTGGTAGTGGCAGATTTGGCCGTTGCGACCGCGCCTGCAACCTTAGCTGTGGCTGTCACGACCGTACCGGCCGTGGCTGAAATTCCGAGCGTTGCAAGCGTTCGCGCACGCGCTTGGGCGGGAGGGGCATCACGGCGAACTGAGCGCAGGAGCGCAGTTTCCAAGGCTCCCTTCGGCCCACGAATAATTCGTTCTGGATCGCTCAAATCGCACCTGCCCGGGCGCGACGCGCCCTCACCCTGTGTACACCCTGAAAGAACAGCTCACGACTTCGACGCAAGCGCGATGCCACGGTTCCAACCGGAATTCCCAAAAGTTCAGCAATCTCGTGCGTTGTCATGTCTTCCATTTCGAACAAGACGAACACGACGCGTTGCTCAAAAGGGATGGTTTCGAGGATTTGATCCATGACGGCACGCGCACGGCGATCATCCACCAATACGTCGGGCCCGGGCGATGCATCCGGGATCTCTGCCCAGTCTCCCGTCTCCAACAGATCGGGCCGAAAGCGCTCGGCGCGGCGCTTCTCGGCGGCGACACGTAAAGCGATGGCGAACAGGAAACTTTTCTCATGTTGCGGCCAGACGTCGCGTGTCTTGCGGTCAGCGACGATAAATACGTCCTGAGCCGCGTCTTCGGCGACAGATTCCGACACCCCCAACCGACGCAGCACTCGCCAAACGAAATCAAAATACTTGACCACTAGGCCGCGCGTTCGTTCGTCCGCAACTAATGGGTCGCCCACAATGACACTGGGCGGGGAAGATTCGGCAATTGCCAAGGTCCAATCACCCATACAATGAGTAGTGACAATCAAGTCGCTTTCTGATCACCAAAAGCGCAGGGCAATCCCCAAACTCAGCCGAGGAATCAGTAGCGGTGCCCTAATGATAGCAACCTGCGACCCACCCAGGGCCCTGGACCCTGGGAAATTGAAGACAAAAATGTCGCGCCACAAGGGCTCCATCATTCCTACCTCTATCTCAGACTGCCAACCTCTTCCGAGCTGAAGCTGAAATCGCGCAGATTCGCCGATCCCCACCCAGGGCCGTTGCCGAGTAAGCGCGTCAACAACAGGTCCCTCCCGAAGACCGGTTCCGGTCAGACGACCTCCGTCACCAAAGGCACAAGGGCGCAGAACGAGCGAAGTGGCAAGCGGCACCCGCAGCGGACATAAGTCAAGTCTAGCCCTCGTGAGGGCAAACTGGGCGCCTCCACCCAATGGAGGATGCAAGGTCGCGCTGACGGTGCGTTCCGCCGACAGCCGAACGGACGGCGCAAAAAACGTTGCACGCAAGTCCTCCCCTTCAATCGACGCGGCCAAGGATGCCATCGGAACAGTCGTCGAACCAAACCAAAGAGATCCACTCGTTCGCACCCCCACCGTCCAAGCGATTGCGGGCGCTCTGCGCAGATCTTGCACCGATACGTCGCGAGACTGAACTGTAGAAACCAGGCTGATTTGATGGTTGGGCCATCCAGTGGCAACGCTTGTTTCCGACCGGGAATCCTTCGTGGGATTCGGCGTAGCTAAAGACGCTACCGGCGGTTCGGATGGGAAGACCGAAACAGAGGGCAACACAGGAGCTAGCGACGCGTTCGGATCGATGGCGAGGGCTACAATTAGAGCAAGCGCTGAAACTACATCTTCACAATTTAACGACGAAACTTCTCTTGCGCTTCCAACCTCGTCGCCGTGTCCGCTTGTAACCCGACCGACTGCTAGCCCCTCATTTACACCCGCGTACACCGTAAAAAACCGACCGGCTCCGGGAGTGTCGACAAATTGTGCAAGGGTGGTGCGTGCACGCACTTGAGCTTCAAACTGCGCGCGTGATGGGCAGCCAGCGGTGCTGGAATAGCCGAGATAGATGCCCTTCGTTTCCCCCAGTGCTTGTCCACTTATAGCCAACAGAACAAAGTTTACGAGGCAGACTATCCGCAACACGTCGGCAAGGAAAGCACAGGCATCCAGCAATGAAAACTGTAATCGCCGCATTAACTATTCGCCGTTCATTTACTGACCCCGGCCCGACTGAAGTCAGTGGATTAGATGGGCGACTCCACATCCACACAGAATCACTCGACTACCCAAGTTCTCCAGGCTGCTCCAATTTGGCAGCGCGGCAGCGGCTGAGCGAGCGACGCAGAACTTGGGAACGCGATCGAGCCATGGTTTTGGCAGGATGACGGTCTTTAAAGTACCTGAGCTCCAAGGGCTGTTCCAGTTGGCGGCTGCGTAACTTGCGAGTTAGCGACGGTGAACCTCGGACTAGGATTACGGCGTGATTCGGCAAAGTGACAGAGTTTGAAATCCAGGCTCCGACACCGACTGGCAAAGGAGGTTGGAAAATCAGCGACAAAAATGTCAGTTTCCAAAGAAAATTGTACCGGGGCAGGTGCCGTTCTCGGGCTGGTTCTTATAGTTAGAGGAGCTGGCATTCGCTATTCAGCCAGTCAGAAAATAGAGGCTTTTGTGGCTCGCGCAATTCTTCTTGGCATCGTTATTCTGGCACCAGGCGGCTTGTTACTGTTGCCGTTCTTGGCCGCACACCAATGGAATAGGCGCAAAAGTCCAACGCAGCCAATGCGCACCACGTAACATCATTCTAACCCCGGGATAATGGCGTTATAGCCATTGGACGAATGTGAACTTCACGGGTCCGCGGAACGCTGTGCTGCCTCGCTCGGTATCTGCCACCAGTTTGGCCAGCAGAGCTCTCAATCTACGACTGCGGTAAGGCGGAACGAACTCGGCTGGCTCCCCAAGACTACTCCAATTCAGCCACCGAATAGCGGCTGAGTGGGCGTGGTGAGCTTGGGCGGTGATTGGGGCGTGATTTGCCTTCCGCCGTCCCAGCGGAGTTCAGACCGACAGTGACCTTCATTTGGTTTCAGAGTTGGGCCTCGGTGGTGATGGGATTACATTCGGAGGTTGGAAGCCAAAGGTCCGTGAGATGTTGCCGGCAACGTAGGGGGAAGAAGAGCACGTTCGTGAAGGTCGTGCTTTTTCTTTTAGTCCTCCCAATTGCCCAAAAGGCACTTCGGACACCAATTATTGATAGGGATTTTTGCAGTCGCTTTTGTGGTTCTGGCGCCCGCGCACGGGGCACGACATGACGTTGTCAGCGGCGGACCGCCAGTTAGGTGGGTTGAGCTGTCTAAAAACGTGAGCCATTCTGTGCGGAATCGAATGGCGCGAAGCCTAGACTTCGAGACCGCAACGTTACTAAGGGACGGTCGGGGACATCAGCAGAAGCGCTTACTCATCGCGAGGATCATTTGCGTGTCTCCCCGGACCTTTCGTTGATCCAATAACCATAGCGCCATCGTGACTGGCCGCACCGCCGCATCCCGACTTGCTGGCGTCTGGCGTGTCACCTTCTGACGGTTCAGCCATTACCGCGCCGGTGGGCACAGAGCGGCCATCACAGGACGGAGCACCGGTAGCCATCGTGCCGCCGCTGCTCAAGGCGCCACCTGAACCCGCTTTGCTGCTTGCCAGGTCGGCGTTCAGCTCCGTTTTCTTGGGCTCTGGTTCGCGTCTGGTCCCGTTTCGGGTGCAGTTCCCAGTGCTACCGACCTGCGCGGAATCGTTCCTGCAATCACCGCCTAGGGCGTTACCGAGCGAGTCATTTACCCCCGCGGCCATTAGCACCTCCCAGTTTCAGAGCGTGCATAGTACGGCAGGCACTGTTCGGGACAACTATTTGCAAAGAAGAATTGATTCGATGCGAGCATGATTTTGGCGAGTCTCGTTTCCAAGATATCAAGGGGTTGTTGAATCGCTCGTACGCGCAGCACTCAAGCAAGTCGGCGCGTCGGAGCGATGCCAGCCGGATGCTCGACACCCTGTCATCTGGCAACTGGGTGAATGTGCGCGGTTGCGAAATCTGATCGCGCAAAATTTGCTGCTGGCGAACACAGAGAATCGGGCAGGGCAGGTGGAGAGGCAATGCGCCCTCCGGTCACGGCTGGGGCTACAGCAGGCGCTCGCACCTACTGCGATTCCGAATCCGCGACTAAGAAGTCGCCGCAAATTTGGCAAGCAAGGTTTGGCGCGTCGCGTCCGCACCAATTTGAATGCAGTACGTCGTCGCCGCGTTTTTGATGAAAGTGAGCGACAAAGAACGTGATTGCGTTATTTAATTGTGACCGGCGGACAAGAGCCAATGACTGCGTGCCCTTTCCTCAGCGCAAGTCAACTAGCGAACGCTAAGGCAGGACGCAACCGGCACCGTGAGCACCGGCTCATATGGCACTTCGCTCGGTTGTCGGCGCTGGGCGAGACTGAGGAATTTCCGATAGTTCTGTTCGCCAATCCCCGAACCGAATGCACTTAGTCCCCATTTCTTTTGCGCAATCGAAGGTAGTTTATGACCCTGGCACGGTGGCACGTTCCAGTGTCGGTGACGTGCCGTCACGCCAAATGACACTTCGACATCCAATTCCCCATGACACGCAAAGTGCGCGCAAATGCGCGCCCGAGAAGGCAAGAACCGGCGGAACTTGCACTGGCGAATCAAGTAGTTTAGCCTCCCAAGAGGGCTCAGCAGGGATCTGGGGCCCTCTCTTATCGGTTCGGGGCGCGCTCCGAATCACTGGAGCTTATTGTGAAAATCTTCGATTTAACAAGCCGGCTTCGTGTCGGGCTTCTGCTTACTTTCATTGCCGCAATCGCTTGTTCGGGTGTCGAGCCCAAAACCGCCACTGGTGTGCCCGACGCGACTGATGCGACTCCAGGCGCGCCCGACACGGTAAGTGGCAGCTCGACGCCGCTCATCGTTCTTTCGGACGATGGCGGATAGTGTTGGTTCGAATCGCCGCGTGCGGTGATCGCCGGCAATAAGCTCATCGTGGGGTCCGTGGCGTCGGGCTACGCGGACGCGAATCGACGTGGCGATGTCGAGGCCATCGTTCATGACCTCGGCAGTGGCGTGACCGACAGCGTAGAGTTGCATGATCAGCTCGACCTCGACGACCACGACTCAGCCGTATTTCTAGCGCGCCCGGACCGCCGCCTGCTTACTCTCTATGCCAAGCATGGGGTGGAAAACAGGTTCTACTTTAGAACCTCCGAACCTGACGACGCTTTGCACTGGGGCGCGGAGCAATCATTCGCGCCAAGCGACTCTACCAGCCTCGCCTACAGCAACGTTTATCGCCTCTCTGCCGAGAGCGACCGCATTTACGACTTCTTTCGCGGACTCGACGGAAACCCGAAACCCTCCTTCGCGCTATCCGATGACCTCGGCCAGAGCTGGACCAGCGGCAACATAGTCATCAATGTCCCGTCGTCGTCGCAGCGCCCCTATGTTCGTTACGCTTCGAACGGGCGCGACTCGATCCACCTAGTTTACACCGATGGCCACCCACGCGACGTCAACAATAGCCTTTACCATATCTTCTACAAAGACGGGATGTTGCACGCCTCCGATGGCACAGAGATTCGCACGCTCTCGCAGGGGCTCGCCGCGCCGAGCGAAGGCACGCTCATCTTTCTGGGCAATCCGGATAACGTTGCTTGGGTGAGTGACGTCGTGTTGGACCGTGCCGAACGTCCCGTTGCGGTCTACTCGGTGCAAGTTGGATCGGCGGGGCTGCCGCCTGGTTCGGGCGGGGACGATATCCGTTACCGCTATGCCCGCTGGGATGGCGCGAGCTGGCGCGACTACCCGCTCGCTTTTGCTGGAACGCGGCTTTACGCGGCCGAAGACGATTACAGCGGCCTTGTTAGCGTCAACTCCACGGACCCTTCGGTCGTATACCTGTCGACCAATGCCGACCCCATTTCTGGCTCAGCGCTCATCAGCAGCGTCGATAACGCGCGCCACTATGAGATCTATTGCGCCAACACCACAGATGGCGGTGCGACCTGGCACTTCACTGCGATGACGCAAAACTCCTGTACCGACAACTTGCGTCCGATAGTGGTGTCGGGGGGCAGCCCACCAACTAAGGCCTTAGTCTGGCTGCGCGGGCAGTATCGTGCCTACACCGACTATCAACAGCAGGTCGTCGCGCTCATCTGGCGTGGCCAAGATGAGCGCGATGGGGATGGCGGAGATGCCATTTGAGGCAGAGGCGGCCGTTAGAGAGTGAACTTCGAGTCTTGGCGGTTCGCGAATGGTTGAGATGATGGTGATTCGGTAAATTACGAGCTCTCCCTGAGTCACAGCGACTGAGTCTGACCGCTGCAAGTGCCGCCCACTCGCAGTCACCAGTGCACCTCGCGCGGCGTCAGCAGACTGACTCGATAATCCCCGCCCTGCAACTTACACAAACAGTCTCTCACACTTAGGAAAGGATTTGTAGACTTTATTTTCAGAGATTTTAATGGCTGTACTGCTGACACGCGCACCCGCTTTGGGCGCCAAACGTCGCAGGAGCCCGGATGGTCAAGTCCCCGCAGTCCATTGTCACATCTGACGACGCCACCAGCCGAGTGGAGCCTGCAGACAGAGTCCGAATTCAATCCCAACTCGATCTGCTCGAGCTTGCGGCCCCCCTACTTCCGCGTGACCCGACGCCGTTCTATTTGGCTCACATGCGGATCCTCAGCGAGGGGCGAAGATTGGACGTACTATTCACGACCATTCGGACAAGACGCAATGACGCGCGCGCAATCCCCGACCTTCTGGTGGTGGATTGGCAGTCGTCACCCCTGGCGGAAGTGTTCTTTTCGTGCAGAGAAGGGCAACGCGTTCGGTTGCAGACTCAAGAGCGCAGCATGTTCGTCACCGTGCTTGAGTCTACTGTCGTCGCTTTCAACGGGGCCAGCCTGGTGGACTTGATTTTGCCAGACGGCATTTTGTCACGGAGGATCAACGGAGTCTGGGAGCGACGACCGACCGCGAGCGCAACGTTCAATCCTCGTCCTCGAAGCCTGCGCCAACGGCTACCATCGCTGATTGATGTCACTCTGGACTCAGCTCAAGAGCGAATCGTGCAATTGCCCGCAGGCCGGTCTGTTCTCGTGCTTGGCGAAGCGGGTCACGGCAAGACCACGGTTGCGCTTCACCGACTAGCCCATTTGCTCAGGTCATCGGCGAAGCCCCAGCGTGGACTCATCGTTGTCCCGGTCGAAGGACTGTGTCGATTGGTCGAGTCTCTGCTGAAACACCTTCGCATTGATGTCGAGGTCAGGGTCTACGAAAAATGGGCCGCGCGCCAGGCGCGACGCGCCTTTCGAGACATACCGCACCGCGAAAGCCGCGACGCGACCTGTGGTGTGGCTCGACTCAAGCGGGACTCGGGGCTTCGAGCAGCGCTGGCGACCCTGGCCAAGCGCAAACCCGCACGCATCGATGACGACGAAGACACTCCTCGACCTCGAACCGATGCCTGGGCGCGCATTACGGTGACCTACAGCACCTGTTTGGCGACAAGACGCTCATCCAGCGCGCAGCTGCGGCATCCAGGGCACACTTTGCTCCGTACATGATCGCCGAACTTCTGGAACACACGCGCGTACAGTTCAGCCAGACTGCCGAGGAGCAATATGCCCACCTAGGTCCGGAGCGCCTGATTACTTTGGATGGAAACGCGATCGACGAAGGCACACCCACACAAGATGCCGGTACGATCGACGCGGAGGACTACGCCGTTTTGTTCGAACTAGATCGGCTGCGAGCCGAGCGAAACCGGGGCCGCCCAACTGAGCCACGCACCTACGACATTCTGGTAATCGACGAAGCGCAGGAGTTTGCTCCGCTCGAACTTGCGTTGATTGGGCGTAGCGTTGCACCGGGAGGTACACTCATCGTGGCAGGTGACGCTGATCAACAAATCGATACTTCCGCCTGTTTCACGACTTGGGAGCAAACCATGGTGGATCTCGGCCACAGCGACTACGAAAGGGCGGTGCTCGCCGTCAGCTATCGCTGTCCGAGTGAAGTCGTCGCGATCGCGCGCCATCTGATTGGTACGAACCCTACCACGGCAAACCGAGACGCCGGTAACGGCTACGTACAAGGGGATCAGGTCCCATGCTTGCCATTTTTTAATGAGTGTCATCTGGCGACTTGGTTGATGGGCGAGCTGCGCAGATTGCTACGTCGCGATCGTCGAGCATCCGTCGCTGTGATCTGCCGCTCCACAATCACGGCAAGTCGTCTGTCGCGCGTGCTCCGCCATGGCGTTGATGTTCGGCTCGTGCTCGACGGTTGCTTCTCTGCGCATGGTGGCGTCCATGTATCCGTAGTCGAACAGGTCAAAGGACTGGAGTTCGATTATGTGGTCATTCCGGATTGTTCCGAACACAACTATCCGGACACCCCCCGGGCGTGCCGGGCTCTTTACGTTGCCGTTACCCGCGCAAGACACCAGCTGGTGCTCGCCGCGGTAGGCCGAGTCACGCCGCTGCTCGGTTGCCCAATTGACCGTCTTTACGCGCGCTAAAGGGGGGGGACAGCATGGGACCGAGCAATCGAGACTGACCCTGATTACCTGCTGCACGGCGTGTCCGCTGCGAATCGGCGCCCGGTAGAGTATTGGCAGAACCCGGGCTGCGTCCAATTGGCGACGAGCTAACGTCTGAGTGAGTGACGGTGAACTTCGGCAGTGATTGAGGCGCGGTTTTGCAGCATGAACGTTTTTGAGTTCGCTTCAAGCGCAGTTGCAATAGCTTATCGCGGTTCAGCGCAATCGAATTTTGCTTTTGGAACAACTTGCTCCCAGCATTCGGAGCAGGTGGTGCTCGGATTACATTCGCCAGTCGGAAGCTGAGGTGGATAAGGTATTGCGGGCAACGTGAGCGTTAGAAACGCACTTCCTCGGGAATGCGTTCTTCTTTAGCGCCGCGGAATTGCCTAAGCTCGCTTGCGAACCCGTACCAGGATGGGTGAATGCGCGTTCACAACACCTGGCCATCGCCTGCCTACGACCTCTGCCAGAACGGTTCGAGATTCGGATCAACCCGCATTGCGCGACGATGCGTCTGAGTCGTCGTTCATTGCGACGCCAATACCGATGATTCAAACTCGTATTGGCTGCACTGGCGTTGAGTTGTGCGCTGATCCTAATCGCATTGGCGCTGTTGGGCCCCGGTGTCTCGACGTAGGCGCTTCAGCCTGCATCGCCGGTCGTGGACAGTGCTTATCATTGGTCAGCTTCGCGACGTTCGTGGTCGCTCGGATTTTTGGCGTTTCGCTTCGACCTGCGCATACATCCTCCGTTCGACTCGATTTTCGTGAGCTTCGCCGTCCGATTTCTCGACGGGAGCCGATGCAGGGAAAATCGTTCGCCGCCAGCCACGCGATCGCCGTTTGTCGCAAGGCGTGTCGCGGACCCGGTGTAACGGGTCATCCGCACTGCCCGGCAACGCGTTGTTGGCGGGGAAGACTTGCTCTTAGGGTCTATACGCCCCGCGATTCGACCTGCCGGCTCTTGTCTTGACGGCGCGGAATCGCGAGTTTGAGCGGCTCGATTTGAAGGCGCGGAATCGGGTCCCGAACCCGTAACGGAGTCCGCAATGTTAACCATCGTCTGAAGACGCCGCGTTTCGAGACCTGCACCAAAGCGAGACAATATCGCGACTTTCCGAAGAGCTTGCAGGATCGAAACGCCGAGGAACTGCATGATCCCTGGGGCGGGCCTCATCGCGATGCCGCGCTACCATGGGTTTTCCGACGGGTTGACGGGAGTGCGCACCACGCTAGGTACTCCTCGGTATTCATCGAGCGCCGTACTCACGCTTGATGGGGTCCGAGGGGAGCATACGTATGCCGGTTCGACTCAAGGTTGCCTACGATCAAACTACGCGGTATCGGGAATGACGTTCGATTGGACGACCTTGCTCGTCAAGGTTCAGAATCTGGCTTTCGCAAAACAGGTAGACCTTTTCTACAGCGCGTATGGCACGAGCGCCTGGCAGGTTGCGAATTTGCCGTTCGTCAGAACATTTGGCAATTATGACCTATTTGGAACCACTTCGGTTGCGGGTTTGTCCTTCGTTGAGGACTTTGCCATTCGGTATATCGTGAACGGAAGCACCTATTGGGATAACAATGGGGGAGCCAACTATCACATCGGGTTGACCTATAGTGGGACGGTTGGCGGAAACGTGACGTTGAACAATGCTACGGCGATGCGCGCCGTCGAGGCCGGCGGCGGCTTTACCGTCGAAACCAGCTGGTTTCAGGGTGATATCCTGGTCAACAATCTCGCGTATAGCAAACGCGTGGGCGTGGTGTATTCGAAGGACGGCGGGCTCAATTGGCAGACCGTCAACGCCACATACACCGGTAAACTGCCGGGAGTGGCCGCGCCCGTCGCCGAGGTTGAAGTGTGGACATTTCGGACGCCCGAGCTCAACTTGGATACGAGCTCTAGCGTCTTTCGATTCGCCGTTTACCTCGATGTCGTCAACTGGGGCGTGACGTATTGGGATAACAACTTTGGTCAAGACTACTTCTTGTCCAAGGTCGCGGGTTCGGAACTCGAGTAGGCTGACCCGAGCGGCGCGGTAATCGAGTTCCATAGTCTGGCGCGGTCTTGACCGAATTCGATGTACGTTACTCGGCCTGATGTTACGATGAATGACTAGGTTCTCATGCGCCGCTGTCAGGGCGTCTGCACGTCGTGAATCAACCATCTCGATTGCAAAAAGAATTTGCCGCGCTTGCGGGCAACGGACGCGCCGGATTTGAGAGTGTCTAGGCTGGAAGAGCTGCACATCGCGGTCCGAATGTTGTATGATTGGACAGGCCTAGTCGATTTGCCGCTGGAGTCTTCCTGGGCATCTTCCCCGGCCTGCGCCGCGCAGGTGGAGGATGGCGGAATCACTGAAAGCCCGGGCCTAGGCGGGAGCACGTTCGCAGCAGGCGCCAACACATCGGTTTCTAGCGGGGCCACTGTTGGCGGTACGTCCGCGTCAACTGGCGGCTCGACTGCAAATTGACGTGACTACCTATTGCGGCGGCCTATTGAACACTTCCCCGCGGCCGTGCGACTTGGAGCAGTTCACTTATGTGATAAGTTGTGGCGTTTGGGCGCGATGCAGAGATTGTCAGGTATTTGATCTCGCGCCAGAAGTGCGCGTGTCATTTTATGGGCTAGACAGCCACTTCAAAAGCAATGGTCCCGACTACAATTCACAAATGGTACTGACGCTGGGACTCAGTTTGGCAGGGTTCGGATTTTATCGAAAGAAGCCAATGCCGCGAGTGTCACCAGCCAACTGTGGCCCGCTAGCGGCACCGACGCAGTCAGCCGAAGCCGGAACCCGACAAAACGGAAATAATGTCGCCAGAGGTCGTTCCAATTGGCAGCTGGCCAACGGCTGATTGAGCGACGGCGAACTTGGGCGAAAATTGCGGCGTGAATTGGCAGGGTAACCGCTTAGGTTTTCCTAGGCTCCCCGTTAGCTCGACCTTTCAGCTATACTTGCAGTATCTGTTGTTCGATACTCTTAGCACTGGGTTCATGGTTCTGATGCATGAACGCCGCAAGCTCTTTGTCAGAATTGGGCATTCTAGGCGACCATTCTCCTCTGACTGGTTGTGCCATTCGACGCTGCACCCTTTCACTAACGCGTGGCACGCCTCCCCCACGACATATTGCCCGTTGCACCTGCACTTCGTCGTAACTACGCCCCGTCGCCAAAGCCACGTATGACTCCCCCACCATTTGGCCAAGTGCGGGGTCGATACCTACCCAGCCCTCGGACGGAATCAGTGCCTCTACCCAAGCGTGGGTGTCCGGCGCAAATGGTCCACGCCTGAATGAATAACCAGACACGAAACGCGTTGGGATCCCGATTGATCGAAGCAGAGCCAACGCCACGTGCGCACAATCACGCGCGTCACCTTGACCCCTGTCAAGGATTGTCTTGATGCCCTCACCGCAGAGAGCCTTATGGACGTTGGGATTGAACGCCATGATTTCCGGCAAACGATGAATTACGATACCGGCAGCCTTAAAGCCCGTCAATTCAGTGTTCAGACCAATTCGCCCGGCAAATTGTACAATGCGAGGGTCGTACTGCACGACCCCATGGGGGAGCGTGAAGTTTCGAACCCGATGGTCTGATTCTAGGTTCGTCAGATCGTCCCTCAGACCGTCGCGTCGGCTTGCGAGTGACTGAATGTCGATGGACAACGTGGCAGTAATGACGACCCGACTGTGCGAACCATTCAACGAGAAAATGATGAACACGATTGCACTGCCAATCCAAGTATTCATAAACTGTTACGTTGGGCTCGACCTCGAGCTTGAATTCGCGAAGGGCCTGATTGGAATCAACTCGTGGAGCAATTCGCAACTCAAACGCGGCTTCTGTGATCGGGCAAGAATACTTGAGATCCAGTTCGTGCGAAATATACGTGAGCATGTAACTTCTCCCTAACGCTCGGCTAAGTCATCCGAGGGCGATTTGCTAAAGGTCAAAACCTCTGTCGCAAAGTTTGGCATCCCTCGCGGTGACGGGGCAAGCCCTTGTTGTTCAGATAGGTAATTGAGCGGAGAGTTTCAAAAGTTTCGTACTCCAGTGCGAACATTTCAATCGCGTATGATTGCCCTCATGTGTGCGCTTCGGTTGAGGCTACATTTATTGCTAAGCGTTCACGAGCGTGTCTTTGCGTTTATCGAACCACCGCGAATTTTGGCGGCGAGCACGCAGGACGACGCACAAAAAAGCGAAAATTGTCGGCCGCTAAATCTCGCACAATCCAAGTCAACCTTCACGATATGTGGTCGAGAAGCATCCGTACGATATACCTACCTGACTGGTGCTCAACCACGGCAGCCTCTAGGTGTGAATTGAATATCGATATCAATAGTGCGCATCGGCTCATGCTCACCCAGTAGCAAGACTTTACCAGGTCGCGGTTCGGATTCGCCCAAGTCGCACCACTTCGCTCCGACGCCGGCTGGCTCCAGTTTAGCCACCGGTTTGGCGTCTGAGTGAACGACGGTGAACTTCGGCGGGTGATTGCGGCCTGTGTTGGCAAGGGGATGGCTTTTCGATCGGCAGTACGCCACCAACTGCGACGGCGAGGTCAACCACTTACAAACTCGGAAAGGTGTTCAATAGTTGCGGATTCAAACTTCACACCAAACTCCACAATAGGACCACTAACGCGCCAGTGAGCAACGCACTCATCAGCGCTTACAATGCATGGCTAAGCCTGCGTGCATGGCGGCGTCGCGCAATAAGCAGCGTGTCGGCCTGCGCAGGGTCCGCTTTGCTGTCGAGTAGGGAGAGATCAATTGCGATATTCGGCATGTAGATCGCCGTCGGTCGGTCAACTATCATAATGTGAGACGTGAGCCAATTGTTTAGAACTCTAGTAAGTTGCTGAGTACCGAAGACAGGCTTGTCTTTATAGGTCTGAACTTCTAGCAAGAGCGATGAGTCGCGTGTTTCGGTAGGTCAGGATAGTTGCACGCGACCATGAGGCGTTCTTCGTGTTCGAAGTGGATACGCGTAACCCGCTCAAGCTCGACAATGCTTTCAAGGACGCCCGGGCGGTAAGCGCGCTCACCTGCCCTGTGCAAATGATTAGCCCGTAAATGCACCGGTGTTGAGCGTCGATGTCGCTCAATCCTAAGTTTAAATCCTCGATCCATTCCATGATCCTTCTCCGCTCTCTTTCGTCGCGAAAAGGCCGCGAACGTCCAGAAGACGGTTTTCTATCAGGGGCTAACGGCTCACAATGCTCCCAATTGATTGCGCATTGTGTCGTATCCACGCTGAATTCTCAATTTCACCACACTGCTTGTCGTGTCGAGCACATCCGCGGCTTCGGCCAAGGAAAGTCCATTGATTCTTATGAGATGTATGGCCTCGCGAAGGCATTGGGGCAAAGCGTTTAGGGCTCGCTCTGGGGCATCGCCTAAACCGTCAGGGGCGGCCTGGCTGACTTCCTGCAGTTCTGGCAAACCATTGTCTAGACTCAAGCCTCGAAGTGGCATTTCTTCATCCGCCGTTCATCGAGATATGCGCGCCTTGCAATCGCTAACATCCAAGTAATTGGTGGAACACCGGGAACGTAACTGCTTCTGGCTTTATAGACTTTCGTGAAAGTGACTTTCAACAAGACCTCGGCTCGCAATGGAGTTCGGGTCAACCTTAGTAAGTACGAGTATAGGGATGGCGATACTCGACGGTAGATGTTACTAAACGCCGCGGTTTCACCTCATATGTACGCACACATCAAGTCTTCAAGGGTTGTTTCGGACAATGCTCATCCTATTCAGACATTCTGAATGGCATTCGGGGTTAGGTGCCGCGCCCTAGTCAAAAACAGGCGGTCGCCCGACGAATTTGTGGTTCGTTAGCCTACCCGGTCCGGGCCGATAGTTTGAGTTTGTTTCCGTTATGGATCGCACGTTAGGCATGCGCAGACGCAATGACGGACAAGCGCAAATAGTAAACGTCTGACTGAATCATCGAACGCAGCCGCAAGAACTTCGAGTGGAAACGGTGTTCAAAATCCCCGGCATTGAGAAACGACTCCGGGCCTTGCATGAACAAAAATGAATCGGCGCAATGGTGCTGGCTCACCGGGGTGTGGTTCAACTTGGGCTCTCCAGCTGTGCAGTGCAAGGACGGTTGCGCCGAGACGCCCTACCGGCAGCGAAGCGGACGAACGGTGTGGCATCAACCGAATCAAACCAGTTTCACATTCAACGAAGTGAAGGAGTTTGGCCGATTCGAAAGTGTATTTTGTCCAAGTTTTCACTTGTCATATTTGGCACTGGTAGTGCATCGTGGAAAGCAGGCATCTTCTTCCGGCCCCGAGCGCCAATCGATGCAGCCAACCCGCCACCCCTGCCGTGAGACTGCTGTTGAGCACTTGGGGCCAACCTACTCTGAAATTCGAGCAGCTCGTAATGCAAATTGACTAGCAATCTACCAATAGGGGCGTGTACGCGGATAAGCTGCGACCTTGCTCTGACTAGATAGCAGCTACGACAGTGAGTAACCCTTCGACAGACTTTGCTGATCGGGAGGAACGGGGGTAGACAGATCGAGTAACGATATTGATGAGCAAGCGAATGAACCTCAGCTTAATGCCTATCGATTGCGAACGGATGATTCGCGAGGTTCTGCTCTCAATCGCCGATGGTCCTCAATTGGCGACTTCGATGCCCAAGTTGTCATACGCATTGATCGCCGCCGAGCAGCGAGGCTATTGCCGCGCTCAATGCCTAGAGCGCGTTACGAACGCATCGCGGTCAATATGGCAATGGACCATCACGCCTTTAGGTCAGCAGTGGCTGCGTGGCCCATCTTCACGGCCAAGCGGAGCGACCCGCAAAAGGCCCAATAAGCGCCAGAAAGTGTACCGTGAAGGCCGCATAGGTGAGTTCGCGCCTCAAAACATGTAAGGCGGACGACTTGAATAAGTCAAGGGCCTGCTCAGCTATTACATGCGATACCAATGCAACAAACAACGTGCACTCAAGGCTTTTCGGACTAACGGTGATTTATGGTAAGACGGCTTCGAGGCGCCAACATAGGTTTCGGCTTTATCGCGGAAGCGGGACATTCGCCCAGTTATGCGGCGACTTCCGGGAACCCCGGCGACTTCGAGATCGTGGCTATTGCCGACATTAGCGCCGCTCGACGAGCGGCTGCTCGCAGAGTTTACCCATCGGCTCGCATCTACGACAACTGGGAGCAACTGTTGAACAAGGAAGCCTCCAATCTCGATTTTGTTGACATCACGACGCCGCCCTACGCACACGCTGAGATTGCCAATGCCGCGCTTAATCACCGGCTGCACGTTTTATGCGAGAAGCCTTTGGCTGCGTCACTCGAGCAAGCGCAGGCCATGGTGACTCACGCGGCAAATGCTCGACGTGTGTTATTCCCTTGCCACAACTATCGTCATGCACCGGTTGTAAAGGCCGTTCGTTCATTGCTTGCCCAGGACCTGATCGGACCTATTCAATTGGTCACGCTTCAAACGTTTCGTCCGACGCATGCCCGAGGTGTGGCAGAGTGGCGACCAGATTGGCGACGGGAGTGCAAGTACTCAGCAGGGGGGATTGCAATGGACCACGGCAGCCACACATTCTATTTGGCGTTTGAGTGGATGCGTGCCTTTCCGACTAGCATCACAGCCAAAACTTCGACCTGTGGTGATTACGATACGGAAGACAACTTTAGTTGCACGCTCACATTCCCAACAGGCATTGCCGTTGCAAATCTCACCTGGACTGCCGGAATGCGCAAAGTTCACTATTCACTTCACGGGGCAAGGGGCGCCATCACCGTCGAGGATGATGAAGTTAGAGTAATGACTAACCCCAACATCCAACCGTTAGACTCGGTAGCTAGAAATCGAATCAACAGCATCATTCCTTCGGATTGGATGGACGCAAGTCACAAGGACTGGTTTGGAAGCCTCCTTGAAGGCTTTCGCGTTGCGATTGAGACCCAGCAATGGGTAAATGACGATACGATCGACGCGATTATGTGCATGGCCACAATTCATGCGTCCTATTCCTCGGCACGTCAGGAGGCACGCGAGCTGCCTATAGGCAAGGTTTCGTCGTTGATTATACCATCTGCACCGGAACGTACGCATCAACTTTCTGGGGCGACTTTACATGACTTCGCGACCAATTCATGAGTGTTGACCCATCTCTCACAATAACTACACCGGCGCTCTTGGTCACGACCTCCTGAACATTCGATGCTGCGTGTCTTATGCCGGAGCCGTCCGCACAATGTTGTCAATCGGAGAAGGCATTGTCTAAGCTCTAGCCGGACTTGAAGCAATTTGCGCCCAGCAACCCTCCCCAAAGATTCCATGCCTGAAGAGGATTCAGTGACAAATATAGAAGACAAGACTTTGAGCAAAGTTCCGGCCGTCACGCTGCTATTTTGGATTATCAAAGTTGCCGCCACCACGCTTGGCGAGACCGGTGGAGACGCGGTGTCCATGTCGATGAACTTGGGCTATCTCGTCGGTACTGAGATTTTTGCAGCTATTTTCATTGTCGTTGCTTTCGCCCAGGTGTCCGCCAGGCGATTTCATCCGTTTCTATACTGGTCAACAGTTATAGCCACGACGACCGTGGGTACGACATTGGCAGACTTCGCCGACCGCTCTTTGCACATTGGTTATGCGGGTGGTACGTCGCTGCTATTCACGCTGTTGATTGGGTCACTGCTCGTTTGGTATCGAACATTGGGTTCTGTATCCGTTGAATCCGTAGGATCGTCAAAGAGCGAAATGTTCTATTGGGTGACCATCATGTTTTCCCAAACTTTGGGCACCGCACTTGGAGATTGGACAGCCGACACCGCGGGCCTTGGCTATCGCGGAGGCGCATTGGTGTTTATTACATTGCTGGCACTTGTTGTCGTAGCTTACTACTGGACAGAAGTTTCTCGCACTGTGCTTTTCTGGGCGGCATTTATTCTCACGCGACCGCTTGGTGCGGTGGTTGGTGACTTTCTTGACAAGCCGCTCAACGCTGGAGGGCTGGCTCTAAGCCGCTACTTGGCGTCGTCCGCGCTTATTGTGTTCATCATGGCATGCATTTTGATCTTCCCGCAAAGAGCGGCAAGCCGGAGCCATTGACTTCGACCACTGATCTAAGCGGGCCTCTGCCCTTATCATGCAACCCAAGCGCTGTGACGTCGGCGGTGATTCCTGCTGTTAGAAGCGCAAGTTGCCGAGTAGCCGGTTGGTGCTGCAGACCATTGGCAGCAAGCAGCGAAACGGCCCTTCCTCTACCACACTAACCTCGGTAGGATTACACGACATACCGCAACCTAAATTCGCGGTCCGTCTCGCCTAAACGATCCTTGACACCAAACGGCTGATTATGTCGGTAACGGCCGTGAATTAGTGATTTACCCTCGAAGTCGCCCCATTGACGGCAGTCGCCCCTTGGATTGCAAGATGCCATCTTTTCGTCGTTGCATAAGATCGAAGTCTTATGCGACTGGAGGTTGTACACAATAGCGACTAGCAAAATGAGTGTCGTCTTCCCAATCACCGATTGGAAGCTCCCAGCCAAGATTTGCACCTGTACTCCACACTTCGCGAGCGGGGCATCGATACGCCACGCGCGTGCGCGATCAACAAGGGAGTGGCTGTGCGGCCTGACGGTCTCGGGATAGTGATTCAATTTCTTACTCCGACTTGCAGATCGTCTCTCAAATCCTGGTCCATTACCAATCATAATTTGTTCTCCAAACATCCGGGTTGTTTGGACCGGCACAAGACAACCTGCGCTTATTGCGGGGATCATCGCGATAGAGGATTCGTGGCGGAATGAGCTGTCGTTTCGAAGTCTCGCGATTCGACATGGGTACGACTGGCCGCCCAAGTCTGCCGTGTGTTCAGTGGACGTATGTTCCAAGGCGGCCAGGGCAGCAGTTGTCCAGTGAGCTACGAGTCGCAACCGCTGAGTCGATAGTTGCTGGAATTGGGCCAAACTCATTTGTGCCATGGTGAGCTGTCAATTCTGACTGAAGCACGTGGGTATCATGGTCTCGCTCGAGACTGAGAATCTGGCCTTGAACTGCTCGATCAGAACACCCGGCAGCTCACGAAGGCGCCATGTGGAGTCGAAGAATTTGGTACGCCGAAATCGGCCGAAAGCCCTAGCGCGGGTCCTCGGTGGTCAACGTGGATATGGTGGAACCACACAGGACTACTAACTCCCCGCCGCTAGCCCAGCAATCCACTAGAACTTTGAATTCCGATAGCCCCGAGTACCAGTTAGTTGGCATGATAACATTGAGGAATATCCTGCGATGACGGGTCGAAATCTCAGTGCCCGGGAATTGAATCGTCGAGTGATTCCTTCTTCTATTTCTCGCCTCGGAAGTGCGATACTGGGACGCGAAGATATGCCTCATGCTTACGAGCGTTGGGAAGTTTCGAGTCCGTTGAGATGGACATTCGGGGGTTCGAGAATGACGGAGCCAGCGCAACGCAGGACAATCGTTGACGAAAATGGCGAGGATGGCCGTGAGTAAGCCTCAGGCAGGTGCATTGGAGGGCCTCGAGCGCAGAGCCTTGGATAACTTGAACATCGGCGTTCAGATTATCGACGCTGACTACCGGTACCTTTATGTCAACGAAGCCGCCGCCAAACAAGGACGCACAACCCGAGAGAGGCTCGTGGGGCGGACGATGATGGACGTCTATCCCGGTATCAATGATACGTTGCTGGCTGCTGCAATTCGCGAATGCATGGCGCAGCGCACTTCGCAACAGCTGCAGAACGATTTCGTGTTTCCGGACGGACTGCGGGGGTGGTTCGAGATCAGTCTCGCACCCATGCCTGAAGGTTTGCTGATTCTTTCCAGTGACGTCGCGGAAAGAAAACGCCATTCCGAGACAACAAAGCGAACCACTAGAGCGCGCGTAATATTAGCTAGATGTAACCAAAGTCTACTTCGAGCTACCGACGAGCAAGATTTCGTTCAACAACTTTGTGATATCGTGGTCCAGGCCGGCTTTCGCATGGCGTGGGTTGGCCTTGCTGAACACGATGAAGCCAAGACGGTTCGCCCAATAGCCAGTGCTGGCATGGACGAAGGGTACGTGGAGCAATTGCACATCACTTGGGATGCTAATTCGAGGGGTCGTGGTCCAACAGGACGAGCCATTCGCATTAGCGAGCCGTACGTCTCCAGATTCATCGCGACGGATCTAGACTTCGCTCCCTGGCGGAACCAGGCCATGGCGCACGGTTTCGCTTCATGCATTGCCTTGCCGATACGAATCAACGGCGAGACGGCCGGTGCAATCACCATATATGCGGCAGAAAAGGATGCTTTTGACGATGATGAACAACAACTGCTAAGCCAGCTGTCGCACAACGTCGGATTCGGGCTTACTGCTTTGCGCGCGCACGCAGCGAGCACGCGAGCCACCGAGGAACTAGCAGATATCAAGGAACATTACCGGCTTTTGGTTGAACTATGCCCCAGTCGGTATCGCAGTTCATTCGGAAGGCAAACTCGTTTTTTCCAATTTGGCCGGTGCCAAACTGCTGGGTGCCAGTTCGCCTGATGAACTCATCGGTACGCCTATCGCGGAGATCATCGCCCCCCCAGGCTTTGCCGCCGCCGCAGACCGCATCCGGCGGATGCTCGAAGGCGAAACTGGGCTCTACCCCGTCGAGGATGTTTACGTGCGCAAGGACGGCTCGACCGTACCCGTGGACGTAATGGCCGTTCCGACGACCTACAGGGGTAGGCCTGCCGTGCAAGTCATCGTGACGGACGTTACCGAACGCAAGTGCAAGGAACAGGAGCTACAAGAGAGCGAACATTTGCTGTCGGAGGCAGAACGGATCGCTCACGTGGGCAGCTGGAGCGTGAATCTCGCGCAAGGAACCATCAGATGGTCCGATGAATGTTACCGTATCTATGATGTTTCACCGGATAGCTTCGTTCCTCATGTAGATAACTTCTTGAATGTAATACATCCTGAACACCGGCAGGCTATGGGGGAATGGATTCAGGCCTGCATGACGGGGCAATCTCCCGATGCCTTGGAGTTTTGTTCCCTATCGCCGAGCGGAAGGACCCGGATTCTTCGCGGTAACGGTTACGCTGAGTTGGCGGCCGATGGCAAGCCATTACGAATGGTAGGAACCGTTCAAGACATTACCGAGGCAAAGCAGGCGGCCGACAGGGTCGCGCAACTGAACCGCCGACTGGAGCGACTGGCTCAAGTGGTACAGGACCTTTCTTGCGCGCGTGATGTTCCAACGATCACCGAAGTCGTACAACATGCTGCGCGCGAACTCACGGGCGCGGATGGTGCCACATTCGTTTTGCGGGACGGCGATAGCTGTCACTACGTGAATGAAGATGCCATCGCGGCGCTATGGAAGGGCCAACGCTTTGCCATGTCCGATTGCATCATTGGCTGGACCATCCTCCATGGTGAGCCAGTGGTGATTGAGGACATCTTCTC
>CAWFUX010000055.1:0-86338 GCA_963819085.1 uncultured delta proteobacterium
CGCGTGTAAAGCCACGAATTCATGGGATAGGACGCCGAGGGAATTGGCGAGCCCACCGAGGTCGCGCGCACGTTGCAAATTGGATTCGTCCTGCGCTGCCACGTATTGGGCGAGCGCGAACCGGTACTCGGAAGCAAACGGCGTTTGGAATTCTTGTTGCATTAGCCAACCCCGGACCCGCGAGGGACCAATAGGCTAAGTATTATTAGCACTCCCGGCAATACCGGTCTACTGACTGACACAGCTCCACCTGTTAGTCGATCATCCATTTGCCACGAACCTAAGCCGCAGATCCCAAAAATGGACTGGTCATGTGGCATGAACTCGAGAGCTCGGCGATGCGTCGCCGAAGCTTGCTGAGAGCGCGCGTTTCGAGTTGGCGTGCTCGCTCTCGAGACACTCCCAGCCGGCGCCCAATTTCTGCCAGGGACAGCTCGTCTTCGGCGTCCGTCATCTGACGATTCTCGACGACGTACCGTTCCCTCGAGTCGAGCGCGCGCAGGGCGAGCCCGACTAGCTCCTGTGTCTGCTTCTTACCTTCGCAGCTTTCGTACGCCTGTTGCTGGTCGCAGTCGGGCGCTACCATTGAGTCAATCGGAGCCGCAATGTCACCCCCTGAGGAATACGAGTCGAGCGAAAAATCGCGAGTCTCCAGGCGCTGCAGCATCTCGACAATCTGCGTTCGTGGTGCGTTGAAACGCTCGGCCAGGATGTCATGCGCAGCGTCCCCTTCGCCTACCAAATTGACAACGCGCGCCTTTTCCCGGCGCAGCTTGAAGAAAATACTCGTACGCAGCGACCCGGAACCCGCACTGACCAAACTCCAAGACCGAGTCACCGTATTCAAGATATGTGCGCGAATCCAATAGGCCGCGTACGTCAAGAAGCGCAGACCCCGTTCGGGCTCGAACCTGTCTACGGCGTGAAATAGGCCAAAATTACCTTCCGCAATCAATTCCGAAAGCGGTAGGCCGTATCGTCGATACTTCAACGCGATAACGACCACGAAACGCAGGTGAGATTTCAGCAGCTTGTCCCTTGCTTCTCGGTCGTGGTCGTCACGCCAACGACGACAGAGTTCCGCCTCTTGCTCGCGAGACACCCTTGGATATTGCTGAACCTGGTTCATGTAGCGAAAAACTGCCGGATCGGTCTTGGTTTCCATGTCGCGGTCACTTTGTTGTGAGATTGATGCGTCGCCCTCGTTCAGCACTTAACGTGCCACTGGCGATTCATCGCCGCTCAATGTCAGACTAGCGGGCGCATCCGCTCGATTACGTAATCGTTGGCCCGGAGCCGCGGGACGCGGCGCCGTAATAAGGGCGTGGCGAAAAGCAACGCTGCCCCTAATTGCAACAGGCCTCTGCCGCGGCCAACGCCTCGCCCAAGCCCGGAAATTCGGGAAACACCCTAAGATTGGCCGAACGAGTGGCCACTGCGCGACTTATGTTTGCTAACCTGTGACGCCGTCACAATTCTAGGCCAGTGCGGCACACCGGGCTCAGGTTTTGGTATAGGGTTTCGGATTCATCGTGTCCGGGCGCGTACTTATCGTAGATGACGATACTGAAATTGGCGAACTGCTGATCGCTGGGCTTGGGCAACGCGGCTTTGAGTGTATGTACGCGCCAGGCGGCGTCGAGGCTCTTGAAGTCGCATCTCGCGAGCAATTCGATGCAATTGTCACGGACCTCAACATGCCGACCGTGGGAGGGCTCGAGTTGTGCCAGAGCATGAGCGAAAATCGGCCCGACATACCCGTCATCGTGATGACCGCCTACGGTAGTTTTGATGCCGCCGTTGGGGCCATTCGATCAGGAGCGTATGACTTCGTTACCAAGCCATTCGATCTCGACATCGTGGCGCTTTGCATCGAACGAGCGGTGCGCCACCGGCAGCTGCGCGACGAAGTTCGTAGCTTGCGCTTGGCCGTTTCGGAGTCGCAACACTTCGAGGACGTGGTGGGCTCGAGCCCGGCCATGCACGAAATATATGCCCTACTGACACGTCTGACCGAATCGGATGCTACGGTGCTTGTTTCTGGCGAAAGCGGCACGGGTAAGGAAATCATCGCCCGTGCACTACACAAACGAAGCCGGCGTGCTTCAGGTCCGTTCATAGCCATCAACTGCGCGGCAGTACCCGAGAACCTACTCGAAAGTGAATTGTTCGGTCATGTTCGGGGCGCATTTACCGATGCAAAATCGGCAAGGGTCGGCCTTTTGCCGCAGGCGCATGGGGGGACGCTGTTTCTAGACGAAATTGGGGACATGCCCTTAACCCTACAACCGAAGCTGCTGCGAGCCCTCGAGGAGCGAACGGTAAGACCGGTGGGTGGCAATCAGGACGTCACATTCGACGTCCGAATCATTACCGCAACCCACCGTGAACTCGAATCCCAAGTCGAGAATGGCCTGTTCCGCGAGGATCTCTACTATCGTATCAATGTCGTGCACGTGGCCCTTCCACCCTTACGTGCCCGCGGCGGAGACGTACTTCAGCTGGCTCAAGTCTTTCTCGAGCGCTGCGCAACGCAGGCCGGCAAAGACGTCAAGGGCATAGGCGCGAAGGCCGCTGAAAAGCTGCTGTCCTATGTGTGGCCGGGCAACGTGCGTGAGCTCAGAAATGTGATGGAGCGTGCCGTAGCATTGACGGCTTACGACACGATTGCCGTCGAAGATTTACCGGACAAGATCCGCAACTATAAGGACTCTCACGTCATCGTGGCTGGCCAAGATCCATCCGAACTCGTCACGTTAGACGAGGTCGAACACCGCTATATTCAGCGAGTGATGCAGGCCGCCGGCGGAAACAAGAGCCTAGCAGCGCAGATTCTCGGGCTCGACCGAAAGACCCTATACCGAAAGTTGGATATTCGCGCCGCAAGCAATTCCGCACCCCCGCCTAAACGTGAGCGCGGCAACTAGCGGCTGTCCCTCGTCTTCCGACCTTCCGCTCTTCCTGTATCATCATCAGAGTTCATCGAACAAGTGATCGAAATGATCCAACAATAACTAGGGACAGCCGCTAGTCACTTAGCGATACCCAGAACTTCTTCACGTCTTCCAATTCAGTCGTGCGCTGCGCGGGAGGCAGACTGGCTAACAGGCGTTGACCGTAACCGCGGCGATGTAAACGCTCGTCCAGTAATGCAACGATGCCCTTGTCGCTGCTCGAGCGAATCAGGCGGCCAAAGCCCTGTTTTAGTGCAATTGCCGCCGCTGGCAGCGCATATTCGGTAAACGGGTTCCGACCTTGCGCCTCGAGTGCTAGCGAGCGCGCGCGCACCAAAGGGTCGCTCGGGACTAGGAATGGAATCTTCTCTAAGACGACGAGGCGCAGCGCGAATCCAGCTACGTCAACACCTTCCCAGAAACTCGAGGTCGCAACCAAAACAGCGTTACCCGCGGCGCGAAATCGTGAAAGAAGTTCTGACTTGGGGAGCGTTCCTTGAAGCAGCGGCGGCGCCTTTAGTTGAGTACTCAGTAGCTTGTATAGGGCGTGCATGGACCGCAGCGAAGTGGTCAGCACAAACGCTCCACCACCGGTAAGGGCAATTAGGCTTTGAATGCGCTCGGCGGCGACCGGTATAAAGTCGTCACTATTGGGTGCCGGGAGGTCCCGTGGCGTATAAAGCAGCGCATGGCGTTTGTAGTCGAACGGAGAGGGCACGACGAGTTCTTCGACCGGAACCACAACGTCAACTAGTCCCAATCGCTGCCGCACATACTCGAATTGTTTGTCGTGGGACGTTGCGTTGAAGCCGGGCAACGTTGTCAGCGTCGCGCTAGTCAACACTACACTCGGTATCACTTCGAATATTTTCGTTCTCAAGAGGTCAGCCAGGTCAACGGGCGATGAAGTCAGTGATACTCCGCGCTCGGCTCGCTCAGTCCACACCACGCGACCACGAGATGA
Organism: uncultured delta proteobacterium; assembly: GCA_963819085.1. Taxonomy (GTDB): domain Bacteria; phylum Myxococcota_A; class Polyangia; order Polyangiales; family Polyangiaceae; genus FEN-1139. The sequence goes on from CAWFUX010000055.1 coordinate 3,919, forward strand.
CTCCATCAACTCCCGCAGGCGGCCGCGAAACTCCGCAATTCGGCGAATGCAGATATCGATGGCATCTTTGAGATTGAAGGCACGCGATTCCGAAGCGCCGCCCCGAACACCCTTCAGTCGTGATGTAGCAACTTCGCCGAGCGCACCCAGTGCCTCGAGTATCGAATCCAGCCGCAGCCAGGCATCTTTCGCCTGGGCCTGAAGGTCCTCCACATCGACCTCGCGCCGCCCCTCACCCTCTTTGGCAGAACGTACGGCAATTTCGAAGAATTCGTGCATGGCAGTTTGTAACTGCGCGACCAGGTTTGCTGCGGCCTGCTTGTCCGACCCAAGGCCGAGACTCTCGAATTGTTCGAGAGCGCGCTCGAATTCGCGAGACATACGTGACATCGCTTGTGACGAGATCTTTATTCCGAAAAAGTCAGTGGCTATGTCCTCCAATTGGTGCGCTTCGTCGAAGATGACTACGTCGTAATGGGGCAACACTCGCCCGGGATGCGGCCCACGCAAAGCAAGGTCAGCGAAGAACAAATGGTGGTTGACGATAACGAGCTGGGCCTGTTCGGCTTGTTTTCTCATTTGCGTCACGAAGCATCGGTCGAAATACGCACAGCCATTTCCAATTCGGGTGTCGCTCGACGATGTAACCTCATGCCACTCAGGATCATTTTCGCTGAGTGTGGTCAGGTGGCTGATGTCTCCGGTGTCGCTCGTTTGGCTGAATTCTTCGATGATTCGTAGGCTCCGTGGAATTTTGGCTTTGGATAATCGGCTCTGATAGTGCTCGGTGAGTCGCCGACGACAGATGTAGTTCGAGAGCCCCTTCATAGTCGCGACTCGGGGCTCGAATCCGAGGGCCTCTGTAATCCAGGGCAAGTCGTCGTTGGTAATTTGGGCCTGCAGCGCGCGGGTGGCCGTTGAAACAATGACTTTCTTGCCGCTTTGCAGCGCGGGGAGCAGGTAGGCAAGTGTCTTGCCGGTGCCAGTGCCCGCCTCGCACAAGAGCACGCGTTCGTCGAGGATCGCGCGCTCGACGGCTTCGGCCATTTCTATTTGCGTCGCCCGCGGCTCGTAGTGAGGGTAGCGTTCGGCAAAGGGCCCGTGTGGACCCAGAATCTTTGCGCTACGGCTCATTGCGATGCAACCATAGTCGCAAACAACCGCGCGTCCTTCGATTAATACCGCACACGGCGCCACCGCACTGAGCGCGCCGTCAAAAAACCATGAGCCTGACCTGACCAGCACATTGGCTGACAGCCTTCAGCCTTCAGCCACCAGCTTTCAGCCGGAATTCAGTTCCCGATAGCTCAAAGCTGACTGCCTAAAAGATCATACCCATCTTGACGGGATCGGGTGTTGTGATCTGTAGGCTTTACCTGTCTGGCACAAACAGCGCGGCGGAATTGGGCGCGCGCAGACTTTTGGGGTGGGACCCGATGTTTGAGTCCGAAGCAAACGGTGCCGCAGGCGCCAGTTGCGGGCGAGTTCGGGAGGGGGCCTCAAAGATGGGCCGACAGCTGATCGCTCACTCGTCCCGATCTGGGGGATCTTGCGGCGGTATGGTGCCTTCGACATCCAGGAATTGCAGGCCAGCAATCTGCCCTCCTGCTTCATCTTGAATCCACGCAACGCGGACCGGACGCGGTTCTTGCTCGTCCTCCCCGAGCACCACCGTGTATTCGGTATTTCAGTTCGATGGGGTCCTCGACGACAATGCGCACTCCCCCGCGGCTCAGATTCAAAGTCCAGCCGATGTACTCCTGCTGGCCTCGCTTCATTCTGACCCGATCCGAGGCGGGAAGACGAGAGCCGGCGGCGCGCCGCCTCACGGGTGCTTGAGGCGGGTCGCCTGAGTCAGGGGAGTCGGGAGTACGTCCTGCCACAATTTATCGCTTTACCAGAACGCGGCCCTCTGTGGAAATAGACCCGGCATGTTACGGCAGCGCTTGACGACAACCGCATGCGGGTGCCAAAGTGCAAATCGGCCAGAAGATTGGCGAAGGTCGGCCAACAGGTCATTTAATAGATATCGTTATGGATTCACCCCTTACGCCTTTGGAGCTGAAGAAACTGCTCATCGAGCAAGGTTTCGAAGTGTACCGCACTATTGGAAATCGGGTTCTTCTGGCCGAGCGCGTACGGGATAATCTCATCATGGATAGCAACGTGTCGGCGCTTACCGCCGAATCTCTGGCGGCCCGTCTGACGGTACGCGCGCAACAAGCTGATTTTCACGGCGATATTGAGACTCAGCTGTTTGCGCGAGCGGCCGAGGTTGCAAAACCCGCCATCGAGCGAGGTTATAAAGAGGTGGACCGCACGATTGTACCAATTGTCGATCCAAGCGATAAAACTCGAACTCTCGACACTTGGTACGAAATAAGCGTCCAGCGCCCCGTCGATACGATAGCTGCCTTAGTCGAGGAACTACGCTTTCTCCTGATTGTCGATAAGGTCGCCGTGGACGTTCGCGGAGCAGCCGGCTGAACCGCCGATATCCGCCAAAGCGCTCCTCTTCTAGACCTTGTAGTACCTCCGTGATATCTGCCCGCGCCCCCCAACTCAATTCATTCGGATGCGTTGGTTTGGGGATCCTCAGGAGTGCGCTCCCATGATGAATATGTTTCGAGGCGGTGGGCTAGGCCAGTGGATCGTTGCTGGCGTGGCGTCACTCGTCATAGTGGTGTTCGTTGTCGAATTTCGCGCCGCGCGCGGCCCGGCTAACGCAAAGATTACGGGGGATTGCGCAGTCAAGATGCCGGGGATCTGCGTGCCTTCGAAAGACTTCTTTGCTTCATACGGCTTGGTGGTACCGCCGGGAGTTTCCTCGAAACAAATCAAGGCACTAAAACTGCCCGAGCAAATTCTGGAAGGCATCGTAGAGCGCGAATTGCTCGCGAGCCAAGCGGAGCGCGAAGGGATTGGCATTGGGCCAGACGATCTCGAAGGCCAATTGATGCAAGGGCGTGCCTACGTTTCGCTGCCGGTTGCATCGGCGTTGACGCTGGGAGCTCAGCTAGGGCTGTGTCCACCCGCTGGGCGTGGCTATGGCTGCGCTCCGTCTGCTTCTTTGATGCGCCTGATGTCGGTGCGTCGCTCGCAGGACAATCGCTTCGATACTAAAAAGTACGAACGCGAGGTGCGCCTGCGTACCAATCGCGGTCCGAAGCAATTTCGCGAACAACAAGAGCGGGAACTGGTTGCAGCGCGCATGCGGGACCTCATCCGCAGCAGCGTTCGCGTATCGAGAGAAGAAGCATTTGCCCAGTTCCAGCGCCGCGCGTCGAAGGCAACGATTCGTTATGTGACGATCGACCGCGATTGGTACGCGCGCAATGTCGCCGACCTTTCGGAGAAAGCCCTCCTTGCGTGGGCCGACAAAAACAAAGAAACCGTCGATGAGGCTTTCAAGACCGAAAAAGAGCATATCGTCGCCGGATGCCCACTCGTGAGTGAAATTGCGATTCCGTTCGATGCTGAAGTGACGGATCAGGCTAAAGTCGATTTACGCAAGAAGATCGACGCGGCCTACACGCGAATCACCAAGGGTAAAGAGGATTTCGAGCGCGTTGCGCGCCAGGTCAGCCAGAGCGAAAGTGCCGCCTGGGGAGGGCGCATCGTTTGCCTGACGGAATCGAGCAACCCCGCTGCCAAGGAAATTCTCGAGGCGATTGCCGGGCTCAAGCCGCGACAGGTCTCGCCCGTTATTGAAACGACGCATGGTTTTTACATCGTGCGCTCGGATGGCGTATTGGCTGAATCAGACGTCGAAAGCGCAGGCCGCCTGAGTATTGCACGCCGCCAAGGGGCGCGGGCAATCGCGGATGAAGGGGCCAGGGCTCTGGCCGAGAACTTGATCAAGAGCGCGAAGCTGGGCATCGACTTTGATGCAACACTTTCGCTACAACTCGCACAATTGCTCCCGCATGACGCAAAGAAGGCCGCCTCGAGTGACGATCTCGATTCGAGTGAGTCGGCGAGCAAAGCGCCGAGGGTCGTAACATCAAAGCCATTTACGCAAGACGGGTCTCCGGGCGAGGATTTTTCGCCGTATTCAGGCATCGGGCAGCGGGTGTTCGCCTTGGACAAACCCGGTTCCGTCGTGGATAGCCCGATTATGACCTTGAGAGGGCCCGCGGCGGTCATGCTCGTTCTCAAAGAGCCGGCGCTGCGCGAGGACTTCGACAAGCACGCAGACGAGGTACTCCGAGAAATGCAGGAGCAAAAGGGGCAGGCAGCCCTCGAGGATTACGTCGCTCGACTTCGGCATGCCCTTGCGGGCAAGATCGAAGTGTCGAACGAATATAAGAATCTCAAGATTAGAGGCAGCGAAGATTGAGCAATCAGGCTGAGCCCGACGTCGTCACGGCCCAATTGGATTCTGGGCTCGATGTAGTCGGCGTACATCTCCCCCACGTTCACCGGACCGTGATTGAGATGTTCACGCGCGTAGGCTCGCGCTTCGATCCACAGGGACTCGGAGGCATCAGTCACTTTCTCGAGCACATGCTGTATCGCGGAACGGTGAGCCACCCTTCGCCGCACGCCTTGGCCCAGGCCTTCGAGCGCCTAGGCGGAAGCCTGGAGGCCGCTACTTTCGTCGATCACGGCATGCTTTCCCTAGATTTGCCCACGGAAAACCTAGAGCAAGCATTGCCGCTATTCTGCGAGGCTTTCTGCAGCCCGGTACTACACGGTATCGATATCGAACGGGCTATCGTGCGCGAGGAGATTCTCGAATCACTGGATGATGACGGAAAGCTGATTGATGCCGATGAGCTGGGGCGACAGCTGTGCTTCGGTGCGCACAGTCTTGGGCACCCGATCACCGGTACACTTGCTGAGCTCGATCGCTTCGATGTCTCGGCTTTACGGACTCACCATCGAGACCGCTACACGACGCAGGCTTCGGTGTTCTGCATGGCTGGGCCTACGCAACTAAAGACGATTATGCCTGCGCTCGAACTAGGCTTTGCCGCACAACCCGTTGGCAAGCGGCCAGAAATAGCGGCTCCAGAGGCGCAGTCAGAACCGCGATTTCGATTCATCTCGCACGTATCCAGCCAGACTGAGTTGCGTCTTGTGTTTCGCTCACCGGGGCAACATGACCCTGCAGAAGCCGCCATCGAACTGCTACTGCGTGTTCTAGATGATGGAATGAGCACACGCCTTTACCAGCGGATCTGCAATACGTTAGGGCTTTGTTACGACGTTAGCGCCTACTATGAGACTTGGCAAGACTGTGGGGTCGTCGAGGTTGCGGCGGATTGCGCCCACGAGCGTGCTGAAGCACTGCTGAAGGAACTCCTCGAATTGCTCGTGCGTCTTCGCGACGACGGTCCAACCGAAGAGGAATTCACGATGGCGCGCAACCGCCACCAATGGCAACTGCAACAGATGTTCGACGACCCCGCTGAAGTGGCCAGTTTCCATGGGTTTGCGAGGCTGGCGGGACTAGCCCCAACGGTACAAGCGCGATTGAACGAAGTGAATGCGGTAACCCAGGAGTCTGTGCGTGAGGTTGCGCGTCGTATTCTATCGAGAGACGGGCTGAACGTCGTAGCAGTTGGCCAGCTTCCAAAGCGCACGCGAACGCAACTGGAACGTGCCGTCACGGCATATGTTTAAGGGGCCGCAACCTCGACCTTAGATTTTCATTCGTAACCCGCACGTGTGTTCCGACGTTTGTTTGGGGCCCCGACCGCCCCGACCGCGAATGCCGCGTTTCGCGCCGCTATTGCAAGGTACTCTGCGTGCGAGGGCGAAACTTCTGACCGAGGCGAGGGCTTGATGTCGAATTCCTATCAACATTACTAACCAGCGGGAGCGGCTTTTGCGCGCTCGTCTGGGTTGGCTCGGCCTTTGTATTTTTGTTGTTTGCGGCGTTCCCCGCGGGTAAGACCTGCGCGGTGTGCAGCGGCAATGGTCAAAAGTTCAGTGACGTGCACGCGCAGGCCGCCGCTGCTCCGTTTCAACTTCGTCATCCGAAAGCAAAACCTCTGCGACCTTCAGAATTCGCTGCGCAGTGGCGGGACTCGCCCTTCGCATTAGCACGGTCAGTCGGTCGTCACGCTGTCGCGTCGGTGCCTTGCTTGCAAGCAGGTCACATACATCCACTCCCAGAGCTGTGCTGAGTCGCAGCAGCGTGTCCAACGACGGATTGAAATTCGCAGAATCGCGCCCACGAATCACTCTTTCCAAACGCGCGACGGTTTCGACGGTCACTCCAGCGCGTCCCGCCAAGGACGCTTGGGTTAGGCTGCACTTTTGGCGCAGTTGTCGAACTCGTTCAGCGAGACGTAGGGCGACGTCGTGCAATTGGAAACCTCAATCGTTGAAAGGCTGTCTCGGAAAGACAACCGTACAACTCACCACCTTAATGTCATTAGACAGGTATTCCTGGACCCGGACCTTGTTAAGCCGGAAATAATCTCTATTTGATAACTGTTTGGTCACAAATCACCTGTGGACGGATGCCGGCCCAGACCAACCGGCCGACAGCGCTAATGCTGCACCGATTATCAGTGCGATTTGCTGGACATTTGCGCCCTGTTGATATAGCGTTTCGGCCTAAGGGTCGGCGCGTGACTGTATCGAGGCCAGAAGCAGTCCTGATTGTGGACGACGATGATCTGTACGTTCGTGCACTCACTCGTCAACTGCGCAGTCTAGGTTTTCCGTTCGTTTACCGGGCTGCTTCGGCTCAGCAGGCCCTTGCTATGCTGGAGCGGGTTCACCCTACCCTAGTCCTGACTGACATGGCGATGGAGCATCGGGGGGCCGGGCACGACGTCATCGCGTCGGCAAAGCTACTGGGTGCGTCGGTGGCTGTGGTCTCGGGCTTGCCGGGTTTGCGTGCCGACGATCTGGGCGTGCCGCTACATCATAAATCAGATCTGATGGGCAATTCACTCGAGCAACTCGTGTTTGAACTGATAGGCGCCGCCCAGCAGCGTTCCCGCGACTCGGTGCGCGCTACCGAGCAAGTCGCGTAGTAACTAACCCAGGTTGCTAGTGCCGAGGCTCGATTTACGCCACGTGGAGCCCAAGGAAATCACTAGCAGGACCCCGATGAGCATGAGCAGGCTCAGCGAATAAGGGTACCGCGGGTTGATGCGATAAAGTGAGGTACCGATCAGTGGTCCCACGGTACGCCCAAGCGCCTGAGTCGAGCTATTCAGTCCAGCAACTTCGCCCTGCTCACCATCGCCCACAGCGACGGAAAGTAAGGCGGAGAGCCCCGGCAGGGTAAGACCGTAACCGAAACCTTGAATGGCCATTGATGCAGTAAGAAACCCAAAACTACGCGACACGATCAGGCCAGCAAACCCCAATAGCCCGATTGAAACACCCGCCCGCATCAGCGTCTGAGGGGTCCAATTCAGACGTCGCACCACGAAGCCTTGAGCCATAACTGCCGCAATGCCATAAGCGCCCAGTGCAATGCCCACCGTGTGGGCCGTGCTCTTGGCACTCAATCTGAGCGTATCTTGATAGAGGAATGCAATGGTTTGCTCCATGGCAACCGACGCCAACACCGTTACGAATGCCACCGCTAATATCGGCCAGGTGCGCCGCACCATACCCTCATGGTGCGGGGTCTCTTCAATTACTCGATGATCCATTACTGGCAGCGAGGAGGCTATGAACAATCCATTGAGTAGGGCCACACACATTGAGACCCAAATGGGTGTCAAGAGGCCGAACCGCGACAAGACGGCGCCTATCACCGGTCCAAAGATCAAACCCAAGCCGAAGGCCGCCCCCACAAGCGCCATTCCGGAAGCTCGTTCATGTCGCTCGGTGATATCGGCAATGTAAGCCTGTGCGGATGGCAGTGTCGCCGACGAGAGAAAGCCCCCGACCATCCTCGCGCTAACCAGCAGCGCGAACAGTGCGGTGTGGGGAAGGCGGCCCGATTGGCCCAAATAGGCGATTACGCCGAAGCTGCCAAATCCGAGCGCGAACCCAAATACGCCAAGTAGCAGTACTGGCTTTCTTCCGATTCGCTCGCTCAGCTTACCGAAGTACGGACTGCCGATGAACTGCATCAGCGAGTAACTGGTCGATAGCCAGCCGACCTCGACTTCGGACAGTCCCAGGCTTCGGCTCAGCGGCGCCAAGATCGGGAAGAGAATCGAAAAGCCGACGATGCTCGTGAACAGCGCTAAAAATAGTAAGCCTTTGGCCTGCTTGGCAGGGTTTGCCATGAGTCGTGGTCACTTTGGGGCCTTCCGGCTCCCCTGTCGAGTCCTCTCGCCGCAATCTTTTCATACCGGACTGCGGTCCTCATTGTAAATTGGCCCGCATGCCACTCATAAACGTGTACAGCTCAGCTCCTGCACCTGCTGCCGACGCCGTTCGTCAGCTGTTGACCGACTTGTCGAGCCTGCTGGCCCGAGAAATCGGAAAGCCTGAAAATTACGTGATGACCAACCTAGTGCCACGTACGGACATGACCTTTGCGGGCACATTCGAACCGGCTTGTTACGCAGAAGTGAAGAACATCGGAAAATTCAAAGCCGATCAGACTGAGCGCATCAGCGCGCGGCTGTCCGCTCTTTTGACGAAGTCACTGGGCGTGCAACCTTCACGAATCTACATCGAATTCTCGGATGCGACCGGATATCTTTGGGGGTTCAACGGAGGAACATTTGGCTAGAGTCTCTTTTCAATGGCGTTTGCCGTCATTGTGGCGAAAAGCTCGCGCGGTGCCGATTTCTTAGTTAGCAGGTAACCAAGCTCCAGCATGAGATTCTGGGATCACGGGTCGGCGCAATGCAGGCGCCTCGAGCAACTGCTCTGCGCCACTATCGTGGTTTTGAAACTCTTTGTTCTCTACGGCGCGTGGGGTCAGCTGCAGGGCTTTGATGCAGGTTCTTGGCTAGAGGTATTCCGCGTTACGCATTGGTTCGAGCCATTGCCGCAACCGCGCGCCCTGTTGGCTAGTTACCATCCGCCTCTGTCGTACCTTCTGACGCGCATAATCTATTGGGTCTTGCCCAATGAAACAACAGCCAGCCAGGTACTGTTGACACTGGCACTAATTGGGGGATTCTTCGGGCTGCGAGCGGTGCTTCGGCAAATCGGATGGTTATATTCACTGCCGGGCCTGTGGCTACTTTATGGTGGGTTTTCAATGCCGCTCTTTGTTTGGCTGGCTGTCGAAACCGGCTATGACGGCCTCATTTTGACCTGGTACATGCTTACATTTGCAGTATCCGTGTCACTCTTTTGGCGACCCGTGTCGTGGGCATTTTGGGGTAGAGTCCGGATACAACTGCGCCTCTTAGCGCTCGTGTTGCTGCTCGCTGTCGGTCTATTTACCAAATACAATGGCCTTTTGGCCTTTGCGTTGCCTTTCACAATCATCTTGGTCCGGCGCGGCCCGCTTGCACTATTCAGGGAATCCTGGCTGCCGCTCGGCGTTGCGGTCGTTGCAATGGCAATTGTCGCACCCTTTTATTACTCGCGGTATTACATGACGGAGCACGAATGGATGCCGGCCGCCATGGAATGGCAGAAGCCCGATGAACTAGCTCAAATACGTGCCAAACGCGACGCTTCGCCAGAAAAATTCCTAGCGGACATGCTCCGAATTCCGACCGAAAGTATCGTTGACGCCAAACGGCCGGTGATGAATTCGTTCGTTCACTCGATTTGGTTTCATATCTGGAAGCGCGATAAATGGTTGGGTGTGCAAACTGAGCCATCGCTTACGGTGAGCAATTTCTACGTGCGCGTCTTTCCTGCAATCCTCATCGTCGGCACGCTCGTCTTCCTTTTGGGCCCAAGATTTGGCCCCAAAGACTGGCGCCAGCTTGGTTGGGTACTGGTCGTGACAACGATACTATTCACGATCGGCGCGCTTGCTTTCGCCTGGAAGTATCCCATCTGGGGCTGGCGCGTGTTCAAAGCCAAATACATGAGCCCGGCGATACTGTGGGTCGCCTACGCAGCCGCAATGCCAATGAGCCTACCGAGGTTTTCCCTGCCGGCGTCTAGGCTGCGTCAATGCGCCGAAGCGGCCGCACTGTTTGCGCTCGTGACCTTCATGGTCATCAATCACGTGTTGCCGGTGTATTGACTACGCCGACGCTAGCCGCTGCTGCAAAGCAGACAGCTGATCGCTGAGGGCCGTCGGCAGCTTATCGCCGAATTTGCCATAGTGCTCTTTGATGAGCTCGATTTCCTTGAGCCATTCGTCGCGATCCACCGACAGTAATGCATTCATGTCGTCGTCGCTAACGCCACTCAGGCCGCCGCGATCAATGGCATTGACCGGCGGCATATAGCCGATGGCAGTCTTTTCGGCGGCACCGGTCCCCTCGCAACGCTCGAAGACCCACTTGAGAACGCGACTATTGTCACCGTACCCCGGCCAGAGCCACTTGCCATTGTCGGTTTTTCGGAACCAATTGACGCAGAATATCTTGGGCAGATTTGCGGCACTCGACCTAGTTCCAATATTCACCCAATGCTGGAAGTAGTCACCCATGTTGTAGCCGCAAAACGGCAGCATCGCGAAGGGATCACGACGCACGGTACCTTCGGTAAGATCGAGCGCAGCTGCGGTTACCTCCGAACCCACAACGGAACCAAGAAACACCCCGTGGTTCCAGTCGAAGGATTGGAATACCAGTGGCACCGTGCTTGGACGTCTGCCACCGAAGAGAATTGCGCTAATCGGAACCCCATTGGGATCCTCCCATTCCTTGGCGATCACGGGGCATTGGGCGGCAGGTGCCGTAAAACGAGCGTTGGCGTGGGCGGCGAGCTTGTCACTCTTGCCGCTTTCCCAAGATTTTCCGGTCCAGTCCGTCAACTTGCCAGGCGCCGAGTAACCGATGCCTTCCCACCAAACGTCGCCATCGGTAGTTAGGCCGACGTTCGTGAATATCGTGTTTCGCTCGATGGACTTCATCGCGTTGGGATTCGACTGATCCGATGTTCCAGGCGCGACTCCAAAGAAGCCCGCTTCGGGATTAATCGCGTATAGTCGTCCGTCAGCTCCGAATTTCATCCAGGCGATATCGTCACCCACCGTCTCGACCGTCCACCCCGGAATCGTCGGAATCAGCATCGCGAGATTAGTCTTCCCGCAGGCGCTCGGAAAGGCAGCGGCGACATACTTCTTTTGACCCTGCGGGTTGGTAATCGAGAGGATCAACATGTGCTCGGCGAGCCAACCCTCGTCCCGCGCCATTGCAGAGGCGATGCGAAGCGCTAGGCACTTCTTGCCGAGCAGAGCGTTACCGCCATATCCGGAACCGTAAGACCAAATCGTGCGTGTTTCGGGGAAGTGGGAAATGTATTTCTTGTCGAGCGGCGCGCAGGGCCAAACTCCGTTGTCGCGCTCGCCGTCTTTGAGCGGCTTTCCGACTGAATGCAGGCAAGGTATGAATTCACCGTCAGCACCTAGGGTGTCAAGGACTCGCGTCCCCACACGAGTCATGATGTGCATGTTCACGACGACATAAGGAGAATCGGTAATCTCGACGCCAATCTTGGAAATACGTGATCCGACCGGACCCATGCTAAACGGAATCACATACAGGGTTCGACCCTGCATGCAGCCCGTGTAAAGGTCAGTCATGGTTGACTTGAGTGCCTCGGGGTCAATCCAATTGTTGGTCGGCCCTGCCAGTTCCTTGGTCTTGGACGCAATGTAGGTTCGATTCTCGACTCTTGCTACATCGGACGGATCGGATCGAAACAGGAAGCTATTGGGACGCTTTTCGGAATTCAGAGGCGTCGCCAGCTTCTCGCTGACCATCAGCGAAACGAGACGTTCGTACTCTTGCGCAGAACCGTCGCACCACTCGATTGCGTTCGGGCGGCAGAGTTTTGCTATCTCGTTCGACCCAAGCCAAAAGTTTTGCGTTCTGTGTCGGTGCGGTGCTCATCGGAACTGTCCTCACTGGCTAATGACTTTCAACAGGACCCAGGGGGCGTGACGCCATGCTTTTTGCATGGGGCCCAACCCGCGAAAAGGGAATTTGTGTTGTCGCTGCCGGCCCCGGGGTCCAAGCCCTGCGAAATCGGCTATATTCGGTATATTCCGCGGTCTTTTCTGCGACAGTTGAGCCAGCTAAGCGGTGAACCGGCCCTATCTGAAACTAAATGTCCGACGGCTCGATCGCTATAAGTTGGGGGATATACCCTCACTCGCCCGGGCTCATCGTGCGTGCCATTCGGCGGTATTCACTGGGAGTAACCCCTTTCAGAAGTCGAAATCTGCGGTTGAAGTTGGCCAGATTATTGAACCCGGCGCGCTCGGCAATTTCGGCAATTCCGAGTTCATCTTCGAGCAGTAGGCGACATGCCTGACCCACGCGAACTTCCGCGACGTAAGCGACGAACGGCTTGCCAAAATGACGACTGAAGAAGCGACTAAAGCCGGCGGGCGAAAGCCCCGCAAGCCGTGCCGCATCACGTTGCGAAATGTCACGCGTCGCATTTTCATGAACATAGGCGAGGGTGCGACGCATTGTAGCGACTTGGCTCGGTGATTCGGGTTGAGTAATCGTGCTAAGTGAGAGAATCGAGTATTCCTTGCTCTGGGCAATATCCGCCAAGAGCTGTAACAATTGCCCGAGCCGATCGAGTGGACTGCGCCGTGGCAAGAAGACCGACTGCATTCGATCCGCGACTCGGCTACTCAATTGACCATTCAAGGTTAGACCGCGTTCAGCCTGTTCGAACAGGTCGCGAATGGGGCGCGCAACCTGGAGGTCGAGAAAACCACTCCCGAAGACATGACTGGGAAATTGCAAGACCATTGCCCGGACGGGGCGACCCGAAATCGGCTCCGAAAGCCAACAATGCGGCGTTCCCGCGCCGATCAGGCACAAATCTCCGGATTCAAATTCCTTGATCGAATCACCCACATAGCGCAAACCGCGACCTTGGATGATCAATGTCAGTTCTAGGTCCGGATGATGGTGCCAAGGATACGAGAAACAGCTAGCCCTGACGTCAATCAGTGTCAGCGGTAATACTGGATCTTTGGGAATTAATTCTAGAGTTGGGTTGCGTCGCCTAGCGTACATAAATCGCCCAGATAATTCGAATTCACAATCGACTTGACTATTATTAGAGACATCGACCGCGCGAGCAAATCGCTTAAGCTAACTGGTATCAAAAAAGTACCATACCGTTTTCCCTTTCCCGCACGGGGAAAAATCTTCAAACCCGGCGCTACCCTTGGGTTCTCGCACTTTGTTGAGCCCGATTGGGGTCTATCGGCAACCTTCGGCAATGCACTAGAAAACCGCGAAGCGATTTTGGGTCTGGGCAAATGCCCAGAGAAAATGAGGATAGCAGTGCGATTGGCCGCGCAGCGGCCGGGTCCTCAGGGCCCATCACTTTTAGTGGAATCGCGCTACCAGGGTTGACAGGTGGCCGAAGCCAGGCGAACACAGTCACCCATGTTGACCCTAGTGGACCGACAGCAGCAGCTCAGTTCCCTCGTGGATCAATTGCCCGTTGGTGCCACCTACTGCATCGACACCGAATTCGATTCGCGCGCGGAAAGGACAACCCTGTGTCTCTTGCAGCTACGTACAAACAACGAAACGTACGTCATCGATTCACTGGCCTTACGTGACCTCAGTCCGCTGGCCCCGGCGCTCGGCCACCCCGACTCGACCTGGGTACTGCACGGTGCCCATCAAGATATACCCTTGCTGCTTTCTGCTTTGCGGATTGCTAACGTTCCAAAGCTTTTCGACACACAAATCGCGTGGGGGCTTATTAGCCCGGAACCTGCCACATCTTTTGCCTACTTGACGTACAAGTTGCTAGGCAGCCGAAGCTCCAAGTTTCACCAGACGGATGACTGGACGCGCCGCCCACTTTCGGAATCTCAAATCGCCTACGCGGCCCACGACGTGGACAGTTTGCCTCGAATGTACGAAATTCTGATGTCGCGCATCGTGGAACTTGAGCGTAACCAAGCAGTACTCGATGCGTGCCGCGAGCACTTATGCGGAGTGCCGGAATCTTCAGATCCAATTACGGTCGAGAGTTTCCGCAATGCCTGGCAACTGGAACCCGAAGGTCAGCTCGTGCTACGGGACTTGATTGATTGGTACAATGGCCTTAGTCAAAGTGAGCGAAACCGGACAATTGAAGCAAAGCTCTTGTGGTCGTTAGCTAATCGTCTCCCGCAGACGCCAGATGCCTTGCGTCAGGTCCGGGGAATGCCGCGCCTGCCGTCAGCCCAGCAGGATCGAATCTTGTCGATCATTCGAAGCTCCTTGCAGAATCGAGCGGCGGCGACCAATTTACTCGAACCGCCTCCGTACGCTACGTTCGAACGGCTACAACTCGACGCTTGGCTCGAATACGTACGCACGATGGCCTGCTCGAAGGCTCAAGTCTCCAAGGAACTAGTATTGGCGGGCCGCCGATTACGCCAACTAAGAGAAGTGTTACTTATGGATGGACTTGGTACATTCAATGTTCAGTCGCTGAGTAAAATCATTGGGACTTGGCAGTATGCTCTGATCGGCGAGACTTTAGCTTGGGCGGTCCAAAGGATTGGCGCTCCGAGTTCATTGCTCGCAGCGGGTGAGCCCACCCATTGACGCGCTGGGACTTTCCCTGACTCGATCAAATGTAACGAGCGACAATTTTCTTTACGCTACTCGCGTAGCCGCCACCAAAGAGATTAACGTGCACCAAGAGTGGGTAAAGCTGCGAGAGGGCAACTCGCTCTTCGAAGCCCGGCAAGAGTGGGTAGCATTCGGCGTAAGCTGCAAAGACTTTGGCCGAAAAGCCTCCGAATAGTCGCATCATACCCAAGTCCATTTCGCGATGGCCCCCGTACACGGCGGGGTCGATGAGGCAGGGCATCCCATTTGCGTCCGTATGCAGGTTGCCGCCCCAAAGGTCACCGTGGAGCCGCGCCGGGGGTTCGGCTACGGAGTAAAGCTGCTGTAGTCGCTTCGAGAGTTTTTGGAAGTCGCTGGCGGCCGTGGCGTCCAGCCTTTGGGCATCGACTGCACGTTTCAGCTGGGGTTCGAGCCTGCGCAACCAGAAGAACTCAGGCCAGCTGCGCTCGCTGCGGTTATCCTGCGGTAGGGATCCAATGAAGTTATTGGTGTCGAAACCGAAGCTGGGTGCAAACATCTGATGCATTTGCGCCAACCCCTGGCCGAGCCGCTCGTCAAAGTTTGCCGTCGGTTGGCCCTGCTCGATCCACTCGAGCACCAGGTAGGCAGCTTGCCCTGTCGCATCTTCACGGTTAACGGCGTATACTTCAGGCAAGCGAAGCGGGCCCGCGTCCTTGAGCCACCGTAGGCCCTTGGCTTCAGCAGGAAACATGCCTCGAGGCGCGTCCAAGTTCGATTTGACGAACGCGCGCCGGCCGTCGGACAATTCGATTCGAGTGGCTTGATTGATGTCACCCCCGGAAACCGAGGTCTTCTTGATAATCTTCGAACTCAAGGCAGCTTCGATGCGAGACTGAGTGTCCGGCGTCATCCGAGGCCTCTTTCACTCGATATCTGTTCCAGTAGGCCGCGGCATGCTCGTTCACAGATGTCGATGACTTCATCGAAGCCACCCGGACCACCGTAATAGGGATCCGGAACCTCGGCACCTGGCTGTGCTGTCGAATCGTAGGCGCGAAGCAACCTGATTTTTTTTTTGGCCGCGTCACTGGGTGCGAGGCTTCGCAATGACCGCAAGTTGTCTTGATCCATTGCCAGAACGTAATCAAACCTCTCAAAATCCTTGTGACTAAACTGTCGGGCACGACCGACGAGTTTATAGCCACGACGCTGACCGGCGGCGCGTGCACGCGCATCCGCCTGTTCTCCGATGTGGTAACTCCCGGTGCCGGCACTATCCACGTCTATCTGATCACTCAAATGGGCACTATCGACCATTTCTCGAAACACCGCCTCGGCCGTGGGCGAGCGACAGATATTACCTAAACATACGAAACAAACCCGCAGCATTGTTCAGCACAACTCCCAGTCTATCTCTAGAATTTCGACTTCAAGGTCCCCCACCGGTCTTTGGACGGTGACAATATCGCCCACACACTTATTCAACAGGGCGCGGCCGAGCGGCGACTGAAAACTCAATCTTCCGTGACTGGGGTCGGATTCATCAGGGCCTACCAGGTGGTAGCGGCTCTGTTTGCCGTGCTCGTCTTGTACGGTCACCCGGGCACCAAAACGAACCTTGTCCCCGCCTACCGACCCTGGTTTGACGACAACCGCACTCTCGAGTCTTTTGGTCAGAAAGCGCACACGG
Source organism: uncultured delta proteobacterium (assembly GCA_963819085.1). Classification (GTDB taxonomy): domain Bacteria; phylum Myxococcota_A; class Polyangia; order Polyangiales; family Polyangiaceae; genus FEN-1139. The sequence goes on from CAWFUX010000055.1 coordinate 20,188, forward strand.
CGGTCGATCTCGCGCAACCGGCGTTTGCCGTAAATGTATTCGGCGTTTTCAGAGCGATCACCCTGAGCCGCTGCATCGGCGACTTCGCGAACCACACGCGGCCGTTCGATTCTCATCAACTGATCGAGTTCGGTCGAGAGCTTTTTGGCGCCATCCGGGGTGAGGTAGTTGGGCATCTGACGACAAAACCATGATTGGGGCGGCCGAGCAATGCTACTACCCACCGATGGGCGAGAATCAGAGGTCGAAACCGGGAGAGTCGAAGCCCTCGCGAACAGGGCTAAAATGGGCTGCCATTGCGGCGGTTGCTGGAATCGCTCTAGTCAGTGTAGCTCTGTACGTGGGGTGGTCAAACGCAGGGGATTGGTGCAAACGAAAACTCATCGATACGGCCAAGCAACAAGGGCTAGTCCTTGAACTGAACGACATCGATGTGTCACTCGGCGGCTTACATCTGCGCGAGGCGAGGGCTCGGCTGGAAGGGGTCGAAGGCGTTACGACCTATTTGCAGAATGTTGACATTGGACTTTCGCACTTCAAACCCAGTCGCATTCAGATGGATGGCGTAATTGTGCGGACAATCGGGCAGCCAGTGATGCTTTTGGCTGCCGTTCGAGCGTGGCAGGCGAAACACCCGGTGCAAACGATCTTGGACGTGCTGCCAAAACCAGAAATCAGGCACGCCAAGTTCACGTGGCAAGATGCAATAAATTCTCCCCCTTTCTCGAACTCGATGGGGTGAAGGTGAGCCGTATTGCGAAGCCTTATGGTCCAATCGGCGATGACCTTGCGATTACTGCCGAGCATGCCGAGGTTGGCACATTCAACCTGTCGCCGCTATCCGCTGCATTACATATTGAACCCGAATCGGTCGAGGTTGGGCTCGGAGCTACCGAGTGGGATCGCATAACGCTGCATGGCGGGTGGAAGAACCAATTGAACGCCGACGAATTGCATTTGTCGTTTGGTCCCTTGGAGCTCGGTCCACTGTTAGCCAAGAGCGGGCTCAACATCGACGATAAGAGCCTCTTGGCTGCATCGATTTACGGCGGGCTGTCAGTACTGGTCCCCCGCGATGTGCGAGGAGCTTACCAAGGGCAATGGGCACTCGACATTAAGGGCTTCGTTCCACCGCACCCGCCCGAGCTTCAGGGCTTCCCGTTTGGCGATGCGACGAGATTGGAGTCGGCATTTGAAGTTGAACAGGGCGCTCACGTCCGCAACCTTCACGAACGTGCATTTGACATCCGGCGAGTTCAAACTGAATGGGAATGCCGCGGCGCGCGGCAGTTCACTCTTGACCTCACATATTCGGGCCGAGCTCAAGGGACATATCCCCTGCACAGCCCTTGCGGCCGCGGTAGCCGAGTCCAAGTTGGGCAGAGCGTATGGCAATTGGGTAGGACAACACGCTAATCAGACGGTAGAAGGCAATGTGGATGTAGCCGTACAAGTTGAGGCTGACTCGATGGCCCTAGGCCAGGCCAAAGTCGTGAAGCAAATTGGCGTAGGTTGTGGTCTGAGGCCGTTGACGATAAGCGACATGCTTAGTCTCGGATTGCCGCCCATGCCGGATGACGATTTCATCAGACATGTTGGCAAGGATCTTCCCAATTGGGGAGCACCGTTACCCCCGCTGCCTGGTATGAAACTGCCCGACTTGCACCCGCCCGATTGGATGAATACCAAGGCTCATTAGGAAAGCTAACCTTTTCCAGGTCGGACTGGGCTCAAAAGTGCTAGTCGTAGCGTCCTCCCCGCGGAATTTCGATGGACCGGTGCGAACATGAACTTGGCTAGGGGCGCGAGCCGAGAAAGGCCGATGCCGGCGCGACACGTTGAAGCGCAATTGGGGCGCGACCTGGCAGGGCCATTGCTCAAGCGAGTCTTGCTTACGGTGGTGGTTGCCGGGGTATTGCTAAGTCTCGCCTCGGCGGCAGTCGATTTCAGAAGGACGTTGTTTTTGGCGATCGGCAACGCGGCCATCGCTGGCGCGATGTTGCCGGTGGCGCGCAGGGGCTACGCCCAAACCGCGTCGGTCGTCGTGATTCTGGCACTGGTCGTGACGACAGTATACGCGATGAGCACCGGCAACGGCTTGCTGGATGACTCATTGTTGATTATCCCGGGCATTTTCCTAATGGCGTGTCTACTGCTCAGCACGAACTGGCTGGTAGCCGTGATTGTTATCGCCATGGTCGCCGTCGTCGCAACGGGATTGGCAGAGATGCATGGCTATCTCGCCACAAATATCGGCGTTCGAGATCCAATATCACGACATTGTCGAGATCGTCATTTTATTGGGGGCACTCGCCGCCTTCGTTCACTACTTGGTCACCATGCTACGCCGAATCGTCATCGAAGCGCGCCTCGCCCACCAGAGCGTGCGTGATATTCTTGACGCGACCAGTGAAGCCATCTTCATTCATGATGCTCAGGATGGCAGGATAATTTCCGTCAATGAACCCACGTTAAAGATGTATGGGTTTCCGCGAGAATCATTCTTGGGTCAATCACCCGACAGTATGAAGGACAGCCCAGCTCCATTCGACGCGGTAAAGGCCGCTGATTACATAAGGCGCGCCGTCAACGAGGGGCCACAAGCCTTCGAGTGGCTCGCACGACGTCACGATGGCAGCACTTTTTGGGTCGAGGTAGCATTGCGCTGCGCGCGGATTGCCGAAGAGACTCGCGTAGTCGCTGTGGTTCGCGATATTACGGAACGTCGGCGATTAGAACAGCGAGTTCGGGAGGCCGAGACATTTCGCGCCGTCGGTCAACTTGCGGGTGGAGTGGCTCACGACTTCAACAATCAATTGGTGGGAATACTCGGTCACGCCGAATTCTTGCAGGATGGCTTGTCCCAAAATCCCGAATTGCGCGATTGCGCCGAATCGATCTTGGTCAGTGGCCGGCGCGCAGCGGAACTCACGCACCAGTTACTAGCCTTTGCACGTAAGGGTAGGCGGCGTATTTTGCCGGTCGATCTGCATGAATTGATTGCGGAAGTCATTGCTCTCGGTAAACGCAGCATCGACAAGCGGATTGCGATTGAACAGCAATTGAGCACCGAACAAGCGATCACATTGGGTGATCCGTCGGCACTTCAGAATGCCTTGTTGAACCTGCTGCTGAACGCCCGCGACGCGATGCCCAAGGGCGGCTCGGTTCGATTTGCCACCGAAGTAATCGAAGTCAGCTCGGCAGAATTGGAGCGGTACCCGACGCTAAGTCCGGGTCGTCATATCGCACTCACCGTTACGGACAGCGGTATTGGAATCCCAGCGGAAAACATCCCGAAAGTTTTCGAGCCGTTCTTTACGACGAAAGAGTCGGGAACCGGCATGGGGCTGGCCGCCGTACAAGGCACGGTGCTCGAGCACCAGGGCTCGATCAGTGTGACGTCCGAACCGGGACACGGCACCACATTTTGCTTACTTTTACCGCTGTCGGAAACACCGCCTCACACGGAGCCCTTACCGCTCGCGCCCGCGCAAAGCCCTGCCGGCGGCAAAGTGCTGGTAGTGGATGATGAAATTACGGTAGCTTCCGTGGTGGGGCGGACACTGACGAAGGGTGGCTACGAGGTTGAACTATGTCATAGCGGGCAAGGAGCCCTAGACCGCTATCACCCCGATGCCTTTGATTTGGTGTTACTGGACGTGATGATGCCGGACCTTGACGGGGTCGAAGTCCTAAGGCGCATCCGGGCCAAAGCCCCGACTGCCAAGGTGATGTTAATGACTGGACACGCTAGCGAAAGCGTGGAGACGCGATTGCGTGAATTCTCCGATGTGGTTGTATTGGCAAAACCGTTTCTGCCTAAGCTTCTAATTGAGGAGGTTAGAAAAGTTATGGCCCGCTAAACGAGCGAAGACGTTGCCAAGCGGGATGAGCGCACTATCTTTGGGTTGAGGGCGTGCCATGCAACAACTCGTTCAAGCCAACCGTTCCGGACAGGTAATAGGTTATCGCTATCGGCTGGTCTCGGAATTGGGAAGCGGTGGCCAAGGCACCGTGTATCGCGGCCTTGATCTAAGAGATGGCGATGAGGTGGCCATCAAAGTGATGGAGCCGGCGCCCCACGACATCGAATGGCGCGAACGCACATTTCGCGAAGCTCATGCATTAACCGTCCTTACAGGGACTTCGGCGGTGAGGGTGTTACACCAAGCGTGGACCGATGATGGGGCTTTTTGCATCGTCATGGAGCTACTAAAGGGCGTGGATTTCGGAGAAATTCCTGAGAAACCGCCAAGTGCTCGGTACACCTACGACTCCGCGCGATCTAATTCCAATTTTGATACCCATCGTCGAAACCTTGGAAGTAGCCCACGCAGCAGGAATACTGCACCGCGATCTCAAACCGGGGAACGTATTCATATTGGACTCGGACGAAGTACGTCTGTTGGACTTTGGGTTTGCCAAGTTCACTCGCATGCGCCCGGTAACGCAAGCCGGCATGGTCGCAGGTTCACCCAGTTACATTGCCCCCGAAATATGGGGAAATGTGCTAACGCTCGATCAGCGGATCGACGTTTATTCACTGGGGGCCATAATTTTTCGAGCGCTAGCCGGCAAACCACCGTTCATGGCCGATGACTTGAGTGAGATTTTGACACTGGTTACGTCGGCACCACGCCCCAGTCTTCTGCGCTTGCGCCCCGATTTGCCGCCCAATATGGATTCGTGGGTTGAACACGCCCTAGCCATCTCGCCGGATGAAAGGTTCTCGAGTGCCAGGGCCTTGTATAATGCGTTTTCGTCGTTTGTGTGAGATTCGTCGCAGGGCCCGCCGCGCGGAATTTCTTTACACCATGCACACTTCGCCGTCCATCGGTAGCCAGGCTCGCTCGCCGAATTGTTTTGCGGCTTGCTCGGCGATTGCAGATCGATCGTCGTTGTTGCAATGGACGAGAGCGAGTCGGCTGATGTTCGCTTCGTCGAACAGGGGTTGTAACTCTGCCACCGAACTATGATCAGCGGAAACGCGCGCGGCCCACTGACATTCGTGAACGACTAAGTCGGCTCTCCGAAATAGGCGCAAGGTTTCCGGCGTAACTTTACCGTCGCCACTGATGCAAACACTGCTGGCGTTGTCCTCGATCCGCAATGAATGACAGGCAACGCGGTGCTGGGTGCGTGCCGTAGAAAGCTTCAACTCGAACCGTTCGATACTACTTTTCGGTTCAAGCTCCGTAAACACGATCGCAAAGCACTTTTCGGGGCGAAATGAGCCGGGGTAACCGAGCTCGAGCAGCTGGCGCAACAACCGGGAGGAGCCCGGTCCGCCCAACAACTCAAGCGGCTTTCTTCGCCCAGCCAGCCTTAGCGACAACAACAGCGTCGGCAGCCCAAAGCAGTGGTCTGCGTGCTGATGCGTGATCCAGATTGCATCGAGCGCCTCAGGATCGCCCAGAGTCCCAATCAGCTGGCGAGGAACCGTGGGACCGCAATCAACCAGGACAACCGCCCGTCCCGAGTAAAGCACGGCCGTGTTAGTACCAGCCACATGACCCGCGTCGCTAACGCCTAGAAATGTGACTTGAGGCAAGCAGCCCGTTCGAGTCATTCAGCAAGTGAGAAGCGCACGCTCACGCTGACAATCGTGGGACCCTTGGGGGGAGGGCCAAAGGTGATTTCTTTGAATGCACTCTCGAGACATTCTCGGAGACCGTCGCCTTTCAATGCGGTCCGAACTTGTTGCAATTCGGGTTTGCCACCGCTGTGACCTATCTTGAGATCGACCCCAAATGTGCCGCCGCGAGTCGGATCCTCTGCTTTCTTGTAGCAAACGCGCATACCTTCGAAAGAGTTTTCGATCGCCTGAACGAAGGGACGCTTGCTGACGTCGTCGTTCGGTCCACCACCAATGTGCATGCCCGCGAGTTGCACCTTGAGCTCTGGAAGCGACTGCCCGGCCGCCGCAGTCGGCACCGGTTGCGCGACTGGTGGCACTGGAGCCGGCGTATTCGGCGCGAGCGGACTCGTCATTACTGGTTGTGGCGCTGGGGAGGCTGGACGGGGCCGGCGCAGGCATCGCGGATGCGGTCGGCCCGGCCGCGCTCGGTTGACGCACTTCGGGGCATTCGGAGCGCCCCGCGCCTGCCGCACAACTCACGAAAATGGGCAATAGGGCCCCAATTAGCCCGGATACGGTCGTACACATGCGGCCGGCATAGCATTTCCAGGTTCCAACATGCGAATATGCGGCGACGTTTTGCCCCAAACCCCATTGCCACTCCGGGATTGCTTCTTGATGCGGGTGCGCAGGGTCCCGGCCGCACGCGCGGCTCTTGGGGTCCGAGTTCCAAGGCTTTCCTTTATTTCCGTTTCGGCACTTGGCCTCACCCTGGCCTGTCAGTCTCCTTCGAACGAATCCGCGAAAAAGACAGTCCCGTCGGCATCGTCGATAACGCGAGCGGATGCTCCGGCTCGAAACAAGATCGAAGCCCTACTCAAGCGCGATGAAAGGCAAGAGCACGACGAACCCGCGGAGGACTCAAGCAATAAACCTTTGCGCGAAAAGAGTCTGTGGATCGTGGATGACCTCGTCGACGTGGCGCCCGCGGGGCCCGCCGCTGCCGCCACCCAGGGCGTCGTGATGGTGACGCGCGAAAACGGCCTCAAACTCGCGCCGCTCAACCGAGCACAGGGCGGCAAACGCGCCGGCCCAACCCCCATCCAGGCGCTCGATTCCGATCCCAAGGAGTTCATCGCCAGGGCCCGGGGCCCCGCCGTAATCGGAGAACAGGCCTATTGGGTCGAGGGCTCGAATTTGGTGCGCCAATCAATAGAGGGCGGACCCAGGGAAATACTCGCCCATGACGCTCGCGCTTATACCCAAGTATCGAGCCCAGGCGAATTGACGGAACGAAACCCGGCTATGGTCGCGTACGTCGCCGTGCATCCCACTGATCCGCAGTCGCTGATTGCGCGGCTGTGGGTGCAGGGTCAGGGCAGCCGAACCTTGAGTCCCGAGGGCACCACCGCCAACACGGTGGCTCTCGTTTCGCAGGGCTCCGGTTGGCTAGCGCTTTCACTCGAGGGCCGTACGGGCATGAGTCCACTTCACGCTCGCTCGATAACACTGACTCCCAGCGGGCCCAAACTGGGACCCGATTTCATTGCCTGGATCGCCGGCTCGGCGCAACCGATGACAGGTATCCACGGCCTAAGTGACGTAACGAGCACGTGGGCCCTTTTACCGATTGAACGCGACATATCTCGCTTTGGGCTGGCGCGTGTAAAAGTGGGTGAAAGCCAAAATCCAAACCAAGAGGTGGTCTGGCGCAATTACCCGAATGGCATGGATCCAGCGCCCACGGCAACCGGGCATGCCTGCGGGCAAGCCGTCGTGCTTTATGCGCGTCCGAGCGCCGCGACTCCGCACGCGCCGCAGGAGTTGCACCTCTCGGCAATGACCGAAGCGGGGCTGGGCCCTTCGACTTTGATCGGTTCGAGCCGCGGGTTTTGGGACGTATCGCTTGCCACGCTGGACGCGGGCGCTCTCATAGTCTATGTGGCCGACCATCGAACTTGGGCGCGGCGCCTGCGCTGCGCTCGATGAAGCCAAGGTCGCCCCCTCAATGCCCAAGAAAACTCGACGCTCGAAAGCAAGCAATCGCCTAACCGCCGCCACCGCCGACAAATACGTACTTTACGAAAAGTCGGTTCAAGATCCTGATTTCGAAATCAAACTATTCGACAAGGTTTACCGGCGCAGCGGCAAGAAGGCACTGAACCTGCGCGAGGATTTTTGCGGCACCGCAGTGCTCTGCGCACGCTGGGTCAACGGTCACGCCGAGCGCGTGGCCACTGGCGTTGATCTCGATCCCGAGGTGCTAGCCTGGGGACGCGAACACCATATCAATCCACTTGGCGAAAAGGCCAAACGCGTTCAATTGTTAGAGCTCGACGTGCTGGACCCTACCCGCGGAAAACATGACGTAATTGCCGCGTTGAACTTCAGCTACTGGGTGTTCAAGTCGCGCGATGTCCTTCGCCAGTACTTTATCAGCGCCAGAAAACGCCTGGCCAAGGACGGAGTCTTCATCATCGATGCTTACGGCGGCTGGGAGTCGCAAGAACCGATGCTCGAGCCGCGCCGTATCCCCGGCGGTTTTACGTACACCTGGGATCAGGACGGCTTCGATCCAATCTCGCACGATATACTCAACCACATTCACTTCGAATTCTCCGACAAGACGAAGCTAGACCGCGCCTTTACGTACGATTGGCGATTTTGGACGATGCCGGAATTGCAAGAGGTGATGCGCGAAGCTGGCTTTGCCGACGTCGAAGTCTGGTGGGACGACACCGACAATGACGACGACCCGGTGTATCGGCCGCGGCGTCATGTCTCCAACCAGCCCGGCTGGGTTGCGTACGTCGTTGGGCGAGTCGAGCCCTCGGCAGCCCGGGAAAAAGCGGCCGACTCTTTGAATCGGCGTCGCGTGCGACGTTAGTGCCGCGGATTCATCAGGTGCATCAATGTCGGTCGTCGGTCGCTTAGCTCCCAGTCCGACGGGTCACTTGCACCTGGGTCACGCGCGAAGTTTTCTCCTGGCTTGGTGGAGCGCGCGCAGTCAGGGCGGTCGCGTCGTGCTCCGCATCGAGGATCTCGATGTGGAGCGCTGCCGGCCCGAGTACATCAATGATTGCGAGCGTGACCTCGAGTGGCTGGGATTGGATTGGGACGTCGGTCCGCGACTTCAGTCCGACGGATTGGAAGAAATTCTGGCGGCTGCAAATAGGTTAGTCGAGGAGGGATTCGCCTACCCGTGCGTCTGTACTCGGGGTGACATAAAGGCGAGTTCCACCGCGCCGCACGAGGGCGAAACGGAATGGCGGTATCCAGGAACGTGTCGCGGCTTTTATCAGAGCCGAAGTGAAGCCGCGGCGCAAAGCGGAAGGCCTGCTGCGCTTCGGTTCCGCGTCGAGCCCGGTCTGGTGACGGTCAATGACGCCGTCGCGGGCGCGCGAACATTCGACGTGTTCTCCGACGTCGGCGACTTTCCGATCCTTCGGCGCAATGAATCTCCCGCATACCAATTGGCCGTCGTGGTTGACGACGCCCGCGACGGTGTTACGGAAGTCTTGCGAGGCGACGACCTGCTTGCGAGCGGTGCGCGGCAGCAACTGCTTTATCGAGCACTCGACTTGCCAGTTCCGCGGTGGGTCCATGTGCCGTTAGTCGCGGATGACCAGGGCAGGCGCCTGGCCAAGCGCGCCGACGACTTTTCTCTGCATGATCTGCGGCTACGTGGTGTCGATCCTCGGAAATTGGTCGCGTGGGTCGCAAAGTCTGTGGGTTGCGCCTGCGACGACACCGCGACTGCCCACGAAATTCTTCCGTTATTTCAGTTGGAAAGGTTGCCTAAGCAAAGAGTTTCCGCATCGCCGAGCGACTTTGTCGCCCGCAAATAGTGAAATCCTTCGTGAAGTTTCCATTTGTGGGTCGCTGCGGCACTTTTCAAGCGAGCTTTACCCTCGGACCCTGAAGGCGCATAATAGCACCCAGCGAATGCGCTAACCGTGGGCCCACGTTCACGCGGCAATTGAAGGGAATCCTTACTCGATGCAAACCAAGATTGGTGACGTAATTTCGCGTGCGTTTCTCCTTTTGCCACTTTTTGTACGCCGTTGCTTGCGGGGGGACGGTTGTCGGCGGCTCGGCAAACGATGGGCAACCGTCTGGTGGTACTAGCAACGGGGGCGGCGCAGGGTCCGTTGGGGGCGCAACATCAATCTACGATACCTCGGTTGCCTTGGACCAAGGCCTGCTTAGTACAGGTGACAATAACGCAATATCGTCAGGCGGCTACTGGTGGACATATACTGATCACAATGCCGCCGGTTCCCAATATCACGCAACGATCAGCCAGGTCACGAGTAACGTAGTGGGCCTTCGGCCAACGGTAGACAGCGATCCGAGCCACGGTAACGTGCTCCAGGTGAGCGGCTCGATTCCCCCAGCGCTTCCTTGGGCGCTAGTAAGCATTCAAGATCCATCGAGATTCGACGTGTCGCTGGACAACGTAAGCCTTATCACGACGGCACAAGCAAAAGATCCTGTCAACAACTGTGACCCGGGTCGCATTGGGTTGCCTCCCGGTTCCGGCGATGCCGGCTAATTTGCCCTGAAACCGGCCCATTCATCGACTGAGATTCAGAAAAATGACTTCACGGTAGACGCGATTCGGGCCGCATCAACACCCCTTGGGCAGCAGGTTGCGTGCTCCAAATTTTTCCCAACCGAAACGTTGTTTGCACACGTGCAATCATTGTGACCGCCGCAGCCACGCAACCCTTCAAACCGTGTCAGATATCAGCTGGCACGTGATGTGCTAACGTACACACTGGCGGCGCCCTCGGTGTCCCCCCCATCCGTGGGTGGCCGCCTTTATAACTCGGTGAGGGGTTCGGGCTTTTGGGGTGGCACACAGAAGTTGTGTGTCAATGTAGGTAAAGCGTGACCGCCCTGTCGTAGGCGTGCTGAGCCGACCTTTACAGGTGCGGCATCGGGGGCTGGTATTAATCAATTGGCTAAGCTGGCCGTATTGGGGGTTGCGCGTCGCAGCGCCCCTCCAAATTCGGCCGGGTCGAACGATCACGAGCGTTTCGACCCGGCCGTGCTTATTTGTGGCGCGACTCCCAAGTTGCGCTGGCAAGCGTCGCTTCACCGGCTGGCAGGAGTCCCGGTGGAATTTTTTTTGGGGTCGTGGCGGCACGCGCTGCCCAATGTTCGGGGATTACCTAAGCCGGCCCCGACGTTGAGGCTGAGGTGCCGCGTTGCGAGTCGGCACCCGAACCCATCAGGACCGCCAACCACCGCCAGTCACGGCTGTTCTCGAGAAGTATCTTGATCGTCATCGTCAACGGCACGCTTAGCAGCATGCCGCCAGCGCCCCAAATCCAACCCCAGACGATCAAAGACACGAACACGACGAACGAACTCAAGCCGAGCCGCCGCCCCAGCAATTGAGGCTCAATGACATTGCCAACAACGGTGTGCAGTGTTGCAAGAAGCCCCAACACGATCATCATGTGGCCGGGCCCCTTTTGAAGCAAAGCCAAAAGGACGGGAGGGGCACTTGCCACGAAGGGTCCAATATTGGGGACGTAACCCAATATCAGTGCCAGGACTGCCCACAGAGGAGCAAAGTCCACACCCATGATTGTTAGAACTATGAGCGTCACGGTGCTGGTCGTGAGGCAAAGGTAGGTCTTTAGGACGATATAGTGTTTAATCTCGCTGGCGACTTTGCGCACCTGCTCTAACTCATCTTCGGGGCGACGCAGGGCCAGGCGCAAACGAGCCGGCAAGTCTACGGCGTCAAAAAGCAGGAACACGACCATCAGCAAGACCAAGATCGTATAGGAAAGCATCGACGCCAGCTGCGTCAGCGCGTTGCCAACGATGGCCAGCACCCTATCGGTATCGACAGTTGCCAGTAGTTTGGTCATATTGGTTCTGACGCCGTGGCTATTCAGCCAAAGGGTCAAGGAGGCAACGATATCCAGTACCCTTGCCTGATAACGAGGCATGGCCACCGAAAAGGCGGTGAGACTCGAGCCCACGAAGCTGCCGACGAGCGCAAGAAGCGCAATCAGCATCACGATAATTAGTGGAACCGCGATAGCTACGGGGACACCGTAACGACGCAGGAGCCTGACCACCGGTGACAGCAACACCGTGATAAACGCAGCAAATGCCACCGGGACCAAAATGCCGGAGGCTTCACGCAGCGCTGCGATCACCAACACCAGTGCAGCCGCGGCGTACAGTCCACGAAAGTTCGGAGATGGACGTACCGACACTGGGGGCGAATCACTCACAACTTGCGCTCCACGATCTCTTGGGCATCGATTACCCGAACATCCTACTCGACTCGTCGGGGCTCGGCGGTCGAAATGTGTGGCGAGCGTCAACATCTTGACCGACCGTCAATGGGCCGACGCGAGATTGGGTCGATAACTACCCTCCTAAAGATGCCGTTAAAGACCATTCCCGAGCGTCGCGCCCAGCCCCTACCCCGAATGTGGCCCGTCGCTGAGCGCCTTTTCTCGGACTTTTTGGCTTTTGACTTCGGGTGTCGCAATTGCGGCATCCACTTTGCAAACGACATCGCCATGGCTTCGACAAGCGCCCACTCATCTCTGTCATGCGCAATTACACCGCCAGCTGGGAATTCACGGGGGCTTGATTTGCGCGGCGCGTATGTGGCGGCAATGGCAACCGGGCGGTTGGAGTCACGCCACCAAAATGCGGCTTCCACATTTTCATTGGAAGCACTGTTGCAGCGTGCAAAATCCTTGTCCATTCACCTGCCGCATCAAGACATGAGAATTCGGCTGTTGCAATCGGCGCTGCTGCGGCGTGATCACGCTCTGCTGGCCGCTGTCGTGCAGTCTGTTGAAAAGTCTCCATTTGAGCCCGTAACAGCAACCGCACCGAGTAGGTCCAATGTACGCGTGCGTCGTTCACCGATGGTGATTCGCGCCTCCGAACGGCCGACACGGCGACCACCCCGGCGTAGTGTAGGATAGCAAAAGCCTACTCAAGTCAATTCGAATTTGTGCCGTAGGTGACGATCATATGATCCGTCTCCAATCGCACAATCACGCCCGACTCATAGGCATGCTCCTAGCAACGACTCCATGCTTAACTGCAGTCTCGTATGCGGATGGTTCCAACTCGAACGCAACGGCAACCGAGTGGGTTGCTCAAGATTCGCCCGAGGTCGTGAAGCTGCGCGAGGGCGTTAGCCTCACAATAGCGCCAGGAACGAAATTGGTTCGACAGCCTTCGGTGCCCGTTCCTCGGCACCTCAAAGAGTTGGCCCCGCGCGCCTACGCAGTGGAGCTGGTCACGGGGCGGGTCGACGTGGACGTCGATACCAGCCAAAAGCCAATATACGCGGTGATGGTGCGCGCTCCCAGGCACATCGCAGCGTTTTCCAAGGGCGGCAAATGCAGCGTAGTCGCGTCGCCTCAGGGGATAGTTATTGCTGCACTTTCGGGCAATGAATTGTCGAGTACGGTTTCGGACAAGTGGCGTTCTTTGCGCGTCGGCTCGGCGCTGGTCGTAAGCCGCGAATTGCCTGGGGGTGCGACTCACGAATTGCTGAAGCAACCCAAACTACAGGCAACCAGCGCGCTTAGGCTTAATCTCGGTACCGGTGAGCCCGCGAGTCTCAGTTGGTCCCCAGTTCCCGACGCGCAGAGTTACCGGGTCGCTCTAATTCAAGAGACCGCTCAAGGACCGATACCCGTCAACTACTTTGATGTACAGCAAACGAAACTTGAACTTCCGCAACTCAAGGTGGGTCGATATAAGGCAACGGTAACCGCCATCGACCATTTTAGCATCGCCTCGCCGCCCTCGAACGCGGTACCCATTCGCGTGATTGGAGTAGGACTTCCCGAGGGTACGTACCTGTATCACGGAGTTCCCCAACTCGGCAGGTTGCAGCAGGTCCGCCTCGAACAGGTTGAAGGCCTGGAGATGGCCTATGGCTCCGGGACGCTCTTTGGGCCCGCACCAGAATCATTGGGCTTGCCGACGGGACACCCACTGTCAGTTCGCTTCAGACAACAAGGCGCAAGCGATGAAGTGGCATTGACACTCGAGCCACGCGCACTCACGAGTACCATCCAGTTCGAGCCGAGGCGACCCCGCTGGCCAGGACATGCCGTAAAGGTTACCGTCAGAATATTCGGCCCGGATGGGGCACAATTGCCGAATTCCGTCGATGTAGTCCTGGACGCGACTGTAAATACAAGAACGGTTGATGCGGGGTGGGCACACGAAGGCAATACTTGGATCACTCGAATCGAGCAACCACCTCTGTCAGGTCCTTGGATCTTGCGGGTGACGGCCAGCGACCAGGTGGGCCAAGTGCTAGCGCACGATTTCATCGAAATCGCAGAACCGGTCAAGGCCCACGAAGCGAGTCCACTGCAGCGATATTCAAGTCGTGACCCTTGAACGGATGGCAAACCATGCTTAGTTGCGGCTGATGACGATTCAGCCAATAGCCGCAATCTTCGACCTAGACGGGGTGCTGCTCGACACGGAGCCGTTGTACACACAGGCAACGCAGAGCGTCGTGAGCGCGTATGGCAAGTCATATTCCTGGGACCTCAAGCGGCACGTAATGGGGCGCTCGCCTTGGCATGGCGCCACCTGGCTCGTACGTGAACTCGCCCTTCCCATTTCCCCCGAGCAGTATCTGCGGGACCGTGCCGTGCTGCTAAGGCAACTCTTTCTCCAATGCACGGCCATCGAGGGAGCGGAATCATTGGTGAGGAAACTTCACTCGCTGGGCGTTCTACTGGCAGTCGCGACGAGCAGCGAGCGTGAAATGTACGAACTAAAGGTCGCGGCTCACCCGTGGTTCAGCCTATTTCAAAAAGTCGTTTGCGGCGATGATCCGAGGCTCAAGGAAGCAAAACCCGCTCCGGATATCTTTCTTCTGGCAGCGTCCGAATTGGGTGTCGTAAGTGACCAATGTTTGGTCTTCGAGGACTCGCCCGCGGGAGTTTGCGCGGCTAATGCGGCTCGAATGCGGGTAATTGCCCGGGTGATGGCACCGCTTCAGCCGCACGATCTTGCGCTAGCGGACATCATAGTGTCCAGCTACGACCAGATTGACTTTCATGAGCTGTTAGGTGGTCATTAAATCGACCAATCCGAAATACAAAATGGAGTCCGCACTTTGACTGCGTTTTGGGCCCTGCCGTCGCGCGCAGTTCACTCCTCGCCGTTTCGACCAATGATGGCGGGGACGCCACTTTTGGGGGCCGACCCGTATTCTTGCAACTTGTATTGGATCTTTCGCACACTGATGCCTAGGACGTCTGCAGCGCGACTCGTCGAACCGCTTTGAGCCGCCAGCGTCGTCAGTATGACATAGCGTTCGATATCTCCCATCGTAGAGCCGGGAATTGGCGGCGCTCCGACATTGGGACCTGGAACGACTTCCGGAGGCAAGTGCTCTGCCTCGATAACGCCGCTTTCTGAGAGAACAACGGCGCGCTCGATGACGTTTTCGAGCTCTCGCACGTTGCCCGGCCAAGTATAGGCAGCCAGCCGCGTCAGTGCCGCTTCGGATAGTCGATCGACTTTTTTGCCATTCTCCTCCGAATAACGCCTCAGAAAATGCATAGCCAGCGCTGGCACGTCCGATGCGCGCTCTCTCAGCGGTGGCAGGGACAAATTGATTACGTTGAGGCGATAAAACAAATCTTCCCGGAATTTGCCATCGCTGACCATGCCTCTAAGATCGCGATTCGTCGCCGCGATGATGCGCGTGTTGACTCGGATCGATACATTCGAGTTGGTTCGCTCGAATTCGTGCTCCTGCAGAACTCGAAGCAATCTGATCTGAATTGCGGGAGAGATCTCGCCAATCTCATCGATAAACAACGTCCCACCATTGGCCTGCTCTAGGCGTCCTTCGCGCTGTCTCTGCGAGCCACCCGGTGACTCTGGCTCATAGCCAAACAGTTCGCTCTCCAAAATGCTCTCTGCCAAGGAAGCACAATGCAACTTGACGAATGGCCCCGACGCTCGACCGGAACGCTGGTGAATTGCCGCCGCAATCAACTCCTTGCCAGTTCCAGATTCGCCAGCAAGCAATATGGTGGCGCGGCTTTGAGCAACTTGGGCTGCAATCTTGAATATTTGTTGCATTGCCGGCGCGGCACCGACCACGTTTTCGAATCTATAACGCTCATCGAGGCGCTTGCGCAAATCTTGAGTTTCGCGCCGCAGTCGGTTTTCGGCCATCGCCCGCTCGATGACAATCAGCAGCTCATCGGTATTGATGGGTTTCGTCAGATAGTCGATGGCACCATTGCGCATTGCCAGAACGGCCGTATCCACCGCGCCAAACGCCGTCATTACGACAACGGGCAGTCCTGGCGAACGTTCCCTGACCTTCGTGAGTAGTTCGACGCCATCCATGCCAGGCATCTTGAGATCAGTGAGGACGAGATCGGGTTCGAACTCCCCGAATCTCCCAAGGCCTTTGAAACCATCAGCTGCCGTTTCACAAGCGTAGCCTTCCTCGCGAAGGATCTCGGCTAACGCATTTCTTGCATTCGACTCGTCGTCAACGATGAGAATTCGTCCATTCGTGCTCACGTCATCTCTCCGAACTGGGGCTGTGGTCGCTGGGCAACTGCTAGAAGCACCCGATTAATCCTGGCGGGCGGACCCGTGCTAGGGTCGGGCGCGCAAGTGTTGCGTCAGTTTCAAGCTTCGCGCAATGCTTTCGCGACTTGGCCAGCGGACCGACAGCGGTTCTTGTCGCGCGATCAGACGGTCATTGAAAGTTTTCGCGACGAATCTCGCCTAAATCGCAGCGCGCTCAGAATCGCGCGTGCCGCAAAAAGCAAGCTAAGCGTGGGTCGGATCTTGCGGAAGCAGGATGGAAAATCTGGTCTGCCCAGGTCGAGAGACCACTTGAATTGTGCCGCCGTGATCGGCGACTATTCGGTGCACGATGGCCAGCCCGAGGCCAGTGCCGCCTTCTTTGGTCGTGTAAAATGCGTCGAATACGGGTTGGTCTTCCGAGAATCCCGGACCGGTATCTTCGACATCGATCCGCACATTGCCCTCGGTATCTGGACCATGTGTGCGGAGTGTCAACACCCCTTGCTGGTTCATGGCCTCGATTGCATTTCGGAACAGGTTTAGAAATACCTGACGGAATCGCTGCATGTCGACGTGAATAGTGCCAGCTTCCTCGTCCATCTCGGTCCGCAGCTCGATGCCCAGAGATTGGACCTCCGGTGAAATCAATCCGACCACATTACTGAGAATTTCGTTTGCGACCACACGCTGTAGCGCTAGCGGGCGAGGCTGAGCAAATGCCAAAAAGTCGCTCACCAATTGATCTAAACGACGGATTTCCTCGCGGACTATTCGACCAATCCCAAGAACACCGTCGACTGAAACTACGCCCTTGCTGAGCCGCCGTTCCAAAAGGTCTAGCTGAAGCTGAGCACTGTTGAGCGGGTTACGCACTTCATGAGCTAGGCCTGCCGCCAGCGTTCCGACGGCCGCTAGGCGCTCGGCGCGCACCGTGCGCCGCAACATTTCGCGTTCATCCGTGACATCGATTCCGGTCGCGTAAGTGACATTCCCCAGGTAGCCCTCTGGCACCGACGTGCGCTGCCAGCGTACGAGCCGATGACCACCCGCCTTCAACGGCAGTACTCGGTCCGAGCCGCCTTCTCCGACGATATGGGCGCCGGGGTTGCCCAGCATTTCCTGCCTCGAGTACCCGGTAACTTCTTCGAGCCTGCGATTCCATAGGACGATATTGCCCAGTCGATCAAGGGCAAGTACGAAGATTGGCATCGCCTCGACGACTTCACGATGCCGACGCTCGGAGCTTTCGAGTTCACGACGAAGGTGTTCGTGTTCGCGGTGCCCGCGAGCCTGAACCAGAGCCCGGCGTGCCGTATCGACAAGATCTTCAGTTCTAACGGGTTTGAGGACGTAGGCAAAGGCGCTAGTGCGCACCGCGTTGATCGCACTTTCTAGCGTCCCGTCGCCAGTAACTATCACGACCTGCACGAACGGCGACATGGAGCGCAAACGCGTTACGACATCGGTGCCGCGCGCGTCGGGCAAGTGCAAGTCCACGAAGGCCACGTCAAATGATCGGTTCGCCATCAGTTGCTCGGCAGCAGCTCCGTCCGCAGCGATCTCGCACTCAGCGCCCGGTTCTATATCGGTCAAAAGCTCACACATGCTTTCTGCAAGCTCGCGGTGGTCATCAACCACCAGAAAGGACGCTGCGCTCACGATCGATCCCGCATCTTGGAATCCGACCGAAGCGGCGATTTGGCATCGTTGGCCGGCGCCTTTCGTGCGGAAATCGTCAGGCGCCGGGCGAGTTCGAGCCAGCGCTCGATGTCGAGAGGCTTCGACAGTATTTCGATTGCGCCCGCACTCTGCGCCCTTTGCACCACATTCTCGTCGGCGTAAGCGGTGATCAACACAACCGGCAAAGCCAACCCGCGTCGATTCAACTCCTCCATCAATTCAACACCGCTCTGCCCTGGAAGGCGCTGATCGGTAAAGAGCCCGTGGAATGATTCATGTTCCAAATGATCGAGCGCATCTTCGGCATCGACAGCGACCGTTGCCTTATTGCCCTCGAGTGCGAGTAGTTCGCACAGGTTCTGAGCAAATTCTCGGTTGTCGTCCACAACGAGAAATCTACGGCTTTCAACCATGGGCGACTAAACTTTACCTTGTAAGAGCACTTTCGCAATCGAGGGGACAACTAGGTGGACAATTTCGGGCTATCCGCAACGACATTGGGGAGCCACACCAGAAAACTGGCGCCCGACGGCACCTGTTCGAGTTCAATGGTACCGCCGTGAGCCAACACAATCCTTTGGCATAATGCCAGCCCGAGACCGTTGCCGTGTGATTTTGTCGTGAATAGTGCCTCAAATACCCGCGGCTGGTCCGCTTCCGCAATGCCCGGGCCGGTGTCCCGAATTCGAATCGCAACCCCGTTATTGGCCGCAAATCCCTCAATTTCCAAGGTTCCGGTGCCGCCGATTGCGTCCCGGCCATTCTCCAACAAATTCATGAGGACACTGCGCAATTGACCGGGGTCTGCAAATGTCAACAAGCTGGGCGCGATTGTTTTGCGTTGAGTGATCGAGGGGGGCAGCGTCAAACCTTCCAGCGCTTCTTCAACCACTCGCTCGATATTTACCAACTGACGCTGTGGCGCCCGGCTTCTGGCAAGATCGAGCAAATCGGTAATAATTTTCGAACATAGCTGCACTTGCTTGCGTGCCTTTGCCGCGTGGCGCTGCACACCTTCGTCTACGACGCCGAGCGCATCTAGGCGCTGGGTCATCAAGTACACGCTTGTTTCAATCGTTCCGAGAGGGTTACGCAATTCATGGCCGATCGAGGCCGCTAATTGACCAATCGTAGCCAGCCGCTCATGGTTCTTGATTTGGTCTTGCTGTTGTTCCCGATAACTTTCGATCATCAGCGCGAGCTCCAAATCCAAGATTCGATTCACGGCGAGCAACGTGGCCTCGCACTGCTGCGAGTCGCTGATGCGCCGCAGCGCCAATGAAACTAGCCGGCTGCGAATGCAATTCATCGCTGTAAACATCACCTCTTGAGGAAGGTCAATCTGCACGTGGGCCTTGCCAATCCGCCTGCGCGAATCCAAAAAAGCAATCCCAGAGTGTGGGCCCGAAAGCGCCGATTCTAGCCAAATCACCAGGGAATGTTTGAGACAATGAAGATTGATTTCAACGGCGCCCGTGCGCCGAATAATGAGTGGATCACGCGTAATGAACTCGCAAAACTCCTCGATAATTCCGGGGATCTCCGGCTTTACCGATGCGAAAAAACTGGCCAATGCCGAGCCGGCATTGCAGTCCAATTCTAGACTAGCGAGCACTTCATCGAGACGTTGCGGTTCCACCCCGCGGAGCTTGCCAAGTTAGCGACGCGCGGCAATCGCTGCCATAGAACCCGCGCAAGTTTGCTGGGGGTTGCGCATCGCGTGCGGGCGGCATATTCATGCAGTCATGCCGAACTCGCCCCTTTTGCCCGAGCCACAAATTGGGGCAGGAGACTCAATCGAAAACCAGGTAGAGTTGCACCCCTCTCGACCGGCCGGTCGCGTTTGGATATGGGTTGGCGTCCTTGCAACATTAATCGGGATCGCTCTGGGTCTGGTAATGAGCAGCGTCGGTTCCTAGAGTAAGTCATGGCCGCCCCTACCCAAGTACTACGCGGATTTGATTGGGGGAAAATCAGTGGGCTGCGTATTCGAGCAGAGTCAATCGCCGAAGGGATCTACCTTGGAAGCCATCGCAGCATCCGACGCGGCTCCGGCGTCGAGTTCAGTGGGCATCGAAACTATGTGCCCGGCGATGATCTGCGATGGCTGGACCGGCACGCACTGATGCGCCACGCGCGGCTGTTGATTCGCGAATTCGAGACAGAGACCGATCGCGTGTTGCGACTCGTCGTAGATGCAACAGCGTCCATGGGCTATAAGAGTGGCTCCGCGCCGGCGACGAAACTCGAATTCGCAGTGCTACTAGCAGCAGTCTTGGCGCGGGTTGCCATATCTGGAGGCGACCCGGTGGCGCTCGATTGGCTAGGTGGAGCGGATTGTCGCTGGCTGCCACCATTGACGGGACGCCAGGCCTTCGAGAGGGTCGTTGGCGCGCTCGAAGCCGCCCGCGCACGCGGCGACTTCCACTTGGACCCCGACTCGATTGACCGGGCATTGTTACCCGTGCTGCGCTACGCGCGCCGCGGCGCCTCGATTGCCATCTTCACGGACTTGGCGGAGATGCCGAATGAATTACTATCACGTGCGGTGGGGCTGTGTGCGCGAGGTCGGCGCGTCATTTTAGTGCGCGTGCTGGACCCAGCGGAAGTGAATTTTACATTTCAAGGGCCCGTGCATTTGCGCGCCCTCGAAGGCAAATTGTCGGCAACCACGGATGCTTCGAGTACTCGGAGCCAATACTTGGCGGCGCTCAAACAGGAATCCGACGAATTCTCGGCGCGCATGGCTCAACGGGGGGGACGCTTTATCACAGTTTGCACTGAAGATGACCCCGCTGAAGCGATTCGGAACATTGTTGCAGGTTTTGGCGGCGCAGGCGCTGGTTCATGACATTTCTGACAATCGGTGCGCTTGCAATTTCAGTCTTGATTTTGGTGCCGACGATTGCCCACCTGTTGCAACGTGGCCGGCAAGATGCAATTGGCTTTCCGCTAGTACGACTGGTCATCCCGACTCCGAAATTCTCGAGCCGGCGGGGCAGACTCCGTGATCGATTTTTGTTTGTTTTGCGCGGCGCGCTGATCCTCACTTTGGCACTGCTAGGCGCCATCCCGCTGGTTCGTTGCGACCATCCGGTGCTGACACGGCAGCAGGGAGCCTCGGTTGCGCTCGCTATTGTACTGGATGATTCCGCGAGCATGCGGTCCAAAATGCCTAGCGGGGCGGAGAAATTCGAATACGCAAAGCGGCACGCCGCACAATTAATATCCCAGCTTCACGACGGAGACATGGTCGCACTGATTCTGGCGGGGCAGCCTGCCCGGTTGGTTTCCAGTGCCACCTCACAGCTCCGTTTCGTCGGCAATTTGTGCAATAAAACCCTTGCCTCTGATCGCAACACCGATCTGACAGGGGCGCTGGAACTCGCCGATAGTTCGCTCGAAAATTTGCCACAAGCAGACCGTCGCATAGTCATATTCAGCGATCTCACGCAGCCACTTCCGAAAACCAGTGTCGCCCAATGGGTACCGAATCCCGAGTTAGCCGACCCGGTATCTGATTGTGGAATCACTAGCGCAATCCAACAAGGCACTCAGGTCGTCGTAGAGGTGATATGCTCGGATGACAACGTCAAATCAGGCCGCAATGTGTTTCTGAAACAGCGATCCCCGTCGGCATCGAAACGCCCCGAGTACCACCCGGTCTACAAACCAATCGCTCATACCAAAAATTCTCAGTCGATAACATTCGATTCAATAACGACTGACGCTCCTCTCGAAGCGCACCTCGACGGCAAGGACGCCAATCTACACAACGACAGTGCCCCGGTTTTTGCTGGAACGGCAGGAACCGTCGTTGCTACCCTTGCTGACTATACGACAGCCCGAGCGGCCACTGGGGGGCCGCCCCTCGTCGAACAGGCATTGTCTGCTTTTGGTGGTGACCTCGTGATGCGGCCATGGACATTCCTGCCGGACGATGACCGCGCGTACAACAACGTCTCGTTGTTAGTACTCGATGATCCGCCCGCGTACGGGCCCGAGGTGCGCGCAGCCTTGCAAAAATGGATCTCCCGCGGCGGCATTGTCCTCGCGTGGTTGGGACCTCGCGCGGTAGGCGAGAGTCTGGGCACGTCGCTTTCGCCGATAATCGAAGGGGCCGCCCGCTGGGAATCGAGCCCAGTCGATGGGTTTGATGCGGGTAGCGCAAAGTGGCTGGGGCCCGCTGGCGCAACCTTTTCAGAATTGCACGCCAAGGCGCGCCTGGTGCTCGACGACGCGCTGCCACCGGCAAGCCTGATAAAGGCAAAATGGTCGGATTCTCGAGCGGCGCTCGTGGAACATCCCTTGGGTCGAGGCATCGTGTGGGCCGTGGGGCTACCCGTTTCAACCGACACCAGCGACATCGGTCTGCGTCCGGGTTTTTTGGCGTTATTCGAATACGTCATCGATGCCACGCGACAGAGAGGGCTGACTCCGATCACCGCGGTCGGGCGCGCGTGGAAATTCGATCGTGACGAAAGGGTACAAGTGGACGACCCGCTGGGCAACAGCCTGTCGCTAAGCGCGCCCCAAGATTCGACCTCGATTGAAAAATCATACGTGCCACCGGTCGCCGGCATCTATAAGATTCGTCGCGACGAACGTACGGAATTTCGACTCGCACACATTGAGGCGCAGGAAATTACCGATCGTCCCGACCGGGCACGTGCCGTCGCTTCGAGTTCTGTATCAGCCGTACGACAACGGTTGGATCTGTCGCCCCATCTGGCACTCGCACTGGCAATTATCGCACTTTTGGAACTTGCGGTATCGTCAACCTCCGGGCGAAGAACGATTCTCAGGGCTTTTTCCCACCGGTAAAGGCATGCCTGCCGGCACAAACCGAGATGTCGGTGACCTGTACCTGGCTAGTCGGCGCTACGGGGAGCGGGGGCTTGTAGCGACGCACAAAAAGCTCGAATTGCGACGCAGAAAGGCAATTGAGTCCCTTCAAAGGCTTGCCGAAATCCTATTTTCGCCTCAGGCCTTCACCTGTGGATAGCTCAGAGGCGGTTACTCGAAACATTCGAATTCAAGTTCAAAGTCGATATTTGCCAGAGCGAAGCGCCCCCCCGCGCAGCCAGTGGTTTTTCGCCTACAAGATTCGGATTGCCAACGAGGGTGATGAATCCATTCAACTTCTGACCAGGCATTGGGTCATCACCGACGCTACGGGTCATATCGAAGAAGTAAATGGCGACGGTGTAGTTGGTGAGCAGCCCGTCATCGAACCCGGGCATGCCTTCGAATATTCTTCAGGATGTCCCCTTACTACCCCATTTGGTTCGATGCACGGCGAGTATCAGATGATCAATCGCCGCGGCGAGCAGTTCGACGTCACGATTCCGCCATTTGTTTTGAGAGTACCGGGAACGATGAATTAGCGAAACGCTGGTAACGATCTCGCTCGGGGCCTTGCGCAATCGGAGCTGGGAACCGTAGCGGAAAAGTGCAGCGTGCTCCACTATTCCGTGGAGGTAGACGGTGCTCGCGTTAGCGAGCAGCGCGCGTAGCGCGCAGTGAACCCTTCCGGCCTTAGCTTTCCGGCTGCTTACCTTGCGCGTCGAACGCGCAAGGGCGCCTACGTATTGGGCCACTCATTTTGTTCACGGCGTCGTCGCTAGACTTACAAGGAGCCTACATCCCTGCCCCGATTGCTCTAGACCCACTCCCTCGCAATTGACACCGTACTCAGCCTGAGTGCACTTCGTCGCGAAGACAATCATCGTAAGGACGAGCGGTGTTACCGGGCGAGCGTAGTCAGGCGCGAGAAGCCGCTCGAGAGCGTTGCAATTGGCGTTACTGGGCCGTCACGGCAAAAAACAAAACCTTGAGATCGGCGAGTTCTCGAGTTGTGCTTCAGGTGGGCGCCCAGTCGTGAGTCGAGGCCCTGAAATAAAACATGCAGTGAAGTTGGCCACTTTATCCTACATTGGCACCATCGGCCCATGCCCGACGTGCATGCAGCTCCCAACTCATTGAAATCACAACATATTTCGGCAGAGGCTGATTCCGAGGTTCTGCCGAGGAACTTCGACCGGTACCTTCTGCTCAAGCGGATTGCGCGTGGCGGCATGGGCGAGGTCTTCCTTGCGACGCCGTCGGGAACGATTGACGGAGCGGAGCGGCCTTGTGTGCTCAAGGTGATTCGCCGTGAGCATATCGAGGATAGCTCCTTTCTCGCTCGCTTTCTCGACGAGGCACGCATCCAGGCGCAGCTTGAGCACCCCGGCGTCGTGCGCGTGGTCGAGGCTGCGATGGACTCTGCCGGCAAACCGTTTTGCGTGTTCGAGCATGTCGAGGGGCGCAATCTGAGCGAGGTGCGACTTCGTGCACAACAGCTGGGTATCAGGATCCCATGGCCCGACGCGGTCGCGATTGCGATGGCCCTCTGCGATGGCACCGCTCACGTTCACGAGCGCACCGATGCGCACGGTCAACCGCTTGAAATCGTGCACCGCGACTTGAGCCCGCAGAACGTAATGATCGCCTACGGGGGCGATGTTAAGCTTATTGATTTTGGCACGGCACGTGGACAAAATCGGAGATGCCACACGATTGCGGGCATCGTATTCGCGAAGCCCGGCTATGTGGCGCCCGAAGTTGCCAACAATAACCCCGGCGGCATTCCCGCGGACATTTACGCAATCGGAATCATGCTGTGGGAAATGTTGAGCGGCCGTCGCTTTCTCACAGGTGAGGCGAGCGAGCATCTGGCCGCCGTCGCCGCCGGCACGCGCACGCCAGGCCTCGTCGCAGAGCAGGTTCAGGCGCCGCCGGAACTCGATGTCATCTTGCAACGCATGACGGCAACTGCCATCGAGGAGCGTTACAATTCGGCCTACGACGCAATGCAAGACTTCATCCAGTTGCTCAAGCGCGCGCCAAGCACCAACGATGGCCAGCGCAGCGTGCGCGTTCGAATCTCGCAGCTGATGCACCGCCTCTACCCCGCTGAACCCACACGCACGCGCGCCGAGTTCGTTCGATTGGTGGCGTCGGCCAAGCAAACATTGGCACCCGCCTCTTCGATGGTACCGCCTCCCAGCCCCGAGCCGCCCGTCGTGCAGGCGCCTAGTGATCCGGACTTACTCAAGGGAACGCGCTATCGCCTGCTCGGCGAACTCGGACAAGGTTCGAATGGCCTGGTTTACGAGGCTCTACACTTGGATCTTGGACGCCGCGTCGCGCTCAAACTGTTGGGACCCGATGCAGCCAGCAACGACGAAGGGTTCGAGCGGTTCCGCCAAGAAGCTCGCACCGTTGCGCAGCTCGAACACGAAAATATCGTAACCGTATACGACTTCGGCAAGACCGAGGATGCTCGCGCGTTCTTCGCTATGGAGATGCTGCGCGGGGACGCGCTCGATCAAATACTTCTGAAGAACGGTGCCTACGAGTGGCGCTCGGCCGTCACGTTGACAATTCAAGCCTGCCGCGCGCTCGAAGCGGCCCACGAAGCCGGAATCGTACATCGGGACATCAAGCCCGCGAATCTGTTCGTGACCCGGTCAGGCCTGGTGAAGCTCTTGGACTTTGGAATTGCTCACCTGAAGTTTCAACCGGAGCTCGCCGCGCGCGATCCCGAGGCCTTTATCGTCGTTGGTACACCCGAGTACATGGCCCCGGAGCAAGCAACCGGCGCTGAGCCGACGGCGGCCAGTGATGTCTATGCGCTCGGTAGTGTTCTGTATGAGATGCTGACCGGAGAGCGGCCCTTCGCTGAAGCGAGTATTCCCGCACTGATCGACGCCAAGCTTTGCCAAGCTGTAGTCCCGACGCGCAAGCGCCTGAAGGGCAGCCAAATTCCGAGAGGCATCGATCGCATCCTGATTCAGGCGCTTTCCCCGAATCCGGAGCGCAGGTTTGCCACGGCGCGGGACCTGAAACTTGCGCTGGAAGCAGCTCTTAACTCATCGGCTACAACGACGCGCCGCCGCTCGCAGCGGGTGACTCGGATGGCGTCACGCCTTACCGTACTCAGTCTGCTGGCCGCGGGCGCCCTTTACGCTTCTCCAGAATTGCGCCACCGGAGCGCGCAATACGGAAGTTGGGCAATGGATCAAGCCCATCTGTCAACGGCGTTGCCGACGCTCAAGAAGTCCGCAGCATCGGTCCAACAGTACTCAAAGCGAGTCTTGACAGCACTGAGTCAACACCACAATGCGCCTCTGCCCAGCGACAGGCAGATGGCCCAAACGGACCTGTCTGCCGAACAACCCGCACCCGCGACGGAATCAACGAGCCTCGCGGAAAAATCGCCGACTGGGCAACACGGTCCGTTGCCACCGACACAAGACTCTACGGCAGGTTCCGCCAATGAGCTGGAGCGTGCGACAAGCTGGCTCGAGCATGGCCAAGCGAGTCGGGCGCTACGCACGCTCAGACGACTTGGCAACCAGAACCCCGAGGATGCAACGATACTCTCTGTCTGGGAGCAAGCGGCCATCCAGACAAAGGCCTGGGGGGAAGCTCGCAGCGTGGCCGAACAGCGTGCCCGCGTTGAACACAATGAAGATTCGATGTTGTCACTCGCGCGCCTTCAGCGCATGACGGGTCAATCTGAGCGCGCAAGAAACACGCTGCAGCGGTTAGTGCGCGAATTTCCCGATTGCACAGAAGCCCGGACGCAACTCGAGCGCCTCGATACCAAGTCGCGCGTAGCGGCTCGGTAGTAGCCACTTTTACCGTGCCGTCACGCCAAAAATCAAAAAAGCGTTAGTGCGCCGGGCCTTCGGGTCAGTAGCCCGGTCGGGCCGAAACGGCTGGCATTGCTCGTATTTCATCGATGCCGATGATACACACGGGACCAATCTTGTAGCGCGAGGCTGTCGCAACAAGGCAAGTGACTCCCCGGACTGTGATTCATGGGCCAAGCGCCAACTCTTTCGATTCCCCCAGCATTAGTAGAAGGACCCCCCGCTTGGACAGTCTTGCGTTTGGCTGCTCCCACTGTCGTTGCGATGATGACTCAAAGCATCGTCAACGAGATCGATATCGTATTTTTTTCCTGGCTGCCCTGCCCTGAGTCTTCGACGGCACAGGCTGCGCTCTTGCCCTCGTTGATCTTGCTGTGGCTTTTCGGCGGCTCGCTGAGCGCAATCTCCGTTGGCACGCAAGCTATCACGGCGCGACGCTATGCAGCCGGTCGCAACATGGACGCAGGCGCGGTGCTCGTGAACTCATGGATGGTTGCGCTGGTAACCAGCGTCGCCTTTACGATACTCGCGTATGTGACGTTGCCATACACGGTTCCGCTCATCATCAAGGTGCCGAGCGTTCAGCGCGCTGCGATGGGCTATTTGAATTGGAGACTGATCGGTATCACTTCCATGGTGGCGACGTTTTCGTTCAAGTCATTCTTCGACGGCATTGGCAGGACCACCGTGCACATGGTCAGCGCCATCGTGATGAACGCCCTGAATATTTTGCTTTGCATGCTGCTCATCTTCGGCCACTTCGGCATGCCACGGATGGGAATGACGGGAGCAGGGCTCGCCGGCTTTATTTCCACTTGGGTCGGGCTCTTGATTCTGATCGGCTTTGCGCTGGTCCCCAAGACTTACCGGCGATTTCGCCCGT
This sequence comes from uncultured delta proteobacterium, assembly GCA_963819085.1. GTDB lineage: Bacteria > Myxococcota_A > Polyangia > Polyangiales > Polyangiaceae > FEN-1139. The sequence continues at coordinate 47,618 of CAWFUX010000055.1, forward strand.
TTGACCTCAAAAAGTGGTCCCCAAAAATCTCGTGGGACCTCTTACGGTTGTCGATTCCGGGCGGGGTTGCAACCATCGTCGTAATGACGGGCTTCTTGCTCTTCGTCATGATCGTGAGTCGCCTGGACACGCTCACGCGCGCAGCGATCGTGCCGACCGACCCTTGCGGCATCGGGTCAGCCGAGCCAGTGAACGGGGCTGCCACGACGGTGATCGTGGGTGTGCTGAAACTGACATTCACAGCATGCCTAGCCTTCGGTACCTCGACGGCAACCCTCGTCAGCCAATCCCTCGGCACTGGTAACCCCGAACGGGCGGAGCGCTTCGGCTGGGTATCGGTGCGCCTGGGCCTGGTCATTTTTGGTTGTGTCGGCGCGCTTGAAGGGCTCGTGTTCCCGCACCAGATATTGGCCTTCGTTTCGCACAGCGAAGCGGTACGCCAAGCGGCGTTGATGCCCCTGCGCCTCATGGGGATCTGTACACCCATCATCGCAGTCGGCATGATTCTCACCCAGGCTCTGTTCGGAGCAGGCAACACGCGCTTCGTCATGATTGCCGAGCTGATTCTCCACTTCACCTGCCTCGTCCCTTTGGCCTGGATACTCGGGATCACGATGAATCTTGGCCTGGTTGGGATTTGGACCGCTGCAGTGGTCTATGTAGCCCTCCTGGCGTCGGTGATGACCTGGAAGTTTTCACGCGGCGATTGGAAGGGGATTAAGATTTGATTGGCGGCTCGCCGTATCTGCTGACTGCTCAGAGCTCAACTCTGCCGGATTCACGCTAAAGACTGCTGCGTCGTTTTGCGTTCGGATTCTGTGTCGGATTCGGTATCGGTTGCTGAATCGGTTTCGGTTTCTGTACCGGTGTCGGTGTCGGTGTCGGTTTCGGTTCCGGTTTCGGTATCTGTTCCGATTTCGGTTCCGAACAGATACAGACACTGATTCCGGTACCGATACAGTCACCGGCACTGATACAGATACGGTCACCGAATCCGAATCCGAACTCTCCACGAGTTACTTCGGGCAACGCTCTTGCCCTTTTTGCAAGGAATGCCGACGGGTTCAGCCCGGAGTTGGGCTGCTACGACGACAAAGGTTGCATTATGTACATCCGAATGTACACTACCGCAGATGCTCAAGCAATACTCGATCGCCGATGCCAGAAAGAACTTGCCCGCAGTCGTTGACGAAGCTCAGGCAGGCTCAGAAGTTCAGCTAACGCGTCGGGGACAGCCAGTCGCAGTTGTGGTGTCGGTGGACCAATTTGAACGGATGAAGTCCGAACGCGCCACGTTTGCTGACTCGTACCGGGCGTTTCGCCGGCGATTTCCAGAAGGCAAAGGCAATCTCAGCGCGAGAACATTCAAGGGTCTGCGCGAACGCGGAGTTGGCCGGAAGGTTGAACTTTGAGTCTCAAGTATTTGCTTGACACAAGCACTCTGTCTGCAGTGATCGCAACGAGGCCGAACCGTACGGTAATCAACCGCTTGGAGCAGCGCAGCAATCAATGCGCGATAGCGTCAATCATATGGAACGAGCTAGTTCCCGGCGAAAAATGAAAAAATTTGGGAAAAATTCGGGGATGAGGGCGAGCGAGGACACACGAAATGGTTGAATCTGCGGTTGGTGGGTGCGTCGAAGTCACTGGAAGTCGCCGTTTTGGACGGTGGACTGCATAGCTCCGCCTCTCGACGCGATATCAGCGTCGTGCGCATTGGGCGCTGAAAGCGCCGGACAACTCAGGCGTCGCGGGCGAGTAGATGTCGCGCAACAACGACCAGGTTACACGCAAGCACTGAGGCTGAAACGTAAGCTTTGAATGAAGCCCATCCACTCCAGCAACAGCGCGTCAGGTCAAAGCCCCGCTTGAGAAAGGAGATGACGCCTTCAATGCCCGCGCGAAAGTTACGCAAACGTTGGTAAACCCACGACGACTTGACCATGTCCGATATCTGCAAGTGGCACTTCTTGGCAAAGGCCACATCCTGCACGCCCAACTTTTTGATGTCTTCAAGGTTGCTTCGCGAAGCAAAGCCACCATCGAAACTCGCTTGTCGCGGAGGCTTGCCGAAGAGTTCACAATGCTGCTCGATCATTTTGACGGCAAGGGTCGAATCGGCAGGGTTGCCTTGCTCAACCACCACGTCGGTAACAATGCCCGACGCGCCCGCGGTCAAACAGATCTTATGCCCATACAGCACCTCGCGTCGATCTTTGACGATAATGTCGGTGTGGGGCTCGAAGATGGAGACTATCTTTTCGGTTGCTGGTACTGATTCGTCTCGCAATACGCGGCGCTCGGTTTGCGAAACTACGCGACCCGTCAATTCTGCGTAGCGCCGCAGTTCGGATGCCAGTGATTGGACCTTTGCCAGCGTCGTCATGTCGCCGACCACGACCTGGTCAAGTTGCTCAGCAACGCGCTCAGCTTGGACAACGGTCTTGGCGGTTACCTTCAGAAGGTCCCGATAAAGACGCACTCTAACTGAGTGAGTCTTGGCGTTGAGAATCCCCAGCGCCCGTCGCTTGGCGCGGCGAGTGTGGTCAGCAAAGTGGATTGCAAAACTATCTTGCGCAACGCTCATCAAGCGAGCCATGACGCGGACGCAATCGAACAACAATGACGAGTCTGTGGGATGATGAATGTTCGACTCGACGACAGTGCAATCGGTGCGTATCTTATGTCCCAGCTCGATGCGCTGCTCGATGGCGAAGGTGACGATCTTGCGATTGATGGTCTCCCAGGTTTCGGCGCTGACGTGCTTGATGGCTTTCTGAAGTGTCGAATGGTCCGGCGCGACATCGCCAATTCCCAAGCGGCAGAACCAGCGATAGCAATTGGAATCCGCCAGGTGAAACGCCAACTGCACATAACTCCAACCATTCATTTGCTTGACGAGCAGAGCGCGCAGAACCTGCTCGGCGGGCAGGCCTTTGCGGCCCTTGTTGGATTTGCGTGCCCGCCGCACCAAGTCGGCGTGAACCAGTTCGGTCACCCCAGGGAGTTGGTCAAGCACCTCACTCATCCGTTGCAGCTCTCGGGCGTGCTTGTGGTTGATCGGGGCTGGCATCAGGGGGGCTTGTTGAGCTATCTTTTCGCGCATCGGGGTTCTGCTTTTTCAGTGGGTTTAGCGATTTCACCGAGAAAACAGACACCCCGACCTGATTATTTCCATTGTCGTTCAGATAATATCCAGCCTCTTTCAAGCTGAATTCGTATTTTTCGCCGGGAACGAGCTAGTCTACGGATGTGACCGTTTAGCGGAAGGCAAACGAAAGGTGGAGCTGGCGGCCTTTCTTCACGATGTCGTCATCAAGTCGTTCCCAGTGCTTACATATGACGAGCGCTCGGCTGCTTGGCACGGCTTAGAACGAGCGCGTCAGGAACGAACCGGACGGCCCCGACCTTACGTGGACGGCCAGATCGCGGCAATAGCCCAGGTAAACCAGCTAATTGTCGTAACAGCCAACGTTCGAGATTTTTCCGGCTTCAAAGACCTCGCAGTGGAGGATTGGACGAAGACACGCACTAGAGGATGAGAAGACACGCCATGCACACTCCGCAAAGCACATCAGGACGCGCTCGAGAATCGGCGCGAGGGTTCGTGGGCGAATTGGGTGGCGACAAGTAGCCGCAATCGGAGCATAGTCTTCGCCCGATGTCCAAGGATCCACTCACCGATCTCCTTGAGCGATTGCGCAGCATGCAGGGGACTCGAGTCCCGACGTCATCGTTGAGTCGCTTGGGCAAGACAGCGACCGCTGGAGCCAGAGCGGGACTGGGAGCACTTGCTGGCCGCTTGCGCGGTGGTGAGCTGAATCTGGGCTCGTTGTCGCCCGAAGTGCTCAGTGGCCTCGTCGAATCGTTCGGCGAGCTGAAGGGCGTTGCGATGAAAGCCGGGCAGATCCTGATCTTACGTAGACGGGTCGCTCGATCCAGAGGCCCGCAAGTTGCTTGCGTTATTGCAGGTTCAATCACAGCCCACTGCATTTACCGACATCGAGCGGACAATTCGGGAAGATCTCGGAGATCGCGCCCGCCTGCTGCTGGCGAAACTTGATCGCAACCCACTATCCACCGCTTCGATTGGCCAGGTACACCGAGCCACGCTCGATGATGGGACGCAAGTGGCCGTGAAGGTGCGTCATCCCGGCATCGAGGCGGCGATTCGCGCTGATTTCAAGACGGCTGCGATCGGTCGCTTCATGGCGCGCGCTATCGTCCCAGGCGCGAACGTCGCGGAAGTCATTGCCGAAGCGCAAGACCGATTTTTGGAAGAGTGCGACTATGCTCTCGAGGCGCGACGCCAGGTTCGGTTTTCCGAGATTTTCGATGGTCACGACTCAATCACAATCCCTGAGGTGCACCTGAATTGGTGCGGCCCTCGCGTTCTGACAACGACCTTTCATGCGGGCGTCGGGCTCGAGACATTCTTGGACCATTCTGGGTCAACGGAAGCGCGCGAGCGAGCGTCGCGAGGGCTCTACGAGTTTTACGTCGGGACCCTTTATCGTCACGGGCTGTTCAATGCCGACCCGCATCCAGGTAATGTCTTATTCGCCTCGGATGGCCGCATCACGGTTCTCGATCACGGCTGCGCTCGCGAGTTCGACCCGCAGACCGTGTCTGCGTTGGTGTCCTTGTCTCGCGCGGTCCGGCGCGATGACACTCGAGCCATGCAGGAAGCACTTGGTGAGATAGGCATGCCCAAGCCGGCGCTAGATTTCGACGTAACCCGCATGCTGTTGCGCGGATTCTACGCGCCCCTTCTCATGTCTGGTCGGCATGTAGTGGCGGCCGACCGCGCGGTGGCACTGGGGGAAACCGTCAAACTCAAGAGAACACTGCTTCGAATGCGACTGCCGGGCAAACTGATGTTCCTATTTCGAATCCGATTCGGGCTCTACGCCGTTCTAGCGCGCATTGGCGCCGAACTCGATTGGGCGAAGCTCGAGGACGAGCTTACCGCCCATCTAGAGAATTAGCTGGACGTGATTGACATTTAGAGTCGGCGCGGGGGGCGGATTTAGGGGTTAGAAGTCTTTGTTGTTTTTTGCGGCACGTGGGAGGCGAGGCGCGGTGGGTACACACGAAGTCGGGGAGCTTTGAGGCTGGGACGGCACGGACACGTCGTTTTTAGTTCGGATTCTGTGTCGGATTCGGTATCGGTGACTGTGGCGGTATCGGTTCCTGTATCGGTGACAGTGACTGTTGCGGTTTCGGTTTCCGCAACAGACACGGGTTCTGATACTGATGCCGATACCGGCACCGCAACAGCAACCGGCACCGAATCCGAATCCGAATCCGAATCCGAATCCGAAACAGAACTCCCCTCGAGTGACTTCGGGCAACGCTCATGCCCACTCATCGCTGCAATCCCGGTTGACTCGAGTGCTTTGCGGAGTGTGCCTGCCCGGCGGCGCAGCAGTTACGTCGGGCTTCAGTCCCGTCGCACCTAACTCGATACTATCCGGCGTGAATCGGCAACGGCCTCACTCGTATTCGAGTTCCCTCGAAAACGACGATTGCTCCGCTTGCGAGCGCCGCTTCGAAGCTGGCTAGATTCTGGACAATCAGCATCGATTGCGTATTCGCGCGTCGTGCACAGTCGTGGCGAAACAAGATCACACTCGGCTTGTTGGCGCCACGGGTTGCGAGAAGCATACCGAAGTCCGCGTCGGCGGAGATCACGATTCGGTCGTCGTCTGCGGCTCTGTCGAATATTTCGCTATCTTTTGCTGCCTGCATTTGAAAGTCGCGGACGTGCAGCGCATCGTGGCCGGCGTTCCGCAGTTCGTAGGCCAGAGCGGGCGATAATGCGTTGTTGACGAGAAATCTCACGCGACCGTCTTTAGTGGCAATTCACGCTCGCGCACGGCCTCGGCGGCATACCGGAGCGACTCGCTGATGTCCGCAGGTTCGAGATCGGGATAAGCTTGTAGAATCTCTTCCGTGGCTATGCCATCGGCCAACATTGCGATGACCGTCGCTACAGGGATCCGCAGACCTCGGATGCACGGCGTCCCTGCCATTTGGTCGGGGTCAGTGGTTATTCTTGAATAGGCCATCGTACTTCTCCACGAATCCGGTCACCATTCTAGCCCACTTTTCATCGGCACTCACGTCGCGAGCCTTCGTCCTAAGGAAATTCCCGCAATTTAGCATGAACGCGGGGAGATTCGGGCCGGCTTGGACGGCTTGCGCCTGCCAATTTGAGTTCGGATTCTGTGTCGGATTCTGTACCGGTTTCGGCATCTGTGCCTGTTCCGGTTTCTGTGCCTGTTTCGGTTTCTGTGCCGGCCCGGGGCCGGTCTGGCCCGACACAGATACAGTCACAGTCACAGTCACAGTCACAGTCACAGTCACAGTCACAGTCACAGTCACAGTCACAGGCACCGGCACAGGCACCGAAACCGATCCGAATCCGAATCCGAATCCGAATCCGAATCCGAAACAGAACTCCCCTCGAGTGACTTCGGGCAACGCTCATGCCCACTCATCGCTGCAATCCCGGTTGACTCGAGTGCTTTGCGAAGTGTGCCTGCCCGTCGGCGCAACATTCCTGCCAACGCCCTTCGACTTCACTCGATCCACGGCTGGGCGTTGTCATGAATGGTTGCGCCATGGAGGGCATGCACACTCCGCAAAGCACATCTATTCTCGAACACGCTCTTCAAATCGCAACGCTCGCTCGGCCGCTCATTGAAACCATTCAGCGCAAGGATCGTGACCTCGCATCGCAGGTGCGGCGCGCCATCAGTTCAATCGCGCTCAATGCCGCGGAGGCGCGGGGTAATGCCGGGGGCAACAGTCGTGTGCGGCTTGAATCGGCGCTTGGGTCGCTCTATGAAGCGCAAGCTGGCATTCGGCTCGCCATCGCCTGGGGGTACTTTTCGCAGGTTGCCGCGAATGAAGCGCTCGCTTCTATGAATCGCCTTGGGGGTAGGCTTTATGGGTTGGTGCGGAAGTAGGTGAGGTTTCCTAGGCCGAAGGTCGCGGGCGGGAACGATCGGCGCTTTTCGACTAGCGTTTCCACTCACAATCCCAGCAATGCCCGGGCCTCTAGTTCAGCATGCGTGAAATTTCAATACTATTGGTGCACCGTCAACCCCTCACAGTTGATTTACATTCGATTGGCCCATGGATGGGATTGACGCCCGCCTCTTGGTGCTTAACTTGCGCGCGCCATGTCACTTAGATCAGAAACCTTCGAAGTTGCAATCGAGGGAATCAGGGAACCGCTTATTGCGGTGTCGAACGAGTACGGCGACGTCGTATTCATGGCGAATGATCGACGGTACATGGTCATCGTGGACACCGCCGAAGTCCAAGAACCGGTAGTTATTGAGCGTCTAAGAGTTCAGGTTAGGAAGGTGGTCCCGATAATGCCCCCAGAGGGACCACGGTCCAGCAGCGCCCAGATTGGGAACATCACTATCGAGATTCTCAATGGTGCCCTGCGGCTTGAAAACGGACTCTGGCTGAAGGGTGGCGCATCGTGACAGGAGTTGAACTAGATTCGACCTTCGTTGCGGCGCTGATCACCGCGATTGTGGCCCTAAGTATAGCAATTTGTCCTTTGATATTCGCCACTTCCGTTTCGAAGAGGTTGGGGGACCTTCAAGTTGAAAGGCTACTCGACATCGACAAGTCACGGAACGATTTCACCTCGAAGGCTCAGGAATGTTTTCAAGGTGGTGAGGTCGTCAAAGAGGCGGAGGTCATGGACCCGTACAACCGGTTCTGCGCCCTCCTGGTGACCTCGGAGGCCCTCTTGGGCGCGAGGTGGGTCAACGGCATCATCAAGCAGGCGGAAGACATCCAGAGCAGTATATGGAAGTGCCTACATCGAATTCCCGGGGTTCAGGTTGACCTGGTGAAAGCCAACCAGCTTTACAACGTCCGAAGGCATCTCATGCTCGAGTCGATCAGGGCCAAGTTTAGCTGGTACTACCGTCTCGGAGGGTGGCGGAGACGCCGGCTCCTCAAGCGCAACGAGAAACGTCTGCTGAAGGAGCTAGGTTCGGCTTGAGGCTGTTCAAATGTCAGCTGATATTCACAAAGGGTCACGCGCTCAGAACTACGTACGACTCGGTTTGGCTGTTGTTAGTTCATTGACATTGGCATTGACCTTCGCGGTCAGCAACTCCGAGCGCTACCCTTCAGTCTTGCCCGTGATCGCTTCCACGTTCGTTGACGTAACAACAGCGTACAAGAGGCTCGTGGATGACGGTCAGACACTCCACCGCGAAGAACCCGGCTTTGATGAGTTGGTCAAGTCTTTTCGGTTGGTACTCAACAAGGGTGAGGGACACTTCGCTCCATTCTCGGAATTGACTGCAAAGCGTACGGGGGTGGCCACATTCCCAGGTTCTAACGGAACGGAATCCGGTGTCGCACTGGAAGTCGCAGGCAAACTAACCGACGGGACCATCCTCAAGCCGGGCAGTATCACCGTCCAACGGGAACAACTCAGGAAGGTGTACCTCGAAGATCGACTCTTCTGGACGCGTGGCTTCCTCGTGGGTATCTCCATCGTCACCGCGCTTGCGAGTGGCGCCTTACCTTGGTTGTTGGTCATATTGGCCCCAATAGGGCGCTTTCTCGGGCGGCGTGGAAAGGAGATGGGCGAGCTCCTATGGGTTATCATCCGCTGAGCCTAAGTTACCGGCCCCCTCGTCCTCGTGGTTTCGCGTTCTTCTTAGGTGCTTATGTTACTTGACCAACAGGCCCGAGAATATCGTCAAACTTGATGAATAGTGGTCTGCGAAGATTGACGAATGCAAGAAGGCCAAAAATGATTCCAATCGATTCGGCTCCAACTTTTGACCTTGTTGCAGTGGAATAGTCATGGCGACTCCTCCCGCCGTCCTTGCACGAACCTCACTTGGGTCAACCTCAGACCATACCAAGACACCAAGGGCACCGATTTCGGTCGCCTCTTCAGTGCTTGACGGTAATGTGATCCCACTACCCCACGAGTGTCGCGATGCAATCGCAACTCGAGCTGCCGAAAATATCAAAGCCGCGACTGAACACCTGACGGCTAACGCCTAAACACAACTCAGCTTGCCCCCGTACGAAAACCGCGCGGCCACGGCCCCTGGCCACACCACTCGTCTCGCGCCCAGGCGGCCCCCGCCGCTTCACGGCCATGACATAGTGAGGGACTTAGGTCACGACGGGTGCTGGCGAGTCTGTACTCTTCAGTGACAGCTTGCTGTGCCCAGTCCTCAATCGTCACGTAGAAAAAAAGTCGCCCCCCCTCGGCGGTGTGTTGCCCCGCTTTGGTTCGTGAGAGCAGCCCTGAATCACCAGCAAACTCCATCTCGTATCGCACGGCACTGACATACGCCCGCCCTTCTGGCTGGGCTGGCAACTTGATTCGCAGTGTCTTCATGTTAGTGCACCAGAGTACGATCAACCAAATTGGAGCGCGACTTGTGTGCCTGCTCCGCTGGTCTCATTGGGTTTCTCGATCGCGCGCCTCCCGAAATGGACTTCACTCGATGGGTTGGTCGGTGTCATTGCTACTTTCACCACGCCTTCATCCTAAATAACCGACCCGTCTCATTCTCATCATGCAATCGAAGGACGACTTCAGACTCCGTGAAGAGCGGGGATTCGCCCTCTGGAAGAGCAGGCAGGTCTGAATCAATTAGCGTGATAATGTGCTGGATCCCCAGGCTCGCGTAAGACCGGATCAGGCTGAGAAGATTCAGCTTCTTGCGATCGTCCAAGGACTCGAACACGCCATCGTGAAACACGATTCTTGGATAGCGTCCGTCCAAATGCGCGCGTGCCAGCGCTAGGTCAAAAGCAATGCAGAGGAGCTTGCGATACGTGAAACCCAAGTCGGCGCTCGTTGCGTTTCCCGAGTCGTCGAGAATCTCCGCCTTGTAATCCAAGTGGCCCTGTAGATTGGGCGCCACGCTCAGAAGTGCCTTCCGTCCGATCACTTCCTCCACAATTTCACTGAACAACACGCGAATGGTTGAGAACTTGCTTCCTTTTTCTGCATTTTGTTTCTCAACATCAGCCTCGATCAACGTCTGCAGGTGCCCCTTCTCTTCTGCAAGAGTACGAATGGCGGTCCGTAACTCTTGCAATCGACCAAGGAAACCACGTTGGCGTTCCAGCGACGTGATGTCGGCTCTGAGCGTCACCAACTCGTCGGAAACTTGACGATACTTTACAAACACGTCGGCATCGGTAAGGAACGAAAGCGTATCTGCGCGCCGCTTGCCCAGTTCAAGCAGCTCTGCGTTTACCTTCTTCAACTCTGCATCGACTTCGCCCAACTCTTCCTTCAGGTACACCCTCCGCTCGTCGGTGATCGCACGGTTGAAGGCAATTAGCTGCTCGAACTCCTTCTTGATTTGCCCGCCAAATACCACCCCAGCTTCGGCGAAGAGGTTTGAGGCATTCTTGGGGTCAAACAAGATTTCGTCATCTTCCAGCGATCCCGTGATCTTCTTCTTATTCTGCGAAAGCGAGTACCGTTCGGCATTCAGCCGGGCAATCTTCGTGTCCAGCTCATCAACCACGACTTTCGTCTTGTCCTTGTCCGTCTTACGAAAGTCGAACCCATCGAGCAGGCGTTGCTTCTTTTCAGCCTCTTTTTGTTTCAGCAGCAGCAGGCCTTCAATCTTGCTGATGTCAGCGATCGTGCCCCCAAGCTCGCGCTTGATAATCTCCTCTTCCGCCTTCTCCTTCGTCAGTTCCTCGTCCTTCGCATAGTGCTCGACGATAACCGAAGCATTGAAACCGAGGAGATGCGCAAGAAACGGCTTCCAGTCGGAATGTGCCGAAGAGAACTTCTTCAGATGAAATACCTCTCGGAAGTCGTCTTGCGATCGGAGCAGGTACCCCACGACCTTGCGGTAGGACCAAGGCTTCAGGTCTCGAAGATCGAGCACTCCGTCGAGCAACTCTTTTGCCTTATCAAATGCTACAGAAGCATGGTCCCATGAGCTTTCGGGCAGGTCGTTGAAATCCCTGTTACGCTGCTCGTGCCGCTTGAAGCTAATCTTGGTAGCTTCCTCCACGGCTCTACGAACTGTCACGAAGGAACCATCGAGCAGCTCGATCTCCAGAAAAAATACAAAGTTCTTGAATAGCTCAACATGCTTGAACAGGAAGAAGTTGGCGTCCCGCCCCGATAGCAGACAGAAATCGATCACTCGGGCGAGCGTGGTCTTTCCCAAATTGTGGGTGTCTTTGTCTTTGTTTTCCGGCAGCCGAATTTCTGCAAGGACGACGTTCAGCCCTTGCTCAAAAGAGACGGGCGCAAAAATGTCCGGTTTGTTCGTATAGAGCCTAGACAGCTTCATTGGATCGGCCCTAAATACTCGAAGGCGTCAGTCTTCGGGCGGTAGTCGATCAGGCCGAGCAAGTACAATAGATTCACAGCCGGGAGAAACAGCACGTCCCCGCCAGACACGTTCTTCTTCGCAAACTTTTTGAGCGTCGCAAACTCTTCGACTCGGCGCGATTTCAACCGGCCGAGCAACAGCATCGACACGTTGATCACGGTTCGGTCCGGATGCGAATGTTTGCTAGGTCGCAACATCATTCAGCCCCACGTCACAGTTCCAATACATGTAGAAGACCATCGTTCGCGTCAGCCGTTTGTTGGCCCGAAGTATCGGGTCGCGGCCCAGGAGGAGGTTGATGAGGTAATTTATGACCTCGTCGAAGGATTGATAGTCCTTTCGCTTGGCCAGCACTTGGAGCTGGAATTCGTCCGCTGCGGCCTCGTAGCGTTCGAGCAAATTGGCGTTCTCGGGTGCTGCCAAGAATGTCTTTATCTGCTGAGTCTCCTTCAAATACCTGCGACGCAGCTCACGCCCGTACTCCTGACTCATGTTGTTGAGTTCGTTCTTCTTTTGGTACGAAACTCGGTCCGTGGGGAGCACCGGTGCCACTGCCGCATTCTTGAAATGCGTGGCTAGGTGTTCGACAACTTCAGCAAGGTCGTCTGAACTGACGATAAGCGGTGAATCAATTGGGTCGATCTTCGCGATGTCGGCCGCCTGCGGAAACCGCTTCAGCCACAGCTCAATTTGCTCGACGCCACCGAGGAAGATGGAGGATTCCGGAATGCCGCATTCCCCAGAGATCACCGTCCGCAGATTTGACTCCGCATTGCCGGTCAATCGACGGTTGGAAAAGAGCATGTAGTGATCGAGGGCTTTGGCCGTCCGAAGTTTCTTGATACGTGGTAGCTCATCACCAAGGACCGTCGAGTCGCTGTCTTCGCTGTAGAAATTCGCATCCGAGAACGTCGTGTTGTACCCGTTCGTGTGCTTTGCTTGGATGATAACGGTCCCACTCCACGGAGCGGTCCGGCTCGGATGCAGCTCGGCTGTGCCGACGAACTTGGCGTCCCTTCCTCCGTCGGGTCCGGTCGCGAAACCTTGTGTTCCGGCTCCGAGCACGAACTGGCAGATTGCCACGACCAGAAGTTCGAACTGGGTAGGGCTCAAATCTTCATAGGCGTACTTCATGCTGGGCTGCCCTCCTCACCGAATCTGTACGCCGTCGCATTCGTGCGTCCACCCTGACGACACCGGCCAGCCGCATCGTGCTTTGAATCAAAGCGAGTCCTTCGGGCCTTCCACTCATAGTCGCCGGGCGCCATGCGTTGTGGAGGAGCCTAGGCGCTCGGCGGCCGGTGTTCAAGCTTGTATTGGGTTCGTGCAAGGCCGGAAACCCTCGCCACGGGGCAACGGAGAGGATCGCGATCAATCACGGCCCGGCATACTTGTGCGCCTCCGCGAGCCCAACCGTGTTGGGCGAGCAGCAACGCGATCTTGAGTGCAGGCAAATAGTTTCAAAAATGTGGGCCCAGCACTCACCAGCCCCAGGGTCCCCAGTCATCCGGCAAGTCTCCCGGTGCGGACATGACCGCCCCAAAGGTGAGCGGGGACGAACTCGTGATGAACGCCGGGAGGTCAAGCTCTGCGAACCTATTCGATTGCACAACACCACCTGCTCCGCGAACGGCTAAAGCGCACGCTGTCACGAGATCGTCGTGCGTTTGGCCGCCTTCTGGCGCGCCGTAGCGGACATGGCCAGAGTTAGGCATCAGCCGGTTCAGTTTGGACGTCTGGGCCATTTATCACTTCTCTTGCCCATCGCTCTTGAAGATGATGGATCCGAAAGCTGACGGACTCGGATGATCTGCCGCCCTTAAGAACTCTGAAAGCGCAAAGGCGCCCGGCGTCATCAGGAAGATCAAATTGGCGACGATAAGAGACAATGCGCTCCGCGGATTCCATTGCAGCGGACCGCTGAATATCCAGAAGAACCTTCGAAATGCTCCAAAACGCACGACTCCAGTTATCCAAACATTGAAAGACCGGTATCTTTTCCGGGAGGCTGGTGAGATCAGCAGCGAGCTGTTTGCTCCAGGACGCCTTTTCCTCCAGTAAGGCGTCTCGGCTAAAATCGACCCGAAAGCTTACGGCTGGGCTGCTGGCTGTGGCGGAGAAGGAAAGCCCCAGTGACGGCATGCGAACATGTTGTGCGTAGTTCCGTAACCTGTAGAAGAATCGATACTCGAACGACGAGTCGTAGTGCTCGCGTTTAGCTTCCTCCCAGACCTTCAATTGTTCGCTGTCCTTGCCGAAGTCCCGAGATAGGGCCGTGTCCGAGTGATCGAGTAGCGACCGAAACATACTTAGGATATTAAGGAGCTGCCGCGAGAAGTTGAGCGCTATGTCGTCAAGTTGCTCGGGACTCAGGCTTTTCGAATCAAGAAACTCTTTGCCGTAGGTAACAACTGACTTCGTGAAGTCCCCGACGTTCAGCCACACACTTTGAACCAAATTCACGCTGTCGCGATAATTGCCAACGACACGATTGTCGGCCACCACGCCATTTATGTCGATTGGCGCCAGCCCGCGTATCTGGGCCACAAGTTCCGGATTGTCTTCGGACACTGATTCGGAAAGGTACGCAAGTTCCCAGAGTTCAGAGGCTCGACCCGTCATGAATAGTCCTGGATGCCTAACGAATAATCTGCTGCAAAATCTTGCGGCCAATCCCGGCGATGAAAGTGACTCCAGAGAATGCGCCCACTGCAGCCTGCGCGCGACAATGAATCATCCCAAGGTGATCTGCAATGCACGCCGCCCACATCACGGATGGCAGTAAGGCGAGTTGAAGGGTGCAGTGAGGTTGGAATCTCTCGAACGCGTTGCCACGGTGTGTAGTGATTTCGCGGAGGGCACCGCTGTGATTGCTGCCCGTTCCATCGTGGCGCTCGGCAGCTCCACGAGCTCGCCGCGCCGTTCAGCGATGTCAGCGTCCAACCGGTTCACTTCGAGCCAATCAGCAACCAGCCGTTCGCAGTTGGTTTGGGTGAGAGGTGGCAGCGTGTCCGGGGAGACCGGCTTTCGCAGCGCGCTCCAAGCGCTTGTTGTTGGCCAGGGCTTTGCTACCCGGCCAGGGCTTGCGCAACAGCACGTGGGTGAGCAGCTGCAACTTTGAGCAGCGCCCGTGCGGGTCCTTCGGGACTGCGTCGTCCCTGCTCCCAGTTGCGTAGCGTCGCCGCGCTGACTCCAATGAGTAATGCGAATTCGGTCCAGCTCCAATCGAAGGTCGGGCCGGGTGATGGTTTGTTTGATGTCGGTTCGGCACGGAAAAGGCGGAGTGCTTAGGGGCGTCAGTCGGTGCCGGGCTGAGGCATAAATTCGCAATCGGGGTTCGAAGCGGTTGTCTCGTTAAGTCGGATGACCGATCAGGGGAGTTGCGGTGCACCCGGGGGTGTTTCGTCGCCAACGCGACGCCATTTTCTGCCCTTCGACAATAACGCCTCGCTTCGTTGCGGCAGTCGTGATCGACTGCGTTTGCCCAAAACACAACCCCACGAGGCAATCGACACTCTGCCAAATCGGGCACCTCGTGGGCAAGTCACAAAGCGAGGTCACTATGCCGGATTCCAGAGAAGTTCGCAGAATCTGTGGGTTTTTATCGGTTCGTCAATCACGTCTTCACTTCGATCGGGTGCCTGACCATCGTGACCGCCGCGGTCGGCGATGGAAACTCGACACCCTGCTGTTTTCCACGCTGCTCGGTGTCATGACGGGTCAGAAGAGTTTTGCAGACGTGGAGCAATTGACAGCCAGTCTGTCGGTGGCGACACGCCATCTGCTAGGCATTCGTCGTCAAGTTCCCGATACAACGTTGCGCGATGCCCTCTCGACAGTCGAGCCGCAGGACCTGCGTCCCATCTTGCACTCGGCAACGCGCTCAGCTCATCGGAGTAAGTCACTGGGTGTCGATTTCGAATTACCCTTCGGGGTTGTTTCGATGGACGGCAAGTACGTCACGGTGCCCGCGGTGGACGACCGATATTCGCAGCTCATAACGCAAGATATTGACCAAGGACGTTTGAGCGGTCGTATCGGCACGATGACAGCGGTTCTCTCGAGTTCCCAGGCTCGGCCCTGCATTGATGTGTACCCTATCCCGGCGGTGACCAATGAGATGGGCGTTTTCGAGCGAGCCCTGGATGCGCTGCTTGCCGCTTATGGCCCACTCGACCTGTTTCGCCTGGTAACTTACGACGCTGGCGCTTGCTCCAAAGCCAATGCGCAACACATCAGAGACCGCGGGCTGCACTATTTGTTGAGTCTCAAAGGCTCACAACCCGAGCTATCGTACTGGGCTCAACTATGGCTCGGACAACGCTCGCTTCAGCAAGCGGACGCCGTCAACATAGAAGGTGCGGGGCGCGGGCAAGTGACCCGACGCATCTTTCTTGCCGCCTGTCCTGCGGCTCCAGACGGCTGGGACCACCTCCGAACACTCATCCGTATCGACACCGAGACATTCGATCGGCTCGGTCAACCGAACACTGAAACCTTCTATTACATCTCCAGTCTCGCCATGGATCGGCTGTCAACTGAGCAGTGGCTCACTGTAATTCGTAGGCACTGGGCTGTCGAAACGGTCCACCAGATTCTCGATGGTGCATTTGAGGAAGATGACCGTCCGTGGGTTCTGGAAAATCCTCGTTTGACGCTCGTTGTGATGATTCTGCGGCGTATCGGCTACACGCTTCTGACCGTTTTTCGAAGCATCACCCAGCGCTCCGATGACCGACGGCAAGAACCTTGGCACTGCCTACTGCAGCGCATCCGCGATGCGGTCCTGCTTGCAACGGCCTCGGTTCTCGACGGCCTACGGCCTCGAACATCAGACTCCGCTCTCGCCAATTGACACGAACTGACCCACCTGTTGGGCTGACGCCCTAAACACAAATGACATACTCGGCCTTGGCCCCCCCCTCGATTCGCCACGTGCGCCGGCACGCGGTGGTTTCGTCATGCCCCCAGGACCCTTGACCACAACGAGCCGGACCGAAAGAACCCCTTCAAACCGGTTGCTTCCAATTGGCTCGCAGAACACCGATCAAAGCTGGAATTCGGTCTGCGACTTGCCAAGACGCTGTCGTATCGCCTTGATGTCATCGGGGGCGAATTCGAATGACCTGCTCGGCCGTAGTTTACCCTTACGAACGCGACCGGCCTGCTTGATGCTCTTGGTGAGCTTGGCGAACTTCTCGTCTCTCATTTGAACTGCTCCTCGACAAGCCGGCGCAAAATGCGACGAAGCGCACAGCTCACTATACGCCAATGAAGTATAGTTGGTAAGTCCTGACGGCGTTGGGGCAGTTCGATTTGCAGCCCAGACGGTAACGCGGAAACATATCAGGCGGTAAGGCAGCCGGGCGCTGTAAAATTAATGTGCGTTCGACGCGCCACGGCGCCCAGCGGCAACGTCGCCTCAGAAAATAAGGCTGTCAGTTCATGCAAGTTAGCTGGCGCTCAGAACAACGGTAGATTTGCAGATTCGACGTGGCGGAGGTTTGGCGCAGACTCAGAATCGATTTCTCGCTCTGCCTTCAAGACAACGTCCGCGGTGGCACATGCTGTGAGTTTTCTGTAGTCGAGCTCGTCACGGACTTCGACGAACTCGTTCGCGTGCGAGACGTAAACCACCGACGAACGGCCATACCGTAGTAGGCGGATGACGTTTGCCAGCGTGCCGACGCTCTTCCCATCCCACAGCATGAAACCATGGGTCGCGCTACGACTCATGGCCTTGTCCTTCAACCCGAAGAATTTTCGGTCCTTTCGAACAACGCCGAGTCCCGCCTCAACGTTTACGGTGGGCCAATTGCCCACGTTATTTCGACAACTGTCCCCCGAACAATACACTGACACGCTCCGATATCCGACCTCGTCCAGATAGCTTTGTACGGCCTTGTCTGCGCCGTTCGCGTCACCGATCACCACAGAAAGGTCTCGTTCAATCAGTCTGTTCAGACGAGACCGAATTGGGTCACTTAGTCGAGTGAGGCTGCGCGAGCCACCTATGAAAACGATCGTCACCGATTGCTCCTAGTCCTGGTTATTGTAAACGCGCAGAGGTCGGTGACGCCACCTGAGTCCACCAGATTGCTCGCGATCGCGTTCATGGACGCACCCGAACGGAACAAATCATCGAACAATAACACGGACTTGCCCCGCGTGATGTTCCCGTTGACTCCGTGGGCATCTCGCAACAACTCCAGCCGCTGGGTGAAGTCGTGGACCTGCCCAAGCGCCTGCAGGATTGACGACGATTGCAGGATTTCCAGGCAGAATTGGGTCTCGGCTCCATCAACAACCGGCCCAAATGAGTTGAACTCAAAAATATCTAAGGGTGCCTTTTCCGAAATCGAGTTGAACACAGAAATTTCACGGTACTCCTCTGAGAAAATGAGTTTAACTCACCCAAGGCGCAACGAGGGTGGAATTTTGGTGAGTTAAACTTGAAATTTCGGGGCTTGAACGGCAAAAATTTGAGCCGCTGATATTTTGATAGCAGCCGGTGCGTGATTGTTTTGAGTTCAATTCAAAAATCGTACTAGTGCGGCGTGGTTGGGCGAGTTGAACTCACGGATCCACGCACCTATGGTCATTGGATGAATTGAACTCACTGAGCACGAGCGGCCAGTCGCTGGCGAACCTCTAAATAGAAATAGTTCGCAACTGGGAAAGTCCCACGCCCGATGTACCTCACATGGGCCTCAAAAAGGGCTTTCCCATGAGCAATCGAGTCACCCAGCCGGAACGAACTTCTCTCACGACCAAAAGCATGGCGACGAAACGGCGTCATCTGATGGCTGTGGGCTCTCTCGTTTGCGGAATTCGCTTGTCGATGGGCGCGTTGTTTTGGGCGCGATCTTTTTTTGAATTGAATCCACCCCCTCTGACTATCGCCAGGCTTTCGAGCAGGTAAAGCCGGAAATCGACGGCGTGCAGGATGAGGACTTCATCCAGATCTCCATCGATATTCCGTCCGCTGCGGTGACCACGCAAGGGGCCTGTGCCCAGGTGGTCGCGCTTCGCCCAGTGCTCGTTGACCGCCTACCCAAGTTCCCAATCCTGCTCGTTGACATGCTGGAGATATATGCTCTTGCCATGTTATGTGCGCACATGGATTATAGGGCGGCAGTCGATCCGCCGGCGGAGTTGGCGGCTCTGCTTGAAAGCGCTATTGCCAAGCGCGGCATTCTGCTTGCTAACGTTAATATGCTGATTGCTTATGGGCTCTTAGCTCCCGAAGTCATCGACGATCTTCTCGGCGTCAACGGTTACAAAAATGTCATGACTGATTTGGGCACGTTGGCGAGTATTCATCGCACGCACGCCGCCGAGATCGCCGAGCGCACGACGGTAAAACCCGTCGAGCTCGCTGAGGCGGAAGCTCTGGCTACCAAGCTGGGCAAAACGGTCGGCGTGCGCGAACTATCGCCGCAAGTCATTGCGCAGGCCTCTCGCAATCGCCAAGCGGCATTCACACTATTCATGAAGGCGTACGAAGAAGTTCGCGCCGCTGTGCAATACGTCCGTCATCACGAGGGCGATGCCGACTCAATCATTCCCTCACTCTTCGCCGGCCGAGGCGGCCGCAAGAAGGCCACTGACGACACGAACGACAAGCCGCAAACGCCCGTTCCCGTGCCGCCCACGACAAATCCAACAAACACACCCACCGCGAACCCAACGCAACCCGCAAAGGTTGCGGACATTTCCGAGTACGGCCCCTTCGTGCACGGTTGAGCAGTCGAGATTGGCGTGCCGCCCTACTCACAAGCCCGGGGGAAGTCGATGAGATGTACGTACTGGCACGCCGAGTTTTGCTCGATGCTCTGGACGAATCGCCCGAGAGAATGCTACGCTAAGGGCAAGAATATGGCCCAGGCACTCAAGATTCACGCCATCGTTTCGGGCAAAACCTTGACACTTTCGGACTTGGGAGCCTTCGAAGGTAAGCGCGTTGAAGTAACCGTCACAGAAGAGGACGACCAGTCGGCGGCAGCTCCACCACTACGAAGGGAACTTGGACTGCTTCGAGGGAAACTTTGGGTCGCCGAGGATTTCGATGCCCCTCTGCCGCGTGACGTACAGAAGTACTTCGACGGCGAGTCTGACTAATGCGCTTGCTTCTCGACACGCACGTGTGGCTTTGGGCAGCGATGGAACCAGAGCGTCTGAATGCAGCGGCTCGAAATGCCATTGAAACGGAACCAGAATTGGTATTGTCCGTTGCGTCACTTTGGGAAATGGGGATTAAACTTGCTGCCGGCAAGCTTCGTCTTGAAGGCAATCTTGATACCTTTCGGCTAACAGTCGCGCAGATGCGCGGCACTGAACTTGTCATTCGCCCAGAACATGCGCTCGCTGCGGCGATTCTTCCCCAGCATCATCGTGACCCGTTTGATCGCATGCTTGTCGCGCAGGCCAATATCGAGAACCTAACACTCGTGACTTCTGACGCAGTGGTCAGGAGTTATGGCGGCGACTTACTTTGGGCGGGCAGCTGACGGCGACTTTACCTCCGCACCAACCCAAATATCCGCCCACCGAGTGACGTCATAGACTCAAGCTGGAGACAATCGCGATAAAGCGCTGCGTTTCTTATCGCCGCAGGTAATTGCGCAGGCCACTCGCAATCGCCAAGCGGCATTCACACTATTCATGAAGGCGTACGAAGAAGTTCGCGCCGCTGTGCAATACGTCCGTCATCACGAGGGCGATGCCGACTCAATCATTCCCTCACTCTTCGCCGGCCGAGGCGGCCGCAAGAAGGCCACTGACGACACGAACGACAAGCCGCAAACGCCCGTTCCCGTGCCGCCCACGACAAATCCAACAAACACACCCACCGCGAACCCAACGCAACCGGCAAAGGTTGCGGACATTTCCGAGTACGGCCCCTTCGTGCACGGTTGACCAGTCGAGATTGGCCATTTGATCGCTATTGCGCAAGTTTGGCTTCCGTCAGGCTAACTTGCGCAGAGGGCGTTGACCTCTGCAATTACCTTATTCGCGGTTGCCGGCAGGTCTGAGTGTTACCGCGCGAACTGCGCCAAGAGCACTATATATTCCGATTGATAGCCGATGCTCGGCTCCGTGATAGCCCAGGAATCACCCGGGACATCCGTGTTGAACTGCAGGTACGACTTTTGGTCGGGTTGCCCGAGGGGCGGGTTGTAGCTCATGTTGCAAAGGGCAAAGAGCGATGAGTCGCCGTAGCATTGGTAATCGTCGGAACCCGCGGGATCCGTGCAACAGCTGTCGACCTCGTAAGTTGGGTTCGGGCCGCCCACGAGAAACCCCGGGGCTGGCCCGGGTGTCGTGGCGCTAACTTCGTCCCACTCGGGGCTGCCGTCTTTGAACCACGAGTGATACATGGTTTTGGCCGAATTCTCTGCACCGGCTCGCTTCATATTCGTCAGGTATACAAGGCCGAGCGGGTTCACGCCGTTTATGTAGTGCACGTACCCTTCGGCGGCGTTCATGGCCTTGGTTGCGACGGTACTGTCCGTCGTGAATCTCGCCAGGTGTTCATAGATCCGGCCTTGAGCAGCCTTTGTAAAATTGCTGCCCCAGACGTACAGGGACAGCGGTGACAGGTACGGGTCGCTATTTGCCGTGACCGTCGGGAGCTGATCCGAACTCTGCGTCGCGTCGTTGACGAATTGTGACACGATTGTGGACTTTACACTGCTCGAGACGCCAGTCAGTTGCGAGTAGTAAAGAAGCCTCGTCACGTGAATCTGTGGGTGAGCCAATCGGGCTCAGGTAGGTTTCCGAGGCGGTGGTACAAGGCGATTTCTGCGTGGTCGTAGCTGCGAAATCCGTATGCGATTCTGGTGGTCACTCTCGCTTTGAGGTTGAATCCTTCGACGGCACCAGCGGCGAACGCTTCTCGGGCCTTGAACCAGTTGAGCAACAGGTCTCGATGGTCGCGTAGAGTTCGAGCGAGCTTCTGAAACGGTTCGAGCCTGCTACGCAGGGCATCCTTGACCCAAAGGTCGAGGTACTTGCCGGCCCAGGCCGCCGATTGGTATTCCCAAAATCGTTGAAACGACTCTTTGAGCAGGTAGCCGCGGGTGGTGGCGTAGTTGATCTTCATCAGCTCGTTGAGTCGGCAGAACTGCGGCTCATCGAGATTCTCTTTGCGTTTGAGCAGAATCCAGCGCGTGTGTTTGAGTGTCACCGTGTCGCCTAGCGCCCGTAGCCGGCGGGCCTCGTCGCGGCGCACTCGGTCAACCGCGTCACTGAAGAGCCGCATCACGTGAAATCGGTCCAAGACGTGGACGGCTGCGTTGGCTTTTCGTGCGACGGTGGAGATGAACGCTCGCCACATGTCACTGGTGACGAACTTGAGGTCCTTGCATCTATCGGGCCCCAGCCATTCGAAGAAGCGAGTGAACGTTGCCGCAGTACGGTCATGGCCAATCCAAAGCAAGCGTTTGCACGTGTGGTCGATTTGGTAAACTAGGGTCAAGTAGTTGTGTCCCTTGCTTCGAGATAATTCATCGACACCGATTGAACGAATGCCGTCCAGCGATAGATGGGCACGTCCCCAAGTGACTGCCATCTCGACCGCGGCGTATACCGTTTGCCAGCTGACGCGGAAGCGGGCCGCGGTTTCTTTCCAGCTCAATACCTTGGCCCAACTGGCTAAGAACCAGGTCAATGCCGTCGTCATCCGGCTCTTGCCTTGTGCCCACGGAAGCAATTCGACCCTCACGCCGCAGCGGGGACAATCACAGCGTCGTGGAGTGTAGAGAAAGAACACGGCGATGGCCCAAAGGGGCACGAATTGGTACAGACGACGTTTCAGTCGGTCGTACGTGGGGCATTTCTTACCGCAACCGGAGCAGATGGGGTCTGAACCTTTTCGTTCCCGAATACACACGTGGATCTGATCGCCCTCGCTACGCTCGACGAGCCGTACTGAGTCGAAGACGAAACCGGGGTGCTTTTGGACTCGATTTAGGATAGTCTTCAGTTGCATCGTGTTGACCTGGTTTGGTGTGGAAACCTCCATGTTGACACGATGCGTATTGCCCGCCGTAAAGCACTGAACGTAGCCATTTTCAACGGCTCGCAAACGAGGTGGGGACTGCAGTCCTCGCCTTGAACGCAGCCTTCTCAACGGCCCGTAAACAACCTGGGTCCACCAGTCCCCGCCTCGTGAGCGAGCGTCGCGCCCGCCCATCCCCTCGCACTTCCACTATCTTGTTCGGGCGCGAATCGGCGACTACGCCGTCCCCATATCAAAAATCACGCCCACAGATTCACGAGAAGAGCCGTAAAGAATTGCATCCTGGTGGTCAGCGCCAAAAATCGAGGGAACGGTAATTGGTAGGTAGCTCGAATAGTTGGCCTCGACGAACGTCTTGTAAGTCGCATCGCCCGTAATTTCGAATAGGTAGATTGCGGCTTCGACCTTGAGAAATAGTCGCCCCGCGTCGTCCGTCTCTTGCTGACCCGAGGCGAGCCCGTCCGACCCCGGCGTTAGGGAGCTGTCGTTGTTGTAGTAGAGAACACTTGGATTCGCGACTGCCCAATCCCATGCTTTTTTCGCGCGAGTTGCGAGATTCGGCGCCATAGGCCTGCAGCGCCGCTTCCGGCCGCTTTGAATACACTTTGCTCGCATACGCAAACGCCAGCGCCCCCGACAATGTGGCCGCAGTAGTGGGCGGACCGTAGTAGCTCGGGTCGGTCGCGGTGGACGGTGGACTGCCGAGACCGAGGCCCATCACGCAAAGCAACGAGCCGTCCGTGTTTTGCATGCGCACCACCCAGTCGAGGCCCCACTTGACCTCATCGAGGAGGTCAGGCACGCCATTGCCGGACTCCGCGATGCCATAGTCGTCGGTAAATCATGTGCGGCCCCCTTTATCGAACTCTCACGCTAACACCCAATCCGGACATTAGGCTACCAAAAATTGAACCCTCTCACACATTGGCGCTCGAGTCAATCAGTGCAACCTATTCGAAACATTGTGACTCGTTAGTTCTATCACTGCGTCTCGACAGCATTGTGACGTGAACTCGTTAGTTTTGTCACGGCGTCTCGACACCATTGTAACGTGTTTGTTTTTGTCACAGCGTCGCGGAAAGCCGATTTCACTAACACGACTTAACTCGGTCTTACCTGATTGCGTGTTTGTGACCCCAGTTGATAAAGGTGCGACTCAACGCAAACAGGGCCGCCGTGCGACTCAACAACTCGAGTTCACGGCCCCCAATTTTGACTATGTATACAAATTCATAATTTGTTGCACAGTGTTCGGTCTACAGCCCAACATCCCACTGTTTCGGGCCGTGGGTAACGAAGCGGGTGGAAGCTATTTGGTACCTGTCAAACTAGTTAGCGCACAGGGAATTCGCTTCTGCAATTACCTTATTCGCCCGCTCGATCTGCGTGTTGAAGTCCTTGGTGAGCGTTTCGTATTGCTTGCCAAGTTCCAGTATCGCTACGAGCCGTGCCATGGCAACGCCCAGCTCTTGCCAGCCCTTCATGAACGCTTGAACTCGAGTGCCTAGCTCCAAATCCTGAATCTTGATCAACGCCAGATCCCTGGTCCAAGCGTTCAATTTGCGCGTCCACGCCGTAGCGTCCGCAGTTACATCCGTTTGATCGGTGGGGGCCGGAAAACGGGCAAGCACCTGGGAGAGGTCGATGCATTTGGCGGTATCGGCCTCGCAGATCTCTTTTATCTGCACCTCGAGCTTATCAACCCGTTGCTTGTTTTCGTCCACGGCTTTGCTGGCGGTATCCACATCTTTCATCTGGTCCGCAAAGTCTGCCATCTTGGCCGACTGGTTCGAAAGGGTCAAAGAGATGGTCGCAGCTGCGCTGGCGACGGTGCGAAGAGAAGAAACCGCAGGCAACTTTGCGTTGAGTGAATTGGCGACATTTTTCGCGGTGCTCGAAAAGGGCCGAAGCGCGTCGGCCACTTCCGTGGGCTGAACCTCGCTCGCGGACACCACCTTGCGCGCTGCAGCCAACTTGTCACCCAGTTCACTCATCGAATTGACCAGCACTTTACACTCGGGCGCCTTTTGGCCACGATGACAGCCGCCCAGACTAAGCATCAAAAGCATTCCAACTATTGACTTCTTCATCACTTTGAACCAGTCATTGCTCGCATTTCTTTTGCCAAATTGCAAGTTGTAGCCCTGGCGCCGCCCCGGTCATAGCTCCTCGCCCGCCGCGGGCACTTGTTCACGTGCCGTCAAGACCCAACAATTAAAACCCGTGCGCACGCGCCACTGGCGAGTTTGACGCCCTTGGTTCATGTTGACGACGCCAATGCGCAATTCCAATACGCCAGACTCGACGAAGAAGTGGTGGGTGATGGCCGCCGTGGCTATCGGTGTTTTTCTGTCGACGATTGACGGCAGCATCGTCAACATAGCTTTGCCCACATTGGCACGGGAGCTTCGGGCACCGTTTGCGGCAGTGCAGTGGGTAGTACTTGCATACTTGTTGGTCTTGGTGACGCTCATGATGGTCGCGGGCAGGCTTGCCGATGTGTATGGCAAGCGGTCACTCTATTGTACTGGTTTCGTGATCTTCACGCTTGGGTCGCTCGCATGCGGCCTTGCAACGAGTGTTGTCTATCTTGTAATGGCGCGAGTCCTGCAAGGCGTCGGGGCGTCTTTGCTAATGGCGCTCGGTGCGGCAATTGTGACGGAAATTTTCCCGCCCCAAGAGCGCGGCAAGGCGATGGGGATAGTCGGCATGATGGTCTCCGTTGGACTTATATCAGGGCCAACTCTAGGCGGAATCATCTTGAGCGCGTTTTCATGGCACGCGATCTTCTTCGTGAATTTGCCTTTGGGAGTCATTGGCACGGCGCTGGTTCTGAGAGTCGTTCCAACCGGAGCGCCACCTCTTCGCCAGCCGTTCGACATGCGCGGCGCGCTGCTCCTTTTTTCTGCTTTACTTTGCTTTTTGCTTGCCATCACACTGGGGCCGCACGCGTCGTTCACGTCGTTTTGGATTGTGGTCCTCGGAGCGGTGGCAATGGTGGGTTTCGTAGCTTTTGTGCGGACAGAACTTGCAGTTGCATATCCCCTGGTGGATCTCAGTATGTTCCGTAACTCGACCCTGGCCACCAACGTCATAACGGGCTCACTGGTGTTCGTAGCTAGTTCTGGGCTGGTCTTTCTATTGCCGTTTTTTCTGCAAAATGTGCAAGGTCGATCGCCGCGCGAAGCGGGTTTGCTCATGATCACGGCCCCTTTGATGGTCGGTGTCACGTCGCCCGTTTCGGGATGGCTCTCCGATCGCGTTGGCACGCGGCCGCTCACTGCAATTGGCCTCGGCATGCTCGTATTCGCCTATGGGTTCATTAGTACCCTCACGAGTGATACGAGCACGCTCGGCTACATTGGCAGGATTGTCTGGGTCGGGTTCGGCATGGGGATTTTTCAGTCGCCCAACAACAGTGCTATTATGGGCTCAGTGCCGCGCGAGCGTCTCGGTGTGGCCTCGGGCTTGTTGTCACTGACGCGTACACTTGGACAGACGCTTGGCGTTGCGCTCATGGGCGCGCTGTGGGCAGCGCTGGTGCATCACTATGACGGCACGCACACGGCGGCCGCCACGATGGCTCCCGTTTCAGCTCAGTTATTGGGCCTGCGCTGGGTTGCGCGAGGAATTTCATTGATATTGTGCACAGCCCTGGCGCTCGCGCTCGTCAGCTGGCTGCGGGTCAACCGGCAAACTGCCGACTCAAACCGACGCTGAACCAGCGGTACGGGCGCCTAGCCTGTAGCCTGCTGCCGTCAGCCAAATCCGATGTCGTTTGGGCCGCTGCCCCCGGCGCATTCTGTTATGTGAGACATCAGTCTTATTTACTAGACAGATACTCGGCGCCCACGTATGCTGACTGAGTCGATAAAACTATGGCCGCAGACAAGCCCATTCGAAGTTTTGTCAAAGCCGCGTCATGGCGGGCGACTGGCACGCTAGATACCATGGTGGTATCGTTTTTTGTTACGGGGCATATTAAGGTCGCTCTATCCATCGGCGGAATCGAAATATTCACGAAGATGTTCCTTTATTACTTCCACGAGCGGCTCTGGAATGTAATTCCGTTTGGGCGTCAACCGCAGGTTAACCCAGATTACATGATCTAATGGCTATTGGCTATTAGCCCGTCAGCAATGAGGATTTCTGAATTCCAAGTCGGTAGCTTATTGGGCCAGCACGCTGCAGGCGGTAGCTAGGCGCACAGCTGGGTGATCATCCGTGAGCGCGCGCGCCACTGCTCCCCACCGCTTGAGTCTCAACATCATACGGGCCACCGCGATACGTTCGCCGGAAGCTGGAGCCGCCAATCGCCGTTCGACGCGCAAAATCGAATTTTCGTCGCCCCTCAGGGCCAGTATTCGGCTCGCTTCGAGCGCATCAGCGTCCTTGGATTCTGCAATCGCCAAAAGCCGACGTCGAGCTTGCTCTGCATGTAGTGGCATATTTAGCCACAATTCAAGGGCTGCCACGCGCAAGTACGGGCTATCCGACAGCGCAAATTTGGAAATCTCGATTTGTAACTCGGGTTCGCTTGCCGGCAAGCTCGAGAGCGCGAGCAAACGTTCTGACAATGTACCTTGACGCAAAGCTTGCACCAAACGTGACACGGCATAGCCGAAGGATGGATTGGGCTCACGGCAAAGCAGGCTTGCCGCAACCTCACCTTCCAGTGATTCATCGGCCTCCATGACGCGGGCCAAAATCTGCGCGCTCCCGTGGATTCGTGACGCGGGCGCATTGAGCGCCTGCAGATAGGCAACCCGAGCAGACTCGGTCATTTCTTCCCACGAATCCCTCACGGCAAGCAATGAATTCAGATCGCCGATCTCGCCCAATGTTGACAGTGCCGCCTGCCGCAATCGAAGGTCGGGGTCGAGCCGGGCCACGTCCACCAATGCGCGCGCGTCAGCGACACCGGGGTCAGAATGGATCGTTCTAATGGCTGCGCGGCGTACGCGCGGGTCAGCATCGACAAGGGCCGCATATACTTGCTGCCGCTCTTCGGGTCTGACCATCGCGCGTGCCGCAACCGCTCGCCAAGCCCCGCTCGTCGAATGTGCATACGACAGGTCCCCTTCGACCGGAGACCGCAGCCCAGACTCGAGTAAGACCAACGATGCTGCGGCGGCAATGTCGTCATTGCCCTTTGAGCGATGCTTCAACGGCCAATAGAGTTCCGAAGCGCAAGCCTCGAGCTCGACCACCCGATCGTACGCTGCAGGGTCCGAGGCAGTGCCGATTTCGCGCTCTGCCACCAGCTCGGCGAGTTGACTGGTACGACCCCCGTTGAACTGTCTTCGCTCGGCCGCCACCTCGACGTATCTCTGCAAATCGGATAGCGAACCTGTTTTGGCTACGCCAACCCAAGGCCTGGGTGCACAGCTTGGCATAATGGCTATGATGGCGGCAGCAACGAGTAAGCGGACCATGACGAGCGATGCTACCACAGAAAAACCTGAACTAGTCGCCTTCGTAAACGCAAACTCGGGCCGGCACCTGCGTCACCCCGCAACAGTCCAAAAGCTTGAGTCGCTGTGCGGTGATCGCGCAACACTTTTCCCCGTGACTAGTCACGCAGCGTTAGAGGATCAAGTGAGCCAATTGCCCAATTGCCCTGGTTTGCAGGTGGGCATTTTAGGCGGTGACGGCACGCACATGCGAGTCATGAGTGCGTTTTGCAGGGTACTTGGACCGTCGCGGCTACCAAGTATAGTGCCTGTTCCGTTTGGCACGGTGAGCACAATCTGCCGGCGCTGGGGAGCCGGGACATCACCTTGGCGTGTGTTGTCGGCTTGGCTCGACCGTCAACCGATGGCAATCACGCGCCGTGAATCGCTGTCCGTCACAATTAATGAAGCCGACCATTTCGTGGCATGCACTGTGGGGACGGGGCTCGTTGCGCAGTTC
The DNA here is from genome assembly GCA_963819085.1 of uncultured delta proteobacterium. Taxonomy (GTDB): domain Bacteria; phylum Myxococcota_A; class Polyangia; order Polyangiales; family Polyangiaceae; genus FEN-1139. The sequence continues at coordinate 75,932 of CAWFUX010000055.1, forward strand.
TTCGAACACTACGAATCAGTGGGTACGCCGGGTCTCGCTTCGGCGGCGCGCATTGCGGCTCAGAGCTTTTTCGGGAGTTTCGTTTCGAGTTCGTTGGCCCGAACGATAATGAGGCCACTCGAGTGTATCGTTACCGTCGAGGGTCAACCGGTCTCAGCTAGAACGTTCAGCCTGATTGTCAGCTCGGTATTCAAGAACGTGGGTCTTGGGATCAAGGTGACTTTTCGCGCCGGCGATGAACCCAATAAGATTGCACTTGTGAGCAGCAGCCTACCCGCACGAAAACTGGGGCCTCAATTCTGGCGTGTGTTGACGGGGCGACCGCTGGTTGATCCCCAGGGCATCAATAGCCTTGTCAGCGAGTGGTCGCTCGAATTCGACCCAGGCGGCCCGATTGTTATTGATGGGGATCGCTTGAATGTTCGGAGATTGCACGTTAAGCCGGGACCGACTTGGTCAGTGCTGACGAGGATTCCGAAGCAAACGGTGCCGCAGGCGCCAGTTGCGATGCGTGTCGCAGATGAGATTAATCCTTAGGCTTACAGCTTTCAGCATCTCTGAGTTTCAGCTGACCGCTGATAGCTGAAAGCTCGCAGCTCACGCACTTACGTTAACGACGCTTGCACTCTCGGGTAACTTGACGACGTTAGCGCTGTCCCGCTGCTTCACGGCAGCTTGCACGAACCGCGAAAACAGCGGATGTGGTGCGCGCGGGCGACTCTTGAATTCAGGGTGAAACTGGCAGCCGATGAAATAGGGATGTTCGGGGAGCTCCACCATCTCGACCAACCGCTCATCGGGGCTCGTGCCGCACAAGACCAAGCCAGCCTTGGCGAGAATATCTCGATAGTCATTGTTGACTTCGAAACGGTGTCGATGTCGCTCCTGAATTTCCTCGCGACCGTAGACGTTGGCAGCCAAAGTCCCGGGGCGAATTCGACAGGGATAAGCACCGAGGCGCATCGTGCCGCCCTTGTCCTTCACGTTGCGTTGATCGGCCATCAACGCAATCAATGAATGCGGGCCATCCTTTAGGAACTCAGCGGAGTTTGCACCCTTGAGCCCGCACACATTGCGCGCGTACTCGATGACGGCCAATTGCATCCCGAGGCAAATGCCAAAATAGGGAATTTTGTTCTCCCGCGCGTGGCGAATCGCGGAAATCTTTCCCTCGACCCCCCGATCCCCAAAGCCACCCGGCACCAATATGGCGTGCAGTCCAGCCAGTAACGTTGCGGGCCCCTGAGATTCGATGTCCTCAGAGTCAATGTACTTCAGTTCGACGCGCACGTTGGATTTGAGCCCCCCGTGCACGAGCGCCTCATGGAGCGACTTATAACTATCCTTCAAATTGACATACTTGCCCACGATTCCGATGAGCACGGTTCCGTCGGTGGGTCGCTTGAACTCTTCGACCACACGCTTCCAATGCTCGAGATCCGGTTGCCGCGACCATATATTCAGGCGCTCGCAGATTTCGGCATCCAAGCCCTCAGCGTGCAGCACCAGAGGCAATTCGTAAATGCAGGCCACGTCGAGGGCGGATATGACCGCGTTGACCGGCACGTTCGAAAATAGCGCAATCTTCTCCTTCAGGCCGCGGCCAATCGGGCGGTCGCAACGGCAAAGGAGGATGTCTGGCTGTATGCCAATCTCTCGCATCTCGCGCACTGAATGCTGCGTCGGTTTAGTCTTCAATTCACCGGCCGTTGCAATGTGCGGAACGAGCGTCACGTGTACGCTCACTGCATTTTGAGCGCCAACGTCGAGCCGAAGTTGCCGAATCGCTTCGAGAAACGGCAATGATTCAATGTCGCCGACGGTGCCGCCAATTTCGATGATGGCAATGTCCGCATCATTGGTGGCTTCGACGACTCGCGCCTTGATCTCATCGGTAATGTGAGGAATTACCTGCACTGTCGCCCCGAGGTACTCGCCGCGCCGCTCCTTATTGATCACCGCCTCGTAGATGCGCCCGGTCGTCACGTTGGCTTGGCGCGACAGCTGACAGCTCGTAAATCGCTCGTAGTGTCCGAGGTCGAGATCGGTCTCCGCGCCGTCCTCGGTAACGAACACTTCGCCGTGCTGATAGGGCGACATCGTGCCCGGGTCGACGTTAATGTAAGGGTCGAGCTTCATGTGAGTGACCTTGAGCCCCCGCGCCTCGAGCAGCGCCCCGAGCGACGCTGCGGCGAGACCTTTGCCAATCGAAGATACGACGCCACCAGTTACGAACACGAATTTCGTACGACGGTTCATGGCAATACCTCGCTAGGCATAGGGGAAAGAGCACGGACACGATTCAACATGGCCATCACTCGATAAGCGAACGAAAAGAATGTTTCAGAACTGGCCGACTAGACTCAGACCACCGCCACCGGTCGTTGACCAAGGGACGGGGAGCAAACTGATTCGGGGAGCGACGGAATTCCGAGACGCAGTGGCCGCGGACCGCGAAGCTGTTGGAGTAAATAGCCCATCGAGAGCAACTGCCAAGCCACCAACTTGACCGAGGCCGTCAACGACCACTGCAACTGTTCGCAAAACCAGACCGAATTTTCCGCAATTCGTGTCGTTGCTCGGGCAACCGGTCTTGTACAAATCTATCCAGGGCCCAACGATTGGAGCTCGGAGGTTCCGGGCGCCCGGCGAGTAACGCCACGCCCACTCGCGCAAGCCCCATGCGCCCGCATACCACACGCCGGTAAAGCCCAACCCGAGGCCAATGGTTTTCCAACGTGATTCTGGAGGGGGTAACTCGTAGGTCCGGGTATTTGTTTTTGTTTTGCCCGTCGCGGAATCAGCCGGTTGAGCGACGCTCGCATCGTCCTGCGCGACGGCGACTCTGGAACTAAGCGCGACCACCAGGGGCAGCACGGCAACGATCCAATTGTGATGGGCGTGCCGGACGACGCGGAGAAGCACGCCCCCTTTTGGTCGCGTTGGGGAAGGAATGCAAGCGTTGTTCGAACGTTATTTTCGAAGCGATGAAAAGCGCCAAGTCCCGCCGGCCGGCTCACGTTGAGTTTTGTTGGCGCCGGCAGTTGGTTGAGCAGCAATCGGCTTGAACCAAATAAATTCGCTGACTCGCAATCAGCTTGAACCAAAACCCTTCATTCCTCGTTCATCGTTTCAAAAAGCCGCATTCGGGGAAGGGGCCCCGAATGCCACACAAAACAAAAGCCGGAACGGCCCGGACGACATTTCGGATAGCAAAAGTTGCCATGACGTTGTCGGTGAAGTGAACCCAAGAATAACAAATCAGCGCGTCGCGGCAGTCAGCAACCAGTCAGTTCGTTGTTGTCGTAGCGAGTGACAACCAGTGGCCTTCCGCGCTCGGTCTAAAACCGTGTACACGTGCCGCTGCAACAGCAATTTGATCTTCATGCCAGAGAGGAATCACCGGCATGTCGGCTAGCATCAGATGCGCAAGTTCAGCGTAAAGCGACTGCCTCGTTGCGTGGTCGAAGCTGCGGGCAGCCGCATCGAACAACTCGGCCGCTCGCGGATTTCGGTAGCGAGCTCGGTTTTTTCCGTCATGCCCTTCGCCAGGTATGCCGCTTGGGTGAAAGAACCAAGATAGCACATTGGGTTCCGTCAATTCCGGTATCTGAAGAATTGCGAGTGAGTAATCGCCGGCATCCAGGCGAGCTAGCATGAGACCCAAGTCCAAAGGTAATACTTGAGTCTCGAGGCCCGCGTCGCCGAGCATCTGAGCAATCGCGCGTGCAATAATGACCCGCGAACGATCGGGGCTGGTGAGCAGCGTGACCTTGCCCGCGTTTCGCAAGATGCCCTTCGCAGCAAGCGGATCAAAAGTTAGCGGCGGCAGTCCCTGGGGCGTTGCCCAATGCGATTCGGGCAGCAACCACTTTGCCGGAACCGCAAAGCCATTGAGGAGATTTTTTACAATCGAGTCGCGGTCGATAGCCCAGGAAAGCGCGCGCCGCATTCCCACATCTTTAAAGGGTGCCCGATCATTTTGAACGAGCAAATAAGTGACGTTTGCTCCCGGACGCGTCGTCACAGAAAGACTGGAGTACGAGCTAAGCTTTGGAAGCAGCATCGGCGAGACTGCGTTAACTAGAATGTCGGCCTGCCCAGCCAGCAACCGCAATACGCGGGCATTTTCGTCTCGAACGGTGCGAATTACGACATCCTGCTTGGGGCGACCCATTACTGAGTCGTTGGCGGGAGCGAATCGAAGTTCGTTGTCGGATTGCTCTTTAAGAGTAAAAGGGCCAAGTCCGTCAAGCATCAACCGCGCCTGCGTTCGGGGCAAATGGGCTTGATCGCTGCGAAGGATCGGTATTTCGAGATCGGTCATCCACGTGGCCCGCGAATAAGAGAGACCCAAGAGGACGCGATTTGTGGCAAGTACCGTGCAAGTCGAGAACGCAGAGACAATCGTGCGGTGGGGGCTTTCGAGCTTCGGATCCTTAATTGCGTCCAAAGTCGCACACACGTCGCGCGCTTCCAGCAAACGCCCGCTGTGGAATCGCACGCCGGGTTTTAGCTGGATGACGATCGAACGATCGGCCCTGAGTTGAAGCGATTCCGCCAGACGCGGTCGCGGCAAGAGTGTTTCGGGGTCGAGATCGACGAGCCCGGCGTGCACCAGACGCGAAGCCTTAACGTCGAGCCCCCGGGTGGCAAAGCGCGGGTCAAGCTCGACGATCTCGGTCGGGACGAGCATCTCGATTTCGCGCAGCGGGGTGCGCGAGCGATGCCCGCATCCGGCAACTTGCGTCACTAATGAAAGGCCCACCGTGGCGCACAGCAACCGAGCTCTTTTCAGAGGCCGCAAATCGCGGTAACTGAGGGTCATCCCAATGTCCATAACCCGGAGATCACTGATTGTCCTGTGGGTAGCTAGCTTGGGAGTCGGATCGGCGTATTCCCCCGCATGGGCAGATAGCGGTGCTAGCGCGCGGCTTAGCGGGGAGGGCGTCAAAGACCGCGCCCGCGCGGCTGCAAACGAGCTACATCGCTGGGTAGTTCAAAATCGCGGTGAGCTGTCGCTTCATGTCGCATCGGCAAACCTAGGCCAAACGGTAATCGATATCGACGGGGAGCGGCCGCTCAATCCCGCATCCAACACGAAATTGCTCACAATAGCGGTGGCCCTCAGTGAACTCGGACCGCAGTGGCGATTCACGACGCGCCTCTCGGGCCGCATTCGGGGCGACACTGTCGAGAGACTAGTCATTTGGAGTAACGGCGACCCCACGCTCGATCGCTCGGCGTTGCTGGAACTTGCGTTTCAGTTGGTTCAGCGAGGCGTCAAGAATGTCGGGCAACTGCTGGTGGACCAGAGTTCCTTCGACGACAAATTCGTACCGCCTGGTTTCGAGCAACAACCCGATGAATGGGCCACGTTTCGCGCACCCGTCAGCGCAGTGGCGTTTGACGCGAACACGATTTCAATTTCCGTCACCCCGACGAAGGCTAGCCAACCTGCAAGTATCAAGACCTTTCCGCCTTCTTTCATTAACGTGATCAACGGTACACGGACCTCGCGAGCTGGAACCAAGTCGACCCTAAGAGTGGTAACCGCTGCAGAAGGGCTAAGAATTGGAGTCAGCGTTTCTGGTGCACTTGCTTCTGATGCGGGGCCGGCGGTGTTCTGGCGCCGCGTTGACGATCCGCGCCTATTGGCAGGGTATGCACTCGCAGACATGCTCAGAATGCTGGGAATCACTGTGCCAAACTCTGTGGAGCTCGGCGCCGCTGAAAAGGGAACCTCCCTCGCGCAACACTCGTCTCAGGAACTCTCGACGTTAGTTCAACGGCTGGGCAAAGACAGCGACAACTTTACGGCCGAGATGTTGGTAAAATCGTTGGGCGCTCACGCGACGTCCCGACCAGGTACTTCCGAAGACGGCGTAGAAGCAATTCGCCGTTTCGCCGAGCAGATACATCCACTCGCGCCCGGGTCGCGCCTCATTAACGGCTCGGGGCTGTTTGACTCGAATCGGCTGAGCGCACAGCTCTTGGCAGAAGTGCTTCGCTACGCGCGCCGTGATCAGCGCCTGGGCCCGGAATACCTGGCAAGCCTTGCCGTTGCGGGCCGCGACGGCACGCTTCGAACGCGGCTAACGAAATGCGCGTCAAGTGCAACGGTCAGGGGCAAAACAGGCACGCTCAATCAGGTCGTCGGCCTCAGCGGTTACCTCGATGTCGAACGCGCACCGGAAACCTGGGTCTTTTCTATAATCGTAAATGGAATCGACAAGGTGGATTTAGTTAGGGAAAAGCTCGATGAATTCGTGGAAAAACTGATCGAAGCGATGCCAACTCAATAAACTCGAAGCAGTAGGTGATCCAAACCGTATCATCCTGCCAGCACACGTCGCAGTGGCACGTGCCGGTGGACATAACGCGCAGACCTCATCAGATTTAGGTCATGTTGGCAATCCGGTACAATGCGCGTAATGGTCGGGGTGCGCGTCTTGGCATTCACCACCAGATGTAACTTGGCGCTGGCCTTGGTGTGATTCGTCCAGACCGACGGGTAGTCATCCTCGAGCGCGTCAGTAAGCCTGATCAAAGACCCGTCAACGATGAAGATACGGGCGCGCAAGAGCGTTCGCCAGCAGGTCAATACGTACATCAAGGGCGGCGTGTTCGATGGCACCCTCAATTTCGATGCTGCCGTCACTGACAATGGAAATCCCCCCGCGCTGCAGACGATTTACGACACTTGGGCCCAAACGGATGGACTACATCCGAATCCAGCGGGCTATCAGAAGATGGCAGACTCGGTGGACCTGAGCCTGTTCACGAAATAGATTGCCGGCGTGAGAAACTGTTAGTCTAAAACTCGATCACGCTGGACCGATTCTTCTCATGGCATGACGTCACGGAAACGCCCCGCGACTCAACGCATCGATTCCGTGCCGTCACGACCAGAAAGGCCAATCGCGAGCTTACGGCATCGGGTGCGTCTTCAACACATCCCACCCGAGGCTCGCGCTGCCAACGATTTGTCCACCGCCCTGCGTCGTGCAGAGAGTGACTTCCGTGCTGTTCTTGCACGTCGAGTACGTCGAACAACCGTTGGCATCAGGCGCGGTAGGCGTCCCCGTGCACTGGTCAAGGCTCGCCCACTTCTGGAAGGTTCCGGCGGCACCCAGGACTTGGAAGGCCAGCTCGGGGTGCCCTGGCGGGATCGCGGTTCCACCGGCATACGGCACGATGGTGTCAGCATCGCCGCGAAACGAGATTTCGGTAACCGGACGCGAGGGCTGGCAGCCCAGCTCGGAATCTAGGAGTAAATCCATGCTGCTCGAGGCGACGGCCGCGAACACCTCCGCCTCGTTGCAAGCCAAATAATAGGCCATCGCTCCACCCATCGAGAATCCTACAACGTACACGCGACGAGGATCGATGCACGCTTCATTCGAGAGCTGCCTGACGATGGCGCGCGCAAAGCCGAAGTCGTCCACCGTTCTCGACGTCGTGCAGCAAGGTCCGATGTTCCAGGAGTTTTCGAGCCCCTGAGGCCAGATGGCGATGAAGCCGTCTTGATCAGACAGCCCTTGATACCCGGAATTCGCCTGCTCCCAATCCGACCCTATGCCCATCGGATGGAAATCGAGTACCAAAGGCACGGGTGTGCTGCCCGAATAGTTCTGTGGCACGTGCAAAGTGTAGGCGCGGGTCGTGCCGCTGACGACGATTTCGCGGCTTTGGTCGCCGGCGGGCAGCGCCACTGTGGGGCATATCACATTGCCTTTGCGGCAGAAGCCGGTTTCGCATTGATAGTCGCTGCCCAGCGCCTGGCAATCAGCGCTCGTCACACAAGCCACGTCGCAGGTGGCACCCCGTTGACAGCTACCCTCCGTTCCAGAATCGGGATCCTCTGGCACGGATACACATTGAGCCCCAGCCGCAAACCCTGAACACTCGCTCGTTCCCGTGCAAGCGTGGGTGCAGACTCCACACAGGCAAGTCAAGCCTTGACCGCAATCGCTGTCGCAGCGCTCCAGGAAATGCGTTTCGCTACTGCTTTGAGGCTCAGGATCAGAGCTCTTGCAGCAGGGATTAGCGGCCAGCACGCAAAGCGCAGCTACGATCAGCTGAGTTGGTAACGGGCAAAGAATACGAAGAAACTTAGTCATTGTCATCGACACCCTGCGGAATCAGACACTGACCCACGTAGAGGACCACTTGATTGTGCTCTTCTGGGATTCCGTGCGTGGCGTTGTACCCATCGGTACGCTGTCGCAGATCAATGAGCATTTTACGCAGTTGCCCTAAGGTTGCACAGACTTCTTCCTCCAGAGGATGCCCTGCCCAGACATCGATCGTAAAGGTGCTGCCTCCCACCGTATCGGCGGCGGCGGAGGTCGAGCGGTCCTCGCGCAAACGACAACAGATAGTCTTAACCATGGCCTGAAAGTGATCAAAAATGGCGGCTTCCCAACCCGCAGTTGCACCAACGGGCACAAATAGCGAATTGGTTTTGTAGATTGCAGTAGTGCCTCCGCTCGCCACTTCCACCCGCTTTGAGTCAACTAGACGCGCCAGCGATGACTCGAGCTCGGAGACCTCGAAGTGAGTCAATTCCACAAGTCGCTCGCTCGAAATGGGCCCCTGGCGATAGATGATTGCCCACACGAGCTCGTCGAGTCCATCGGACGAACGATGCTGACGAAACGCTTGAAGTTCATCATCGGATGCTGCGCGATACATGGTACCAAGGCCCTGACCAGAACTGAAGACCAGGCCGCTCTCACAAAGGTCGCGCAAGAGGCCGCGGATCTGAGCCGCATCGTCGCTGGCGAAGCGCTCTTGAATACTGGCGCGCGTGGGAATCTTCTGAGTGCTAATGAAGTCGAGCACGGCCTCCCACAGTGATTGGCCACGGTCCGTCGTGCTCTCCATGAGCCGTTGAATCTTGCGTTGGTACGTCCGAAGCCCGAGCCCAAACATATCGGCGCTCACCTTGCGCCCGACGCCTTGCCGGCTAAGCTCCTCGACGAGATCCAGAAAAACTTGATTGGCGACCTGCGCCAGGGGAGCACGAGCCCCGCCGGCTGTCGCGAGTTGAGCGATCAAGACAGTTGTCTGACGGACGATACACTGAATCAGGAGTTCAATCGTCATTTCGTTTCAGACCCGGCCCAAACAAAACAATCAACTGCAACTTGAAAAGTTGACGCAAGACATACGAATACGCCACGACAATCCAAAAGGATTAGAGGTGGCGACAATTCTGTCACCCCCCCATAGCGACCCAACACAACGTGGGCGATACGCGGTGGATTGGTCGCCTTCCGCGTCAAGCGAGCGGTGCCAGACTCCTGGCGTGGAGGCGTGATAATGGCCAGAAAATGCATTGCCACGACGCGGATCGCCCTTGTTGCCGGTGCCGTCTTGGCGGCCGCATTGGGCTGCTCGAGCAGTTCGGGTGGAAGTAACTCGGGCGCCAATTCGGACGTTGGCGGATCGACTGGGACGATGGCGACGGGCGGGGCGAAGGGGAACGGAGGCAACGCAACGCCGCCGACAACACCCATCCCGACGCCACAGGCGCAACCCTAATTGGAGACGCCTGGTGGAAGGCACTGCAGGACAACTGCATCGCGCAATAGAAGTATGGAGCGCCGGGGCCCCGACCCCAGCGGCTGAGTGCATTCACGTTGTGGTGTGACGTAACGTGTAGCCACGTGCCGCTGTGCCATCAATTCGTTCATCAGATTCCGATACGACGCGCAACCGAAATCTCAAAGCCGTCAGCAAACATGGCCGTGTGGAGGATTGACATGCACAAGCGACTATCAACTCTGGACCGAAGCGTACTTGGCGCGAGTTTGGCGATCATCGCGAGCTGTTCGGGCAGCCCGAGCAGTAGTGGGCCGAGCGATGGAGGCGACACTTCCGTCGGCGGCGCGCCCGGCGGCGGGGTGACGAGCAGTGGCACCAAAGCTACGGGTGGTTCGATGGCTAGCGGTGGTGCGGCGGCTCTTGGCGGCGCCGCACCCGCTGGCGGTGCGGTTGCCACCGGCGGCAAAGCGTCTCAGGGCGGTGCACCTGCCACCGGAGGTGCACTTGCAATCGGTGGGGCCCTCGGCACGGGTGGAATCGTGGCTACGGGAGGCCTCGTCGCGACCGGCGGCAAGGCATCTGGTGGGACGCCTCCGACCGGCGGCATGCCAGCCACGGGCGGCTCGATGTTGGGGAGCGGCGGCACGCTGAACATGGGTGGCGCTAATACCGGCGGCAAAGCGACGGGCGGCAGTGGTGCGCTCGGAACCGGAGGCAAAGGCACGGGTGGAGCCGCCACAGGAGGCAGCACCGGAACCGGAGCCTCGCAATGCCCAGCTTCCACGGTCAAAGTTGGCGATACGACCGAGACCATCACCTCGAGTGGCGCATCCCGATCGTTCATCGTGCATATAC
>CAWFUX010000056.1:0-37209 GCA_963819085.1 uncultured delta proteobacterium
CGGGGGAGGCTACAGCGGAGGTGGCGGAGGCGGTGGAGGCGGAGGCGGCTTCGCGATCGACCTTCTGATCTGGCTCTTGATTGAGAACCCAGTGGTTGGGATTCCGATCGTGTTAATCGTGCTAGCTGTCGTCATCGTAAAGTCGGCGGCGACATCTAGAATGAAGGGATGGTCGACGACCTCGACTGAAGTTGCCGCGGTGCAGCAGTTCGAGCAATCGTCGTCGCTCGTGCCGCGTATCGAGCTCGATAGTATCCGCGCCATCGATCCTGGGTTTTCTGTCGTCCTGTTCGAAGACTTTGTGTACATGCTCTACGCTGCGATCCAGCGAGCCCGGGCTACGGGCACGGCGTCGATCGCTGCCTACCTGTCTGAGCAAGTCGCCACGAGCATGCACGATCCTTCACTCGGTGAAGTGAGCGGAATCATCATCGGTGCAATGCGCACATTGCAATTTTCGGGAACCGAGGGCGCAACAATCGAGGTCGAAATCGAGATTGAAGCCAACTTCGTCGAGAAACCGCGGACCGGGAGCGAGCGGCGCTACTACGTCGTCGATCGCCTACTGCTGCAGCGCTCAGCGTCCGCTCGTTCGCGGCCCGCTGAACGCGCTCGGACGCTCGACTGCCCGAGTTGTGGAGCACCGCTCGAAGCGATCCGCGGTACCGAGTGCAGCTACTGCAAGCAGAACGTCGGTTTTGGACGCTTCGACTGGATGGTCCAAGAGTTCTCCAATCGGACGTGCGAGCCGCGCGGTCCGTTGCTGACCAGCGATGTGCGCGAAGAAGGCACGGATTTTCCGACGATAGTCGACCCCGGCGCCAATTCCCGCTTCCGTGAGGTGCAGGCGCGCGATCCGGCACTGACCTTTAGCGCCATTGAGTCGCGCGTTGGGCACGTATTTGCCGAACTGCAGGTCGCGTGGTCCGGACGCGATCCCAAGCGAATTCGACCCTATGTTTCCGACAACCTGTTCCAGTCGATGGTCTACTGGATCGACCTATACGTGCAGCAGCATTGCCGGAATATGAACGAGAATGCGCGCATTTTACGCATCGATCTGGCCAATATCCTCAGCGATGCAAACTACGATGCGGTAACGGTCCGACTATTTGCGACAGGCCTCGACTACACGGTGTCCGACGATGGCCGATTGCTCAGCGGCAACCGTTCGCGCCCGCGCACCTACTCCGAGTACTGGACGCTCATTCGTAACATTGGCAGCAAGGGTTCGACGCGGGGCAGCAGTAATTGTCCCAACTGCGGCGCGCCCCTCAAGGTCGGAATGACCGGCAACTGCGAATCATGCAATGCGAAAGTCACCAGCGGTGAGTTCGATTGGGTGTTATCCAGGATCGAGCAGGATGAGGCGTATAGCGGGTAAGGTTGTCCTATTACGGCAACAGCACACTTTGAAGTACACTGAGGTCATCACGAGTCACCCAACCGTTGTGGCGCCAAAACGCGTTCCCAGACTCATTGCTTCGAAACAAGAAGATGTTGCACTTGGGAATGTGAGCCTCCCGAAGGAGATTCAGGCTGTGCTCGACAAGCATCTTGGCGATCCCGCGCTTACGATATTGAGGCTGGACAGCCAAGTGATGCAAGTAACCGCGTCGGCCATCATGACCGCAGAGCACAACACCAACGATGCCTGCTTGAGCTGACGTCACCACCGCGCTAAACTCAGGATTACGCTCCAGAAATGCCGCTATCGCGTCTCGTTCGTCCGAGACGCTGAGTCCAATGCCCGGAATCGATTGCCAAAGCGCGAAGACAACTTCGTAATCGTCTAGGGTCATGGGGCGTAAGTTGAAATTAGTCATGGGAAGATTGGTTGCAAGTACTCGATATTAGCGCAGGACGCCATTGTGCCCGAAGTGCCCAAGGCCCCGTGCGCCGCACCTGGGGGTAATTCCCGAATGAGCTCGCGCGCCGCTACGGATCGCTGCGTCAAACCCCACTTACACCTGCCGCATCTGCGAGCGAAAGCGCGCCACGTTTTCGCGCGACTTGCGCTTCGCACGCGCGCGCCTGCGGCGGGCCGCATCAATGCTTGCAGGCGATGATGCTGCACTGCTCGCACTACATTCAAGTGTCGGCGCGCTCGCATCCGTCACTCTTACATCGACTTCAGAATCTTGTTCTTGATGTTGGTCCGGCACGGAATGCTCGGGTTGTACCGCCGAAGCGATCGGTGAATCAATTAGGTTTCGAGCTTTGGCGCGCAAGCGTATGTCGGCGGCGATACAACGACGGAGCAAACGTATCATCGTCATTGTGGTCCCACCGCAAGTACTGTACGGCGCGCCTCACCTGGCCGTAGGCGTAAACGAACAGAGTAAACGCGCGGTCACGCATATCGGCGAGTTGTTGCGCATGCTCTTTTGGTTGATTCTTCTTCGCGACGCCACTCACCAACCGCTCTGCGCTAAGTTCTGCCTGAGTTAGCTCATCTTCGGAAAGCCCCGTCTTATCGGCGAGCGTCGGCCAAGCCTCACGCAACCTCTCGACGAGCAGCAATGAACCGTAAGCATAACGCAGCGGACCCCGGCGCCCCTTTGCACGCTTGAGAATTGACGGGTCAAGGAGTCGTCGACTCACGAGACCCTGCACCACCGCGTACAACAGCTCGAACTTCCGTTGGGCATCATTGACGAACTCGGTCGGAACGGCGCAAGACCTAACTGATAAGATATACGCGTCGTGCGCCTGGATTAGCGCGAAGGTGTAAGTCTCGAGCTTGTCCCAGAGCGAAAGGTTGAAATCGTTGAACGCTGCCTTAGCCGCCGGTCGAAGCGTCGAAATCCGCTCACTTGCGCCCCGTACGGTACGAACCGCATCCATCACATCGAGATTCACTGCCTGAACTTGAGACGCCAGTAGCCGCTGCATCTCTGGCAAGCACGCCTGATACGCCAATCGGGGTCGCCCGAGCGGCGTTGAGTTCTCCTTCGAATCCTTCAACATGACGGGAACCCACCGGAAGCCAAAGACGGAAACATTGCTAGGGGGTTGATACGTCCGGAAGCCCCCTCGCCTTCCCGCGAATCGAGGGTGGGGCTCGTGGATGCTTCTTCCACTAATTCGGCAATTCTCGGCCGGCCTCAGGAGGCTCTCCAGGCCGATACCCGATTGTACGGGGGCTTCCGGAAGCCCTCCGAGAGTCGGCGGCGTAAGAACGAGGAGCATTCTGGAGCCTTTGCCCGGGCGTGAACGTTGTCTTGAAGATAGGGCCGTCCCTTTAAACAAGTCGAATCTGGTGCAGCCGGATCCCTTCGCGCAAAACTTACACGTCCTGATTGCCTCCGTGCGCTCGAAAACCGCGGTATCCACCTTCTTAAAGGAGCACTCATGCCGACCACAGTAGAAAACCTCAAGATTGCATTCGCGGGCGAAAGCCAAGCCAACCGTAAGTACCTCGCCTTTGCGAACAAAGCGGACAAAGAAGGCTATCCGCAGATCGCGCGGCTGTTTCGCGCCGCTGCTGACGCCGAAACCATTCACGCTCTAGCCCACTTTCAGAATATGGGCGGCGTGGGCTCGACCTTGGACAATCTGAAAGACGCCTTTGCGGGCGAAACCCACGAATACACCGATATGTACCCGCCCATGGTTAAACAGGCCGAGATCGAAGGGCATCGTGGCAAGAACATGCTCAAGTGGGCCAGCGCCGTTGAGAAGGTGCACGCCGATCTTTACAAGCAGGCCCTAGAAGGACTGCAAACCGGTAAAGATCTTTCAGACGTGGACGTTTACCTGTGCCCCATATGCGGGAATCTCGAACTCCGCGCAGCACCAGAAAAGTGCGCGGTTTGCGGTGCTAGTGGTTCAAAATTCCAAAAGGTTGCGTAATCGAAGACCCAACGACGCATGCGTTGCGTTGATTGCATCCACCAAGCTTGAGCAGCGCACTGTGTGAGCCTGTGCACAATTCGAGTAAGGTGCGAATTGGGGAATCTGTTGAACAGCTGGGGACCTAATTGATTGATCCCACGGCCCGCTCGATGTAGGGTTAATAATAGAGTATGGGCTTGTGGCAGCGGCTTCGTAAATTGTGGGCTTCATGGATTGTTAACGATGTACCCGCGTCGATCTATGGCTGTGAAATCTGCGGAAGCCCGCAGTGCTCACACGACAAGTTCGACAGCTGCGATTTCCGGCTTAAATGCGAGAAATCCCTCGAGACCGTCGATTCAACGGACACCTCCACGAGTGATCAAGTCTCGGACTATGATCAGTGCCCCGATACTGCCGTAGCGGTGTCTGGTACTCGGACCAGGGTTAGCGACCAGAGCCCTTCGCTCATCGAGCTACCTGCGGCCAAAGCGGAATGCGGACGTAAGTAACATATCGCATTGGTAGATTATTGCTGGTTTGGGAGCACTTGGCTTCGCACTCGTCGGTCAGCTCTCGCGCGCAGCTAGGTCTAATGGCCGCTGCGCTAATTTTGCGTAAGTTTCATTCTTGCCGTTCGCACCATTAATCGTGCGACCTTTGGACAGGCGACTGCGACTCCGATGACAACGCATCAACGATGGACACCTGCACGGATGCCCATGACCGTCAGTCATGCCCCAACTGAGCGGTGCCCTCGCGTTGGGCGCGTTGGAATTCGAGAAAATCGTTCGCGCGCGTGAGAGCTTGCTCAAGCTCATTTCTGACGGCAATAGGGTCCCGCACCAGGGGCTCTTCATGTCGTGTTCTCACGGAAAACCCCATTACTCTCGCTAAAGCGTTCGCCAAGCGTCGTGCACAGTGGTGGACACCGTCACTGGCGGCGATATTTGCAGAGAATACGACCGTACCATCTTCGAGTTGCTCTTCGCCGTCGCATGATGCGTGGCGCAACACAGCAAACCCAGGAGTCTCCCCAAGACTGCAAATTGTCAGATGACTCGCGAGCACAGATACATAATCACATTCTCGAAAACCCGCGCACGGACGCTCCCTATTTGCCACATTGAGAACGAGTAATCGACGAGCAGATGAGCGACACACCGCAGCCCCGACTTCTCCCGTAACCAACGCACTCAGAGTACTCGTGCAAAAACTTCCGGGCCCCATAATTATGACATCCGCTTCGTCAATGGCACGAACGGCAGCATCGTTGGGTCGATAAGCTCCAGTTACCGTAACGACAAGTGGCGAAGCCACGGTCCTTGCAACGTTGAGCTCACCCTCGACAAGACCTTCCCATCTATCGCACACAACAAGAGTCCCCGGCTCTTCCGAGGCAGGCATGACGCGCCCCACACTACCCAGTCTGACTGCGACCCAATCAACCGCCCGCTGCAAACTGCCGTACTCGAGGTACCGCTCCGCAATAACCAAATTGCCGCGACAGCGAGGAATACCCGCTCTCCCGGCGATGCGGTCCTCCAGCAGCAAGGCAAGCTCCTCGTCAAGAGCCAGAGCCCCGAGACACCTACGCAAATCCCCAGGCGAAGGCATATCGAACTCGCGCCGCAGTTCACCCGAACAACCACCGTCGTCAGCGGTTGCAACCACCGCAGCAATCTCACAATCTAGATCTCGAAGCGCGTGAAGAACAACAGCCTGACCATGGCCCCCGCCAATAGTGACGACACGTGGCCGATCCGAATCTCGCATCACATGCGTAATCCCAGCCGATGATCCATTCGAGCGATTGGAGGGTAGCATGGAGTTGACTGCCAGAACCCATTTAGCTACCCCTACTGCTATCTACCGCAGCTGACAGAATTTCGAAGTAACGGCGTCCGACAGAGTCCCAGGTCGAGTCTGCGACTGATTTTCGGATAGCTTCAGCGTTCCACGTCGCCATCAGCACTTCTCCGAGGGCTGCGGCCAGGCTCTCGGCCTGGCCGGGCGCTGCGATTCTGCCTCTTGCTGGCGTCACGAGCTCAGGTACTGCGCCGACTGCAGAAGCTACGACGGGACGACCTGAAGCAAACGCCTCCAGAACAACGTTGGGACAGCCTTCGGCGAGGCTAGGCAGGCAAAGGACGTCCGCCGCGCTGATCCACTCGGGGATTTCGTCGTGCAAGCGCCGACCGACGAAGCGAACCCTGTCTGTCAGATTTCTTTCTCGCACAGCGAGTTCGAGACCCGACCGCATGGGACCATCCCCCACAAACACCAGCAACGTATGCCTTCGGATGTCGGGGACGAGGCGGGCGAACGCATCGACGAGAACATCGGGACCCTTGACCGCGGCGAGATTCCCCACATACGCGATAATTTGAGTGTCCGGGGGGAGATTGAGGCGAGATCGAATTTCCCGTTTGTCCCGTAATCGAAAACTTTCCTGGTCGACTCCGTTGTGTTGCACGGTGATGCGCGATCGAGATACTCCAAGCTGTTCCACTAACTCTGCCATGCCGTTGCTCATCGTGAGCACGCCCGCGGAGTCGGCCAGGGTCTGGGAAAGAATCCTGCTAATTGCGGGCACTTTGGTCAGAATGTTCAAATCACTGCCCAGGAGCTGAGTCACCTGAGGGCAGCGGTATTCTCTTGACATCCGAAGAGCTGCAACGGCATCAGGGTATCCCCAGGACGCGAGGATCACATCGAACGGGAACTGCGCGTGGACACGACCCACGACGCTCCGTGTCATCCCGTGCATCAGCAAAGTATTCAACCGAGGCGACAAGCGAACGATTGGAACAAACGTTGGATAGTCGACTTCCAAAGAGCCGTGACGTTCAGAATTTCCAAGAATCAGTTCCCTGAAAGCCCGCAGACGATTTTGTGCGGCGACAGGGCAGACTACTCGAACGTCGCAGTGCTTTGCCAACGCACTGATCCGGTACAAGTTGTAAACGCCGCGAGTCGGTTCGCGCGACGAAGGAAACAAGTTAGAGTAAACGAGGACTCGCATGGTGTTTTGACGAGAATTGAACGACCCAGGAAAGTCTCTGAGAATAGTTGATCAACGTCAACTGTTCTCACTCACTGATGACGACTATCTTTCCTGAGTGGGCGCGAGTTGGACGGGACAGTTTTGCCGCGCTCGCACAGTTTGATCTTTCTCCTCTTCACGAAGTAGGATTTGCAATTCTGAGCCTCGCTTATTCCTTGATTCGCGAGAACTTCAACGCTAACCAAGCGCACATTTGGCTCGTGCTAAACCAGGATCGACTTCGGCTACCCGTTCGAATGACATCGCGCCGCGCGACAACGGTAACGGACCCGGACTATAAGTCGAACTGTCAATGATCGCCTTCTCTTGGATTTTGACTTGTCCTTGGACCAATGTCCACATAGGTTCGCGAGTGCGTTGTCTCTTGGAAAGACCATATTGCGTAACACGGTGTGGAGTGGGCTGGACACTCTGCTGTCTTTGATAGTTCCGCAGATCCTTTCAATACTCGTGGCAAGAAAGCTCGGTCCAACCAAATTAGGCCTGTTTGCTTACGTGATGTGGATCTCGTCGCTAACGTTGGTAATGGGGAACTTTGGTGTCAGCGCCGCTGTTCGCAAATACCTGGGAGATGCTTTCGGCAAAGCTCAGTGGGGGATCGCGCGACGGATTGTAAGCGGCGCCATTTTGCTGCAAGGGTTCGTCGCCAGCGCGTTTGTTCTGTTGGGTCTCTGTTGGGTCTTTCTTGCGCTGCCCAGTTCGCAACATGTTTACTCGGGCCTCGCCGTTGTTTCAGTCTTGCCGGCGCTTCTCATGGCAATCGCCACGGCTGTCAACTCTGCCTTGGAGTCCCTTGCCGATAATGTCATCTCGTCAATCCTATCCTTGGCTACGCATGCTGTGGTAACGTTGCTTACGCTCAGATTCGATTGGGGCTTGGAAGGGCTGGCCACAGCTCTCTTGATGAGCCGCTGCGTGGACTGCGCAGTGCGTGGTGGGCTAGCAGCAAAGGGAATGCGGGCGTACCTGAGGAAGGTCACATCCGATCTGAAAGAAACTGGAGACGAACATATTCCACGGGTCTTGCGGAGGGAAATGCTTAGCTTCTGTCTGCAATCGAGCGTGTTGTTGTTACTCAACGTGGTGGTTTGGTCTCGCTCGGAGATGTTTTTCATCAAACATTATTGTGATGCGAAACAGTTGGCATTTTTTTCAATTGCATTTACCTTTGCGACGTTACCGAAGAGTCTGGCTGGGCCTTTTACGTTTGCTGCAATAGCAAGTCTCTATGCGGAGCGT
The DNA here is from genome assembly GCA_963819085.1 of uncultured delta proteobacterium. GTDB lineage: Bacteria > Myxococcota_A > Polyangia > Polyangiales > Polyangiaceae > FEN-1139. The sequence continues at coordinate 8,144 of CAWFUX010000056.1, forward strand.
GGTCGCAATGTGAGTCGGGGTCAGAGGGTCGCAGAGATTTGTGTCCGCTATCAGGCGTTGATCGTGTTGCCGGCCGCGGCTGGGCTCGCTGCACTGAGCGGACCGCTCATTCGTGTTTTTTACGGAACGAAATATGTCCAAGCGGTGCCGGTGTTGGCTTGGTCAATGGCTCTGGGCGCAATTGCTCCGTTTGCTGACCCTGCGATAGATTTACTTCGAGCAGCGTCAAGACAGCGACTTCTGATTTTCTGGACTGCTTTTGCAGGATTGGGCGTATTGGCTTTGGACTGGACGCTAGTTCGCTCCTACTGGGCAGTCGGCGGTGCAATCGCCAATGGCATAGGTCAAAGCGTTTTTACGCTGGGTGTGTTTTTCCTGGCGGTGCGGCAACACGGATTTCGGACTCAGGGATGGTACTTGGCGCGCGTGCTGGTTATTAGTTGCGTCATGGCCGGCAGCGTTGCAGTCCTCACTATGCTCGTGCCTGACGTCAGTGCCTTATTCCTGGGTCCAATCTTGGGGGTGGCCGTGTTCCTGGCCGGTTTGCGCTATTGGCGCGTTTTTGACGCTGAAGATGGGAACTACCTGCCCACGTTGGGCGCCATGGTTCCCCGACGGTTTCGCCCAACCTTCGATCGCTTGATCGCGTGGCTCCGATTGGGTCCCGATTCTAAAGTCCTTACCCATTTTCCATAGATTTAGGCATACTGATGGCTTCGACAATTATCAGGAGCCAACATTGAATATTGGGTCTTCGCGCCTTAAGATCTGCCACGTTCTCAGTAGTCTCAATGTTGGCGGAGCTGAACGCATTGCTCTGCGCTTGGCTCGCGAGCAAGCCAAAGATCACGATGTCTCATTGTTTGCACTACGTGGGGGCCCTTTCGAGTTAGAGGCGGCCAAGCTCGGACTGCGAACTCGTGTTTGTACGGGCCCGCCCTGGCGCATAGCTTTGCAATGCACAGCGGAGTTTTTACGTGGACGTTATGACCTGATCAATAGCCACAATCGCTGGGCGCAAAGGTACGCGGTGCTTGCTCGGCCGTCACCCGTCATCATGACGCTCCACGCCGAATGCCGTGCTGACTATGGTTGGGCCGTCCGCAAGCCATGGATCGACGGCATTATTGCGGTCTCTGATCGGGCTGCAGAAACGTTTCGAATTATTCACCCATCGTTCCAGTCGCGATACCCGCTGGTAGTGGTTAAGAATGGAATTGCGCTCGATTGCATGGCTTTGGGGCGCGATGTTACCAGAGACACCCTGGGCATCACTGACTGCCACGTGCTCATTACTGTTGCACGGTTGGATCCCGCAAAAAACTTGAATCTCCTGCTCCATGCGCTCGCCCTCTGCAACGCTGAGCAGCGCGGAATCCGATTGCTGCTTGTGGGGGACGGGGAGTGTCGCAACAAGCTACAGAAACTAGCAAGTGATCTGAGGTTGGACAACGTGGTGAGTTTTCTGGGTCTTCGTACCGACATAGCAAACCTCTTGGCGGCATCCGACACCTTCGTCCTTTCCTCTCAGACTGAGGGTTTGCCGGTGTCCGTGCTCGAAGCCATGGTAGCGGGCCTGCCTGTTATCGCAACAGCGGTTGGGGGAGTGCCTGAGGTTGTCGAAAACGGCACAACGGGCATATTGGTCACTCCGGATTGTGTCGACGAACTTGCCAGCGCGATCGCACAACTGGTTATGAACCCGGAACGCGGTCGAACGATGGGAGAGGCCGGTCGACAACGCGTTGCTTCGCACTTCAGCTTGACCACCATGGCACAGGAGTACATGTCGTTCTATCAAAGGATTCTGAGTTCAAAAGGCAAATCATGAATCTCCATGCCAATACGGGACGTCAGTAGATCGATATCGTACCCGACTAAAGAAGAGAGCCGAATCAGCATACGTCAACCAGAACTGAAACCACCCAATCGACCTGACAGTCTGGCCGCTGCGCTCCGAGTCCCAGTCAAATCTACTAGAGCATGTGACCGCTCGCATTCGAATTGGCTGATCCGATATTGTGAAATCTGCGCTATAGTCCGTTCTCGGTAAATGTACCTGCCTGTTGAATCACCGGCACGTTTGGACAACTATGCCGCCAGTAAGCGTCAAAATTATAAAACGCACGATCGATATCTTGGGATCCAGCATCGGCCTTTGCGCGACTTTGCCCCTCTACCCCATCATTGCGATTTTGGTTAAACTGGATTCTAAGGGACCAGTCTTCTACACGCAGGTCCGAGCCAAAGAGCTCTTACCTCAGAGCTCCGGCAGTTCTTCGGTGGCCCCAAAGTGCGTCACGTTTCGGATGATGAAGTTTCGAACGATGAAACAGGACGCGGAAAAGGGCATCGGAGCGGTCTTGGCGAAGAAAAATGATTCTCGCGTGACGCGCCTAGGGCGATTCATGCGCAAGGTGCGCCTGGACGAATTGCCCCAGCTTTGGAACGTTCTCAAGGGCGACATGAGCCTGATCGGACCCCGACCGGAACGTCCGGAGCTTCTCGTCGATCTGGCACTCGCTATTCCGTATTTCGAAGAAAGAATGCGCGACTGCAAACCGGGTCTCACCGGTCTCGCGCAAGTGTCTTTGGGCTACACTGGAGCCATTCCGGACAGCAGCGAACTGGCCGCATTTCGTGACACGCTCCAAAATCCCTTCAAATTGGAGGAGGCTCGGGGCGCGCTGGCGGATGATTTGCGTGCCAAACTTCTGTACGACCTCGCCTACACGGCAGCCCTCGAGAAATTTTCGACCTACATTCAGACAGAGTTAAAGGTCCTAGTGCTGACTCCTGTCGTCCTGTTACGCGGTTCCGGGCAATAGCCGAACCCCGCAGCTATCCGGCCGGTGACTCACCGTATTGCCAACAGGACGCCCCGGACCCAGATATTAGACGGAGCGGTTGTCCCTTGACCAGCCAGAGCACCCCCGTCACGATAGGATCTCGAGTGAAAGCAGCGGAGAATCCAAGGGTTTTGGACCTTAGCCCCATGATATCACGCGAGCCAATGGCCGCTGCCAACCGGCACGCGGAATCCAGGGTTGTCTCGATAGCCGTACCCGGAGAACTCGCGTTTCGTGGCCTTGTCTCGCGCGCGGTGGCGACCGTATGTAAACTTGCCTGTTCGGACCACACAGAAAGCGGAACATTTTGTCATGAAGTGGTTTCCGCCGTAGGTGAAGCGTTCAACAACGCGGTCCTGCATGCCTATGAAGGCGCGCGTGGCGATGTGAGTCTGACCGTCTCTTTTGATTCAAACCAAGTCGTCGTCGAATTGGCTGAGAGCGGTGCGACATTCGATCTAGCGGCTGTGCCAGACTTGACGGTTGACGATCCTCAAGAGTCTGGAATGGGACTCTTCATCATCCGGAACTTCGTTGATGAATTGACTTACACACCCGGACCGCCCAACCGGCTACGCATGACCAAGCGGCTTCCCCAATTTTAGACATGGATATTGCCGCGACGAGGGGTAGGGCACATTGCCCCGGTGGTCGTCAATGCGCCTCAGCGATTTCGAATCCTGGATTGCTGCTGTTTTTCTAGTCTTCATCGGGGCCGTCTCTTGCGCTAGGAATGAGCACAAACAAGCAGTGGCTACAGCCAAGGCTGATTTGCGGCACGGTCAGCCTGTTGTAGCCATCGTTGATTCCGGCATTCGGATTTCACGGAACGCAAACCTAGATCCGCGATGGTCAAGATATGGTCCTGGTAGTTCGATTGACCGCCCCTACGAAATCGTTGCTCTTCCCGGCGAAACAGTGGCGTTTCAAGTTATCGTTGCCGCCGCTGACGAATCACTTGACAACGTAACAATAGATTGTTCGGAATTTCCGGTTATCGATAACAGGACCACAAGCTCATGCGATATTTTCCTAGTCTACGAAATCCCAATGCAGCGAAGGTCTGGCGGTAGGTACGGAGACGAGTCTCTCGGCTGGACGTCGAAGTCAAAGCCTGAAGCAGAAATACCGCCGACAACCATTGCAGATCCGCTAATCCCGGTAACCCTTGCGCCAGCGTGGGCGAAGTACCCAACTCGCATCGCCGGACAGTCTCTGCAAAGCTTCTGGATTGATGTGGGAATTCCTGAAGCTGGTCACTTCCCTGCTGCCTTCAAGGGTATACTGAAGGTTCGCGCACGTGACCGGCTACTTGCCTCAATCCCCCTGAATATCGCGGTTGGCGCCACGGCACTCCCATACGCCGCCGCAAAGACGATGCTCTATTTTGACCCCGAGGAGATTCTCGATCGGACTGGAACGCGTGATTCAATCGACGCTTATCTAAAGCTAATACATCGACATGGAATATCCTCAGTTTTTCCAGTGAAGTCTGGAGTAGATATTGCTCAGTTCTCTAGTTACTTTTCGGGAGCGCTGTTCTCTGAAGCGCGGGGCTATATCGGTGTGGGAGCGAATCGACCTGGTAATGTCATTGTTATCGGAATTTACGGTTCGATGGGTGAACCGAATGATCAATCCATCACCCACGTCGATGAGATCCTGACGGAACTAGAACATCTTGGATTCCGAAGCGTCCCGGGCACCTGTGACATTTTTCTCTATGCCATAGACGAACAATGCGCCAGCACTCGAGGCCGGCAATGGCGCCAAGCCCTTGACGCATCCGGCACCGAACGCCTGAGGCAGCTGCGTGTAGGTCATACATGTAGCGATCCCCCTGATCGGCAAGCCGTCGATCTTGTCATGATGGGCGCGTCAGCTTACTCACCAGCGCATGCTTTACGAGGCCGGCGTGCGAGAAAACAAGTGTGGGCATACAATGGCGGTCTGCCGGAAACGGGAACCTTTCTAACTGATTCGCCTACGCTATCACTGACCGCAAACGCGTGGATCCAGGCAAATTACGGAATTGAGCGCTGGTTTTATTGGGAATCCACCTTTTGGAATGATGACAACCGCGGCGGGCGCGGACCATATGATCCGTTTGCGACCGCCGAGACATTCCACAACCAGGACGGCGATTATTGTAACGGTGATGGCGTGCTAGTCTACCCAGGACGCCAATTGCAGTTCCCCAAACATGACCTTGCCACAGTTGAGGTCATTCCGTCTATTCGCCTAAAACAATGGCGACGCGGAGTACAAGACGCGGGCTACATCGCGTTGGCTCGTCGCACCGATCCGACTGCAACTGACCGCATCATTCGACAGGTCCTTCGAGGCAGCTCGGAGACTACTTTTCACCGCAACGGTGTACCATGGCAAGGCGATGCAGAGACATTTCGACAAGCGCGGGTTGCGCTGTTTGACGTTATCTCGCATGACCCTCACTGATCGCCAATTCAGGCGCCTCGCCCTGCTGCGATAGTTGAGTATTGGTATGGGTTCAATCCCCGCGATCGTCGGTCAGCGTCGCTACTGGATGTCGAACACTTTATCCAGTCGCAGAACGCGAAATATGCTTAGGGGTTGACCGTTAACCCCGGACACGACGAATGAATCCCCGTTGGCTCTCACCCGTTTGAACAAAGAAATGATGGCTCCAACACCGGAACTATCTACCATGCGCAACCTGCTGAGATCCACTTCGACTCGCTCGGGCAGATCTTCCGCTATGGCATTGAGTTCGGGCCTGAGTTCAGCCACCGTAGTGGCGTCCAATTCGCCCCCAATTTCGATGGTGATCGTCCTCCCATTGGTAGTTCTCTTGAAATCCATTTTAGCGGTGGTTCCTCAGGTCTCTCAGACCTGCACTCCCTAGCGATGAGCCAAGTTGACTCACCACTGTTGATCGGTCGATTCACTTCATTACTTTAGGGATATGAAAAACCAATAGAATACTAGCGCGGGTCTTCGTCGCATGCACCAGACTCCCCACTTGAACTGCTACTTTCCTCCGCCGGACCTGAAGACAATGAAAAGACAACACCCGCAGGACACGTGCAAGTGCCTTCCAACCCCAGCAATGGAATAGGTTCAACTCGGGTCGAGTGCCCGGTCGATAGCTAGCTAACATGAGCGCGAATTGGCGGGCGGGGAAGGAGGTAGTCGCGATATTCATGAGGATTGCCGCACCTACCGTCCATCGCCGCTCGGGCGATGTTGTACATTTCGCGAGCGGTAACGTAATGGAGACAATTCCTCACGCCATCATTGAGCTGCTGGAGGGTCTCGTGGAGCCTCCTCCCGCCATCCCCCAGGACTGCACCCGATTGGGTTTCTGGGGCGCTGTGAGTATAGACCTTGATAAACAGCCAGTCTTTCTGTCCTTGCACTTGGATTCCAGCCCTGACCCAGTGCCGAAGGCGATACTTGGTCACGGGATCGTTGACATTGAGCGCGCCGTACTCGAGGCGCGGTTGCAACGTGTTGCCTCGAAATCCAACCATAAGTGGCCCGGTTATGAAGAGCAATCGATCGTCGAAACTTTCGCCGACTCTAGCTTGCCGCCCTAACTCGTAGGACCTCTTGCGGAATAGATCTCCCATCGGCCAGTATATTTGGTTGACCATGTTGGGCTGCGTCACATCTGGACAGGACGGAAATGTAAATCAGCGTAGCAACCTGTCCGGAAGAGCAACGGCAACTCCGCGTTGACGCCGCATTGCTTTCCGTCGGGTCGCCCATTCGCCAGCGCCCAATCGCCGTGAATGAATGCGTAGTGCATTTGCCCATCTGCTGATCGTGCTAAATGCCCGCGGCCGCCGTACGTCTCGAGCGCGGAACGAATGGTTCGCTCCAATGATTCTTCGGTGTCGTTGTCGTGATGCAGGTGTAGTTCGACTTCCCCGTAGTTGCGGCGGACAAGATCATCTAAGTGATCGAAGAACCTGGGATCGTACTCTTCGGCTGGGAAGAAAAACGTGTGTTGCGGCACAACGCCGTCTGAATCACGAAATTGATCTGCGAGCGAAGGATATTCCGCGTGCCAACGCTCAACTCTTCGCATTCCAACCTCGAAGCTCGACTTTCCGTGAGAGCCCGCATGAAGCGGTTCATAGTGATCACAAAGGGTGAATAACACGTGGCGGATGCGGCTAGCGTCTCGCTTCCTGCGAGCAAAGCTTTTTCCAAGTAGATCTCGCAAGTACCCATGTATCCATCGATCAATATTCTTTTCACGAATCATCTGCATCTGAGATCTCAAGGCGAACCCGCAAGCCAGGCTTATCTTCCCGCGACTAACTGACAAGCGCAACTATCAGGATTCGATTCGGTAAATCATTCGGAACAATTTAGGAGCTCTTCCTGCGTCCGGTTCGCAAATGCCGTCAATACATGACACAAATCGAATCAGTAGTGCACTGCATGATGGTCACCCAGGCGGACAGCCCAGTAAGAATGTCACCATGCCTGCAAACAATGGAACTTCATCAAGTGGCGATTTTGTATGACCGCGTTTTCATTTACCCCGCTCCTATTCCGGCTTCAAAACTTGATCATGCACGGCCCAACTTATACTTCACGTACACCCAAACTAACACCAGAAGCAGCAAGCCGCTGATAGTCAACAAACCAACTTCCTTGCGCGTTACATCAACATGAAATTGAGGGAAACTTCGAGCTACAGCACCGGCGAGGGCGGCGGTCATTCCCATATATATCCAGAAAATAAAATGGTAATTAAATGAAAGGAAGAAAATCCCTACGCTCAGACCAGTAAGCGCTGAAAACATTGACAGGCCCCAAATTCGGGCGACTTCGCCTTCAGGAGCCGGCAAGAGCGTTAGTGAGCTGTAAGACACCTTGAAGCTTGCAAAGAGAATCGATAGCCACGCTACCATTCCTGGGATGCCAAGTTCCGCAGCGGCAAGCACGTATGAATTATGCGCAGTTAGATTATGGTACTCGGTGAATCGACCCATTCCGACTCCAATGGCAGGCGAATGCGCAAACAACTGAAGGCCAACCATTAGATTATCTAACCTTTCTACTGCACTTGAATCAGCCTCCTCACCTTCCCGGCCTCCCATCAAGAGCACGGGCAGCATAAGAATTGTCGCAATTAATAAGCCTTTCCAGCGGTAACGCCTGAAGAAATAAACGCCAAGTACGCCCAAAAAAACGAGCTGCCCGCCTCTTGATTGCGACATCACAACCGTAATTGTTGCGAGCAGAAATGCTGTCGCAGCTACTGCGAATCGAACTGCCGTCCGTTTGCGTTGGAAGAAGGCAAACGCCAAAGGGATGCCGATCGCGACGGTCATGGCTGCTTCGTTGGGGTCCTGAAGAACTCCGATGTAACGCACACGGCCATTCCCGACGGACGTGATACCGAACACACCGACATGCTCGCATCGGTAGTCAGCCTCTGGCTCTGGCGCATCCAAGCGGCAAGCATCCGGCCTCTCACAAGCCCTCCCATCAGGGTGTCCCGGACTCTCCTCGGATTCGGTTGGAAGAAAGGCTATGCATTGAAAGGGCTGCATCCCTTGATGCACGCAGACAACAGAAATCCATAGCGTGCAGGCGAGGATGGTAGCGGAAAGGATTTCAAACGCCTTGAAAGAAGAGAGTCCAAGGGCGATGAGGAAGTAGATGCTGATGGCTATGGTGAGCCTCAGCCCGGAAGTCGATAAGCTGCCGAAGTCCTTGATTCCGGCAGTAAAGAAGCACCAAGCGTAAAACACGATCACCCACCGCAACTGCGATTTTGAGTTGACCTTGCTCTGACCTTGACTCAAGTTGACCAGAAAACCAAATACCGCGAGAAAGAAGAACACGTACAGCAGCGGCAAATCGCGAAGGGCACTCACGAAGTCCAATGGACGCGCGTAGATGAATATTACCAGGGCGATGAGGCCGGGCAGTATGAACATGAAGTAACAACCAGCAGGTATCCTGAAGATATCCGCTACGCGATAAAATACCAAGCACAACTGGGAATGGTTGCTGCGGCCATTCAGCCGACGTTCCGTCAGTTCGACGGTCGCGTTCACCTTCTCATAACGCTGCGCCTCACTAGGTACGGTACGGGCTTGTCACGGCTCTTTCAGTTGGCAGCTTTTATCGGGACGAACAACTCCCGCGCAGAAACTCCAAACTTTGACTACCGGCATCAACTAGATAATGTTCCGTAGCTTTAGGCTGAATTCGCACTTAGTGAGGCGCGACGCATCAAGTCTGCAAATTCCCCAGCCAACACTCTCCTATGATATCTCTCAATAGATATTGTATCGTTTCCTTGCCGCTGCGGGATGATTCCATTGCGGAAATCAACCAGCCAATGTGACAGCTGTTCCGCAACACGTTCCACGGCTCGGGGAGGAATGACAACCCCTAGGTTGTGTGTCCTCACCAGACGGCTGAGCGCCCCCTCTCGCGTAAGTGCTAGGACAGGCTGGGAAAGACGCATGAGTTCGAAGATTTTTGCTGGGTAGATCCGCTCGACTCCGAGAGCATCATCAAGAATGCATAGCGTTACATGACAGCGCGACAACTCGCCAATGACGCGGTCATGAGGAACATATCCAACGCATTCTATCCCGATTCTTTCAAGCCCAGTAAAATGCTGTTGTTCAGTCTGCACGATTCGACCAATGAATCGAACTGACAAGAGCTTTGCCAGTTGGGGCTCCCTCTCGTGAAGAAGGCGAATGGCGGCAAGCAAGCCCGCAGGTGACGTGAGTTTAAAAACCGTACCTGCATAGGTAAGCGTAAGGCGATCCTTGGTTTTCTCGCCAGTTTCTTCGGGAAAGTCGTCTGGATCGTAGCCATTGGGGATCGCGACCACGCGATCTGGACGGAGAAAACTGTGGTTCTTGAGTAGATTCTCTCGGAATTCCTCGGTCGCAGTAACCACAAAATGGGCTGCATGCAGCGTCACATGTTCGAGCGCAGTTCCAACTCGGCGTGAAAGTGAGCCGGTCAACATCTCATACGTGCTGCGGGTGGTGCTCCACTCATCCCTATAGTCAACGACAACTGCAGTCCGACGACTTGATGCACGAACTAGCGGGGCCAGGAGAAACTGCGAGAACGGTGGTCCTGATATCAAGACGCAATTCACGGCTTTCATCCGCAGTTCTTGCCGGATTGTGACGGCAGCGGCTGGAAGCCAAAGCACCTGGGGGTCGGGCACCAAAGCCTGGCGTGCCGCACGGATTGCCAATCGGCGACCTCGCTGCAATAAGCTTACGTTTGATGCAGCATGATTTTCCCAGACCACCTGTTTTGCGGCATATCCGGGTTCAAGCGTCGCGGCTCGCACAATCCGAGTACCCAAGGGTATGTCGCGCAAAAGAGCTTCATCACGTAGAGGTACCGACGGATTGCTAACCGTTAAGACGGTGGTTGATACTCCAAACTCCGGTAAGTACTTTACCAATTTAACAACGCGCTGGACACCTGCCCCACCTACTGGTGGGAAATTGTATGAGACAACGAGGGCATTGCAATTTTTTTTGACGCCAGGATTGGAGGTCATTGAGTGAGTGTCCGCAAGTCCGCCACCATGGACAATTCTGCAATTGAAATTCGCTTCGGCAAGTACTCCGGCACCGCACCCCAATCCGGATTAGCCGTGTATTTCATCAGACCAACGGCAAAGCCGACGCCATGTGAAACATGGATGGTCGGAAAAACAGCCCACACTATCGGGAACGTCCCAATGCCAACGGACTGGGCCACACGGAGTGCTTCAATTCCGCAAGCCGCTGCGTAGGTTCCGAAGGCTAGCCATGTACTGGGCGCAAGCGGCCGTGTAACTAGCAATACCGCACCGGTGCAAGTCATTAGAAAGGGTATCGCTGGGGAGATTCTTGGGAATCGTCCTCGTTTGAGCAGGGTTCGGGCACGGCCTTGTCCGTAGCGAAAGTATTGCCTTGCCAGGCTGCGCAGGTCGCTTCTGGGAAAGTAGTGGGAGATGATCTTTGGACTCAGATATATGGTTCCGCCACTTTCGAGTATGCGCTGATTCAGTTCAGCGTCTTCGTTGGTGATTGCGGCGGGATCGTAGGTTCCGGCCAATTCGAATGCTTCGCGGCGAAGTGATCCGCAGAATACGGTATCGACGAAACCTTCAGCATCCGGTTGGCGATACGCCGCTCCTCCGACGCCCAATCGACTGCGTAGGGCTGCACACAGGGCTTCCTGAAACTTGGTTTCTGCTTTGGCTCGTTGGCTGCCGCCGACATTCCACGCTCCGGTGCTGCGAAGCGCGTCCACGCTTTGACGGATGTAATCAGGTGCGAACTCGCAATGTGCGTCCAGACGAACGATGACATCGCCACGCGCCAGCCGGATGATTTGGTTCATCCCTGCGGACTGGAGCTTTCGAGGGTTGTCAATCCAGCGCAAGCGAGGAAATTCGCGAGATAGTTCGTCCAGTCGCTGCCGGGTTCCATCGCCGCTGCCACCGTCCGCGACAATGACTTCGACCCGATCCTCGGGGTAATCTTGGTGCATCACGTCTTCGATGCACTTGTCAATGTGCCGGATCTCGTCAAAACAGGGGATCGCCACGGTAACGAAGGCATCAGGTGTCAGTGGTGGCAGTTGAGTCATACTCTACAAGCGTCAATTATTTGAACACGAACCCCCAAGCACGAGGAGTCACCCGACGAGATGAGGCGCAAAGGACGACTACTGTCTCCTAACATTGAGCGATCTAAGTAAACTTCTTCGTGAACGATATTGTTCATGTGTAAAACACTGCGCAATTGCCGATCCCTTGATCGAGCTGGGTTAGCGCGGACCAGCCAAACGTCTCCCGAATGCGACTGGTATCGGCAATGGAATGCAGGATATCGCCTGCGCGTGGAGCCTCGTGGATCTCACTGCCGTTGAAGCCAGTGGCCTTGGCGATGGCACGGGCCAAGTCGTTCACCGTGGTGCGTGTGCCGGCACCGACGTTGAATGCGCGACCCTCACCGCCGGAACCTAGCAGCGCTGCGAGATTTGCCTCTACGACATCGCCGACGTAGGTGAAGTCTCGGCTCTGTTCACCATCGCCATAGACGATGGGTGACTTTCCGTGACGGCAAGACACAAAGAACCTAGGAATGACCGCAGCATAGGCGCCATTGGGATCTTGTCTGGCCCCGTAAACATTGAAGTACCTAAGGCCCACGATTTGCATCGCGTAACACCGCACGAATGTTTCAGCGAGTTCTTCATTCATGTGTTTCGAGAGCGCATAGGGAGAAAGCGGGAGGCCCTCTTCTCCTTCACGCTTGGGCAATCGCTCGCTTGAACCGTAGACGCTGGAAGACGATGCGTACACGACCCGTTTGACACCCTGATCTCGCGCAGCCGTGAAGACATTTGCGGTTCCAGTGACATTGGTGAGAATGCTTGCCGCTGGCAATTCGAGAGAACGCGGGACGGAACCGAGTGCGGCCTCGTGAAAAACGTACGTGACCCCTCGACATGCGGCTTGACAAGACTCCAGTTGGCGAATGTCAGCCTGCATGAACTCTATCTTCTCGCGAACATGAGCGAGGTTTTCAATATGGCCCGTCTCAAGATTGTCGAGGACGCGGACCTTGGCTCCTCGCGCCAGCAGCCCGTCAACCAAATGCGAACCGATGAAGCCAGCGCCACCGGTGACGAGTACGAGTGTGCCTTCGAGTTGATTCATATTTGAATTCTTCATCTGAGACTAGGCCTTAATCACATTGGGCTGGGGATCTTGGTAGACGCCTCGAGTATCGACCAGGAGTTTCGATTCCTTGAGCACGAGTGCATAGTCGATGCTGCTGTGATCCGTGGCAATCAATACGGCATCTTGATCATTCAATAGTTCTTTGGTCATGCTTTGCGACTTGAGCGCCGGCAAATCGGGCCACGACCGCATGGATGGCGCAACGGGGATGTGAGGATCATGATAAGTTACGATAGCCCCGCTTTCCAACAGCAGATGGATCAACTCGAAGGATGGACTCTCGCGCGGGTCATCGATGTCCTTTTTGTACGCGATGCCCAGCACGAGCACTTTGCTTCCGTTGAGAGCCTTGCGTTGCTTATTTAGTCCCGATTGCAGCCTGTCTATGACGTATCGCGGCATGTTGACGTTGATCTCACCGGCAAGCTCGATGAAGCGCGTTGTTACACCGAATTCGCGTGCTTTCCACGTTAGGTAGAACGGATCGAGTGGTATGCAGTGCCCTCCCAATCCTGGACCAGGATTGAACCGCATGAAGCCAAATGGCTTGGTCGATGCTGCTGCCAGCACGTCCCAGATATCGATGCCCATCCGCTCGTAAACGATCTTCAGCTCATTGACGAGGGCGATATTGACCCCGCGAAAGATGTTCTCGGTGAGTTTCGTTGCTTCGGCGACGCGAGCAGATCGAACTTGAATCACCTTTTCCAAGGCAAGCGAGTAGAGCGCCGTCGCCAGGGTTCCCGAATCGGCATCTACCCCACCCACAATCTTTGGAATGGTCGCGGTATTATAGTGTTTGTTGCCCGGATCTTCCCGTTCTGGAGAAAACGCAAGGAAGTAGTCCACGCCGCAATGCAACCCTGAGCGGTCGAGAATTTCACGCACGAGTTCATCCGTAGTGCCAGGGTAGGTGGTCGACTCGAGAATCACCAGTTGCCCGCGCCGCAGACGTTTTGCGATGGCTTCAGCTGTGCTCACAACGTAGTTCATATCGGGCTCACGCTGCGCAGTTAACGGGGTTGGTACTGCAATCATGAGCGCGTCTGGCTGGCCAAGTTCATCAAAGTCGGATGTGGCGTGGAAAAGCCCGGTGGAATTCGCCACCTGCATCCGATCCCGACCCATATGCATGATGTAGGTCTCGCCGCGATTGAGCAGGTCAATCTTGCGTTGATCTACGTCAAATCCAGTAACTTTCACCTTGGCGCGTTCCACGAATGCCAAAGCTAGAGGTAGGCCGACGTATCCCATGCCAACTATTCCGACATGAATATTGCCGGATGAAATCTTTCCGAGAAGTGTTGCCGTAAGCTCGCTCATGGATATCCCTGCATTGCGCGTTGGTTGTAAAAAAACTGACATCGTCCCATACACCTCGACGACATCACCGTCAGTGCGAAATTTATGCGCCATGGTTACGGATTTTCGGTTGCTCGTCAATCTGGCTGTAGGCGAATAAACCAAGTCTCGGCGTGCGTTCGAAGCTGGGCTACTGAACATCTAACGGAGTAAATCCCGGGGCCGAAGGATTACGCCATGTATTTAAGGTGTGTGGAACAGCTTGTATTTACGATTGTGACATTCCATGGCATAGAGTCGTTCGGGTGAGTTGAAGCTGCAAACTCCTTGGGCAAACGCGTAAGGATTGCGCCTCCAATGAAGCTGGCAGTGAACGGAACGAACCGTCTGTTCACTGCCGGGTGGCAAACAGATAGTGGTGACTGCTTTCGTGCGCTTTGGGTCAAACGGTGGAGCATTTGCTGTGACGAATCCCGGTTAGGTGCAGTCTATGGAACCATCCTTCCTTTTGATCGCACGCGCTGATTCGACAGCAAAAGTCTATCAATTGACGGCTCAACGACACGTCATTGGTCGAAGACCGGACGCGGAAATTGTGGTTGACCATTGGGCCGTATCGCGATCTCACGCGATGCTCGAGTTGGGTCCATCCGGTCGTTGGTGGATATTGGATTTTGACAGCACAAACGGAACTTTAGTCAATGGCGTTCGTGTGACGGAACGCCTTCTTAGTCGCGGTGACGTGGTGCGCGTTGGGGACTGCTCGCTTGAGCTTCGGCGGGCAAGCGTGCTCGCGTTTCCTAGTCCGCTCAGTGGTTCGCCAGACTCGACGCTAGCTAGGCTCGAAAATTCGAGTAGCGGGTTCGAAGCTGTTGATGCAATGCCCGCCACGCGACGCTCGTCGCAACGTATCGGCGCCGAGCATTTGGCGGCGATTATGGGTTTCGGCCGTTCACTCATGCAGCTCGAGCAGACGGAATCGCGGCTCAGGGCCTTCTGTGAATTCGTCGCGGGGGACTTGTGTCTGGCTCTTGGTGCTGCGGCGATTCGGATCGCGGACTCGGGAGAGACCCGGCTGCTGTGCTCCGCAATGGCACAGGGCATAGAACAAATGAAAGTGGAAATCGAGCCTTCCACGGCACGTGAACTGTTGGACAAACGTGAGCCGCTAATTGCCAGTGCTGCTAAGGGAACCGATACTGTTGGTCCTAGCAAGGTAAGCATGCTGATTCCATTTGCAGAAATGGAAGACTCGATTGATGCACTGCACGCGGAGTTCGCTCCGCGCTACGGAACACAAGAATGGTTGATGCTGATCACATTGGTCGCCGAAGCGTATCAACAGTCGGAATTGGTGTGGGACATGCGCCATCAAGTTCGACAGAACGCCTTTGTCGAAGGCGAGCTCGAAATGGCTTGCCAGATCCAAACAGGCCTGGTCCCTAAGCAGTTCTGCGCTCCGGGATTGGAGCTTGCATTTGGATTCGAGCCTTGTCGTTGGGTGGGTGGAGACTACGTCGATGCATTGATGCTTCCGGATGGCCGTGTCCTGCTAGCCATTGCGGACGTATGCGGCAAGGGTCTGCAGGCAGCTCTCGTCGCCTCGAGTGTGCATACTCTTGTACGCGCATCACGCGAGTTCTGCAATGATCTGCCGCTGCTCATGAAGCGCCTGAACGAATACCTGTTGGGGCATCTACCAGAGCATTCATTTGTTACGATGTTGTGCATACTCCTAGACTGCGAAACTGGCGAATTCGAATTGGTTAGCGCCGGTCACCCGGCTGCAATAATCATTCGAGGGGGGAGTTGTGACGAGATTCTTAGCCAGACGGACAATGTCGGCCTAGGCATAGTTCCAAGCACGTTCGTTACTCTATCAAGTCAACTGTACACCGGCGACGTGCTCTTGATGTACACTGATGGACTGACGGAAATGGTGAACATGAAGAATGAACCATTCGGGACTGAGCGTCTGGCAGCTGAGTTTCAAGGACTCGTCGCCATCAATCCATCCGCTTCAGTCGATTCAATCAAACAGCGCCTCACAAATATGTGCGATGCTTACCGGGGCTCGCGGATGGCGACTGATGATCGGACATTTCTAGTAGCAATGCGGTGTAGCTCGCAGACGATGCGGCCGCCGGGGTGTGAGTGAAGCGTGTGCGCGATCGAGTCTCCGTTTCATCCAAAACGAAATAGAGAGCAACGAGCGCGTGATGGAGACGCATTAGCCGAATCAGATCGTAACAGCCTAGCGCGGCGACGATTGCGGACACTCGTCACTATTGTCGCCGGGGCCTACCCACTAGCTTTGCTGATCGTGATTGTCATGCTTCGGTTCATAGGAGAGCAGTGGTGGGTTGCGGTCGTGGCCTTGTATCTTCCTCGTTTGGGGTTCGCTATTCCCCTCCCTTTTGCTTTCGCCGCAACTTGGTGGTGGTCCCGTCGGATTTTCTTAGTCCCGCAGCTTATTGGGATCTACCTAATACTTTTCCCACTGATGGGATTCAATCTCGGGCTGGCGCAGTTGTCCGCGACTGAGAGCCGTAGTGCAATTCGACTCGCAAGCTACAATATCGACACCGGGAGAAGAGGCGTTACAAATATCATTGCACAAGTACGCGATTTTAATCCCGATCTCGTGTTGCTGCAAGAGGTTGACGAAGACTTAAGAAATGAGCTCGCGGCCGCCTTTGTGGGCTGGCATGCGGACCAACAGGGTCAGTTCTTTGTTGCAAGCCGGTACCCCATCCGGAGTGTCTACGTACCCCCGCCCCTATCGTATTCGACTGGCGAAGGGGGGGCTCGCTTCGTGTCATATCTGCTGGAAACACCGCTCGGTCTGGTCAACGTGTACAATGTCCACACAACCTCGCCGCGAGACAGCATAGATGAGCTAAGGGGAAACGGATTGCGCGAAGAGATTCGGACAGGCCGCCTCTTCTCTGGGACCAAGAGTGGATTGATCGAATTCAATGCATATCGCCGAAAGCGACAGATTGAGGGAGCGGCAAACGCCGCAAACGCGAGCCCGTATCCTGTTATCATTGCTGGCGACACGAATCTGCCGGGATTAAGTCGTGTTCTCGCTGAGCAACTTGGCGGATTTCAGGACGCATTCGAAGCTGCAGGGCGTGGTTTTGGGTATACATTTCCCGACAAGCATCCTTGGATGCGAATCGATCGAATACTGGTCAACCGTCAATTGCGAGCTCTCGACTTCCGCGTCGGCAACACTCACGCTTCCGATCACCTGTGCGTCTTCGCCATAATCGGGAAGGACAGTTAGCCATTACCCGCAAGGGCCTTCTCTCGTGAATTCGCCTATGTTTCTGCTTTTCAATTGCGGCGGTCAAAGTCTGTTTGAGGCTCGGCTGAGCCCGGATCGAACTTTAAAGTTGACTGGAGGCTCACGTGAGCCGTGGACAGGACTTTAAAGTTGACATCGGGGCTCACGTGAGCCTCGGAAGGACTTTCCCCGAGTGCCGACTTGTACTGAGCGTTTCGGCGGTGCACTTATACCTGATCTGCTCGGAAAAGGCCACCGGCGAAACGCGTCGGAACGAAGCCCGGAGCGGCGCGCGATAACGTTGTGGTTCACGAGACGCTATGGCGAAAAGCCAACGCTGTGGGCTCGCAAGGTGTCATGTACGGTCGTCGGATGGCTAGTTCGAGGATTCGTTGGGGATGTTTACGATCGGTGATCGCAGGGGGTTCGAGCACTAGGACAAAGCTCGACTTGCGGATCACGGGATTGTGATTCGAGTCAGAGACCGAATGCGCTGCGGAGTTCGGCACGTCGGAGCGTTTCGTGGTGGAGTTCATGCGGCGCACGGTGGAGGTGAGCGTGCTGCCGGCAGTGGACACGGCATTACTGGGCTTCCGCAGCGAAGGCACCGAGTGATGTCGCGGCCGGTTAACCGCCGCAGTTTTTCAGCGTAATTGAGGGTAGTGAGAGTCGAATCTTGTGTGATGCAGGGCGGTTGCCTGGTAAAGTTGCGATGGGCGTAAAGACCCAAGTGTCGGATCTTGTGCAATCCCTTCGGCAACACGTGGCGCGAGAAGCGGCGAAGCAGTTCGAGGCTTGACATTGCCGCGCGTCCGTCGCCGCGCGTCCGGATGACGACGCGGTCATCGGTGACAACGAGCAACCGACTGTTGGATAGCGCAACCCGATGCGTGTAGCGGCCTAGATATTCGACAACGTATTTGGCACGATCGAAGGACCGTTTGGCATAAGCGTGCCAGTTTTTCTTGCCGATGGTACTCAACAACCGATCGAAGGCTTCGGGGTCTTTGAAGTTTTCGAATCGGTCAAACTGTCCATCTTGCTAGGCTGAGCGTAGCGCCGCACGCATTTTTCCGCGCAGCACTCGGCTCATAGCGATCACGGGAAATAGAAATCGTTGGTGCGTTGATATCCAAGTCCCATCGGGACGCAGTCCACCTGCGGTTACGATGGCATGCACGTGGGGGTGAAACCGAAGCTGCTTGTCCCAAGTATGCAGCACAATCGTGGCGCCAAGAGTCGCTCCGAGTCGGCGTCGTGCAAACACACGCAGTGTGGTTGCGGCGCAGGTAAAGAGCAGCCCAAAAACGACAGTGGGAGCAAAGGCGGCGAGCGGACGCAACTCGGCGGGCATCGTAAAGACAACGTGAAAATGTGCGACATCGAGCAGCCTGCCTCTTTGGTGTTCAATCCACTTTTGCTGCACCAGCGCCTGACACTTCGGACAATGCCGATTGCGGCACGAGTTATATGCCGGGTGCTCGAAACCGCAGGTCTGACAGACATCAAGATGGCCGCCGAGCGCGGCCGTGCGGCATCGCGCAATATCGGTCAGCACTCGGCGCTGCTGAGCGCTGAGCCTGACCGTCTGCTCGAGAGCCGCACGATGCTGTCGGACGATATCGGCCAGTTCGAAGTGTGACGCCCCGGCTCGGGGCGCCACAGGCTCAGCGCCTTCGGGGTTGCGGTAACAGGTCCAGGGGGCTGGGCGTCTGTCGAATGAGCTTGCGGGTCACATGGGTGTAGCGGGCCGTAGTCGAGAGGCACGAGTGTCCCAAAAGCGCGCTGGCTACGCGCACATCTGTGCCTTCCTCCAGCAGGTGGGTTGCGAAGCAATGACGAAAGACATGCGGGGTCACGAGCTTCTTGATCGCGGCCTGTTCGGCTGCAAGCTTGAGGACCTTTTGCATGGTTCCCTTGGCGGGCAGTTGTCCTTGCTGGTTGGCAAACAGGTACGGAGCAGGCGGGCGTTCTCGGTCCCAGTACTGCCGCAGCCATTGACACAAGCATTCCGAGAGCTGAACTTGACGTGGCTTGCCCCCTTTGCCACGTGTGACTTGAATGACTCCGCGCTCGGCATCAATGTCGCGGATGGTGAGCCTGATAGCTTCTGCGACTCGCATTCCAGTGCCGTACATCACCATCGCCACTGCTTGATATCGACGATGCTCAATGGCATTGAGTAACGCATGCACTTCCTTTTTGCTGAGCACGACCGGCAATTTGGAGTATCTGCGCCGAAGGTTGATGAACGATACGAACTCTGGCTTTCCAAGCGTGCGTCGAAATACGAACAGCAGCGCACAGAGCGTCCGACGCTCCATGGTG
Source organism: uncultured delta proteobacterium (assembly GCA_963819085.1). GTDB lineage: Bacteria > Myxococcota_A > Polyangia > Polyangiales > Polyangiaceae > FEN-1139. The sequence goes on from CAWFUX010000056.1 coordinate 27,642, forward strand.
GCCGAAAGGCCACGCTCCGGGAGCGAATCAACGTATTGCCGAACCTGCTCACGCGTAGCCTCCGCTATCGGTTTGCGCAAAAACGCTGCGAGCCCGCCGACGCATTTGAGGTACTCGCTGCAGGTGCTTTGCGTGTATCCTGCACGTGCCAGGTCCTGACCGAACTGTATGATTGCAACGTCCATGGTTTCTCCTTGCGCGCCTCGTTGTGGAGGCGCGCAAAACAAGGAGAACACCCCTTCAGTCACGACGGTGGGACCTGGCGCTTACCCAAGCAATTACCGCCGCGTAGCGGCTTCGTTCATCCCACTGTCCGGAGCCCCTTCGATCACGATTCAGGGGCCCGAGCTTCCAGAGGTAAACGGGTTATCGATCATGTGCCAGGTAGTCGCTAGACCAATTTCACGATCCTGCAGGACTCAAAATGGGCGGCATTACTTCGCCGATGCTCCTGCCAGGTGCGACGAAGATCACTTGCCTCATGGGCAGGTCCTGGCGAGACTAGGCGAGAGCTGCCTCGTGCCGTGCTTGCTGGATGACGTTCCCGGAGTCGAGAGAATTTATCCAGCCAAGATCTTTGAGCTGATGCACCTTGGACGGCGTGTTTTGTGCCTTGCGCCAGAAGGCGCACTTTACTCGTTGGCTCGAGCAATTTCGGGGCGGTGAGCGAACACCACTCAAGACTGATTCGGACGCGACCGACCTGCTCCTCCGTCGCGCAATCGCGGGACAGTTCGCGGACGCTATGCGCGTAGCCGTTCGAATCGCCCGGGCTTAGTCATTCGCTACGTGTGCACTAGCGGTGGCTCCGGCGCGTCGGGTGACGAGGGGAAGCGGGAGATGCCGAGCATGATCCGTTAGTCCCACCGAACGATGACGGCCGACGCGTGTAACGCCAATCGCACGGCTACGACTAAAAGGCTTTCGCAGCACCTTTCAGAGCTTCCTCGGAGACGGTGATCACAACGGGGTCTCGAGTGTAGTTGCCGCCACTTTGTCCGCTTCCCGCGAATGGGCTCGTTTTGGATCCGTGCTGTCGCGCAGTGCAGCATAGCGGCCGAGAGACGTCTGAACGGAGCCCCTGGACGCGCGGCCTGTCTTTGCGGACCGTCGGTCGCCAAAGAATGTATGCGTGCCGGTCAGGATGCAATCGGGCGCGCGCCACGTCCGTGCACCTGAAGGACGATTCATCGAATTTATCGACACGCAACAAATGCTGCAATTACTCCGTTGTGCACCAGGTCGGGCCCGCCAAACGTGCTCCCCTTCCCACGGAGCTTCCCTGACTAGACGGCTACGTTGCGAAAGTCATCGACGCGCAGATATTGCTCGAGAGCAGCCATGTGTTCTTGGGGCGCTACTAAGAACCTCGAAGCGGTTGCGATGATATTGGTGACGTGGAATCCTTGCTCGTCTAACCCGGGATGAACAATGGCAGATCTTTACCAGAGAGTATTCGACCGATGGATCTTCCCGACGTGGGAAACAAGGATTCGCAAGAGACCCACACTATCGCTTGCGAAGGATCTTGAGCAGTCTCAGTGGCGCTCCGTGGAAGAGCAGACGGCATTCCAGTTGGACGAGCTACGCTTGCTGGTGGATCATGCGTGGCGGAATGTTCCTTGGTACCAACGGAGTTTCCAGTCGGTTGGGTTGGATCCGCGCGATCTAACAAGTTTGGATGACCTACGTCGTCTACCAATTCTCACAAAGGTCGAAGCGGCAGCAGAATTCCAAGCCCGAACCGCACGAACCGGCGCTGCCGTTCAGATCCGCAAAAGCACCAGTGGTACTATGGGACAGCCGCTATCTTTCGGCTACGACTTAAGGTCGGAATATTGGCGACAAGCGACAAAACTGCGTGGCTACCAATGGGCGGGGCACTGGCCCGGGCGAAGAACGTTGCACTATTGGGGGGCTTCGTCTCCCTTTCGATCACCGTCCGCGACCGCCAAGGCCGAGCTCGACCATTTTCTCAAAAGGGAGCGCTACATCGACTGCGGCCGGCGCGGTTCAGACGATCTGGACCGGGTTATTGACCTCGTTTGTACATCCAAGCCTGACGTTATGATCTGCTACAGCCAGGCAGCAGCGGATTTGGCGCGCCGCGTACTGGAGCGCAAATGCCGGTCATGGTCTGACATTGCAGTTATCTGTGGCGCAGAACGATTGCTGCCAACGGATCGCGAATTGCTGGAACAAGCGTTCGGAAAGAACGTATTCGAAACCTACGGCTGTCGCGAAGTGATGCTGATCGGCGCGGAGTGTGAGGCTCATACTGGACTGCACATATCCGCAGAGAACTTGCTGGTGGAAGTGCTCGTCCGCGAGCTAGGCCGGGACGGTAAAGAACAAGTTCGACCCGCGAATGCTGGTGAAACCGGCGAGGTGGTGCTAACCGACCTGCACAACTGGGCCATGCCCTTTATTCGTTACGCCAATGGCGATCTCGCGAAAATGGGCTCGGGCGATATTTGTGCTTGTGGCCGCACGCTGCCAAGGTTGTCATCCGTGGAAGGGCGCGTCACGGAGACCCTGCTGGATGCCGACGGAAATCGGGTCAACGGTTTGATCTTCAATGTCGTGATCGCCCATTTGGCGGGTGCCATTCGACAATTTCAGGTTGTCCAACACAAGGATCGTTCGGTGAGCTTGCGCGTCGTTCCGAGCGTGAGTTTCGATGAGGGGACGGAGCAGAAGTTATATGACGTCTGGCGTTACTATCTATCGGGCGTGGCATTTTCGTTGGAAAAGGTGAGCAGCATCGATCCAGGTCCCAATGGCAAACGGCAAGTGGTTTTGGTCGAAGCGTGAACGACTGGCTAGACGCTAGCATTGCTAACTGTAATGTTGGTATTCGGTTCGTCAGGCTGTCCAGATACTACCCGGCTTGAGCCTGCCGGAGTGATTGACTTAGGGGCACCCTTCGACCAAAGAATGTGTCACATATACTCTACAGATATCGCTGAATGCGAACTAATGCTGCCTGAATTCTTCACCGTGGAGGAGTTGCCACCGTGAGGCGACGATGTCCTCGAACTATCAACGCGAGGCTGAGCAGCATCCAGTGCGCAAACGCGTCCGTTCGGTTGCTGAGCTGCGCCACGCGGCAGCCGCAGCCACCAGTGCTTTGGGATGCGCTGGCTTTGTTTCCAACCGCGCTACTTCCACCAGCGCCAGTGCCGCCGCCGACCGGCGGCGTGCCGGGCGCGACGTTGGTCCCCTCCGTTGGGGTGCAACCGTCGGCGGCGCTTGCCACGCTGAACATCAATGGTCGTCCCGCAAAGCCGGGGCCCGCGGTGATTGTAATGACGCAGCGACCACCCGAAACCGCAGCGCTAACTTTCGAAGCACCGTTCGCATCCTCGGGCGCGTCGAACACTACGTGGCGCGCAGCTGAGGTACCGGGAACGCCATATGTCATGGTTGTGGGCGACGCGCCGTCCGTTGCGCTAGACACAACCACGTAGCTTTGCTTGGAACCACGATTTACCGAGGCGCCAATGACTCCGGCGTTTTGCTTTGGCGCTGGGTCGGTTGTATCATCGTTGAGCGAGCCGACGACAGCGTCCGCTTCGCTCGCAGCGAGCCCATCGAGCACGTGGATCGCGACCGCCCACGGCCCCGGTACGTTCACTGAGTACTTGTCGACTGCGAAGCGCGCAGCGTCGCATTTGCCGCATGGATAACTGCAGGAGAGACTGCAATCGCCGACCTCGGGTTGGCTCAGTACCGGAGTTCCGCCCGAGAGCGAGACGGTGTGAATTGTGAGCTTCGAGCCGCCGACCGAACCGTTCGCTTTGTTTCCGTTGAGCCTGAGCCCACCCCCGCCGGTGTTCGTGTGGAAGCCTACGTACATGACCTGCGCGGCACCCGCTGTGTGCACGCGATCGATGGCGATGAGCTCGCCCTCGGGCAGCATCACCCAATCACGGTGCGCGTAAGGGATATCGCTGGGAGTGTCGGAAAAAATGAAGGCTTTGGCAAAGTCGCTGCGTGCGGCGTACACGGCGTCATCGGTCCCGCGCGCCCAAACCAGCTCCGCCTGACTCCAGTCTGTCTGGCTCGGCGCGTAATCACCTGTTACGACTTTGGAGTCGGCCGTCACGGCATTGGTCGCAAGCGTACTGGGCTCGCCGTAGTTCGAAGCATCGACCACCAAATGATCAGCACCGCGGCTGAACACGAAATTCGACGCAGAGAAGTGCATGTGATCAGGAACCACTTGAGGCGCAGAGCTGAACACAGCCCAGAAAGCATCCGGAGCCCACGACGATCTGGTGTAGACTGCGCGAGTGCCGCGTGCAACATACCAGCGCGCTGGCGCCGGGTTCTGCGCGCGAAAGTCGACCGGCGCGACGTTCCGAAGTTCAGCGAGCGCGTTATAGAAGTACGACCCGTTGGCGAGTGATTGCGACGTTTTCATGAACGCAGCAAACGATGCCGCGGCTTCGTTCGACGGACCCGCGAGCACTGCGTCGACAATGTTCAGACTTGGGCTGGCATAGACCTCGGGTGAATCGAAATCACCACCCACCCACTGCCCCGACAGGTCGGGCAGGTTCGCGTAGATGTAGCGGACAGCGAGGCTGTTTGTCCAATTGTCCATTTCCGGCAGCGCAGCTCCATTTTCCTCAAGTGCGCGCGCCGCAACCGCATACTCAAGCACACTCAATGGTCCGTACTGCCACCCTTCCGCCCAATCGCCGCCCACCATGGGTCCGGCGGCGTCGCCCACCTGGCCGCTCGCGTCGGCGAGGCCCTTTCCAATCAAGAGCGTCGGAAACAAATTGCCCACGGTTTCGGTCCATAGGTGACCGTCCGCTCCTCCGTCGTTGCCGATGGCGATGGCTCCGAGGGTCTTACCGATGACAAAACCTGCATTGTAGTTCGCGCCGGCCTGGTTTGCCAGATAACCCTTCGCGCTGTACCAATCGATCCAGGCCGTAAGACACGTGCGGGTCTGCTCGAGGAGCGTCGCGTCTACACCGGGCGCACTGTTTAGCCAGTCATAGGTGAGCGCGATGTCGGGGCCGTACCAACGCATCGGATAGCCGGTGTCGTGAGTAACGGTGAGGATCACCGGCGGCGCGGGAGGATCTCCGCTCCAACTCTGCCAATTCGTTGACACACCCATCTTGCAACCAAGACCGTCACCGATGTTCTGATCGTCATCCAGCGACGCATGCCAGTACTTCAGCGCCTGTGTCAGATACTTGCTGTCGTTGGTCGCGACATAAGCAAACGCACACCGCATGGCCGAGCCTGGCCAGTAATCGCCGTCGGAACCGCCGCGGGCCGTGTAATCTGATGGGTTGTCGAGCGTATCTTGGCACGCCTTAACCAGCGCCGCCGCCGCGGTCCCCGACTTGGCCGCATTACTCTTGAACAACGGGACATTTGTGGAGTTCATAAACAGCCGCGGGTGATTGCCCGACGGAACGGATTGTGCCCACGCCGAACCACCGTAGAAAACTAGTGCGATTACAACCCCAACCTTCCGCACCACGATGTAGCCTGGCATGGCGCTATGGTAACGCTGCGGCTCGTCCCGATTCCATCAAATTCGCTTAGTGTGAGCAGTGCGGCGTCAACCTGTTCGCGCATGGAGAAGCTCTCCGAAAACGGACTCCTCAGCTGCGCGATGAGTGCCTGCAATTTCAAACGCCTACTCGGCGCTGTCACAGACGCGGTAAGATTCCCCGATGCGTGGTGATCTCGATGAACCCCGGCGGTGAGTTGCACAGGTTGGGATTGACCGTACTCGCGCTTCTTTCAGTATTGTTTCTGCCCATCTGCGGGGCTCCGGCTTATCGTCCGCCCAAGTGCCACGCTAGGCGCCACGGACGTCGCCAATCTTCGTTCGTTGAGCGTGATAGAGTAACATTCAGCGTTACGCCACGATTTCCTGTGATGCATGACCAACTCCCCTCCTCGCCTTGCACCTTCTGCGTCTCCCTCGGGATTGCTTCGACGAATTTTGCGCCAGATGGCCGTCCTCGTACCAAGATCGTTGCTAGTTTTCTCCGGGCCCCCGTTTCAACGTCGAATAGCCTTCACCTTTGATGATGGTCCTGACGACCGCACTAGCGAATACCTCGCGGTGTTGGCCGCGAAGGGTGTTAGGGCAACGTTCTTCTTGATTGGTAGTCAGGCCAAGGCGCGTCCCGATCTCGTCCGGCAAATCGTGGATGCTGGGCACGAAGTCGCCAGCCATGGTCTCACTCATCGCTCGTTTCCAAGTCTGAGCTCGATCTCCCTTCGGGCCGAGCTGCGGGCGACAGCGGCGGTTCTCCCTCGCCCAATCCGCGGACGACCGTTAGTTCGCCCACCGCGCGGTGCCGTGACGCCGCGCTCGCTCGCCGTGACGATATGGTCCGGTTTCACCACAGTTCTTTGGTCGATCGACTCGGATGACTGCCGCAGTTCGGACCCTGGCGCCTTAATTGAGCGTCTCCGCCCCGATCTGTTGCGTTCTGGGGACATCGTGCTGTTGCACGAGAATCAGGAATGGGACCTGGAAGCACTGCCCAAAATCATCGAGCGCCTGCACGCAGCCGGATTCCAGCTGATAACAGTGAGCGAATTGCTCAAGTGAACGCCGCACGTTGGGGTTCATTTCACTCATTCGTATCGCTTGTGTTGTGCGACACCTGCGTTCAATCTCGGTAACGGGCGCCTGCAAACGAGGCGACACCGTAGAAATCAATACACGGCGCTACCGATATAGTCAGGTCCGACTTGCTCAACCTAGTGCGTCCAGGAATTTCTGAGTAATTGAATTACCCGTCTCATCCGCTTGGACACGCTTAGGTCAATACCCGCAAACACGCTAATGAAGCGAACATACTCTGCGCCAACATTACCTTCAACTGCCAAACGGCGAAGATCGAAGCGACAACTACCTATTTCTCGATTGAACCCCGAGTTGAAGCTGAATGCCATTTGGTAGCCACATTGAGCCGCCAGCTGCTCTGTCATGGTTGTGTATGTCGTGGATCCACCAACGGGGTATGCAACCGATGAAATAGTCTCTCCAAGTTCTCGCTCAATGATCTCTTTTGATTTGGACAATTCCTGCAGCTGTTCCTGCTCACTCAGGTGCGCAAGGATTGAGTGAGAAAGTGAGTGTGAACCGACCTCCATACCTGCGGCACGCATCTCGCGAATTTCATTCCAGTTCATGAAGAGCGATAACGCCGCATCTATCGGCATTCGGCAGTCCATCGCTGATCGAAGGCGTTGCAGTTTGACGTCAACCGGTGTGGCGTCTCGCTTGAATGCCTGTAGTGTTTCGCGAATAGCCGACTTGATGTTCTGAGGGTTTACCCTGATCGACTGAGATCCGGACCAGATAATGTTCTCACGTTGGGTATTCTTCACCATCCAAGCAATTTCGTCCCACCATGGCACTGCTTCGGAGCCAATGAAAGAGGTGGGGACGAAGAAGACACCAGATATTTGGAGAGCCTTCAGAATTGGAAAGGCATTGGTGTAATTGTCTCGATACCCGTCATCGAATGTAATAAGGGCAAGCGGAACTCGAGGTGAACGACCGCTTTCCAGCATTTCTGTGAGATCTGCAATCGTTACTAGTCGAAACCGCGACTTGATCGTCGCCAGTTGCTCATCGAAGTGTGCCTCGTCACACGAGAATACGTTGGGGTCGAACGGCGTGGCATCTTCATCGCCAACACGATGGTAGTTGAACACATAGAGCCCGGGTCGCAAATGTCGCCATCGGTATGCAGTGACGCCAGACCGGCGAAGTATCTCCCGCTTAAGCTTATAGGTGTTCACGGTGCAATTGCTTATCAAACATAGGATAATAACAGAATAGGCCTGGGACAATAACAGAATAGATCTGACGAGAATGAGGGAAACGACTCTTCCTGCTGCCAATTCCGGTCGAAATCGGTCAGATGGGAGCGAACTCGAGTTGTCTCCAGTCTGCCCACCCAGGACGACATCGACCAATCGCCGCGAACTGTACGGGTTGCATGCGTTCACAGCATCGTTTAGGATTTTCGTACATACTGCCCTTGGTCTTCCGGTTGGCTTGAGTTCGTATTCCGATGCAGTCGATCATCCAACTCGGAGCACCCAATCACTTATTCCGGTGTGTGCTAGCGTAAGACCCTCTGCCCGACTCCCACGTGCAAGGGTAGCTGTCGCTTCAATACTAATTCGAACGACAATTACCTTGGCACGTAGGGCCTCTCAGTTCACTGAATTTTTGTGGGTCCATTCTCGAGGGTAAAAAATGGAGGCACCCTGTGCTAAAAGCACCCGTTAGCAATGTGCGAACTGCGCCGAACCTTGAAGGTACTATATTCTGCTAGGATTTCTCCAGAACTGCAACGAAGATCTCCTTATCCATCTCGCCGTCGATAGCCGACACCAGCTTTACCAGCGTCGCAAACAGGCCCACTCGTGAAAACCAGCCAAACACAGTCGAGCTTTCCCCAAAGGATCCCTTCCAGACAATGCGAAAACCAGCCTCCCTAAAGACCTTGTGGAGCTGCCACTGGGTCAGAGGTGATATGTGTCCATGTCCCTCGTAGTCTCGATCTGTGAACCAGGCGAAGGTTCCGGAGCGCACAAACATGGCCTTTGAGCGTGGATTCTCCACGTTCGGTGTCAACAATAGAAGCCTCCCCCCGGGTCCGAGCATCTTGAAGCATTCGCGCGCAAAGTGCCGTGGGTTCTCCAAATGCTCTATGATTTCCGAAGCCACTATGGCATCAAATGTCCGGCCAAAGTCCGAGCTAAAGAATCCATTCAGATCGCTCTTTACGAACGGAAGCGACGTCGCACGAAAGTTCTCTGGAACATAGTCCGTCGCGGTTACATCAAATCCCAAATCCTGCATCCTCACACTCATTGCACCGGTGCCTGCTGCGAGATCCAGCACTGATGCTCCCGGACTGAAGTGCTCGACGACCCTAGTCCCAAGAAAATCATGCAATCCTGGGAGCGCATGAATGCCAAGTCCCTTGTAGGAGGTGGGGAAGGAATTTGTAACCGCCGCCTTTCTGTAGCGGTCAACCAACACAGTGACTTCTTCATCCGACATGGGACCCGACCTTACGACTCGATACGCGCAAGGTCTTCGGACGTCCTTGGCGCTTCGCTCCAGCTCACATTGAAGTGTCAAGGCTAGCATTTCGCGAATTGATTGGGGTCAGCTTCTAGTGGTCGTCCAGTTTCACTACTGAGGTTGGGGTGGTTGTGCTGGTAGCAGATCCAGCGTACGTTCCAGCTCACTAGGATCAATCCGAAACCCGCCTTCCTCAGCGTGGCCAACGACGAATCCGAAATTCTGGTCGTGCTGGTCTGTCGTTCGCTTAATTACACCCGAAAACCGGTCGGGTGGCTGAATCGCTAGAACAGCTGCTCCAGTTTGGAGAACCATAACACCATGGAGAAGGTTGCTCCCCTCCACCCCAACGACGGCTCGTGCCCCCGCACATGTGGCCACAATGGTCGCCACATTGGCAGTAGTGATATCCAGAATGCGGAAGCCTCGTCGCTCACTCAGGTATTCAGCAAGATCCATTTCATTGTG
>CAWFUX010000057.1:0-131745 GCA_963819085.1 uncultured delta proteobacterium
ATCCGGCAGCGTCAGGCGGTTACTCGAGCGCCGGATACTGTGATACCGCGCATACGTTAAAGTTTGCAGCTGGAGTCAAGCTGGCAGGAATGGGCCTTTTGCTTGACTTCCACTACAGCGACACTTGGGCTGATCCCGGGAATCAAGCCAAGCCTGCCGGCTGGGCCAATCTCAGTTTTGCGGATTTGACGACTCAGGTCTACAACTATACGAAGGACGTTGTTACGCAGCTCAAAGCCGGCAATGGGCGTCCTGACATGGTGCAGATTGGCAATGAAATTCCGCAAGGATTGTTGTTTGACGCCAGCGGTGGAGTCGCAGGAACTGGCGGAAAGGTAAGCGGGCAGCAATTTGGCAATCTCGGATCATTGTTGAGCGCTGGTGTGCGTGGCGTCAAAGATGTGGACTCCAACATCTTGATCATGATGCATTTGGATCGCTGCAATGATCTTGGCACTAACACGTGGTGGGTGACGGGAGTCCAAGGCCAGGGAGTACAGTTCGATATCCTTGGCGAGTCGTGTTACGACCGTGCCAACTACCAGCAGCCCACTTCCCAGTGGGCTCCAACACTCTCGAGCTTGGCCAGCACTTATCCAAATCTCAAGTTCGTCGCCGCGGAGTACTCAGACAGTAAGCAGCTCACTAACGACACTTTCTACAACATTCCAAACAAGCGTGGGTTGGGTACCTTCCTATGGGAGCCGACCAACTGGGGAGAAATGGCGTTCAGTTCGAGCGGTCAGGCGCTATCGCAGTACATGTCAATTTATGACAATATCGCCGCAACGTACGGCAAGCGTTAGTCTCACTGGCGCTTTTCATGCCCTCCGCGGGGTTCGTTGGTTGCCCAACCGCGGCTTCGATGGCGGTCTATTGGGGAGGCCACTCCGCAACAAGAACCTCACTTTTCGCCGACTTACCGGGTAGGCTGTCAACAATGCATTGCGTTGGTAATACGATTCGGTAAAGTGCAACTTGCTTTTTGAATTTAGGTCTGCGGAGGACTAATTATGCGTTGGCTGTTGTGCGTCGGATGTTCGGTTCCGGTTCTCATGGCTGTTGCTTGCTCGAGCACCTCGGTTACGGAGGTCGGGGCAACGGCAGGCGGATCAACGAGCATTGGGGGCTCCTCAGGTACCGGCGGCGCTAAATCCATTGGTGGAGCGTCGAGCACTGCTGGGTCAAACCATGTCGGCGGAACATCGAGTACCGCGGGCGCGACATCCATTGGGGGCGCCTCACCAAGCGGAGGAAGGTCAAACGTGGGCGGCGTGTCAAACCTAGGTGGCACATCGAACACCGCGGGCGCTACAGCGAAGGGGGGAGCACTCTCGAACGGTGGTAATTCAAGTACAGGTGGCGCGACACTGTCTGGCGGCACATCGAGCGCTGCGGTCACTGGCGGTTCGCCTGCAACAGGAGGGTCAATACCTGTCGGCGGAGCCACGGCTACGGGCGGAGGTTCAAATACCGGCGGCAAAACATCGACGGGCGGCTCTCAAGCTGCGGGCGGAGCTACAAATTCCGGGGGCAAGACATCGACTGGTGGGATAACGGCGACCGGTGGTTCCCGAGCTACCGGCGGAGCTGCAACGGGTGGAGCTGCGACTGGCGGAGCTGCAACGGGTGGAGCTGCGACCGGCGGAGCTGCGACTGGTGGCGCGCCTTGCAATCTTCCGAATGGCACTTTGAACAAATGTACTGCCAGTTGCCCCTGCAATTCCGGGCAAGGCCAATGCGCAGACTCAACAGGTTGCGTGTCACCACTGGTCTGCGCGGTCAACACCGGCCTGAAATTTGGTTTTACCGGCAACGCCTGTGTGCCGGCGCACTGCGACGACAATTCTGCCGATGGCGACGAGACTAGTATCGACTGCGGTGGCAGTTGCGGGTGCCGCGCCACGTATGTAGGATTAGGAGCCCTGTACCGGGGCACTGCCGAAGTCACGGGCGTGAGTGGCAATGGCCTGGTGGCTGTGGGATACAGCACATACTACGGACCGCCAGAAAATCCTTCCCGATGGGACCTCACGAGTTCCACGCCAGCAGCGAGTTTTGTTTCGCTGCCGGCACAGCTGGTGGCTCCGGGCCAGTCAGTGGCAACTAATTTCGATGGCAGTGTCGTCGTCGGCTGGGGAACCTGCGCTAGCTCCCCCTGCACGAACACCGGATTTTACGCCGTCAACGCGTCAAGCTCAATCTTGTCCGGTCAAATGTACGACGCCGCATCCGTATCTGCGGACGGCACCGTCATCTTGGACAGCTTGGGGTCGATTTGGACCAATGGCATCGTCACTTCGTCAGGTCTCCAAATTGGGTATGCAGTGAGCGGCAATGGTTTGGTGTTTGGTGGCGCAGTCATGCAGGGCCCGCAATATGTAGCCGCAACCTGGACATCAGCCGGCGGAATCGTGAATTTTGGAATCCTTTCAGGCAGCGGCGGTTCCAATGTTTATGCGTTGAACAAGGACGGTTCAGTTGCTGTTGGAGCGTCAGCCTCACTGAGTGGAGGCCAAGCGTTTCGCTGGACGTCGGGCGGCGGCATGTACGGCCTTGGCTTCTTGCCCAACTCCTCGTCCAGTACGGCGCGAGACGTAAGTGATGATGGGGCGTGGGTTGTCGGTGATAATGTTGACAATAACCTAACCACTACGGCGTGGGTTTGGGACGCTACCACGGCTAAAATGCGCAGTTTAGCCGACGAACTTGCGTCAAGGGGTTATGAGCTGCCCGCTGGGACTCAATTGCAATATGCCGTGGGAATCAGTGCCGACGGAACTGTCATCGTGGGCAACGGTACGGATTCGAATGGCACAACCCCTTGGCGGATTGTGTTGCTAAAATGATGTGAGTCGCCAAGCAACGCGGAGCTGCCTCCCTTTCAGATGGAGACAATTTCGAAAATCCGCGGCGCATTGATCATCTCTCCTTCTTGTCAAAGGTTCAACATTCAAGATGGGTTAGGTCCTGAAATATGGAGATCATAACGCGGCGGAAATGGAGTACCGTCTCCAGCCTTGCTCCTTGCGCGCTCGAGCGCTTGCGGATCGGTAAGCAGCGCGGCTTCTTCGGGCGTTAGCTCCGAGCGTTCAGCAGCCATGCAGCTCTTCCAGCTTGGCCTTTGTGTCGTCGTCGGTCGTGCCGTTGGGTGTCAACTTCTGCTTCTCTTGGAACAATGACAACGCCGCCTGGCTCATCGCGCCGGTCGCGTCCCCATCAACATCAACGGGGTAACCCAGATTGTGCAATCTGCCCTGCCAGCCCGTAGCCACGGACGAGGGATGAATGCCGCGCAGCAGCAACTGGTAAGTCACGGGTTGCTTACCCTTGGGATCGAGAACGAGCCGCGCCTTCTGGGCCTTCGCGGAAATTGTGGCTTCGAGCTTACCCTCGCCATCAGTGGTCAATGGGATTTGCTGACCGTCTACGATTAGCAGGCAAGGCAGTTTTGCTCGAGGTTGTCCCTGCGCCTTCAATTGAAGCTGCAATTTGGACTTGGGCACCGTGACTACGAAGTCGTGTGTTTGACCCGTTGCGCGCCGAAATTCGAGCGGCTTCGTTGCCGGAACCGCGAGTTTGTCCTTAGGGCTAAGAATATCGGGATCTTTTCTGAGATCATGCAGGTCTTTGTTCTCGGACAAATTCCAAATGTCGTCAGTATTGAGGCCGCAATTGGCGGCAATGCTTTCGACGGATTCACCGTCCACGACCGGATGCGTTGTTGCGTCGCTCATGTCCCTTGAACCTACCTAAAGATTTGCTCCGTTACACATACACGCGGGCACGATCGCTGTCGCTCCGCGCCTCGATAATGCTGAAGCCTTGGTCAAGCAGTTGGTCGACGGCCGACCGGGGCAACGATAGCTCGAGAGGTGGCTGCAGGCGGCGACCGTTGACGTCTGGAACGCTAACCACCGGGAGACCACCAATTTCATAACTTCCATCCATCTGTGCCTCCTCCCCGCACCACTGTTCCATCAGCGCCCGTGCGACCAGGTAGGCCCCGTTGGCCCACACGAACTGAACCGACTCCGGACGATCCCCCAACTCCTCGAACTCGATTTTCTCGAGAGGATCCCCCTGCTTACCGTACGGTTGACGCACCAGACAACGAGGTAGGGCCAGGGCGAATTGTGCCCCCTGCTCGCGCAGAGAGGCAAGCTGCAGCCAGGACTCACGCTGCTCGTCGCTCCAATCCTTCTGCCACGCTTCTGCGTCATGCTTTGTGCCAGCAGGATTCTTTAGGAACCGTTCCTCGAGGCCCGCCAGCGACGGGGCAGCCCCAGCTACGAAGAATACTCGATGTTCGTGACACGCGCGCGCAAGTCCCACCAAACCGCGCAGCTCGTCGTGCTCGGCGCCGAAGCAATGGTCAACCACCACGACAGAGGCGCCAGAATCGAGTAAGGCATCGAATTTCATCGGCGCCGAAACGAGCTCCGTCCAAGAAGCGTCCACCGCGGAGAATCGGGCTTGTGAATCATTGGGGCAGGAACGGACAACCATCTCTGTAGCAAGCCAGGTCCCCGAAACACTTTGAAAGGCTTCCTGTCGAAGCAGCGCCCTGAGCCGCCTGCCCAGTTCAGCTTCGGCCTTCGTGCGCAAATCACTCGAAGCCTCCAATGCACCACTGCGCGTGGTTGTTGCTTCTTCGCTTAACGCGCGCTTCGCCAACTGCTGCACGAATTCTTGTGCCGCTGCGACACTCAACCCGTCACCTTGAGGTGTGCCGGCCCGGCGAGCATGCTCCGGCCGTTGTCCCAGTAGCCGGTCCAAGAGATCGCCCGCCGCTTCGGGAGATGTCGTCACAGCTGCCTTGCCAAACGCTTCGCAATCCGACGGCCCCTTCGATTCAGGCCCCAGATTGGTCTCTCGCTCGACAGTCGCGATATGGGCGACCATCGCTGCCAAACGTTCCGCTGCACTTGAATCGCGATCGAGATCCCGCAAGGGTTCCCAGAGCTCCGACAAGCTCGGTACTGTGTCGAGCAGTGCGTCGGGGTGCAGGGAGTGAACATCCGCGACAGGCAACAGGAATGGCTCGCTTCCCGGCGTCAACGGCTCGAGCCGTATCGCACTCGGGACAATACGAAACGCTTCTCCCAGTTGAAGCGGTCGAGCCGCGAGCACGGAAGTTGCGGTCAGCGACTTCGCCGCTCCCGAATAGGGCGCGATGAAGACAACGTGTTCCACCCCCGTCGCCGTCCGTGGCTTGGCTTCCGTGCCGTCTGCGGCGAACCTGAAAGTGAAGTCGAGTCTTCCCGGTGGCGGTGTCATGTCGTCTCCCAATCGATGAAATGTTCCCTACCCTACCCTAACCCTGCTGCACGATTTGTTGAAGACGCGGCGCGAGCGCATCGCCCAGGCGAACGTAGCCTGCCTCGGTAGGATGTAGGAAGTCCCTGAGAATGGACCTGGAAATGGTGCCGTCTGGCTCAAGCAGAATGGAACCGATGTCAACCACGGTCACGCCTGGGACTTGCATCTTTGCAATGAGCTCATCAGCCTCGCTGATCTTCTTTCTCAGCTTGGCATCCGGGTTCTCACCCGCAGGTAGGATCGACAGCAGCAGGATCGGCACACCAGGCAACTTCCCCTGCACGGCTGCAAGCACGGCCCGCACGCCTTTCGCTGTCTGCTCCGCGGTGAAGCCTCCTCCAAGATTGTTGACGCCGATCATAACGACGACAGCCTTGGGCGACAGCCCGTCGAGCGCCCCGTGCTCAATCCGCCAGAGTAGATTCTGCGTGTACTCGCCACTTATCCCGAGATTGAGTGGTGTATATCGCGAAAAATGTTCCTTGTACGAAGGTGACACGCGCCAGCCATCGGTGATGGAATCACCGAGGAAAATAACCTTCGCGTGCTCACGATTTGGAGCCTTCAGTTGGTCATTGTGACGAGACTCCCACTCATCGGAAATCATCCAGGGTTGGCTGCCCAAGCGGGGCACAGGCCTATCTGCCACATTCTGAGGGTAAGGCTTGGCGACCGGTGGTCGAACGGGTTCTTGTCGTAAGTCGCGCCCCATCGAGAGAGGCGCTGGACCCAGTGGTGCCAAGGGCGACGCTTCGTCGAGCTCATCTGGCGGCAAGAGTGGCTTGCCTCGCACGGAAGGACCCGCCGAGTTGGTACCGAGCGGCATCACCATGAGCGGAAGGGGTACCGCTCGCATACTTCCAGCCATTGCTTGGGAGGGCTGGGTTTCGACGGCAGGCGGCGAGGGGGCCGCAGAGGGTGACGATGCCGCTGCGACCTGTGAAACGGAAGCTGCGGGGGACGCACCAAAGAGTGAGCTCGCCCTGTGACAGCCTGTCTGGGCCGCTAATAGAACGACCCAACAGCCCACTGCCCGGAAGCACTCAATCGAATGCATAGGAGAATCGAGCATCTTCGACATCCACCGAGATGCGTTGAACGGTCTTGCCATCAAGGGTCCGCAGCAGCAGCTCACGGCTGACCTCGGGAAGTAGCGTGTTGGTCAATACTGCATCGATCATGCGACCGCCGCTCTCGAGCTCATTGCAGCGGCTGGTGATGAGCTCCACGACGGCCTGCGAGTAGCTGAATGGCACAGCATAGCTCTCGGCCACCCGCTTTTGGATGCGACCGAGCTGCAAACGCACGATATTGGCAATCATCTCATCGTCGAGGGGGTAATAAGGAATCACGACCATGCGTCCCAGCAGGGCCGCGGGAAAGGCCTGAAGCAGCGGGGCTCGAAGCGCCTCGGTAATAGAAGCAGGGTCCGGACGATTAGGCCCAGTACAAGCGCGCATCGTTACCTCGCTGCCCACATTCGATGTGAGCAGGATGACGGTATTCCTGAAGTCGATTCGAGTTCCCTGACCGTCTTCCATCCAGCCCTTGTCGAAGACTTGGAAGAAGATCTCGTGCACGTCGGGATGCGCCTTCTCCACCTCGTCCAGCAGGACGACACTATACGGACGACGTCTAACGGCTTCCGTTAACACGCCACCCTCGCCGTATCCAACATAGCCTGGTGGCGCCCCTTTGAGAGTCGAGACCGTATGTGACTCCTGAAACTCGCTCATGTTGATGGTGATCACACTGTGCTCACCTCCGTAGAAGGCCTCAGCGAGCGCCAGGGCGGTCTCGGTCTTACCGACCCCCGAGGGGCCCGCCAAGAGGAAGACACCAATCGGCTTGCTTGGATTCTCGAGTCCTGCCCGAGCCGTTTGGATCCGCCGAGCGATCGCTTCGAGTGCATGGTCTTGCCCAAGGACGCGACGAGCCAGCAGCTCCGGCAACTTCAGGACGTTCTCGATCTCGTTTTTCACCATCCGACCGGTGGGGATCCCCGTCCAATCTGCCACTACCTGGGCAACTGCTCGGGAATCGACTGCCGGCAAGATGAGCGGTTGGTCTTGCTGCATCTCGGCAAGCTCCGCCTCGAGCGTCTTTAGCGTCTGAAGCTCCGCTTCCGAGGGCCCAGCCTGCATCGCTGCTTCCGAGCTGTCGCCATCCAGTAGCGGCGGCGGAACCGGCATTGAGCTCGCCGCGTCCTCAGCCTCGGAAGCGCTGTCGGCTCCCTTAGACAGCGGCTCCTGTTTCTCCGTGGGGAGACCGCACTTCCGTAAGCGCTCTCGTTCCGCCAAGATCCGATCAACAACGGATTTCTCTGCCTTCCAGCGCATCTCGAGCCCTGCCAAGCGCTTCTTCTCTTCCTCGATCGCCTGCTCGACCGCCACGGCGCGATTCTTGACCTCGATTCCTACGGATCGCTCGCGAGCAATGATTCCCTGTTCATTCTCGAGGGCTTCGATGTGCCGACGGCTATCCTCCACCTCGGGCGGTACGGAATGTTGACTAACCGCTACCCGAGCACACGCGGTATCCAGAAGACTGACCGACTTGTCCGGCAACTGCCGGTCGGGGATGTAGCGTTTGGAAAGCCGAACTGCCGATCCGAGGGCCTCATCAAGGAGCTGAACCCGATGGTGCTTCTCCAGCATCGAAGCGATCCCACGCATCATGAGGATTGCCTTGGCCTCGTCCGGCTCCCCCACTTGGACTGTCTGAAAGCGCCGAGTAAGTGCCGGGTCATTTTCGATGTACTTCTTGTACTCGGCCCAGGTTGTCGCGGCAATGGTGCGCAGCGTGCCTCGCGCCAGTGCCGGCTTGAGCAGGTTGGCCGCATCGCCCGTTCCCTGAGAGCCACCAGCGCCGATCAACGTATGAGCTTCATCGATGAAAAGGATGATAGGTTTCGAGGAGGCGTGAACCTCGTCGATCACCTGCCTCAAGCGCTGCTCGAATTCACCCTTCATACTAGCGCCGGCTTGCAAGAGCCCCAAGTCGAGGGAGCGGAGACTGACATCCTTAAGCTGGGGAGGAACGTCGCCCTTGGCAATCCGCCGTGCGAAGCCCTCGACCACGGCCGTCTTGCCCACTCCTGCTTCGCCCGTGAGAATCGGGTTGTTTTGGCGACGACGAAGCAAGATCTGAACGATTTTTCGAATCTCTTCGTCGCGCCCAACGATCGGATCAATCTCGCCCTTACGCGCGCGCTCGGTCAGATCGACCGTGTACTTGGCGAGGGCCTCCTGCTTTCCCAAAGCCGCAGCGCCAAATGTACCGGACCCACCCGTGCCCTGATCTACTGCAGGTGCACCAGCTGATGGAGCTTGACCTTCTTCCGGCGAACCTCGGGTAATGGTACCAAAGTCGTCGATAGCCGCATCCACTTTCAATTTCGCGAACTCGCGCGAGATGGCAAGAAGTGCGTTCTTTAGTGGCGGAGTCTTCAACCAGCCAATGAGCAAGTAACCCGTGCGCACCTGATACTCCCCGAACATCAGCGAGCCGTAGAGCCAACCGCGCTCGACGGATTCCTCCACCTGTCCCGACAGGTCGGAGATTGACGATGCCCCCCGCGGCAAACGATCGAGTGACTCGGTAATGTCGCGTGCAAGACGAGACGCGTCGACATCGAAGTGTCGAAGGAACCGGAGCAAATCACTATCGGGGACCTGCACCAGCTGAGAAACCCAATGGGCGAGTTCCACATAGGGGTTCCCGCGTACTTTGCAGAACAGGGTAGCGCTCTCGATGGACTTGTAGCCAATCGGGTTTAACTTCCCAAACAGCGATGTTCGACTAATCTCCGACATTTCAACTCCACTGATTCCCAGCGCCCAATGTTCTAATTATGACGTGTAGCGACGACTGCTGTGAGTAGACGGGTCAATCACGACATCGGTTGCGGTCGCCTTCTTGCCGAGACGTGCGTTGTACGACAGTTGCTGAGTCCCTCCAAGACGGACCTGGGAACTGGCATCCTCACGAAGCTTGAGCCTCAGATCCCAAGCGAACTCGTCACCTGCATAGGCCCGGACGAAATTCTTCAATTGAGTAAGCGAAAAGTTTCCTGGCAAAAATCGCGCGTACTGCTCCGAAGAAAGTGGTCCGAACACCACTCTGAAGCGGGATTGCACCGTATAGGCTCGGCGACCAAGAATGGTGCCCCTCCCGAGAGCGCATACCTCGGGTGGTCCGCCAAGCTGCAGGCGACTTTCCGCGGGCAGCTCGAGCCATTCGCCCTGAAACTCATCAATGGCTACCGGAACCTCGAAATAGTCGGAAAGTATGGCGCGTAGTCCTTCCGCACTTCTCACGGGATTGGCAAACCACCCCACGTACTGCAGCATTGCCTGGTCCGGGACCGCACCCCGATTTTGAAATTCCGAAAGTCCCATTCCCATGAGCGAACCTAAATAGGTTTCGAATCGCCGGGCCTTCGGTCTATCTTGCATCACTGTCGGTTCAACTTGGGACCAAGCCCGGTGGAAGAGCAACAACATCCTGTGGTTGAAGAGGTTGATGAAAGCCGCCAGCGTCCGGTCCCCCGCGTGGCGAATCCGCTGCCGTGCGTACTCAGTAAAGTGTAGTGGAAGAGGACCGTTGGGCCCCATTAGCCCCAGAAAGGCCACCGTCATCTGGCTCGGGCGCCCTTCCTCTCCTGGATGGAACCCGGATACTTCAGAGGGGGCGAAAGCCAGCGTTGCCTCCTGTCCGACTCTCACGGGCTCGTCACTGGGACGAACCGCCTCACCAAATCGCGGTAGTTCAGGAAACAGTGCCTCCAGCCGCCGCATGGTCGCATGAAACTCGAACTGGTACGCCCTCCGCGCGAGTCGCTCGAGCAAACTCATGTGATCGCCCTTCGACCAATTCTGGCGGGCCAGCGCATCGACTCGCCTCGCTGCGCGCTCTTGAACACAAGCTCGGTAAATGAGTTGATCGAGGCATGCTTGGCCAAGAAGCGCTCAAGGACTGCGGAAAACAGGAAGGCACTCCCGCCTTCAAATGCGGATTCGTCGCAATCGAGCGATATCTCAACCCCACGGCCAAAGGCGAGCGGACCGACCGTGCGGATACGGCGAACGATGGATGAACTCGTGACGGACCTGACACCTTCGATTTGCCTTCGCATCGCAGGTGCACCGAACTCTCCGTAGAGTTGCAGCAGCTGACGCAACGCCGCGGCACCCGCCTCAGGATTCGTGTCGGTGATCGACAGATAGTTGAGGGAGAGATGGCTCACCAAGCGCCACGACGAGGCTCCCCATGCGCTCGGCGGGCGCGGTTCGGACGGCCCGGCCACACAACGAATGGTATCGACGGGAGCACCGGAGTCTAGGTAGAAATCAGCAGGCCCAGCCCCGACACTCATCATCAAGGGTAGGTCACGGTTGGTGCACAACGCGGCAATGGCCAACTGTCTCAGATCTGAAAAGAAGGGTCCCTGTTCGCCATTGACAAGCGACATGAACAATTCGCTCCCGGAGTAGGTCGATCTTGCGCCATCACGCTTCTCCCGTTCGCTGACAATCCGAACCTCTCGATGAATCGTGTAGAACGCCGAGTCCTGGGCCGAGCGTTCCCGACTCGCATAGAATGGTCTGAATTCCTGCCGACTGTGAGCGCGTGTTCCCATACCGACGACCTCCGCCAACGAGTGGACCTCGAAGTCCCGAGGGCGAGTGCGGTCGGCGATCAAATGATATTGGTGCTGGCGCTCACTCAAGTGGATGCGATCGATCTGCTTTGGGAAGAGGTTGATCGCCGGGGTGCAAAAGAGCTCGAAGTGGGCCGTGCTAATTGCCGACTCGATGCTAGGGTCGTGACGGTCCAGCAAGACCACCACTTCAAGCTCAGACTCCGAGCAGTGGGCAACTCCCTCTTTCATTCCCGAGAGTCCCAAGAACTGGAATCGACTCGGAAACGAGAAGTACTCGTGAAGCAACCGATAGCCTTGAAAGGACTTGGGGCCGAACGGCAGAAGTGCTTCCTCGTCTTCGAAGCCGATTGGACGAATCGGGTTGTCGAGTACCAAGGATAGGTCGTCGCTATTGGGCGCCCTGACGACCAACGCCTGCGCGCCCGCTAAGAGCAGCTCGTAGATGCGCAGCGAAAACTGCTCTGGACCGGAAACAAAGAGGGCCAAATTGTCGAGGTTCAGGTCGTTGAAGGGGACTCCCGTCAACGTGCGAAACCGAAACTTGATCGCGCCTTGGATGCGTTTCTTTCCCGGCAATTTGAGCTCATCCAGCTTGCCCACGTTGGATACATGCCCCACGCTGGCGAGCTCGATTGGCCAGAGGGTAACATCGTGTCCCGTGCGATATTCACACGCCGTTTGATCGCCACGCCCGAAGTTGCTGCGAAGCGCGCTACCTCGCGGCACGCAAAATCCCTCGTTGAGCTGGCCCTGCCGATGATTCGGTGTAGCTTTCACAATCGCCATCGACGGCGTGGGCGCCAAGTAGTGGGGATAGACGAGTGAAAGCAGATGCTCGGTGAAACGGGGAAACTCCGAGTCAATCTTCAGCTGAACACGCGCCGCCAGAAATGCGAACCCTTCCAAGAGACGCTCGACGTAGGGATCGGCGCATTCGAATGCCTCAAGCCCCAATCTGCCGGCAATCTTGGGAAACTGGCGCGCAAACTCCCCGCCAAGCTCCCGCAAGTACTGCAGTTCACGATTGTAGTAGGAAAGCAGTCGGTGATCCATGCAAAGTCCACTGTGTCCGAGTCAGCCACGCGGAGAGAGTACCCTCCGCCCGGCAGGTGCCCACCACTCTACTCGATCGTGGTCTCCGTCACCGCAATCTCCCCTGTCTCCAAATCCAAATCAGTCTTGAGGAAGACGCGTAGCGGGACGGGTTGAGCCCACAATTCTGCCTCTATGATAAATGACAGATCGTTGCGTGGGGCCTCTTTGGGATTGACTATCGACCTGAGGCGAATCGATTCCCGGAGGAGCCTCGGCTCGAAGTTCAGAATGGCAGCACGGAGCGATTTTTCGAGTACCTTGATATCGACCGTACTGGCCGTCTTCCCAGCCAAGTCAGGGACACCATAGTTAAGTGTCGATAGTGCGACCTCGGGGTAGGCGTCGAGATCCTCGACCGCTTGCAGCCAAGTGTTGTTCAGTAACCACGAGAGATCCCGACGAACACTCTCCCGAAGTTGCGTGCCGGTCAGTATCCGCTTGTCCCGGGACTCCTTCTGCCGGTCAGGCTCATCGTCGGTCAGCCGATCCAACAAAGACGGCTGCAACTTCTCTTTCGGAGTTAGCTCTGCCACGATGCTCTAGGCTGGCACTGGCGGCGGTTGGGACGGTGCGTGTCTCGCACTGACGGCCAACTCCAAGATTGGAGAGACCCCCGACGCATCGGTCCGTCAACTCCTGGCCGACGGCAGCTTCGATACCAGCCGCAAAGAGACGGTAAGCCCCTCGAGTTGGTAGTGGGGCTGCAGGTAGAAATTCGAGGAATAGTAACCCGGATTTGCGGGATCCTCCTGGATTGTCACCTCGGCCGCCGCAAGGGGACGCTTGGCCTTGGTTTCTTCACTGGAGTGGGCCGGAGCTCCATCGACATACTGGGTGATCCAACCCTGAAGCCACTTCTGCATATCATCAGGGCTCTTGAACGAACCGATCTTGTCACGGACGATACACTTCAAGTAGTGAGCGAAGCGGCAGGTCGCGAACAGATACGGCATGCGCGCGGCGAGCTTGGCATTTGCCGAAGCGTCCGGGTCATCGTACTCGGCCGGCTTGTGAAGCGACTGTGCCCCAATAAAGGCTGCAAAATCAGTGTTCTTCTTGTGAATGAGCGGCATGAACCCGGATTGAGCGAGTTCAGCCTCACGACGATCACTGATACCAATTTCGGTAGGACACGTCATGTCCTGACCGCCATCATCGGTGGGGAACGTGTGAGTCGGAAGTCCCATCACGGCGCCGCCCGACTCGATGCCACGGATGCGCGAACACCAACCATACAGCTTGTAGGAACGATTGACGTTGACCGCCATGGCGTAGGCGGCGTTTGCCCACGTATACTTCGAGTCGGCCGTGCTGGCGCACTCTTCTTCAAAATCAAACTCCTCAACGGGGTCGGATTTCGCCCCGTAGGGGCGTCGCGCGAGAAAGCGCGGCAATGCAATTCCGATGTATCGACTCTCATCTGATTCGCGCAGAGAGCGCCACCCCGCGTACTCAGGAGTCGTGAAGATTTTGGCGATATCGCGCGGATTGCCAAGCTCTTGGAAGGATTCCATTTGGAGCAGTGAGGGAGCGGCCGCCGTGAATACGGGCGAGTGGCAAGCCGCAGCTATCTTCGCAAGCTCCCCGAGCGTTTCCACGTCCGGCGGACTGTGATCGAAGGCATAGTCGGCTACGATTGAGGCGTAGGGTTCGCCACCCAGCTGACCGTATTCTTCCTCATAGAGCTTCTTGAAGAGCGGGCTCTGATCCCAAGACGCCCCCTTGAAACGCTTGAGCGTCTTGTTGAGGTCCTTCTTCGAGATGTTCATGACTCGAATCTTCAACATCGAGTCGGTCTCGGAGTTGTTGACCAGGTAGTGCAACCCGCGCCACGAGCCCTCAAGTGACTGGAAGTCCTCGTGGTGCAAAACCTCGTTGATTTGCGCCGACAGCTTCTTGTCGATTTCGGCGATAATATTCTGAATTGAAGCGACCGCGTCGGAGCTTACCACCGCCGAGGAGTCAAGAGCCTCGCGTGCCAACGTCATCACGGCCGTTTCGACTTCCTCCCGGGCTCGCTCAGATTGGGGCTTGAACTCCTTGCGCAATAGACTCGCGAACTCATCGCTCGTCGCGACAGCTACGGGTGCCTCGGCAGCAGCTTTTTGTGTTTGATCTGACATCGTTATTTCTCTTCTCCCACAGCCTCAGTGGAAGCCTCTTCACCGGCTGGCTTGGCCGAAGAAGCCAGTGACTTGAGCAGCGAGGGATCGTTGAGGACTTTCGCAATGAGATCCTCTGCCCCCGTTTTGCCATCCATGTACGTAATCAAGTTGGCCAACTTCGTTCGCGCCTCGAGAAGCTGCCGTAGGGCTGGAACGTGTCGCGCAATGGCGCCCGGTCCGAAGTCATCCAGTTTCTCGAAGGTGAGGTTGACCGTCACGTTGCCTTCACCAGTGAGCTTGTTGGGCACCTGCATTTTGACTCGCGGCTGCATAGCCTTCATGCGCTCGTCCAAATTTTCGGATGAGTATTCCAAGAACTTGCGATCGGCTACAGGTGGTTGGGCCTTGCCAGCGTTGCCGGAAAGATCGGACAGCACCCCCATCACAAAGGGAAGCTGAACGCGTTTCTCGGCGCCATATAGCTCGACATCGTACTCAATCTGAACGCGTGGGGCGCGGTTACGTCCAATAAACTTCTGGCTACTCATATTCGCTCCAATCTCTCTGGACCCTCAACTTGTGTGCCACAACTCCCCGCCACCAGCAAACGGTGACGCTCCTCTGACCAACCAGATGAATAACTTCTATGATCCATCACTCCGACTTTCGTCCAGCTATGCTGTTGACTTGAGCTACACCGTCCGGCACAAGCTCCTGAATAATTTCCAGGAACGAGGACGTTACAAGCCGTCTGCACCGCTCGAGTAGCAACGGCAAAGGACTCGCGGGCTCCGAGCGCGAGTAGTAGGCGCAAATCTTGTCGATCGCTTTCAAAACGTCTTCGCGAGAACGAATATCGCCACTAAATGCGCCTCCAGAACGGCCTGGATGACTACCTGCTGCCGCAGCGTCCGTGGCATCCTCTTCCGGTTCAGTCTGGTCCACTTGCTGCGCGACTTTTCGCGCATCCAATCGTGGCTTTAAGACGTTGCGCACCTCGCGCAACAATTGCGACAGGGGAGACAGATCCGGTCCACGGCTTCCTGTGTGGGTGACAAAGGCACCATCAATAGCCGCCACCCCGTCAAGGCACCGTTGCACTCCGGACACCATGGCCTCAAGAGTATCGAATTCGATTGCCTGGAAGACTGCTTCGATGGAATCGCCCTGTGCAGTCGTTCCGCCACCGGCCGCATCCCGAATGTCGTGTAGAGACACGGCCCCAAGTCCACGTAGTTGGGCTAGTGGGCTCTTCTGCAATGCCAGTAGGGTGGATGGCGCAGTGAGGGTCGCAAGGGCAGTGACTCGCATCGTGGGATCGTTGTCGTCCTCGTGGTCGACCTCGGGGTGAACCGACTGCCAAAAGTCACGGACCAGTCCCGCTGCAAGCTCGATCCCATCCGCGAAACCAGTTAGACCGTTGCAGTGAAGCAGCCCCTGGGCCAGGTGCATCGTCACGCGAAGGTCACGGGTCCTCTCTAGCAGGGAGAGGCTCTGCTTGCACACAGCCGACCAGTCTGGCGGCTCGAACGGCACATGAATGCTTCCCATGCGCTGTTCGGGTTTGCCCAGAACGGCGCGCTCTAACTCCGAAAATGCCGGATCGTATTCGAGGTTCGGGCCCGATGGTTCCGCTTCTGAGATAGGCGCCAGCAACTGCTCGATGTTGATGAATCCCATATTCCCTTTGCGAGGCCGCGCTCCGAACTTTGGTCGCCAACTCGCGCCAACGCCCTCTCCGCGACGCGGCGCAAAGACTTTCCTCCGTTGTAGACGTACTGTCAACAGGCTCGACGCCGGTATGCCCACCATTCGGCGGGCGAGAACCGGGTGCGTATGATAACAATAGACCCTACGCGCGACCCGGTGGAGGGTGCCATTATCAATAAGTCAGACAAAATTCGCCTGCTCGACGAGCTCGAACGTTGCCTCGACGAATGGTCGCGTGCCGCGTCCGCTCAGGCGCCGCTGAGCGACCCGAGAGTTGCCCAGCTGAGGACTCAGACCCTGAGTCTTCAGCCCTTGGCGCGGGACGCGGGATTTGGGGGCATAGCCGTTCACATCGACACTCTCCGGCAACACGTTGACTGCAATGGACGGGCGACCGACCTCGGTCCATTCCTTGCCCCGCTTCGAGAACTTGCCAGTGCGGCAAGAGACAGCCTTGCCGAGCCCCAACAATCTGGTCAGCACGCCGACCCACCATGGCAGGGAGCACGGCCATCTAGCCCACCGCAACCACCCCCAATGCTGGGCGCGTCCATATTTCTGCAGCAAGCCCCGCCGGATCTTTCATTACATGAGGGCAGGCAGCCGTACGGCGGCCCCGCGCCCCCGCCCTTTCTCGGCCAGTCCGTGCTCCTACCTCGACAGCTTGATCCGTTGGGGGAGCTCGCAGGGGCGCCGCAGGCTGGGTTTCCGGAGTCTCGCGCTCCCCTCCCAAGTCCGCTCCTTCATCAACAACACTCTGTCGAGCCGGTACCGACACACCAGGCCGTTGCCGCGCCGCCTTTCGCCGGTCCAGATGGGGCTGATAGCCTCCTGGGCAATACCCCCGGTAAAAGTCCCAATCTGCAAGTCCGTACCATGTTCGGGCTGCGCGCTTTCAAGGAGCGAAAGGGTGACCCCAGCGCGGGCGCAATGCCGCTGCAACCCGCTGCTCAGATCCCGGAGAAGGGCGATCAGGGGTCGAGTTCTTTGCTCGGTCTGAAACGGGGAAGCCGATATTCGTCCCAACCTCCGGCTTCCGTCGGCTCCTCCGGATCGCTTGAGGCACCCCGCCTCTTGCATCACTCGTTGGCGGGACTTCCCTCGCTCCCACCCACGGTGAACCCGCCGGGAATCGAGGGCAAACTTTCGAGGCTCGGCCAAAGCATAGGCAAAATGTCGCGCCTGGATGTGCTCGGAGACATTGTTCGCCTCCGGGCTCGGGATCGACGGGGTGGAGGATCGGCGCCAAGCCCGGCGCTGCTACGCAACCGAGAGCGACCGAGCAGCACTTGGCGAATTGGCGCAATCGCTATTGCCGTATTCGTTCTTGTGCTGGGTGGCTTGGCTACCTTGATCATCGTACTTACCCGCAACCCACCTGGGGCGAAAGTCGACGTTGCAGAATCACATGCTTCGCAGGGCTCGCAGGCTTCACAGGAAGCAAGGCCTGTTGCAGCCGCATCTGCGGCGTTGCCTCAACCCCGCCTCATCACCGAAAACGAATCACTCCGCGCACTGCTCAGCCAAATGCATGGACGCGGCAAGGAATCCGCGGAACTTGGCGCGCTCGTGGACGAGGAGGCCGCTCTTATTGCCAGCAGTATGTCGCCGGACAAATGCAAAGGCTCGCCTGCCGCTTGCCAAGCCATGGCCGCGATGCATGCGTCCGTCATCGGCGCACAAGGAACCAAGCGCATTACTCAGCGACGGGCTTCGGGAGCAATGGACCGCGTACGGTCACGATGGCTAGTGGGGCTCAAGCTTCCGGAAATCCCCATCGAGGATGATCCGAGTGTAGAACGTAGCTTGCAGTTTTACACTGAAAACCCGGTTGGCCGCGAATCCTTCCAATCGATGTTGTTTCGGTGCGGCGCCTACCGTGACCTGATCCAATCAACGCTGGTCAGGTACGAATTGCCCGCGGATCTTTGGGCAATTGTCTTCGTGGAGAGTGGCTGCACGCCCCAGGCAACCTCGCCTGTGGGCGCGGCTGGCCTGTGGCAGTTCATGCCTGCGACTGGGCGGGCCTACCACCTTCGCATCAAGGATGAGGTGATCGATGAACGGCGCAGCCCTCCCAAATCCACGGAGGCCGCCGTACGCTACCTGCGTGATATCCGCGACAAGGTGTTGGTCTACAATGAAGCTGGCGTTTGGGATCTAGTGTTCGGTTCCTACAATCTAGGGCCATTTGGCATGATTGCGCGTCTCGAGCGTGTCGGGGGCACCGGAATTGGCTTCTGGGATCTTGTCGATGCCAAAATGCTCCCGGACGAAACGGCCATGTACGCCCCGGCGATCCAAGCAGTAGCCCTGATTTTGAACAATCTTCAGCGGTACAAGTTCTCTACTGTTCAGATGCGGACCCCCCAGCTAACCTCCGACCTCGAGGTGCAGCCAGGAACGCGCCTCAGCCTAGTGGCACGAGCCGCGGCGATGAGCACGCGCGACCTGAGCTCGATGAATCTCGACATCAGCGGCGAAACGACCCCGGACATTCCGAACCTCGCCATACAAGTTCCCAAGGATGTTGTGTGGCAGGCTCGGGATACCCTCAAGGACCTAATAGCGAGCCAAGACCAAATGGACCTATGCGTCCCGCCAACCTTCGACTGGGGTCGGCAACGATTCACGAAGGAGATGGCAGCCGCGTGCCTGAAAAAGCTAGGCGCCAAGAGCCGCTAGAACGTCCAGCTTAAGCGCAGGAACTCCTTTCGATCTGCACCCTCGATGCGCGACGGGTACAGCCGACCGGTTTTGAAACGGTTGACGAGCCCGCTTGGCCGGAAGGCCGCAGTCAAAGACTTACCCATCAGGAGTTGCACCTCCTGGTGGCCGTCGAATGCTCAGAATTCCTTATTCAATTCGAGATCGTAGTTCTTCTGAATCGTGGCACCTGCCGTGCCGTCGGCGTTCTGGGCCTTGTACTGAATCGAGATCTTCGCGTAGCTAAGCGAGATTTCCTCGAGCACCCGCTCGTCTTCAGACTTTCCGCCGGTCGCGACGTTGGTCACAATCACGTCCTTCAGAGTGACGACTAGATAGTCTAGCGCTTGGCCTCCTGCCTTGCGAACGGTCATGACCGCTTCAGCGATATGCGTGCCGGTTGCACTTTGTAGGAAGATGATGGGCGTGGCCTTGTCGATGAGCTTCGTCAGGACCAGATCCTTGCAGTCCGACTTAGCGCTACCACCGCCCGAACCCTCGGAACTCGACGCGGATTGTGAAACCCCAAATTTGAAGTCGTAGATGTCGATCTGTTTCTCGTAGCCACTCTTCTTGCTCTCGCCCTCGATATTCGTGAGCTTCAGCGTGATATCTTGTGCCATTTTTCAAACTCCTTTTAGCATTGCCGCCGCGCTGTCATGCCGGAAGGCGAATCGTTCAACCTTTCCATGGGTCGGTCCAGTTCCCCGTTTCTCCCACAGCACGTCAAATTCACTATTCGCAAGACGTCTCAACGTCAAGAGAAGCGTGCCACTTGCGTGCAAATACTACGATGCCTGCCCCGACACCGGTCTGATCGAGCGAGAAGGAACGGGCTGGGCTTGTTAACACCCAGCCACCGACCGACACCCGCGCTCGACACTCAATTCAGGGCAACGCTGAGGAGCAAAGCCTGGTCACGAAGGCTCGCCAGATTGTCGATGGCCAGCCACCGCCTGCTTGTTGTATACCACCGGCGATGAGAGCCGCAATACTGCTCACGCTTTTGGGGATTGCAGCGTGTTCAGCCCCCGCACCCGGGCCGAAGGTCGCGAAGAAAGAAACGTGCCCACCCGTGGGGACCAGAATTGAGCTCAGCGCCTCAGACCGCTCTAATGCCACGCCAGAGGGAAATGGACGGCCTGTGCAGGTGCGGGTCTATCAACTGCACGCCGATACGAAACTGCGTGGAGCCACATTCGAAGAAATCTGGCAGAAAGATAAAGAGGTCTTGGCGGCAGATTTGAAGTCTGTGGCCGAGTACACAGTATTTCCTGGTAAGTCACAGGAAATCTCCGTCGCGCGCAATCCTGACGCCAATTTCCTTGGGCTCGTTGCGTTATTTCGCGAACCCAAAGGCACTGACTGGTATGTCACCTACGAGCTGACGTCG
This sequence comes from uncultured delta proteobacterium, assembly GCA_963819085.1. Classification (GTDB taxonomy): domain Bacteria; phylum Myxococcota_A; class Polyangia; order Polyangiales; family Polyangiaceae; genus FEN-1139. The sequence continues at coordinate 19,997 of CAWFUX010000057.1, forward strand.
CCCCCCCAATCTCCGCCTTGTGCCAAGGCCATGACCATTCCGGTCTACTTAGACAAAATGCAGATCCAGGACGGTGAAGGCCGTGGCGATTCGATGGGAAGTTCGGCAAGTCCATCCTCAACGGCAACCGTTGCTCCGACCGCCAAGGAAGGGGGCAACTGAGTGGCACGCAAGCCAATTTGGACCGAAGGGCTCCTGCTCAGTCAGCATCACCTGCAACAGCAAGACGCCTACCACGAAGACCACCTAAGCCGGCGACTTTGTGCTCTCGCGCACTATCCCTGGGGCATCATCAGCCTCAAGATCGACGAGCAGGGCTTCGCCGCTGGTGAATTCAGGCTCTTGCAGTTCAAGGCGATTTGGCCAGACGGCACAGTCATCCATTGTGGCGAAGGCACGGACGTCCCCGCTCCGGTCCCCCGAAAGCTCCCTGCAAACGCCTTGCGCACCGAGGTTTATGTTGGCCTAGCGCACGTCATCGATGGCACGTCCCTTGTGGGCACTTCGGATCAATCAACCGTCCGAAAGTATACCCGAGCGACGCACCAAGTCGTCGATATCAATAGCGGCAGTTCACCGCAGGAGCTCGAGTGGGCACAACCCGATCTACAAGTGCTCTTTGGAGAAGAGCGTCGGAACGGGTTTGCAGCTTTCTGTGTCGCCGTGGTGCTTCGTCAGGAGAACGGCACGTTCCACATCCAAGACACCCACGTGCCACCCGTGCTGGATTTCCGAGCAGCGCCATTTCTCGAGAACGGCCTGCGGCGGCTTCTGGCAAGTATTGTCGCTCGACAGAAGCAGCTTGCCGGTGAGCGGCGCCAGCATCAAGAGGGTTCCGTTGAATTTCATGCCACGGAAGCTCGCAAGTTCTGGCTGCTTCACACGCTGAACGGTGCCATTCCTCGATTGAACCACTTGCTGGAAACCCCGTCGTGCAGCCCGGAGGAAGTGTACCTCGAACTGGGCAGCCTGGCGGGTCAACTATGCAGCTTCTCCTCAACCATCGACCCTACCTCCGTTCCGAAGTTCGACTACCTGGGATTGGGAAGCGTGTTTGAGCAGCTCTTTGCTGTTGTACTGCGCCTGCTGCCTGGTGAGATCCAGAAGTCGTTTCTGGAAATCGAACTCGAGCATCGCCAAGATGGCGTGTTCATTGGCAAGTTCACCGACCGAACCCTGCTCAACCACGATCTGTATTTGGGGGTCACTTCTAGCATGCTCGAAGCAACGCTGCGCGAGCGAGTGCCTGCCCTGCTGAAGATGGCCAGCTGGAATCAGATCTACGATGTCGTCAAGCAGGCGCGGCGCGGCGTCAGTGTCAACGCAGAATGGCAACCCACGGCCGCCCTGCCTGTGAAGCCGGGCGTCTGCTTCTTCCGTGTTGACAAGTCAGGCGCGTATTGGGACGACGTCTCACATTCCGGAACTGTCGCGCTCTACCTTCCCAAAGACGGGGAATGGGCAGGTTCATCATTGGCGATGTATGCCGTGCCCAAATCGCATGCCCACTGATTAACCATGACTGAACCACTTTATTGGACCTGTGCAGAACTGCTTGCCTTGGGAGTCCGAATCCCCCAATCGAACGATCTAGCTCCGCCGCATGAACTGCGGCAACGGATCCTGACCGGACTGGACACGATGGTAGGCCGAGGTCGTGCGCGCGGATTTCCGGACAGGGAATTGGCTGAAGCTCGCTACGCTTTGGTCGCGTTCCTGGATGAGCAGATCAACAAGTTGACTTGGCCAGGTCGCAGTGAGTGGATGGGACACCCACTACAGCTGGAGCTTTACCAGGAGTACACAGCCGGCGAGAACTTCTTCAAGCGCATGCGGGTCCTCATCCAACAAGGGCAGTTTTCCCCAGCGCTCGAGGTCTACTACCTCTGCTTGCTACTCGGGTTTCGTGGGGCCTTTGGTGCAAGCGGCGACACCCGAACGCTTAGCGGGTTTTCCGAAAGCGCTCGCCAGCGTGTGGACCAGGCGTGGCCCTTGTCGGCAAAGCTTGCTCCTCGAGCCGAGCCCCCGGACCGGCTTTCGGGACGTCGAACGAGTCATGCCCCCCTAATCGCGATCATCGTGGGCTCGCTCGTGATCGTCCTTGGCGTGATATTCGGACTCGAACGCCTGCTGAACTCGGATGTCGAGAATCTCCTCGACGGAATGAAGACCAGACCCATTCAGACCGGGTCCAACTCGGATTGAGAGACTTGCGATGTTGTGGTTGATAATCGTCGGAGCGATCCTAATCGCAGCGGTCTGGCCTCTAGTCATTCTCCTCGGCGGTCCGCTGTGGATCGCCATTTTGGTTACGGCACTGGTAGTGCTGACCATCTCGACGGTCTTCGTCGTGCGCCTTGTACGCGGGCGCATGCGTGCCGCTGCGCTCGAGCGTGAGCTAATGCGCCAAGCGGAACAGCAGGCGCAGAAAGTGCGCCCCGACCGCAGACCGGAAATCCTGGCTCTGCACCAGCAGATGAAGGACGCCCTCTACAGTCTCAAGAGTAGCAAACTTGCGGGCGGCGGGAAGGCCGCACTCTACGCGCTGCCGTGGTACGTAATTGTCGGCCCGCCCGCGGCGGGCAAGACAACCGCACTCGGCCAGTCCGGATTGGGCTTTATCACGCCGCCAGGAGCATCGGGGCACAAATTCCGCGGTACGGCTGGGACCCGAAACTGCGACTGGTGGTTCTCCAAGCACGCCATCCTCCTCGATACCGCTGGACGCTTGGCAACCGAACAGGACGACCGCGAGGAGTGGCTAACCTTCCTTGACACCGTCCGGCGTTTTCGACCGGGGCGCCCCCTCGATGGCCTAGTCGTCGCAGTAAGCGTCGAGGATCTCCTGACCCAAACGGAAGAACAGCAACTGGAGACGGTGAGTCAGCTTCGTGCCCGAGCCGACGAACTGATGTCCCGACTGGAAATGGTCTTACCGCTCTACGTCCTTTTCACGAAGATCGACTTACTGCCAGGCTTCCTGGAATTCTTTGGGGATCTGAGCAACCAGCAGCGGGCCCAAGCCTGGGGGGCGAGCTTCAGCCTCGACGACCCAAGGATGCAAGAACCCCAAGCGGCAGTTGAGGCCGAGTTCAACCTACTGACACAGTCCCTCCACACTCGCATGCTCGATAGACTCGCTCGGGAGCCACAACCCGAAGTGCGAGCAAGGATTATCCGGTTTCCTCTGGAATTCAAGCCACTCCGAGCCCAGGTGGCACGACTGATCGAGGAATTGGGTCGCCCCAACCCGTACAGTGAAACACCGTTCGTTCGAGGCTTTTACTTTTCCAGCGGGACCCAGACGGGTCGGAGCATCGATCGCGTCTTGGACAACATGGCCCAAGGCTTCTCGCTCGGAATGGTGGCTCATACCGATGCCCGCCCCAAGGAGCCCAAGAGCTACTTCGTCACTGAGCTATTCTCCAAGGTCATATTTCCAGATCGACACTTGGCAGTGCGGTCCCTGTCCCAAATGAAGCGAAGCACGCGCAACCAGCTCATTGGCGCGGCAGGAGGCGTGCTCGCCGCGTTGTTCTTACTCACCCCCGCTGCAATCAGCTACATTACGAACAATCGCTTGGTTCAGCAAACGGATCGAGACCTCCGTGAAGCACGAAAACTGGAGCGTACTGGAGATGCCGCCGCCGCTGCCAACGGGCTCGATTTGCTTCTTGATCGCGTGGTAGAGCTCGAGAAAGAGCGCGAGAAATTTTCGATCCGCGGGTTATTGGGCCCCTACACGGCACCTCGCCTGATTGCCGCAACCGAGCAAGTCTATCGCGAGCGACTGCGCGCCATGGTGGAGGGGCCGGTGCAAGCCCAACTCACCGGAGATGTTCGTGCGATTGGTGATCTCGTCAGGACCGACAGTCGCAATTTCCAAAAGGCTTACAATGATCTCAAGCTCTACTTGATGCTCACTCGGCCCGAACACTTGGACATCGATTACGCCAAGCCCAGACTGGCCGAGACTTGGGCTCGCGCCTTTCACTCCAGCTCCGAGAAGGATCAGCGCAACCTAGCTTTGCACGCTGGACGCTATCTGGAGATCTTCAAAGGCGAAAAGAGCTGGGCTTGGAAGGCAGAGGGCGCTGGAGTGGCTATTGCACAGGGACGTCTGGGCTCCTTGCCCGTTGAGGACCTGCAGTACGGATGGCTCACTGAAGCAGCTGAAGGAGTCCCGCCCATCCGCCCTGACAAGATCTTCTTCGGAGCCTCAGCACAGTACTGGACAGCCAAGGGAAATGTCGAAGTACCCGGAATGTACACGGCTCTGGGTTGGCAGAAGGTGCGCAAAGTGTTGGAGTCGCCCGACAACAGACTGGAATTCGAGGCCTGGGTGCTGGGGCGCGCGACTGGAGAAGGCCCGGATTCGAAACAATCTGCCGCCGCGCGGCTAAGAGAGATCTACTTTCAGCGCTATGTCGCCGCCTGGTCCGACTTTCTCGTTGGACTTGACGTCGTGCCCCCACAAAATGTCCAAAGTGCTCTTGAAGAACTGAAAGTGTTGACGGAAGCGGACGGCCCCTACGTACGGCTCTTCAGGGCCATCCGCGAAAACGTCCAGCTCGATATCGGTGACAGCTCGTTGCTTGAGAAGGGCAAAGAAAAGGCCAAAGCGCTGCTCTCCGCAGTAGTCGGAGGGGACGCAGGAGCTCCGTCCCCTCGAGAGATTTCTAGCGTCGAGCGGCACTTCACCCCACTGCTTCGCTTCGCTTCCGGGGAGAATGACAAGGCCGAGAGCGGTGGTACCCCCTCGGGACTCAATCAATACCTGACACACCTCGGCACGCTCGAAGTCTCAGTGACCCAGTTGGCCGAGTCTCAGCAAGCGTCCGGAGCGGATTTCGGCGCAGAGCTTTTACGCACGGCGGCGGCGGTACAGCGCTTACTCGGCGGGACCGATCCACGAACTCGAATGATCCTTGAACCGTTACTCATGAACCCCATCCGCGGCAGCCGGGCCGGTGTAGCGAAAGCCGACTACGCGCAGCTAAGCGGGGACTGGAAGAGCGAAGTCTGGGAACTCTTCCGCACAAAGATTAAGCCGCGATATCCGTTCAGTCCCGCCCAGATTGAGGTATCGCTCCCTGAGTTTTCCGAATTCTTTCGGCCCAAAACCGGGATTCTTTGGGCGTTCGTAGAGAAGAACTTCGCCACGCGACTTGAGCGTTCGGGTAAGAATTTCGTCCCCAAGCCGTCCGGTGAAGCTTTGCCCTATCGGTCAGATTTCTTGAACTGCCTGAACGTATCGCAACAAATCACCGACGCGATTTTCGGCTCCGGTCAAGAACCTTCCGTTCCGTTCTCGGTCAAGATTGAGTCTGTGAGTCCAAACGTTTCGGAAGTGTCGCTAGTCGTCGATGGAAAGGTCGCTACGTACCGAAACGAACCCGAACGATGGCTCCCCGTTGTTTGGCCTGGCACCGAGACGCCACGGGGTGGAACGCTACGCGTGAAGGGTGCGGGGTTCACCGACGAAATCCCTCGCATGGGAGATTTCGGTTTGTTTCGACTCTTCTCAGCCGGTGGGCTCGACACGACTGGCAACAAGGCAGGCGATGTCGAGGAACTTGTGGCCAGCTGGAACCTCAACCGAAGCAACGAACCACCAGTCAAGATCACCGTCAAGCCGTCCAAGAGCGTGCACCCCTTCGCCCCGAGCTTCTTCTCGAGACTCAATTGCCCACCCGAAGTTACTGTTGGCGACACAACAGCAGGGACACCATGAGGGACGCAACGCTAGGACTTCCCGGAGTGCTTGGCAAACACCCAACGCGAGGCGATTTCCTGGCTGCGGGCAACCGCGATCCAGAGTTTACGAGTTTCGATGCCTTTCTCACTCACAACATTGAGTGGGCGGAGGAGAAAGTGGGAGCGAAGTGGGTTGACGCGTACGGTGCCGGTACCCTGCAAGCTTTCGTCTACCGGCCGTCGTCGCCCAGCCGCGCCTCGGCGTTGGTCGGTGCATTTGCACCGAGCTGGGACCGGGCAGGCCGAAGATTTCCGCTGACGGTTGCGGTGCCCTTGTTTGCCCCCCAATCGCTGCTCGCCGCACCGGAAGTCTTGCCGCTGGCACTGGAATCCACTTGGCAATCTACTAGTGAGCGACTCCTGTCTTTCACGTCGAATCCCAATACTCAAGTCGAGGTGAGTCAGGCTCCACTCGGCGTGGTGCAGGTCGCACTTGACGACACTTTCGACAGCTACGCTTCTTGGACGCGCTCGCTGCCGTCCCGGGAATTGTGGACTTTGATCTTCGGCGCGGAACGACCCGTCGATCCAGCGCGAGTGCTCAGCCTCGTCAGCAACACCGTTGCCACGTGCCGCGGGACCGAGCGGCCCAAGTCTTCCTTGGCACTGAGACTTCCCCTGGGCGCAGCGGGCGGAGCAGCGCTGTGCTTCTGGCTCGACTGGGTGTGCCGCGTGGCTCGCTGGAAGGCTACCATCCCGAGCTTCTTTTGGTCACACAACGGCCAGGAGGGCGCTGTAGTAATCGCTCTCGGCAGCCCCCCTGCCTGCACATTGGCGGAGCTCTGGACCACTACCGGTTCCAGAGATGAGATTTGCGACGTTGCCAAAGCGCCATGGCAATTGGAGTCGTTGAGGCCCACCGATCCGGTTGCCCTTGCCCTCGGGCAGCTCGCCGAGCACCATTCAGTAGCGGAACTTCTGCACACCGCCCACACAATTGAAGTTTGAGCTGAGCGCAATCTCTGCCGTTTCGCGAGTCCCCAAGAAAGCACGTCGAGCGTCCCCTTTTCGTTCGCGCCAGAACGAGAGCTGCGTGCGCACAAGTACTTGGCTCGGTAGGCGGCGATAAGCTAGTGTTGGGCCAATGTTCGTTCTAAGGGCATTTGGACTCGACGGGAATGCAATTCCTGCGGCAAAGAGCCAGTTCCAGCACTTACCGATTCGGATCGGGCGGAACCCACTCAACGACTTCGCGCTGGAGTTCACAATCATCTCGAACTTTCATGCGTGCATCGAGGACAACAACGGCAGTCTGTGTATTCGTGACCTAAGCAGTAAGAACGGGTGCTTTCTCCCCTCAACAAGCGGCGGACATCCCGTCCGGATCCAACCCAACACGAGCGTTGCTCTCGGGCCCACGAACGAGTTCATGCTCTCGGAACATATTCGGGTGAATGTCGAGGTCGTCGCGCAGCAGGCGCCGGTGCGGGACGCGTTGGCTTGCGGGACAGTCCTAGGAAATCACTCGATAATCTCTTTGCCCGGTTCCCCGGACTTGGCTCATGAATCGCAAGCGCAAGCAATTCGAGCGAAGTTCGGCCCGTCGAACCCAGGGGGTCCTTCGGATGAGCAGGCAGGTCAGGACTTCCTGCGACAGCGGATCCCGATCCAGCCTGCACCAAGCAGCCAACCGCAGGGGATGTCTTCTTCTGCACCACCGAGCCCAAGCGCTTGGCCCGGTCGCGCCGAGGGTGCTGGCCATTGGTCCTACGATCCCTCATCGCAACAGCCGCCAGCGGGCCAGAGACCATTTCCTCCCGGCGGCGGGTTGTCGCCCATGCAGCCATCGCCAGACCAAGGCTTGCCCCCTGGCCCCCGACCCGCGGCGTCCACTCAAGCGTTCCAACTGGATCTGCAGACCCTCGCCCTGATTGGCCTGCGCGAACTGGCGGGCTCACTGATTCCGCAGCGGCAGCTGGAGACGTCTGGCGATATCGGGCGCTTTATCACGAAGCTGCATGACGCGTTGGATGTCTTCTGCCGCACGTTCATCCCGTTGCGACAGGGATACTCCGAATTCGTCGCTTCGCTCGATTTGCAGAGAGCAGCAAGCGTACGCAGTTTCCACAGGTCTCCCTCGACGGTGGCTCTCGAGCAGGCGAGGACGCCCGAAGAAATCGCCATGGCACTGCTGGACCCTCAGGATCGTTCTTATGACGGGCCAAGCGCGGTTGAGGGTATCCTCGCCGACCTGATGATCCATCAGGTGGCCTTATTGGACGGGGTGATGGTGGGAGTCCGTTCGCTGCTCGATGAGCTGTCTCCTCAGTCTATTGAGCACGCGGTCGGAAGCAGCGGGGCGGCGGGCCTTCTGGGCGCGAAGTACAAAGCGCGCTGGGAGGAATTCTGCCAGCGGTTCGAAAAACTATCTGAAGGACAACAATCCTTCTCATTCGTGTTTGGCCAAGACTTTGCCGAAGTCTATCGGCATTATTGGAGTCGCAAGTCAGGCACTGAGGATGGGGGCTTGCGAACCGAGCGTCCTCCGGGATAATGGCGCCGCGGCTTTCACACGAAAGGTTGCTCTGATGCGATGGTTTGGGACTCGGGTCGTTGGTCTGTCATTTGGGTTATGCGCTGCGCTGGTTTCGGCTTCGGCCGCAGCACAATCTATACCAGAGCGAAGTCAGGGCTGGCGCACGGCGACGAATGTGATGGCACTATCGGCGCTCGGCGTGGAGCTAATCTTTCCCCGAGTATTTTCACTCGGATCCGGAAGTTGTTGTTGGGTGGAAGGCTCGCTGGCACGTCTCCGTTTTGGCACCCACGATGACGATTGCTACACTGGCTCTTTTTAACGAGCAGGTGCTCAAGAAGGAAATCGGCGGGCACCGCCCAGGTTGCGATGCGGCCACGCAAGGCGGGCCGGGCTGCGCTTCCTACGGCATGCTGTCGACGCAAAGTTTCATGGCGTCCGCTGCGTTTGGACAGGGGCTCGGGACTTTTATCGTTGACACCGTCAAGTGGAGCGGCGGCCAATTCAACTTTGGTGCCTTCGCCGCAAACACCGCGGTGCCCGGGATCCTGGCCATCATCACCACGGCTGGACGAGGCGCGGGCAACTGGGAAAATGCAGGACAGGCCTGGGGCTCCGCAGGGATCGGGCTTCTCACGGGCTTTGGTCTCGGCGCTCTCTATTCACTAGCCCAGCGTCCGGAATGTGGCTATAGTGGCAACCTGATCTGTTGGTAGGCTTTCACCTGCGCGCGTCGTGCAGTGGCGGTTTTTGCCGCGCGCCCCGCGGAAACACCGATCCGACTTGCGGCTCCCGATCTCGCGTAAAGTTTCCTATTTGTGTTTCTTCACTTTGTCACCGCTGTCTGCAGCACTGCTGCCAGGCGGCTCAGGCGGCGGCGCAACCGCGGACGCAGAGTTGACGCCCTCTGCATCCCACAGCGATTGCTGTTTGCACGTCAGCTGGCCATCAGCAGAAAGCTGGTAGACTCGCTCCATGTCCGACTTGCGCAGCACGCTCTGATTCTCGCCACGGACGATCAGCTGCTCGACGACCCGCAGCACCTTATCTTGGAAGATTGGAGTCACTGTGAGTCGGTATTGAACTGCACCAGGCACACCCGCCATCGAGCGATAGTTGACCTTGTCGATCGCCAAATTTGCCGAAGCAACGAGCATTCCAGAGCGCATGACAAACACCTTGAATGAGCTCTCGCATCGCTTGCCTTTCGCCGTGGCGCACCCTTCGTTCCCGGCAGTAACTACGAAACGTGTCCCCATTCGTTCTAGAGCGAATCGCGAGTTCTTCTCACTCCCGCGATAGAAACCCGTTGCGTAGACTTCTGCGAAGCCTTCCCGGGGTCGAACCAGTGCCAAGGGGCCCGCGGCCTCTTCATTCGCGAATCGATGAGTGGGTAGCCACACGATGCGCAAACCGTCGGAGGCGGGCGTAATGACCGCCGTTTCTGGCTTCACAGTGAGGGACCCCGAACGAACGCCTTCGGCCTCCGCCAGCTCTGGCTTGTCGAACACCGCGCGACCGCTGCAGTCGGGAGCGCTGCGATCCACCGTGTGGGCCCCCGTGTCAAACGTGGGCAGCACTAGCGACCAGTAGTCCTCCGGCTTCAACGTCGATGCGACGCCCTCACTACGACGTTCCAACGCCTTCAGGCAGATCGGGACGGGAACCGTGCGGCGCGCGCGATCCTCGATTCTAGAGGACTCCACGGCGCCAGCACACCCATTCAGTGCCGCCCCAAACAAAAAAGAGCCCAGAAGGATGGCAGGTACGCCGCGCACGACGGCACGGAAATAACCCTGATTAGAGGACCTCAAGCGTATTGATGACACGCAACAACTCCTGGTCGACGGCGGATAGGTCCTCGCCTTCATGCACGATTTGAACGAGCACAATCCGCGTCTGACCCCTCAACAGGTATTCGCGGCTGCGGCTAATCAACGGCTTTTTCGGGGCCTCAACTTCCCGCTCAATGGTGTAGGCGCGCCCCTGCCCAATTTGAGTGGCAATCGGCGCTGCGGCGCCAACGATCTTCGCGCCAAGCGAGCGAGTATCGTCTTCGAATCGGCGCATCACGTCACGCCACAACTCTTGGACAGACTCCGGGCGCTCGTGAATGGCGAAAGCATAAGCATTCGGTGAAATGTACTGCACGAACGCCTGGCCCGGCGTGTTGCTACCGTCACGCAAGACCCAATCGCTTGGCCGGGACAAGTGAATGCCCCGACGAAGCACGGTCACGCCCTTGTAGCCAACCCGCGGGGCGGCAGCGGACAAATTCAGTGGCGGATAAGCCTCCTCAAATTCTCCGGTCGTCGAGGAGACAGCGGTCGCCCAATCGTAAAATGTGCGGTTTTTTTGCGCTATTTCGGGCGCTCCGCTGCATGCGCAGAGGGAAGCAGCGCTAAGGACGCCGAGCCAGATACCGTTCCTCACGGACACAGGCTACCAACGCCCACGCCATACCGCAACTAGGAGCCGCACGTGCCATCGACGTTGAGTGCCGATTCCTGGCTTACCTGACTTCCACGGACTGCCACAGTTTGATAGGAAGAGGGCAAGATGCAGCGTCACCTGCGGACTTCAATAGTTCTCGGCCTCCTGGCAGCCGGTTGTGGCCCGGAGGTGCTCCTTAACGTCACCGACAACTCGGACTGGAAAGCCTACGTCTCCAACCGTGACGGCGGCTCAGCATCCGCGGGTGAACTGGCGTCGCTCAGGTTCCGAGATGGCCTCTGCGATGCCCCGGCCTTGATCCCCGAACGAAACCAACTGAACGAAAATCACATTATTGCGTTTCTCCAGAAGCAGGGCGTTGATGTTCGAGTCGAACGGCAGCGTACTGACCTGGTGTACCTCAACGTAACGGGTGTGGGCACCAAGAACCCCGTGCGGTTCCGTGTCGCCATCCTCAAGAGTCGAGAGGAGGCAGGTCGCGAATTGCACGAAGGAATCCTCCAACACGGGGAAGGTTCCTGGGGCCTGCACCGCGCCAATCTCGCGGTGCTGGGTCCCATCGGTTCAGCAGAGGACGATCTGCGATTTGCAGCGAAGCTCAAGCTGCCCTGTTGGGGCGTCTTCACAATCGCGGGTCGCGACGACACATTCGTCATTCCGGGAGCTTATATCGAGCCGTAACCACTGCGCGAGCAACTTGGCAATGGGCGCATTCAGTGAACCGATGTCCAACGTCACAGTAGCAACGCAAATTCGACTCCGCTTCGTTCCTGCCGCAATATGCTAACGTTGTTCGCATGGGCGCCCGCAAATTGCAAGAACCGGCCTGTCTTTTCGCTAACGTGTGTTGGCTGACGATGGCTGTAACGGGGTGCAAAAACTCAGCCACCGCTTCGCAAGCCCCCAGCGCGTCGAGTGGCCTTTCGGGGGCTGCCTCCGCCGCAACAATGGCGCAAAGCACGCTTGGAAGTGCACCGCGGCCGCGCCCCACTGACGTGCCACGACACTTGACCTTCGGCGATCACTTCGGTTGCGCCGTGGTGGAACCCGGCGTGTCGGATCGGGTTCCAGGTACCGTGCTCTGTTGGGGTGAAACGTCGGCGTGGTTGAGTCCGCAAAAGCAGCCGCATGAAATCATGGGGCCCACGGTGTTGCCCGGTTTGACCGAAGTCGTCGAGATTCAAGGCTCGCGCTCGATGTGCGGCCGGCGGGCGAATGGCGAGGTCTGGTGCTGGGGACCGCAGCCCGGGCCGTTTCGTGATGGGTTTGGTGCGCACTACGAAATATCAGGCCCAAAGCGGGTCGCTGGTGTCGCGCATGTGCTGCAATTGGCGGTGGGAATGACGACGGCCTGCGTGGTCACTGCCGAAGGCAATGTCCAATGTTGGGGTGATAACTCGCACGGCGCTTTGGGCGATGGCACCAACGGCACACATCAAGGCCCCGTCACTATCGGACTAGACTTCAAAGCGGTAGGCGTCACCCTTGATGGCTTCCAAGCGTGTGCATGGGGCGTTGACGGCAACCTTTCCTGCTGGGGCCAGACGCAAGACAGCGCGGGCAAACATATAGTTCTGAAGCCCCAAGTTGTAGCGACGATTTCGCACATGGCAACGCTCGACCTAACTCACAATTGCGTCAGACTTCACGATCATAGAGTAGAGTGCTGGAAAGATTCTCCCCTGGCGAACGCAGCAAGCGGCAAGTCGCTGTCGCCGGTTGCCTTGCCGGCGATTGGTGATGCCGCAGCCATCGCAGGAACCCACGAATACATTTGTGTCTTGCGTGCAAACGGGCGGCTGCATTGTCGCGCTTCGAGTGAACGTGCCGCTGTCCCCGGTGAACCGCGAGCACCAGCGCAGCTGAACTTTCATGATCTCGAGGAGCCAGCCGGTGTCGTCGAAGTCGCCGCGGACGCTGGGCGCATGTGCGCGCGACTCGGCACGGGTAAAATCGTCTGTTGGGGGAGCGGAAGCCATGGTGAGCTCGGTGATGGTCAAGCGACGGTGCGCGAGCAAGCAGCACCAATCCTGGGGCCCAGTGATGCAGCCGGTGCCCCACAGCCGGAATACTCGCGAGTGTGTCGCATGGACAGTGACTGCCAATGGGATCGCTCCGAGCATCCGACACGATGCCAAGCGAGCCACGGTGAGTCGCAAACGCCAACGTCGGGTGCCACGGGCATTTGTAGTTGCCTCGACAACCGCTGCACTTGGCAACACCTGAGCACGAAAGCACCCGGTAATGCCGGGTGTTTTGATTTCCTCTGATTGTCGTTACGACACGGAAACGCAGCATTGCCGTTCGGCCGTTGTCGGAGAGCCCTTGTCGGTCATGTATTTTGGCCCTGGGCCGCTTTGTCAATGCCAATCCGGCACGTGTGCTCTCGCACAAATTCAACCGGTTCCGTGCAAGTCGGACCAAGACTGTTGGTTCTCCGACACCCAGCCCCACTATCCCATCGCCCGCCCCAAGAATCTGAGGGGCCACAAGTTTCAGCCATGCGTTGACGGAGAAACGCCGCCGAAGTGCTTGGGTGTCTGTGGGTTTGGGCCACCCTACGGATGTTAACCGCGAAGACCGACGCAGCCCACGGGCGGCTGGCAGCACCAAAAGATCAGGGTTGGTCGTCCACGCTATCGGGATCTAAGACGATTCGCCAGGATCGCGTGGCTCGGGCCTTGAGAATTTGCTCGTCGCGCAGCGCATCTGGAAAATGGTACAGCCTGTTTTCGTCAACAAGCTGCTTGACCTCGTCGTCGCTAAAGTGGACTACTCTGCGCATTGCCACGTAGGCCTCGTCGCAAACTCGATGTTCGCCAACCTGCTCTTCGGTGCCGGGCCGTAACCTCGGTTCTGGCACGGGTCGCTTGTCATTGAGCCATTTTTCCAGCTGCTCGACGAGGCGTCAACGGATTACCGATTCTCGATGAACCAAGAGGCGCATCGACCGCGCAACGCTCAATGGGTCGTCGGGCAAGGGCCCTTCGAGCAGTGGGTGAAGCGACAGCTCTTCGAAATCGACCAAGAACGAGAAAGCCTGCTCGGCAAGCTGTTCGTCTCCGGTAGCCCAAGCTTGCACCGCGGCTCGCCCTGCCATTCGCGCTTCACTCTTTTGTTGCTCGGCGAATGCGTCCTGCACGGGTTGTTGCGCACCCTCGAGGCTCTTCAACTGGTCAATAAATTGCTGTTCTCGACTCATGATTACCACCCATGCGCTCAGCGATGACTGGACTCGGAGGACCTACCGTTAGTAGATCTGGCTGGAAAATTTGTCTTTGGTAAGCATGCCATTGGTCTTCTCGAGGGCATAATTCAGGCTCTTTTCCCAGGGTTGAAAGGCGTTGAACTCTTTGTAGGTCAGCAGGTGCTGGAGCCAATAGTGGCCTGCAGCAAAATCCGTTGGATTCGTCGTCCAATACGCGTAGCGCTCATTGCCCTCGTGTCGCCACTGCTTTTGCTTGCGCAAGACGGGGTAGTTGTGTTTCTTCGTGGAACACCCTAAGTGCGAAAAGACACGGCAAGTCGGGGTCAATGCGCCAATGTCATCCGGGCTACTTAATGTGCTTTCCCAGCCTGCCTCGTGAACCACGAAGGGCTGGTACACCTTCTGGAAGTAGGCCCAATAGCTCCAGAATTTCTTGTCCAAATCCTCACTTCGCATTAGCGGTATCAACGCCGGGTTGATCTGCTGGATCGTGCGGCCCTTGAGCGACGAGAGGTGCGGGTTCAGCTCTTCATCACACTCGTCGGCGGTGGGTCTAACGGTGGCTTCTGCTAGGTTCGGCGTGTACCCGTGTTCGAGGATCTCGCTTGCTTCGACACCTATGTACTTCGCCCCCATGCGAAAGATTCCATCTTCGCAAGGGTGAACGAGCGCATCCCGCGGTCGGTCGCGGCCATTTCCCGTGCCTTCCTCCCACATCTCGCCCTTGCTGCCACCACCTTCGCCAAAACAGGGCCCACGGCCATAGCGCGCGTGCCCATCGTAAAGGACATGGGCGCCCGGGGTCAGCAACGCCGACCGAAAATCGAGCTTGGTTTGAACGATCTTGATGATGAACCGAACACCCTGGTCGGTATTGAGGTATTCGTAGTTGCCATCCGATCGTTTGACGATCGGGATCGCTGGCAACGACTTTATGGATTTGTGCTGGGTCCCTACGTAAATCGGAGAACCGTCGCTATCATTTTGAAGAAAATCTTCGCGCGCTCGCTGCCTGGCATACGAAACCATTCCGGCACGTTCCAGGGGCACCAGGGATCACCGCTGCGAAACTGCTTGCCTTCAGCGATAATGATCAACCGCTCTTCCGGGGGCACTGAAAGGGTATTGATGGTCTGGACAGTGGCCCCCGTGAGCGCTACCAGCGCGTCGATAATCGGGTCACTCATGTCACCTCGTCGTGCTGCTTCTGCAGTTGATCCAATGTGGTTTCGTCAGGCACTCCCGTAGCGTCGAGCCCTGCGCTTTGTTGAAAGGCCATCACGGCGCCGCGTGTCATCGGGCCAAAGTTTCCATCAATGGCCCCGGTGTAATACTGCAAATGGGCCAAACGCGCCTGCATGCCAGAGGTCGTCGTTACCGGATCGAGCGAACCGATATTCAACTGCCACGTCAATTCACGGGTCTCATCGCCGGCCGGCACCGTGACCTTCAGCAGCGCCGTCTTGTTCGTGACGTCCACCGGCTCGTCCACGAGCCCGCTGCCGTCGGTTGTGCCGGAGCGCTTCTGCCCATCCACGGTCAAGTCATAGTCTTGATTCGCGAGCGCTTTGCCATCAAGGCCCATCAGTTGCACCTTTAGTCGCACCTGCTCGCGCTCGACTGCAAACTCGTGCCAATCCCCGGTGGACTTTTGCGCTGTCATGGGTTTCGGCTCAGGAATGGCGACGAGATCACCCGGACAGAGCACATTCGGATTCGGTCGTCGCGTCTTCAGCTCGGCGTTGGCGGGCTCGTCGTAGAGCACCGTCCAATCCTTGAACCCATATTGCCGCGCAATGCTCGAAAGGCATTCCCCTTGGCAAACCGTGTGAACCTTGGGCATGGCGGAGGTGAGGATACACCAACCCAAGCACGCCGACTTCGCAATTCCCGAGTTCGGGGAGTGCTAGATTCGGGCATCGAACTCCAAGCCGGGCAATCGATCAGGATTGGGCAATTCGATGTCGGGTGAGCTGGCTTCACGTGGCTTGCGTGAGGGAGCGGGATATGAGACTAAGGGACCACGAGGCGAGCGCGGCCGAGGGAGCGTTGAATTGCTGTTCTGGCTGGGATCCATAGAGTTCGAGACGCCGAGAGGACGGTTCATTCTGACCGGCGCGCCCGAGATCCCTCGGGGCAGGCGTCGCCCGGCCACCAAAGGAGAAGCCGCGCAGGTGTGGTCCTACCTCGAGTGGCGGCTCAAGACCGCTTCGTACAACGAACTACGCCCGCTATACGAGTTGCCGTTTCCGGCGGCTTTCGCCTAGTTGCCGGTGCCTCAATCCGACCTCGAGCGCTGTCTCGCCGCCTCGTGGCACTTCGGTACTGTCCCCGAAAAAACGGCACTTCGAGGACCCCAACCCATTGAATGTCCTTTCGGGCTCCATCACACGGCCTTCGCACTCGCTGTTTACGCTTCGCAGCTTTCCTTTCCCGCAGGATTGTACGGCCACGCAAAACTCGCTTCCGGCTGGTGGCCAACCTTTGCCGGGCGGGATTGGTTACCCGCAGAACTAATCTGTGAGGTTTCAGTCAGGGTATCTACATACCTTCCACTCCTCCCAGGCTTTGCCTGGCGCAAGCCGTCATGACATCAAACAAAAACACGAGAGCCTCGCATGAGGCAGGGGTTGGAATCCTGCCACGTGCGAGGCTCCGACGAAACGCATCGTTGCGCAGTAGGAGGATTTTCGTTGCGGCAATTCGTGGTCGTGCAAGAAAGCTTCACCGTGAGCACGCCGAAGCGAAATCCCCCACGACGAAGCGACCCGGATGCCGGGGGGCCGCGCCGAGTTGAGTTGGCGATTGCCGTAATGATGTGCCTCGCCGGGCTGTGGTTTCTGTTGGGGCAACTTGTTGCGGGTCACTTCAAAGTGGTTCCAGGCGATCTGGGGGACAGCCGTTTCAATGCCATCGTCCTGGAACACGGTTTTCGTTACCTTCGAGGTGACGCTTGGCATCATCCTTACTGGAGCCCTCGCTGGTCATTCTTCCCTCACAAGAACGTCCTAGCCTACTCTGACAACTTGCTCGGGACGTTACCTTTGTACGTCATTTTGCGAGTGTTTGGGCTAAGCGAGCTATCAGCCCTCAACGCCTGGCTCGTAGTCATATCCATCGCCAATTACATTGCGATGTATTTGCTGCTTCGCGCGGTAAGCCTATCGCGGATTGGCGCGGCGCTGGGCGGGTTTTTGTTCGCGTTTGCAATGCCGCGCGGCGAACAATTGAACCATTTGCAGCTCTTTCCACAATTCTTTACACCCCTTTGTTTTTTGTGCCTGGTAAAGATGCGTTCACTTCGCCCGTGGACTGTGTGGGCTACCTTTAGTTGCGTAGTGCTTCAACTGTACGCGGCGGTCTACCTCGGGTGGTTCTTAGCGCTCGCGTTGGGCATCGGGGCAACAGTAATGCTCGCTATGTGCCTCATTTCGACTGAGTTTCGTCACGCGCTAAGAGACGGGCTAAAGCAGCTTTGGGTTCACCTAATTGCGGCCCTAGTCGTCTCTATCGTAGCATTGCTCCCGATGGGGATTCACTACGCCCGTGCGCAGGCGGAAGTGGGCCCACGTAAGTACGACGAGATCCGCGAGATGTTGCCACGCATGGGGTCATACTTTCTTCCAGCAGACTATACCTTTGTGTATCGCTGGATGCTGAAGATAAAGGCGAATATCCCGGTAGCACACGAGCAGGCAATGTTCGCCGGATACCTCGCACTGATCTGCGTGATTCTTCTGCTGTGTAGCATATGCAAGAGGACCAAGTACAATACCGGTGATTGGTGGAAATACGTCTTTGTAGCCATCTGGTTGACGACTGTGACTTCTACACTTTGGATCAATGGTTCCTTGTGGGGTTATTTGCACCGCGTAGTTCCGGGTGGTGGCGCAATTCGCGCGGTCTCACGCATCGTATTGCTGCAATTGCTCCCGCTCGGCGCGGCCGTCGCCTGGGTAGCAACATGGCTCGAGAAGCGCTCAGGGTGGGCGGTGGCTGCCTTGTTTGCTACATTGATAGTGTTCGAGAATTCCGGACTAGCGAGGTATCATTTTGCGATCCGCCGTCATTATGTCCGAGTTAGCCGCATCCAATCTGAACTCGCGCGCAAAGAATGTGCGAAGTTCTTAGTGGCTGGAAAAGACGAGGCCTACAAAATTCAGTTGGACGCCATGTGGGCCTCGCTACAATCGAAAATTCCGACGATCAACGGTCTTAGTGGCAATGCGCCTCCGAAATGGCCGCTCGAAAATCTGAAGGACGTTCGAGAGACCGAAGTCAGGGTGTGGCTGCGTCGCCATTTCACCCGAAACGATCGTTTGTGTATTTTAAGTCACTAGCTCACACGCAAGGCCCCAGCCAGCGATCCGCATCGTCGCCAAAAGCACATCGCAAGCCAGCCTATTTTGCAAAACGTCAACGTTGCACTTTGTGGCATTGAATCGCCGCCCTTTCGCCTCGAATTTCGTTCTTTGGTCCGCGGCGGCACTTGAACACGATTGCTAAATACCCGTACTCTCACATCCAAAACCTCGAATCAAATGGTGCGATCCGCGATGGCAATCGCAATCGTCGCTAGGACCGAGTGTGACGACGGGAGGCTCGAAGTCCCCGGGCGGTACCCGCCAGACGCGGCAAGAACGCCCTGGAATTAGTTGCATCTTAGTCGACCGTCACCATTGGTAATGTCGCGACACGGTTGTTGCACACTCGTAGTAAGCCAGTTTCCACTTGCCGTACGGCATTGGCACTGCACTGATTGAGGAGTCCACGTGCATTGTTGACAGCTATTCGTGTATGATCCCCCGGGCTGGCTGCTCTCGCGGCGCCGCACGTACATCAACGGCACTCCCTGTCGCTCAACGGCGTGTATGATCGTGCCGGGAACATCTCTGCACTCGCCCCGAAGCATAGCGAGATGGATCTGAGCCTGTTCTGCCTTCTCTTCGACAATAAAATGCCTCGCTCGCCATTGCGTGCGGTAGTACCTCAGTTGCCCGTTCGCGTTGCAGGCCGCAACGCGTATCTTTTTCGATGGCCCAGCAGCCACATTATGAACAACCCAGTCAAATCCCTCGCGATAGGTTAGCCCCCAGTAGTCGGTTTCGAATCGATTGGCCTGACGGGGAAGTCCACCGGACAAGCGATTGAAGTATATGTACTCATACGGATGCAGGCTCCGCATATCGTATAAAGTGACAGCAGCTAAGCTCGTTAGCAATGCCATCATCGCGAAACGAATCGCTCGCGGAATTCTCGAACTGGCGATGAAACAATCGATCGCTATTCCGGCCAGTGCAGCCAGCGCGGGTATCAAGAACAAGAAATGGCGATGGGCGTCATAAATGATGGGGTGCGTAAGAACGACGCCCACCAACGGCGCAACCACGAACATAACCAGCAAGGTGACGGCCAATACGCGCGAGATGCAGAGGCGGCTTACCCGAATTGTGATGAGTGTCAGAACTGCGCAAACTATTGCCAGCAGGTAAATGTCAGGAAGTGTAACCCTGAACCAGATGGGAAGATAGCTAGCCGGCATGTGGTCAGTGCTGATCATCCCCCCGTTAAATCGCATCGTTCCGCCCCAAGAGAAGTGTCTCGCAATTGCGGCGGCCTGCAACGGCCTTGCTATTGGGGACACTTGCGCCCAAGGCCAAGCGATTAGCATCACGGCCCACGTCACGGGTAGTAGGCAAAGCAGTCGTCCTAGGGCGAGACCCGCATCGCGTATAACGTGCAAAGGTTCTCCGCGTCGCCTGCGAGCCGTCGAATCGATGACCAAACGCGCGGCTGCGACCAGAGGAGGGTAAACGAGTAGGAACATTCCTCCGGGGCGAAACCCCAGTGCGCACCCAACGCTGAGTGCAGCCCGCAACGCGTCTCCCCAAGTCAGCGGAGACGGTCGCATCGCGATGCGGGTTGCAGAGTACAGCACGAAGGCGGCGGAAACTCCAAACGGGATGTCTTTACAATTGAAAAGGCCATGGCCCACCCACGCCGGAGTTAGCGCGAGCATCGCTCCGGCAAGCAGACCCGCGCGGGGACCTGCGATTCGGTTTGCCGTCATCCATGCAGCGACAATGCCGAGCAAAGCCAAGAGCGCGGTGAGGACGTGTCGGGTTTCATAGGGTCCAAAGGGCAGCAAGCGGGTCGAAATCACCAACTTTGCCGGCAAATCGAATAAGCCTCCGTACAAGTAAAGATCGACATAATTAAACGAGCTACGGTCGGTAAATCCGCTCCGGTACCACGCCAACAATCTTTTCCCGTATTCGAGCTGCTTTTCCTCATCCCAACTGATCCCCGAGTCGAGCGACATGCGCACCGCAAGCGGCAGAATCAAAAGCAGGATAAGGGCCGCCGCTACCCGCCAAGGTCCCATTTTGCGAAGGAAAACGGCGACGCCGGCAAACAGCCTATTGAGATTATTTGGGAATATCATGAGTCGGGAGTGGGTCCGCGCATCTTCTTATACACGTCCAGGCTCTGCTGGCACTTCAACCCTGCGTCATGCATGAGGAAATATCGTAAAACTTGCTGGGGGTAAACTCTGACAAACGGCAGCAGGGACTTATGCACGGGCTTTCGTGGCCTAGCGCGTTTGCCCGCCGCAATGGCCTCACTCAAGTCGCGGTAAAAGACGCCCGAATCCGCATTTTTGTAGATTCGGAAGTAAGAAGGGAGAAAATAAGATGAATATGCAACGGCAACGATAGCCGTAGCGGCCGGCAGCCAGCGCAAGCGAGCCCACCCAATCGACAGCACGGCACCCGAGAATAGCGCGACGAATGGCCAGGTGCCAATTGCGCGCAGAGCATGCGGCAAGCCCTCCCAAGTTAGCGCTGCAGGAAGCGTGGCGAACATCCCAGCGACGATTGACGACAAGGCAACCATCACGAGCATACGCTCGCATTCGTCAAGACGCGGCCACGCAGGAGGAGTCCGCTGCGTCATCTGACGAAGACCGAGTAACGCAACCCAGCTAAACGCTGCTACCGCCAATAACACGGCGAGAATGTCAAGCGGTGAGAGTTGACCGACGATGTGAGCAGAGTGGCGCAAATTCGGATCTCCGACGCCATACAGGTACGAGGGCCGCAGGTGAAGCCAGAGATTGTCGAGGAGCGTCAGGAGGAAGTATCGCGCGCTCCCCATGTCGCCGCGGTGTTCTTTGAGCCAGTTGGGCGCAAAAATACTCACGTCCATCATTCGTTCCGTCCCGATGCCGCGCGCAATCTGAAACGCAATTGGAGAAAAGGCAATGACAAGCACGACCGCCGAAGCACTCAAGCCGACGGCGAACTTGCGTCGGGAGACCCCCTGATCGTTGCTTACCAAAAGCGCGATTCCCGCGCAGGCAAGGACGAAGGGTACCGCGACGCGAAGCGGTGGGTACGTAATCATCGAACACGCCCCGCTGATGCCGCAGATCAATGCCCAGTGGAGCCTGCCCTGCCATTTCAGGCGTATCATTGCGAGCACCGCCAGCACCAAAAAACAAGGTGCCAATGGTTGTTCCCAAGAAATTCTCGAAAATTGGAAAGACCACGGCGAAAGCAGACCAGCTACGCACACGAGCCAAGGAAAGGCAGCCGTTCGAGAACTCCCGGTACCGGGTTGCTGCCGAGCAGAAACGATTCGAAGCAATGTGTGGCCAATCGCAAACAGGCCAGCGCAACTTAGGACGACCCAAACCGCTGATAGAGATCGGAATGCAGCGATCGACGTTCCAAATATGCGAGTCCAAATGACCATTTGGGCAGTCCAGGTGATGGGAAGCGAGCCACCACCCATGCCGTGCGAGATCAACGGCCAAGCTCTTCCGTCGGCATCGTGGCCATTCTCAGCCAGGCACATCGCTTGAACGGCGTCCCACGCCTCGTCCATCCAAAATCCATGCGGCGCCACTTCGAGTCCAATAAAGCGAACAACGAGCCAAACCGCACTCACGACCACGAGCATTGCGAACGACGCACGGCGCAGAGTTCGTGATTCAAGCGCCGATATCAAAGGTTTCACGGGAGTCTTTTACCCGCAATTCCTCGTTAGTATCAAGCTGAGGTTGTTGTAAACCCTCTCGCCGATGCAAGTTTTTCCGACCCCTCACCTGGGACAGGATGCGTGTATCTGGTTCAGCCAACTCTACACCAACTAGTCACGATTGCACCGCACTCAAGGAACGATTTGCACGGAAGTATCTAAGCACCCCGCCGAGCCCCGTCGGGCTTCAGTCCACAAGTGCCGGCTGGATAATCGGCGCAGTGGCACGTCAAAGATCACGTCAGCGTCGATCGGGACCGCGCAGCATGAACTACCACCAGTCGCTGCTCCCGTACTGTCGGTTTCATTTGAGTATCCGCCGGTGGCCCATCCGTGTTCCCTCCGCCTGGCTTCGACAGTCCCCAAACACACAATAACCAACGAGAATTGACGCGAATCCAGACTATTTTCACCTACCCGGCGAAGATTGGAGTCTAGCCGCACTCTAACGGCACTTAGTAAGACCTAATTTTTCGGTCTCGCTGGGAGGTCTGCGCGGACCCACGTCTGCGCGGAATAGCCCCCAAGGAAAGGGAACATTCACCATGTTTAGAAAATTCACAATGACGCAGGGCGCATGGCTGCTGCTAGGGGTCGGCGTCGCTGTAGCTTGTGCGAGCGCAAGCGGTGACGGCACAGGATACCGTAGGGAAGACTTCGCAGACGGTCAGCGGTGCACAACTGCCGGCACCGCTACGCGTCTTCGGGCAGCCAGACATGAAACAAACCAATTATAACGAGGTGGTTAACGAATCGTGTCTTCTACCCTGCCGGCGTGCTCGTTGATCGAGATCCTGGAACGAGCAACAGTCACGTTTACGTGTTCGACTCGGGCAACAATCGAATTCTCGGCTTCGATACCATCGGCACTTGCACCGGGGGCAGCAAGGCGGGCCAAGCATGCACCGAGGATTCATTCTGCACGAGTGGCAGTTGCACGATCAATACCACGAAGAACGCGACGTTCGCACTCGGTCAACCGACGAGCACTGGCACCGGCGCCTGCAACGGCGACAATACATCGCGCGCGGCAGCTTCCGCGTCATCGTTGTGTTTGATACCGTATCCAGCGCAGATAAGCCCGCTCGAGGGGCCCCGCGGTGGGCAGATGGCGCGCGATTCGTCACGCAATCTCTATGTTGTCGATACATTCAACAACCGTGTCGTGAAATACAACAACCCCTTCGCGACTGGCGCCGACACGGTTGCCGATTGGCAATTCGGTCAGCCCAGCATGACGGCGCGCCTCTGTAACCAGGGGCAGACCTTTGCACCCACCGCGCAGACGCTGTGCACCGGGGCCATCGACGAGCTCATCTACCAGCTATTCTTCACGTCCTCGGTTAACGTGTCGCCCGACGGGCAACAAGTTTGGGTAGCGGATCCCGGCAATCACCGCGTGCTCAAAATAAAGCCGGGCACTGCCAATGCGCAGCTCGTTCTCGGACAGACCAACTTCACGAGCCAAATCGACGGCTGTTCGGCTCCGACCAACTCGAACATGTGCGTACCGACTGGCGTCGCGTATGACTCGGCTAGCAACACGCTTTACGTTCTCGATGGCAATGGTAGCAACGGAGTCGGGCGCGTGTTGGTTTACAAGAATCCAGCATCGAATGGCCAAGCCGCCACCCAAATCTGGAATCCGCCCGCGGCTTCGCCATTCCTCTGGCCGCGTGGGCTTACGCTCGAGCCGAACACAGGAGCTCTCTGGGTAACGGACACGGGTAACAACCGACTGGAACGCTTCCTCAATGGGACTGTCACCCACGTACTCGGCGACAACGATCTAGTTCGCGACGGCGACTGGTGCACGGGTACTGATTGGTCCACCTGCGCTCCGCATGGCACGATTGGCTTCGATCGCGACGGCAAGATTTACACCCCCGACGTGGACAGCCAGCGCGTGAAGAAATTCCCGAGCGCGTCGCCTGTCGGCGGCGCCGTCGTCAATCCCTCGGGCTCTATGTTCGATCTTCCGGGCCGTAATAGCAATACATATGCAAATCACGTAGGCCCAAGTGGCCTTGCGAATCCAGGCTTTGTAGTGTTCGCGGGCACGCAGATGGTCGTAGCCGACCGTTGGCGTATCGCGTTCTGGAACAACTACACGAATACCGCCACTTTCTCGGGCGGCAGCGCCAGCGGCGTTCTTGCTCAGGACGATATGACGAGCCAGGAAGCGAACGCGTTCAACGGCGGTGGTAACTTCACTTCGTTGGCCTATGACGCTACGCGCAAACTACTTTACGCGACGGTCGCCGACATGGTCGACGTGTGGAGTGTCGGGACAAGTGGCCTTACGAGCGGGCAAGCGCTAGTGCAGCAGTTCAGGGCTTCGGATCTACTTACGCCAAGCGGGACAGCCCTGCCCTGCTTCAACAACTCTTGTTCACTCACGCACCTGACCGTCGACGCCGCTAACGACATCGGTTGGCTCGTGGACAGTACATCGAACCGCGTGCTGCGCATCACTTCGCTGTCCTCGGCGACTAATCGTCGTGTCGACCTCGTGCTCGGCCAGAGCGATCTGACTAGCAACATTTGCAATCGCGGTCGAGGTACCGGGGACGTATCCGGGAACACGATACCCAACGGCTTTTGCGATCCATCCGAGGTCGTGCTCGATGCCCAGGGCAATGTGTTCGTCGTCGATGGCACTTGGGAGTGCCGTGAAGGCAATTGCCGCGTCGTCGAGTACCAAAAGAGCGACATCCCAGCACCCAACGGTACACTGCAGGCCCCAACCGCAAACCCGGTGCGCGTCTACGGTGTGAGTGATTTCACTTCGAGCACCTGCGACCCAAGCACCGGACGCTTGTGCTCACCGCGCTTCATCGCGTTCGATCCGCGGGACGGCGCCATGGTCGCGACCGGCGATGGCTATCACAACCCGCTCAACATGCGGATAGCTGTATGGACCAACCCAACGAAAGCCGGCGTCACAGCACCGCTGCCCACGGCGTTCTACTCGAGCCTCCCGATCAACCAAGCAGGCAGCGTGGCGTTCGATGCCAACGGTTACATGGCCGTGCATGATCACACCTGGAACCGCATCACGCTGTTCAAGACATCCGCATGCAACCCGGCGACGGAGGATTGCGGTTCAAGTAACGGCACAGGTGGTGCGAGCGGCACCGGCGGCGCGGGTGCTACGGGGGGCTCGAGAAATTCGGGCGGCTCAACTAGCACTGGCGGATCGAGAAGCACCGGCGGGGCCGTCAGCACTGGCGGATCTAGGAGCACGGGCGGTGCCGTAAGCACCGGCGGATCGAGGAGCACCGGTGGCGCCGTAAGCACCGGCGGCTCAACTGGCTCGAGTACACCCTGCTCTGGGCTTTGCTCGAATCCGCTAACGTTCTTGACGACCAGCTACAATTCCGGCAACCTCGGCGTGAACGCGACCTGCCATCAGACCTCCGCAGCTATAGTCAACGGCAACTGCGGCAACATGGGCAGTCGAACCTTCACCATCAACGGCACAACGATGACGTGCAACTTCCAGAACTTCGCCTCGCTTCCCGCGAAGCGAAATGGAGGCTACTGCTTCCAGGCGAGCGCAGGCACGCCGGACTACGCCTACTTCGCGACATTCTGAGCCGACGCAATCTGTCCGTCCGCCAAGGTTTGACCGGACGATGAAGACCACCGGGGTTGGTACACAGGTGCCAATCTCGGTGGTCATTTTTTTGATTTTGACGGCACGTGCAAGCCCCGCTGCGTGTTGCCCTGGGGCCGCTCACGGTACCCGGCGTCGGATTCCTTGTGGAACATAATGTCGGCTGAATTACCGTGAACCTGGACGAGCACCCCAGGCATGCGTTGAACGGCAAATGGCGCCTTTTCAACTCGCGACCAAGACTCGGGGCAGTTTGCGCTTTTTATAGGGCTAAGCGCCCCAACTGGGGGTACAATAACCCAGTTGGCTTAGGTCCGAATCTTAGCGAAAGGCGTAACGCATGAAAGGTCAATCCTGGTATCCGGCAGCTGCATTGTCCGCAATTATACTGGGCTGCGGCGGCTCGACAGATGGCGGGCACGGCGGTCTCGCATCGGGTGGTGGCACGGGTATCGACGGCGGGACCCCCTCGGCCACGGGCGCCCAACCGAACGTCTTTTACGGCATGCGCCCGTCCGGGGGAACTAGCGCCGTGATTGACACAGGCCATGCCGGCACCGGTGGCATTGACGTCGCACATTCGACAATGGGCGGCATGGGGACCGGCGGCTTCCCGGGACTCGGGGGAATGATAACAATGTACGGACCGAGATTTCGACAAGCTCGATTCGAGTGCGGTTGGCACGGGTGGTAGTCTTGCTAACACCAAAGCACCCTTAGGTCAGTGAACGCCTACGCAGGCCGGTTGCCAAACCTCCAATTTGTGCATCCACAAGGGTCGTAGGTGCCGCATTGAGGAAAACTTGCAGATCGGATTTGAGCTGACTTGAGGTCAGCGCCTCGTCTAACGCTGAGACCTATGAAGGAGTTCGTGTGTGTTGCAGGAACCCGACGCGATGCGAGTGCAAGGGCGTCGCCGCCACTATTTTACCCTGGGCAGTTGGCCAAACCCCGAAACCGCGGATCTGTTGGGGAGAATCACGCTACTAGTCGCTCGCCCGCCTTCGTTGCCGGATAAACCACTAGGCTTGCGAGGGTAACTCCCACCCCAACTGTATGTCATCCCGAGAAGTTTCCCACACATCTCCTAACACCAATTGGGTCGCCGCCATCGACTGGACACTGCTGGCAATTGCAACGCTCGTGATAGTCGCCATTCCAAAAACTATCTCCGGTGACGCGCGGTTGCGCTTTGAAGCCCTTGAGCAATTCATGACGATGGGGCATCTGGTAAGTCCGAAGTACTCCACCGTCGGCCCGTTGTTTTCCATCCCTTTGTACCTGCTTGGTCGCGCATGGGGCGCGACTAGGCTCGTCACTTCTTACTACAATGCGCTATTGTTCTTGCTCATGCTGCCGCTCGTGTGGCGCGAGTTTCGCGATGAACTGGCGCCGTCAACACGCAGAATGTTGGTGCTTCTCTTGGTATTTGCGTCGATGTTCGCGCATCACGTGCAGCGCTATTATGGCGAGGTATTCACTGCAGTTCTCGTTACCGTAGGAGTCCTCTGGCTCTCGCGAGGCCATTGGGCTCGCGGCTGGAGTGTGATTGTCCTCGGAGCCGTGAATACGCCAGGATGTTTGATTGGCGTTGCGGGCATTGCGCTCTGTCATGCACGTCGAACGCGCAATTGGCTGCCGCTGCTGGGTCCGGTCGTCTCTTTTGCCCTGATGCGGGTTGAGTCAGCACTGGTACGCGGCAATCTCTTTGACACCGGTTATAACTACGATTCGGGGTTTCGCAACGCCCTCCCCTACTCAGGCCTGCCGAATTTCAGTTACCCATTTTTATTCGGAATTCTAGCGATCTTTCTGTCATTCGGCAAAGGCCTGCTCTTCTTCGTGCCGAGCCTCTTCATTCCGCTTCCGGCATCGGCTCCGCCTCGATTTCGCTGGGTCCACGTCACACTCATTACATTCGTAGGCGGCCTCGTACTCGCCTATGCGAAGTGGTGGTCGTGGTATGGCGGGTGGTTCTGGGGTCCCAGGTTCTTCCTGATTGCCTCAATCCCGGCTTGCTTTTCACTCGCTACTAACCTGCTTGATTGGCCTAACCTGAGTGTCGCACGACGCACTCTAGTTGCGGTCGCTCTTCTGCTCTCGTTTTGGGTCGGAGTCAACGGGTTGGCCTTCCAAGGACTTGGCCTAAACCTCTGTACCGAACACTACTTTGCACTAGCGGACTATTGTTACTTCGTCCCGGAGATGAGCGTCCTGTGGCATCCGTTCGTCGATGGCGCCGCATCGATTCCAGCAAAACTTCGCATACTATCTTTCGTGGCCGTAGGATTTTGGGCCGTCGCAGCACTCTGGGTCGGGCGCGAACTACTCGCGGACTTGGGACGGCGGTGGGTAAGATTGCTGCGGTACCGCGAGTGGTGGTGAGCGAGCCGGCTTGACTGACAAATTCTGAAGACAAAGTCATCGCACAGTTCCCGACCGTAGGGCATCTTGACTTCCTTGAAATCTAGTTCAACTTCTCGCGTGGTATTAAGGCACCCACTAAACCTGCTCCAGCCTATACACCAGCTTTACCGAAAGGCGGCCCACCACCGTTTTCGGCACACACACCTTACCCGATGGCATCCGCGGTTGACGCGAGATTTCAACCTGAAGAGCCCGATCTGAAACTTCTATCATTGAGCACGGAGGTGCCCTATCAAGCGGTTGCCCTCGTTCGCCATCGCTGGCGGCGCCCGCCCGGGTACCTGGTTGGTTTTGGCATGGTTCCAGTTTACGATACACTTTGCGAGGGCCCTTGTGACCTTCGGTTGATGCGGGGACAATATCACTGGGCACTATCAAAAGCAGGCGGACCGGTCGTAGCAGCCGTTGGCACCACTGTCGTAAGTGAACCATCGACTCTTCACGCCCACTACGAAGACAACAGTGGCATCAGGACAGCAGGCGCTATCGTGGGCATTACTGGGATGCTCGCGGGGATTGTCATGATGTTTGAGTCGTTTCACGATAAGGAAGTTTGTGACGGCTTTGGCAATTGCTACACACATGCGGATGTAAACGGTGGGCTCCTTGCGGGCGGCCTCGGGGTATTCATTGGTTCCGCAATTGCGTCTTCGCTCATGTTATCTCGCGACAATGAAGCCCGAATTACCATTACTCCACTCAAACTACATACGGCCGGGCTGTTTCTTGATTCAGGCTACAATTCAAGCAAAGTACTCACGAATTCCTCGGGTGCTGCCGTGACCGTTCGTTTTTAAACGTTCGGCGTACCGCTGCTGTCCCGTGCCGATGTGACAAAACGATCACGGGAAATCGCGACCTGAGGTACGCTTGGGTGCATGCGATCTCCGAAGTTCCCATCGACTAACTCTGTCGCGGTTTCCATTTTCGTTTTTGCTTGCAGCGGCACGCCGGCCCCGAGCATCGGCAGCGGCGGCGGTGGGCAAAGTTCAGTTGGCGGCAACGGTAGCAACGGCGGCAGTGGCACCCGCAACGACACCGGAGGTACAGCGGGCACCCCGGGCCCGGGTCCAATTGCAGGCATTGCGCTCTTCTTCTCGGATCTCACGAGTGGTCCGAATAGCGGCGGGCAAAGCGACAAGGGAGCATTCGTGACGATTTGGGGCAACGGCTTTGGCGACGCAAAAGGTGATTCGACAGTGACGATTGGTGGAGGCACCGCCGATAACTACCCGATTTGGACGAACACCAAGATCACGTTGCAAATTGGGAGCCTCGCACAGTCCGGGAGCATAGTTGCGCATATTGCCAACAAGGGTGATAGCAATCCTCTGCCATTTGCGGTGCGCGCGGGTAAAATCTACTTTGTCACCTCAAGTGGCAACGACTCGAGTGACGGAAGCTTCGCGAGCCCGTGGATGACGATTCCGAAGGCAAAGAATGCCATTGCGCCCGGCGACATAGCATATCTCGGCGTGCGAATGGGCGACACGTTGTCGCAGACAACCGAGGATGCTTCTTCGGCCTATCGTTGCGCGCTCGGCATGAGTGCCAACGATGGCGCGAATTCCGGAACGGCAAATGCCCCGAAGGCCTTGGTTTCTTATCCAGGGGCAAACGTCACAATTGGCACGGAATCCGGGCTCGAGCGCGGCATATTGACGCCAGCTATTGCAGGCACGTTCGATTATTGGGTCATCTCTCAACTATATCTTCGGGGTGAGACTGAAGCGATCGATCTCGAAGGCGGTGCGGTGGGTTGGCGGATAGTGGGCAATGACATATCTTGCCCAAATGGTTCGGGGCTGAGCGGTTGTGTAACCGGAGGCCTTGGCGACAACACAGCGGGGCTCAAACTATTCGGCAATGTTGTACATGATGCGGCAGCCAACGTTTCTACAATAACCAAATACTATCATGGTATCTATTTCGGATCGGACCATATCGAACTTGGCTGGAATACCGTACGTGACGGCAAGACCTGCAGGGCGATTCAGTTTCACGATTCGAGCGGTCCCAATGAATTCGATTTGCTAGTCCACGACAACGTGATTCACGGTACAGTGTGCGACGGACTCAACTTCGCCAGCGTCAACCCATCGCAAGGTTCGATTGTTGCGTACAACAACATCATCTACAACGTAGGTCAAGGTCCAGATCCGGCGGACGGTTCATCCGACTACGCCTGCATTTACGTGGCAAATATCACTAACCAGGGTTCGCCGGGCAGTGGCAACGTACAGCTATTCAACAACACGTTGTATAATTGTGGCCCGCGGGGCAGCGCCGCCTCGGGCGCTATTGCGCTCGCTTCAGGGCCCGTTGGCATACAGATGGACAACAATCTTATTGTGACCACGTCTAGCGAGCATTACCTGTCGAGTGATACGGGCAGCGCCCCGCAGATCACGGGCTCGAATAATTTGTTTTACGGTTCAGGGACGGCGCCCACGTACCTAACCGCAAACGTGTCAGCCGATCCATTGTTCGTAGCGGCCTCTTCGCATGACTTTCATCTCACATCGAATAGCCCCGCCGTCGATCAGGGAAAAACTACGGCAGCCAACTCCGATTTCGACGGCAACGCGCGTCCACAAGGAAGGGCCTTTGACATTGGCGCCTTCGAGCTGGTTCCCTGACAAAGTTCCAATCCAATTTAAGTTGCTTTAACACCTGAGCCTCCCTGGCAATGCGGGCCCTCTGGCACTATGAGTGTGCGTCGAGGTGATCGATAGAAATGCCCGTAGCAGACCAGAATAGTGCTCCCAGAGGGTCCGGCTCGCGCTATCCCGCACCCTTTGATGAACCCTGCAAACGACGAACTTTACTGCGGCTGGGGGATGCCGTGGGCCTCACTCAGTTTGGGGTCAATCGTGTCACCCTCTTGCCCGGGGTATGGTCTAGTCAGCGTCATTGGCATACGCACGAGGACGAATTTGCATACGTTCTCGAGGGCGAGGTTGTGCTGGTTACGGATCAGGGCGAGCAAACCCTACGCCCAGGGGCTTGCGCGGGCTTCAAGGCGGGCGATCCTGATGGCCATTGTTTTCAGAACCGATCGAACGAGGTTGCTTCGATTCTCGTTGTTGGTTCGCGGAACAACGATGATGGCGCGGAGTACCCTGATATCGACTTGTCGTGCGCCGTAGGTCGTTATTCCGGCAAAGCAGAATTCCGTCAGCAAAGACGGAACGCCGTACCAATAGTGCAATTTAGACGAAGTGATGGGTCCTTTCGACTGGCCGCTGCGCGGCCACAGTCACTCGGGGATCCGTTCCGGCGGTGGCAGCGACAAGCCATTGCGCACCGCGGCAACGATCGCCGTGTTGAGCCTGCGATTCGCCTGATCACAGGAATTGCCCCCACCTGCAGCCTTACCTCCACAAGCCTTCGTCTCCGCCTCAGTCGCCTTCTGGACCGCGCTATCCTTGAGCAACGCTTCCTGCACGTTGGAGTCGATATACTTCCAAACGATAGGGGCGTTTTTGGGCATTGCCGGCGCGATGGCAGTCATCTCGAGGTCAGACATCGAGGCACAAGTTCCATCCCAGCGCAGCACATCGTAGTCAACGGCACCACTCACCTGAACATCGCCGCCCGCGCCATGTCGTTTGAGCGCAAGTACTTCTTCACCCCACGTCAGTTTGGCGTCACTCGAGGGACCGCCCGTCGTGTTTCTCGGTTCGACGACTGGCAAACGCACGTAGCGTCGCGTCCAAGGTGTGCCTTTGGCAAACCACACGATGGCCAGCCCTGGAAACTTATTCCCACACAATCGTTCCACGAAGTCGCCCGGCGGCATGCAATACTTGCCCTGCTGCTTGCACTCGGTCGGCAACCCTTTGGTCGTACTTGCCTTTTCAGTCCCCTCTGAATCCGCGTTGCGATCGGCACCCGATGTGTCGTTTGCCGTTTTGGTGGGAGCCGACGCACCAGGGGGCGTACAATTCAAGCTCGACAAAAGGACCGAAACGACGCCGACGACATGGGAAGTTCGCATACCGGGTATGGGATAATAAACCAGCCCGGGTTGTCAATCCTAAGCGCACCCGCCCGAGCCCCAGCCTGGAACTCCTACGCAATCGGGGGAGATTGGGCCGTCACGCCATAAATAAATAGACAGTACTGTTCGGTGGCAATTGCGGACAAGAGGCCATGTTACGGGCATCAGCAGGTTAGGAGGCAAGAGTATCCCAGATCATGCTCCTTTAATGCGCGCGACCCGAGCCTGAGCAATGCTCGGCGGGCCAATGAAGATTCGCGTAGCCTCCGATCTGCACTTCGAGTTCCATGCCGACGGCGGAGTATCCCTTGCTCAAGAGTTGGCGCAAGGCGACTTCGACATGTTGGTCATTGCCGGTGATCTTTCGAGCTTCGGCGGGCTGCGCTCCGCACTCAAGATACTTTTGCGAAGTGATGGCTCCGCGACGAGTCAGCGTCCTATCTTGACCGCACGGTCACGTCAGGAGATATCGTCGTTACCCACCATTGCCTCACCCGCGAAGCATCGCACAGCGATTTGTCGGCAGTTTTTGCGGTCGCCTCGGAAGCTAACCTGTGATGAACGCGCATTAAGGCATTAGTCTTCATCGGAGCCTCCCGTATGTTAGGTTCGGAATAGATCCTCAGAGCGCGAGGTTGCCGTTACTTTTTCGGTTTTCCTTCGTCAGCAATGGCAACCTCGCAACAATCTCCTTCTGTGGTCATCTCGCAGTGGATCGGTATATTTTCGTCCGGGCCCAATTCGAAGCCTTGCGCGTCGCCCTCGCACTCATCGATCGTAAACTGAACGGTGCCGACGGGTATCGTAAATGTTGAAACTTGGCCGCCAGGCGCTGAGAACACACCCGAGATTGCAACCGAATTAACGAGAAAGCGGAAGTGAAGCGCGTCCCCGTGTTTGGTGGCGTGCGAAGTGACGGTAATGCGCGACTTTCGATTTCCGACCCCCAGGACTGCATGGGACTCGAGCGGCGGCACATCCGACCAATCCTTCATTGCACTCGGCTTTTTTACACCCGGGTTTTTGCTGCCGGAGTCGTCGTTGCTCGCCGCACTAGAAGGGGACTTGGCGTTGCTGGTCGTGGACGGGCCGCAGCCGCTCAAGATCCCAGCGATGCCAATGGCGGTAACCCATTTCTGCATGACTCAAGCCTCTCGGATTAAAATTGGGGGGCAGAGGCATCTTACGCCAGCCAGGGCCCATTGCAACTGAGCCCTCGGTCAAGCCGGGGCATCCGGGGCGATCGAGCAATGGCGATTACATAGAAGGTGTTCACCTATTTGGGCCTACCGCTAAAGCCCTTTCAATGGTCATTGCGTCCGTTGTAGCCGCTCCGTGCGCAATTAGAGCCGAATTGGTGAGTGAAAGTAACGTCAAGGAGTCGAACAACTTGGTTTTGAGTGGTGACCGAGCCGAGCCAGAGCGAGCGAGATGAATTCGGCAATCCCAGGACAGTGGCGGCCGCGTTGAGTTGACGTCGGCGTGCCAACAAGGCTTGGCAAGCGCCCAGCGTTCGGCAGCCACTTTAGGATCGCGACGGACGGCCGCCGCGCGAAGCCAGCTTTTCGACACGCTCTAACAACGTCTTTGCGTTCGGTCGCCCACGAAAGACGTATAGCGCTCCATGTGCGTCGCGGTCCAATACCTCTTCGCTGACGCGCAAGCGCTGATTGACGCCAAAAATAATGGGCTCCAGCAAACCTGCCTGGACGAGTTCTACGCGCTTCCATACGCTGGCCCGACTCCAATATCCCATCAACTCGAAGTGCACACAGCGCTCGGGTACATCGGGATCGACGAATGTAATGTCGGGGACGCAGACGCCTACGCCCGGCAAATCGACCAGAGCGGTCGCAGGTTTCACCTGGAACCTTCCGGGAAGCGATTTCAAATCAGTCAGCAATTGCCCAAGTTCGCTAGCATGCTCGAATTGTTCCAACGCATGCTCATTCGAGGTCGGATCGCCATGCAGAGGCCTATGAATATTTCGATATAGCAACGGTTCGCGCCGTGTGCCCCATTGTATGTCGGCTTCGAGCTTGAATGGACCCGCCGCCCGCAGTGCGGGCATCAACATTGCCATTTGCAGCCCATATTTCGTAACGGATTCAAAAAGGCTATACGGGCCGTCAATGGTAAGACTTAGACCCTGCTCACCGACACGTTCACTGCCGTGAAGCAAGCGCCGAAACTTCAGCTGCCGAAATAGTTCCCTCAGTTGCAGCGGTGTCGTATGGTCAAACTGCACTCGCACTTGAACCGCCCGCAAGAGCACGGCCTGAATGCGCGAGGTGTCATAGTTATGCACGAGGTCCTCGGCTTTCCAATCCGGTGCGCGCAAGAGTCGTTGCGCTCCCGGCAAATCAGCGTACAGCCGCTCGTCCAGACTCTCCGTATTCCAATCATTGTCCGCGCACACTTCTCGGATAATGGCGCTCCTATCCCACTTTGAACTCGAATCACTGCGCTGCCTCGATTGCGTCGCTAACAGGAAGAGCTTCCTTCTAATTGCGGCCGATTCTTCGGGGTCAGCCTGGTCGAAATCGCAAGCCTGCTCGACCAACTTGGAGAGCCCACGAGCCACTTTGCGTTCCTGCTGAGTCTCGCCCATGGCCTGCACGAGCGACGTGTATTCTTGCCTGGGTAAGCCAACACAGCTGCGGGCCGTGTCGAGGACTTGCTCAGCCCAAAACTGCACTTTTTCCCCGGCTTTGCCACTCAGATCCGGTAAAACCAATTCTCCCTTTTTTCGATGTGCAATCACGAAATCTGCCGTCAGCATGCATTCACCGATACGCCAAATGGTCACGACGCCGCTCACTGGTGCCGGTTTCGGCGGTCTGACTCGTTACAAGTTCATACAGGATGGCACGCTTACCGTCGCGCGGTCGAAGTATGCGTCCAAGCCGTTGCACATGTTCCCTGACTGATCCAGTGCCACTCATCACGATGGCCACGTTGGCGTCCGGCACATCGACCCCCTCGTTGAGCACGCGGGATGTCACAACCGCCCCATAACTCCCCTCGGAAAAGCGGGCCAGAATCTCACTGCGTTCCTTGACTTTCGTTTGGTGCGTAATGGCCGGAATTAGGAACTGCCGACTTATCCCGTACACGGTCAAATTGTCGAGCGTGAAGATGAGACACCGATCTTTGCCGTGTTTTACCAGCAAATCGCCGAGAGCGCTGAGTTTCCCCGACGCGGCCACCGCCAGTGTTTTTTGCCTTCGATACGCATCGAGCGCCCGTCTGCCCTCTCTCGAGCTGGCAGCCCGTTGAATAAACCGAGCCCAAGCATTCGGGCCATTGAATTTTATGCCGTGGCGGCGCGTAAAGTCGAGGTAAGTAGCTCGAGCTTCATCGTATTGTTCCCGTTCTTCGGGCGACAACTCCACTGCCACTCGTACGGTTTCGTACTCCGAGAGGAATTCGCCTGTCATCTCGACGATGTCGCGTCGATATACGATCGGACCTACCAGTTCATCAATTGACGCATCCGCCCCATCTGAACGCTCCGGGGTTGCCGTCAACCCCATGCGATAAGGAGCCAGACTCAATCGCGCCGCCGCTTGAAAACTTGGGCTCGGAAGATGATGGACCTCGTCGAACACAACAAGGCCGAAACGGTTGCCCCAATGTTCGACGTGCAAATGCGCCGAATCATAGGTCGAGACCGTAATTGGTTTAATGTCAAACTCGCCGCCACCGAGTATACCAACATCTATTGAGAAACTTGCCTTCAATAGATCATACCACTGACGCACTAAGTCCAAAGTAGGGGCAACGACAAGCGAACTTCGTTGCCTGTCAGCAATGGCTAGAAGCGCAACCAGACTCTTACCGGCACCCGTGGGCAGCACCACGACCCCCCGCGCCCCTTGGGACAGCCATGCATCGAGGGCCTCACGTTGGTACGGTCGAGCCTTCCGACCTGTCGACTCATATGTCAACGACAATTTTTCGTACGCACGGGCGTCGTCCTTGTAATTTAGATCCTTGCGCACCAACCACTTGACGATTGTGGCGTACAAATGCCCTGCGCAACGCCAACAACGACTGCGTTTATCCCATTTTGCCAATCCCCCAAAATCACGTGCTATTTCATGTTCCAGGTCGAGACCGTGCAGTTCTAATGTTCCCCCGAGGTATTTGAGTGAAATCGGCGCATCGTTGCGGGGCGAGCCTTCCATCTCAAGAACGAATCCTTTTCCGCGCTCCGCAATTTTGGGGCACGCATAAGTGGACCGCAGATGTGCCGCTTCTAAGTAGATACGGTCGTCGTTTCACGGCAATACCACTAGGTTCCCAAACTGAGTGACTCTTCGCAAGCCACAAATTTCCAGGTGCGCGGCGATTGCTGGCAATTCCTAGGTACTGACTAGTTATGCTTGAGTTAGGTTTTCGCAAAGACGCGGGTCATCGACCTTGTTCCACGGCGGGACGTGGGCTCTACCGCTGAAATATTCGCCAGCTTCCAATTCATGCTAACGTCTGAGCGCATGCGTATTGCCCTAACCCTAATCGCGGGAATCCTATTAACGACCCGCGGCGCAAATGCCACTGATGCGAACGAATCGCACACCTGGGTCGTGGCAGGCATGGGGGTCGAGGCTACCGAATGGCGCGTAACCAACCATGGCATTGAACGAGGCTTGATGGCCGCGCTTCATACCGCGGGCGTTACATCGGGCAATTGGACGAGCGCGAGCGGGATGCAACTCTTTTCGATTGGCGGCGGCGAAGGCGGCATTCAAGTTGAGTATCTGAATCGTTTCGCGTTTGGGCTGAGGTTCTTGCAAATTGGTCAAGGTGGGTTGGTGCTGCGTGGCGGTTTGGCGTTCGATATTATTGGAACGCCCCATGGCGGCAATTTCGAACTCGGGCCGTTGTTCGATCTCGGCTACCAGATAGTGACACAAAGTGGATTTCTGGACGTGAGCGTACAGACGGTCATTCCGATCATCCCAGCCGTACTTTCGGAAAATAGTAGCCATCATGTCGCCGAGTGGTTCAGCAGTGGCCCTCACCTGAGCATGGGGTTTGCCAGTATTTACTTCGACGGGTACGTCGCAAGGACGATGTACGACGGCGAGATGCGCACGGAGGCTCACATTGACACGTGTGGTGGCACTGGCATCATTCTGTGCTCAAGACTTCAAAACTTCAGATACGACGACTCCCATAAGCCGGTAACGCTACTAGGGCTGTTCGTTGGGTTTGGAGGCGTCGGCCCGGGGCGGAGAAAGTAGCTAAAGGCCTAGGTTCGTCGATGCGGCGGTGACGACAGCGCAATTTGGACACTCCGAGCGAGGGCTTCGGCCGTGTAAGGCTTGGCAAGCCAAGTTAGCCCTCGGCTGACAGCTAGTGCGGTGCGATCCGTGGGCGAGTGACCACTTGCGATAATTCCTCTCAATAGTGGAAACCCCGAATGCATCTTTTCAAAAACAGTCAAGCCGTTGTCAGCCTCATTGAGTAGCATGTCCATTATCACCACATCGTATAGTGTATTCGGAGCATCATTGGAAACACCGTCCGTCACGGACAGACCTGCGGAACTGAAAAGAATGGTACGGGCTCGCACTCCGCTGTCGATGGCAGTTACGACATGTCCAAGCCGCCCGAGCACCCGACTCGCAGTTCGCAATTGAACAGGGTCGTCGTCCACCAGAAGAATCTTCGCACACGAGGCGAGAGTAACCGTTGAATGCTCAACGGGGGCAATTGACGCCTCGACGCGCCGAAAGTAGAGCGAAAAACGTGCCCCGTGACCCGGATTGCTCTCCACATCTACATACCCATTATGTTCCTTGACCACCCCGTGCACGATGGCAAGGCCTAGACCGCTACCACTCCCGTCATCGAGCCGCTTTTTGCTGAAGAACGGCTCAAAAACGTGAGGCATGTCATGCTTAGCGATACCCTTGCCAGTATCGGAAACGCTGAGCACGACGTAGTCTCCACTGTCAATCGGCTCGAACCCTGTAAATGGGTCACGAAGCACGCACCGATAGGTCTTTACTACAATCTCTCCATCCCCCTCCACGGCCTCCATCGCGTTGCGAACCAGATTTGAAACGGCCCGGACAATATGAGATTCAGAGGCTAAAATCGTGAGTGGTTCCGAAGCGAGATCCAATGAAACTCTAGCGTGCCGTTTGACCTTCGAGTTAGACGGAACACTCTCATTGTTGAACCAATTTGCCACGGAAACATTCACATCCAGGCATTCTTTAGCTGTATGCCCTTGGCGCCCCAGTGTCAGCAAATCCTTGATTGTACGCGCAGCTCGTAACGAGGCTGATTTCATGACGAGCAGATCTGCCTTGATTGCGGCTATGTCCAGTGCGTGATTTCGAAAGAGTGCATCTAGGTCGGCAATAATCACGTCGGGTAGCGCCACTAGTGGGCCCAAAGCATTATTGAGGTCATGCGCGACACCACCCGCAAGCACGCTCAAAGACTGCATGCGGTCCGTTGCCGCTAAGCGCTCCTGTACGCTCCGCTCATGCAGCGCAGTCTTTTGAACGATTTCCGCGTGTAAAGCAATATTGTTCAGCGCCGTGCCAATTTGTTCGCGTAGCATTTCATAAACGGTCAAGCCCGACCCAAATTCCAGAACTGCAACACCCAATGGTTCCGCTTCGAAGGTGAGCGGCAAAAGAAACCAATTGCGTCTTTGACCTTCGAAATCACTTCCCGGGGGCAACAACTGCGACGCCGGAAACCCACCCACACCGGGATCGAACACCAGGCCCTGGCGCAAACAAAAGAATGGCACTAGCTGCGACAGGTCCGCGTCAACATATTGGGATATGAAGGCGTTGTTGATCTCCATTCTTGGCAACTCCTCCGCCAAATTCTCCTTGAGTTGATCAGGATTTAGAGCCGTCGACAATTGCTCGCCACTGCGAAGCAACCGTGAATAGGCGATGTCGAGTTCAATTCTTTGACGCACGTGCGCCCTGGTATTTGCAACAGCGATCAGTCGCCTTGCATCATGCCACAATGCTTCTGTGTACCTGCTTTATGGCGAGCAACCCAAGTTGAATCGACTGGCTTTCGATGAAGGGGTCGTCACCCAGAGTTCGTGCATTTCGCCGACCATTTTCGGAATTGTCCGAACCGTGGCCAAAATCACAACTTGTGCAGCAATATTTACCGCCGGCGTCGTGGCACTTGCTCGCCCGGTTTTTTTTGAAGGCTAGGTGTTAACTTTTCGGGGGTAGCCACGGCACGCCGAATTGCGCCCGCACCGAAACGATCCTGAATCG
Source organism: uncultured delta proteobacterium (assembly GCA_963819085.1). Lineage (GTDB taxonomy): Bacteria > Myxococcota_A > Polyangia > Polyangiales > Polyangiaceae > FEN-1139. Next base: position 59,255 of record CAWFUX010000057.1, read on the forward strand.
CGTCTAGGGCTTCTCCTAGTCGATCGCGCTTTCTGTCGGCAGAAAATAATTCCATCTGGACTTGTTGATGGCGCTCGAAGTGCGAAGCGCTGACACCGACCAGACGCACTTTTTCTCTAATCCCCGCCTCGTGCCAAAGGTCGAGAGCAATTGCGCGAATCCTCGAACCGTCTTGAGTGGGTTGCGGGAGTGTCTTGCTTCGCGTTATCAAAGGGTAGTGAGGCGCCTCACTCTCAGCGAAGTTTCTATCTGGGCTTCTGCCCCGAGCGTTGGCAAGCCTTAGCTTCAAAGTGATGGTGCGTGCGCAAAGCCCCAACTGTCTCAAACGGTGGGCGACGGCTTCGCTATGCGCAGTAATGACGGGAGAGACGGTCTCGACTTGCTGCGTATCAAACTCAAACGTAGATTCTTCGCCGATCGATTTGCTCTCACGATTGGCTTGCACGTCGCGGTTGTCGTGCCCCGATGCCAATTGAACGACTTCCTCAGTGCGCCCGCCGAAAATGGGCAATAGATTTTCGCGGTTAGCGTTTTGCAGGTCGCCAATCGTTGATATGCCAAGTTTCTTTAGTGCCCGCTCCGTAACCTGTCCGATACCCCAGAGCTTTCGAATTGGTAGCGGCGTCAATAAGGGCAGGACTTGCTCTGGCGCAATGATCACGAGTCCGTTGGGCTTGCCCGACGTACAAGCGATCTTCGCCACTAGCTTGTTTGGTCCAATTCCAACCGACACAACGAGTCCCGTTGCCGCGAGCACGCGCCGTTTCAATTCTCGGCCGAGAGCAATCGGGGTGTGAAATAACGACAGACTGCCAGTAACGTCGAGATACGCTTCGTCCAGTGCTATCGGTTCGATTTGCGAGGTGAATTCGTCGAAAATCTCGTGAATTTCCTGGGATATTTGCGCGTATTTGGGCATGTCAGGGCTGAGAAATATGCCCTGTGGGCAAAGCTCTCGCGCCCGAAAAGTGGGCATGGCACTTCGCACCCCGAATTTGCGAGCTTCGTAGGACGCCGCGCATACGACCCCGCGTGCCGTCACGCCCCCAACAATAACCGGCAGACCGAGCAGATCCGGCTGATCGCGAATTTCTATGGCCGCAAAGAATGCGTCCATATCGGCGTGAACGATGCATCGAGTGAACACAGAAGAACCGTGCGTTGGCGACCCCACTTATTGCGAGGGCTCATCCGTAAGTTGCTCGAATACCGAGCTGCCCGCAATGAATCTGAGCGGAATTGACGCCGTAGGACCGATTCGATTCTTGGTAACAGACAACATCACTTGCCGAGTCCCGAGCGCAATATCGCGGGGCGAATATACGACACCGTCAGCGTTTAGGTCCGATAGTTCAAGGCTGGCCGTCGTAACTGGCATGATGAACGGTTGAGCTTGCAGTTGAGAGGTCACGACGACAGCGCAGCCAGCGTCGGCCAATTGCTTGAATTCGTGGGCGACTTGTGACAATCGGTTCGAGTAGTCGGCATTGACGCCTGCAGCACGGACGGGGTCACCGCCTGCGGCGGCGCAAAATGATTCCATGCCGTCAACGACGATTACGACGCGTTCGAACCGAGACCAGAGGTACGCGGCCGCATTGGCAATTTCCGCCGTCGAGTCCAAAGCCTTGACCCGAAACAGGTGCAACAAATTGCCAACCTTGCGCACGGCTACATTGACGCTAGTGCCGACGGCCTGCCGCGTAAAGTCGTCTTCCCACGCTTCGCCTGACCAAATGGCTCCGTAGTGTGTGTCGGCCTCTGGGTATTCGCGGTACATTGCGCGAGCGGCCAGGCGTGCCATGACATCCGTCTCGTCGAGAATGGCACTCGTGAATACAACGGCCGCGCGCGCGCGTGCAGCCATGTACGCGAGCAACAAGGCCATTGCCGTCTTGCCGCAGCCGGGCTGCCCCGACAGGCTCACGAGCGTGCCAGGCCGCAAACCGCCCGCGAGCAGGCGATCCAACTGCGCGAAACCGGTCGTCGTTGCTGGTGCAAGTGCGCCCATGCGGGTCGTGATGTCAACCTGCATGCTGGTCAACGCCGACGGTAGGTGTTGCGCCTTTACCTTGTCCGAGCTGGATGTTGCCACAGCGTCGAGACTAACCGATATTGTCCAACGCGAGTACGAACGCCGCGCTTTAGCGTCTCAGGGTGCGAAGAAGAGGACTTGAACCTCCACGGGAGTAACCCCACCAGAACCTGAATCTGGCGCGTCTGCCAATTCCGCCATCTTCGCGAATACTTGTCTGAATCCTGCTTCGAATCGGCTCGAATAGGAACCGACGGGAGTCGCTCTCTAGCTCCAGAACTAGTCCCCGCGCAAGGTCTTTCCTAGGTTTGCCAGGCCCGGGTGCCGGGCGCTTTGAAATACTCCGCGGGCATGCTCTACAATCGACCCAGTGGCCAACGGCCGGTTGCAGGCGAGCAACGTCTAGCAATCGACTCGCACTCAAGTGCTCGCGATTGCAAAGGCCGCGCGGCTTTACGCACTCAGGTAATCCCGAGACGCCTGCGAACGGCAAATGCCGCGTCCTTAGTCCAGAATTGCAGCAGGTCTTGTGCGATCGCGATGCTTGCGTTCGCGTCGGTACGCCTTAGCCAATTGACGCAATTGACCAAGTCATCAGCTAGCAGAGCCGAAAATCGGACCGCGCCTCCGCGCGCACGGTTAACGAAGTCGGAGACGGATGGCTTGGCCGCCCTGGCATAAACATCGCCCGCTTCCTCTACACGTCCACGTCGGCCCCAGGCCAATGCCTTGCCTAGTCTGCGGGTCTGAGCTTCTTCGCCGCCTTCGCTGAGGCGCACGGCCGCCGATACCCAGGATTCTAGCGTCGTCAGCTGCATCCGTTCTGCCGCCTGCCATTTACGCGCCAGCATCGAGAGCGCCCGTCCGATTGCAAAGATCTGCACGGATTCCTGGGCCTGGCTCAAGATCGCCGGCGCAATGATGTTGGGAGGATCACCGGGTTCGATACATACGCTGGTAACATTGTTCGATACGTAAAATTCGAACTCGCCCACCCCGAGGACGGCCCCTACCCGGTCAGCGATCGTTCGCAGCGGATGCCCCGAGCGTTGACCGATTCTGTCCCGCGCGACAAGTCCGTATTGGTCCAAGGCTGGCGCGTCGATTCGGTCCAGGGCATCGGCAATTGATGCCAGCAGCGCCCCCGTCGGGTTGACCGGACTGGGCATCCCTAGCGCTACCAATTCCTCGACTTCGAGGGTGCGCTCCAATGTGAATTTCGAAGCCCGCGAGGCAACAGCCGCGGTCTCAGCTTCCGTCGCAGCCCCAAGTACTACGAGTGGGCTTAATGCAACGGTTGCGTCATTGCGTCGCTCGAGCCGCTCGAGGGCACGCGCTACGCCTCTGTACGCATCCGCTCTGTTGACGTTGACCTCGATTACACGTCGGTACGCCTCTATCGCGGCACTGAAGTTTCCGGCTCGCTCGAGCACGGCGCCCAGTTCGCTGCGCAGGGAGATATCTGCGGGTGCGGCCGTCAGAGCCCGCTCAAGGGTTGATACGGCCCTATCGCGCTGCCCGAGCTCGGTGTCCAGGACTCGCGACAGTTCTTGATAGACGCGAACCTCAGCTGGGCCGAGGGAGGGTCGATTTTCAACATAGCTCGTCAGGGCATTTACATAGCCCTGGAAGTTCGCGGGATGCCCCGCGCGACGCTGTTGACCCAAGAGCTCGACCAACTCCGATGCGGCAGTGCCATCCAGCCCCGACATTTGTATCGATTGTTCATAGGCATGAATCGCTTCGGCGAGGTTACCACGAGCCCGTTCGACGCGACCCAGCAGCGAAAACCCGTCTGCGCGGCGGCGTGGTTCGGACTCCACCTGTATCCACCGTGAAGCAATTTCCGCCGCCGATTCGAACTCACCGCGACGCACTCGAACCTCTACCAGGCCGCGTAACGTTCGGGCATCGTCGGGGTTGATTTGCAGCGCGGCCTCCAAGTGTTTGGCAGCCTGGGCGGGCCGGTCGAGATGTTGTTCGTAGGCGCTCGCCAAAGCCAACCTGGCCTCGAGCGCTTGATCTTGGGTCGGCTGTTGCGAAAGAACCCGCTCGAAACGTTCGGCTGCTTTGGCGTGGTTGCCGTCGCGAGTGTACAGAACGCCGAGCGCGAGCAGCGCCGGAGCCTGTATTTGGGTAGTAGTAGCGGCCCTTTCGAGCAGGGCGATCGCAGCGGCCACGTCGTGTTTAACGTCTGCCAGTAATTCCGCAACCATCAACCGCAACTCGAGTGCGCGTTCCGAGCTTTTGCAGCGACCCGCAGCATGCGAGAGAATCGCGACCAAGCGATCAGTTTCACGCTGGGCCAACAACAAGTCCCGCAGGCGCGTAGCGAGTGCTGGGTGTTCGGGGTGGTGCTCCAAGGCTGTTTCGAGGACTTTCGCTGCACCGGTTACATCCCCACCGGCAATTCGATGCTCGGCGGCCGTAAGCCAGTAACGCGCGGCTATTTCCAGATCTCGGGTTGTCGCACATTCTCGCTCGGCGGCGAATTCGAGTCGCAACACGTCTCCCTGTTCCATTGCGAGCCGACCGACAGCGCGCATCGCAGCGATGTCTTCCGGATCGCGTTCGAGCGAGTCCGCCAGAACATCTAACGCGGACGTATCATGAGCGGCTTCTAGTGATTCGCCAAGGCGCGTCTGATACATCGCGGACAAGGATGGGTCATCGAGCAGGCTCGCAAGTCGCGCGTCGATCTGGCTGAGAAGCGTCGCGTTGTCGGCGCGAAGGGCCGTAAGCTCGAGTGCCTCGAGAGCGCTGACGTTTGTTGGATCGATCTCGAGGATCTTGACCCAAATTGCAAGTACTTGTTCGGGCGTTCCCACCTCGTGTCGCTCGAGTACTTCCGCCAAGCGGGTCAGAATGGCAATGCGCGAGGTAGGCTCGGTGAGTACGGTCGAGAGTACATTGAGCACGCGAACGAGTGATTCCCAGGCGCTGGCGTCTTCATACAATATTTCGAGAGCCAATAGCGCTCCGACGTTGCTTGGGTCACGCGTCACGACGAACTCGAAGGCACGAACGGCACGCTTCGGATCGCGCATTTGATCGCGCCAGACTTGTGCTTCCTGGAAAGCCATGCGCAGAGCGTGACGCACGTCGGTGCTGGTCTCGGCTTCTTGCCCGAGCGCGTCCCCAAGTCGGGCGTCTACTCGCCCAATCGAAAGCAATCTCAGACGTCCCTCGAGTGCAGGCCGAAATCCGGGCACGGCTTCGAGTGCGCGTTCGTAGGCTGTTCGAGCGTCATCAGGCTTGTTGAGGCGATGTTCGTAGAGCTCGCCGATGCGCACACACACTTGGGCTTTGCGCCGCGGCTCGGCGGTAAGGCGTGCCTCACTACTAGCCAGCAATTCCGCCAAGTCGGACCACTTTTCCGCACGATCAAGGAGTTGATCGAGAGCCAGTAGTGCCAGTTCGTGCCGAGGCTCGCTGCTGAGTGCCTCACGGTACCAGCGAACCGCAGGCTCACTGCGACCGAGCTTTTCCTCGCAAACGCGCCCCAGTTCGTATTGAAGTGCAGCGCGCGCCGTTCCGGCCGGCAAAAGCGGCAAGATGCGCCGTGTGATTTCGAGCCACTCATCCCAGCGACCTGTGTCTTTGTATGTATTGGCCAGCGCGTGCAAGGCGGGTTCGTAGCGAGCATCCTGCTCCAAAATCTGCTTCCAGGATGCAATGGCGGCGTCCAATTGGTTCAGCTTGGACTTTCTCACTTCAGCCGCGCGATGCGCAAGCGCCACCCTACGAACTGGATCTTGGGCGCTGCCCGCTTCCAATTCCAGTGCGTGGATGAGCTGCTCATGTAGTTCGCCCCGTTCGGCAACACGCTGCATCGCGTGCATCGCTTCTACATGCGCGGCGCGCACCTCGAGAGCTCGAGCAAACGCATGATAAGCTTTCGCGAAGTCGGCGAGTGCGTCCTCGTAGAGGCGGCCGATCTTGAACAAATTGGTGAGACGAGTGTCGGCGTCATATTGATCGCTCGCCAATTGCTCATACACTTCGATCAATTCAATCCAACGGCGGGCGCTGGCGAGCAATCGCGTCATTGAATTGAAGGCGGGCGCAAATCCGGGCTGAGCGGCAAGCGCGCGCCCGTACTGTGCAATGGCCTCATCCGATTTCTGTAGGCGCAATTCGAACAACTCGCCTACCCTGTAAAATGCCTGGGCGCGCAATGCACCGTCGTGAAGGCCCTCGGCTTCGGCCAGTCGCATGGTGACGAGCGGTTGCCATTGCTCGTGCCGCTCGTAGAGCGCGGCCAAAGCCTCCGCCGCTGGCGCATAGGTTGGATCGCGATCCAATTCGCGCAAATACCAATGGATGGCTCTCCCGATGTCGCTTAGATTCTCTTCGTAGAGGCGTGCAATGCGAAAAGCAAGCCCGGCACGAGCGCTCGGCTCTTGCACCAATGAGAACATTATCTCGAGGCCGCGCGCCAACTTGCCGTGGGCGGCAGCGGCCTCGTAAAGCCGGCACAGCTCTTCAACTATTCCGATTTCCGTGGGTAGATCTGCATGGGCGCGTTCGAGTGCTGCAATACCCTCTTCCATCCGACCCAGTCGATAGACGAGAATTCGCGACATCCGAAAATAAGCGTAGCCGCGTAAGGCTGGCTCCGTCGTTTGCTCCGCGAGCGCCAACTCGATTTCCACCAGCTCATGCCATCGACCCTTGGTGTAGAGCAGTCGAACTCAGTGCCGGCAGTGCACCTAAAGTTGCGGAATCTGCCGCCAAGGCAGAACGCAATAGGTCACTGGATGCCGCAGCGTCATTGCGCATGATATCGGAAACACGAGCCCATTCGACGAGCAACGCGGCGCGATGGCGCCCGTCGGCCGCGGTAATCTGCGCCAAACGGTCATAAGCCTGTTCGAGAGAGGGCCAGGCCGCCGCTCGGCGTTCAGCCAAGGCCAAGGCATGAAAGGCCGCCGCATTGTTGCCAGCGAATTCAACAGCGACCTTCCAGGCAAGTCGGGCCTCGTCCTGCCGACCCAAGGCAACCAGCGTGGACGCCTTTTGAAGCAGGAGATCCATGCGACGCTCGGGACGCTTGGTCCTTTCGATCTCCATATCGAATAGGGGCAGGCTTGCTAAGAGATCATTGCGCCGTAGCGCCACGCGTCGCGCACCTCGAATACTGGGAATGTGATCAGGGCGCGTAGCTAGGGCTCGCTTGTAATGTTCGGTTGCCGCCTCGATGTCATTGATCGGAAACTCGTATTGTCGGGCGGCTTCAAAGTGGAGTCGCGCAGCAATTGACGGGTCGGATTTTGACCGCGGGTCCAGCAATTTTAGAGCTTTTTTGCACGATTCGACGATTTCCTGTGCTCGTTCGATTCTGGACGCAGGAGCGACCGCTTGTTCGAGTAGGCTTAGGTTGGGAGCGACTGGCGCAGGAGTTACTCTCCTGGAGGGTGCACTGGGTTCAGAAGCAATTGTATCGAGGGTAATCTCGATCGACTCGGCGAGATCTTTGTTGGCCTGTGCTTGCGATGCAACAATCTCGGGCGATGGTGGGCGCGGAACATCGCCGACATCGGTCACCGCTGGGGCCATGGGTGTGCCAGACCTCAGCGCGGGAACTGGCAATGACCCACTCGCGTCGATTCGCGGTGCGCCAGATCGCCGCGGCGGTGGCGGTGGCGGCACGGGTCTCAACGCAGGCGGAGCGAGTACGCCCGGGCGGACTGGCGGCGGTGGAGCCGAAGGAGAAGGAGGAACAGGTCGCGAAGGTAAAGGTGGCGGCGCAGCTACCGAGCGACGTGGCGGAGGCGGCGCGGCACTGGTTCCAGAGCCGCCGGAGCGACGCGGGGGATTTGGTTTACCTGGCTTGGGCTTTTCCTCGGACATGTAGGGTGGTCCGTACGCTACCAACGCTAGCGAGCCCCGAAAAGCCCCGCAATGCTGATTGGTCAAATCCTACGGCCCGGAAGCGGGAGTGCCCTTGCCGAATTGGCCGTGCTAAGCAGCGGCCCGTGGCTATTTCGCCCGATCTTGTAGTTATTCGCTCGGTCCGCGCCATTGACCCCGCGCGCCAGTTGGACTCGGTAATCGACGTGATTTTGGAGCGGGGCCGGATAGCTAGAATCGGACCCAATGTCGGCCAAGAGGCAGCGTTGGCCGAAAGTGCGCGAGTTTTTGAGGGCAAGGACCTATGGCTGCTCCCAGCGTTCGTCGATTTGCACGCTCATTTCCGTGAGCCGGGGCAGGAATACAAAGAGACCATCGCCAGCGGTTTGGCGGCGGCCGCCGCGGGTGGCTACGCCCATGTCTGTGCAATGCCGAATACCCGTCCCGTCAACGACACGCGGGCGGTGACCGAAATGATGCTGCGCCGGGCTGGCAGCGCGAACGGGCCAAAACTGCACCCCGTTGGCGCAATCACAATTGGTCTGCAAGGAAGTCAACTGTCGGAGATGGCAGACCTTCGAGACGCGGGCATCGTGGCCGTTAGCGATGATGGCGCCTGCGTAGGTTCAAGCGCGGTTATGCGTCGCGCCATGGAATACGCAAAGAACTTCAACCTGCCCATCATGCAGCACGCGGAAGACGCCGAACTCGTCGCCGATGGGGACATGCACGAGGGCAGCGTCAGCTCGCAGTTGGGACTTCGTGGGCGCCCCCGAGTCGCCGAAGACGTGATAGTCGCAAGAGACTTGATTTTAGCTGAATTCGTGGGTGCGCACTATCATCTGCTGCATGCCTCTACCAGGGGTTCTGCCAGGCTCGTTCACGAGGCGAAAGACCGCGGGATTAACGTTACTTGTGAAGTAACTCCCCACCATCTGCTGCTGACTGATCAGAATTGCCTTGGATACGACACCTTCTGTAAGGTCAATCCGCCACTGCGTGAACAAGACGATGTTGATGCCCTGCGCGTGGCGCTAGCAAACGGTACCATCGACGCAATTGCGACTGACCACGCTCCCCACTCGCCACTTGAGAAGGATTGCGAATTTTCCGTAGCCTCACCGGGCATGATCGGTCTCGAACAATGCTTCGGAGCGCTGATGCGACTGGTTGACCAAGGTCACCTGAAACTTAGCCGCCTGATAGACGCATTGTCCACTCAACCTGCTCGAATAATCGGGATACAGGCGCCTTCAATCGCAGAAAACGAGCTTGCAGATCTTGTCCTTATCGATCCCAACGATCGGTATATTCCGGCCAATCTTCGGCAGTATTCAAAAAGCGGAAACTCACCATTCATGGAACAGGAACTCAAGGGTCGCGTGCTGATGACAATTGCTCAAGGACGTGTCGTTTACGAACTTGGTGGTGGGAAATGACGCCTACGAACATTCGGCTGGCACTCGCTGACGGCACAGTATTCGACGGTTACGTATACGGAGCGGCGGGCACCATCACTGGTGAAGTGGTGTTTACAACTGGGATGACCGGTTACCAAGAGGTCCTGACCGATCCGTCGTACTGCGGCCAGATAGTTACCATGACTGCACCGCAAATCGGTAACACCGGTATCAACGCCGAAGACGACGAAAGCATCGGCAGTCGGCCGCAAGTGGCGGGTTTCATCATGCGTGATCCCAGCCATTCCACTTCAAATTGGCGCGCCACGGAATCCCTCGACAACTACCTGCGGCGTCACGAGATCGTGGCCATCGGCGGAATCGATACGCGCCGGCTCACACGGCACCTTCGGGACAAAGGAGCGCAGAATGGCTGCATCGGAAGCGAGTCGGCCGACACATTGATCGACCGTGCGCGTGCGGCTCCAAATATGGAGGGTTTGGATTTGGCGGCACGTGTAACCCCTCAATCCAGCTATTCGTTTTCGGAAGCGCGCGGCTCGTGGGCGGTGCCGTTTGATTTCAATGCTCACCGAAGCCCAGCTGCGCGCGCATCCGTACTGCATGTGGTGGCAATGGATTTCGGAGCCAAGCGTAACATTCTGCGATGCCTCGTCAACCTCGGATGCAGGGTAACAGCCGTGCCCGCGACCACGACAGCTAAGGACATCCTAGACTTGTCGCCTGACGGCATATTTCTTTCGAACGGGCCTGGCGACCCCGCAGCAGTTACCTACGCCATTGCGACGATACGCGAACTTCTTGGAAAGAAGCCCATCTTTGGAATCTGTTTAGGACATCAGTTGCTCGGCTTGGCTCTTGGCGGCTCGACATTCAAGCTGAAGTTCGGGCATCGCGGACTCAATCAACCGGTCAAGGACTTGGAAACCGGGCGGGTCGAAATAACTCTTCAAAATCATGGGTTTGTGGTCAACGTCGAGTCCTTGAAAGGGCGAGCACAAACAACTCACCTGCACCTAAATGACGGCACCAGTGAAGGGCTGGCCGTGCCCGACGCGCAGGCTTTCAGCGTGCAATATCATCCGGAAGCCGCCGCTGGTCCCCACGACGCGCTGTATCTATTTGAGCGTTTTCGTCGAAACATGACAGGGTGATTTGGGTGAAAGCTCAGATCAACTTTTGCGCAATGCACAGGCCCCCGCGCGTCATTTCCGGTACCTTACGGATTTCGAAGATTTTCGCCAAAGATTAGCTAACGTTGAGCGACTAGCATGACCGATCGTACGATTCACTTTGTCAGCCTCGGCTGCCCCAAGAATAGGGTCGATAGCGAGGTCATGCTTGGCGTGGCAATGCGTGCGGGCTACGTGCATGTTAGCGAAGCCAACCGTGCCGAAGTAATTGTCGTAAACACCTGTGGATTCATTGACGCGGCCAAGAAAGAAAGTGTTGACACGATACTCGAATTGGCTCAGCAAAAGCAAAGCGGGCAATGCAGCAAATTGATTGTAACCGGTTGCCTAAGCCAACGGCACCCCGAAGAGTTAGCGGAGGGCTTTCCCGAGGTCGACCACTTCCTTGGTTCGAGCGATGCTCCAAAACTCGAGCGTGTCTTGAAGGGCGACGCACAGCGCATCTGGGTGGGCAACCCCGCCGATTGGTTGATGAGTGCCACTGATCCGAGAATACTCTCGACGCGCGGCGCCAGTGCCTACGTAAAACTCGCCGAAGGTTGCAACCGAAAATGCTCGTTCTGCTCGATACCAAGCCTGAGAGGCCTGCAGCGATCGCGGTCAATCGATGACGTTCAGCGCGAGGTTGAGAGTCTGTGTGCTGCCGGCGTGCTTGAAATCAATCTGATTTCGCAGGACACAATCGCCTACGGCCGTGACCGCACCGACGGGGCGACGCTGGTCGGCGTCGTTCAAAGGCTCACGGAAGTCAAGGGACTGCAATGGCTGCGCCTGCACTACCTATATCCGGAGACCTTAAACGACGAACTCATCGATATCATGGCAAATCATGGCAAAGTGCTGCCGTATATCGACATGCCGTTGCAGCATGTCGCCGACGGTATGCTTAGGCGCATGCGTCGCGGACACGGCGGCCCTCGAATATTTCAAGTGGTCGAACGATTGAAGCAGAAACTACCGCAAGCTACGCTTCGAACCACGTTCATCGTGGGTCACCCGGGCGAGACTGATTCGGAATTTCAAGAGCTTTGCGAATTTCTCAAATTTGCGCAATTCGATCACATGGGAGTCTTTCAGTACTCGGATGAACCGGGAACGTTGAGTTATTCTCAGGAAAACAAGGTACCGAGGAAAACAGCCGAAGCGCGCGCGCGTAAGCTCATGTCGCTACAGCGCAAGATCAGCAAGCAGAAGAACCGAGTGCTCATCGGCAAGCAACGGATGGTTCTCATCGAAGGACCTAGCGACGAGAATGATTGGGTGATGGAAGGCAGACATTGGGGCCAGGCACCTGAGATCGACGGGAAGGTGTTTTTGTCGGGCTCTGAGGCACTCCCCGGAACGATGCGCAACGTCACGTTCACGGATTGCCGAGAGTACGATTTGGTCGGAACCTTGGACGACGATGATCAGGAGCAGAGCAATGCGATCGAACCAGCGCCGGCCATCGTGCCTCGGCGCCGGCTAAGTGTTGTGTCACCTTAGCGAGCGCCGGCGTCTGCGTATATCGTGCCGCCATCGGCGAGGTTGGTCACACGAACCGGGTTAGGTATCGTAAAGTACGTCCTGTCGCTCGATTCAGATTCGTACGTGTAAAATAGCACCATATCATCGCCAACCTGAGCTGTGATCTTGAAGCTGTAATTGCCCGTTTGCATATCGGCTCTTTGCCCCGAGCTAGCCCCAGTAACAAGATTGTCGGCGTACACATTGGCACCTCGCAATGAAATGCCACTCAGTGTTACGTTTCCACTCGCGTCGGGCCCCTCAATTGTCGGCCTATCCGGTGGAGGCAAAGGCAACGTGGGTGACAAGCAACTCACTGCGGCGCAAAGGAGTACGCCCACCCAAAGACGTCTCGAAATTGCGTTACGATTTCCACTGGGCCGTTTGCTGGCAAATAGAATGTGCCAGAGGGGGGTGTGCTTTAGAGACCTAAGCCATGTCACGTAGGTTAGTCTACTTCCTATGGCACCGAATTGCACCCGCGGCTGGCCACTATCCTAAGGGGGTGGTAGCAGGGCCGGCGCCGCCGAATGCCCCATGAGTTCGCTCGTCCGCTCTTGCCCCTTCTCGCGCTAGGGCTATATTTCGCGACACGTTCCCCGTCTGTGCCCTCTCGAGCTCGGCAGCAGGCATCTTTGTCGCAAGCCATGGTCCAAGCCCTGGTAATGCAAGGTTGGACTGGGGACGCCCGTGAGGTACTTTGGGTCGATAGGCCCTATTCGGGAGGTTGGGCCCTGGGGTATCGGCCACGTGCCGTTTTGCGCGCCCACAGGACGGGCGAACCCTCCGATATATTGCTCGTGCGCGTCCGGGTGAGCCCCGAGGGGCGTCTTCTCGCTATATCCCGAGTTCGACAATTTGTCCGACACAGCCGCAGTAGATGAGGCTCAAGTCCGCATTTCTGGCGACAGGGTTGCTTGGACCGTCAGCGTCGGCGACGATGTAACGGCCATTCATACCGTCGACTTGAAAGGCATCGACCTAACTCAGACCGAGGAACTAAATTGGCTTGCTCGCACGCAGTTGCATCTCACATGGCTTCAAGATTGGGGACAATTCTCCGGCGTCGCGCGCCAGGAATTTCGAATCAAACCTCCCGCGAAGCACGTCTACATTGCGTTTGATGGGGGCGTCGCGTGCGCGCGCATCGACGAGATGCAATTCAAATTGGATTCAAACGTGTCCAGCTCCAACGGCGGGCGAGTGGTTCAAGTGCCCGAGTCGATTGGTCACCCAGGCAGTCTAATTACTTGGGCCGTAGATCGAACAAGAGCTCTGCCCTGGTTCGGTAACGACCGTATGCAATTGGCCAAAACATTGGCATTTGATGCTGCCGATCGCTTTGAACGCCTGCGCGGGCGTGTTACTCACGACAACGGGCTTTCATCTCTCAACGAAGAACTAGGATCCGTCCTTGAAGGCGCGGTCAACAATCGCACGGACCCAGAAAGCGGTTGGCCTCCATCGAGCATGACCCCCGTACTCAAGGACGTGCTCCCCCACGAAGGGCAATGGATAGAACTCAATCGCGATCCATTCATCTTTACTCGAGAAGGGATACCAGTCCCTTTCCTATTTTCATTCATTCGCACGGATCGTGAACGTCCGTACTCCAAAGTCTTCATTGTCCTGTGGGATCCACGTCACGTCGAACTACATACGATGAGTGGGACGCGCGAACCCAAAACCGCCACCGGCGAAACTGGTCCAGGCCAGGTCCCCCGAGATGACGCCGTTATTTCAGGCTTCGTTGGCGCCTTCAATGGGGGATTTCAGGCAACCCACGGCGAATTCGGAATGATGGCAGACCAGGTAGTCTACCTGCCTCCTAAGCCCTACGCCGCCACAGTTGCTCGACTAGAGGATGGTGCAACGGCATTTGGCACATGGCCCAACGACGACAGCATTCCCGAATCAATTACCTCCTTCCGACAGAATCTGACGCCTTTGGTCATGGACGATCTCGTGAACCCCTACCACCGAACCTGGTGGGGAGGCGTCCCTCCGGGTTGGGAGGATGCAACGCGCACAGTACGTACGGGGCTATGTCTTACTCGCGAAGGGTTCGTAGGTTACCTTTATGGCTCGGGCATCGACTCGATCCATTTGGCAACCGCCATGCAAGCGGCCCGCTGTCAATACGGACTTCAACTTGACATGAACCCAGGCCACACTGGGTTTGAGTTTTATCGAGTTGGCCGCAAAGGTAATCTACCGGATCTGGGTCGAAAGCTCGACTCGCAGTGGGAGGCAAGAGGCGACATTCAAGGCGCAAATGGCTGGGAATACATGAGTCGCCGAATGATCCGGTTCATGAATTTGATGCACTTCCCACGCTACGTCCGAACGGAGTCCCGGGACTTTTTCTACCTAACGGAACGGCCCCTGTTGCCCTTGCCAGCACTCAAGGTGCCCACCGAGCCGCACGAAGCGGGTGAAGGAATTTGGCAAACCAAAAACCTGTCCCAACAGGGTTGGCCGCCGGCAATAGCGACTACTCGATATCGCCCTGATCCTGCCCGACCCAATGTACATGCCACCCTCGTCGCAATGGATTACAAATGGCTTCAGTTGGCAAAACGGACCGAGACTAAGTCGCCCGCGATCTTCAGTATCGAGCCGAATGAATCCGGCGCGAACTCGACCGGGCTTTGGTTTGCCAAGGGCATGATGAAATTGGAGGCAGAGAGTCCGGGCAACGACGCACGTCGATTGGCATCAGGCACCGAAGACCCGAAGAGGATGGCCCGCGCAGTAGCCGCACTCGGTCAGCTCAGTGGCCAGATTTGGGTGTATGTTGAGTTGTCAGGCAGCGTCGACCATTCACGCGACGCTGCGACCCTTGAACGCGTCCTCAATGAAGTAGGTGCCCATGCGAGGCTGTATTTCGGCCAACCGATCAGCATCAAGCTCGATGCTCGCGTGCCGAGTTCGCCAACCGCGATCGGATTCGCTCGGCAAGCAGGTCCGCACGGAATGCGAATTTTCGAGGACACACCGATAGTTTCAGCGAAAGAATGGATTCCATTGCAGGAAAAAAGGCTTCGATACTCCAAGCAACCCAAGGCGGCCCGGCCGGCTACCGATGGAATAGGCGCATCGCCAGTGACTCCCGAGTCCGAGAAAAATTTATCTGAGCTACCAGTCTCGGACCCCGCAACTGAGAGGGAGCCCTGACCAGGTCCGGGCCTGGTAACGGGAAGAGCACCCGGTTATAAGCGAAAATTGCGTGATCGGTACCAGGTCATTGGGGCATACGCCTTACCGGAGGGGTGCGCGATTCATGGCCCTCAGAACCACAAAAAGTGGTGATTTGTCCCTCGCCAATTGCAGGACTCGGTTGTAGTGTACGCCGTACGCACGATGCGACTGTCTTTTTGGGTGTTGCCGGCACTGGATGCGCCGGTCCTCGTTGCGAGTCGCTTCGTGGCACTCGAGCTAGGTTGTATGCCGGCTGACAGTTTACTTGTGCCAACATCCGACATTTCAGGAGAATGACCGCATCATGAGTGACAAGGGCGGATCGGATCTCGACGTCTTCGATGATTTCTCTCGAGGAAGTCTTCTTCTACGGGGCTCGGCCCCGCACCATCGGCATTTGGCGCGGCGCCGCCTCCCCCACCGCCGCCCAGTTTGCCTCCAGCCCCGCCGGTGAGCAAAGCCGCTCCGCCACCAATTCGGCAGAAGACTTTGCTCGGGTTACCACCACCGCCACTTCCAAAGGACGGTATAGCGGCAACTCCGCCATCCGCTCCGAGTGCGGTTCCTCAACACGCAGCGCCGCCTTTACCGTCAGGCGTGCCTGGCAATATTGCAGCTCCTCCCCATGCGTCGCCCGGGGGAAATTCACATGCGGTGCCTTCGTTTGGAGGTGCTCCTCCTCCTCCGCCGCCACCATTATTTTCTGGTGGACCGCCTCCTCCGCCGCCGGTGGCTTCGATGCCAGCGGCCCCTCCGCCACTGCCGCCATCCGCACCACCAGTTCCGCATACGCCCTCATTCGGCGCAGTAGCTCCGCCACCGCCGTCCATGGGCAGCCTCGCCCACGCGATGCCGGCTCCCATGCCCCCATCGGCAGCCGTGCCAAGCATGCCCGTGCCATCATTACCGGGAAAGCCACCGGCTCCTCCTTCGCTAGGTCTCACTCCCACTGTGCCCATGACAACGTCGAGCACGAGCGGCTCGACGAACTCAATGGATATTGATTGGGACGACGACGACGAAAAGACCGCCATCTTCGACAAGCATGTCGCCGAAGACGCCATCATGGGGCGGCGAGCGCCACTGCCTGCGGCGGGAGCGCCTATGATGCCGCCACTGGCACCTCTGCCTAGCGCTCCTGCGCCCGGTATGCCTTCAGCGCCATCACTGCCGGGGGGGTTCAGACCGTCCGCTGCACCTCCTCCCGCGCCACCGGGATTTGGCGGGGCTAGCCATCGCCCTTCCGCACCGCCCCCGCCGCCTCCGCCGGGCATGTCCCAAACGGCGCCATACGCCATGGCTTCTGTGCGGCCAGCAATTCCGGCATCGCCCCCGCCTCCCAGCCCCACTTCCGCTCCAATTCTGAAACCAGTGCCTTCGGCGCCACCGGCGTCGAGGCCCATGCCGCCGCCCCCGTCAGCATCAGTAGCGGCAGTTGCGGCCGTGCGCGCAATGGACGACCGCATGCTGCGGCCGCGCAAGATGAGCCCGGCGGTAATGTTCGCACTCGGAGTAGGTGCACTTGTAATCGTGGGGATATGCTTCTTCTTGTTCTTCCCACGTCAAGGCGGCCTCGTAGTAGCGGTTGCCGGCCCCGGTAAAAAACAGGTCGATTCCGTTCAAGTATTCGTGGACGGTAGCAAACGCTGCGACACTTCCCCTTGCGTTGTACGCGATCTGTCGACGGGCAACGCGCACATCGTGAAGATCAAGGCGCCCGGTTATGCTAACCCGGCAGATCAGCCAGTTAGCATCAAGTCAGGCGAGGACATCGTCGTCAACATCGACCTTAGCCCAGCCTCGGCCGCTGGGGGTCTCAAAGTCACCTCCGAAGGCTCCGGGCAAAAGCTCTGGGTGGACGGCAAAGAGGTCGGGGTATTGCCGCAGGAAGTCAAGGACATATCCCCAGGCGAGCATTCGATCAAAGTTGGGGGCAATGATCGTTATGAAACGTACGAAGAAAAGGTCACCGTGCCAACTGACGATCAGAAGTTGGTTGGTCCGCTCAAACTCAAGGTTCTCCGCGGGCTAGCTATCATCGAGCCTGGCACGAACGCCGACGGCGCCAAAGTGATTTTGGTGAGCGGATCGGAAAAGCGCGCTTTGACGAAACTGCCCACGCGCATCGACATCGTAACCGAAAAGGAATGGAAGTTAGTCGCCTCCAAGAAGGGCTACACGGACTACCAAGCGCCACTCAAGTTCGACGATGGCATCGCCGAGCGCACGTTCAAGATCGACTTGTACAAGCCGGGCCAGTCGCCGAGTGGTGACGGCTCGAGTTCAGGCAGCTCAGTGGAAGACGTCACAACACCCGAAGTGGCCGCTCCCAGGGTTGCATCCGGAGCTGCCGTCGCGGCAACGCCTCGCGGCACCAAGAAGCCAGGCTTCCTCTCGGGAATGGGCGACACCACACCGAGCGCACCCACCAAGACGGCTTCAACTAAGACTGCCACAACGCCGACCAAAGCTGCACCAGCGGCTGGTACGGGAACACTGAACGTCAACTCGATTCCCGTCTCCAATGTGATTGTCGATGGCCGTCCCATGGGCTCGACTCCCAAGATGGGTCTTTCCGTTCCTGCCGGCACACATACGGTGGTCTTCGTCCACCCCGAGCACGGGCGAAAGGTCGTGACGGTAACCGTAGCCGCTGGCCAATCCCAGACCGCTGCAACACGTTTCCCGTAATTCTCTCCGTAAGCGATGGTAGTTGGCGGGGCACAAGCCGCCGCGAAATGAGGCGCTGATTTTGCGATTTTGCCGTGCTCTCACGGAAAGCCATTCCTGCGCCTCACGTCACCGACGAATCCGGCGCCGTCGGGACAGCAGGAGATTTCCACTCTATATCCCGCGCGGCTCGATTGAGATAAATTCGCGTCAATGCCGAGATTGGGGCTGACTCCTATTGATCGCTCCCGGGTTCGCCTCAATGCGCCGTCGACTCGAAAGTATCTAGCGCCGCTTCTGCTCACGCTACTAGTAATCGCATTTTACGCACCCGTCGTGCTGCTTGGGCGCGCCTTCTATTTGAAGGACGCGCAGCTGGTCGTCTACCCGATGCGCCTGCTGCTGCGCTCTCGCTTGCTCGCATTCGAGTTGCCTCAATGGTTGCCACAACTCGACATGGGCATGCCATTTCTTGCCAACCCTTCGAACGGCGTGCTCTACCCTCTCAATTTGCTTTTGCTGCTGCCGGCGCCCTGGTGCGTGGGCGTGTTCATCGTTAGTCACGCGGTGATAGCAATCGTGGGGGCCTGGTGCCTGCTGAGGATGCTTCGGGTCACGCCGTCGGCAAGTGCCGTTGGTGCCATCGCATTCGCATTGGGCGGGTACATGGTCAGTCTGACTTGGGTAGCCAACTACATGATGAGCCTCGCCTGGCTGCCGCTGGTCGCACTGACGGCACTACGCGCCCAGCGCAGCGGGCGGACGAGTGACGCAGCCCTGGCTGGGTTGGTATGGGCGCTCCAGATTCTAAGCGGCGAACCTCAAGGTGTCGTGTTAACGGGTTGGTTCGTTGTTGCGCTCGCTGTGGCTTTTCCGTGCCGCCTCAAACAAAAATTGAGACGCCTCTTGAGCGTTGGCGTCAGTGTAGGCTTTGCAATTTGCGTAGCTTTGCCTCAGATTTTGCCAGCGCTCGAGCTAATACCGCGTAGCCGACGGGCAGCCGGCATTCTGCTTTCCGAGGCCAGCCATTGGTCACTGCACCCGCTGCGGCTGCTGGAATTGTTGGTGCCTAATCTATTCGGTAATCCGATTCGCTTTGACGAGTTTCTGGGATACTTCATGGACAATGAAGAATCCCTTTTGAACCGCGACCCGTGGATTGCGTCGCCATATTTCGGCTCTGCCGTGCTGATGTTTGCGGTCGTGGGATTGCTAGCTTCACGGGCAAGGCATCGTTATTGGGTTCGCGCCCTCGGCTTATTGCTGATACTTGCGATACTGCTGGCACTTGGCCGGCACTCTCCAGTGTTCGCGCTTTATTTCAGGCATGTGCCGATGGCGCAATACTTCCGCTACCCGGCGAAAATATTCGGCCTAGCTGCTGCCATCCTCCCGCTACTGGGCGCAGCTGGCATTGATGCTTGGCGTAGCAAACCAACCCTGCGACTGCCTAGCACCGTTGCACTTCTCTCGGGCGTAGTTCTCCTGTCAGGTCTCGTTTTGTCGCCGATTGCCGCTCGCGCATTGCACGAACGGCGGCCGGCAATCACGGTGGACGAGGCAACTCGCATTTTACGCCACGCGCTGACTTTCGAGCTCGTGTTTGTAATCTTGGTCGCGGTGCTTTTGGTACTGGCTCGCCGCAGCTTTCATCGCATTCACCTGGTACTCTTGCTCGGTGTCGCAGGGTTGGAAATCGTTTACTCCAACTGGGGCGCCTATGCGACGGTACCCGCGCGGGTCTACGCCGAGCCGGAGCTAGCGAAGAAACTCCGAGCAAGCACACCGAGCGGCGAGCCCGCGCGCATGATGCACGATGTAGCCGCACTCGATATTCCGGAAATCGCATCCGCCAGTGGCTTCGTTCAGGCAGAGGCGATCAGCAACAGCCTCATGAAGGACCTTGGCGTAAATTTTGGCATTAGCTATGCCGATTCCTATCTTTCATCGGAAGAGGGAACCAAGTATGAGTTCTGGAGAAACATCGGGCCCTTCAGGCGTCAGATGCTCGACGTATTCGGCGTGCGCTATTTGGTACTTCCCTCACATCTGCCAATTGGGGCGGCCAGCGAATTGCATGCCCTTCACGGCATTCGTCCAATCGGAGCTGTCGTTTACGAGAACACGCACGCTCTACCGTTTGCGTACGTTGTGTCAACCGTCATGCGGGTCAACAGCCAGGACGAGGCTCAACTGGTTCTACGCGATCCGCGGGTTGCGCGTGGACTCCTTGCAGTTGTTGACGGGCTCGGCTCAGAATTGAAATCCGACAACGCGCCCGAGCGCATCGGGGGTTGTCATTTGAAGGCACCTCCCAATGATCGCATGCTTTTGGAATGTGATTTACACAAAGCGGGATACGTCATCGTCAACGCCAGCTATCACCCTAACTTTTCGGCTAAAGTGGACAATGCTTCGGCGCCGATTCTTCGCGCGAATGCATTCGTGATGGCGCTGATGGTCTCGCCCGGCAAACACCAGCTCGAATTGGAATACTCGGAAGGGTCATTCGCTCCGGCCTGCGTAGCCAGCTTGTGCTGCTGCATGTTGTGTCTCCTGCTCCTTTACCGAACCCATCGAATGAGCCAGGGGAGAACTCTTCCTCTAATATGACTCCCAACCGAGAACTCGACGTGGCCGAGAGCCATACGCATGTCCGCCCTTATCTAAGAAGCCTGCGACTACTGACAATACTTCTGTTGGCACTCGGAGCCTTGCATGCGGTTGTCCACATGTCTCCATTCGAGGATGCGTACATCACCTATCGCTATGCGCAGCACGTAGCCTCCGGACTTGGATTCGTGTACAACGTGGGCGAGCGAGTAGAGGGGTGCACGAGTCTATCTTGGACCGTATTGCTCGCAGCTGTTGCAAAACTGGGTTTGCCGCTGGCACCGATGTCGCAGTTTCTCTCCATTATTGGGGGAATAGCGCTCGCCTTGACCACACTGAGTCTGTCACGAACCTGCGTCGCCCGACATGACTCCGATGGCTGGCAACTTCTGCCAGTCGCCGGAGTTATCGCAAGTGGCACCTGGGCTTACTATTCGGGCAGCGGCATGGAGACGACGACCTTTGCCGCGCTGATAACAGGAGCCGTGCGCCTGGCCATCATCGAGAAAAATGGCCGAGCCTCGTTACTCGCGGGGCTGCTTTTCGGACTGGCTGCCATGACAAGACCGGAAGCGATCGCTTATGTAGCGGCGGTAGCAATCGCCATATTTTGCGGTGAGTCGCGGCGAGATATGACTAAATTGGGCATCGGCTTCTTGACCCTGTTTATTCCTTTCTTTGGTGCTCGCTATTGGTATTTTGGCTATCCTTTTCCCAATACTTACTACGCTAAAGCAGCACCGTCCGTGTCTCTGTTCGAAGCGGGTTTTGTGCACGCGGAGGTGTTTCTGACCTCACAAGTATTTTGGTTGCCCTTTGCAGCGGCAGTCGGGCTCGGCATAGTGCGCCGGCAGCGAGTTTGGCGGATCTTGGCAGCCGTTGTACTAGTAGCGTTCTTGAACGCGATTTTCGTTGGCGGTGATGCGTTTCCGTATTTTCGGCTATTTTTGCCGGCATTTCCCTGCGGAGCGGTGGCACTTGTCGCAACAGTTCGCGAGTTGGGTGCGCGATGGCGCACTCGGCGAGCCGCCATGGCAAGCCCCGGCCTCATCGCAGCGTGGATCGTTTTTACGTTTGCGGCTCAGTTTCTGCCAACTCGAACCCTTTTCAGCCGGCGGCTGGAGTCAGAGTGGAGCCGCGTCGCCGCAATTGGTCGAATAAATGCCGACTACTTCGAGGTGGGCGAGTGGTTACGTCAGAACGCAACCCCCAATACTTTGCTCGCGCTCAACGCCGCGGGAATTGTGCCCTTTGTATCAGGCCTTCGCACACTAGACATGTTGGGGTTAAACAACGTGCATATCGCCCATCATCGCCAAAACCTGGGCCTAGGCGCCATCGGGCATGAGAAGCACGACGCAGATTACGTGCTGTCGCGCCAACCCGACATCATACTGCTCGGGCTTCCGGTACTCACAACGCGTCAACTGAGCCCTGCCCAATTCGAGCCTTGGTTTGGGCGCTGGTTTCCATTCCTACCGGGGGATCGAAAGCTTTTCTATAGCGAGAAATTTCGACGTATGTATACGCCAATGAGCGTTGCCATCGGCAATCGTTACTTTGCTTTCTTCCTTCGTAACGCTCCGGCTCACGCTCCGTAGGCCGAGAAATTACGGCGCCCGCGTGCCGTCAATTCATATTGATAAGTACCCGCGAGAATTCCCTGATAGAATTGTCGGCAGATGACGGCCGTTGCCACAAAGTTGCCTGCCAAGCGCAGCAGTGAATGGTGGGTGCGACTTTGCCTCATACTGCTGCTGCTCTTGACGGTATTGGCATATTTGCCCTCGCTCGGCGGCGGCTTTTTGAACATGGATGATCCTTGGTTGCTCGAATCCAACCGGGTGCTGCAACACCCGAGTTGGCGCGGACTTTGGGCAATTTGGACTGACTTTTCCCTGCCCTGTCGACTGCGTTTCGGAGCCGAGTATCTCCCGCTGCGCGATACCAGTCACCTGATCGAAGCTTGGTTGACCGGAATCTCGCCGTTGCCATTGCGTCTCGTAAACCTGTCCCTGTATCTGGGCGCAATCGTCGTCGTTTTTCGGCTGATGCGGGCCGCGCTACAACACGAATTATCAGCACTGCTGGTTGCAGCCGTATTTGCACTGCATCCTGTACATGTAGAGAGCGTCGCCTGGTTAGCGGGGCGAAAGGATCTCTTGGCGATGTTGTTTGCCGCCTTGGCGATGCATGCATATGCGTCGCGCAGATCACATGCGCTGTTTTGGACACCGTTTTGGTTTTTGCTCGCAATGTTGTCGAAATCGATGAGCGTCGCCCTGCCCTTGCTTTTACCGCTATTCGACCTCTGGGGGAAAAGGCGCCCGGACTTCAAGGTGATTGGGGCAAGTCTATTCGCAGTTTTGGCAATTATGCCGATTCACCTCTACGTCGGGCAGATGGTGGGGATGACGCAACCGAGCGAAAGCGGCAACGTCTCGAGCGCGTTTATTACGATGGGTCCCGTATGGCTGCGTTATATCGGCGTGTTGTTGTGGCCACTCAGCTGCAGCCTAGTGCACGAGGTTCCTATAAGGACCGCTTGGGGGCCTCTAGCAATTTTGAGCAATCTCCTCATCGCCGTCAGCGTGGTACTCGCGGTGCATCAGTGGCGCGCAAAGCGGCCGATATTGCTGTTGACACTCGGGTTTTTCTTGATTCCGCTATTGCCGGTGAGCCAATTGATTGCCCAACTTCAAAACAAAATGGCAGATCGGTATCTGTGGTGGAGCGTCCTTTCGCTGGGCGTCGTACTTTTGCAACTTGCCAAATACTTACCAAGACTTGGGGCCACTGTCTGTTTGATATTTTTGGGTTTTTGTCTTGCGGTAACGGTCGAGCGAGCATCGCTATTCGGCGACAGTGCCCTCGTGTTTGCCGACGCGACTCGCAAGACTACATACAGCGGCGTTGCGCCCTATCAATTGGCGATGGCTCTTGAAGCCCAAGGGGACGTCGAGCCTGCTCGAAACGCGTTCGAAGAGGTTTGGCGCCGCACGCAGGGTAAGGACGACGCGTCGCGTCGCGCGACGAACAATCTTGCACGACTCGAGGCACGACAGGGCAACCTCGACCGCGCAGAATGGGTGCTACGACGCGGGCTTCAATACTTCCCCAACGATCCGGTTATGCAGGAAAATCTCGCCAAAGTGAAGGCCAAGAAGCTAGCCGTGGAGCTACGGACAGATCTCGACCAAGCCGCCGCGCCAAGGGAGCATCCGTGAAAACGCTGAGGATTGCAGACTCGAATCCAATAACTGGTCCTTCGCGACCGCCACTTGAACGGCGCAGTAAACGCGAGTTGGAGCAGCTGTCGCTACTTTCGCAACGTCGTCCGAAGGCGTTCCAAAACCGTGAAACCCCTCTTGCCATTTGGCGGTGGACCAAAAGAGTGCCATGGAATTTCAGGACGTGAATTGTCACGAAAGTCCCTTCCAAAGGATGGCAGCAGATGATACTTGCCGGGACCGAATGCCGATGCGCACTGAAGTAACAGCTGCTGTGGTTCAACGTCTGCCCCTACGAGAATGTAGTCGGGCAACACTTTGCTAAAGTACACATAATTTGGCAAACGCGTATCTCGCGTAACCTTTGTCTGAAAGTCGTCACTCAACTGACAGCAGTAGTGTTGATTGGGAACGTAGAACATGACCGGGTATGCCATGAAATCAGGGATGACCCGAATAACCGATGACTGCGGAAGTTTTCTGACATACTCGATAATGGCTTCATTGCCTGTCGTGTAGTCATGAGAATTTTCCGCCAAGTATTCAAGTAGGCTCGAACGCAGAGGCTGCCAGCCCGCCCATGCGGATGTAAATAGATTCGTCCCAAGGATCAGGCTGCCGGTAACCACGGCAAGTACGGGCCCGAGCGTGCCCGATAGGTACCATGCAGTGGTCAGTACCCCTGCGGTGGCCATAGCCCCAATGGGCATCAATGCAACCACGTATCGCATGTCGGCAAGCCGAGTATTGCCGGTTACGGTTTGCGGCGAGAATGCCACGATTGCCATACTATATACGATGAGGACGCCACAAAACAGGAGCGACTCGCGTACCAGGCGAGTCGCTGGACTTTTTCGAAGAATGAATTGAAAGATCAGCAAAAGTGCCGGTGTGGCCAAGGGGAAAAACTCAAAGTGAGGGAGGCCCTCGATATGCCACCAAAGTAGCAATGCCACTCGGTGCAAACCAGTCACCGTGTTCTTATAGCTGACACCAACAACCAGGGGGTTAGCGGTGGTTAATACATAAGCACCTGCCAGCAGCATCGCCAAATAGACAAAACCCACGAAGGCGAAGTTTGCCCGAGTTCGGTAGCGTCGTAGCGCGAAGAAAGTAGGCAAAACTGCCGAAAGCGCGACAGCGTCGAGATAGTTCGTGAACATGAGTACTGACGCGGTCAACGCGCCAGTTGCCGTCGCCACAATCTGGGCACGCAAAGTTAGCTTTTGGTGGCTAAAGACCGCAAGGATTGTAACGGTTAAAAGGGCAACAACTGAGTAGTATCGACATTGTCGAATGAACATTAAGATATGCCGGGTTTGCCGCCAAAAGCAGCAGAGGCAGCCACAGCGGAACGCTATTTTTGAAGTGCCACCGAGCAAAAACCGCAAGAACGGCAATCGTTGCCAAGCCCGCTAGCACAAATGGAAATCGGCCACCGACGGTGGTGGCACCTAGGAGTTTCAGACCGAGCGCCGCCACGTAGTATTGAACGGGTGGCATATATACATTCGTCAGGTTCGAATCGAGCTCGGCTCCCTGTCGAAAACCAATTACGTTGTTGCCGTCGAATGCGGTAAGTTTTCCCGTCTGCAACAGGTTGCGGCCAAATAGGGCCGTGTTCGCCTCGTCGTCCCAAAATGCGTTATTACCCAGACCAAAGAATGCCATCGAACCCGCAAAAGTTATCGCCACTAAGATAATTGCTGCAAATCGCCACGGTACTTTGGTGGCCGATGGCTGCCGAGCAGCTTCTGATTGCCCCGATTCTACGGTCAGTTCGGATTGATTGGGAGGGATTGTCGATACCACTTACTGGGCCCAAGGGTTTTACCTGGAAGTTTGTTCGCTGCGAGTGTGCCACTCGAGAAGGCTCGTAGCGCATTTCGCGTTAGTGTCGCCCAGATAACCAACACAGGCATAAGGATCGTAGTGCGGCGGTAAGAGCAGGTAGCGATTCTTTCCGACAAATGGCATCTCAGACTTGCGAATTAGGTCGAGGTCGTTAAATCGGTGTTGGGCAGCTTCGTTCTCGGCTTTGCCGAGGCTCCGACCAAGGTATCCAAAGGCCAATTCGCGAACTCTGTCATCGTCATTGACCGCGAGCACCCGCTCCAAGAACCGCTCACTGGCTTGGCGCTCGCCTGCCTTGTCGAACAAGTGCGCTGCGGTAATGCACTGATAGGGAATGTCTTCATTGTGACCAATCAATTCGCAACTGCGCGCTAGCGCCCGAGCCCCGGCAAGCTTCCATCGTTCGGCCTCCTCGCTTCCGGCAAATTCTTCGACCCGAGGAGCCGCCAGAAAAGCCATGAATTGCCCTGCAGTTAGATGTAGCTCTTGATCATAGGGTAACTCTTTCATGCCGCGTTCTAGTATGGCGCGAGCCTGTTTGAAGTCGTTCAACGTGGCCTTGCCCACTTGAAAAGTCAGCAACGTATCTGCCAAATGGTATGGAGTCGCAAACTTGGGATCTAGTGCAACCACCGTATTCAGGTAGGCACCGAGCGTATCGAAACGGCGATGCTCCTGAAGGTGCAAACCCGACTCCACCAGCAGGTGGGAGAAAATCAACTCGGCCATTGCTGATCGATATCCTAAGCTAAACACAACCGCTTGCCGCGGCGACGGCAGCGCGTAGATATCTCGTTTGGTGCGGGCATTGGCAAAATCACGTGCCAGCCCTCCCCTTACTGAATGCGAAATAACACTCCCCACCAAAAGGCACGCCACTACGAAAAGACCCGGCCTAACTTTCAGCATGAAGCTGGACCTGAGTGGGCAGACGTGGTCATCAGTGGCGGGTCGGGGCTGGACGTGGATATTGTCGAGGTTTCCAATGTCACTCAACTTCCCTCCAAACCTCCAGACTATTCATGTCGGGCTCACCACCAGCCTTAACCGAACCTCGAATTTCGAAGGTGCTAAGGAGCCCATCACCGTCGAGATCGCCATGCGCTGTGGCAACGAATGAACTCTGATCACCGGCACACTGGCTTTCGAACGAAAAAGCAAAAGCGTGCGGCGTTACAAATCGAAAGTCAAGGAGTCGCCAAGTGGGGTTGTCCCAAGTGCCTTCAGGATCCGTCTGGTTCATACCCGCCGGCACGCGACTGGGCGTCATCCCGACCGAAGGCGGATAGGCCAATTCCGTGGGGCGACCGGCGGCCAGCGCGGAGGCTCGCGAGGCCAACCGGTTCAAGCCATCAATAGGCTCGGCCAACCGCGACGCCCGCAGGTTGCGAACGAAGGCTGGCACCGTTGCACAAAGGATTGCCCCGCCTACAGCTACAACCAAGACCGTTTCAACGGGGGTCAGGGGACGCATCTCGAGAAACTTAGCACAAAGTTGAGCCGACTTCGCAACTGGCAATTGCCCTCGCGCCCATCTTCCGTACAACAGTCCTGAATTGCCTAATTCGGAAAATGGCGCGAAGGCGTGGCAATGACCGGAAGTAGAGTTCCTTTCCGCTGAAAATCCTCGTCACGTGAGCCCACTGCGAATCGAGCCGCTCAGCAAACCGTAACCTGTCCTCACAGCCCCAGGCCAATGCGGTTTTGAAATCCGACCGCTGCCTATAAGTAGCCAACGCCTCCCTGACTCTCGCGGCAGATCCAAGCTCACAGATTAACGCTAGACCCTCTTCGGCCGCCGGAGTTGGCACGTCTTGCCGCGGCAGCAATCTGAGCCATTCCTGCTCCGATTCGACCAGACGCCCACTGAGCATGTCGTATTGTGCACGCAGCCAATCCTTGGGCTTACCATCGTTGCTCCCAGCCATCTCTAATGCCACCCGTTTAGCACGCTCAAGAGTGCTCCTGACCTGTACGGCATCCGCGGATCCATCGGAGGCTTGGAGCGCACTGCTACAATCAGAATCGGCTCCTTCAACATCGAACAGGCTCATTCGCAGCCTCGAACTCATCAACAGCGTTTCAGGTGAACCAGGCTCGCCCGGCCTCTGAATGAGATCAAGGGCGCGCCGATATTGACCCATCCGCCACAGGGATTTTGCCTTGGCGCTCCGGACCTGCATTTGTAGCGGAGGGGGACAGCGCTGATCTAATGATTCCAAGATTGCCAATGATCGCTCTGGCCAGCCAGCGCGGAGATAGAGTCCGGACAGAGAAATGGATGGACCCCAATTCGAAGGCGCAGTCGTTGCAACTGCATCAATCCAGAAGTCGATCTCGTCTGCAAAGAGACGTTCGCGCGAGCGTGTCCGTGGAATCAAGGTCACGATCACGACGCCGGTAAGCACCGACGGCCAAAACTGCCATCGCCCGCCCCTGGTTTGCACTCGAGTTGCAGCAATTGCCAACCCACAACAGGCGATGGTCCAGGGCAGGTAGGCCAAGCGATCGCCTACAACCGCGATCCAAGGCATCTTGATTAAGTGAATGACGAACACAATTGGGAGAACGCCCGTCACTAACACCGCTACCGCAAATGGCCCATATTTGGGGCGAAGTCGATACGTTCCGACCGCTAGCCCCACGATCATTATAACACCCAGCGCGACGAAGCCGAATCGAGGCTCGCTCACCACCCCCATTTGCGAGCTTGGGTGCCACATGTCAACGCTCATCCAGACATATCGCCCGATGGCCTCGAAAACCGTTATGACTCGTTGGGCAATCGTCAGTGGGACAGATGTTATCACTCCTGAGCTGCCGAGAACGCGATGACGCAAGTAGAGATAGGCTCCAGCTGCCACTGCGGGCAATGCCAAACGCCTCCACCGATGCAGTTTTGGCAAGGTTAAGTATTCGGCCGCGATTAGCCCAACGAGTGCCGCAAGCCCTGCTTCCTTCGCCAGAGCTGACAAGACCCCCAAACCAACGGCGATGAATCTCCTGCGGCTGCTGTTTGACTTCCACACCAACAGGCATGAAAGCGCAGCGGAGGTGCAAAGAATGTCGGTTCGACCCGATATCCATGCAACTGATTCGGCCAAACGCGGTAGCAATGCCCACAGTAATGAATAAACTACGGAATTGACCCTACTCGCCCCTAGTCGAACTGCCAGTACTGCAACAAGTACGAAGTTCAGCATGTGGAAGAATAGATTCGTCGCGTGGAATCCTGTCGCGTTTAGACCGTAGAGCGCGTGGTCGATGGCCAGTGAGAATGTCGTAAGTGGACGATATAGTAGTCCAGTACCAGGCGTTCGTAGGCTCAGATCCCAGAACGGTAATTTGAGGTACTCTTGGACCTTACAAAGCGAGCGAACACAGTTTTGTTGCAGCAATGGGTAATCGTCCCATAAGAATGGAGCATCAAGGACATCCAGGTATACAGCGGCCACAATCGCCGCGGCCCCAGCAATGGCCATCGCGTGATACAAGAAGGCCCGCGAGGCCACCGATTCGTTGCTGGGTATACTTTTCATGGTTCGCACTGCGCTCGCAAGAGTATCGTCCTACATAAAAAGTGGGGATGAAATTCTTGCCAATCTATCTGCCCGAAGCAAGCTCCTCTAAACTTGGGCCAATTGGCATTGGTGCTCGAGGGAGTCCCTTAATCCCTTGCCCACTACCCGGCATACGGACCCGCACCGGAAGGTTCGACGAGTTGAGGACTCGCGGCGAACTTGGGCAACCCAAAGTTGCACTTCACCCGCCACGGCCTAGTTTGGATACACAGTTGTGCGCTCCTTTTGCCAATGATCGATAAGTGTGTCAACTTCGCTTGAAGGTAGCAATTTGAGCAAAACTTTTCGTGCCTCGAGTGCATTGCCCGCGTTTAGCGCCACTCGAGCGAAGTCGCGCGCAATTTCGGGAAATTGTTCGAACTCGTTGAGGTGCGGGCGTAGGATTTCGTAGGCGGCACCGAAAAGGCCGATGGACAATAGAGCTTGTGCCTCGGCATGCACTTTGTCAGGTCCGGCAAGACCGGGGGCCTTTTTCCGCCACTCAGCGGACTGAAGAATCTGCAGCCGCATTAGAGCTGCACCAGGTGACTTCGAGACATTGGATAGCCGTTCGAGCGCCCTCAGGCTTTCTTGGATATCTCCGCAAGCAGCCAGAGCGTTGGCTGCACGGGGAACGTATCGGCAAAGGGAGCAGGCGGCAATCGCCTTGCGCGCGTCGTCCGCAGCCCTTGCATCACGCCTGCGCGATTCGAGGCTTGCTAAAAGGGAAAGCGCTTCTCCGCGGCGGCTCTCCAGGGCTGCTCGGTTCGATGACTGAGTCAGATCGACCCTGACGGTAGCCATGGGGCTATCGAGCACTGCCACAGTGGGTTTGCCTTCCTCAACAGCTCGGAAGAATTCGATGGCTGAGGTTTGCGTGTGCTTGTCGAGGTCCGCGGAAAAGTCGGCAACATACGCGCCTGCATCGAACGCGCACCGCACAGCTTCCGCCATCTGCCCTCGAGTAGTCGCGTTGCGGTGGCATTGATCCAACAAGGCCAATGCGGACGCTACGGGCATCGCCGATGTTCGCGAGTCCAGCAACCCAAGGGGCGCCACGACACTCAGCGGATTGACTCGATTCTCGTGAACCCAGAAGCGATGTGCATCCGCATAGTCAAGCGTTCGAGCATAGGAGCGCCATGCACAAAAGCTCAGTACAGGAAAAATGATAATAACGGGGGCGACGCGAAAGTGCCGATCAACCGACGCCTTGGGGATCGCCAAGAGAGCCAAGGCAAGACCAAGTAACGGCAAAAACAAGAATCTCTCGAAGAGGTCGCAGGCGAGGTGGGTCGGGACAACGTGAGATGTGGGCAGCCAGGAGACGAGAAAAATAAGGCAGCCCCAAGTGAAAAGAGGCAGTCGCCGTCGAGACCACACGGCGAGCACAGCAAACACAAGGACCGCTATGGCTCCGGTTAGAGCGTAAATCGAATCTATTTGTAACCTGCCCTGAGCATTGAAGCAGACGAGCCCGTGTTGTCCTTTTTGCGTCAATGGTAAAAACGCTATTTGAACAGCCCGGCCAAACGTCTGCAGCACGAGCCCAACGTGAGTGAACCCACTGATGGGAACCAACTCCGAGATAGAGTTGCCCTCAATTCTCAACCAGCACGAGCGAGCGACAAGGTAGGAACAGGAGACCAAGATCTGGCCGAGACATCCGCGCAAAATGGAGAGTCCACTTTGAATGGTTAATGGAGGTCGTCTTACTTCCAGCCAGGTCTCAATAGCGATAAACACGGGGAGGACGACGGCTGTCTCCTTGCATGCATAGGCTCCAATGGTTGCTAGACCCTCAAGGCTGACGCTCAGATATGGTCGACTCGGGCGCAGTGCCCTCGCGTGGCAAGCGAGGAGTATGAATAGGGCGACGAGGAGATCGGTACGGCCCGAGATCCACGCGACGCTTTCTGTCTTGGTTGGGTGCCAGGCGAAGAGCAGACCGGCGAACAACGCCGCGATCGGTCTAGCAGACCAGCGCGCCAACGCCGAAATGGCGACTATCGTCGTGATGAATTGGAGCAGGATATTGGTTGCGTGAAAGGCCGTTGGGTTGCCGCTGCCCCAATGCCAATCCAGAGCAAATGATGCCAGTGCGAACGGGCGAAAATACGTTGCCCCCAATTGCAGTGGCTGACCCGCGTCGAAGTATGAGTGTGTAAACCAGCGCCGTAAGAACGAGAATGACTGGACGTACGGGTTATTGAGGATAAGTCCATTGTCGTCCCAGATGAAGGGCCCACCCAGAGCGGCTACAAACGGAAGGATTGCCAGAATGCCCGCGAGCAACAATAACAATGTGTACGGAGGCGAGCGCTTCGGGTTCAACGGCGTTGGGCGGGGAATCGCTTCGATCGGGATGGTCCTTCCGGCGGGGTTTACACTCCAAGACGGCGCATCGTAGCGCGCACACCACAAACGGCAGCAGCCCCGCGCTTTCTGCACGAGGCTACTGTATACTACGAACATACCCACTGCGCCGCAAATTGCCAGTGCCGCGGCTTATTCGTCGGGTTTGTCCTCGCCGATTGTGGGCGCAATATTTAGCACACCGCCCTGAACCCTCCCGGATAACGTGAAAGTCGAATATACGCTATCTTTGTTGAGATTGCCGTTTGCCGTGGCAGTGAAGTTATTGGTGTCGGGCGATGTGTAGGAGTACATGTAGTACTGCGGATCTTGCAAACTGAACTTGAGACATGCCCAACCCGCGGTCCCGCTGCCCGCATTCCATTCGGAGGGGGCTGATTGATATTTCGTTCCGTCGATCGTAGCTATGGCCGCCGGCACGGTATTCGTTGCTGTAGTGCACAAAGCGTTCGCTATGCCCGCTTTGCCAGTGCCATCGTTGATCAATACAGCCGACGCCATGCTTTCCCGGTTGAACGCTGCAGAAGCATCCTTGGCAATTCGACCCAGCGACATGCGTGCTTCCGCCGTCTTGGCATTCGCGATGTACTTCCTTACACCGTAAATTGCGAGCGCTGCAAGTACGCCGATAATCGCTACAACGATCATGAGTTCGACTAGAGTGAAGCCACGCTTCAGTAGTTTCTTGGCCATGGTATCTCCTGTTCTTCAGTTTCAATCGTAAATTCGGGTGGAGCCGCTGCAGCGATCCCGTTCACCCGAACCGAGCTCGCCGATGAGAGTTATTGCGTCCACGTGACGCCAATTCAAAAAATATAAAATGCTATTCATCTTCGTTGGCACGGAAGATCTCTCCCGTGAGGTTACAGCTGGTAAAGCAGCTCATCTTGCCGTCGCCGTTTTGATCGGCCTGTGCCTTTACGATGTAGTAAGGGCCGGTATTGGCACTTCCTCGCGTTCCCCAGCTAACACCTGTACAATCATGCGGGGGGGCTACTAACGCTCCGTTTCCGGCAACTACCACATATTCGAACAAGACAGGGCTGTCGCTGAGCACGCCGAGGGGACCCCAGACGTTGGCGTAATCGGGGCCATTTGGACTCCAACTCGCCTTGTATTGCCCAGGCTTTTCGCCCTTTGGAAAGAAATTTGCCTCGGCGTCTAGGCTGCCTGGGTCGATTCCCGCATACCTAAACGTCTCGCTTCGATAAGACTCCTCCGCGCTCTTAATGCTGCCAATCATGTGAATGGCTTCGGTGGTCTTCGAGGAATAGACGTATTTGCGAACGCCGAATACGGCCAGGGTCGCGAGGACTGCCGTGATGATGACGACTGCCATGAGTTCGACGAGCGTGAAACCTCGCTTCGAACTGTTGGTAAGGCACGTCATACAAACCCCGTATCAGCAGGAACCGGGCCAAGCTGGGCCGCCAAGTCAAAAACGGCTCGCCACTGCGGTAACGGCCCACTTTTGTGGATGATTAGAGTTCCCTTAATAACACGCGTTCAGGTGTAGGGGTGACGAAAATGGTCACTCTAGGGAAAGCCCCGGCCCACGATTGTCACTCACCCTCGTTCTCCACGTAGATTTCGCCGTTTAGACTCGTACCTACGACCACACAGAGTACCCCGTTCTGGTCGTTGTCGGCGGCAGCTTGTATGAGATACCAACTGTCAGTAGGTGTGGGCCAACTTGGGGTAGTCGCAACGTTCGGCGCCGGTAGGCTTGCCCCTGAGGGTCCTGCAACAACCGCATAGCCAAATTGGACGGGCCCGCTGGTAGTCGGGGATAAGGCCCACCACATCCTGTTGAGCGCGTCTGTGTCAGTTGCAGCATGAAAGAAGCTGCGCCTATTTCCGTCTGGAGCGTGCGGGTAGTAGTTGGCAAGGTCGGCGCTCGCCGGAACGGCCCCGCTAGTCCCGCTTACGTTCAAATACTGCCGATTCTCGGCGCGATAGCGCTCCTCGGCTGCACGGATGCTTTGCACCATTGCCTGCGCCTCGGTTACTTTCGAGGCAAGGGCGTGCTTTCGAAAATAGCCGATCCCTACGGTAGATAGCACGCCAACGATGATCACGACCGCCATCAATTCGGCGAGTGTGAAACCAGCCTGGGCGAACCTGCGGGACTGCATACCCGTTGATGATACCACAATCTCTCGAGCATAGTGGTGTACATGCAGCGGTTACGTCTCTGCTAGGTCTTCGTCGCCCTCGCCGGCATCATCGAAACCGTGCTTTTTCAGCCGGTAGCGCATTGATCTAAACGTAATGCCCAGGAGATTTGCTGCATGTTTCCGTACGCCGCCGGTTCGATCGAGAGCAGACACGAGGAGTCTTCGCTCGACTTCGCCGAGAACAGCCTCAAGGTCACAGCCTTCACTCGGCAAATCGTCCAGGTTCGTAGCTGGCGCCCCAGCAAGCCCGCTCAGTTCCGGCGGCAAATCCCCCAGGCCAATCAGCCTCGCACGACTCAGAACGACGCCACGCTCGATCACATTCTCGAGTTCGCGGACGTTTCCTGGAAAAGAATAGCGATCGAGCACTCGTACGGCGTCAGGCGTGAGACCGGTAATCACTTTACCCATTTCAGCGGAAAACCTCTGAACGAAATACTCCACCAGCGTGGCCAAATCTTCACGGCGTTCACGCAAAGGCGGGATTCGGATCCGTATGACGTTCAGTCGATAATACAAATCCTGTCGAAACCTTCCGGAGGCCACGTCTTCTTCGATCTCGCGGTTGGTGGCGGCCATCAATCGAACATCCACAGGCATTTCGCGAGCACCGCCCACAGGACGCACGGCGCGCTCCTGAAGGACTCGGAGGAGTTTCACTTGCAATGCGAGCGGCAGCTCCCCCACTTCGTCAAGGAGCAGTGAACCGCCGTTGGCCTGCCGAAATAAGCCCACATTGCTGGAATTTGCTCCGGTGAATGCTCCTTTCTCGTGGCCGAATAGCTCACTTTCCATCAGCGCTTCTGGTAGCGCGCCACAGTTGACCACCAAAAATGGGCCTGTTGCTCGATCCGAACCCGCGTGAATCGCTCGCGCTACCCGTTCCTTACCTGTTCCGCTCTCACCGGTTATCAATAGGGTCGTTCGACTTGCCGCCACACGATCAACTACATCCATGACCGCTTGCATGAGGTGACTACGAACCACCAACCCACCATTTTGCCGCTCCGCAACCAAGGCGCGTAAACGCACATTCTCTGAATTGAGGGCGTGTTTCTCGAATGCCTTGGCAACTAACGCGACTAGTTCGGCAGCGTCAGGCGGCTTGGTTACAAAGTCATAGGCTCCAGCTCGCATCGCCTCAATCGCATTCTCCAGCGATGAGTGAGCCGTGATGAGAATCACTTCGGTCGTGGGATCGCGAGCTTTGCTAGCGTTCAGCACGTCCAGGCCCGAGCCATCGGGCATCAGCAGGTCCGTGAGCACGACTGGAAAGGGTTGGGGACTCTGACGCAGTGCTTCGATTGCCAACCGATGCCCAGGTGCCAACACAACATCATAGCCGGCACGCCGAAACAAGATCTCGAGCATCTGACGAATACCCGGCTCGTCATCGACGACGAGAATGCGCATTGGCGGAGGTATTAGCGATGACACGAAGCCACCAGGCTAAGACAGCGGAGCCGCCAAGGCAACTAGCCTAGTCATCGGCTCATCGTAGCAGCTTAGTTACCGCAGCTTGGAGCGCAGTCGTCTCTCGAATGCCCCCGCGCGCGCGGGATCGGACACGTGCAGGAAGTCGAAATGCTGCGCCAGCACCCATTGTCAACGTACCCAGTCATCCGGCATGTAATCAAGCCGCGCCAGAATCTGGTCCAGCCAGGCCGGGTAATCGGGCACGCGGGCGCCTCTGAGCTTTACATATTCGACGAACACGGGGTCCCAATGTAGCAGGCGCACATCCACCCCGCAGAGGTCCGCGTGAATGTCGGGGATAAAGCCAAGGGGATCGCTCAAAATTGCATACAAAGGCGACGTGGCAAAGTGGGCCTTCTGCGTCAAAACCAGATATTGAGCGTCCGCGGATTTCTCGTGACCCACACGTTGCCGTGAACTCAATGGAAGGTGTGCAGTATGAGCATCGGTTAGCCCGGCATGGGCTTCAATTGCATACGCGAAACGCGCGCGATAGGCCAAGCGCAATTCCCCGCCGTAGATTGCCGCGCGCACTGGGAAGCCGTCAATACAACCGCGCAGATGGCTGGCACTGCGTTCGATAAAATCCGCAAAGCCCAATTGGTAGTACGCTCGTTCATCGACAATTCCGGAATGTGAAACTATGTCAGTGTCAACCGGACAAGGTGCCGCAAAGGTGGCAACGCAGGTGCCCGCGCCCAGGACGCCGCGCAGACTCGACCGATTCGGGATCGCAAGCCGAAGGGATAGTTCACAAGCAAAGGCCAATAGTGGAATGACAGGAACGAGAAGGCGAGCATACATGAAGTCACCGCCCACTCGAACGACGCTCAGTGTGTAAACTATTATCATTGCCCAGGCGACGAAGAGGCGCCAGATCTGCTCTCCTTGGATATCGGAACCGCTGCTTCGCTGTCCGGTTTCGATCGTGCTCTTCGTTCGAAGGGGCGTCCGAATCGCCACAATCAGAGCGGAGCCAATTGTAACCAGTATCAATGCTCCCTGACGCCTCGCAAAGTAGCCCAAGTATACCACTCCCTGGGACCACCAGCTCAGGAACGCGGACTTCGCGTAGTAGGTATTAGGGACCCAATTGCCGTAGTAGACTCGACGCCAACCGTGAAAAACGGCCAAGAGCGAACAGCAGATGACCAAATACGGCCAAAGTCCTCGGCGACGAGAACCCAAGAATGACAACGCGAGTGCAGGCACGAAAAGTGCGCCGTCAGGGCGGAGCATTGCGGTTATTGAAGCTAACAGTCCAGCCGCCACACCAGCCACAACCAGGTTGCGAGACCACCACGCAAACACGAAACTCGCGAGTACGCACGTCGAGAACAATGAAGTTTCGAGACCACCGGTGGCAAAAGTGGCAAGGTCCGTGTCAGCGACTGCAATTATCGCCGCAATGGGTATTAGCCGACAGGCAATCAGCGAATCACTGGCAAATCGAAAGCTCGCAAGCGCAAGAAGCGCGACGCATAGCATGTAGGCGAACAATCCCAACACAACCGACGCCTTCTCGATATTGAATCCCCCTCGAGCCAGCAAACCTAGAATGATCGTCCAAAGAGGGTTAGTAATGCCTTCTACACGTTCCTTCGCATTGAAAACGAGGCCCATTCCTCTGGACCAATTGTCTGCATATCGAAAACTCGCGTAGGAATCATCGCTGAGCCACGTAAGGGCATTAGCACGATAGAATGCCGAAACTGCGAGAACGAGCGCCGCCAACCACCTTCCGCCGCCTCTCAGCCAATCCATGGATTGACTGCCCGGGAGTATTTGGTTGCTGCTGGAAGGATGCAAGGTTGGCTCGACTTTGCCCCACGACCCAAGCACAATGCTTCCGAGTTGGGATTCTGCTATTGCTTTCGGGAAATTAGTAGGTTGTTTATCGAATAGCCCGGCTCTGGGGGTTGGCATCCGCCAGGACGCCGATAGATACAGTATTCCTCCCAACACCGCACCAGCCGATAGGGGCTGAAATCTCTAACCCGTCCTCGCACTATCAGGGCGTTGACCAAGTGGGACATTTTGGCCAATTCACCACGGTGGCGTATCTCGAACATGGGAACTTTCCGGTGCAAAAATGAATACCCACCGACATAGCCCCAACCGACGTAAATCATTCCGACACCACACGTTCCGGGATCTTTGCCGATTTCCCGCATACCTACCAGTGCACCCTTGCGAACGCTCCACGGTCGGCCCGTATGATTCAACTCCATGGGCACCTGAATGAGTGCCATATCGTAACGCAGTGCCAACCCGAGCGATAGACCCGCCCAGGCCAAGAATGCAACCCATGGCACCCACACCTTCACTCGGACATGAAAGCGGGCCAGGTTTACAGAGCTGATGAGACCAGCAATCCCCATCGCCGCTAACATTATGAAGATGACCACTACCGGATAGTCGAAACGATACTCTTTGTGGGCAACGATTGAATGCGTAAGAAAAATTGCCAACGCGGTTAGAGCCAAAGCTGCCTTTTTGCGCGAACCACGCACGATCAACAACACTATTGGTACCAGTGCCATCGACCACACATTGGCAAAGTATTCCCAAAAAGCGTCAAACGGCAAAATACCGTACTTTGCAGCTTTGCCAGAGATAATATTGACTGCAAAGTAATTCCAAATCGATCGAAACGGGTAGCGCCAGGTGATAATGTCTACCACCCCAAAGAGGATCAAAACGGGAGTGGCGCCAATCAGCAAACTCCTTGCACGAATTAAGTGCAACTTGGGTGACTTCCACCCGATAACAATTTGAGTTGCATAAGCTGCGACAATTCCCGGGATTAATTGGAGTCGCAATAGCGCTGCCAGGCAGAGGATCGCGCCGGCAAAGTACGTGCGCTTTCGGGGTGCGTTTGGCTCGGTCTCCATCAACAGGTAAAGGCCCACAACCAACACGTGAGTGGCCACGACCTCCCCCAGCGCCTTCGGGGCAAAGTACACGAGTTCAAACCAAACCGCCACGCAGAGTGCCGCAACTACAGCCGCAACGCGTCCAGCGCTGCGCCGCGTCCACAGGTAGGTAATCGCGACCGGTGTTACAGACAGCAGACTCAGCGCTAACCTTGGTACGAACAAGTAGCCGCCGCGACCAAACGGAATCCCGGCAGCCATTAGCCCCGCGAGCGCGCCTGGAAAGACCCAGGACCTTACGGCATCTCGATACTCCCAGGGTACTATTCCATATCCAAAGATAACTCGATGGGCCTGTTCGAGCGATTGGTAAACCTCATCAGGCCAAAGGTAATTGTTTCCCCACCTCAGCAGGGTGACGATTCGGAACGCAAATGTAAGCAAGCAGACTATCCACAACAATCGGTAATCGAGACGTCTGTGCTGGCTCTCAATACTATTCATGGATTTAACTCATACCGATGAAATAGCCACCAGGAACCACTCCTGAGCTGCAACTGATAAGGGAATGGTTGGGGCAACCGAGGCCCGTGATTACGGGCTACGCGCACAATGACGTACTCAAAACTCTTGTCCATTCCACTTGTTTCGAAAAGTCGCGGGTTCCATTCGAGCCCCCTCGGTACGTTGGGAAAAACCGAAGTCACTGCCCTCTTCACTGGGATATTCCAGAACCTCGTGGGAAAGGACACGGCTAGCAACCCCCCTTTGTTGGACTGGACATACGCGGCGAAGTGCAAGTAAGCCGGAACGCGGGCCACTTTGCCGTTACGTTCATAGGTAAGTTGCGCGATGCGCGAGCGCGCCGGAATTGCATTGATGATTGCATCGAATGATTCCGCCTCGTGGTTGAATCGGCGGAAATGCGACCAGCTACTCACGACAAATCCGATTGCCAGCGAAAAGACCGCCATGCGCAACCAAACTGGCGCCGTTGTCGCATCCTCGG
Organism: uncultured delta proteobacterium; assembly: GCA_963819085.1. Lineage (GTDB taxonomy): Bacteria > Myxococcota_A > Polyangia > Polyangiales > Polyangiaceae > FEN-1139. The sequence goes on from CAWFUX010000057.1 coordinate 98,305, forward strand.
AAGTAACCGTTAGGGGTAGTGCCAGCACCGCCATTTCCTGCGTGGCGAAAGCTGGCCTTGTTCGCCGCAACAGCCAATTCCGGCATACTAAAGTAGACCAGCAAATGCAGCCCAACAAATATCCAAACGATGCGCGAATGAAGACTGAGCCCTTTCCAGCGCAAAGCGGATATTGGCATGCTACAGCGCGAAAAGGCCACGATCGCTAGCAAGATACAACCCAAAAATATCGATTCCGAATTTCCCAGCCAGCCCCCAAGAACAGAATGGGGAAAATTGGACCAACGATTTGCAAGCCCCCTCCAGTCTAAACCCTCGAATCCGGGAGCATTGGATAGTAAAATTACCACAAAACAAGAGTCAAAGCAGTTGGAATCAGCGCCACCAAGCGCCTGACTGCAGCCTTTCGCTCACCGAGCAGCAGCCAAATGACCATATAGGACCCCAATAGCACCAGCCCATAAACGTGAGTTGCGGCAATCACGAATGAAAGCAATGCAAAAAAGACCGCCTTGCGTGGGGACCAGCCGCCAATCAAGAAAGAAAGCGCAATGATGGACAACCCAATCGCAAGATTGAAGTTAACGAAACCCCAAAAAAAGCTCTGATTGTAAACGAAGGGAATCGCAAGAAGCCCAAGATATGCCGGGCGCTCTAGTGCCCTCAAACAAAGTATTATGCCAACTGGGTAAGCCAGCACTGAGCAAAACACGACAACGTGCATGGCGGCAGGAATAGACATGACATGCGATAGCGCATATCCCGCTAGGTAGGGTGCAATGTACAGTGTGCCCGCTGGCGCCCACCGATAATAGGAATCGAAACCGTAGTCTCGATCGTGCAGGTGCCGCAATATTGAAACGATTGCTTCATGCTGCGGCAAGTCCACCATTGGCAAGTATCGATACGCCAAACAGGGCAGAGCCAATGCAACACTCACCGCGAAAACGAACCACGCTCCGCTTGCCCGTTCGAATAACTCGCGACTGAAGGTCGCTCGAAGCAAATGCGATAAGCGGAACACGGGAAGGCCCGACGCTACCACAAGCCTACTCCCGGTCCAGCCCTGCCCCGCGAAATGAATTGCTGCGTGAATCAGATCGAATGCGACGGTACAATTTCCAAGAGCCTACATCCGAGACTTCTTCATAGGGACCGTGAATGCGAAATCGGTCGTTTTGTTGGTTTTTTTGCCGAATCAGGACCGTATCGTAGAAGTATCCCATTCGGTATTCGTTGAAGCGCCCGGGTGCCCATTCCATATTCTTCGGAGTTTCGGGCATGTCGGAATTCGCTCGACCCTTTAGGGGAATATTCCAAAATAGAATTGGGAAAGATACGGCAAACACGCCTCCCTTTTGCGCTTGGGCATAGGCGCCAAAATGCAAATACGCGTGCGATCGCATGATTGCCCCTTTGGACTCATAGGTCAGTTGCGCAATGTGTGAGCGCGGTGGTACCGCCGCAATTATTCCTTCGAAATCACTGGCTTCTCGCTCGAACTGCCACATGTGCCACCAGCAGTTGCAAAGCGCAGCAGCAGCCATGATCCCGGCCGCTATCCTTGCAAAGCTGCCCTTTCGCCAGTATTCAGCATCCGAAACGATGAATGGCAGCATCATTGCCGCCAAAACAGCATGCCGGAAGTGGATGAATTTGGCAGTCGGGGTAGCTACAGGTAGAAGGAAATACGCAAACAGATTAGCGAGGATTAGAACATACGCCACTCGGACATGAACACCGACTCTAACCCAACGCTGCCACGTCCAGGGGAAACCGCGGCTGGCAAGTGCAATAGCCAAGACTAAGAGCCCACCGAGAATATAGTCTTCGGAATGATCAGTGTATCCACCCAATATCGAGTTGCCGATTTCCTTCAGTCGTAGCTCGAATGGAGCCCACTCGGTTACACCATAGCCTGGCGCATTTGCTGCAAATAGGCCCCACAGAGCCAATGCAAGTGCCGCTGGCAAAATCCAAACCACTCGGGCGAGGAGTTGACGCCGCTCACCTGCCAGCAGCCATGCGCCGGCATATGAAAAAAGCAATACGAGGCCGTAAATGTGCGTCAAAGCCGTCAGCAGGCAGAGGCCGGCAACTAGCCAACCCGTTCTCTTTGACCATGGGCCTACGAGCCACGACAGAGTAATAAATGCCAGGCCAATTCCGAAGTTGAAGTGAATAAACCCCCAAAAGAATCCACGATTGTAAACGATTGGCAGCGCAAGCAAGGTCAGTATGAGCGGTTTTTTGAGCGACTTAAGAGTCAGTAAGACTCCTAGAGGATACGAAAGCGTTGCGAGAAATACCGTGACGTGAAGAGCTAACCGAACGGGTACCAGATACGAAAGGCCCGTTGCCAAGATGTAGGGAAACACATAGAGCGTGCGATCGAATGCCCAGTCGTAGTATCGTTCGAATCCAAACGACGGATCATGCATATGCCGCATGATCGAAACGATTGCTTCATGTTGAGGCAAGTCCGTCATCGGCAAGTATCGAAATGCCAAACAGGGGAGACAAAAAAGTACGCATGTCGCAAAAATCCCCCACGCCAGCCAACGTGGCTCTTCAGATTGCGGTGCTGCGTTTGGCACTTGAGAAGAGTAATCAGGGGTCACGAACTGCGCGCCAGGCTACCACACGCGGGCAGAGCTGGGGCCAGCAGACTTTCTGAATGGGCAACTTGACGGGTTGCCCATCGGCGCCGCAGGAAGGAGTCGTTGAATTTCCGCCAATTCGGGGCTAGGCTTTGCTGGTCGTGCGAAGCTTCGGCTTACCGGGTTCGGTTTTGTTGTGCTACTGAGGTCAATTTCCGCCCACAACATGCGCTTGCCGATGATGTTAACGGCCGTCAGCGGCCTGTATGGCTGCTCTTCTTTCTCCGATGCCAGTATCGGCATGCCCACGTCCTACAACGTTGGCGTCGGGGGCCAAACATCCAATTCCAACCTGGTCAAGTCAATCGCTTTCAACCCTGCCGAAACGGTATTGCTGAAGCCTGGAGATACCGTATCTCGAACGGTCCTCGTGCAACCCGCTGGCGCTTATGACGTTTCCCTCGCGTTGCTCGCGGGAAGTAGTGACGCATCATTGAGTGACAGTGTCGTTCGTACCAATGATGCGGGAATGGCGGATTTCTCGATCACCGCTTCGAGTGCGCCTTCAGCCTTTGGAATTCGCGCCACTGTAGGCAAGGTAAACTCCATCCTGTCGGTATCGGTTAGTGATAGCGGCTATGCGGCACTAAAGGTGACTGGCAACTACACCGGTGTGCGCAATATGTCCGAGTGGGTTGCCACAATTCACAATGGCCAAGTCTGTTCGGATTTTGGCAACATTCTGCCCGATGACGCAGCCCTAGCCACCCACAGCCCATCAATACCGGCGGGTCTTGCGATTGCCAACGTACCAGTTGGGCCCACTCAGTCGGTGGTGCTGAGGGGAGACCACGCCGTATGGGGTTGCCGAGATGTTCCCGCTCTGGCTTCCGGACAAACCGTAGATATTCAGATTCAAGTATTCGATGTGCCGGCAACTTACGGAGCAGATCCTGTTCCCGCTCAATTTACGATTAACACCAATTTGGACGGTTGGGCCTCCAATCTATCATCCTCTAGTCCCATAATAATCGACGCTTTCGAACAGTCTGCCACTAGTGACGTCAACCTCTTGTTGGACGCCATGCGCGCGGCTACCAACGACGCCCAGGTGCAGTCCGACTTCGACCTAAGACGTTCAAGTGGCAATTGGCACTCGGTATTGGCAAGTCAGTGGTCGAGTCTGTCCGGGGCGGGCGACCAATGTATTAGAGTCGCACTAAACCAGTGGTTGGTAGCCGGAAGCAATCTAGTAACCAAAGGCGTCGTGCTCGACACTACATTGAAATTGATTGCCCCAACTGCATCCCTGGGCCAGGAACAGCTCACGCTAAAGTCAATGGCCGGTTATTCAACCCTTGACTACACGTCGGTTACGGATTTTCCACTGACCACTACCTTTGGCCCCAATGACGGCCTAGCCGCATCGGCAACGATCACCTTCAATGACGCGCTTTTCTTGCGCCAGCTGGCGGTCACTGCGGCACAAGAACAGTACCCGAGTGTGGCTGACATTCCTGGCGCCCTCGCCTCGCTTTTGCAATGTGATGGGGTCGGCGTCAATCTTGACAATGCGGCGCCGCAAAGCAGCGCTTGCGATGCTGGTTGTCTGTCTCAGCTCTGCTCGAACGCGTTGACGACATTGTGGACGAACACAGTCAGCGCGTCGGACCAGCGTGGCTCGACGAAACTCAACGTGTCCTGCACGGGCACCTTGCAAGTGGATCCCAATGCTGCCGTTCACGGCTACTCGGGGACTTGGGTTGGCATCATTGCTTCCCCGGCGGGAAATGTGTTGAACCGGGGGACCCATCGGTTGAGCTGCAGTGGTGAACACTCGGCTACGGGTTCCGGACGGCTCGTCATTACGGAGCCAGCGTCGGGCGCCGTGATTGCCGAAGTACCAGAAACGGATCTGAATGGTGTGCGACGCGCTGTCGCAACGGCGGCCAAGGTTCAGCCTGACTGGGCAGCGCAAACGCCAGCGGCACGAGCAAAGTGCTTGCTCAGCTGGCGAAAGGCAATTGTAAACGATAGTGACAACCTGACGCGTACCCTGAGCCGAGAAAATGGCAAGCCAGTTCACGAAGCGTGGCTGCACGAACTTGCACCACTCTGCGATGCTCTCACCTGGCTAGCTCAGGAAGCACCCAAGTTACTTGCCGAGCAGACAATAACCCTGCGCTGGTTGAAGCAATATAGGAGCGTAGTCAATCGAAAGCCACGCGGGCAGTGCGCCATAATTTCACCCTATAATTTTCCGATGCTGATTCCGTTCGCCGATTCGGCTGCCGCGCTCGTTGCAGGTTGCAGTGTAATCGTCAAACCGAGTGAACATACGCCATTGACGGCCCTCGCGATCGTTCAATTGGCTCACGCTTCGGGACTTGAACCCGGTCTCTTGCAAGTTTTACCGGGCGGTCCTTCCGTTGCTCGGACCCTGATTGAATCCGGCGTCGATGAGGTTATCTTTACCGGCAATTTGGAACATGGGCGGGAAGTCGCCCGGCTTTGCGCCGAGAGCCTGTTGCCTTGCACGCTGGAACTGGGTGGTAAAGCACCGGCGTTGGTGCTCGAAGATGTCGATGTGGATGACGCAGCCTCAGCTATCGTGTTTGGCGCGCTGGCAAATTCGGGACAAAATTGCATTGCCGTCGAACGCGTTCTGGTACACACCAGAGTTCAGCGTCAATTGGTCGAAGCTATTGTTGATCGTGTGCGACATCTGCGACAAGGCGACCCACTGCTTGCGGAGGTTGACTTGGGCGCATTGACTTCGCACCACCACCTCCGACACATTCAGTCGCAAATCGATGCGGCGATTTCATGTGGGGCAAAGCTTGCATTTGGAGGACACGCGACGTCCGACCCCGGAAACTTCATAACGCCCACGGTCATCAATGACTGCACACCCCTTATGTCGATTGCTACAGATGAAACGTTTGGACCCGTAATACCGATTGTACCTGTAGAGTCGCAGCACCAAGCCCTGGAGATCGCGAACCAGGGGCAGTCGGGGCTTGCTGGATACGTTTTTGGCCGCAATGAACATGCGCTGCAAGCAGTCGCGAGGCAAATGAATGCCGGTCATGTCCTCTTGAATGACGTACTCTGGAGCTACATTTGTCCGGAAGTGCCGTTTGGTGGTCACCGAAACAGTGGTTGGGGGGTAGTGCATGGAGCGGAGGGGCTCGGCGCTCATACACGCCCAATTCATACGGGCTCACCACGCTTCAAAGTTCCGGAGTCATTCGGCTTGGGGTTTCCCTACTCCAAAGCGCCGAGAGCGCTACTAAATCGAGCGCTTCGACTGCTCACTCGCTAGCCAACGTGGCCCTGGCCTGGCATACCGAAAGCGCAAAAGTAAAGGCCTGTAATGCTTCATGTTCGCTGGGCACGCAGGACTCACGTACCGAAGAGAGCAGCCGCTGAAACTCTAGGTACTTTCTTCCATCGACTCCAAGCAACACGCAACACATGGCAAACGACTGGCCCAAACTCGGGTCTAAAGTCATGTGCGCGACAGCCGCGAGGGTGCGTTCGACTAGTTTTCCACAGTCCGTAACGGCACTCACCCAATCACATCGGGCCAGCGAACCTTCCGCCGCGCGAACGAGTTCGCGGTCGGCGTGGGGCCACATGCGTGATAAAGAGAAGCTTTGACTCACATTCCAGGACTCATCGCTTCGGACACGCGCTGAAGCGGAAACTGACGCTGAACCTTGAATCGTCGCGCCCTCCACCCAGGGGCCGCTTGTCTCCTCGAGTGAACCCACGCCGGGTCTGGTGCCTGGCTCCGCAACGAGTCGGGCGGGCTCTTCACTTAGGTCCGAATTGGCTTGGGCACGCGTTTCAACGTCGCTCGAGGTCGATGCAATTGAAAAATCCAAGTGAAGGACGGGCTTCGGTTTGGCTTCGACGACATCCGCTTCGGTTTGACGTAACGCATCGGCTAACCCACCTTCAGGCACCATGAGTTGCCCCATGACCAACTCGCGATGCTCCGGCATTCGGTTCTCGAAATCCTCGAGCACGGCACGTGTGATGGCCTCCAAGGCTTCATAGACGCCTTCGCCAACCGTAGCTACCGAGGCAAATGAAGGCGCAGCGTGCGGATTTAGTCGCTGTTCGAGCTCTTCAATCGAAATCAGGTCCGGCAGATCACGCTTATTGTACTGAAGGATATGGGGCGTTTCATCGAGTTGCCGGCCTTGTTCCTCGAGATTCTCGTGTAGATTACGTAGGCTCTCGAGATTGGCTTCGCTGCGGGCGCGTTGAGAATCGACAACGAGCACGACTCCGTCCGCGCCGGTAAGCACGAGTTTTCGAGTCGCGTTATAGTAGACTTGCCCGGGCACCGTAAACAGCTGCAGGCGAACGGTAAGGTCTTTCAAGTTCGGAACGCGAATTGGGAGAAAGTCGAAATAGAGTGTTCTATCAACCGGGGTCGCGAGACTCACCATTTTGCCGCGGTGTTCGGCTTTCGTGGTCGCGTGCACGTGTTGAAGCGACGTTGTCTTTCCCCCAAGACCAGGCCCGTAATAGACAATCTTGAATACGACCTCACGGGCAAGTGCATTGACGACAGGCATGGCGAACCGGACCCCTACGATAACCTAGCTTCAACGAGACCGAAAATGGCTGAATATTTTCGAGGATTACGCATGCTAGTTACTCGTCAACGGGGCCGCGACGCTGTTCGGACAGTTGGGCCTCTCGAACCAGGGGGGAGCGCATGCTCAGCCCAATCGAGACCAAGGCCAGAACGGTGAGCGAGCCGGCAAGAGCTCCGAAGAATACATCTCGCCGCCAAGGCCGCTTTTCACGGAAAAATAGGATCCCAAGCGGAAAACCGGACACGAACCCACCGACGTGGGCCGCGTTATTCACCGGGAAAAGCAGCGCCATGGCCAAACCAAGCACCGCAACTTCGGCCAATAGCGACCGGTAACGAGGATCTTTGCGCGCAAACAAGTAACCGACCAGCGCGCCGATCAAACCATATAGACCTCCACTGGCGCCCCCAGTCAGACTGGGATTGCCCGATATCAAACTCCAGATGTCACTGGCCACGAATCCCAAAATGCCGCTGACCAAAAAGACGACACCAAATCGACCTGAACCAAGCCGCGGCTCCAGTTCACGACCGAGAGCGACCAGGGTCACTAGATTCATCCCGACGTGAAGGGGACCGAAGTGGACGAACATCGCAGAAAGCCAGCGCCATGGTTCCTCGGCCGTGATACCGCCCAACCCGCCTCGGCCGCCGAAGTTCATGATTCCTCCCCAGCGCAGCACATCACTTACCTGCTGCCCGCCCAGTAATGCTGAAATATTCCCGTGGGAACGAATCCATATCGGTAAGTACATACCGAAGAAGACCAGTAAGCACAGAAGCACGAACACCCAGGTCAGTGGCATTGTGGAGCCAAAGACGTCCCGATACGCTCCGACCAAGCTATTTAGCCAATTGGGGAGATTCTTGCGGCCGCAGCGCGGGCAAACCTGGTCGTCTGCGGCTCGGAGGGCTCCACAATAGGTACAAACTCGGGCTCCTGTGGCCATGCTGCTCGTTCGTATGTCTGCACTTGAGGGTCCCGACAAGCCAGAACCAGTAGTCACGTGCCGACTCGACAAACACAAAATCTTCCCACCGAGAAGGCAAATGCCATGAGTGATGCCGGCCAGGTATTCGGGATATCGCAAAACATCAGCGACCCAACACCAGGGTCCAGTGCCGATCTCTAGAATGTGTAAGCAAGTCGCGGGATCTGCGTTGTATTAGGGTGAACGCCGCTCGCGCCATCGCGCCCCCAACCGAATGGGACCCGCCCTCGGGGCCCAATAGTGCATCGCTTGCGGCTCCGGCCCTTCGAGACTCGTGTACAGTCCGGCTATTGCTCGAGTTTTCCGAATCGACGGCTTTTGAGGAGCAAGGGCTTTGCGAGCGTGCGCGTGCCGGTTCGCGCGTGGCTCTCGGTCAGTTGCTAGAAAGACACGGCAACCGCCTGTATCGAAGTGTGCTTTTGCCCCGATTAGGAAGCGTCGATGCCGCCGAAGAGGCGCTAGCAATTACGTACTCGAAGGTTGTCGAACGCTTTTCTCAGTTCGAGTGGCAAGCGGTAGGTGTCTATCCGTGGCTTCGAATGATAGCGATGCATGTAGCAATCGATATGCTTCGCGCGAGGAAACGCGAGGTCCTGTTCGAGCCCTCCGATCTCGAACGCGAACTAGATCACGGTGAGCACAATGACACGAGTGCCGATCAACTGGAAGAGCATGACTTGGCTCTGGCGCGTCAGCGCGTAATTGAGCTACTCGATCAATTGCACCCACGCTATGCCGATGCAATTCGCCTGCGCGTGCTCGAATCCAAGAGCCGTGAAGACGCGGCCCAGGAACTCAGGGTGACGGTGGGGACATTCGACGTTGTGATGCACCGCGCGCTGACCGCCTTGCGCAAAGTACTCGCAACGAGTTTAAAGGAGGGCGCATGAGCTCACCTTCACGTCCCGACTGGCTGAAAGCGCTGATTGCCGATGAAGGTGAGTCGCGGCCAATCGATGCGGATGAGCGCGGTGCACTGTTCGACGCGCTAAACGCGGCCTACGCACCCGAAGCTCTTGACCCAAGTCGTCATCGCCAGCTCATCGAGCAGGCGCTCACCGCCAATCAAGAGGCGACTGATTCGATGGATCCGCTGGCCCCCGCCGGTTTGGAGGAGTTAGCTACCGCAGCAAGGCTTCGCGACAGCCTGGACTCGGATCAATTGGTCCTATCGCTACGCACTGCAAACCTTCCGAGCTCGCTCCGAAGCGGTGTCGATGCCACCTTACGTCAGGCGGCAATTGAGCATAAGCTCCAGCATACTGCGACTCATCGGCGTCGCTTGACTCGTCCCGCGTGGGGCATTTTCGCAGCCGCAGCAGCGGCCGCCCTATGGTTCATCGCACAGTCCAATGGCTTGGTAGGGGAAGCTCAATACTTTCGAGTAAACCCCAAGACGCTGGCTCAGTCACGGTTGACGGAGTCACGATTTGCAAAGCCATTTGCTCAGAGCACCAATTCGGAACGCATCGACAAGATCGCTCTTGTGCGCTCGCGCGAACTTCGAAACAACCGTTATGCGATTTGGGGTTTGCCATGACGGCACGGGCAAGTACCGTTGTCCTATTTGTGGCGCTGCTGTTCCTCGGATGCAGTCGTCGCGAGCGTTCGTGCGGCCCAACTCCCGGAGGTGCGCCCGTTGACCCGGCCTTGTTGGGATTTTCGTCGCGTGCCCGTGCCGCGCATCACATTGCCGACAGTCAGGAAGAGCACAACCCACAAGCGGCACTGAAGACTCTGCGCGCAATCGTTCACGGCCCTTTGCCGGGTTGACCCGACACGCGACCGGCGGAAGTCCTTGAAGTCCTGGCAGACACGGCAGCTCGAGTGGCCGATCTCGAAAGTCAATCCGAAGATTTCGAAACTGCTGTTCACAGTATATCGAATGCCTTGCCTTGGGTACCTGGGCCCAGCTACTTTCGAGGCCATCTTTACGAGGTATTGGGCCTAGTGGAAGAAAGGCGGTCGCGAGCCCTGGCTCGAGCGGGCAACACGGGAGACGCCGAGTTGGCCAAGGGCAGAGCCCTTCAAGCCTTCGAACAGTCGATGGCAATTCAAGCGGAGGTAATTCGCTCGTCTTCCCCTGACGCAGGTAAATAAAATGAATACGACTCGAATTCATCGCCGATTACTCAGTGTTGGTCTGGCAATTGCAGCAATCGGGCTGGGCGCAGCATGCATGAGCTCGAAGCGCTCCGAACCGGCCGGTGCCGTGGCGCCTACGAGTGCCTCACCCAGTCAGCCCACCCAATATGCAATGCCTCCGCCTCAGGCGCAGTCCGCGCCTGGCGTCGAAGAGCGCGAGACACGTAAACCAGAGCGATTGCACTTGCAGCTAGCGCCCGCGCCAGCGGCCGCACCCGTGTTCGCCGAGCCGAGCAAAACCAATCGAGCTTCGGCCGCTCCCGCTACGGGTCGTGCACGTGGTGAGTCACCCAATCCCTGGCGAAGGACAAGAAAGCAGGAGCCGCCGATGAGGCAATGCTTTCGCGGCCCGATGACATGCAAGTTGACTCTTTGACGCCAACCTTGGCGGATCCACCCGACCTACACACGGCGCTTCAAGATTTTCCAGAGTGCCGCCGAAATGTTGACTGCGGGACATAGCTGCGATGAAGGGTGCCGCGCTTTCCGCTCGATGGAGCGTGCAGCCGCGCGAATCTGTGATCTTGTGTCGAGTAGTGACCCACTCCAACGGTGCGCATCCGCGAAGACAAAGGTTACCGCGGCGGAACGCGACATCAAGGGTCGTTGCGGCAGTTGTTAGCTAGTTCCCGGCGAAAAATGAAAAAAATTGGGAAAAGTTCGGGGATGAGGGCGAGCGAGGACACACGAAATGGTTGAATCTGCGGTTGGTGGGTGCGTCGAAGTCACTGGAAGTCGCCGTTTTGGACGGTGGACTGCATAGCTCCGCCTCTCGACGCGATATCAGCGTCGTGCGCATTGGGCGCTGAAAGCGCCGGACAACTCAGGCGTCGCGGGCGAGTAGATGTCGCGCAACAACGACCAGGTTACACGCAAGCACTGAGGCTGAAACGTAAGCTTTGAATGAAGCCCATCCACTCCAGCAACAGCGCGTCAGGTCAAAGCCCCGCTTGAGAAAGGAGATGACGCCTTCAATGCCCGCGCGAAAGTTACGCAAACGTTGGTAAACCCACGACGACTTGACCATGTCCGATATCTGCAAGTGGCACTTCTTGGCAAAGGCCACATCCTGCACGCCCAACTTTTTGATGTCTTCAAGGTTGCTTCGCGAAGCAAAGCCACCATCGAAACTCGCTTGTCGCGGAGGCTTGCCGAAGAGTTCACAATGCTGCTCGATCATTTTGACGGCAAGGGTCGAATCGGCAGGGTTGCCTTGCTCAACCACCACGTCGGTAACAATGCCCGACGCGCCCGCGGTCAAACAGATCTTATGCCCATACAGCACCTCGCGTCGATCTTTGACGATAATGTCGGTGTGGGGCTCGAAGATGGAGACTATCTTTTCGGTTGCTGGTACTGATTCGTCTCGCAATACGCGGCGCTCGGTTTGCGAAACTACGCGACCCGTCAATTCTGCGTAGCGCCGCAGTTCGGATGCCAGTGATTGGACCTTTGCCAGCGTCGTCATGTCGCCGACCACGACCTGGTCAAGTTGCTCAGCAACGCGCTCAGCTTGGACAACGGTCTTGGCGGTTACCTTCAGAAGGTCCCGATAAAGACGCACTCTAACTGAGTGAGTCTTGGCGTTGAGAATCCCCAGCGCCCGTCGCTTGGCGCGGCGAGTGTGGTCAGCAAAGTGGATTGCAAAACTATCTTGCGCAACGCTCATCAAGCGAGCCATGACGCGGACGCAATCGAACAACAATGACGAGTCTGTGGGATGATGAATGTTCGACTCGACGACAGTGCAATCGGTGCGTATCTTATGTCCCAGCTCGATGCGCTGCTCGATGGCGAAGGTGACGATCTTGCGATTGATGGTCTCCCAGGTTTCGGCGCTGACGTGCTTGATGGCTTTCTGAAGTGTCGAATGGTCCGGCGCGACATCGCCAATTCCCAAGCGGCAGAACCAGCGATAGCAATTGGAATCCGCCAGGTGAAACGCCAACTGCACATAACTCCAACCATTCATTTGCTTGACGAGCAGAGCGCGCAGAACCTGCTCGGCGGGCAGGCCTTTGCGGCCCTTGTTGGATTTGCGTGCCCGCCGCACCAAGTCGGCGTGAACCAGTTCGGTCACCCCAGGGAGTTGGTCAAGCACCTCACTCATCCGTTGCAGCTCTCGGGCGTGCTTGTGGTTGATCGGGGCTGGCATCAGGGGGGCTTGTTGAGCTATCTTTTCGCGCATCGGGGTTCTGCTTTTTCAGTGGGTTTAGCGATTTCACCGAGAAAACAGACACCCCGACCTGATTATTTCCATTGTCGTTCAGATAATATCCAGCCTCTTTCAAGCTGAATTCGTATTTTTCGCCGGGAACTAGCTAGGCGAATTTAGCCGATAGCCTCGCGCACGAACAAGTCCTCGAGGGTTTCCTGGCGCGAGGATACCTCGAGCACTTGAAACCCTTGTGCCAACAAATTGGTGAGAACATCTTGGAGTCTGGCGCTCCCTTCGACACGCACGATTACATGCAAACCTTGTCTTTCGGCCGTCATGCCAAGTTCGATGAGGCGAGTAAATTGTTCGTCGGGCATCGCTGCCAGGCATATGTCCGTCAACTTTATTTCGCGTCGCAACAATTGGTCCAGCTTACCGGTAACGACGGCCTCTCCTTTTCGCAGAATAGTGACTCGATCGCAAAGCGTCTCGACATCGCTCAAAATATGAGTCGAAAAGAGGATAGTCCTGCCTGCCCGGCGCTCTTCGACAATTATGTCGCGGACCTCTTTGCGCCCTACTGGGTCGAGACCACTCATCGGTTCGTCCAATACGAGTAGCTCGGGGTCGGAAACTAACGCCGCCGCCAACCCAGTACGCTGGAGCATACCTTTGGACAACTTGCGCGCCTGTCGATCCGCCGCGTAAAGTATTCCGACTTTGTCAAGTACTTGCCGAGTACGGTTTCGCAGAGACCTGCCGTGCAAACCCGATAAGCTGCCGCACATCTCGACGAATTCCGTAGGAGTCAGATAGGGGTAGATATAGGGATTCTCGGGAAGGAACCCAACGCTTTGCAGGGCGCGAGCGCTCGGCACTTGAATGCCGAATAACGATGCCGTACCCTGGGTGGGTCTTACGAGGCCCATGAGCACCTTGAGCGTGGTGGTCTTTCCAGCGCCATTGGGGCCCACAAATCCGAAAATGTCCCCTCTGTGCACGTCGAAGCTAACATCGCGCACGGCCGTCACGCGCCGCATAAAGAAACCCTGGCGGTAGTCCTTTCTCAGCCCCTTTATTGATATGACGGTGTCCACCATAATTACCTGGGCATCCTCGAATAGCGCACAAATCTCGGCTTACAACCATCCGATCTGGGTCATTGGGCGTGCAGGGGGGTCCCCTGGTGCGGCCAAAGTGCCGCCCAACCCCAAAAAAAGTCGATGTCTATGCTATCAGCCGTTCCTTCCACGCGCTGTTCGAGGTATGAAATATCACGGCTAGCAACTCGAACCGATGTCACCATCGGATGAAGAGGGCAAAATGAGAATGTTTGGGTGTTTCATAAGATCTTCACTTCTAACGCTTACAGCAACAATTTCAGCCTTCGCGCAGACAGGTGCGCCGCCGGTCCCTCCGGCACCTCCTGTTCCGCCCCCCACGGGCATGCCTGCACCGGCTCCTACGAATACGTCCCCCTACCCTCCCCCTCCAAATCAATATCAACCGCAGCCGTACAATCAGCCGACACCTGCACCTGGAACCGCGTATCCCCAGATGGCACCACAAGCGCCGCCCGGCGCGATGAATGCGCCTGGAACTGCTGTCCCGCCCGCGTGGCAGCAGTCGGGAACGCCTTCACCCATGTCGGTAGACGTCAATGCCTCAAGTGCAGCTGGCGTCACGGGTTCATCCCAAGCAGACGCCGGACTGGCCGATACCAGTGCTCCAACCAACACGGCCGACGCTCGCGAATACTCCTGGTACAGGCACAACTCCCTCTCGGGGGCGACGGGGCTTTTGCACACGATTTCTGCAGATTCCGCGGCAGCGGGTACATTCAGAATTTCGCTGCTATCCAGTTACTACTCGGGATCAGGGTTTCTGTGTCCAAATCAAAACGCATGCGACCTTCCGCCCACTGGAGTAACCGACACGCAAGACTCACTAAATAGAGTGGGCGCTGATCTCACTCTTTCCGCCACTTTATTGCCGTTCCTCGAAGCGTACGGTGGCATGCATTCACACGCCAATTCAGATAACTATGGTAAGCCCCAATTACTCCAAGTCCTCGGGGACACGAATTTGGGCCTCAAGGGTTTTCTACCCCACCAAGCCGACAACATGTTCTCGTTCGGCGGTTTGGGAGAACTGCGCCTTCTGAATGGTTCGGGATCCGTGGGGATTCACACCGCCAACATTGCTTTTCGGGCTCTTGGAACCATCGACTTGAACAATCGAAGTGATCCCCAACAGCGCATCCCCCTCAGGTTTCACGCAAATTTTGGCTATTTGTTTGACAACTCTTCTTCAATCATTGCTGCCACGGAAACTTCGCGCAAAGCGCCCATTACGCGAATTGAGCGATTCGGCTTGGATATCAATCGCGTCGATTCGATGTTCATTGGCGTTGGCGGTGAGTTCGTCAACCCTGTAGTGCAGCCGTTCGCTGAATGGACAATCGACATTCCATCCAATCGCCAGGGATATGTTTGCAAGCCAAGTCAGTCAGCAAAAGGCGATGGGTGTCTGGGGAACAACGGCGGATTTTCCGCCACACCTTCTCGAATTACATTGGGTCTGCGCACTACACCGTGGATACGAGGTTTCAACGCAACCTTGGCGTTCGACATTGGAACGGGTGGTACATCCACATTCATCGAGGAACTTGCACCTCAGACGCCGTGGAATCTGTACTTCGGTATCGGCTTTGCCTACGACACGTTGTTGATTGGGTCTTCCAGTCAGAACGCTGCACCGGCACCACAGGTCGTCCAGTTGCCGCCGTTGGCCGAGCGTCATATCGTCGGCGTTATCATCGACGAGAAGTCACTGCAGCCAATTCCCAACGCGATTATCCGGTTCCAGGGGCGCCCACTTACCGGTTTAGTGTCGCGTGCGGACGGTTCCTTCGAAACAGGCAATCTTGAACCGGGCGACTATTCTCTGACGGTAACGGCTGACGGCTACAAGGACGGCACTTGCAACGCTTCGGTCTCGGCGTTCGCGTCAGCCCCGCCGCCCCCGGCTCAACCCGGCATGCCAGGTGCGCCGCAACCGGGTCAAGGTTATGATCCAACGTTCGCACCAATGGGAGCACCACCAATGGGTGCTAACCCGCCGGGTGCGATGCCACCCAACAACGCGCCCTTCGGACCTGCGCAACCCATGGGTATGGGCGCACCCGGAACAACCGTCCCAGCAACCTCAACCGGTGGCGCGACGATTACCTCGCTCCAATGCGTTCTCAAGCCCGCGCCGGTAGTTGGAATAATTCAGGGCACCCTGGTTGACGCGGAAGCGAGTTCGGCTGTGCCGGCGGCCCGCATTACGGTGCGCGATTCTCGTGGTCGGGAAGTCGAAGTGCAAACGGACGATGCCGGCAATTTCCGCTTTGAAAATGTGCCGGTAGGTGTCGTTCATTTGAGCGTTGACGCTAACGGCTACTTGCCGAGCGCGACCGACGTCGAGGTAAAGCAGAAGGGTGAACAACGTGCGACGCTGACCCTCAACAAGCGACCCAAACGGGCCAACGTTTCGGTTGTTGGCAAGGAGTTGAAGTTAGGCACGCAAATTCACTTTGTCACCAACTCCGCGAGTATTTTACCTGATTCGCAGGCGCTACTGCAGGAAATTGCCTCCGTTCTGGCACATCATGCAGAAATCCGGCGCCTTGAGATCCAAGGGCATACGGATGATACAGGCGGCGCCGCGTACAATAAGCGCCTCAGCCAGGACCGGGCGGAAGCCGTGCGTTCAGCGCTCGTTGGCCTTGGCGTCGAGTCGAGTTGACTGTCCGCCGTCGGTTACGGTGCAGAAAAGCCCTTGGTTCCCAATACCGGAGAAGGCAATCGCGCTCGCAACCGGCGAGTGCAACTCGTCATTCTCGATCGCTAGGAATCTTGCCACAGGTTTCGGGGCGTCCCTCAAGTGCGGACGCCCCGCGAATATCAGGTCTTGCCGCCGGTGTCAGTGCCAATTTCTCGCAAGATCTCTTCAACGCGTTGTTGGGCGTCGATTCCTTCATCGAACGCAAATTTCAACTCCGGGGTCCGACGAAGTCCGAGCGCCGGCGCCAAATCGCGTCGAAGCCGACCCGCTAGGAGTTGTAATTGCTTGACGCACTGCTGACGTTCTGAGTCACTGCTGGGGCCCAAGAGCCGCCTAACACCGATCCATGCCGTGCTCAGATCATCGCTGACACGCACCTCGGTTACGACTACATGCTTCAATCTCTCATCGCGGACTTGGGAAACCAAGAAGTTGGCGACTTGATCCCGAATAGCCTGTGCAACTCGTTTGGCGCGTTCAACTAGGTTCGCTCAAAATTACTCCTTTTGACCGATATACCAGCCATCCGAATCGTTCAGCATCTCTTCGATGCCACCCCGCAACCCCGTGCCGTTTTCTCCCAGGCTAAGCACTTCACCTTTTACGTTGACCAAAAGTGCCTCTGGCAATGTCGACGCGATCTGACGCACATCTTGAAGAATCTTGTGGCAGCCGTTCGATTCGCGCGAAACCGTCACCACACCGAGACTTGCCACTTGATGCTGCTGTACGTCGCCGATTTCAGCAATACTGATGTTCATCCTGGCCGCGAGGCGCCCCTTGAAACTTCTAACGACTTGGCGCCGATCTTTCAGGGATCGAGAATTCGGAATCCTCAGAACAATTCGAGCAATGCCGACAAACACGGAACATTTACGCGGGGAGCCTGGATGCTAATCACAAGCTCTGGCGCACCTCTTCGACTTCGAAACACTCTAAAATGTCATGTTCTTTCAGATCCTGGTAACCTTCGAGCGCGATACCGCAATCGAAACCTTCCTTGACCTCTCGCACGTCGTCCTTGAATCGCTTCAGGCTCGACATTTTGCCTTGCCAAATCATGGCATTGTCGCGAACGATTCGAATGCTTCCGGCACGTCTGACCAGGCCTTCGGTTACCATGCAACCGGCGACGTTCCCGGCCTTGGAAATTCGGAAAACCTGACGCACTTCGGCCTTGCCGGTAATCTTTTCGATGAGGCTCGGCGCCAGCAAGCCTTCCATGGCCGCTTTAACGTCATCTACGACGTTGTAGATAATTGTATAGTGCCTAATCTCGATCTTTTCTTGCATCGCTAGCGCGGATGCTTTTCCAGCGGGACGCACGTTGAAGCCGATGATTATCGAGCCAGCAGCTACGGCCAGATTGACGTCGCCCTCGGTAATCGCTCCGGCTGCAGCGTGCACTACGGTAACTTTGACCTTGTCCGTGCTGAGGCGAGTTAGAGCGTCAGATACAGCTTCGACTGAACCGTGTACGTCACCCTTGACGATGACTTTGAGCTCCAGTTGTTCGGTCTCCTTCATGGCCTTATAGAGGTCCTCAAGAGTAAGTCTTGGGCCGCCAGTGGGCATGAGGCTTCGCCGCTCCTTGATCTTGCGCGTGTCGGCAATCTCCAAGGCCTTCTTCATGTCTTTGACGACATGAACAGGATCTCCGGCTGCGGGAACGTCGTTCAGTCCAATGACTTCGACTGGCGTTGACGGCTCCGCCGCCGCAATATTTCGACCGTAAGAATCCAACATCGCGCGCACCTTGCCGCATGCGCCGCCGGCCAATACGACATCTCCGCGATTGAGGGTGCCATCCGTGATCAGAACGGAGGCCACGGGGCCTCGCCCGCGATCAAGCTGAGCCTCGATAACGACACCCACCGCAGGCTTATTCGGGTTAGCGCGCAGGTCGAGCATTTCGGCTTGCAGCAAGATTCTTTCGAGCAGCTCGTCGACTCCTTTGCCCGTCTGAGCGCTGACTTCGCTAAATAGCGTTTCTCCGCCCCACTCTTCTGGCATAAGGCCGAATTCGCTTAGCTCGCGTCGTACACGTTCCGGTTGAGCATCGGGCTTGTCGCATTTGTTGATTGCGACCACGATTGGCACCTTCGCGCTCTTGGCGTGGTTTATGGCCTCGCGGGTCTGAGGCATGACGCCGTCGTCTGCTGCCACGACCAATACGACGATATCCGTCGTCTTGGCGCCGCGCGCGCGCATGGCGGTAAAGGCCTCATGGCCCGGGGTATCTAGAAAAGTCACTCGCCCGCCAGCGGTTTCAACGCTGTACGCACCGATATGCTGTGTGATGCCGCCGGCTTCGGATGCTACGACATTTGCCTTGCGGATGCGATCGAGCAGACTCGTTTTGCCGTGGTCAACGTGTCCCATGACCGTTACTACCGGTGGTCTAGGCACTCGGATTTCAGTCTCTTCAACCGGTACCTCACCGCCGCCTTGAGCAAGCACCAAGGCTTCCTCTTCGGTCACGGCAACGTCCTCGACTTCCCAGCCAAACTCGCTAGCCACAATCTTGGCCGTGTCGGCATCAAGGGTACTATTGATGTTCACGCCCGTCATGCCGAGCGTGATCAGTTTGCGCAACAATTCGTGCGCTTTAATACCCATGCGACCCGCCAGAGTCTGCAGACCGATCGATCCTTCGATCTTAACGACTCGCTTATGAGCCCCACGTTCGGTGGCTAGTGGAACAGCCGCCAGACGCGCTTTGGCTCCTATCAGACCGGGCGCCGACACTGCCGTAGATGTGCGACCGCGAGTGCCGCGCTGTGGTTGACGAGGTGCGGGTTGTCCAGGTCGGCGTTGCAGATTGCCAGCGCCTGCCTTGGCATCATATTGGACGCGCCGAGGCACTGGGCCACGGTGCGGTGGTGTCATCGGTACACCCGGTCTACCCTCCCAGACCTCGATGCCCGTGCGGGGGGGACTCGATGGACGCATTGAACCCGGCGCCGCTGTCGCTGCTGGACGCTCCTTCAGTCGAGCTGCTTGCTGCTCCTTTGATACGGCTTCTCTATCCACTGACTCAGGCGCAGGGATCGCGACCGCTGCCACCGGATGACTTAGTTGAGCGGGTGCAATTTGAGCCTCGGAGGCCGCTTCGGCACTTGGCACTGCGCTCGCAACCAAGACATCGCTGACGGGCGACGATTCAAGGCTTGGCGGAGGGCTCGCCTGCGGTTGCGAATCCACTTTGGCGGCTGGAGCAGGTATATCGGGCACCTCCTCTAGTGCAGGAGCTAAGTTTGCACTGGGTTCGGCAGCAAGTTCGGCCGAGCCTAGGGTAACCCGTGCTGGTTCGGACACCGCACTTTCGGTGTGTACCGCGACCGCGGGGGTAGGTACCTCGGAGACAGGGCGAGATTCTTTAGGCTGCGGTGCGGGTTCAGGTTCTTTTGCCGCCGCAGGTCTGTGGGCCCCATCAACCTTCGTCGCAACAACACGGACTGGTCGCTCGGGGATCGACTCGATCGGTGCGGGGCCGGCTGATTCAGCCGGTTTTGCAACGCTTCGGCGCTTGACCACCGTAGGCCGGATTCGCTCTTCCACTACCTTGGGCTCAGCTTTGCGTTCCTGATGCCGTCTAAGGCGCTCTATCGCGTCGGACGAGACCACGCTCATGTGATTGCGTACTTCGCCAAATCCCATGGACTGAAGAAGCGAAACAATCGCCTTATTGTCCAGGCTAAGTTCGCGCGCCACTTCATATACACGCAGCTTGCTGCTCATCCAACCTCCGTACCTCTATCGGCTTCCCGGCTGCTTAGAGTCGGGTCAGGTATTTGCGCAATGGCGATAGCTCTGGCTATAGCCTTGGCCAAACCTGTATCTGTGATGGCAGCAACGGCCACCTGTTCTTGTCCCCACCATCGACCGAGTTCTGCCTTTGGCGGCCCCACGATGGTGCGCCCAGCAATCTGAGCTTCGCAGACCCAAGGTACGACTGCGGCCGCGCGAGCATCCTCGGCCACTATTGCGATTGTTACTCTTCCCGCCTTCCAGACGTTGGCCCCCGCTTCGGCCCCTGCCGTCAAAAGTCCTGCGCGCTGCGCGGCCCGGCTTAGGCTTTCCGCTCGACGCCAAGCCGCGGCTACCAGACCCTGGTGAAGTTCAGAAACAGTGGTGACAACCGTCGCCCGAAGCGCATGACTCAATCCGCGCACGGATTTTGCGAGGCAGGCCATGCGAGGATGCACCCAGGCACCGCGCCCAAATGATCCGCCGGCAAGGTCGAACGCAATCGTATTTGCGGGAGTCGCAACCAATCGCAACAGATTGTCGCGCTCGTCAAGGCATCGACAACCGATGCAAGTGCGCGCCGTCGTCATGGTCGCGCGCCGCGCGCGCCTCTGGCGAATGGCTGGGACTCTGCCCAAGCTCTTTCCGTTCTTGTGCGAATGAGATTGCACGTGACTTGTCAAGTAGGTCTTGCCTCCGAAGAGTCAGCTGCGCCCGGCACTTTGTCGGCTGCGTTGCCCGACGCGGGACGTGTGCGCGAAAGCGCCAATTCCTGGGCTTCGTTTTGGGAAAACAGGACGGCTGCCTCTTGAATTGCACGCGCCTTGCGAATGCCAAGACCCGTACGCAACGCCAATCGATCGGGATCTTCCCGTACCAAATCGTCAACGCTGCGGTAGTTGGAGTCTTCGAGCAACTGCACGGTGTGGGCGCCAACGTGCTGGATCAAACGAAGCTTTTCACGTTCGGTGGCTGGCTCCGCTCGGTCCATCAAGTCTTTAAGCCTTTGTAGCCGCTGTCGTTCCATGCTCTGCAATGCGGCTTGCTTGAGCGATTCAGCGCGTTCTTCCGTCCCGACCCCTTGAATTGCTACTAAATCTTCAACGCCCGCGTCTGCAATCTCTTCCAGAGCACGGAACCCGAGTCGATACATTGCCTTGGCAACTTCCTCTTCGACTCCGTCGATTTCCTGAGGGCGCCCAAGGCCTCGTCTTCCATCTGCCTGAACTTGGACTCACTGATGATATCGAGTTTCCATCCAGTCAATTGCGATGCCAATCGAACGTTTTGCCCCTTGCGACCGATGGCCAGCGAAAGCTTCTCGTCAGGAACGACCAATTCCATCCGGTGGTCGCCTTCATCGACGATGACCTTGTTGACCTCGGCTGGCTGTATCGCGTTGATGATATACCGAGCGGGATCGGCGTCCCAGGGCACGATATCGATTTTCTCGCCCCGAAGCTCCTGGACGACGGCTTGAACTCGTGAACCTTTAATTCCAACGCAAGCTCCGACCGGATCGACGTCCGTGTCCCTGGACATTACGGCGATCTTGCTGCGCGCCGCAGGCTCGCGAGCTACGCTGACTATCTTGACGATTCCCTCGTATATCTCGGGCACTTCCGCTTCGAATAGTTTTTCTACAAGCCGTGGTGATGAACGAGTCAAAATAATCATCGGGCCGCGTGCTTCGCGATCAATGTCCTTCACGAAGGCGACAATTCGATCACCCGGGCGGTAGGTTTCACGAGGCGTTTGCTCGCGTGAAGGTAAGAGACCTTCGGTTCTACCGAGATCAACGACGATGTTATGCCCCTTCTCGAAGCGCCGAACGATTCCTCGAATTAGTTGACCCTGTCGGTCCTTGTACTCGGTAAAGATGATGTCGCGTTCGGCATCTCTGACCCGTTGCAGCAGCACTTGTTTGGCCGTTTGAGCCGCGATGCGGCCAAACGTCGTCCGCGCCTGCTTCAGGTCGAGCATGTCGCCAAACTCTTTGTCCTGCTGGCGAGCTTTCTCCGCATCACGGGGGTGCCAGAAGACCTGAAAACCCAGTTCCTCGCCTACGTCGGCTTCGAGACCATGCTTGCGCACATCGCCGATCGAAATCTGCCGTTCAGGTTCTTCGACATCGGTGACCACTGTCATGTACTGAAAAAGGTCGATGCTTCCAGTTTCGTCATTGAAGCGAGCCTCTAGATCACGACTGGGACCGAATGCCGCCTGAGCAGCTTTCAGAATCGCAGCCTCCATGGTTTCAATGAGTACCTTGGGATCAATGCCCTTTTCCTGGGCGACTTGCTGAACAATGGTGCCGAGTTCGTCTTCGAAGCCCGCTGCCATGGGATTACTTGCTCCGTTGTGGACCGCAAACGTGCGTGTTGCGGCCTGAATGGCGAGAGGGCGATTTGTCGTCGCGCCTCCCGCGATGAACGCCTGGTTTATTCCAACTGAACTCCAGTCGCCCGGTCAGAATTAAGTCTGGAGCCAACGCACGTTGGCCATCTTCCGTCTCAATAAGGATATTTCCATCGGGGTCAACGCCGCAGAGTTTGGTCCGTATGACGCTTTGCCCGAGGATCGGTTCGCGCAATTTCAACTTCGCATGGGACCCTGCGAAACGAGCGTAGTCCTGCGGTTGGTAGAGCGCCCGCTCTAGGCCGGGCGAACCCACCTCAAGTCGATATTTATGCGGCATTAAGTCATCAACGTCGAATGCGATTGAAAGGTCGCGCGATATGTCCGCGCACAAGTCCAGCGTGATTCCTTCACCTGGTAACGCCAGATCAGGCTTTTCCAATGTGATTACCAACACCCAGCCCCTGTCGTCCGTGCGCCAAATAAGTTCGACCGCTTGCACTCCGTGCGCCAATAGGACTGGCTCTAGGACGGCGTGAAGCCGTTCCTTGTCGATTCCGTCCAGTTTTTCATACGCAACTTGCATGGGGGCCGTGGGAAACACCGCCCATCCACCGCATGAATGGCGCGGCCGCTAAGTTCAGGTCGCCGGCAAAAAAAAACGGACCCGACGACGGGGTCCGCGTGGAACCGCCCGAACTTTTCGGCGCGGAGCATACAGTGCCGACACGGTGCCCGCAAGTCAGCCTGGTCACTATCAACTTTTCTGGTACGGAGCGTGGGCCACCTGGCCTGTTATTGCGATTATGCGAAGTTCGGTAGACTTACCAAGTCAACGTGCAAAATCTCGCTGGAAAATGCCATGATTTCCGTGAGACAAGCCTCAGAAGGCCTAGTTTCTACCCGTATTTTCGCACATGCAGCACGTCCGCCTTCAAAAACAGTATTGTCGAGCTCCTGCACATGAATCCCATGTCGCTTGAGAACGCTCAGAACGTGGGCCAATGCCCCTGTTTTCTCGATGTGCCGCACTACTACTTGGTAGCGCGCCCAGGAGCTGGCACTGATATTGACGACGTTTGGAACCTCGCCCTTGGTAAGAAATGCCCGCAAAACGTGAAGCGTCTCATTCGCAATCGCGTGTTGGGCCTCATCGGTCGATGCACCGATATGCGGCGTTGCGTACACTAGGCCGGAATGCAGCACCGGATGGTCAAAGGTGCCGCTTCGAGATTGCGGTTCCCCCGGCAAGACGTCCAAGCCAATTCGTAGCTGATTGGCCTTGGCAACCACAGCAAGCGCGTCGTAATCGACTACTTCTGAGGATGAAGTATTAACAAAAATTGCCCCTTTTGGCAGCAATTCAAGCACATCGAGACCAATAAGTCGATTCGTCCGGTCATTCGAATCGAGATGCACCGTTAGGACTTCAGAGCGCGCGGCTAGGTCGTGCAATGTGCTTGCGTACCCAATTCCGAGATCGGCCGCACGAGCTTGAGTTAGAGAACGGCTCCACGCCGTAACGACCATTCCGTATGCGCGAGCGAGTGACCAGACCGATCGGCCAACGTGCCCTAGTCCGACGATTCCCAGGCTTCGACCCCGCAAACCCACTGCCTGAGCGTATTCGTCCTTCTGCCAGCGTCCCGCTTTGAGGCTAGATGTCGCGTCGAGAATTCGTCGGTCCAAACAACCAATCAGGGTAAAGGTGAGCTCAGCCACGGCCGCAGCATTGCGACCCGGTGTGTTGGCGACGTAAATCCCGCGGGCGCTGGCCGCAGCGACATCAATGCGCCCGGTGCCTGAGCCGGCACGAACTATTAGGTTGAGAGAATTGCTGCCGGCAATCGCATCAGCCGTTACCTCGAGTCCCCTGACCACCAGCACGTTAATGCCACGCAAGGCAGAAGGCAGCTCCTCGCTGGTCAGCGACGGCTGATAGGCCACCTCAACACCGAGAGCCTGCATCTCTTCCAGGCTAGCCGCGGGTAAACGCCCGGCCACGAGGACTTTCATGCGCGATATTATCTACCACAATCGCGACTTGAAAGGCTACGCCGCGTGGGACACGCTTACGATTTAAGGGCTAGATGCGGATTTGGCCTGGGACAAGTTGCCTCCTCGAGCAAGCGGGACCATCCTGCTCTCGCTTATGGACGCTTCCGGATCCCATAGAGCCAATCGGCAGTATTACGACAGCTTTTCACGGCAATATGAACAACATCGGGGCAAAAACGATCCCGGCGGGTACCACGAGCTTCTAGACGAACTGGAAGCCGGTTTCGTTCGACGTTTCGGAGAGAATCACGACGTGCTGGAGGTTGGCTGCGGTACCGGTTTGGTCCTCTCGCGCATCGCATCATTTGCGCGAAAGGCTCAGGGAATCGACTTGTCCCCGGGCATGCTTCAAAAAGCTCGCGATCGAGACCTCGATGTTTTCGAAGGCTCAGCTACCGACTTACCCTTCGACGACGGCAGTTTCGATGTCACCTGCTCGTTCAAGGTTCTGGCGCACATACCTGACGTCGAACGTGCACTATCAGAGATGGCCCGTGTCACTCGACCTGGTGGTCATGTCATTGCTGAATATTACAACCCACAAAGCTTACGCGGCCTACTCAGACGCATTGCGCCCCCTCGCGCAATTGCCAAGGACGCCCATGAAGGGCAAGTGTACACAAGGTTCGATAATCCCATTCGCGCCCGCGAGCTGACACCCCGCGGTTGCGAGTTTTGCGACAGTCGCGGGGTGAGGATTGTTACCCCTACGGCGATCGCGATGCGGTTACCATTGCTTCGGCGGTGCTTTTGGTTTGCTGAAACCCAACTCTGTGACTCACGTTTGCGTGCATTCGGCGGTTTTTACATCGCCGCATACAGGAAACTGTAGAACAAGCTAAAATTCGCCCACCAAGCCAATTCCGTAACCCGAAGGCAGGCTTATCGGTGAGATGGTAGCGGTCGGGTGTGACTCTAGTTGCGAGGATTGGCGGGGGTTTCCTGACAAGGGCTCCGAGAGGTTGGGCGGCAAAGGTCGCAAACGCGTGACTCGTCGTTCAGGCACAAATCGCAAGTTTGCGTGCACGATACCGCCTGCCATCACACCAAGCATACTCCACGAAGAAGCCACGATGACCCGATACGCGTCGGCGCGCTTCGCATCCAGTTCGTTTGTGTCAATCCCGACGTCGCGAGACCGATTCGCCAAATGTTCGTCAACTACGATCGCGGTGATGCACGTCGCAAGTAGTAGGGACTCAACGCCAAGCAGAATGCCGCCTGCGATGTTGTCGCCATTTTGGAACTGACCAACACCGAATGGTACGAATGTCAGCCATCTTCGATTTTTTTCCGCTACTGACTCGCGCATGGCGAGGTCCCTGAGCTGCTGCGTAACCCAAATCTCCCTGCGTCGGATTGCGTCTTGCTCTTTAGCCCTGTGCTCGGCGTCTTGCACACGGTTTCGCTCGTCTCGCCGTATGTCGGTGAGCAACATTTCCCTCACACGCAGAAACCTGTCCACGACTGTCTGGGGGAACACCAAGTTGTCGGGGGCTCGCATCTGAGGATTGTTGCGGATTGCCTTTGCAAACACTTGATCCGCCAGTTCGGGTTGACCGCTGGCAATTAGGCATGCGCCCAAGTATGTTTCGGCTTGATCAATCAGTTCCGGACCCTGCAGCTTTCTTTCGTCGGGCGCATCTAGAATTCCCCGAAGGCCAACGACGCATGCCTCATATTGTCCGTTCTCATAGAGCGCCAAATTGCGAGACAATTCAGCTTCCCCACCCAATCCGCTTTCAGGGGCAGACTTTGACACCGTCTCCTTTTCGCCCGTCTCTGGGGAGTCAACTGCATGTGGCGGCTTTTTTACCCCTGGCTTGGAATTGGGCGGTCCCGCTCCGCCTGCTTGCGCCAACGCCCGATTCAGTGATGACTTTGGAAATTTAACGTCAGCGTTCGCAGTCGCGCTCGATGAAGCAAATAGAAAGCAAGCGCCTCCTAGCAACAAGGCATAGAAGGACCGGCAAGAAGTCATTTTCCGCGTGGGCTTGGCGATGCAATTACCAGTCAACCAGGTACGGTGAAGGTATCACCGGGACGCAGCACTACGTCAACAGTTTTGGGCCGATCCGAAGAACCGGCGGGTGGCAGCAGCGTGCAACTCGCCTTCGTCTCTGCTTTCGTGACGCGGACCGTCCTTTTGCCAGGTATGGGCAGCGAGCCGGGAAAGAGTTCACCGCAAATCAGTGTGCCTCCAGCGGGCCCCTGTGCAAACAAAGTGGCTTCGCGAAATTCTATGGCCAAAAATACCTTTTGGTCGTCTAAGCCCGGCGCTAATTTCGACCAGCTTGGGGGGTGGTGAGATGCAACAGCCCTCATTGGGGGGAAGCACTTCGAAACGGTGTGTCCCGGTGGACAATTCGTGGTGCACTCCAAACCAAGCTTCTTCGGCGCCGTCAATCAGAAGCCGTCCACCCGAAGCACCTGTGATTACAACTTGTACCGAGCGCGTCTCGGATGATTGCCCCACCGAGACGGAGTCGGCGACTCGGCGAATCTCACGAACCGGTGGTGCGCGCCTATTCAACGAGTTCTTTGCGGGCAATGGCGCAAATTCACTCGGTAGTGTAGCGGCGCTCGGCAGTGCCAATTGCGAAGGCACCGGCACAGCGACCTGCTCGGCCTTGGTTTGACCTCCGGAATGCCTATTGATTCGAGAATTCAATACCTTGCCGGCAACCGTTGCCGCGAGCGCGAGGGCTGCGGTCACGCCTCCCCAGAGTGCAAACTTATGAATCCGCCTGACCCAGACGCGCTGCTTGGCTAAGCGAGCGACCGCCGCAATCAGTTCAGAATCGTGCGGCTTGTAGGCAAGTGCGCGATTAAATAATGACGCTGACAGGAGGACATCGCGTTCATCGCGAGCTCGTTCGGCAACCGACACGAGGCGAGCGACGATCACTTGGGAAAACTCATGCGCATACTGTTTGGGGTGGTCAAGGTATGCGGTTAACTCCAGGTACGGGTCCTCGAATCCCAGGCGGTTGAGTTCGGTTTGAAGGGCTGCCGCCAAATCTGCTGCGGATTCATAACGTTCGCTTGGCTCATGCGAGAGCGCGCGATCCACGACGCGACCGAGTTCCAGTCCGATCGATCGGCAACATTCGCTCAGTCGAAACGAACTTGCCTTCGATGACCTTACGTAAGACTTGAGCCGGATTCTGCCCCTCGAACGGCAAGCGACCCGTCATACACTCGTAGATGAGGACGCCTAGACCGAATACATCCGCACGGGCGGTCACCTCCGATCCTTCAATTTGTTCGGGCGCCATATGTGACGGCGAGCCCAGGACTTGTCCGGTTACGGTGACTCCTTGGGCATCTAGGATCTTCGCAATGCCAAAATCAGTAATTTTTACCCGACCGCCTTGATACGGCGATCGCGATGGCAAACCTGCCGCAGCGCTCTCTGAACGAGCCGTGATAAGAACATTTTCCGGTTTGATATCGCGGTGAATAACGCTGTTTTCATGCGCATGCTGCAGCGCGTCGGCCACTTCGATAGCCAATGCCGCCGCCACTTCCGCGGGCATCTTTCCGTTCTCCGCAAGAAATTTTCTTAGAGAAGAACCTTCTACGAGCTCGACAACCAGATACCTTTCCGATTCTTCCGGTTCGGAGACATCGAAAACTTCGACGATGTTGGGGTGATGCAGTTTGGCGACGGCCCGAGCTTCGCGAACGAATCGAGTCGCTATCTCGTCGTCATCGCGCAAATGTCGGTGAATGACCTTCACCGCGACGTCACGACCCAGGCGTCGGTCCCGAGCACGATAAACCGTCGCCATACCGCCATGACCGAGCACGGCCAGCAGCTCGTACTTATCCAGCTGAATGCTTATTTCTTGCGCAGGTTTCATGCACGACCTGTGCGGGTACGCTCCATGTTAGTGCACTTTAGGGCGAAATACTCATCTGACTTGATCAAGTTTTTTCAGGACGCACTTGTCTGGGCCGGGTCCCAGACAACAAACACAATTAAAACGTCGCGACAGACGTACAGGTAGTTAAGTTGCCGACTCGACGCTAAATTCAAGCGGCAATTAACGAATCGGCCGCTTGACCGCATTCATCGACGTTAACGACGGGCGCCGGCGCGGTGCAGCTGGGGGGCGCGAATCCGGGGGACGAACCGCCTGCAGTGACGAGGATGAATCGAGCCGATGTTGACCGCTCCCCTTGTTGGGCGGAAGCGAGGAGCGCGTACGATACGGTTGACCGCCGTACACGAGCTCGACTCCGAGCGAACGACAGCGCCGCGCCAGCCGATCCATGTCAATGCCTGGCGCAACGAGCAACCCTGCTGGTGGCGAAGGATCGATGAACAGATCGACCGTCTGCCGACGCGTTCTCAGTAATTCGCGAATTTCTGGGTCTTCCACCCACAGAAAGCCTTGCGTCTCCACGAATTCGGCTCGACCGATGACTGCACTTGCTTGCTGCAATACGCGCGCAATCGGATCGGGAAGCGGCGCAATCACCTCGAGCCGCGATCGAAGCGCGTCGGATTCGATACCTGCGCTAAGCGCGTGGGCAATCGCCTGAGGGGTCACGAGTACATCGAAGCAACCTGCAACTGCACCCAATTCAACGAAGGGAGCTAACCCTACCACGTTACCAACCCGCGCCTCGGGACCGATTCGCAGAGTCTGGCCATCGATAAAGCGACTGGCCTCCGGCGGAGCAGAAGCCGGCTGACCGCGAAGGTAAGCTCTGCCCTTTGGAGTAATGCGCAACAGTGGTCCGCTGACATGCGGTAGTTCATCGGGCTCACCGATATCGACCGCGCCGAGCACATGCAGACTTTCTAAAGCAATTCTCTCCGCAATTCGCTCAGCTGCGAAACCTTCGGTCTGGGTTCGCGACGCCCAGCGTTCGAGCAAACGCTCGAGTCCCGGTGTTCGACTATCGGCTCTTAAGTACTGAAGAACTGCGTTCCACGGGACCCAATTGCCGTCAGCCAGCTCACTCAATGCTTCGAGCACCATTTCGCGCAGTACGCCGGTGGCACTTGCGTCGCGGGCTTCGGCGGTGGCCCGCAATACTTCCCCATCCGGTCGTGCTTCATCCCAAGCGCCACCACGACGCCATGCATCGAAAAAGCTTCGCCCCAATTCTTGAACGGTTAGACCACCGGGCGGTGACGAAACCCCGACCGCCGATGGGTCCCATAACCCGATCGCACGACTCAACGCCGCAATGAAGGCCACCGCTTCGCCCTCACGTCCAAGCCGAGTAGCCAATCGCGACAGCAGGGAGCGAGGCGTTCCGACGCCTTCGCGAACATCTACACTGGGATCACGCACGGAAATCGCCATCGCCAGGGCCAGCGGGACCGGGTCCACCGCGAACCGTGCGCGCCTGGGCGCGTGATCGTCGCCGAGTGCAAATGCTCGAATCGCCTGACGCTGGGCTTCGCGTTCCGCACGGCGTTCCGCTCCCACCACGAAAGCCACCTCGCTCGGAATAACGTGGCGATTGGGATGCACGGGGATAAGAAACCCCCTTCGTTCGAGCGCGAATCCAACACCGCGCCGCGATGGGGTAGCACCCGTCGCGCCGCGCAGTCGCAGGGGTTCTCGCTCCAATTCCAGGAGCTCTTCGGTGTCGACCTCTCCGCCCACTTCTTCGATGGCGCGCAGCAATTTCCTCTCGAGCGGTGCCAACTGCTCGATTTGAGACGAAAGCTCGATTGGGTCGGTCAAGGCTTCCCACGTTGACTCGAGTGCCAGAGCCAGCGGGGGGGTAGCCGAGCGTCCCAGATATTGCGAAGCGATACTCTGGGCCACATCCGCAGTCAATTGCGATAAGAGCGCCCGGATGCCCCGCGGATCTTCCCCCGACCACGAGCGCATTTGGACCATGAACGCGATTGGCAAGAGCAATTCGAGTACGTCGTGCTCGTGCCGGCGCACGTAGCAAATCCCACGAGCAACGAGCAACTCGAGTCCAGGTGGTAATTCGACCACAAAAAGAACGCCACGAGACTCCGCAATCCGGTAGACCAGCTCGCGTGTAGGTCCAGGCAGCTGTGATGGGTCCCGAGTTTCGGGTTGCATCAACAGGGCGCGGGCCACCTGGGAAGGTATGTCAATGCGTTTGGCTTCATCAATCCGAATACGAGAGCGATGGATCAGCGACGTCAGTTCTCGTTCAGGCAGCTGGCGCAGTACATCCTCCAATCGTATGGCGGGACTGCGGGCACCAAAGCGAGGTGCAGAAGGGGGGCTCGGGGACGTCATCGAAGGGGTGCTAGGAGGGACAAAAGACCAATGCTGCGAGAAAAGCTTGAATTGATCAACCTGTCCAGGGCAAACCCTCGAAATCTTCTATGCCCCAACGTCGACCCGCAGTCAGGAATGACAAACCAACCTCGACCAGCGGACCAAGAAGTGAATGTCTGGGCCTCGAAAGCCGCCTCCCAACGGCCGCACCGCTTTCACTCATGTCTGGCCGGCCAGATGGTAACATTAGCGGTGGCGGCGCGAGTCGCCTTTAATTAGGAACGCGCAGGGCTAGGACTTCAAATGATACTCCGCGATCCCGTCCACGGTCTGGTCTCTTTTGAGTCACCTGAAGAGCAGATCATCGAGGAGCTCCTGGCCACTTCAGAGCTTCAGCGCCTGCGGCGCGTTCGTCAGCTGGGCTTCACTTCTCTGGCGTATCCGGGCGCCGACCACACGAGGTTTTCGCACTCGCTGGGTGCGGCACACGTGATGACGCGTTTCGTGCGCCGCCTACGCGATCTTCATCACGAGCTCCCGCCAGAGCAGCGGCTCGACGCGGGGCGAGCCCGCGAAGCCTTGGCCGCGGCGCTCTTGCACGACCTCGGACACGGTCCCTTTTCGCACTTGTTCGAGGCGGCATTACCGCTTGCGCCCAGTCATGAAAGTTGGACAGTCCGAATCCTGCTCGATCCGCAGACCGAAGTGCACAAGGTGTTAGACGAAGTTGACCGCGAATTGCCTGCGCGCGTGGCCGACCTCGTCTGCGGCAAACACTCGATTGACTACTTGGCTCGCGCGGTCAGTGGGACATTCGACGTCGATCGCTGCGACTATTTGCTGCGCGACGCTCACTTTACCGGCGTCGGCTACGGACGATTCGATCTCGATTGGTTACTGCGCAGCCTGAGACTGGGCGTCGCTGGAGAATCGGGCCACGCCCCGCCGCTGGCAATTGACGGGCCAAAGGGGCTACCCGCGATTGAATCCTTCGTTCTAGCGCGCCTCTTCATGTTCCAGCAGGTCTATTTTCATAAAGCTAGTCGCTCGAGCGAGTGGATGCTGTCCCGCGTTCTCAATCGCGTCAGGACATTGATTATCGACGGACACAGTCTAACGGCGGTGCCACCGGCATTGATTGACTTGGCTAAGCGCGCGGACACCTCGCTAAACGCCTACTTGGCACTGGATGATATGGTCCTTTGGGAAAGCCTGCGCGCTTGGTGCCAAGCCTCGGACACAATTCTTTCCGAACTTGCATCGCGACTATTCACGCGGCGCCTTTACAAAACGTATGAACTGTACGGTTTGCAAACGGTGCCAACTTGGCGAGACAATGCCCATTCGATTGTGCGCGAGCTTGCAAAAAAGGCGGGGTTCGATCCGGATTGGCACGTGGGACTCGACATCGCAGAAGACGTCCCATTCAACGATGCAGACGCTGCCATAGTCGTGCTATTCCCCAACGGTCAAGTGCGGGCGCCGAGCGAAGTGTCGGTGTTATTGCGACGCCTGAGCGGCGAGTCCGTCGATCGCGTTCGCCTGATTTTTCCACCGGAAATTCGCGCACGTGTAGTCGAAACCCTCGACGTAATTTCAGTACCGGGAGCTCCTTCGTAATGGGGCGCGGCGGCACGTGGCTACGCGTTGGCCCAATGCTTGCGACACACTTCGCGATAGGGCTAGTTATTCTGCTTCCGAGTACGAGTTTGGCCAAGCCCTCCGAGTCCGACGGCGTCTACGGTCGCCTGGATGGCGATATTGGACTGTCGCCGAGCGTTGGCCTCGTGCACTATCGAAGTGACACGGAGGCCGCTTTCGGGCTGCAAGCAATGTACGTCTCAACGCTCGGCATCGCATTTCAGCATGCCGATTCCTATTTTCTCGTGGGCAGCCGCTCGGTAAATCGAGGAGTAACTTCGGTTGAACTCAAGCTCTGTCCACTTTTCATAAGTCGCTGGGCGCAGGCAATGGAAGTCGGGCCACCGCTCTTGGATCTCGTCTTAGATTCATTCACGATTGGAATTGGGTCATACTGGGACTACGATCGCGATCGACGTCAACTGAGGCGAGGTTCGTCAATAGCGGCTGGCATGGGATTGCCGTTGATTGCGCAAGCCAGCGGACCGTGGCTAAGTTCTACTATCGCCCTGCGCTTCGCTGAAGGGCCGGGTTATTCGGCTCCGGCTGACGTCGTATTTGGGCTAGCATTGTCCTGGGCTTGGTTCATCGACTCGAGGTTGCACGACGACAATCCATGACAGAATCTGCTGAATGGCTTGACCCGGACCCCCTCAGCTGCAAACTCACCGCCCGTGACTATTCAAGCCGAGCCCTCCAAAATCCGAATTGTTGACGCACAATTCGTTGCGGCTGCCGGAAAGCTTGAGCAGTTGCCACCACCCCAATTGCAGGAAATAGCGTTCGCCGGACGTTCCAATGTTGGCAAGAGCACGCTAATGAATGCGGTGATGGGCCGTCGCCGCCTCGTGCGCACCAGCAGCACGCCAGGGTGCACGAGGACCATCAGCTTCTTCAAGGCTCGCAGGGCGGACAATGCCGAAGTAATGCTGGTCGATCTTCCTGGCTACGGTTACGCGCAACGCTCGCGAGACGAGAGGCGCGGCTGGGCCGCCATGATCGAGGGCTATCTCCTGCAACGCCCAAGCCTGCGGGGCGTTGTGTTGTTGGTCAACGCCCGGCG
>CAWFUX010000058.1:0-44104 GCA_963819085.1 uncultured delta proteobacterium
GCGATACCGCCACCGCCTTCACCAATTCCCGATAGCCCGAGACCGCCAGCGCCGTAGGCCTCGCCAATCTCATCGCCCCACCGGTTGCCCCTCGCTGTGCGAGAATACTCCTCCCAGCATTGGGGCTGTTCAGCTCGCCAGGCTTGCAACTCCGCCTGAATTCCGCGGTGCATCTCGTCGAGCAATCGGTCTTGTTCGTCGTGCGCTTCTTTCTCGAGCTGCTCACAAGAAATCGTAACGAGCCTCGCCTGTTTGAGCGCCGCGTCGTCGGGCTCACCTTGCATGGGCTTGACCAATACGGTCGAGGCACTCACCTGGATCTTATCGGGCTCAATCGCGAGTTTTGCTGCCACAGGAGGGGTCGCAGAAGCTGGATTATTCGATGTTGAACCTTGAATCTGCCGGCTCGGCCCCGCTCCTGGCACACAGCAGGTCCCAAGCATGGCAACTAGACACACCGATCCTGACATGCGAAACACGCGAGTTTTGGCCATGATTTACACCTTTATTGACGCGCCCGGCGACGAAGGCAGAGCGCGAACAGCCTGGATTCTCCGCTCCCCAAACGCGCTTCGGGTGGCGGGTTGCAGGTAGTTTCGACGCCACGGACTTTCAAAAGTTCCCCGAACGAGCCGAGTGTGTATCGCGACTCGAAACGACGATTCGAACCCACAAATCCCGGCGTTCGACGCGATTATTTGGGATTTATTCACTCGCTCGGTATTTTTATTTTTTGATGTTACGGCACGCAAAAGGGTGTCGCCGTTTCGGCGGTGTTACCGCCGTAAAGTTGGCTTTCCGGGAAGATCACGCCCAGCAAAGACGAAGCCTCAGGCGCGCAGTGGCAGGGACTACTGAACAGTACGTGCTCGGTCCATTTCGCGGTCAGGCCGAACGCCGAGCACGGGCGTTAGCACCTTAGCCAGGTCACTGCGATTGAAGGGCTTTCGGAGACAAGGGTATTCTGAAATTGCATTGTGGCTATCCGCGGCCGAACCGGATGGGTACCCCGTCATGATGATTATCGGGATGTCTGGTAAGAACCTGCGAATCTTGTTCACCAATGTCATCCCACTCATTTTCGGCATTACGAAGTCCGTGATGATGCAATCGAATCGCAAACCCTTCTTCAACAGGGCAAGCGCGCTTTCCCCATCGCCGGCAAGCACCGGCTCGAGACCTAATTGACTGAGTTGGCGCTTTGCGACGCGCAGCATCAGCGGCTCATCATCGACTACCAGGACCGTTCCCCGGAGGGGCGTCAACTCACGCGTTATACTGTGGGGCCTTAGCGTCACTTCCCGGCCTTCGGCAACCGGGAAATAGAGGTGAATCGTGGTCCCGCTGTCGGTGTGACTATCGACAATCACGCCACCGTTGTGAGACAACATGGTTCCATGCACAGCGGCCAGCCCAAGCCCGCTGC
Source organism: uncultured delta proteobacterium (assembly GCA_963819085.1). Taxonomy (GTDB): domain Bacteria; phylum Myxococcota_A; class Polyangia; order Polyangiales; family Polyangiaceae; genus FEN-1139. The sequence continues at coordinate 1,427 of CAWFUX010000058.1, forward strand.
CCTCACCGACGGATTTTGTCGTAAAAAATGGTTCAAAAGCATGGGCTTTGACTTGCTCGTCCATGCCAATACCCGTGTCTTCGACCGACAGCACAATGTACGGACCGGGCCGCCCAGCAAATTGCTGAGCCGCGCAAAACGATTGGTCCAAAACTACTCGCCGCGTGCGCAGGGTTACGCGGCCTCCGTTGCCGATCGCATCGCGGGCGTTGACGACCAAGTTGAGCAGCGCATGCTCGAGGGCGGCCTCGTCGCCTTCGATGATGGTTGGCTCCGACTCGAGCTCGAGGACCAGTTCAATCGGCGCCCCGAGGGTGCGGCGCAGCAATCGGGAAGCATCCGTTACCAAGTGGTTTGGATCGATCACCCGCGTTTCGAAGCGGTCGCGCCGGCCAAATGCCAACAGCTTTCGCGTGACTTCCGTGGCGCGCCGAATCGCTTGTTCCATTGTGTCCGTGGCCTCCTGCCGCTCGGGCTCGGAGAGGTCCGCGTCGTTGAGCGATTCAAAGGCTCCTTGCAACGCCGTCAACATGTTATTGAAATCATGCGCTACGCCTCCCGCAAGCTGCCCGAGCGCTTCGAGCCGCCGTGCGTGCGCTAATTCCCTTTGTGCATCGAGGAGCTCAGTGACGTCAATCCCCTCGACCGCAAAGTAGCGAATCTGCCCGTGACCTTCGCTAACGCCCGTTATAACGAGTTGTAAAGTTCGGCTGCGACCACCAGCGCCCATGACCGAAGCCTCGATACGTTGCTTCAAGTCAAGCCGCTCTGCGAGCGCTTCCCTCAGAATGATGCGATCATTTTCCCCGCTCCAGGGGAGATTCCAGAACTTTTTCCCATTCATCGCCAAAGGCTCGACATTGAGGATTGCCTCGCCCTTTCGGTTGATTCGGGTGACGGTACCTTCACTGTCGAGTAGCGCGGCGAGTGTCGTCGTTCGCTCGAAGATTGCGCCAAAGGCCAGTTCTATCTCATGCTCGGCAAGCTGGGCGCGTTGCGTTTCGAGCCGCCTCTGCTCGGAGGTGCGCAAAGCCGCCGTCAGGAGAAAACTAGGAATTGACAATAGCCCCACCCCACAGAGCATGTAGCCACACATGAGCACGTACACGAAGGCGCTGTTGGGGTGCACGAGCAGTGTCAGGCCAGCCCGTTGCAGGAAGAACCAGGCAGCGCCGGTTATCGCCGCCCACAAGGACAGCAACAGTCCGCCGCGAGCGCCGTACAACGGCACGACGACGGCCAGAGAAAGCAGATTGCCCCAGTAGGCCGGCGCATGAACGCTGTGAGCCAAAACTGCGCACGAGGTAGTGACAGCCGCGCCGACGATAACTATGGTGAGCCCAGGCAAAGCCCCTCGCCGCTTGGCAACGGGTCCGGCCACGAGCAGTGCCGCCATCATCAGAAAGGCGGGCACGAAGCGGGTCGGTTCCTCGAACCCGACGGTGCCCACGACTATTGCCTGGGCAACCAAAAGGATGGCAAGTAGCGGCCAACGCAGCAGGCGAAGCATTAGCTCGGCGATACGCTCGCGATCCGCCCGACTAATTGGCGATTCCAGCCATGCCATTCGCTTGCTCGTTGCAGCAACGCCTAAGGCGGGTGTTTCACCCATAAATACCAAGATATTCTACGATTATCGTGATTTACGTCCAATTGAAAGTGAGACTAACCCCAAAAATGACCCAATTTGCCGGTACAGATTCTCCACTGAGGCGGCTCTAAGCGTCAACTGGCAGAGTGAGGACAACGGTTACGGCATCATTGGGATTGTAGAATCGGTTGGCATATTCTGCGAACTTGATGTCGTTCTTGCGCGGTGCGCGCCCGGTGAATTGACTTGTAATTATTCCAAAGGAATGGCGATTCACACGCAAGTGTTTTCACTCTTGGCACGCCAGTTCGGGCTACACTCCAGGTACGATTACCCAAATTCGAAAGCATCACATGCCCACGATATGTAGGCCCGCTGCTTCGGCCCCCACAAAGTCAATGGGTATCTAGCAGTCGTTTATCGAGTGTCAGCTACATAGTAGATTTGCACCGGGGCGAAATTAGAATGCGTAATCGCTTCCAGCAATTTTGGTTTTGGTAGCGCGGAGTGATACGAAATTGCGGATAGCGTGCCGTCAATTCCCAAGAATAACCAAATCTTCACCCACATTCGTCTCGAATTGCACCCTCTTTATGTCATTAACGAGTTAGCCGTAGTGGCTTTGGGATTTTGTGATTCGTGCCGATGTCCGGCTTGCTTCGCCAGGAGACGAATATGCGCCGTGTGTTACAGCCAACTCAATTGCCGCCAATTGTAAAGTGGACTGCGTATACCGGTAGTCTATTGGTGGCGGTTGGTTGCGGAGCGTCGGGCGCAGCCACATCGTTTTCCGACGGGGGCTCGGTGTCCTCCGAGGCGGGCGGTGCGTCAGGCGCGGGTGGAGTTGTCACCGACGGCGGAACGTCGCAGAGCAACACATCGATCGGCAATGGTGGCACGGGTGTCGTTGCCTCGGGAGGTTCGAATTCCGCCGGCGGAAATCGTGGAACCGGAGGCATTGCACTCTCGACAGGAGGCAAAGCCAACGGCGGCGCGTTGTCCACTGGTGGAGCAAGGCCGACGGGTGGCAACAATCCCACTGGCACCGGCGGCAACCGCGTCGCTACCGGTGGCTTGCCCGCTACGGGCGGAAATCGACCCAATACCGGCGGGTCCCCGGTGACGGGTGGTACAACATCGGGGAGTACGACCAACCCGTCTATTACGGGCAGCAATGGCTTTGCGACCCGTTATTGGGATTGTTGTAAGCCTTCATGTTCGTGGACGACAGCGTTGCCCAGCTGCCAGAAAGATGGAACGACGAGAATCAGCGACAGGAACGCCACCAGCGGTTGCGATAGCGGCGGCTCGGCCTTCGAGTGCTTCGACTTCTCTCCCTGGTATGATTCCAGTACCAATCTTTCTTATGGTTTTGCGGCGTACAATGCCGCTAGCTGCGGTGTGTGTTACGAACTGCAGTTCACTGGCACATCGCAATACGGCGTTAATAACGGGGCCATCAACATCAAGGGTGAGCAGATGATCGTGCAGGTCATCAATATCGGCAATATCGCAGCCGGGCAGTTCGACTTGCTGATTCCCGGCGGTGGGGTCGGTGCCATGCCCAACGGTTGCTCGTCGCAATTGGGGTCAATTGACCTGGGCGCAACCAACGGGGGCCTGCTTACGGAATGCAATCTGGACCCCACATGTACCGCAAACAAGTGCGCGACTTCTTTCGCGGGCAAGGCGGGCCTCCTGGCGGGCTGCAGTTGGTTTACGGGGTGGTTCTCGGGAGCAGACAATCCTCAATTGATTTACAAGCAGGTCAGCTGTCCTTCCCAGATTACATCCAAGAGCGGTATTTCCGGCTAAGTCGAGGCATGCTATGGGCACCGCGTGCCAATCGACGCACGCGAGTTCGATTGCCTAGAATGCGGCCGCTGTTGTTACCAGCGCGAAGGCACAATTCTCGTCAGCGAGTCGGACTTGCTGCGTTGGCATCGTCAAGGGCGTTTCGATATTTTGGACGGGATTGGACCCGGGCACTTCAGCCAGGAAGCCTTTCACACACGTACCTCTGGAGCCTGCATTCACCATGGGTTACCGGGCAAACCCCACGCCTGTGACATTTACGAAACGCGAGGCGAGGTCTGTCGATCATTCGAAGTAGGTAGCCAACAGTGTCTAGAGTTTCGCCGAACGCTGCCAGTGCAGCGGTGAAAATGCTTTGAGCGAACGTTCGTCAGCAGGCATTCACGTAAAGTTCAGTTCGACTTCTGACTTTCTGCCACACGTTTCATTCAATTGATCTGCAGTGCTGGCCTGCAACCAAACCTAAACTCGATATCGCCAGCGCCTAGATTGGCGCAGCTGCAGGGGCAGAGCGTGACACTCGTCGGATGGGTTGGATTGTCGTAGTACCAGCCGCCGCTCGCGCTTGCGCAGCCTGCCGAGGAATTCGCGGCTGGAAACTCCTGATCAGAGCCCTGGAACGGCTTGTAAACAACCTGAACCTTACCCGGGTCGAGAATTTCTCCAGTGGGTGGTGCCGGAAGGGACACTGTGCACGGAATACTGGCACTCGTGATATTGACCATTGCGTTTGCGAATTGGCTGACTGCATCCGTGCTATCGACGATTGTTGCGACGTTCGAACCGCCTGCTTGCGCTACTGCGTCCAGGTTAAATTTGTCCACGGCGACGCCGATGACATACGTGCGTATCGGAGGGTTACCCCGAGTGTTGTACGCGCCCTGCACACCCGCATTGTATTCACCCACCATCTCGGTGATGTCGGATAGGTCCTGATCACAGTCCGTCGGGTAGCCATCCGTTACGAGCACGACTACGGTTATCCGGTTTGGGTTAGCCGTGTGCCAATCTTGCGCATGCATGAGGGCGCCTTGCAACGCCGGGAACCAGGGCGTTTGTCCGCCCAGCAGTGAGCGTTCGTCGGCGACGGCTTGAAGGATCTTCGGGGCGGCGGTCGCAATATCTTCGATCTCGATTGATGGCTGAGCGTAGGTGGCTGGATTGCACTCGGTGAGATCGTTTGGGTTGCCGGTTGCACCGAAGAACCCGAGGCCAATGCGCGGCATCTTCGCAATGACCGTGGGGTCGTTGAGGAATGTGGTCACTCCTTGTTGCAGGACGTCCCAACGAATTAAACTGGTGTTTTGAACTTGATACGTCATCGACTGCGTACGGTCCATCATGATGAACATATCGAGGGGCTCCGGCTCGATGCCTAAGCCAACTCCGGCACACTTGGTGCCCGCATCGGCATCGACTGTGCCCCCATCCACGGCGGTCGTACTTATAGGCAGCCCGGGGCACTTCGGGAGAGGTGGATTCACCTTGGTGCCGCCGGTGCCGGTGGATGTGGACGTCGAGCTCTTGCCGCCACTCGCGGACGTTGTACCGCCGCCGGCGCTAACGCCGCCCGTTGCAAGCTCTTGCGCAATGTCCGAACGAGGCGCACAGCTTGGGGCGATCACCGGTACTAATAGAGCTATCCAAGGACTAAGCACAGCGCGCTGTAAGTTTGCCATATACAAAAGGTGAATGCAGGCTCGCTGAGCTTCCTTCCAAGAAATCTCGCCGCACGCGAGTGTTGACAACTAGTCGCCGAACAGTTGTGAAATCCGTCGCTCATAGATACTTCCGGGAGCACTCGCGCGCAATCGGTCGGCTCGCTTTCGGGCTTCCGCGCGTCGGCCCAGCCGAAGTAGTGCATCAACGGCCAGGAATTCCCGTTCTAACTGTAACGCCCCGTTCGGAAACTCCCGCTGATGCTGAGCCAGTTCACCAAGAGCGCGCCCTGGGCTGCTGCCTAACAATTGACGGGCGCGTTCTAGCAATTGGGTTTCGCGCGCAAGGTTGGCCGGCGACGCAGAATTGCCTGCCGGAGCAACATACGCCGCGTGTGTGGGCACTGCGGCAGCCGCTGACACGACGGGCGACGGCAACGGCGTGTCGGTAAGTGTTCCGGCGTCAGACTTTTCCTGATTTGGGTTTGTAAGTGCCGGATCTTGCACGACGGATTTGAGCGCCGGGACATCAGGCCCCTTCAAATTCGATTCCGAGCGCCTTACAGGGAGAAACACGAATGCAGCTACTGCCCCACCTAGAATTGCGCCGAGAGCTGCGCCTTTGATCCAAAACATGACACCGGCAGCCGCAGGCAGCGCGGGTAAACCACCCAGGCGCACTCTGGAACGGGTCCTAGTTGCCGCATCTAGAGGGCTCGGGGGCCGTGCATCTTTGAGTAAATCGAGCACGTCCGGCGGCGCACTGCCCGTGTCGAGCCAGCGACGAAGTTCGGTCATCGGAGTCCTCCCACTACGACGCGAGGCTCCTGCCGAGCAATTGCGTCGCTGAATTCTGTTCGGGCCCTGTGAAGCCGCGAGTACACTGTACCAATGGGTACGCCCAAGAGTTCCGCAATTGCTCCGGCGGACATACCCTCGATCTCGAACATTACGAACGCAGCCCGACGTTCCAGACTGAGCGCTTCGAGACCCAGATTGAGTCGCCTTTCGGCTTCGCGTCGCATGGCGACTTGCTCAGGATTGACACTCGGGCTCTCATCGGCCTTATCCTGAATCTCGGCCGAGCTTCGCTCGCGCCACAGATAAGCCTTGCGACGATGTGACGCTGCCACGCGAAGACATATCCCAAACAGCCAAGTGGATATTTTTGCCGTTTGATCGAACGAGTCCAGCCGTCGATGCACCACCAAGAACACGTCTTGTAGTGCGTCCTCTAAACTCGCACCGCTAACACCTAGGCGCTGCAGATTGCGCCACACGAAGTCTGCATATTCATCGTGCAATTGACCCACACTGAGAACGGCGTCAGGCTCAGCCAGTTGTCCGGTCGTCAAAGCACGCTCCACGAATATTGAATGCTGGAATATGCCTCAATCCTTCCCAATATTGCCTCTACTTGAACAGCCGCCGCAATCGACTTTCAGCGCTCAGCACTCAGCCCCGACCTGCCCAACCCGACGGCTAACGACGCAAGGCTAATGGCCATGAAAACATTGAGAAATCTCTTGTTGAAGATCAAGATATTGCCGTCAACTGAAACTAAGGCGCGGCAACTCCTACGCCAATAAAACCAAGACCACCTAGGGGTTTGCTGACAAAAACGGGCGTGCTTTCGTCGAGGATCGCAAATTGAGGGCGCAAGAAGTCGAGGGTAGCGCTAACCCCTGCCTCGATAAAGAAAGGGGGAAATTCATGCAACCCCAACCTTCGGACCGATGCCCAATGCCGCAAATGCGTGGTCACCGGGATGCAGCGGCTCGAGCCGATACACGACCGCATGCATCGCTCCCATGATCAACTCGCCGCATAGGCTAGCGGAAACGGGTCCCGAGCGAAGCGCGTCGCCGCAAAATCCAGCACTGATAGCCGATAGCCCAAACGAGAATCCATCGCCCTGCTTTACTTCTGGAAGAAATGAAAGACCGAGCGTCAATCTAAGCCCCTTTGCACCAAAGGCACCCGCAACGCCCACGCCGGGGGCTAACCCGGGAAGTAGCCCCGCGGCAAGCAAACCGCGCAACGTCAATTCGTATTCATAATGAGACTTCTCACTGCCGGCGGTTTGCATGGGTAGAACGCTGGCAAGCCTTTGCGCGGGTTCCACCGGCGCTCGGGCAGTGGCTACCGGGGCCGCATTTCTGGATGGCACCGCGGCACTTGGCAAAGGGGGGACCCGAGACTCAAAGGACACGTTGGGATCGATGACGAGTGCCACCGCCAACCCAACGGCATCCACCACCTGGCCACAATTGTCGGCCTTTACATCGAGCAAACGCTGGCCGAGCAAGGCGCCCGTGTTATCGCGAACACTCAATTCCGCGTGCCAAAGTGTGTCAACGAGCGATACCTTGGCCTCGATCATACGGGGCGCATCGAGCTGAAATGGGTCACGCCCCAATCGCCAACGCACTTGCCGCTCGACCTCCAATTGGCCAGGGCACGTTTCCGCGTGAGCCCCGCGGATCCAAATGAGTCGCACGAATTCATCGGTTTCAGCCGCTAAACTCGGCTTAGACGGCATCGCGCATATCGCCCCAAGCGTGATCAAAGGTTGAACGACACGTCGCAACCTGGCTCTTGAAAATGCGCGGTACTTCGATGAAACCATCTGGACGTCTGACCGAGCCCAAACTAACTCATATCGGGATCGTCCACAATGCCTGGAGCTTGGCCTTGTACGTGCCGCAGCTTCAAATAAATCAAAGACCACGAGCTCGTGAGTGGCTCGTGGTCTCGATTTAGACTGGAGTCCAGAACCTCAGAATGGAGGCTCAGCGTTCTTCACTAGCTGTATGAAATAGGCCTGGAACCATTCACCAGCTTCGGGCGCGCCGTCCATGCTATCGCCAGATTTGCACGAGGGATCCATGCGAGGTGACTTCGGATCAGAGGTGCCGTCGGATTCTCCTGGGGGCTTGACCCAGAAATATGCGTCGATGAGTGGATCCGGCGAAGCTTGTGGCCGCGGACCAAGACCCGCAGCCTTGACGTTGCACCAGCTGCTCCAGGTGGAACGAACGGGCCGCCCGTTGCGAGACGTGTCGATCACGAACTTCTTGCCTTTGATACCAACGGCTTCAAACGCCTCGGTCAGTTTCTTAGCGTACGTGAGCTCATCGGGACAGGGGTTGGTGGGTCCAAGCTTCTTGCCGTCTAGGCTGTTGACCGTGTTGTAGTTCGAGATATTGGTGACAAAGCCGCGGATTTTATCGGCGCCTCCAGCCTGATCCAAGACCTGCTTGTACAGGATTGCGGCCTTCTGCCGGTTGCCTTCCCAGCCAAGCCAGCCTGCATGGCCGATGTCCATATAGATCGACACGTTCGGTAGGCTAAGCTTCTGAATCGCGTACGCGGTCGAATCCATGTACACCTTCTCGGCGTCGGCGCATTCCTTCTTGGTCTTGTTGGTAACGAGGTTTGGCAATGAGTCGGGCTCGAGGAACACGACGATGCGCTGCTTGGGAAAGGCAGCGAAGTGCGCCGCTATCTTGTCGATGAATTCAGTCTTATACCTCTCGGCTCCGCCATTTCCTAGGTTGAGCTCGCCCGACGAGGCCTTGGCTGCGCAGTCTCGATTCGGGAGGTTGTACACGACGAACGCGCTGAGCATAGGCTTGCCGTCACTGGCCGCTGATTGCTTTGCGGCCTCGCCAAGAACCTTGGGCACCTTTTCCACGAAGGAATTCATGACGAGCCAAGTCGCGGTCGGGTAGGCCGCGACTTTCTTGATCGTCTCGGCCATATCGGGAGCGGCGGCAGCTGCGTCCTCGACTTCCTTCACGTATTCGGGGTTTATGTAGAATTTTGCGCCCACGAAGGGGTTGGTTGGGTCGGGAGGCGCGGTGTTGGTACTAGCCTCAGGCGCTGGGATGACGACAGTCCCCACGGTGGACGTCTTCATCTTATAGTGATGTTGCGCGCCACCGCAGGCAACAAGTACCAAAGTAGCCAGTGAACCAGTAATCCGTCGGTAATTCATGGGTGTTCCATCCAGGGTGTGAAGCGGCGATTCGGCCCCGCAGCCCGGCGGAGTATAAGCGACTTTAAGGAAAATTCCTACCCAGTGTTTGTCGGTTGCGTGCCGATATCGAATGCGGCGCGGGTCGAGAATCTTCGGCCGGCAACCGGATGCGTTTCCTCAATTGGTCACTTCTCGCAGAGGACCGCGCTATAGCTGCCTGTGGCGACGCCCGTCTGAAACACGAGCGAGCCCGCGGCAATGAACCCACCGATGGTTTGGTGCAGCCGCTTAGTCCCATGATCTACGATCGCCTTGGTCACGAAGGGCGCCGGCGAACCATCCACGGGCTCGTGAATTACCCCGGTATCCTCGGTAAAGAGCACACCAGAGCCGTCGTGAAACGTCACGACACTCGTCCCGGTATAGACCGACTTAGTCGGGTCAGTTGGGTCATTGGCTGACACGAGAGTCAAGAACGTAAAGTCGTAGTTTGCCTCCACTTCGCCCGATAGCATTCCGTGGGTGCAGAGCCCAATCGGCGAAGTACACGGACCTCCCAGCGTCGAAGTGAATGGCCCCGTCGAAGCGCTACACTCCTTGTGATCTTTATTGGCGCGAGCCCCTTCGGTGCTAAGGGAAATTGCCAATAGTGTGGCGATACAAATGGATCCGTGAAATAACGCTGTTTTGATTCGCACGTTCGTTCTCCTTATTGCTGAGTCAAATTTCGATCAAACCGGCGGTGCGACGACATAGTCCCTTGCCTATCGATTTGGTTAGCTAACCGCACCGCACTTCAAGTCCACGACGCCAATTGTCGCTACGCGCCCATCATGAAATCGCCTCACGCTACCAGATTCCCTTTCAGCAAATCAAGCCCTCACACAATTTGTCACAGTAATCTGAGCGTATGAGTGTGCCAGTGTGGTTTTTGCTCCGCTGAAAAATCTAGCTCGGCATAATTGCCGATCTTTGGTTTTTGTCGGCACGGAAGCGCGATTGTAAGCGTTGGGGCGTGAGGCGCCGCGCGGCCGGCATTGGCATCCTCACGGGCCTATGCCGGTGAATTGTGCGGTGATTGTTGTAATCTTGAGCCTTGCGTTGAACATCGAATAGCCGGCGTCGAAATTCCAGGCCACTTGTGACTTGTTGTCAGCCGTGAACCGGAAGCGAAAACCCGAGGCGGTGCCGGCTTCATTGGCAACGAACCCAATCGCATCCACTCGGGCTCCCGATGCCTGCGGTGTGCCATCGGCAAAATAGGTAGCGATGTTGTCAACCAAAACGCCGCTGCCAAATGCATCGGTAAATATCGGCATATCGGCATAGTAGGCGGAGAATGGCGCATAATAGTCGCTCTTGATGGGGTGCGCCGCAACGCCATGGGGGTGAGCCGTATCGGGTAGCGTGTACACATCACCGACCGCCAGCACACTCACCGTATAGTTCTCACCCAAGAAGGGTGGGCCTATTTGCTCTCGGTTCTGTTTGACCCCATCGCGACCGATAATCGTCACGTTGCCTCTTTCTGGCAGCCCAACCACTTCAGCCGTCTTTGCCTGAAGATCGACGTAGAACGCGGTGAACTCACTCACGCCCCAGCCGGTGCTTTCGTTAGCCGCGGCCAGTGCTCGCACGAGGCGCGGGAAACGGCCACGCGAGGTGAAGTGTTGATCCACAACCACGTTGTATGTGGACGGAATATACCCAAGTCCACGGGTAACGCAGAGCTGATCGACTCCTTCGCAATTGGGAGTCGTGTCGAGAGCCTCGGTGAGCGCACCCCAGGAAGTGCCGTTGCCAATCATGGGGTCACTCATGATGGCCGCACCGGCACTGTATCCGGCAATAATCAGATTGTTAGCTTGAAGCCGGGCTTTGATACCCGCCTGAAATGGAGTATCGCGGCCGCTCGAATCAAGCATCAATGGCACGAGTCGATCTTGATCGCCGCCATCGAACCAAATGACATTCGCCGCAGAAAGCTTCGCCAATTCACTTGCCTGATACGCGCCGTTAACCCAAGTGCTCTCGTCTACGTTGGGTGTGTCCGAATCGTCTTCGCTAGCGATATGCGCCAGATCGATGTTACCGAGTGGGACGCCGCGCGACGTCAGCAATGCCTGCATATAGGTGTAGAACCACATCGGACTCGCGCTAGCTCCGGGCACTACGAGCACCCGCATTTGCTGCGAACCACCCACGTCGGTAGCAATTCGATCGACGTATATGGCATCGTCCGTCACGTTGCCGACCAATTCATCGGTCATATTGCCGATGATCATGAGCTTTTTGCCGACTGGTCGATAGCTCGCAATGCCTTGTGCGACTTCAGCCTGCTGTGACCGCGAAGTAGTAGCCTGGGTTAGCGCTCCTTGCGTCTCATTTGCCGAGTCGAAGCCCGAGCATCCTAGCAGGACACCCACCAACGTTGCCGAAATGTATCCCCTGTGAATCAACATAACTTACCTTTCCCGCGAAAAACCCCGCGTCATTTTTGCGCGTGGGCCGATTTGCGAAGGACTATGCCCGACCCGTTTGGCGCGTGGCAAGGGCAAAAGTGCGCTTGCTCAGTGTGAACAGTGTGTGGGGTCGGGGCCGTGCGGTCCGGCCTCCGACTCGCACGCGGGAACCATTTCTCCCCCAAGACGTTGGACCTTTCGGAGGCACCCATGATCAATAACTGGATTCGCTATTTCTCACGCTCACCGCTCGACGCACCCAAAGCGACGTTGCTGCTCCGGTTCATGGCAGGCGGAGTGTTCTTTTGGGAGGGTTTGCTCAAATTCGTCTACGTCAATCAAGGCGTCGGTCGGTTTACCAAACTGGGGATGCCGATGCCCGAAGTGCTTGCGCCTGCGGTGGCGTACCTCGAAATCTGTGGCGGGCTGCTCTTGATTTTCGGCCTCGCCACGCGGTGGATCGCGGTGCCGTTCATCATCGAACGCGGTCGCCGTGTGCGCGCTGGTCGCGCTCGTCATGCTACGGGCACAGTCTCAAGCGCTTGCAGCGGCGACAGAACTCGCCGACGAACATGTGCGCGTGCTCGGCGGGGCGCCGCTTTCGCAGGTCACCGGTGGCCTTCACGAAGTCAAGCCGTGGTTCGCGGGCAAGCTCGATTTTGCGCCCAACGTGACCTTTGCAGGAGATGCGGACTTTCCACTCGCCGGAGGCGCCGTCTCGCAGTTCTTCAACCATCGCGCGGCAGTCTTCGTCTTTCACCGCAGGCTGCATGTGATTTCCTTATTCGTGATGCGCGCCGAACATCTCTCGCTCGGGACAGTGGGCACGATTCGCGGGTTTCACTATCGGTCTTGGACGACGGGTGACGAAGCGATGGTCGCAATCTCCGACCTCAATGCCGATGAATTGAGGGTGTTCTGCGAGCGTTCTCGCACTCGTGAACCGTAGCCAAGTGCCGTCACGACCCCAAGGAAACAAAGCAGTCGGTACCTGGTCACCGGTACGCCTCCGCTCCAAGCTGCTGTTTCGCAAGAGAAAACTCATGTATTGGCTACGTCAGTGCAGAAACTGATACGGTCTAGCTTAGGTTGCGGGCGCAATATGAGTATTTTGGAAACTGATCTGCATCTGGCTGACGAACACTTCAGGTTGGCTGTGGAGGCTTGCCCTTTGGGAATGGTAATGGTCGCCGAGGACGGCCATATTGTCATGGTCAACACAGCAACCGAGCGAATGTTCGGTTATGCACGCGACGAACTCACAGGTCAACCCGTCGAAATCTTGGTGCCGTCTAACTCGCGCGTCGCGCATGCTCAGTATCGCGAGCGCTTCACCACGCATCGCAAAGCGATGGGGCGCGAGTTGGTAGCCCGGCGCAAGGACGGCACGGAATTCCCAGTGGAAATTAGCTTAAAATAACATTCCGACTTCGGTAGGGATATTAGTACTCAGTGTCATAGAAGACATCACCCAGCGCAGGCTCGTCGAAGAAGAATTGCAGGCACAGCGAGAGGAACTGATGCGGTCGAATCGCGACCTCGAGCAGTTCGCATACTTGGCATCACATGATTTGCAAGAGCCACTGCGAATGGTGGCTTCCTATACTGAATTGCTCGGTGAACGCTACCGGGGTCAGCTTGACGAGAAGGCTGACAAGTACATCCGTTACGCGGTCGACGGTGCCCGGCGCATGCTCCAGTTGGTGGCAGATATTCTCGCTTATGCGCGCGTGGGATCGCAAGGCACAGCCCTGGTCCCGGTCGATGCCCAATTGACTCTTTCGCGAGTGGTGGACTCGATGCGAGTGGCAATTCAAGCGGCCGGAGCCACCATTGAGCATACTGAGCTGCCAACGGTGCTAGCCGATGAAATGCAATTGAGCCAGCTACTTCAGAATCTGATCAGCAATGCCGTCAAGTTTCGTTCGCAGCAGCCTCCGCGCGTTTGCATAAGAGCCGAATTCCGATACACTCACTGGGAAATCAGCGTAGCCGACAATGGCATTGGAATTGAGCCGCAATACACCGAGCGGATCTTTGCCATGTTCCAACGCCTCCACGAGAGCAGCAAATACGAGGGCACCGGTATCGGGCTGGCCGTGGCCAAACGCATCGTAGAACGACACAAAGGGCGCATTTGGATTGAATCGCAGCTCGGCCAAGGAAGTACGGTTTTTTTCACGCTTCTCGACGCCCAAAGAGGTGTTCCTTAATTCGTCCTAGTCATGCAATGCTGGACGAGGATAACCAGCCTACTTTTAGCCGAGTTTCAACACCTCGTGCGAAGTATCGAAGAATTCCGATTTACCATTGTTGCCGAGCGTAAGACCGGGGCAGTGGAGCCCCAGAAGAAAACCGGAATCGACCCTTTAGTTTGGGTCGCGAGCGCCGTTCTGCCTGAACCGACGTCAATTGCGGAGATCAAACGTGGAGGTTGGGGCAGCCGGCAGGTTGATTGAACGTAACTCCGGGTCTTTGGAGTTCAACCAGAAAAGTGCATTGTTCGATGCGAGCCGCACCCCTGAAATAGTAAAGAATCATAGGGGACCAAACGCCGTACGAACATGCACGAGTCGGGTGACGAGATCATGACGCAACGCGATTCGACGAAGCTTCCGACTCACAGCCGTGTGAGCGGTCAGTTCCCGGCTTCGGCCCGTGTCCTTTTCGTCGATGATGAACCCGGCTGGAGAGAAACATTTGCCGAAGCCATGCGTGGCCTGCCCGTTCAGGTTCAATTGGCGGAATCAGGTTGGCATGCAATTGAGCTGGCCCAGAATAAGCCTTTTCCGGTGGTCGTGACCGCCGTTCGCATGTCTGGCATCGACGGGCTTGCGCTCATAGAGCGGCTCCTTGCCGTGCAACAATCGACTGCATTCGTGCTTGTTGACAGCGATGCCTGCGTAAACTTGCGTGTCAATCACAACGTGGATGGTGCCATCGCCTCGCTGATCCACAAGCCTTGGAACCCGGATGAACTGTCTTCCGTAATCGGACAGGCGTTTGATCTGCATGAGAATCGCGCCTCTGCTCAGCGTCAGCAAGACGCGCACCAGCCGGGCGCCACACTGTTGATCGAGGATAATCCCGGGGATGCCGATGTGATTTTAGAGTACCTCACAGCGGAGCGTGGTCGTGATGTCGTTCATGTGACGCGCCTTGCGGATGCGGTAAAGCTGTTGCATGAACGCGCGTTTGACGTAATCGTCACCGACCTTTCTCTGCCTGACGCGCGCGGCCTTGACACGATCATCCGCCTTCAATCACGTGCACCGAACTCGGCCATCGTTGCATGTAGCGGAATCGATGACTCTGCGCTGGCCTTACAAGTAGTCCAACTCGGCGCGCAGGATTTCTTGATTAAGGGGAACCTGGATGGACGCATTCTGTCAAGGGCACTGCAATTTGCGCGCGAAAGGAAGCAATCCGAATTGCGGTTACTGCGCCTCGCCCACTTTGACCAATTGACGGGTCTCGCTAACCGCAATACGTTTGAATTCTACGCAGACCAAGCCCTGCTGCGCGCCCGGCGACTCAGTCGTCGCCTTGCCCTTCTGTTCGTGGATTTGGATAACTTCAAGCAAGTCAATGATCAGCTGGGTCACGACGCGGGGGATCTTCTTCTGCAAGAGATTGCAGCGCGTATGGGCCGTATCGTCCGTGAGTACGACACCGTTGCTCGGTTTGGGGGCGATGAGTTTGGTTTGGTCCTCACCGATGTGTCGCAAGACGACGAAATCGAATTGGTTGCGTCGCGGCTCAACGTAGCTTTATCGAGGCCGATTGCCGTCGGCACCCGGTCGGCTCAGGTGTCGGCCAGCATCGGCATTGCCACTTTTCCTGACAATGGCGAGAGCCTGGCGGAGCTGATTCGCCAGGCTGATCAGGCGATGTACGCGTGCAAGCGAAATGGGCGCAATCATTTTACCTTTGCCGCTCGCGGTTCCGGTGAGTCCGCAGAGGTGGCCTACTCCTGGCACTCCCATTCTTCGATTCCGCCAAGGCGCGAGGGAAGCGCAAATCCGGTGATTGCACGCCTGCAAAAATTGGCAATTCCCGATTAGCCATGGCGCTGCAAGCGTGACTGGGTAAGACCAATGGGCGTTCGGCCGGAGGCCTGTCGTCATGGATGATTCAACCGTTCTCGAGGAACTTCTGGGCCCGTTGCGTGCTGAATTTCACGCGCGCCGCCGCTCGGCGCTGGCACGCACCGATAGCGTAGTTCAAGCGCTCGATCGTTACAGCCGAGCCATCGAACTGGACGTGGCACGCCAAATTGCGGCAGCCCACGGGCTGCGACATCTGCGTGACAAGTCGGATGTGAGCGATGCGGCTGGCACCCTGCTGCGCGCCGTACAGGCATTGCCCGAGCTTGCCAACCCATCTGTACAGACGGAAACGGAATTTGCTGCTCTGCCAGCGTCGTCCGAGCAGGCGCAGCCGGCTAACCCATCAGAGTCCCGATTGCGTACGCTCGCGCAAGTCATCGCTCGCAGCCCGCTCGTCATCGTTGGCGGCGCACCGCACCGGGACCGCCTGCATCAATTGCCCGATGATGTTCTGAAACACGTGGAATGGGTAGACACGCGGCAGAAGGGCACTCACGCAATTGGCAATCTCGAACGGCGTATTCGCGAGCGGCGCATCAGCGCGCTTATCCTCCTTGAAGGTCTAGTTCAACACCGGCATACCGATCCGTTGGTAAGTGCTGCGCGGCTCGCCAATGTACCCCACGCTTACGCTGGTAAGGGCGGCACACTGGCGATTCGCTTAGCGCTAGACGAAATCGACAAGTCTCTCTTGTTATTGAAATAGTCGCAAACCGCTGGAGGTATAGTCCCGGTGCGGCTGGGTCGGCATCGTGCCAAACACCCAATCCCACAGTGGGGTAGAAACGCCAAACCGTTGGTTAGAATTCTTGGCGTGATGCAACAAATGGTGACGTCTGACACGACGACCCCAGGCCGTCAGTGGCCGGAGGTGATGTGTTGCAAAATGGGTCATGTCGTATACGAGATAGCCTGCGACGAATCCGCTGTGGAATGCCCACATCCACTTTGGGCCGAGCACGAGGTAAAACAACCCACCGAACAAAAAATAGAGCGAGATACTGACTGCCGGTGGCATGACGAGCCGATATCTGTCCTTGGGCCATTGGTGATGTACCCCATGAATCAAGAAGTAGATACGTTTGCTCCGGGGGCCGCTTGGCTTAAAATGAAACACGGCGCGATGCAGCCAATACTCGGTCAACGTCCAGCCAATGAATCCGAGCACAAATAGACCGAACGAAATGGCCGGATTCAACTTCAGAATGCAAATGTCATAAACCAGTGGAATCGCCGAACCGGGAACGTAAAGGGCCGGGACGACGAGGGGGTGAGTCCTCGAAAAATAGTCGATGAGGTCACTCTCGAACATCCTTGGAGAGTTGGGTGACGCGTGAGGCATGGCCTTTCCTTCGTTGGACTTGTGGTAGCCCCAATGAATTAAGACATTTGATTGTAGCAGCAAGTGCTAGTTCTCGACCGGCGCTATAAGTTTGCAGCCTGTGGGCAGCGGGACTCGCCTAGCACGAAGCGTTCAACGGGTCGGATCCACGCAGGACGGACCGACATTCTTCAATGCTTGCCACGCCAGTGTGGCGGAAATGACCACGACGCTGCAGCCTATGACAAACTTCAACGCTGCAACGACGAACTGGCCGCTTCGAAATCCTTCGACAGCAATCAACACCGCGTCAGTAGCATCCGAGACACAGCGCGCCCACATGAACCACGGCCACTCAGAGCTGATCAAGAGGCCCGTGCCAATTACGACATCTCGGACACCGATGAAACGAAGGACCCCTCGCCAGCGTGGCAAACCATAAAGCGATCCGAGGGCTAGCGGTGCCGCTATGATTGCAATTCCAGATACAAGACTCAGAACCCCAAGCGCCACCCAAAGCGTTTTACTCGTGCGCTTGGACATTCGACGAAGCAGGGCTGCTCGCACCATCTAGGGCCATTGTTTTCCCTAAAACGCCTGTCCACAAGGCGACTATCTGCGTACCCGTTCGTCTCGGTCCTGTTTCTTGGTTTTTAGCGACACTGAAAAGTCGGTTTGACTACTGCCAGCGTCCGTCAACCCACACATGGCCACGGCCGCGCTTTTCCCAATGGGCAGCCACGTATTGCGCGTTCGGGCGTGGTCGGGGCTCATAGTGCCCCCGCTGCCAATCGTAGCTATGCCCGTTCCAGCGATGGTAGCCAGCCACCCAGGCATAGTTGGGCCCCGGCGCAACAGGGACCACCTCGGGTGGCGGCGGCGGTGGCGCAGGTGGCGGCGTTTCGGCCTCGACGTACGTTGGGTCGGCCGCGGGCGGCCCCGACTCGACGTAACAGCTGCACAACAGCAACGCCGATAAAACCGGGAGTATCGCAATGTAGAATCGAATGGCTGACATGATTTGATTTCCCTATTGACCAATCTCTTGCTTCAACTTATCCAATTCCTGTTTGACGTTGCTGGGGGTAATCGTAGCCTCTGCGGTTTGCTCGAAGTCCTCTTCAATTGGGATCGAGGGTGATACCGATGGTGTGGAAGCCACGGCAACAGGCGCAGGTGCAGCACTTGGGCTGGCAGGCGCCGGGCTCAGCGACTTTGAGGCATCCTCGTTTTTTTGGCAGCCGACGTTCAGCGCGACGGCAATACATAATAGAGCAAGGCTTTTCATGGGGTACCTGCTTTGGCTTGAATGCTAGCCATGACATTTGCGTCGCGGGCTATTTCTCGATTGACGAGGTCATTAGTCTGATTGGCGAGCGCGGTGTCGCCCTTTTCCTCGGCGAGATCCAGTGCGCGATTGAGGCGAGCCATCCTGTCGGCATGCAGCGCAAGCTCAGCCCGGGCGTCAGGGCGATCCGTCGCGTTGCCCCAAGTCTGCGAAATGTCGGTGCGATGCGATGCAGCGCGCTGGACACGACTGTCGTTCCAGGCTTTGGCATTGCTGAGCACCTGCTTGCGGCGTTGCCGCGCCTGCTGCTGAGCCTGCAGGAAGTGTTCACGATATCTATCGCTGTTGGTTTGAGCAGCGGGAGCGACGGCGGGAGCTTCCGGCTTGCGGAGTCGCTCATCGATTTGCTCGCGATGTTCATCTTTGCGCTCTGGACGCACGTCGCGCTTTTCCTCGTGCCGGTCGTCTGGGGGCCGCGCCTCGACGAGGGTCGTCAGCCCCAAACACCCAATTATCGTGGCCATCGCGATTGCTGACCGATTCATAATTGGCATTACCTCCCGTTTGGCAACAACGCGCGGAGCGCATGACCAGCCGAAAACTCAGTAGGTCAATGGACGATCCCTGCCTCAGCCCCAACGTTTAGCGCTCGGTGATCCCTACGGAGATATGCGTGATTTTTCACACATGTTCACTTCATGAATTTCGATTAATCGTGCGCACCGGGGCCGGCGCTGGGTATTCAATGAAAATCCCGCGACATCCCGCGTAGCGCTTGCGGCAGGCGATCAAGCCGTTCGATGGCTTCGACTTTCAGGTGAACAACGGGCGTTTCCGTTGGGCGCTTCGTGCGCGAGCGTTCGACCTGGCCGAAAGCGAGGATGATGCCGACTTGACGCAGTAAGAGGCCGTATCTTTCTTGAACATCCTGAGTGACGATAAGATTGGCGACACCCACTTCGTCTTCGACCGTCATGAACATGATGCCCTTAGCTGTGTAGGGTTTTTGCCGGCACAGAACGAGTCCCGCCACGGCTGCTCGCTCGTGATGTCTGAGCGAAAATAAGTCGTGAGTCGTCACGACTTTGCGCGTCCTGAGCCAGTCTCGTAAATATCTAAGCGGGTGATCATTGACGGAGAGTTGTTTAGTCGCGTAATCGAAGCGCAAGGTTTCGACTGGCGGTAGTGCAGGCAGCTCTGGCCGATTTTCTTTCGATTCGGTAGCTTCGAATAGCCCGAAGCGGCGCGGGCGACGCACCGCCCAGAGGGCATTACGCCTTCCCTTCATCAACGGCTCGAGCGCGCCGGCTTGCGCTAGAAGCTCGACTTTACCCCGTTCGAGGCGCGTGCGCTGGACTAGGTCATCGACATCTGAAAAGGGCCGCTGCCGGCGCGTTTCCTCGAGAACGCGTGCGGCTTGCTCGCCGAAACCCGTTAGTTGATGTAGACCCAGGCGCAACGTACGATGGTGAAGCGCGGGTGCGCTGTCGAGTGCATCACAGTTGTGCGGTTCACCATGGCTCACTTGCTGTACCTCACGGGCATACGGGTACCGCTTGTCATCGCGCCGCGCGCTTTTTGCATCGTGCTCGTTCCACTCCAGCGTGCTCAGCCATTCACTCCGCGTAACATCGACGTCGCGCACGTGGACGCCGTGGCGCTGCGCGTCGCGGATCAGCGAATGCGGCGAATAGAAGCCCATCGGCTGTGCATTGAGCAGCGCGCAGGTAAAATGCGCCGGCACGGTCTGCTTCAACCATGCCGAAGAATACACGAGCAGCGCAAACGATGCAGCGTGCGACTCGGGAAAGCCGTATTCGCCAAAGCCCTTGATTTGGTTGAACAGCGCCTCGCCGAATTCATCCGAGATGCCTTTCTTTCTAAAGCCTTCGAGCAAGCGTTCACGATGACGGAGGAGGCGCCCGTGCTTCTTCCACGCTGCCATGTCCCGCCGCAATTGATCGGCGTCGCCCGGGCTATAATTGGCGCCGATGATTGCAATCTGCATGACCTGTTCCTGGAACAGCGGCACGCCCAAGGTGCGTTCGAGCACGACCTTGAGCTCCGGGTGAGGATAGTGCACCGGCGCTTCCTTGTTACGGCGGCGCAAATAGGGATGCACCATTTTGCCCTGAATAGGCCCTGGACGCACAATTGCCACTTCGATCACGAGATCGTAAAAACACTTAGGCCGAAGCCGCGGTAACATGACCATCTGCGCGCGGCTTTCGATCTGAAACACGCCTACAGTATCGGCGCGCGACACCATTTCGTAGATCTTTGGATCCTCGGGTGGAATGCGAGCAAGAACGTCGATTGGGTCGAACACTTCGTCCGCGTGCCGCCGCAACAATCCATCCTCGAAACCGAGCGCGAGCGCTTTGCGGATCGCGGTTAGCATGCCCAGGCCGAGCACATCGACCTTGAAAAAGCCGAGCGCGTCGATGTCATCCTTGTCCCAGGGGATCACCGTGCGCCCCGGCATGCGCCCCGGCTCCACGGGTGCAACCTCGTTCAAGTGCCGTGCCGACAAAACAAAACCGCCCACATGAATCGACAGGTGCCGTGGAAAGCCGTGCAGCACCCTAGCAAGCTCGACCACTTGCTGCAACTCGTGGCTCGCTTGATCGAGGCCGACATCCGCGAGGTGCTCGGTGACGCCGTCGGCGGCGTCCCAGCCGGTGATCGTCATGCTCAGCCGATCGACTTGATCGAGCGAGAGCCCAAAGGCTTTGCCGACTTCGCGCAGCGCGCTTTTGCCGCGATAGCAAATCACTTCCGAGACCATCGCGGCGTGATCGCGCCCGTAACGCTCGTAGATGGCTTGAATCACTTCTTCGCGCCGCTCATGCTCGAAATCGACATCGATGTCCGGCGGTTCGTGACGCTCAGGGCTCATGAAACGCTCAAAGAGCAGGCTGCTGCGCGCCGGATCGACAGCTGTAATCCCGAGCACGAAGCACACGGCGCTATTGGCGGCGCTGCCGCGACCCTGGCACAAAATCCGCCGCGCGCGCGCCAATTCGACGATTTCCCACGTGCTCAAAAAATACGAAGCCATGCCCATCTGCGCGATCAACTTAAGTTCGCGCCGTAGCTGCGCGTCAACATTGTGCGGAACACCGTCGGGATAACGCCGTGCAGCGCCTTGCCAAGTGAGCCGCTCCAATTTCTCGTCCGCACTTTCACCGGGCTCGAGCGCGCAAGGGAAGTAATAATTGAGCGAACCCAACTCGAAGCGAATACTCTGCGCGACTTCGACAGTGCGCTCGACCCAATCAAGGTGATCGCGAAAGCGCAATCGCATCTCGGCATCCGACAAAAGCCGCGCCTCGGCGTTGGCCAAAAGTTGCGTGCCCGCCGCTTGCAACGTCGTGCCGCGACGAATGCACTCGAGCACGTCGGCTAGCGACTTGCGCTCGGCCGAATGCATACGCGGCTTGGCACTCGCCACAATTTTGATGTCGCAGCGGCACTGAGCCTCGGCTACAACCGCTTCGCGCAAAGCATCACGCGCGTCGCGATGCCGATAGGCAACGAGGTAAAGGCGCTTACCCAATACTTCATGCAGATACTGCAATAGTTCAAAACGAAACGCGGGTGGTTCCTGAGCGGCAGCGAGATCAAGCCCAGGATCGGCGAGCAGCGAATCCGCCGGCAGTAGCGCCAAGAGCCCTGTAAAGTCGCTGTATCCGAGTTTATCGAGGCAAAGCAGCGCTTCACCTTTAGGCGTGTCGCGATGCGACAGTGTGAGCAGCCGACACAGATTTCGATAACCCTGCGTATCTTCAACCAAGAAAGCCACCGTTGGCCGCATCGCAGCATCGGCGCTTTGCCCCAATTGAACCTCGAGCTCAGCGCCAACGATGAGTTTTACGCCGAGCTCCTTCGCGCGAGCCCAGGCCCGCACGATGCCGTAAGTCCCATGTCGATCGCAAATCCCAATTGCCGAGAACCCGAGTTCATGCGCCTTATCGACCATCTCTTCTGGATGCGATGCACCCCGGAGAAAGGAGAAATTGCTACAGGCGAATAACTCGGCGAACATTGATTCTGCGTCTCATCGGTCAATTTGAGTTGCGCCTCACCTGAACCCGTGTCTTCGATTGGGCGTCCAACGCGCAATCAGCAGGAACTCTGCAGCAAAAGTGCCAGCATACTGAACGTATTATCAGTGTTTTAGAGACAAGGTATTGATTTAACTCAAGTATTCAAAATTGCTGTTAATTGGGCTGTTCCCCTTCCCGCTTCCTCAATCATTCCCTGCCGGCACGAACGCTTTGAGCGGACGCTCAGGCACGATGAAAGTGCCATCACGTGAATGTCTCATGAGCAACTATTCAGCGTAGGGTGGCAACTGACTAGGTCGTCGTACCCTACCAATGCGACATGCGCGAGGTTCGTCCGCACAGCCAGCCATTGCCAACCCGCCACCAACGCAAGCACGTGCAGAAGCTATGAGCAGTTCGTGTCGAAGTTTGGGTCGCGGGCATTGGACAGTGCGATCGACTTGGGTTCGGACGAACGGCACTGGAAAGTGCCTCCGCCAGGGTACCAAAAGGCAAGCAGGTACTTCATGGCGCTGGGCAGCAGGCTACTGGACTTGACGCCCATTTCAGGGAGAACGCTAAAGATGCAATCTAATCTTGTCCGACTACTTGGGTTCCGTTCAATTCCAGGACGCTTGGTGATGCTCGCGTTCGCGTTGATGTGGCTCTCGCCAGCGTGCACAACAGCTAACGGTTCGCTTTCAGTGACCTGGACAATAGCCTCCAGTTCGGATGCATCGCTCTGTGGCCCATACGGCGCTACAAACGTGGCCCTCTTGGTCAACGACTCGTCGGGCAATCAATTCAGCCGTGTCACCCTCGCCTGCAGCGCCATGAGCACTGGTATTCCCAATGTTCCGGCAGGAACGTATACCGTGACTGCACAGATGATTGACGCGCAGGGTAGCACCATTAGCAGTGTCATTGGCCCGATATCCGTCAGCATAGCTGGCGGCGCCACTACGACACAGAACTTAGACTTCCCCACATCTGCGTTTAGTGCGACTCCGGGGACGGGGACGCTTACAGTCAATTGGACGATTGAGAACAGCACGTCCGCCGCAGAGTGCTCGAAGTTCAACGCTTCAACATTTCAATACAGCTTACCAATGCAAACGGGAAAGCAATCGGATGGGACCATGTCAATGCTTGCACGGTTTTAACATGGGTAATGACGAATCTTGCCCCCGGAACTTACAGCGTGACGAGCACATTAGTGGGCGCAAGTGGGCAGGCCGTAAGCACAGCCGCCGGCCCGAATTACGTTACCATTACCGCCAACACAACCACAACTTCCCTAATAGATTTTCCTCGTTTCGGCCTTCTTGGTTCGAATCCCAACGGGTACTCTCGAAGTTGACTGGACTCTCGCTTCAACAACGGATTCGTCACTGTGCGATGCGCATAGCGCAGCGAACATCGCGGTACAGGTGTACGATTCTAGTAACTTACCCTACGGGACGCTGCACACGGCGCCCTGCAGTGCGCTCATGATATTCGTCACATCATTGCCACCCGGAACCTATTCGGTCGATGGCCAGCTGCTCGACGTAAACAGTCAACCGGCAACCACGAAGCTCCCACCGCAGCCAGTGACGATTGTTACAGGCACGACTACGCCTGCGCAATTCGACTTTCCCATATCGTCATTCTTCAATTGACGCGTGACTTCGCTGCGTCAATCTGGCAGAGACAACGCATGTTTTTCCGTGCACGATCACTCGAGAGCCGCGCAAGCACGATCGCAAGCGAACGCGATTGGTGGCTAGGTGCCAAAGCGGGCCACCTTGGAGCCTTTGCTCTCTTGTGCGCGTCCGCTTGCGCCGTCGTGAACAGCTCAACGACGCAGGCCGGCGGCGATGCTGCAGTAGTAACGTCGAGCGGTGCCACCGGGATCGCTTGCGTAACCGACCCAGCTACCCAAATCACCCTTTGCAACGCGACAAGCCTGTGCCCAACCTTGTCCGTCAATACTCAGCAATTCCCCAACTGCGGCTTTCGGACCCTGCAGCCAAGCTTTGACTTGGAGTGCATTTGTTTTGGAAATTACCTGTGCCCCGTGGGGAGCCCGGTCTCTAGCTGCCAAGATGTGAGTAACCTCTTTGCCGGCAAGACCTTGAACGACATCTGTAATCAAGTTTCACTCGGTTATTGCACGCAGAATACCGGAATTCCTAACAACGGCACCGGTGGGTCGGCTTCATCCTGCGACCAATCGTGCTACTCGAGTTGCGTCGGTGCACCTGCATGCATCGTTGCATGTGGGTGTTAGCGGCCTCAACTTGCTGACCGCATAGAGGTCGAACCTCTGCCGCTTTGGTTAAAATGCGTTGACTAACTGGCGTTGCAAACGCCTGCGGTGCAGCCGTTGGCGCAAGTTGTCGCAGTGTCGCTCCACTGACCCATGCTGTCACACATTTGCACGACATTGGGGCTAGTGGAGCTGCACTGCAACGCGCCTGAAGCACATTGATTGCAAACACCCGCGGTGCAGCCGTTAGTGCAAGTCGCCGCAGTGTCATTCCAGTGACCCATTGAATCGCACAATTGCACTACATTGGGGTTGATAGAGCTGCATTGCAGCGCGCCCGGATTGCATTGATTGCAGGCACCAGCGAGGCAGCCGTAGGTGCAGGTCTGATTGCCGCTCCATTGGCCCGTCGTAGCGTCGCAAGTCTCCAGCAAATTGCCGGTGTCGTCGCACTGGGTAGTATTGGGCTTGCACACTCCGATGCAGGCTCCCCCGTTGCAAACGCTGCTGCAAGTGGAACTCCCCCAAGTTCCGGTCGGATCGCAGGTCTGTAATGTAGTGGCGTCACCGCAAAGTGTGCTTCCGGGCGCGCAGACACCCGTGCAAGTTCCGGCGCTGCAAACGTATTGACAGGCTGTACCACTCACCCAATTGCCCGTGGTTCCGTTGCAGGTCTGCGGCACGAGACCACTGCACTGCGTGGCACCCGCGGGTGTACAGCCATCGGAACATACACCGGCACTGCATACCTGAGGACACTCTGTCCCACTTTGCCAAATCCCCGACGCACTGCACGTTCGAGGGACGCTGCCGCTGCACCCAATTGACTGAGGCACGCACTCACCGCTGCATGACCCGGACGCGCAAACGTAGGGACAGGCCGTATTGTTTTGCCATTGTCCAGTTGAATCGCAGAGCTGCTGCTCGTTGCCAACACATTGCGTACTATTCGGCGTGCAGACTCCCGTACAAGTCCCAGAGCCCGAGCTGCAGACGTACTGACAAGTCGTATCGCTACCCCACGTGCCATTGGTGCCACAGACTTGAGCATTCTGACCATTGCACCGCTTGGCGCCTGGAACACACTCGCCGCTGCAGGCACCTGCGGAACAAATAAAGGGGCATGCTGTCGCGCTTACCCACTTGCCCGTCGAGTCGCAGGTCTGCGGCTCGTTGGCGGTGCTGCACTGCTTGGTCCCCGGAACACAGACCCCACCGCAGGTACCGTTACTCGCGTTACACACGTAGGTACAGGGCGTGCTCGCCACGACCCATTTGCCGGTAGAATCGCAAGTTTCCGGCGTGTTGTTGGTGCATTGCGTCGTGTTTGGCGGGCAAACGCCGGTACAGGCACCCGCGCTGCAAACATTGGGGCACGCGGTCCCATTGACCCAATTGCCGCTTGAGTCACAAGATTGTGGGATATTGCCGCTGCACGTGACGGACGCCGGTACACAACTGCCGGTACACGTACCGGTCGAGGACGAACACACGTACGGGCACCCGGCTTCACTGACCCACTGTCCCACGCTGTTGCAGGTCTGAGGCACATTTCCAACGCACTGCTTGGCTCCCGTCTTGCAGACGCCGGTACAGGCACCTGCGACGCAAACATTGGTAGTACAGGCGGTTCCGTTTACCCACGTACCCGTTGAATCACAAGACCGCGGAACATTGCCATTGCAATCCACGGAACCAGGAGCGCAGACGCCAGTACATGAGCCGGCACCGTTGCAAACGTATTGGCAAGCCGTTCCGCTCTGCCACTGACCCGCGGAGCTACAGGTTTGCGGAATATTGCCAGCACAGCGCCCTGCCCCTGGCGAGCAAACGCCGGCACAAGCTCCGCTGCTACAAACGTACGTGCAAGCCGTTGAAGCCTGGACCCAATTGCCGGTACTGTCACAGGTTCGCACAAATTGGCCACTGCAATCTGTGGTGCCCGGCGTGCAGACTCCAGTACATGCGCCTGACGTGCACCCGTGGGCGCATGCCGTACCGCTCACCCAACTGCCCGCAGCGCTGCAGGTCTGCGGTGTGGTGCCGCTACACTGCTGCGAAGTCGGCACACAGGAACCGGCGCATGTCGCGGCGCCGGAGTTAACGCTGCACACGTACGGGCAAGCTGCAGCGCTAACCCATTTACCCGACGCATCGCAAGATTGCGGCACATTGCCATTGCATTGCTGGGTTCCCGGTACGCAGCTGCCAGAGCATGCGCCCGCACTGCAAACGTAAGGACACGCAGTGCCAGAATTGGCCCAAGTGCCCGACGTACTACACGTTTGAGGCTGCAAGCCCACGCACTGTTTGGCTCCCGACTGGCAGACACCCGTGCAAACACCAGCTAAGCAAACGTTCGTTGTGCAGGCCGTTCCGCTCTGCCACTGACCATTGACGTCACAGGTTTGGGGAACATTGCCATTACACTGCTTGGCTCCCGGCGTACAGACTCCAGTGCATGAACCGGCGCTGCAAACGTACGTGCAAGCGGTGCCATTTACCCACTGATTGGACGAACTGCAGGTTTGGGGAACATTGCCGCTGCATTGCTTGGAACCGCTCGTGCAAACCCCAGTACATGCCCCCGCACTGCACGCGATGGGGCACGCCGTGGCGCTGACCCACTTGCCCGTGCTATCGCAGGTCTGCGGCACGTTGCCGGTGGTGCATTGTTTAGCCCCAGGCACGCAACTGCCGGAACAGACTCCCGCACCGCTGCAGACATACGTGCAGGCGGCTCCGCTTGACCAGTTGCCCGTCGAATCGCAGGTTTGGGGTACGTTGCCGTTGCATTGCTTGGCGCCGGGCACGCAAACACCCGTACACGTGCCGGCACTACAAACATTGGCGCAAGCCGTGGCGCTGACCCATTGCCCAGCAGAGCTACAAGTCTGAGGCACATTGCCGCTGCATTGCTTGGCGCCCGGCGCACAGACGCCGCCGCAGGCGCCGGCACTGCAAACATACTGGCACGCAAAGCTGCTTACCCACTTACCCGTCGAATCACAAGTTTGCGGTACATTGCCAACACATTGCTTGGCGCCTGGCGTACAACTACCCGTACAAGTGCCAGCACTGCAAACATTGGTGCAAGCCGCTGCGCTGACCCACTTACCCGTCGAGTCGCAGGACTGGGGCACATTGCCGCTACATTGCTTGGCGCCCGGCGCGCATGTCCCGGTGCAGGCTCCGCTGCTGCAAACGTAGGCGCAAGCAAACGAGCTAACCCAAGTGCCCGTCGAGTCGCACTTCTGCGGGACATTGCCGACACATTGCTGGGCCCCCGGCGTGCAACTACCGGTGCAATTGCCTGCGCTGCAAACATAGGGGCAGGCTGATGCGCTAACCCACTTGCCGGTTGAATCGCAGCTTTGAGGCACATTGCTGCTGCACTGCTTTTGACCAGCAGTGCACGCGGCGGAACTTCCACCCGTGGAAGTCGAGCCCCCCGTTGGGCAGGGGGTCGTCGAGGTTGATCCCCCTACGTTTGTAACCGTGCAGTTGTTCGTGGGTGGTGCACCGCTACACGCCCAAGCCATGGCGACAGTAAGGTAGAGTAGCCGAAACAATTTACCCCAATTGGTCACGCGAGACATACGTCCACCTCATGCATCAAAGCAACTTCGTTTGTGGATCCACAACCGGAGCCGTGCACCCCAGCCAAGTCGGTCGCAGGGCGCCGTGCTACTGCGCAAGTACGCGACGCCTATATCAGCCATGCCAACACGTTGCACCCCAAATGGAGCACGCAGTTCCAACTACGGGATTGTCCCAGCAAAACCGCGGCATGGGAAAACTCATGAGTCATCAGTCCAACCGAATAACGGGCTATTCGGCGAGGCAGCCATTGGCCCGTTTCGGTACGCGGGCCGGCCCGAACCGACGTGATTCTCATGCAAATTCACTAGTGCGAAAGCAACGTGGCAAGATGGTAAACGTCCTATTTCACGAGTGCTCGCGTTCGGCAGGGTTGGCTTACTTCCCCGGCACAATAACGACGCCCTAGCGACCGAACGTTGCGTAACCCAATTGTGCTGGCGCCTCCGTTGTATCAGAACGTTCGGAGCAGGATTCGCTGGGGCCTTACGAGACTCACCATCAATTGAGCCACTGGCTTGCAGGGGGAAAGAACGCGCTGTATAAGATGCTGTGGGGTTCGAGCTTATGTGCGCGAAGCAAGCATTGAAAATCACACCCCGCGTATCGGCCCGGTCGGGCGGCTTTTTCGGGTTCGAGGAGTCATCCAATGTCGCTTAGCCATAAGAACGCTCAGCTGCCCGCATTATCGCTATTGGCTGCGCTGGGGTTGACCGTGGCCTGCCAATTTGTGTTCGGTGACTACGATATTTCAGATTCCCAGAGTGACGCGGGCGTCGGTGGCTCGACTGGGACAAAATCCACCAGCATCGGTGGAACTAGCAACAGCGGCGGAAGTAAGGCGCTTGCAGGTGCAGGTGGACTCACTACGGCTGGCACGGCGTCGTCAGGGGGCACAAAGAGCAGCGGGGGACAATCCAGCTTGGGCGGGCAGACTGCTACCGGCGGCGCGAGCGCAGTGGGCGGCTCGTCAAACGTTGGTGGGGCTTCTGCTGTGGGCGGTACAATTGCAACGGGTGGCTCGGCAGCCACGGGCGGCGCATCCGGCAACGCCGGGGCCACCGCAACTGGAGGAATTACAGCGGTAGGCGGCACTAAGTCCACAGGTGGCGCATCGGCCACGGGTGGCAAAACCAATGGGGGTGCGTCGGCCTCAGGCGGATCGAGAGCCACCGGTGGTGTTTCCTCGACTGGCGGCAGCAAAGCCACTGGAGGCATTACAGCTACTGGCGGCAGCAAAGCTACCGGAGGTGTTACGGCTACGGGTGGTAGTAAGGCGACTGGAGGAAGCAAATCTACAGGCGGGGCCCCACCGACTGGCGGCGCTCCACCCACGGGCGGCTCGAAATCAACCGGGGGTGCTCCGGCCACAGGTGGCTCCAGCTCAATCGCGTGCGGTGGTGGCGGAGTCGGCGTCGGTGCAATCTGTTGGTACTTGGGTGCATCAGGAGCTGATTGCACGACTACTTGCGCTGCACACTCGGGCGCCTCGCCCAACGCTGCAGCGTTCGTCGGCACGACCGCTCAAGGCGGAAGCCTCGCGGCTTGCGGGCAGATCCTCGGGCTGCTCGGAGTCACTGGAACCGTGCAGGGCGTAACAGGCAACGGGGCTGGAGTGGGCTGCATGCGGTACACTTCTACCTCGTCCGCAGATCTTCCATCCGGTCCCTATTGGATCACCGACAACAACTACGACGTCGCAGCAACATTGCCCACCGCGGAGCGCGCCTGCGGGTGCGTGCAGTAACAGCGAGTGTTGGCAGCGACTATCCTGTTACGGCGCCCGCGCATTTGATCAAGGCGAAAGCTTACTGAGTCGTGCGCGCTTTCAATTGCCGAATTTATGTTACATCGGCACTTGGACACCTTTGATGACTAGTCTTTGAGGCACACAAAAAAGGCACTTCTCAGATGTGGCTCGAGCGGTCGGTGACCTGAAAAACACCCCTTCGAAAACTTAAGTTAAGACTTCCGAAAGGTGCGCACCATGATTTCGCGCACCAAAGAGGCACTCCAGGTCCTTGATTCCGCCAATATTTCGCATTCCTGGCGGATCGCAAACCGTCAAGTCATTGACACCCTAATCGCTCTTCAGCGCGTGCCGTATTCAGCCGAGAGCTCAGCGAGCTCGCCGGAAACGACCGTTG
The DNA here is from genome assembly GCA_963819085.1 of uncultured delta proteobacterium. Classification (GTDB taxonomy): domain Bacteria; phylum Myxococcota_A; class Polyangia; order Polyangiales; family Polyangiaceae; genus FEN-1139. The sequence goes on from CAWFUX010000058.1 coordinate 31,700, forward strand.
TTGTTTCCGCTCCGCCTCAGGAGGGCAACATGCGTTTCGTACTTTCAGCTTCACCAACCATCGTATCACTCCTATTGACTGCCGCAGCCTCGGCGTCTGCCGCGACCGGCTCTAGCACCTTGGTGATCAGCGAATTTAGAACGCGCGGGCCCAACGGAGCGAACGATGAGTTCATCGAACTTTACAATCGATCGGTGGCTCCGATATCGATTGATGGTTGGAAGATCATGCGCAGCCCGGGCACGGCCGGGGCTCCGTCTCAGATAGCCCAGATCCCAGTCAATACGACCGTGGTGCCAGGCGGCTTTTTCTTGCTGATCAATACGGGAACTTACGGATATTCAGGCAAGGTCACACCCGACCTAACCTATACGGGCGGCATCGACGACGATGGTGGCATTGCAGTGCTGGACACCTCCAATGAAATCATTGACCAAGTGGGCATGAGTGCCGGCACCGCCTATTTCGAGACAACACCACTAGGGCCGATGTCGGCCAATGTTAACCAAAGTTATGAACGCAACTTTGGCGGCTGTTACCCAGACCAGGACACTGACGATAACTCACAAAACTTTCGATACAACGGGTCCAGCTCTTACGCCAAGGATTCAACTTCGAACTGCACCTCGTGCGTGGACGTCGTTTGCCAGTTACCCCCGACGGTCCAGTGTTGGAACGCGTCAGGGCAATGTCTGCAAGGCGGCTGTAGCTATACTCAGTTTGCAGAAGGCTCCACCTGTGACGATGGCAGTGTCTGCACGACCGGTGAAAGCTGCGACGTGAGCGGACAATGCAGCTCGGGGACGCCCATTGCATGCAATTCGCCGCCTACAGCCTATTGCTTGGATGCCAACACTCTGATCGAATACAATGCCGGAACCTGCGACGATTTGGCTGGTTGCCAATACGCGCCGAAGGCTCCCCAAGACTGTCCTTGGGGTTGCAACAGCTCCACGTTGTCGTGCAGCCCTTACCCGTGCGGGACGAACACCTGCACAACTCCCCCGACCAACGGTTGCTATAGTGGCACTACCGGTATCTGTCAGACCGACGGGAGTTGCGTATACCCGTTCAACCCAGCCGGGACCTCCTGCGAGGACGGCAACAAATGCACCACCGGTGAAGGCTGTGATTCGATGGGCGATTGTCTGGGCGGCACGGCTGTGCCGATTGACGACGGCGACCCGTGCACCGCTGACACCTGCGACCCAGTCACGGGAAGCATATCGCATACTGCACTTTCAGTGGGCTCAGATTGCGATGACGGTAATTTGTGCAACGGCCTAGCAACCTGTCAGTTGGTTAATTCAGCTATTACTTGTGTCAATGGCACTCCCGTCGCCTGTTCGACTCCCTCTGCCGGCGGTTGCTATGCTGCGACCGGTACCTGTGATCCGAGCACCGGCATCTGCTCGTACGCGTTCTTGAATCAAGGGACAGCATGTGACGACACAAACCTGTGTACAGTTTCGGACCAATGCGACGGCATGGGAACCTGTGGCGGCTCGACCAAACCGTGCGCCGACTACCACGAATGTGCAGACAGTGGCACATCTCGACTCTACTGGAGCGGCACCTGCGACCCGAGCAACGGGGCCTGCACTTTCAGTCTTACCGACAGCAATTGTGAACTCGGCTGCGATTCATCGAGCGGCCTTTGCAATGCAGACCCGTGTCTGAACGTCGCTTGCGACAACCCGCCGGATAGTTGTCATGTGGGAACCTGCATCAAGGGCGCATGCTCATACCAACTGAAGGCAGAAGGGTCCGATTGCAACGATGGCAATGCCTGCACCGCCGCGGACCAATGCAGTGCAGCCGGCGCTTGCCAGGGAACTCCCATCATCTGCAACTCGCCCGCCGTCTTGCACACTTGCGCGGACAGCAGCACATCTCGAAGTTGGAACGTCAATGGCACTTGCCTGTCTGCCAGTGGGCTTTGTAGCTACACGCAATCGGACACCGCCTGTCAAAACGGGTGCGATGCGGTTACGGGGCTTTGCGCAGCTGACCCGTGTATAGGTAAGAGTTGTGATCAGCCCCCTGATCAATGCCACCAGGGGACCGGTACGTGCTCCAATGGCATCTGCAGCTACGGCCTCAAGCCAGCCAATTCAAACTGCGACGACACCAACATCTGCACGAGCAACGACGCGTGCAACAGCAGCGGCGTCTGTCAGGGCACGCCCGTAGTCTGCGGTAACCCGCCCAATCCAACCTGCGTTAGTGGAAGTTCACGCACTTACGGCGCGCTCGGAACCTGCAATTCACTCGGCCTTTGCGACTATACCGCAACGGATTCGACGTGCACGGCGGGCTGCAATACCTCGACTGGGCTCTGCAACGACGACCCGTGCAAGAACGTGGTTTGCAACCAACCCCCGGGCGCTTGCTTTGCCGACCAAGGTCAGTGTAGTAGCTCCGGCATCTGCACCTATCCGCCTAAGCCTGCAACGGTGACCTGCAGCGACGGCGATCCTTGCACTTCCCAAGATAGCTGCAACGGTAGCGGCACTTGTGTGGGCACACCGGTATCGAATTGCGGCTCTGGAGGTTCGAGTTCGACGGGAGGGGGCTTCTCGACAGGCGGAATAATCGCTACCGGTGGTAGCGGCGGCGCGGGAGGCACTGCCAAGGGTGGCACATCTAGCATCGGCGGCAGCGTCGCTGCCGGCGGTGTGATTTCAGTCGGTGGTGCCAACGCCACTGGAGGGACGACCGCGGCGGTAACTGCGCCCAATACCGGCGGCGCAATGACTGCAAGCGGCGCCTCGACCAGCACGGCCGGAGTCACCGGCAATCCCACCGGGGGCGCGGTCGCCACCGGTGGACTAAGCGGCGCGACGACTGGCGGCAGCCAGCCGAACACAACTGGCGGTGCAATTGCTACGACCGCAGTCGGCGGCTCGAGCAGCCAAACTGGTGGCACCTCGAATGCTGCTACAACGACGACCGTCACCCGTGCAGACGCGGGAGTAGACACTGGCGCGGCTTCGGTGGATCAAGGTGGATGCAATTGCTCCGTGCCGAAGTCTACGAGTCGCTCGGCTTGGGTCGTGGCGCTGCTGGCAGTCTTGTCGTTGCGGCGCCGCCGCCGGCAATAGTCACTGCCGCACGACGACATGTTGCCAAGGCCGCCCTCAACGGGCGGCCTTTGGCTATTTTTGCACATTGATTTTCTGCCCGGCGGACATATTCGCGTTGCCTCGATGGTGCAAGCCGCTAAGTCCCCACCAGGGACCAATGACGGCCACTTCAGCAGCCCAGCCGTTGCGCGTCATGGCGGCCTGCTTACTCAGCCTCATCGGCTCAATCGCGAGCTAGCCTACCGTGCCAACGACGAAAAGGTCTTCTCGGTCGTAACGACTCGTTTTACGACGAATTGCATCGCAATCACATACACTTGGACGTGGCTCATTACCACGTCGATGCCCTGCGTTGATCGGGGCAAAACCCCGGGGGACCTCAACTTGACTGAAACTCGGCCGTTTGCGGCTGCTGGATGGGAGCATTCACCTGACCCGTGCCGGCAATACAAGTGGCTGGAATATTTCTAAATAATTGCGAAGCATGAGATTAGGCCGACAAAATGATCATCGAGCAGACATCATTTAGAAATAATTTGGAAAACGAATTCGCGTATTCATGGCCCCAGTTACCATCGGGAATTGGGTGTGCGAACACCGAGCCGCATCAAGCGGAAAGGGAAAGCCCAGTGAAATTGGCGAATGCATTCAGTCTCAGACTTCTTTCGTTCGCGACGGCATTTGTTGCCCTTGCGTTTCCAGCAATCGCGCGCGCTCAGACGCCCGCAGCTTCCGGCTCCCCGACCGTAGCAGAGCTTACCGCTCGCGTCGCCGACCTCGAGGCGTACGTAACGAACGGCGCCCCGAAAGCGCTAATCACGCCGGGGCCCGGCCACAATGCGTGGATGATGACGTCAACGGCACTCGTGCTGTTCATGACGCTGCCCGGCTTGGCGTTGTTCTACGGCGGCTTGGTACGCAAGAAGAACGTGCTCAGCGTAATGGCACAATGCCTGGGCTGCGCAGGGTTAGTTACGATTCTCTGGTGGGCAATCGGTTACAGTTTTGTGTTTGCGCCAGGTTCGCCCACACTCGGTGGGACCAAATTCGCAATGCTGACGGGCGTCACGGCTACTCCGAATGCCGACTATGGTGCCTGGGTATCTCACAACATATTTGCGATGTACCAATTGATGTTCGCAATCATTACGCCGGCCCTGATTGTCGGAGCCATTGCCGAACGCATGAAGTACTCGGCAATCATGGCATTCATCATTGCCTGGATGTTCATCGTCTATTTTCCGCTGGCGCACATGGTGTGGGGCATCGACGGTATGATGAACGGCGTCTGGAATGCCAAGGCATCGATCAAAGCCATCGACTTCGCGGGCGGCACGGTAGTTCACATGTCGTCAGGTTGGTCCGCGCTCGTGCTTTGCTTGATTCTCGGCAAGCGCAAGGGCTTTGGTCACCGGCCGTTCATTCCTCATAGTCTAGTATTGACAATGGTTGGAACGGGAATGCTTTGGGTAGGCTGGTACGGTTTCAACGCGGGCAGTGCCGTCGCCGCTGACGGCATCGCTGCTGGCGCGTTTACCGCAACGACACTAGCAACCGCGGTTGCCTGCGTCACCTGGCCCACGCTTGAATGGCTAACGCGCGGCAAGCCTACGGTTCTAGGGTTTTGCTCGGGTGCCGTCGCGGGGCTCGTCGTCATTACGCCCGCTGCCGGTTTTGTGTTGCCAACGGGCGCCATTATAATTGGTCTGTTAGCTGGCACCGTTCCATTCTTTGCCTGCACGACACTGAAGAATTGGCTCAAGTATGACGACGCGCTCGACACATTCGGAGTGCATGGCGTGGGCGGCACTATGGGCGCTCTGCTGACCGGGATATTTGCCAACTCCAGCGCCAATCCCAACTTGAATACGAATCTCGGCGCAATCGTGGGAAAGACCTTGTGGCTCGAACAACTCAAAGCCATGGCTCTTACGGTGACGTTTGCAATCATCGGAACCGTCGTTATAGCGTACGTCATCAAAGCAATCATCGGCCTGCGCCCGGACAAGGAAGAGGAGGAGTCTGGCCTTGACGCACTCGACCACGGTGAGTCCGGGTATCACTATGATGAGGCGAGCGCGTGAAACGCGACTGTCAGCTATCAGTCCGCTGCTGTGGGCTGATAGCTGAGTTTGGCGGCCATTTGCAGGGCTTGTCTTGTATGGACTACGGGATTACCGTGGTTCCCGCGGCTAAGCCTGGGGCCAATTCTCTTACGTCGCTGTAATGTTTCTTGGGAGCCTCATCAGCAGACTCGCTTTCGATCGACTTTCGGCGGTGATCTTGAGCAATCAGGATATACACCGAGGGAACCACGAATAGCGTAAACAACGTGCCGATGCTCATGCCACCGACTAGCACGATACCAATCGAATTTCGCGCTACCGCGCCTGGCCCCGTGACGAGCGTAAGCGGAAAATGACCGGCCACCGTTGCGACTGTCGTCATCAATATCGGCCGTAGGCGCGTGGCGGCCGCGGCTCGAACTGCATCAATTTTACTTAGACCCGCTGCTTGCTGCGCATTCGCAAATTCGACTATGAGAATGCCGTTCTTGGCAATCAGCCCGACCAAGGTCACCAGGCCTACCTGGGAATAGATGTTGAGGGTCGTCGTCCAACCTTGCGTTAGTGGGTAATGCATCCCAGGTGGCCCGGCGAATTTCAGGAAAGTGAAAATCAACGCCCCAAACATTGCTAGCGGTACCGACCCTGCGAGCACGACGAATGGATCGCGAAACGAGTTGAATTGTGCGGCAAGTGCGAGGAAAATCAGCACGATTGCAAGCCCCATGGCGGGCAAGAACTTCCCCGATTCCTGACGCAATTGCCTAGATTCCCCGGTATAGTCAACGCGTGAACCCGCTGGCAGAATCCGCTTTGCAGCAGACTCTAATACCTGCAGGCCCTGATCGACCGAGCGCGGCGCGACGCCGGAAATCTTGATGGCATTGAGCTGCTGAAAGCGATTGAGCGATCTCGGTTCGACGCCGTCACGGATCGTAGCAATCGAACTGAGTGGAATTAGTTCGCCACCAGGGCCAGTGATGTGGATGTCAGTCAACTGTTCGGCGGTCAATCGCTTGGCGCGCTCGACTTGGGCAATGACCTTATAGCTGCGCCCATCCATACTGAAGCGGTTGACGAAATTGCCGGACAGCATCGAGGACAAGTCCGAACCAACTTGTTGCATCGTAAGGCCCATTGAAGCCACTTTATCCCGATCAATTACAATGTCGCTCTTGGCTTGATCGATGCGCACATCCAGAACTGGCGGGAACGCGAACTGTCCGCTCTTGACTGCTTCCTGCACCAATTGTTGTGCGTATTTGAGGAGCTCCTCATGATCCGCCGTTGACGCAATCACGAACTCAATTGGGAAAAAGCCAGCGCTCGGCAGGGCCGCAGGCAAAAATACCGGCGCCCGGATGCCGGCCACGTTGTAGGTCTTCTTGCTGAGTTCCTCTTGAATGGGAAATATACTTCGCTTTCGCTCTTCCCAGGGTTTCATCAGCGCGCCCCCAAAACCGCCGCTAGGGAAGGTTATCTGAAAACTTTGGGCAAATTCAGGCACAGAAGAGAACAGCTTATTGACTTGCAAGGTGTAGGGAGTGAGCTGCTCGAGCGTTGCATTGGCGGGCACGTCGATGGCGCCGAACACGACGCCCTGATCCTCATAGGGCGCCAATTCGGCAGGGGAAAACATGTAGAGCGGAATGATCATCAACGTCAGCGTGATCCACACCGCATAGACCGCCGGCCGTGTTCTCAGCGTAGCATTCAGCATGCGCGCATAGAGGCGCTTGAATGCTTCAAAGCCCGAATCGATGTGCCGGGGCAACCAACCTGGCGAATGCTCAGCCCGCAGCAGCCGCGATGACATCATTGGCGACAGCGTCAGAGCGACTATTCCCGAGATGAATACGGCTCCCGCGAGGGTGAAAGCAAATTCGCGAAATAGCGCACCGGTGAGGCCGCCCTGAAAGCCAATCGGGGCGTAAACGGCGGCCAGTGTTATCGTCATGGCTATGATCGGACCGACCAGCTCACGCGCGCCGGTGAAGGCAGCCTGCATCGGCGTCTTGCCCAAGCGGATATTTCGCTCGACGTTCTCGACGACCACGATCGCGTCATCGACGACCAAGCCCACCGAAAGCACAATGGCGAGCAGGGTCAGAAGATTTATCGTGAAGCCAAAGGCCTGCATCAAGAATACGGCGCCAACGAGTGAAACTGGAATCGCAACCAGAGGGACGAGCACCGTGCGCATCGAGCCAAGGAACAGAAAAATGACGATGATGACGATCAAGACCGTGTCCGTCAGGGTGCGCGTGACCTCCTTGACGGCATTATTGATGTAGTTGGTTGAATCGAAAGCGATCTTGACGCGCATCCCGCTCGGCAATTCCTGCTTGATCGTATCGACCTCTTTGCGCACGCGCGAGATGACATCGAGTGAATTGGCGTTGGGCAACACCCAGACACCCATAAACGTCTCTTTACGGCCGGACATGCGCACGTCCTGATCGTACGTGTCTGCACCCATGACGACTTCAGCGATATCGCCGAGCCGAACCAGTGTGCCCTTGTATTCCCGAATGACTAAATTCTTGAACCCCTCGACGGTCTGCACGTCGGTTGTAGCGGTCAGGTTTACCTGTACCAGCCGACCCTTGGTCTCCCCGACTGCCGATAGCGCATTGTTCGCCGCAAGCGCCTGACGCACCTGCGCGGGGCTGACGTTCAAGGCGGCCATCTTTTCCGGCTTGAGCCAAGCTCGCAGAGCGAATGCGCGACCACCCAAGATATCGGCGCGTTGAATCCCTTCGATAGCGGATAGGCGCGGCTGGACAACGCGAATCAAGTAATCGGTAACTTGATTCTCTTCGAGTATGTCCGACCCAAAGCTGAGATACATGGCCGCGATGCGCGAGTCCGAAGGCTCGATATTGATTGCCGGGATCTCGGCTTCCGGCGGCAAATCGGCACGCACTTGATTGACACGGGCACTGATGTCAGAAAGGGCATTCGCCGCCGGAAAATTCAATTTGAGTCGAACATTGATTGTTGACAGCCCCTGCACACTTTGCGACTTCGATAAAGTCGATACCGTCCGCCGCTGCAATGGCGCGCTCGAGTGGCGTCGTGATGAATCCGCGGACGAGATCGGCATCTGCTCCAACGTAAACAGTGCGCACCGTGACCGTCGCGCTTTCGAGCTTCGGGTACTGCCGAACGTTGAGGGAGCGAATGGCCTGGAGACCAGCTATCAGGATGACCAGGTTGACCACAATCGCAAGGACGGGTCGGCGGATGAAAAGATCCGTAAACTTCATGTGATCACCACCGTTCTCAGCGATTGTCCGGATGCGGAGCGAGCTGCGGATCGAGCTTGACTTCATTGTTGATGGCAAGCGCAACGCCGTTCCTCAACTTGAACGCACCCGCTGACACGACCTCTTGACCCGGCGTGAGCCCAGCCAACACTGACACGAAGTCTCCTCTTATATCGCCCAGCTTCACGAATTGCTGTCTAGCAATCTTTGTCGGCTTGTCCGCGGGGCTAGTCGGGGGCTTGTTATCGACGCAAAACACGGAATCGCCGAAGGTTGCATGTACAACTGCTGTCGCGGGTACAACGACCAGCGCTTGTCGTTCGGGCAGCACGACCTGTACCTTGACGAACATGCCGGACCGTAACTTTTCGTCCTGGTTGGGCAGACTGGCGCGAACTTTGACGGTCCTTGTAACTGTGTCGACGGCGGGTTCAATGGCGCTGATGGTGCCCTCGGCTAGCGTGGCACTGTGACTCGGCTCCGATGCGCGCACTGGCATACCGACCTTGAGATCGCCGATTTGTTGCTGCGGCAATGTAAAGTCGACGAAAACGGTCTGGATCGCCTCGAGCACGGTGATAGTGGTACCGGGTGCCAGGTATTGACCTAGGTTTACTGCGCGAATACCAAGCCTGCCGCTAAAGGGGGCTCGGATGACTTTCCGGCCAATCTGCGCGCCAACTGCGCTCTCGTCGGCGGATAGACTCTTGAGCGTCGATTCATCCGTGTCCAGCTGCGCGGGCGCAATGGAACCGGAGTTAACGAGTGCTCGAGTTCGTTGCAAGGAGGTATCAGCCAACTCTTTGCGTGCGCGAATTGAAGCGAGCTGAGCATGTTCGACATTGGCGTCCAATTCCACCAAAACTTGCCCCTGCTTCACGGCCGCACCTGATTCGAAATACAAACGGGTGACGACACCTGCCGCGTCGTTACTTAGTGCAACGCCCTTTGCGGCAACAACAGTTCCGACAGCAGTGAGGGTTCCTTCCCACGTTTGTTTCTCCACCGTAGCCGTGCTTACGACCTCGGGAGGCGGACCGGCCTTTTGCATGGCCTTGCCAGCTCCGATCAGCATCGAAATCTGCGAAGCTTTTACGCCGGCCAAGGTCGCGAGTACGGCGACTAAACTCAATATGGCAATCACGTAACGCATAACTTTACCTTCAGCAGAGGTAGGGCCCGTCGCGCACATGTAGTGCCCGCATCGATAGACCGCCACCCCTGCTCGCGCTCGGCGTACGTTCAAAATACAACGAAATTTAGCCTTCAGCGCCGCTCAATCCAGCAAGCCGGCTCAATGTGGGCTATACACGGCGTACGTTGTTGGTACGCGCATTAGCATTATTCAAATTCGTGAATCGAAGCGCGTTTCTTAGAGAAGGTGGGTCATGGTTGTATCACACTGTTATAACACTTGGGCGATATTGGTGCTCGCGGCGCTGCCTGCGTTGGTGACAAGCGGCTGCGGACAAGCGCCGTCTAATGCTCCACCTCGAACGAGTGCACAACGACCCCAGGCAGCGGCACCCGACGCAACGGCAGCGAGTATTTTGAAGAGATACGCAATCGATCCGAATGGCACAATGCGACAATGGGTCGTGTTAGGGCCCTTTCCTAACCCAGAGCAGGGCGGCCAACGCATGGGGCTCGATCAAGACTACTTGGTTTCAATCGGCGGCGAGACTAAAGCCGCTATTGTACCCGGGCTGCTGATCACACTCGCTGATGCCGATACCAAGCCGCAACCAGCAAAGTTAGCAGAAGTAGCGGACGGTCACGTGGATTTCGAACAGGCACTGGGCAAGCTCGATCACAGCACGGCGTACGCCATGAGCTACGTCAACTCCGAGCGCGAACAGCAGGTTCGCTTTTACCTAGGTTCAGACGATGGAGCCCGCGTGTGGGTTAATGGCCAGCCATTGTTCCGCGTAACGACCCAAGGACGCCCATTGATTCGGGGCCAGAATCGATTTGTCGCCAAGCTGCACACTGGGTTGAATTCGGTCCTCGTCAAGGTCGAGGATGGCACCGGCGATTGGGGCTTCGTGCTGCAGGCTTTTGACGAACGTGGCTACGAAACCTTTCAGCGAAAGATCGACGTCGCCAAGGCGCTAGTCAACGGGACGATTCATGCCAAAGGCAAGTGGGACTACATGTTTACGGAAGATGGGTTTCCAGATATCACTTGGCAGTTAGGCGAGGATACGCCGGATGAACCAAGCGCAAAACCCCAGTTTCAAGTGCATTGGTTCAACGGGCGGCTCGAGGAGGAGAAAAGGCCGTCAGGCCCCGGACGATACATGGTCTATGCCGAAGGGCGAACCGCCGACGGAATAATGGTTCGTCGAGCTGAAACGTACTTCTGCGCGCCTAAGAATTGGGAGCCTTGGAAACTTAGAACTCGAGCCACGATGGCTTTCATTCCCGGGGCTCCATTCAACGAAGTCGCCTTCAAGGAGCGAAGGGAAGTCCTTGCCGAGCAGTTTGGCCAGGCGGTAATACAATCGCTTTACACCGGAGAGCGTGGGGCCATGGTGACTTCGTATCTGTACGAGGCTAAACCCGTCGGTAGAAAGCTAGATCTGCTGGACACTCCGGAAGTCGCCAATAGCGATGCGCAACTCAACTTGCGACGCAAGTTGTTGGGGTTGCCTCCGCCTATATCGCTGCGCGCCCCTGAAGCACTCACCAAAGCCGCGCCCACTATTCAAGCGGGAAGTCCAACGCAGGCCGGCATTACAAGCGCTGCAGTGAAGAAGATTCGGGCAGCCGCACAAGGATGGTACGAGGACTCCCGAGAACCCTTTGTAGTCGCACTAAGCCGCAAGGGGGTAGTCTTCTTCCATGAGCCGTTCGGTGAAGTCGATCGCGCGACTCGCTTTCCCTTGGCGTCCATAACCAAGTTCGTCGCGGGCATTCTGATTGCAAGATTTATTGACCAAGGCCTATTGCAATTGGACGACCCAGTCGGAAAGCACTTGCCAGATTGGCCCAAAACGGGACCTGGGGCGATTACGATTCGCCAATGTTATACACACACATCGGGTCTCGGGTCATTAGGTAATGCGTACCCTGAAGGGCCCTGGCTCGACAATCAATTGGCTAACGCCCTAGCCGTACTGGAGCCAGGGAAACGATTCGAATACACCTTCCTTGGGTACCACCTGGCCGGGAAGATCATGGAGTCTATCAGCGGCAAAAGTGTGCCCCGTCTCGTGTACGAACAGGTATTCGAACCTATCGGCGGTACACCGATTGGACCACCGATTCTTGGATATTCCGTTGAATCAACGGCATTGGATTTGCTTCGGCTTGGGCAACTGGCTCTGAATCGTGGCTCCTATGGAACCAAGAAACTGTTTTCGACGGAAACCTTCAATGCCCTATTGCCAAGGCCACTACACGAATTCTACCCGGACTTAGATCCAGCCTTGCGTGTCGGAATTGGAATCGACGGCATGGCGAAAGGGATCCGCGAGCTGGCCAAGCGGGTTTTGCGGCGGACAAAGCCTGCTCAGTCCAAACACTATCGGACATGGTGCTGCATCCTCAACGGTCTTTCGGGTGGACCCCGATCATGAGTTGGTGATAGCCGTCGCGCGCCGGCAGGCGGGCAAGAATTACGATCACATTTGTCGCAGTTTTTGCAGGCCGTTGACGACGCATTGCGGCCACCAACCGCGGAAGAATAGGGCTATTATTCGTAATTTCTGACCGCGAAGCACGAAATTGCATCAATTGGATCTCGATTACTATCCAGCAAAATGTGCTTCTCACGCAATTGGATTCCGAATATGTTGCGCTCTGTGACAACGTCGGCAATGCTGCGTTGGCAAGTGTACGCGCTCATGGTCCTTATGAGTGGCTGCACCGGGGTTCCGAAGGAGCTTCCGCCACGGGTGCCCCCGCCTCGGCAGGTTCCCAGCATTCCAATGCCGCCCAACCCGCCCGCGGCAGGGCTTGCGCGCGTGGTACTTGAAACGA
>CAWFUX010000059.1:0-156004 GCA_963819085.1 uncultured delta proteobacterium
GGCCTCTAGCGCATGGGGGTATGGGTGCCGTATTCGTCGCCAAGCATCCGGCGTTGGGCCGAGAAGTCGCTGTCAGATTCCTGGGTCGAGAGGACGACGTACCACCCGATTACGCCAAGCGATTTCTGGACGAAGCCTGTATCACGGCCAGCCTGCACCATCCCAACATCGTCGATATCTTTGATTTCGGCGAATTGGAGGGGCGCCTATACTACGTAATGGAGTTACTGCAGGGTCAGGACCTTGCAGCTGCAAGCAGGAACAAACGTGTTTATCATGCCGATCAAATTCAGGCCTATCTTGATCAGATTTGCGCTGGGTTAGAGGCGGCTCATACCGTAGGGATTGTTCACAGAGATCTAAAGCCCAGCAACATATTTGTGCTCGAAGGTCAACCAACGCGTATCAAACTCATGGACTTTGGTGTGGCCAAAGTCATGTCCGCCAACGGCGATCGGACTCGCCAGGGGCAGATAATCGGCACACCGCGCTATATGTCACCCGAGCAGGCGCTGGGACAAATCGACCAAATTACCACCAGAAGTGATATCTATTCATTGGGAGTAATCGTCTACGAGCTTCTCACGGGAACATCCGTGTTTGAACACACTTCACCCATGATGCTCTTGGTAATGCATATCCGCGACCCGGTTACGCCGGTTCGCGACAGAAATCCCAACGTCCCTCGCGCTTTGGCAGAATTGATCGAGGCTTGCCTCGCCAAGGATCCGAGTGCACGACCGCAGTCGGCAGGCGAAGTGGCGCACTGTTTCCGTCAGGCACTCCTCGATGCACCGATAAGCCACCAAAGGACAAGCAATAATCGAGATGTAGTGGTCGGCGGAAACTCGCAGCCTCCGACGGTGTTCGCCGATGCGGGTACGACGAATGCGCCTTCTGAACCTGCGGCACAAACCCTTGCTGTAACCCAACCGCGGAGTGTTTCGTCGGTACTAGTCGTGGAGCCCGTTGTTCCCGATTCAATTGCGGACCCTACGGTCGAGCGGGATTCGTTGACGGCGCCTTCAGGCCCGTCACCGCAGCCGATCGCTAGCCCACTTGAGTCGATTGCCTCGAGTATTCCCGTCGCTGTGCCTCCCGAGGTCGAAGTTTTGTCACCTGCCGGGACAGGCCCGAGTTCGCTGCGACTGACCAAGGCAGATCATTCGACTCTCAATAAACTATGGCTAAAAATGCAACGGGGCGGAGACTTCCCAGCCTTCGTGAAAAATGTAGGAGAGGTCAGCAAACGGGCTGATTACGAGAGTACGTTCTCCGCCACACAATTGGGGGATTCGATACTAAAGGACTACGCGCTAACCGCAAAACTCCTGAGAGTAGTCAATTCAGCTTACGCCAATAGATTCGGTGGCAAAGTTTACAGTATTCAACATGCCATAGTTATTCTCGGGTTTGACCGAGTTCGGTCACTCGCGTTGAGCATCAGCTTGTTCAAGAACCGCGGTAGCGATGAGCACGCAAAACGTGTATCGGAATCCGCGATCAATTCCTTGGTGAGTGGCGAGATTACGCAGCAGCTCGCAACCTATGCTCACGTGAGCGATGAAGAACAGGCCATGATGTGTGGCATGTTCCGCAATCTTGGCCGACATTTGGCAATCGTGTATCTGCCGGAGTTATACGAGCAGGCGATAAGCCTGGTGCAGTCAAATGGTGTGACTTTGCAAACGGCAGCCGAGAAGGTCTTTGGATTGTCGCTGCAAAAGCTCGGGATCGGAATTGCCGAGCGTTGGCGCTTGCCTAAGCCAATTATCAGGACCATGTCGTCCATTTCGGGCTTTTCTGGGCGCTCGGCGCGCGAAGAAGATCGAATCGTCGAATTGGCTGACTTCTCCAATGAGCTTTGCGACATTGTCGTAACCGTGACGCTACAGCAACGCCCGCAGGCGATAACCAATCTCCTGGTGCGGCACAAGAATCTGCCTTACGATTGATCCCGAAAAACTAGCCGAATTACTGCAATCCGTTCAACTTTCCTTTGAGCAACGCTATGCGAGCCTTCTCGGCCTGGATGCAAAAAATAGTCGGTTTTCCAAGAATGTGGCAACTCTAGTATCCCAGCCCGAAGACAAAGCTAAGGATCAAACCCTGGACCCTGCCGATCACCTTAGCGTGAACGTGGGGCTAGCGGCTGATGTGGTCGGTATGGGGACAAATCAGTTGACCTCAGCCCGCCTGCGCCCTGCGCGTCCAAGACCGCTGGCTCAACGTATTCAGTTGGCTAAAGTCAATGTGCTCGATCCCCACGAGGGCGCACTAGGGCCTAGCTCCGTTATGGGTGATACGGGTCGTCAAATCGACAAAACGAAAGGGATTGTCGATGAGTTTTCGGCGGCGCTGGACCGAGATGGAAAAAGCGACAAGCTGCTCGTTCGCATCATAGCAGTCGTTGCCGAGCAATTGGGACTGGCCAGGCTCTTGGTTTTGAAGGGCAATAGTAGCAAAGCGGAGCTGATTGTGGCGGGCGGATTGCGCGATGACTTGGAGGCTCTCGCCAAGGAACTGAGGATCACCTTGATGCCGGCTCGTGCACCCGGTGATGTGTTTTCTCAAGCGTATCATCAGTGCAGGGACGTAGTTGTCGATGACGCTTATGGAGTGCGTGCCTCGGCTACGGTACCACTTTGCTACTATGAAAAAATTGGGGCGCCAACATTTGCGCTCTATAGTTGCGCGTTCAAGGGTGTGCCCACGGCCCTGGTGCTTGTTGACGCCGAATCGCCCTCGAACCTTCCATCGCCGGAACGCCTTTCTGTCATTGCTCCGCTACGTCCAATCATTGCTCGAGCCATCGCGTAGAGTGACGTGATGCAAACGCGAACCGTGGGTCGATTTTCTCGTCGGCTGTTCCCAAGGGCGACGATTTCGCAATCACGCATCATTGGCGTTTTGATGAAGCGGCCGGCACTACAGCCTATGACACGTCCGGAAATCGGCGCGACGGTCTGCAGGGGGCACTTGGTTGAGCGATGGACGATTCGACGGGGCGCTGCGGCTGGGTAACGGCGAGTTCGTTACCGTCAAACCATTTCCCGACGCAACATCGAAGTTCAGCGTATCTGCCTGGGTGAGAATCTTGCAGTACACACAAGATACCTCCGATTTGGGTCAATGGGGCACGATCGTGAGCACCGAACTTGGAAGTACCGGTGGTTGGGAAGTCAACGTCAGCCACAATGATCCAACCCCAGCCGTAAATTTCGGCCTCTGGAAGGGTCCCAATCAGGGTGATTACGACGCCGCGAATTGCAGTTGTCTCGAGCTCGGGCGATGGACGCAAGTGGCCGCGATCGTCGAAAGCGACCTATCCCAATTGTCACTCTTCGTGGACGGGCAACTCAAAGGCGTATCGACTGTGACGCGGGGAATTTTTCCCGGCAGTCCTGCGCTCACTATTGGCCAATGGCCTGATGGTGGCAGGTTTCTAATTGGCGACGTTGACGACATCGCGGTGTGGAACCGTGCGCTGGTGCCTGGTGAAGTTAGCCAGCTCAATGTGCAACCCCTGCCAGACCCAACCTAGTCGATTCGATTTGCGGTTTTAGCGATCCGCACGCGCTCAGCAGAACGCCAAAGTCGAACTGACAGAATACCCTTACGGTATAAAGTTCCGCCTAAGACAAAACGAACATTGTCTTAGCGGCCTCTGGAGCTTCAGCTGTCGTCCGGGTGAGCGAAAGACAAATCGGGCAAATAGGGTAACCTTTACAGACGTGAGCCTTTTGGGCTTTTGACGCTACTGCTCAAACTGAAACAGTTGGGAAATTGCCTAAGCATAGGCGTCCAGGAGTACCAATATGAGATTGCTTACCTCGAAGCTGCCCCCGTTAGTTTACTCCTGTTTTTTGCTTTCGGGAATCGCTTGCAGCGGAACTGATGCAGGTACAGCGGTTGGAACGGGTGGCGACACAACTGCGGGCGGCTCTTTGGGTGCAGGCGGCAATCTCAATCAAGGGGGGGCAACCATTAGCGGTTCGTCGCAGCTTGGCGGCTTGCCGAACGTGGGCGGGTCCTCCAACACGGGCGGACTCGTGGGCGCAGGTGGGGTGCTCGGCACGGGAGGCGACGTCAACGCGGGCGGAACCCCAACTACCGGCGGGGCCGTCGCGACCGGAGGAGCGAAGATAACCGGCGGAAACGCAAATGCCGGCGGAAGCGCGACAACAACAGGTGGCAGTAACTCCAACGGTGGGAGTCTTGCCGCGGGCGGCACCACAGCTGGCACGACGGGCGGCGTCAAGTCGACTGGCGGCACGGCGACGGCCATTACCGGTGGCACCAAGTCAACCGGCGGCACGACCGCCGCTACTGGCGGCACTGTAGCGGCGACAGGTGGCAGCAAAGCGACGGGTGGCGCTGTTGCTGCGGGAGGCAACAAGGCTACCGGGGGCGCGCCTAGCACTAGCGGTTGCGGCTCGATCAATGACGATCCATTCAATTGCAAGTTCGCCTGGGGTGCCGCAAGCAGCGGCACCAACTACTCCTACCTCAATTTCGTTTCGACCTGGGTCGGTGACGAAACGAACGGCGGCCTTTCGAGCTGGTCCGCGACCGGTACTAACTCGGGCCAAGCCAGCCAAAGTGCCTGCGGTGACTGTGCACTAGTGAAAACAGTTTCGAGTACAAGCTCAATGGTGGTTTTCTATACGTACTTCATTGGTTATCAGGCTTGCAAGCAGGGCAAATATTGCGACTGCAATACTTCTTCGCCGCCCAACTTGTGTACGAATGGTTCGCAATGGATCAGGGACAATCGGGCAACCATCGTTAATGCGTATGGGCAATATGCGAAGGCCGTGTATGCCAATAGTCCGAGCAAGCCCGTAATCTGGTGGCTCGAAGGGGACTTCGTTCAATACACGGTTGGCGGTGGGACCACACAAACAAACCCCCTGAGTTATGCCGAAGCTGGTCAGCTTGCGCGCGACATTACTTGCGCAATTAAGTCGAACGAGCCAAACGCTATCGTTGCTATGAATCACTCGCCGTGGAATTCGGATGCTGTCAGTCAAGGCTTCTGGGCGGCCCAACCTACAGATGTTCTTGACTTGATTTGGGTACAGGGGCCCGGTGATTCGGACACTCTGACCAACTCTGGCACCTACAATGCGACTACGGCAAACTACAACTGGTTGCACACCTTTACCGGAAAGAAAATCATGGTGGAGACTAGCTTCGCCGGGAGCGGTGCGGCCGATCGTTGGAGCACAACCACCGCTGCCAACATCAATGCACGAATCGCCAACGGCGTTATTGGCGTTCACGTGAATAGTCCGGCCTCGAACTATCAAACGGCATTTACGGCGCTAAATCCGGGGTTGAGTTCGACTTGCAATTAAGACTCGACCCTTTCGAGGCGCGCCTATTGACTTTGCAGTTGTGGTCCTGTGGCTGCTGTTACGAGTATGACCGTTCGAAGTCATTCATGTTGAGTGAGCGTTCGTCGCACGGCCTTCGCTCAGGTGCACCTGTAAAACCTCGAGCTGCGCCCCATTATCCAATCTGAATGCATTGCGTCCCGTTTCAGCTACGGTCATGCTAACCTTGAGTTTGTTGGGATTTTTGCGGCGTGAATCGTGTCATTTCGAGGTAGTATGAAATTTCGGCAATTGAGCGCAGTAGCTCTCCTCTTGAGTTACGTTACAACGGCCTGCGTCGATGGCAGCGGTTCCAACACCAATTCGACTGGCGGACAGCTAGGCTACGCAGCGGGGGGAGCGGCCACGGCGAACGGCGGGAGCGTGGTGAACGGTGGAAGCGACAATTCGAATATAGGTGGTAGCGCTGTTACGGCATGCGCTCCCATCAACGATAATCCCTTCAATTGTAAGTTTGCATGGGGCGCCCCCAGCAGCGGAAACAACTACTCCTCGCTCAACTTCGTTTCCACTTGGGTCGGTGACGAGATCAATGGCGGACTTCAGGCATGGTCGGCTACGTCTACTAACCTCGGACAAAACAATCAAAATAGCTGTGGGGATTGCAGTTTGGTAAGGGCCGTCTCAGGCACAAACTCGATGGTGGTATTCTATACCTACTTCATCGCGTTTCAGGCCTGCGAACAGGGCGGGTTCTGTGACTGCAATACGTCATCTCCACCTAATTTATGTAGCAACGGTGCCCAATGGATAAGAGATAACCGGGCTGTCATCGTCAACGCGTACGGGCAGTACGCAAAGGCGGTGTACACAAATAGTCCAAATAAGCCGGTCATCTGGTGGTTGGAGGGTGACTTCGTTCAGTACACCGTAGGCGGCGGTTCAACGCAAAGCAATCCCCTGAGTTACGCGGAAGCCGGACAGTTGGCTCGCGATATTACCTGCGCGATCAAGTCCAATCAGCCGAATGCGATTGTGGCAATGAATCATTCGCCATGGAATTCCGATGCCGTCAGTAAAGCCTTTTGGGCGGCCCAGCCGCTGGAAGTGTTAGACCTAATTTGGGTGCAGGGCCCCGGTGACTCCGACACTTTGACTAATTCCGGGACCTACAATGTTAACACCGCCAACTATAGCTGGTTACACACCTTCACCGGCAAGAAGATAATGGCAGAAACTAGCTTCCCCGGCAGCGGCGCGGCTGATCGTTGGTCCACTACCTCGGCCGCCAACATCAATGCGCGAATCGCCAATGGTGTTATCGGAGTCCACGTCAACAGCCCCGCGTCGAACTACACCGCGGCATTTGCGACGCTAAATAGCGCCGGATTGAGCTCAACCTGCAATTGATGGAGTTCAGGGACGTTCGAATTAGATTTTGGCTATGTGCGGCAGCCTTGGCCGCGATTGCCATCGCCATTTACGCGCCGACCTGGAGCTATGGCTTCACGTATCTCGATGATAACAACCTAATACTCAATCAGCGTCCGCTCTTGGAGAGACCCTGGAGTCTGCTTGCCGTATTTGGGAGAACATATTTTCCTGGCGCGTTCGACACTTATTACAGACCGCTTGTTAACCTATCGATTGCGATAAATTGGCAACTGGGTCAGGCCCACCCAATCGGCTATCATGTATTGAACTCAGGGCTACACGCGCTTGCTTGCGTGCTTGTCTATGCGTTGTTGGTTGAGTTGCAACAGGGGAGTCTACCTGCATTTTTAGCCACTTTACTCTTTGCCGCGCACCCCGTGCAAGCCGCGAGCGTGGCTTGGATCCCAGGTCGAAATGACACGCTCTTGACATGCTTCGCGCTCGGCGCCTGCCTGACGATATTGCGTTGCCGAAATGGTTGGTTGCCACGGGTCGGTCATGTGCTTTGTTTACTCGGGGCGCTGTTGAGCAAAGAAACGGCTGTGTGCCTGCCCCTGATACTCGCATTCGCGTCCGGCGGAGGCATAGCGGGTGCAGCTCCCACGGTTCGACGATGGATGTGGGTGAGTTGGGCCTTGTCTTTGGGCTGCTATTTCGCGGTGCGTGGGGTAGTCATTACTGCGCCGCCTGGGTATGTTACGGATCGAATACATGCGGCTATGACGCATTTGCCGCTGTTGCTAGCTGACGTCGGCAAGCTTGTGTTCCCCTGGCGACTTCAAGTGCTTGCAGCTCCCGAGGATGTGCTCGTCTGGCCAAGCGTTGTCATTGTTGCGGCGGTTTTGGTGGTTACGCTTTTCCTGCGTGGGATGCGGCGACGTATACTGCTCCTTTCGGTAACGATGATCAGTGCGCCACTGCTCGTTTGCCTGCCCGCTACCAATTCCGTCGTGCTAGACAATCGGCTTTATTTGCCCATGGTTGGCTGGACTTTGTTAGTCAGCGAAGTCTTGCGTGTATTGATGTCCGAGAAGCGGCTATTTACTTTTGCAGCCGGTGTGACCGGCGTCACATTTCTAATCTTTGGCTATTGGACTGTGCGATACTGCCGCAACTTCGAGGACAGAACTGTGTTTAGCCAGGCGGCGCTCGAAGCCTCGCCCAATTCGAGTATCGCCCGGCACCTGCGGTTTCGCTCATTTTATCCAAGCGAACTAGGTAGCATCACGAATGGACCACAACGGCAATAGGCGAAAGCGGCGCGCTCCTTAGCGGTCCTCGGTTAGCCGTTTCCTTGGCCGCTGCAGCTCGCGTTTTCGTGCCGCTGATACAAAAAAGTGTCAATCGAATTGTCCATGGATATTCTGACGGGCTCATTGCCGCGCGGCTGCGATTGTCCACTAAACCGGGAAATCGATACCTCAACCATAAATTGCGCCATTTGGTTTCGGACGGCAAGCTTGCGGTTTTGACTTCTCAAGACCTTCACCTCGACAATTCAATACGCATTTTCGACAAGGAACGCGAAGTTGAGTCCTTGGCATGGAAAGGGTGTCAACTTGCGTGCCGACTGGTTCTAATGCGGTATCCTTTGCATGGTTGAGCCATTTCTTAACCACCCGCAACTGTCAAAACGAGACTACCGTCTCCTTCGGTTGGATTGGGCGCTACGGACCACGAGTCTCGTTCGTCGGGTTGCATGCTTTGAATCAGGAGTAATTTCATGAGCTATCTTCGCGCTGGTTTTTCACTGCTTGCTGTCACATCGGCACTCTCAGGCATGTCGTGCAGCGGCACGGATAACACCACGCCACCCGATTCAGCAGGCGGAGACTCGAGTGTCGGTGGTGCAGCGAGTACCGGCGGCGCGGCGAATGTTTCAGGGTCAACTTCGTTGGGGGGAGCCTCTTTGACGGGCGGTACACAAGGGGGCGCGCTCAGCACGGGTGGCACAAGCGCCTCGACTGGTGGCTTCAATGCCAACGCGGGGGGCAATCCCGCGACGGGCGGAGGCAACGCAACTGGGGGAGTGATCGCCACCGGGGGTACCAAGGCGACCGGAGGAACCGCGAACACTGGTGGAAGTCCTGCAATTGGCGGTAACTTTGGCACCGGCGGTTCCAAAGCTACCGGCGGCAACGTCGCTAACGTGGGCGGCACAATCTCGACCGGTGGCTCGAAGTCCACAGGCGGAAGTCCCAGTGCCGGCGGATCGCTGTTAACGGGTGGGACCAGGGCGACGGGCGGAGTGCCCGCGACAACCGGGGGTACCCCGTCTACCGGTGGAACCAAGTCCACGGGCGGTTCCCCATCCACGGGCGGGAGCCCTGCAACTGGAGGAGCTAAAGCTACCGGCGGCTCACCGGCAACGGGCGGAAGTCCCGCAACTGGAGGTGCTAAAGCAACTGGCGGTTCGCCCTCGACGGGTGGTTCGCCCGCAACGGGCGGCTCACCCTCGACTGGAACCGCATTTAGTCAATGCCGATTCCATTTTGGAACCATCGATTCGAAAGCCACCGGCGCTGGCACATCAATGATCTCCCAGATTGACTTTTTTACGCCCGGGTGGATGCTCGGTACATTCAACCAGGGGGGCGTATGTACAGAATCGGCCGCCGGGGGTGCGCTTGCAGGCAAGGTTCCTGTGGACGTCGCGTACATTGCTGCCAACTACGTCAAGTCTCACCACTCGTTGTGTGATTGCAACGTTAGTGGCTGCAGCGGTGGCGATCTCTGCACATACGGAGCGCAGTACATCACTCAAGACTGGGCGGCGATTTTGACTACATATACGAGCAATTCGACCGGTTTTGCCAATTGCCTCGCCGGGCGCCCCATCATTTTCGAGATGGAGCCGGATTGGTACCAATATACGATTAGCGGTCAAACCCAGCCCTGGTCGGCTGCGACGGCTGGCACCAACATGACGGCACTGGTTAATGCGCTCAAGGCTTCACTGCCAAACGCCAGATTCTCGATGGATATCTCGCCGTGGATCGCAAACAATGGTTCGGCTTGGTACCCCAATTTCAACATGAGCCTGTTTACCTTCATCAACACCTCAGGCGGTGGCACTGACGCCAACAATACCAAAATCCGCGCGGCCAACACCATGACTTGGGCCGGGGTAAATTCAGTGACTGGCAAGCCAATTCTAGCCGATACGGGCTATGGAGCCGCCGGGGCGTCAGCGGGTGAAGATCCCAATTGGAACGTGGCGGCTAACATCAATGCGCGCATCGCGGATGGTGTTATATCAATCAGTCAGTACAATCCAACGACCGGCTGGGGCAATACGATTGCGGGGATCCGAAGCCAGCTAAACGCTCCCCGCTATTGCCCGTAGGGTTAAGGAAGTCTCACATGAAACATTCTGGCGCGCTTGCAATTGTCGTTGGCCTCCTCGCTGCAGCTTGTGGAGGCTCGAATGCAGGTACTCCCAGCTCGAATGGGGGAAATGTTGGCGTAGGGGGTTCCAGCGGTGGCATCGGCAATGCGGCGGGTGACTCAGCGACGACCGGCGGCGAGTCGTCTGCCGGTGCAAGCACAGCCGGCGGGTCAGCGAATGCCGGTGGAAATGTTGCAACTGGCGGTGCAGTCGCAACCGGTGGGGCCAATGGTGTCGGAGGAACGGCGAACACGAAGGCGACCGGTGGCACTACTGGAATCGGTGGAACCAAGGCGACGGGTGGCAACGCGGCTACAGGCGGCGCGGCTGCGACCACAGGTGGAACCACCAGCACGGGTGGCTCCAAGTTGACCGGTGGAGTTACAAGCACAGGTGGTTCCAAGTTGACCGGTGGCAACGCCAGCACCGGTGGCGGTACGTCTACCGGGAGCGTATTTAGTCAATGCAGGTTCCACTTTGGAACGATTGACACAATTGCAAAGCGAACGACCAACAGTCCGTCTATGATCGCGCAGTTGGATTTCTTCACACCAGGGTGGATGATGGGGAACTTCGCTGGTAGCGGGGTATGTTCGGAAGCGGCGCCGGGCGGCGCGCTAGCAGGTCTGGTACCGGTCGTAGTGGGATATATTGCGGCCAATTACGTCAAATCGCAGCACGGCCTTTGCGATTGCAACGTGACGACCTGCGGCACCACCGGCGGCAAAGCCAATGATCTTTGCAACTACGGCTCTCAATACATTACGCAAGATTGGGCGGCAATTCTTGCCCAATACACGAGCAACTCTACCGGTTACGCTGCTTGCCTTGGTGGCAGGCCGATCGTTTTCGAGATGGAACCAGATTGGTACCAATATATTGGCAGCAGTCAAACACAACCTTGGACGGCTGCAACGGCAGGCACCAACATGACTGCGCTCGTCAATGCCCTGAAAGCATCGCTGCCCAACGCCAAGTTTTCGATGGACATTTCCCCCTGGATTCCAACCAATGGCTCGGCGTGGTACCCCAATTTCGACATGAGTCTGTTTACGTTCATCAATACTTCCGGTGGCGGCACGGATGCCAATAACACGAATATTCGGGCGAATAATGCCATGACTTGGGCTGGCGTAAACACGGTGACCGGCAAACCCATCCTGGCCGACACGGGCTACGGAGCGGCTGGAGCGTCAGCGGGTGAAGATCCCAATTGGAACGTAGCGGCTAACATCAACGCGCGTATTTTGGACGGCGTCATCTCGATCAGTCAATACAACCCCACGACCGGGTGGGGCGGCACCATCGCAAACATTCGTAGCCAATTGAACGCACCGCGCTATTGTCCGTGATAGTGAAAGCGTTGAGTCAAAACGCACTGGGTGTGCTCGGGGCAGCAATCCCCCTTTGCCTTTTGGCATGCCAAAGGCCCGCACGCAAAGAAGTTCCGCCGCAGCCACGTGCGGTACTCGAACAGCCCGCCCCTCGCATCAAACTGTCGCAAACTCGCTATGAGCTCGGGCCAGTCGTGCAAGATGAAGAAGTGCACGGGTCGCTAGCGTTGTCCAACATTGGTTCGATGCCGCTACAGATTGACGCAGTCGAGCCCAGTCGCTTTTGCTCTGGAAGTGTCACTCCACGATCGATTGCCCCCGGTAACAGCGCTCAGGTCGAGGTCGTCTGTCGTTCGGACTTGTACGGCCCTCTAAGCGAGCACCTTGTAATACGCTCCAATGACCCCAAAAGCAGCAAGGTGGCCTTAGACATCGTAGCCAATGTGATGCCAATTCTTGCGTTCGATGTGAACAACATCGATCTAAAAATGTCGTTTGGTGAAGAGCGAAGTCAAGAGGTTCGTCTAGTGGGTTCGATGCTCGACAAGGCGCGCATCAAAATCGTGAGCCCGAGCATTCCCGACGTTGACGTCGAGTCATTGCCTGCCAGCGTCGGCAAGAACCGCGGCTTTCGGATCCACTGCAAAGGCCGAAAGCCTGGGATGAATGTGGGTAATCTCATCATCTCGACCGGCCTCGAGCGACCGAAGCAAGTCGCAATCCCTTACGCCTGCAAAGTCGCCGGCACGCTCGAGGTCTCGCCGACCAATCCGTACTTCAATCTCAAGATGTCCGGACCAAAGTACCTCTTCATACAGGTCCGGAGTTCTCAGCCCGGCTTCGAGGTTAATGCCGTGCATGTGGTTGAGGGACCGTTTGCGGCCACTTTCGAGCATGCGTCCGAAGGCGAGTTCTTTCGTGTAAAGGTAACGGTGCTGGATGATCAAATCGAAGATGACACTCGGGGTGTAACGGGTAAGCTAGTCATTGTCAGTAACGACCGCACCGAGCCTCAAAAGGAGCTCCCTTTGTTCGGGTTCGGTCAAGTCAATCGTGCGACCCCGCTCGCGCCCGAGTAAATGGCTGGCACGGCGGCTAATCGTGACTTCTGGACGCCAACGGTTGTGAAAGACTCGTCTCCTCGCTAGATTGAACTGGCCAAGAATTCGCATGAACACACCTGTCGTCAATTCAATCGAGGAACTAATCGCCGTTACTCTGGAGTTGGGTGCGCTTGAGTACGCTGAAATCTCGAGGAATGAGCGCACCTTGGCAAAGCGTGCGGTTCGCGTACCAAAGACTCAAGTTCAGGCATTTCATTCGGCAATAGAGCACGGCGAGGATCCTCTGGGTCAGACATTTTCGGAGCTAAAAACGCCATTGGAGCGCAGGTCGCTTGGCGCCACTTACACGCCCAGCGCCATCGTTTCGACAATGACCCAATGGGTTGCAAAGCAAAAGCCCGATCGTGTTGTAGATCCAGGTGCGGGTTCCGGTCGCTTTATCGTAGCCGCCGGGCGTGCTCTCCCCAAGGCTCGCTTGGTCGCTGCTGAACTTGATCCCATGGCGGCGTTGATGCTCCGCGCCCATCTTCAGGTCACAGGGCTTGCCGCGCGCAGCACATTGTTCATCGGCGATTATCGCGAGCTGCAGTTGCCCCCAATTGCGGGTCGCACTGCTTTTTTGGGCAATCCACCGTACGTGCGGCATCATCTGATTTCAGCTGAGAATAAGGATTGTTTTGCCCAAAGCGCAGCTAGTTTGGGCTTTGCTGCGAGTCGACTCGCAGGGCTTCATGTACATTTTTTTGTCGCGACGGCGCAGAAAAGTCAAGTCGGAGATATCGGTGCGTTCATCACCGCAGCGGAGTGGCTAGACGTAAATTACGGTGAGCTGCCCCGAAAGCTCTTACTCGAGCGGCTCGGCCTTACAAGGCTGCATGTGATTGAACCAACTGCAAAACCTTTTGCAGATGCGGATACAACGGCGGTTGTAGTTTGCTTTGAAGTAGGACAGCGACCAGCCTGCGTGAGGATCCGCCGCGTGCATACCATCGATCAGCTAGGGATTCTTGACCAAGGTAACGATACGACGCGCAAGCGCTTTGAACAGAGTCGTCGCTGGTCAACATTGACCCGGCCATCGCGCGGAAAGCCGCGTGGGTACGTCGAACTCGGCGAGCTATGTCAGGTGCACCGGGGTCAAGTGACGGGTGCCAATCAAGTGTGGATCGCTGGCACGCATAGCAGTGGGTTGCCCCTTCCTCTGCTCTTTCCGGCAATAACGCGAGCACGCGAATTATTCGCGGCTGGGCATTCGATCGATTGCGATAATGGATTGCGAAGTGTGATCGACCTCCCGCCCGATTTGGATCAAGTACCAAGACGCTGGCGCGCGTCGGTTGAGAGATTTCTCAAACAGGCACGTGTGATGGGCGCCGACCAGGGATACATCGCCACTCATCGAAGGGCCTGGTGGTCCGTAGGCCTGCGGGACCCCGCACCGATTCTGGCAAGCTACATGGCCCGACGTGCGCCGGCATTCGTTCGTAATTCCGCTGGTGTAAGACACATCAATATTGCGCACGGAATCTACCCTCGGGAACCGATGCAACAAAAAACATTGAACGCCTTGGTTCACTATCTAAGGACTTCAGTTTCAGTAAACGACGGTCGCGTGTACGCCGGTGGGCTTACTAAATTTGAGCCCAAGGAAATGGAACGGTTGCTCGTGCCCGAGCCCAATGCGCCGTAAGTACGCGGATTCAAATTCGCACGAGATTTGGCAAAATGTGCACTGTTTGAACGCTTGTCGGGTGCCGCCGTTGGGCATGCAGCTCACGTGAGTATTCGTCGTTATAAGTGAGGCAACGTCGTTTGCAATCCGTGATCGTAATCATCCTCATACAACCGAAGTTTAGGTAATCGCAGCGGGCACATATTATTCAAATTATTGTGAATCTGTATTGTCATAGCTAAACTGCAATGTCATATTCGAGTCAGTCTTCACTTTTCTGTCTTTTGTGAATTATCGCGGCTGCGAGTACTGAGCTGGGTGAATTGCTGGAGGAACGCTTATGACCATCAGGTGCAATCTGTATTTGGTTCTACTTGGATTGGCGTCGGCGGCTTGCGGGGGTTCGCCAGCTCCACAGGGTGGAACGACGGATCCGGGCTTTCATGTTGGGGGAGATGGTTCCATCGGTGGCGTGAATTACGTTGGCGGTGAAGCCCAGCTCACGAGTGATCAGGTCACGGCGCTCAAGGGCTCTGCCTGCGCGGGTTGGTCACACGAGGGCGAGAATGTGCCTGCGCTGCTGGACTTCGTCGTGGATGTTAGCGGCTCGATGGGACTTACGGCTCCAACGACGGGCAATCAGTCAAAATGGGCCATCACTAAGGCTGCGCTGACTACAGCGCTAGATGGACTACCGGGAACGACCGCCGTCGGAATGATATTTTTCCCCAATGAATCAACCAAGGTTAATAACGCTGGGCCGCTGCCCGACACTCAAATCAATCAATGTGTGAAGACCAGTGCCATGATTCCCATTGGTCTGCTGGGTTCGGCTGGATCGGTGCAGCGCAATGCCCTCGCTGCGGGAATTGCTGCGGCTCAAGCCGCTGGCGGTACGCCCACCGATGATGCCTACGAATACGAACTGAAAAACAACATGAACAACTGTCAGCTGCCGGGACAACGATTCATGGTGCTGATCACTGATGGTCAACCAACATTTTTGAAGGGATGTTTTGGAACTGGTCAGACATCGAATCCCGTCGACTATCAACCAATTGTCAACGCGATAACGCGCGCGTGGGGCAGCAACAGCCCCAATCCCGCAGTAAAGACGTTCATCATCGGTTCCCCCGGCAGCGAGGAGCAAGCATCCACTGGCGCGGACGGACGCGGTTGGCTTTCGGACGCGGCTCGAGTAGGCCAAACCCCGTTGACGCCCACTTGTAGCGATTCCGGGCCCAATTACTGCCATTTCGACATGTCCCAGGTGCCGGACTTCGCTGCCGGATTCAGCGACGCTTTGTCGCAGATCGCTGGCCAGGTGGTGTCATGCTCGTACAGTATGCCGACACCTCCCGTGGGCAAGACCTTGGACCCCACGGCAATTAACGTGGTCCTCACCACTGGGGTCCCCGAGTACTTGCTAATTCAGCGAGCCACTTCCAGCACGTGCACCACGGGCTGGTACCTCGACGCCAACAATAATGTGGTTCTATGCAGCGACACTTGCAAGAAGGCCAAAGCGGACACGAAGTCTTCGCTAGACCTGTTGTTTGGCTGTGCAACGATTGGGAATCCGCTGACTTAATTTTGTTTGTCAATTAATGCGTGATTGCCGGAATTTCCGGCGTCTTGGCTAGCTTTAGCCGCCCCGAACTTGGCGAGACTGCTGGGCTTTGCTGTCGCCCAAATGTGTGAGTCTCCGTGCCATTCTTTGATCTTTTTTTGTCGTGTTGGCTCGCGGGGCCCCGACCCGCGCTCGCTCCATTCATGGGAACCGTTATGGACGTCCGTGACTGGCGCCGGGCTGGCTTTGGCAAGATATCGTCGTCGCTTTGTTTGATTGCTCACCATGACTAAGCGGCGTCACACGACGGCGACGACTTTCATCACTCGCGTTGCTTGCGTTGGGGTGTCCAATAACGAACTCAACTTGAGTTGCGTTTGATCGAAAATTCATTTGACGAAATACACTGATGCAGTCATCTTACAAGTTGGCGCGATTTCAGTCGCAGCCGTTTTCCAAGGAACGGGTCCCATGCGTCGTCAAAGTACTTCTCTTCTCCTCGCGGCATCTCTTCTCTTCTTTGCAGGCTGCGGTGGCATGCCCAAGATCGGGGTAGATCTCGGGAGCGGTGGCCAGGGGAGCTACGTGACGGCCACAGGCGGCAGCGGCTACCAAGTAGGTGACGGTGGTCTTGGCGGGTCCCATTTCGGCGGCTGTTCCGGGACAAGCTGCACAACGGCGGTAGAATGTGGAAACGGTGTCGTGGAATCCGGAGAGTCGTGCGACGACGGCAATTCGATCCCGGGCGATGGCTGCTCAGGCGTCTGTCGAATCGAACCCAACTACATCTGCCCCAATCCCGGTCAACTCTGCACATTCACCGTCATTTGCGGCGATGGAAAGGTGGCGGGGGCGGAGGTCTGTGACGACGGTAATCAGACATCGGGTGACGGCTGCGCCTCGAATTGTCTGGCGGTCGAGGCCAACTTCGCGTGCCCAACGCCGGGACAGGCGTGCGTGCCATCTACGACCGCACCGGTGTGCGGTAATTCCGTCGTGGAGACCAACGAGACTTGCGACGACGGCAACTCGACGTCGGCGGATGGCTGCTCCAGCGCCTGCCAGATTGAGACTGGGTACAGCTGCGCCCAACCGGGACAACCCTGCAAACTCATTCAATACTGCGGCGACGGAATCCTTAACGGTACCGAGCAGTGCGACGACGCTAATCTGAAACCAGGCGATTGCTGCGACGGCAATTGTCACCTGGAGCCCAATTGTGCTTGTAGTACGCCATCCCCAGCGCTCGTTCCACCCAGACAAGTCTGTGAATCTACGATGGTGTGTGGAGACGGTACTCGCACGGGAACTGAAGCCTGCGACGACGGCAACACGGTTAGCGGCGATGGTTGCGCAGCAGACTGTACTTCCGTAGAGGCGGGCTTCAATTGTCCCCGCACTGGCGGCGCATGCAGCCCCGCTGCAAAACAAGTCTGTGGCAACGGCATTCTCGAAGCCGGCGAATTTTGTGATGACGGCAATTCTTCGGCGGGCGACGGTTGCTCCGCGGATTGCAAGGTCGAATCGGGCTTTGTGTGTGCAGCAGCCGGGAAGCTATGCACGCCGATTGCTCGTTGTGGTGACGGCAGAGTGGATTACCTGCACGGCGAAACCTGCGATGATGGCAATACTGCGCCGGGCGACGGCTGCAGCGGAAATTGTTTAGTTGAGCTTGGCTGGTCTTGCGACAATTCTGGGCAGACCTCGACACCCATCGTACCGTCCCAGTGTACCAATACGACACGCTGCGGTGACAAAAAGATCACCGGCGCTGAAACTTGCGACGACGGCAACGTGAAGGGTGGCGACGGTTGTTCCACGACTTGCCTCCTCGAACCCGGTTGGGTGTGCCCCGTAGTCGGGGTTGCCTGCCGTGCCGCGAGCTGCGGTGACGGAATCGTCGCAGGCGCGGAAGGCTGTGACGATGGCAACGCGAACTCAGCGGACGGCTGCTCCAGCACCTGTCAGCGAGAGGACGGGTGGGTTTGTCCCACGGCTGGGCAGGCCTGCCGAAAGACAGTCTGTGGCGACAAAGTAATCGAAGGCTCGGAGCAATGTGACGACGGCAATTTGATACCGTACGACGGTTGCTCTCCGACTTGTACACTCGAGCCTGTCTGCTCCAACGGTACTTGCTCGGCCGTATGCGGTGATGGCCTCAAGTTCCCACAGGAG
Organism: uncultured delta proteobacterium; assembly: GCA_963819085.1. Lineage (GTDB taxonomy): Bacteria > Myxococcota_A > Polyangia > Polyangiales > Polyangiaceae > FEN-1139. Next base: position 17,977 of record CAWFUX010000059.1, read on the forward strand.
CCGTGCGACGACGGCAACACGCGATCCGGAGACGGTTGTAGTGCTACGTGTCAGATTGAAGCCGGCTGGACTTGCAGTGTCGCCACGCAGAGCCCTCCGGCCACGATCAGCGTCCCGGTTTTGATTCGCGACGTCATGTACTACGGTACAGCGGCGACGAGTGACCACCCGGCGGGACACCCGGATTTCGAGCGCTATTCATGCAGTTCTGCAACAACGGGGCTATTAAAGAGTCAACTGGCGACCGACGGTCTGCCAGAATTCCTGTTGACAACGGGCAGCAACCCCTGCGGGCAGCAGATAGGTAGCGCGACCACCTTTGCGTCCTGGTACCACGACGACCCACTAAACACTGTCATCGCATCCAGTTTGACGCTGGTAAAACAGACCACCGGCTCGTATGTGTTCGACAGCGCAAACGACGCACCCTACAAAGGTTTGGGCGGGTTTTTTCCGATAAATAAACTTGGATGGCAGAGCACTGCGTCGTGCGCACCTTGTACCGGGACAAATCAGCCAAGTTGGTGCAACCAATGTACGGGCAACAACTTCTCGTTTACCAGCGAACTCAGGTACCCATTCACCTACGCGGGGGGAGAGTCTCTGAACTTCACTGGCGACGACGACGTATGGGTATTTATCAATGGCAAGCTCGCCGTTGACCTGGGAGGCCTGCACTCGAAGCTTGGCGGCAGCGTCACGTTGGACGCCGCGCATGCTACCCAACTCAATCTCACTGTCGGCGGCATGTACGAGATTGCGGTGTTCCAGGCAGAGCGCCATACAACTGCGTCCAACTACAAGTTGACGCTCGGCGGTTTCGTTAGAGCAACGAGTACGTGCAATAGTACTTGCGGCGATGCAATTGTAACACCCCTAGAAGCCTGCGATTTAGGCACAACCAAGAACACTGGACAATACGGAACGTGCAATGCCGATTGTACCTTGGCTCCCTATTGCGGTGACGGGCAAAAGCAAACGCCCCCCGAACAATGCGACGACGGAAATAATGCCACTATTTACGACAATACTGGCCTGGCCTGCGCGCCCGGTTGCACGCTGCCCCACTACTGCGGCGACAAGGCACTGGACAATGCCTTCGGTGAATTATGCGACAACGGGACAGCCAACAGTGACGTCGCCTATGGCCTCGGTCAATGCACCAAGAAGTGCCAACCGGCACCCTATTGCGGCGACGGTTTCAAGAATGGTCCCGAAGCCTGCGATGATGGCGTAAACAACGGCACGCCGTCGAGCCTCTGCGATGGAACCTGCCAATTCAAATGCGGCAACCAGATACTTGATGCAGGTGAACAGTGCGACCTGGGCGCCGCGCTCAATGTTGGAGGCTACAATGGTTGCAACTCCAATTGTACGCTAGGTGCATATTGTGGTGACGGCTTCAAGCAGGGCAGTGAGCAATGCGATGACGGGAAAAATGATGGTAGTTACGGCACGTGCATGCCCGGTTGTACTCTGGCCGGGTATTGCGGCGATGCCAGCCTGCAGAACCCGCCTGAGCAATGCGACGAAGGGTCGCTCAACAGCAGCCTATCCTATGGAGCTGGCCTTTGTACCAACCAATGTCAACCTGCACCCTATTGCGGTGACAAATCGGTCGACAGCCAATTTGGCGAAAAGTGCGACGACGGCGTGAATTCAGGCCAGCCGGGATCGTGCAAGCCGGATTGCAGTGGCTGGGTGACACTGAGCTCTTGCGGTAATGGCAAGATTGACTCGGGCGAACAATGCGACGACGGTTCCAATAACGGAGGGACACTTGACAATTGCGACACGCATTGCCGCCTGAAATGCGGTAACGGCGTGGTCGATTCGGGCGAACAATGCGATGATGGTGTCAATGATGGCTCTTACGGAGGCTGCACGGCTAGCTGCCAGTTTGCTGGATATTGCGGCGACGGCGTCAAGAACGGTACAGAGGAATGTGACCTCGGTTCCGGGAATCAATTGAACCCGTACGGGAAAGGCAGCTGCACGAAGAGTTGTAGAAATGCACCCTACTGCGGCGACGGCCGTGTTCAGTCGCCTCCCGAAGCTTGCGATGGTCAATCCAATTGCGGCAGCAACTGCCAGTGGTGGGTGCCTAATTTTGGCTAGGCGCTCGCTAAATTCGAACTCGCGGCGCCGACTTCAAGCGAGGCAGTGGCCAGAGACCGACTAGGTTTCGCAATTGCTGTAGCTTGTCCCCGGTAACGGGTCCGCGTGCGGTTAGCCGTGCGCGGCCCTGTTCGATTCGGCAACTGATGACGATTCGCTGATCGGTTCCAGGTGGGCATACGACCAAAAAATCATTCAATAGCGACGGCGGTATCCGACCAATTGCGCGAACCACGCGACCATTTCGGATTTCGACGACGAACAATGTCATGGCCCGTCGAGCAGCCAGGACCACGGCCACCACGAGCAAAACTGGCAAAAATAGAACTAGGCTCTCAGTCGCGATGGGCATGACTTACATCGGCGTGTTCATGATCATGCGAGCAAACATAGTCCGCGATTACTCGAATGCGATCGCCTGTGACTTCGATCTTATTCCTCTCGAGAAGTAATTGAAGCAGGCCCTCATAAGTGAGATCGCGAACGGAGCAGGTATGATAACGCGCATCGAGCCCGTGGGAAGTCTGCACCCAGTTGCGTAATGTGGTGAGGCTCTCGCTGCCGCCCAAGTCAAGAATGTGATTGAGCACGGTGTGACCGTGAATGCTTGGCGTCGTCATAGACCAGAAGCATGGACCGCCGCGGCGCCGTTGGCTATGACGGCCGTCAGGCATATTTTGCGCGCAAATACGGATGAAGACGGCAAAGCCGTGCTAGTTTTGCATCTGTCGTGCTGCGCAAGGTGCTTGCGGGCGATTTAGATACGAACCAGATTCCGCCCTCGCTTGGTTGGCCGAAGGCGAAGTGCGCATTCGACGGGTCAACGTGTTCTGACACCGCCACAGTGCAAAGGTTCCCGAGAACTTGCCGAGGGCGCTTCATCTAAGTAGGCCCGGGCTTTTTCACGCCATTCGGGCGCGAAGCCACCGTTTTGCGGCTCTAGCCCGGACAAGTCCTGCGTCGAACGACAGCAGGGAACATTTCAAGCGGGTCCGCTGTCAGTACAACAAATGCCGATCGTTAGCTGCACAGTGAATTACTGAAGTTCGAACGATACACGTTTGAAGCATGTGTGCAGATTAGGGGTCTCAATCGAGTGTATAGAGCCGAACTGTTTCGGTCTCCAAGGAGGCAAGTTATGTCCAGAGTAATTTCACAAGCGATACCGCAAACAACCCAACGGCAAGAGCCAGCACCTTCGCTCGATGCTGCGCAAAGTGCTTACAACTTTCTCGTGGGAAGGCCAAAAATGGTGGCTATCAATGAGCCTGTCACCGCCGACACGTGCACGTATTCGCTCATCAAAAGCGGCCCCGACGTGAACCCGAGGGAAGTGGAGCTCCCGGGCACGATGGTGATTGAGGTGATGGTGCTCTGGGGCAACAATGTTCTGCACGTGGCTCATGTGATGCCACCGAATAGCTTTACCGTAGGCGAAACCAGCCTAAACGAGCGGCCCTGTGATTTCTTCATACCCGAGGAAGTCCTCGGAACGCCGCGAATGACACTAGTCGTATCCGACGGCTTATCATCCGCTATCGTGATTCCACCTCAAGGCAAAGGGTACTTCGAGGTTCCTCCCGAGCCTCGCATGTCCCTCGACGCGGCCCGAAAGCTCGCGACGCCGTCAACATCTCTTGTCGGCGGTTTTGAACTCGAACTCAAGTCAAACAGTCGTGCGCAGATTAAGCTGGGGGACTTCACATTTCAGCTCGCTTGCGTAAACGCGGGTCGACCGTGCAAAAGAGGCTTGGCGGCGGGCGTCGAAACCCAGGTTTTCTCGTTCTTTGGGCTTTCGATGGCGGCTGTTGGGAGTTTCGTGACGGCGATGGCTTTCCTGGTTCCGCCGCAAAATGGCATGGAGGATGAGAGTTTCAACTCAGACCAAGTCTACGTGATCCAGCAATATCTGAAGGCATCCGCAGAGCGCGAAGACGATGCGAAGCAAACAGAGCAAGCCGCCAATGTAGATGCCAACAACAAAGAAGGTGGGACAGGTACGCGCGCCGCGCTCGAGGAAGGCTCAATGGGAAAGCCGACTTCCAGGGTCACCGACGGACGGTTTGGGATTAAGGGCCCTCATGACAACCCCGATCCGCACCTGGCACGTCTCGCCGCGCTGGACGACGCGAGAACCTTCGGCATGATTGGACTTCTAAACTCCGGTCGCGCGGGTGATCCGAACGCCCCGACGGCACCCTGGGGCAGAGAAGAGTCTTTGGGCCAGGACGATCTCAGTGCGCGCGGTAATATGTGGGGCACCAATATCAACGAAGCCTTCGGTGCTGGAGGGCTCGGTTTGAGCGGGCTTGGTGAAGGCGGCGGCGGACGCGGCGAAGGCATCGGGCTCGGCACTATCAACACGATTGGGCACGGGAGCGGTACGGGCCCTGGTCAAGGCTTCGGTGTCGGTAATGGCGGACTCGGGCACGCGATGCATAAGACTCGTGTGCCGGTTATGCACCCCGGGCAGACAATCGTCTCCGGTCGCCTTCCGCCTGAAGTAATCCAGCGCATCCTGCGCCAGAATTACGGTCGATTCCGCAATTGCTACGAGCAAGGCCTTAGTCACAATCCCAATCTCGAAGGAAGAGTGCAGGTGCGATTCGTGATTGGTCGCGACGGCACAGTATCGAATGTTCAAAAAGGTGATTCAGACTTGCCCGACAGCGGCGTGGTCAGTTGCGTCGTAAGCGCGTACTACGGTTTGAATTTCCCGCAGCCCGACGGTGGCATCGTCACGGTTGTTTACCCCATCATGTTTCAACCCGGCTAGCGCTGGCCCGATCGAATAGGGGGCAGAACAAGGGGCGGCCTTCAACCGCCCTTTGCCTTTTTTTGGTCTTCTCTGACAATAGCGTGGGTATTTTTGATGATGCCGCTGCGGCACGCACACGGCGGTCAGCGCAGTGTTCCCGAGGCACGCCTGTGAACCTGGTTCACGCTGTACCCCGAATGCGAGACGGCTAGGCAGTCCCACTCGTTGAGAGTTTCGGCGGCAAATCCCTGCTAATCGCGCCTGACCGTTGTTGGCACACCCATTGCTGCTCTCCGAGATTGCAGGCTGCCCCAATGTAGTTCGTCTCCCATTCTTGCTTTGAAAGGACAGAAAGCATGAGACCTTCGACACTATTGTCGATTGCGCGCGCGCGTGTATTCAAGCGACCGGCTCCAATTGCGGTAAACTTCGAGCTAACGCATCTTTGCAATCTGGCTTGTGGCTATTGCGACCGGCACACGCGCCTCGCCAATGAAATGAGCATCGATGAAATATTCAAATCTCTCGATGGTTTGCGGAACCTAGGCATGAAGGAGATATCACTCGACGGAGGGGAGGCGCTAGCCCACCCGCACGTCGCAGAGATCGTCGACTGGCTAGTCCTTCTCAAAATTGCCGTGCGCCTAAACACAAATGGGGTGCTCGTTCGGCGCAAGATCAACACCGTCAGAAAAATGCAGAAAATCAAGATAAGCCTCGACGGGCCGCCTAGAATTCACGATTCAATACGCGGAAAACGAGCATTTGAATGGGCGATTGATGCGGTGGGTGTAGCCAATGCGCTGGGGGTTCCCGTCGAGCTAACCTGCGCGATTGGTCAGCATAACGCGCACGCTATCGACGAGCTTCTAACGATAGCCGAGAGCGTCGGTGCAAAAATTATCTTCCAACCCGTCAGAGCCAGCCTGTTTCAGGGTCCAAGCGGCCCGGCAGCGGACATGACACTCCTCCCTGAACAGGCCGAAGCCGTCTTTTCCAGCTTGCAAACATATAAGCGCGCGGGGCGACCCGTACTGAACCATTGGGCAAGCCTCAGTCATTTTCGAAATTTTCCTCGCGACCAATCCCTGCCTTGTGCGGCAGGTTGGATCAACGTTACGTTGGATCCAGAAGGCAATCTGTATCACTGCGGCCAAATTGCTCGCGTTGACAAGTCGAACAATGTCGTCGCGCTTGGCACGCAGAACGCCTTCGAAAGAGTGTTGCGCAAGGGATGTTCCCAATGCTGGTGCGCAAGAGTCGTTGAAGAGAATTATGCTTGGGGCGGTCGCCTTGACCGAATGTTTCCGTCACGTCGAGCTGTTCGAGTCGATGATGGGTCGGGTTCGCGGCAGGCCGAGGAATCTCCGCCCCACGTGCCGTTGGCGGCATTACTCCGCAAGGCCTAGGGTTCTTATGCAACGGGTCGTCGATGGATCAGAACCCACGGAACATTCAAGGTATTCCAACCTGAACACCAAGGGTAACGTCAACGAATAGCTTCCCGTAGGTTCCCACTTGTTGCCCGACGAAGTATATGGTGTCCGATCTAAGCGGCGTCATTATGCTAGCTCCAAGCGCCAACTGTACGTGTCTGCCCACCGAATAGGCGATCTTTCCGTCGATGATTGGGGCTACCGAAAACAGGCTGTCATCGGACACCAGTCGAGGTGGGTTTGAGATGCCATGCAACAACGTTGAAATCATGGCGATGCCTAGGCCCAGGCTAGGCTTGAGTCTCTTCTTCGACACTGGGCTCAGGGCCACTCCTTCCACGGCAAACCAACGCGTAGTGAGCTCGGCGCGGCCCACTGCAGTTTCGAGTACCGCGGGTAACACGAGCTGTCCGTACGCAAAACGAGTCCCAACCGACGACCAACGAACGGTCATGTCAAGTTGCGCGCCTGCACCTGGATTCGCTCCCCCGGGACTAAATTGGATAAGTGGTGCTACACCGAACACCAGGGGATCTTCCGGTTGGAAGTCCGTTCTGGCCAATGTTGGCGGCTTCGGCGTGTTGCCTCGTAAAGTGTGAGTCGCATCGACGTCTTGCAGGCTCCATCGTAGAAGTTCGACGGCCTGTAGAACAACCAAGCGAGCCTCGACCCGAGAATCAGACCCTTGGGTGAAGACTTCGCGCAAAGACACTTTGCCGGTTACGCGATCGGCGATCCAGACTTCTACTGTGTTGCTCGAGACTTGCACGCGAAATGCTGCTACAGCGTGATGCTGCCGGGCAGCTTCAGTCAACTCGCGGGGATCGACTTCGTCTGTGGGCTTCTCGACTTCGATTACCTGAAGCCCCAGTTGGTTGAGTTCGGCGCGCAGCAGCGGAATAATGGCTGCATCCGCATGATCGGTAATGATAACGATGCGAGCATCGTCATCGCTAGTAGCCGACGCGGGCGTGACCCAGGACCCAAGTCCGATAGTCATCGCGAGGATGGCGGACCAAATTCCCTTCATTGGGTCACGGATTCAATAATTTTTTGGCAAATGCTGCATGTGGTCCGTGCGGATAAGCACTTAGGTAGTCGCCGGCTGCCGCCTGAGCCGCGGCTCTATCCCCGGAGCGCGATAGTGCCTCGAGAAGTCGTCCCGACGCTTCACGTGCAAGATCTCCGCGCTTTTGCTCACGCAAATAGGTGCGAAACCAATCGGCTGCTTGCCTGCCGTTTGACGTCAGGCGGCCCAACTGAAATGCCGCGACCGCCGCATCTTCGCTGCTGCCAAACCGACTACGGAGAGTTATAAGGGCTTGTGATGCTCGCTCGGAGTGGCCGGCAAATCGAGACGCTTCCGCTAGGCTGAGCAGTTCGGATGAGCTACTGCTACGGCAAATTCGCTCAAAACCTTCGCGTTCTGCCACTTCGTACGCCGCTCGATAGTCGCCATGATTGGCCAGGGCCTGCCAAGTTTCACTAGGTGTTGGCCGGGCCACTGTAGTGCCGACTTCGGTGATTGCCGCCGTATGCAACGGGTGTGGTTCGACGTCCGCCACACCAGGGAGAGACTCTTGTGCCACCATCGTGGATGGCAATGGCTCGGGGGAGGGGCCTTCAATCAACTTGCCGATTGTCCAAGTGTCGCCCAAAACAAGAAGTTGTTGCCCCGCGGACATTTGTGCCGGCGGTTGAGAACTGTGGCCGCTGACGACAACATGGCCCTCTCTAAGTTTGACGATTAGTCGCTGCAATTGTGGCTGCCAATCGATATCGAATCGAGTCCCAGTCACAATGACCGTGTAGGGACCGGCCTGAACAGACCACCGCGATTTCGGAGTATGCACGACGTGCATTTGCGCGTGGCCTTGATTGATTCGAAGCGTCCCGCCATTTTGAACCAACGAGGCGATGACGGCATTGCTGCCGGGCGCCAATGCGACCGTCGAACCGTCGGAGAATTGAAGGGGTACCTCGCGATCGGGGGGTGCTGCAATTGATGCGCCCAAGGCTGCTGATGTTGCGGAATTTCCGATTGCCACCGTGATCGGATGGTTTGCAATGAGAAAAACGGCTGAAAGCCCACCGAGTAGGCCTACCGCGGCTGCAGCTAGTAATAGCGTTCGAACCGGGCGTCGCCGCCTGCGCAGCGATCGAATGAAACTCGCGTGCGCTTGGTCAGCGGCGCCGAGCAATGCGCGATCCCGGTCTTGCGTAGCGGCGACACGACGCCCAAGTTCCATTAGACGCATCGTTTTTCCTCGCGCTCAGAATTCAAAATCCAGGGTCGTAGGCATGGATGCAGGCGCGCTAACTTTTCGAATCTTGCTTCGGCCCGCGTAAGACGTCGTTTGACGGTGGCGAGCGAACAACCACAGGCCAATGCTACCTCCCTTAGTTCCATGCCGTCGATCACGCGCAGCGCAAAGGCGGTTCGATCTTCTACCTTGAGTTTGTCCAAAATTGCGTATGTCGCTCGGAGCGCTTCCCGATCGGACGCGTCTACGGTCGAGGCGGGCGAATTGACCATCTCGGCTGGATCTCGAAACGACAGCCAGCGTCTTCGCTGACGACGACGCACCCAATCTGCGGCGGTGCAAACAGCGATTTGGAGGACCCATTCTGTCATCGCTTGTGGATCCCGCAGGCGGCTTATCGATTGAAGGGCACGAACGAACACGTCCTGAGTTGCGTCTGCCAGATCGGCGTCGGCACCCAAAATGCGCACAATCGTCCGCTCAACCAGCGACACGTACTCATGGAAGAAAGCAACTGCGGCACCCTCATCGCCGCGCACCAGAGCCTCGACCCACGTGTGGTAGTCCCCAGCAAAGGAAATATTGGTCTTGCGCCTCGGCGAGAACCTACTGGTCGCTTTGGCTGCCAAAAGGGGCTGTGCACTCACGTCGTAGGTTAGGTCGTCTGGGGACTCGGCAAGTGGCTCAGTAATCGGTGCCTCAGGCAATTGACCTGACAATTCGGGCGACTCCGAATTGCTTGAGCCCCGCGGAGGGGGGTTCGACGACCTTGCCAACGCCACTCGACAAATTATGACACGTCGAATGCGTGCCTGCGGGATTTGGGTAGAATTGACCATTCCGGGCGGGGCAGGTCTCATAAGTCGTTGAAATCATGTGATAAATGGCTCAAGTGCCCGTGCCGAGTCTCATGACCCTCGGATTCTTTCGATAATGACCAAAAATGTTTGCCAATCTGGAGCACGGTTGCGGGTTGCAAATCGCCTTGCAAAGGTGCTGGTGACGGTTGTTTCGCTAGGGTGCAGTACCCAACGTAGCGACCTCATAACTGCGGCAAGTAGTGCTTCATCGGGAGGCGCGCCAGGGGCCGCCGATGCAGATGTCCTTGACGACGCGCAACTTTCGTCAATCTCGGCCATTGTCGATGAGCGCCCAATCGGAGGCGCATCATTGCTTGGCGGTACTACCGGGGGTGGAACGCTTGCGGCGGCCCGCGCGGGGGGCCACCTGATAATCGTTAATTCGGCACCCGAGTTTCTCAACGCCGTCAGCGGCGATACGCCCGCGGTCATTCTGATAGATGAGGGGACTTACGATTTTACATTGTCACCCGGCCGTGCAAGCGAGGCCTGCACGAATCCCTGTGATCCGAACACGCCGGTCGCTGCCGAAACATTGGCGGCGGCGAGTTGCGCGTCCACGGCCACGCTGTTCGATGTCGAGAGCACGTATGACATTGCGAGGGTAGGCGACAACAAAACGCTCGTCGGACTAGGTGCGGGTGCAATACTCAAGAACGTCGAGCTAGACCTTTCCGGCAGCTCCAATATCATACTGCGCAATCTCGATTTCGAGGACATAAACCCGGGCATTTTCCACGATGGGGAGGCGATTAAGCTGCTGGCCGACCGATCACGTTTGGGTCGATCACTGTTCTTTTCGGAACATTAGTTACACATCGCTGCACATCGTATCAAGTTGGGACGAAACGAATAATCAGGCGTTAATCACTGCGGCTGGTTACATGACGATCTCATGGAATCACTTCAACGGGCGCACGACCAAGGCTTGCGGTGGTCAAGATCCAACGGTGATTAATACCAACCGAAATCCCGCTTTGACATTTCATCATAACTGGTTCGATACGAGTGCGAATTGGAACCCCTACCTGTTCGGGCCTGGTACCTGGGGGCATCTCTTCAACAATACATGGTCCAACATCACCAACATCTCGGTAGCTGCCTCTTGCGGCGCAGCGGCGCTGCTCCAGGGCAATGTTTTCGAAAACGCGCGCGACGCCATCTACATCAACGATAACGGCGCGCCCACCTGGAGTTTCTGCCCCGTGGGAACATTCGGTGTAGTTTATGCGCCGATTGATGCAGTCAGCGACGAACAAAATCTCTTGGATGCCAATTCACCACTCAGCCTCAATGGCCAGAGCACTGATGGCACCGGCCTTGCTTTGCCGGTACGTCAAACTGGCGACCAATTCCGAATCAGCGTTCCCGCGTCGCCCACCGGTGGCACAGCCGCAAGTTATGACTACGAACTCGACGCAAATCCCGCCGGCGTGTCAGCGGTCGTTAAAGCTGGCTGCGGCGCCGGTCAGTTGTTTTGAGTTAGATTTGCCTCATTTGAAGGGGTGGACTATGGTGTGACCGAGCCCCCTTCGGTGAAGCTCTGCGCTACCCACCATGAAAGAACGCGAATCCGACGTCAGCCAGGATCTTGATGCTGGTTGGGACGATATTGAAGCTGACGTAACATCCGTTTCCGTCAAAACCCAGGCCGCCGAAGAAGTGGTCGAGGTTGCTGAGCTCGACGCGGGGTGGGACTTGGCCGAACCCGCGCCGGAGTTCGTGCCTTCCAGACAAAAAGAAAAACGCAACGCCAAGAGTCTTCAACAGTCAATGGCCAATCCGGGCGCACTCTCGAATCCAGAGCCGCCATTTGTACCGCCACTTACCAAGAAGGCACGCCGCGAGCTCGATCGACAGAATCAGATACACGCGGCCAAGCGCAAGTCCGAAGCCAAAGCCTTGCGCAAGCAACAACGCATCGCGAACATGAATCAGCCTGCGGAACCAACACAATCGAGTGAGGCTGCACCGACACAACCCAGAACTCCTGCGACTACAAATCGGAACAAGAAGTCATCTCCGAAACGTCGAAGGCCTATCCAACCTAAATTGAATCCACAGCCGGTGACTCGTGTGAGCTCCGAACCTAGCGACATTCAGCGAGATCTAGATCGAGGGCGAAAGTCCAATCCCTCAACTTACGCGGGCAAAATTGCGTCAAATTCGAGGGGTGTGCTCTCGACCGAAACCCAAGCGGCTCAGCTGAAAAAATGGCGCTGGTGGGCGCTCGGAATCGCGCTCCTGGTTGTTTTGTGGGTCGTTGCCCGCTGGGCTCTTTCGGTGCCAAAATAAGCGAAGGACGCCGGAGCGTTACTGATTGTACACGCGAATCAATCATGGCGAATTCTTCGAGAGAATCACTTCGATCGCGAGTTGTTCGGGGTCAATCGATAACGGGAAGAATCGGGGTTCGCGCTTTTCTATTCATCGTGCTCAGCATAAGTACCGTGGTGCCGGTTTCACTCTTGGGTTACAACCAGGCCCAGCGCTGGGCAAAGAGCGAGATAGAAGCCACTGATCGACAAGCGCAGGCAGCCGCTCAATCAGCTTCGGATCTATTGTCATTTGCAATGCTCAGCTACTTGCATGCAGCTGAATCATTTTCAGCGCAGGTAGCGGCGAGAGGTTTGAATGTAGAATCGTTACCCACTATCGTGAACGCCCACCTAGGCCACCACTCGGAATTCTTGGGCGCGTACGTAGCTGATGAGAATGCCAACTCTCTGCTGAACCAATCTTCGATGGGCGAAATTTTGGGTGTCCGCATCAACTATGCCGATCGAGACTACTTCAAAGAACTGTTGCGAACGAAGCAATCTCTGATTTCACGTGCGGGCATTGGTCGCGCAACTCATGTTTTATCTGTCCAAGTTGTAGCGCCCATTTTCGATAAGGAGCTCGAAGTTCGCTGGTTATACGTGTAGTTCCGTCGACCTCGCCGCAATAGCCAATCAGGCAAAGCAATCAGTCAGGGGCATGACCAACGGACGGCTTGTCATATTCGACTCAGATGGGCAAAAAATCGCAGATTCGAGCGTAGACTCGGGCCCAAAGCAGTCGGCGGTCTCCAACCTCCCCATATTCTCCCCAGTTGCCTCGGGACAGACTGAGCTGCGTCTAGGAGAGGATGAACGGCAACAAGCAGTTCGTGGGATGGCGGTCGGCTTGCCTTTTCCCGTTGCGGGTTGGCGTGCTATCGCTGTCTCGCCGAAGGCAACGATTGATGCTCACGCTCGCAGAGTCAAATTTCAAACGGCGACGGCGGCGATCGTCTTGATATTGCTGGCCCTGGGGCTTTCTGCTTGGGTTGCGACATGGATCTCGCGACCACTGCGAGCATTGGCGGCGACTGCTGAGGCAGTCACTTGCGGCGAGTTTCAGGCCATGCCTGATATCTTGCACGGCGTTCCCTTCGAGATGGCGCAACTGACTCAATCGGTCCGTTCAATGATCACGAGTCTGCGCGAATACGCGCAGGATCTGGAGTCCCAGGTAGCATTGCGAACGGAAGCGCTGTCGCTCGCGAATCGGGAGCTTACAATTGCCGTTGCAACAATCAAGCAAAACGAGCAAAGGATTCGTGATGACATCTCGAAGGCCCAGCTGTTTCAAGAGAAAATGTTGCCAGTGATGCCAATCCGTGAGGACATGGACATCGCAATTCAATATCGACCATTGGAACAAGTTAGTGGTGACATACTCGACATTGCCGAAGTTTCCCAGAATTGTATCCGCGTATTTCTTGCGGACGCCGTTGGACACGGCGTGCAGGCCGCCATGCGCACGATCTTGTTAAAGTCGGTGTATGATCGGTTGAAGCTTCGACTAGCAAGTCCAAGTTCCGTTCTCACGGCATTGAATAACTACTTAGTTCGCGAGTTTCCCGACGGCGATTTGCACTGCGCTGCCTCCTGCATCGACATTCGGGTGGCGCCGCAGGGGACCGAGTTTTGTTACGCCAATGCAGCCAACGGGCCACTGCTCGTGTTTACGCCGGGCCAGGAATTTCGGGAATACTACGAGGCGGGGCCCCTACTAGGTGTAGACGAAGTTGAAGTCAAGGAATCCAAGTCGGTTCGGCTCGAGCCTGGGCAGTTGCTACTGATGGCCACCGACGGACTCTTCGAGCAGTCAAATGAAGGTCGTGAGCGCTTCGAGTCCAAGCTCTCATCAATCCCATTTGAGTCGAGCGATACCGTAAGTAGCTTTGTGTCACGGCTGACGACTGAATTCGATAATTTTCGAGGCGCGCAAACCGCTGGAGATGACGTAACGCTCGTGGGTGTTCTACTAAAGAAGTAGCGTTGCGCTTCTGGCAGTAATTTACTCAATCGAGACCATGTGCTCAGCCAGTCGCCGAATTGGATCAAGTGACCGGCGCTGCCAACTGAGATTGGGGTTAGTCTTGAATGTCACGCGCCACCCGGGCTGCGTATTCATCAGTGTCTTAATCCACGTGGCAAAACAGCTTATCGAAGAGGAACTCATCAAGTACAACTGGGCGGTATCAAACTCGATTGCGCTCATGATGCCTGCCTGAAAATCCTGCGTTAACGGATCGAGAAATGACTTCAGGTAGGGAGTTGTATCCATGTCCAGGCAACCCGACAACATCACGATAAGTCGGTTCCCAACAATACTCGAACTCGTGTTGAAGAGTTGGCTCTTGATGTCGGTTATACCGGTAGTCACGCTAGGTTCCTTTGGGCTGAACTAGCCCAGTTGCTTCGATGTTCAGTACGTCTGCCTGGATATGGAAATCGAGGTTCAACCCAGCTTCGGCCCGTATCCTGATCAATCCCAGCCCCAATCCAAATCGTTCCCCGCTGGTTGCGATCATTTCATCATAGTACTGTACGGGGTCGGGCGTTTCAATTATCTCATTTAGCACGGATTGCACCTTGACCAAGTGACGTTTCGAAGCGAGATTTTGTGTAGACATTCGCACCGTCGGCTGAGCATCTTTGACCACTAGATCAAACTCTACGATTCCAAGACACTCGGACGAATACTTGACCATATTTTCAAGAAGTTCATTGCTGGCCATGATGACGTGCGCCGTATTTTCCGATGGTTCCAAATATTCCACACACACGTCGGCAATTAGATTGCGCGCGCTGATTATGTACCGGGAGCGATCACGAAAAGCCATTTTCATGTAGATTGCGGCTCCCCAGGTCGAATCTCGGTGCATCCCTTCTCACCTTTGTCGCGAACATTGCACAGATTCAAGTCGGATCGAGCGCTCGCAGCTAGATACGTTGCATGGCTCCCGCTTAGACAGACGAGCGGGCTCTGATCAGCGTCGATTCGAGGCGCATTGGCTCCCTGCCAGGGGTTGTCCGGTAGCACTCGTCTCGAAAACCCCCAGCCCGCCGACGCACGCTGCCCCCCGCGGCGAATCGTCAACGGTCACCCAGACCACCAAGAGCGGCCGACCGAACTTTGCTGTGAAGGGCGGGGTTTGGGCCGCCTTCGTCCGGCGAAGGCCCGGACGGTGTTTCGTCCGATTTGCGAAGTACATCCCCCGTCGCCAGTTCGAAACCTACTTGCAACAGGTTAGGTCATTCGATTAGCTGGCAGCAATGGCAATCCGAGTCGCCCTCCGTCACAAGACCCATTATCGCTATGACCGTCCTGTTAACCTATCGCCACATTTGGTTCGACTGCGACCCGCCCCGCATTGTCGTACGCCGATCGAAGCGTACTCGATAAACATCACTCCGCCGGGTGCCTTTCTAAATTGGCAACAAGATCCCTTTGGTAATTACTTGGCGCGCTTGGTGTTCCCAGAGCCGTCTACGGAATTTGGTGTCGATGTCGAACTTGTGGCCAACTTGACCACTATCAATCCCTTTGATTTCTTTCTCGAAGAGGAGGGAGAACACTATCCGTTCGAATACGACGCCGCGCTCAAGCGCGACCTTTACTCGTACTTACAAGCTTGTTCAACGGGGCCGCTCTTTCATGAGCTGCGCGAACGAATCAAGCGCGACTACCTAATCACCTCGCGGCGTACCGTCGATGTGTTGGTTGACATCAATCAACTACTTCAAAGTAGCTTGCGTTACGATATCCGGATGGAGCCGGGTGTTTTCGCCCCGGAAGAACTGCTGGAGCGCGGGCACGGTTCATGTCGAGATTTTGCCTGGTTGTTAGCCAATTTGCTGCGTAGCCTGGGCCTCGCGGCGCGGTTCGTTTCGGGGTACTCGATTCAGTTGAGCGCCGATCAAAAGCCCCTCGACGGGCCCGCGGGAGTCAGCGAAGATTGCACTGATCTACATGCTTGGGCGGAAGTGTATCTGCCGGGAGCAGGTTGGGTGGGAATGGACGCGACCAGCGGTCTAATGTGCGGGGAAGGGCATATCCCATTGGCTTGCACCCCGGAACCGACGCAGGCAGCGCCAGTGACCGGCAGTTATAACTTTTCAAAAATTCAGGAAGACGACGAAATTCACGAAGACTTTGCGTTCATAATGAAGGTCGATCGCATCGAA
The DNA here is from genome assembly GCA_963819085.1 of uncultured delta proteobacterium. Classification (GTDB taxonomy): domain Bacteria; phylum Myxococcota_A; class Polyangia; order Polyangiales; family Polyangiaceae; genus FEN-1139. Next base: position 33,913 of record CAWFUX010000059.1, read on the forward strand.
GACAGACCGCGCCCAACCAAGTCTTACACGGACAAGCAGTGGTTAGCGATTCAGGAATGTGGTCAGAAAGTCGAACGAATCCTAGTTGGGAACAACGTGCGGCTGACCATGGGTGGCGAGCCAACATTCGTGTCAGTTGACGATCAGGAAGGCGACGAGTGGAACACCAAAGCGCTCGGGACTGCCAAAGAAAGGCTAGCCGACGAGCTACTTCGCCGCTTGAAACTGCAATTCACCAATGGTGGTTTTTTGCATCACGGGCAAGGTAAGTGGTACCCGGGCGAGCCGCTCCCACGGTGGGCCTATAGTTGCTATTTCCGACTCGATGGCGAAAGAATTTGGCAAAATGATGCCTCTATATCCGACGGTCGCGACATTGGTGCGGATCCAGAATTAGCCTCTCGCTTTATCGATGCGTTAACGACCCGCTTGGCGCTGACGTCGGCGAATCCGCTCCCGGCTTTCGAGGACACGTTATATTATCTCTGGCGAGAACGCCGTTTGCCGACGAACGTTGACCCATTCGACTCAAAATTGGAAGACGAGCTCGAGCGCAAGCGGTTGCGTCAGGTGTTCACCCAGGGTCTCAAACATATCGTGGGCTATGCGTTGCCGCTTCGCTCGGTGCACTATAGTGATGGCAGCTGGCATTGGGAGACCGGGCGTTGGTTCTTGCGTGATGAGCGGCTGTACTTGCTGCCGGGCGATTCAGCGATGGGGTATCGCCTACCTCTCGACTCATTGCCGTGGAGGGACGCGGCCAGTATCGATCCTCTCTCGGAACTCGACCCATTTGCCGTACGCCCGGCGTTGCCCGCATTTCGCTTGCTGATGCAGCCGAATCCGTTTTCAGCTGAACCTGCTGCAACGCCCCACTTCCCCGGCAAGGGCCCGGCATCGACCAAGGTACGCGAGGGCACAAGCACAAGCGATGAGCAGTCGGCCCACGCGCGGGCCGAAGGTCAGCAAGGTTTGGCGCGCGACGTCGTACGCAGTGCATTGTGCGTCGAGCCGCGACGCGGCGTGTTGCACATATTCATGCCTCCAATTGAACGATTAGAGCCGTACTTGCATCTAGTCGCACAAATTGAGCAAACAGCTGCCCAATTGAACGTCCCGGTTCGAATAGAAGGCTACGGGCCGCCTAGCGACCCGCGCATTCAGCGCATCCAGGTAACCCCGGACCCAGGTGTGCTCGAGGTCAATATTCATCCTGCGCACTCGTGGGACCAACTCGTAACCACGACGACAACGTTATACGAGCAAGCTCGCCTGACTCGGCTGGGAACGGACAAGTTCTTAGTCGATGGGCGCCACACGGGCACAGGTGGTGGCAATCACATTGTGTTAGGGGGAGCAACGCCAGCCGATAGCCCCTTTATTCGCCGTCCCGACCTACTTCGCAGCTTCGTTGCGTTTTTCAACAATCACCCGGCGCTTTCCTACCTGTTCTCAGGGCTTTTCGTGGGCCCCACGAGCCAAGCCCCTCGGATTGACGAGGCACGTCAGGATAGCCTCTACGAACTCGAAATCGCCTTTCGCGCGCTAGATGCTCACCCGGGAACTTGCCCCCCGTGGCTTGTGGATCGGCTATTTAGAAACCTATTGATTGATCTAACCGGCAATACGCACCGAACGGAATTTTGTATCGACAAACTCTACAGCCCGGATTCTATACAGGGGCGACAGGGCCTCCTCGAAATGCGCGCGTTCGAAATGCCGCCGGATGCGCGCATGAGCCTGGCTCAACAATTGTTAGTGCGTGCGTTATTGGCGAATTTCTGGCAACGACCCTATCGCCGCAACCTGCAGCGCTGGAGCACGGCAATTCACGACCGGTCGAGTTTGCCGCACTTCGTTTGGCAAGATATCGAGGATGTCGTTGCCGAATTGAGTGAGGGCGGTTTCGATATAGATGTCGAATGGTTTCGGCCGCATTGGGAATTCCGTTTTCCTCGCTTCGGTTCAATCAACACACGGGGTATTGAATTGGAGATCAGACAGGCCATCGAAGCCTGGCATGTGCTCGGCGAAGAAGGCAGTCCAGGCGGTACCGCGCGCTATGTCGACTCCTCCGGTAGAACGGATTCAAATCCTTGCAAGTGGCCTGGTTGATTCACGTCACACTGTGCTCGTCAACGGGGTATGGGTCCCGCTTCATGCAACGGGGCGGGTTGGAGAGTTCGTTGCGGGAGTCAGGTACAAGGCATGGAAACCACCTTCCTCGCTGCACCCGACGCTTGACGTCGATGCTCCCCTCGTATTCGATATTTTCGACTGCTGGTCGAACCACGCCGTGGGTGGCTGCACCTACTACGTGTCCCATCCTGGTGGATTGTCTTACGATACGTATCCGAAGAACGGGTTGGAAGCCGAAAGTCGCCGAATGTCGCGATTTCAGCCGTTCGGCCACTCGCCGGGGATTCAGGCGCCAGCCCCCGCATCTAGAAGTCTAGAGCTCCCTTTCACATTAGACCTACGCTTCGTAGTACGGTGACGCGATGCATACTTCGACCGGCGACTCGAACCTTGTCCAAGTGGGGCTGTGACAGCCAGAATAAACCTTCCAAGGTGCAGTGTTTGACACGGCCCAGTACAACTGAGCCAATCGCGAAGTTGGAACTGAAACTGCGATACTGAGAATTTGCTCGATGCACGACGCCCCGTCACTGCTTTCAAGCTATTTACCCCCGGCGGGCAGTTACGACGAACTCGTCGCAAGCGACGGAAGTGTGCGCGCTCCGTGGGTTCGGTACATGGGCGAACTGCAAACGCTTGGTATCGAGCAGGCGAACTTCCGCTGGAAAGAGGCGCAGCAACTACTCCATGAAAACGGAGTAAGTTACAACGCCTACGGCGATTTGCAGGGGCTGCAACGACCTTGGGTTTTGTCGCCGCTGCCAATACTGATCGGGCCCAAAGACTGGGCGTCAATTTCCCGCGGCCTAGCCCAAAGAGCTCGGCTGCTCAACGCCCTGTTAGCTGATTTGTATGGTCCCCAGCGCAGCATCAACCAGGGCGCGCTGCCCGCGGAACTGGTATTTTCGCACCCTGGTTATCTCACGCCAATTCACGGGATCGCAGTTCCGAATGGCAATTGGTTGCCAGTATACGCCGCCGATATCATTCGCGACCCGAGCGGCAATCATTGTGTAGTCGAGGACTGCACGCAGGCGCCTTCCGGGGCCGGCTATGCACTAGAGAATCGCATCGTTATATCGACGGTTTTGCCCGAGGTTTTTCGATCGTGCCACGTTGAGAGGCTGGCTCATTTCTTTCGCGCGCTGCGCGAAAGCATGCGCGCATTGGCTCCCCATAATCGCGATAATCCTCGCATTGCGCTTTTAACGCCCGGACCCTATCATTCGACCTACTTCGAACAGGCTTACCTTGCCCAGTACCTGGGCTTGACGCTGGTCAGCGGCGACGATCTGGCCGTGCGCAACGAGCGCCTGTACATCAAAACATTAGGTGGCTTGCAGCCGATTGACGTCGTTCTACGTCGGGTCAGCGATGATTTCTGCGACCCGCTAGAGCTCCGACCCGAGTCCGCATTGGGTGTTCCCGGGTTGGTTCAGGCCGTGCGCATGGGCAATGTTGCATTGGCTAGTCCGCTCGGTTCGGGCGTTGTGCAGTCTCCAGCATTGCTCGCGTACTTGCCATCCTTGTGTCAACAGTTACTGGGTGAAGAATTGCTGTTGTCTTCCGTGCCGACCTACTGGTGCGGCGCGCCGCAGGCATTGGACGTCGTTCTGCCGAAGCTTGCCACGATGGTGATAAAGTCCGCGTTTCCAAGTAATCGGAAGCGGCCCGTTCACGGTCAGAACCTGACCGAAGTAGAATTGAATGCCCTCGCCGATGCGATTCGGCGTAGGCCCCGTGACTACGTTGCTCAGGAGTTCGTTCAACCGTCTACGACTCCCTATGTCAACGGCAGCAGACTTGCCCCGGGGCGCTGTGTACTTCGCTGCTTCGCCGTCTGCCAAAAGCCGGAGGACTATTGGATGATGCCCGGAGCGCTGGCCCGCGTAGGCAACGACGCGTCTGATCTCTACTCGCTGATGCAACTAGGAACGAGGAGCGAAGACGTATGGATCGTGTCCGACGAGCCCGTTACGAGCTTCAGTCTTTTGGCACCCACGGACCACCCCATCGAACTTTCGCGCGGTGGTGGCGATTTAGCGAGCCGCGTCGCGGACAATCTTTATTGGCTCGGCCGCTACGCTGAACGAGCGGAAAGCCTCGCTCGGTTGGTCCGAGTCGTGAGCCTTCGGATGTCGGATTTGGCCAGTCAGCAAGACATGGACCAACGTACCGAATTCGTCGCGTTACTGGCGGCGCTCGAGGCGCACACGAGTTTCCTATACGTGTCTGACATTCCCTTTCAGTCTCCCTCGGATATTAGGCTCAGCGAGGAACAGCTGAAGCTAGCGCTCAGTGATGCGGAATGCAAAGGCTCCCTCATCGCCATTATTAGCTCGATTCTTCGAACCGCGCGTGTGATTCGGGACCGAATATCTCTCGATACATGGCGGGTGCTCGCCTCTTTGGAGGAGCATGTGTTGGCCTTGCAGAAGTTACAAGAGCAGCGGTCCATGAATGCCGCCACGTCGATCCTAAATGGCGTCATCTTGACGCTGGCAGGTTTCAGCGGCCTTGTCATGGAGAGCATGTCAAGGGGGCATGCGTGGCGATTCCTGGACATGGGGCGACGCCTGGAACGAGCTTCGACTCTGATTCTGTTACTTCGATCTACGTTGGGGCGGCTCTCGACGCGGGAGGTGCCATTGCTCGAAACAGTCCTTGACGTGGCAGATAGTGGCATGACCTACCGGCGGCGGTACTTGGCCAACTTGCAGGTTACGCCAGTGCTCGACTTGCTGTTGACGGACGCTACCAACCCGCGCAGCGTTATCTACCAGCTAATCGCGCTCGGGGCACATATTGACGCGCTGCCCCCATTGCCGAACACGGAAGTCAGTAGTCCCCAACGTCGATTGCTCCTCAGTGCTTCAAACCAAATCGAGCTTGCCGATCTCGGTAAACTTTGCGAAGTGGACACCAATGGCGAAAGACCAGCCCTCAAACAACTCCTTCAACATTTAGGAAAAGTGCTGCCGGCACTGAACGATTCTCTTTCGAACACTTACCTAAATCATGCGCATGTCTCACGGCATCTCGCCAATGATGCGCCTTCGGCGTTGCGACCGAGTCGTCCAGGAGGTCTGCCGTGAGGTTACGCGTGTCCCACCGTACCACGTACCAATACGGTGAATCCGCGTCAACTTCGCATCATGAAGCGCGGTTGACTCCACGCGCCAATGAAAATCAGCGCACCTTGTCCCATGAAATCGAGATTACTCCACGACCAGCGGTGCGTCGGGGACGTCTCGACTATTTCGGAAACAAGACCACTTACTTCGGATTGACGGAGCCGCACCAGAGTCTCGAAATCGTGGCGCAGAGCCTGGTGGATATCACCATTTCGCGCGACATAGACTGTGCACAATCTCCCAGCTGGGAAAACGTACGCGACTTTTTGGCATCAGACCGCCGTCGAGATACTTTGCAGGCGTATCAGATGGCTTTTGAGTCTACCCATGTCCAGCTCTCGGAGGATCTGTCGGACTACGCAGCGTCTGCGTTTCAACCAGGTCAACCTATCCTGTGCGTGGCGCGAGATCTGACGCACAAGATCTATAAAGACTTCAAATATGATGCCCAAGCGACCGATATCAATACACCTATCGAGGAACTGCTCCAAAAACGCAGCGGAGTATGCCAGGATTTTGCGCATCTATTGGCGGGTTGTCTGCGTACGCGGGGGCTGGCCGCGCGTTATGTAAGCGGATATCTGTTGACGCACCCGCCACCAGGAAAGCCGCGACTAGTTGGTTCCGACGCATCGCATGCGTGGGTTTCCATTTGGGTACCTGAGCAGGGCTGGATTGACTTCGATCCCACCAACGACCTTATGCCGAGCGAGCAACACGTGACGCTAGCTTTTGGTCGAGATTTCGACGACGTGACCCCGGTGCGCGGTGTCATAATGGGAGGCGGTCGGCACGCAATCAACGTAGCCGTCAACGTTGAGCCCGTGGAGATAGGCGACTAACGGGACTACGCAAGCTCCGGGCAACGCGAAGCGTGCCGGACCAACTCAGGCCTACGTTTTGCGCATCGGCTTTTTTGACATCGAACCGGATACGCCGCAATTCCCAGGCGACTGCTGGCCAGATGCCAATGACGCCGGAAATAAATGAAATTCGAGGCCAATCTAGGCCCCGAGGCCAAGATTGCACAGTGCTATGAAGCGCCAGCCAAAAGATGCGTGGACTTGGGCGCTTGCGCGACTCGACAAAAATTCCGGCTGTGATCGCTCTGCTCTGCGCAACTGCATTTCGCTTACCCGAACTGCTGAATCCCGGCGTCGTAAACTCTGATTCAGCCATCGTTGGGCTGCAGGCGATGCACATCTTGCGTGGTGAATGGCACTGGTTTCTCTGGGGGAGCGGCTATCAAACAACGGCCGACTCTGTCGTTGCGGCGGCAATTTTCTTGTTCTTGGGCGCTACGCCGTTGGCGCTCATGTTAACGGCCCTTTGTGGGCACTTACTTGCGGTCTTGTTTGCATTCCTTACGCTGTGTCGTCGCCTGTCGTCTTATGTCGCGTTGTTGTTGGTAGCTCCGCTCATCACATCGCCCGCGCCCACGCATACCTATACATTGCACCCACCTCGGCAAACGGCGCTGACCTTGGTATTTTTTGCCGTATGGCTCATCGACGGTGCCGCGTGTGCGAAACGAAAAGAAACACGGTTTGCACTTGGCGCATGCGTTGGAGCATTGGCCTGCTTTGCCGACCCCTATGCTCTGGTATTTTTTCCAGCCTTGGCACTGCTGGTCTTTTTGTCAGCCTTTGATGGCACAAACTCACGTGCACATTGGTTGCGGCGCGTCATCGCCGCTACGATAGGAGCAACCCTTGGCGCAATTCCCTTCATTGTGAGTCGGCTTTTGCCGCGTGCCGAACAGGGGCCCTTGACTCTTACCTCAGACCTTGTTGCTCGCAATTGGTCGCTGCTCAAGCAGCCCTGCCTGCCTTGGACTCTGGGCACCAGCGTTTTGCACCAGCCCACCAATGTCAGCAGCTACACGTTGTGGCACCCGCCTTGGCCTTTCCAGGTTTGCCAATGGCTAGGGTTAGCAGCATTCGTTGGAGCCTGTGTCGTGTCGATTGTTGCCTGCAGGCGAAAACGAGTGCCCTGGGAGTCGCGCCGCCTCGGATTGATGGCAGCGCTCACCGTCCTTGTCACGCTAGTGGGCTTTCTTTTCAGCGTAATGCCGATGGATCATTACTCGAGCCGATATCTCGTCTCCTTAGTTCTGGTCGCGCCGTTTCTCTTTGCCGTAACGGCGCACCTCGTGCGAAAAGCGGTTTTGCTGGCGATCATGCTCCCAATGCTCGCTTCTTTTGCAGTTTCAGGTTGGCTCGGCTACGAACCATTCGTGAAGGGGATTAGGATTGTTGATGCAGGCCTCGAGGTCAATGAAGCCCGGTTGCTGCGCGAACTAAAACGTCAACACATTGCATATGCAATGGCGGATTACTGGGCCGCCTACCGGCTCACGTTCATGTTCAAAGAGGAGGTAATAGTGGTGCCGGTACACGAGTCTCAGGATCGCTATGCCCCCTATCGGCGAGCATTTCTTCGAGCCGACGACATTGCTCAAATTTACGATCACCGACGGTCCGATGAATCACTACGAGCGGTCAGAAAGCGTGCCGCCAACGGCTTAGTCGAGCAATTCACGATTGGCGGCTTCGATGTGTATCGAGTATCCCGCCGCGGACCGCAAGATGCGGCCCATTCGCTATGAGCCGAGCACGCGATGACACTCCTTGAGCTGTTCCATGATCGGGATGATTTGCGGACACCGGTCCTCGCAGGTGCCGCATTCTATGCAGGCATCAGCTCGTTTTCCTTTGATCCATTCCGTGGTGCCAATTTGCGCATATTGCTGCTTGGCAAAGGCTTTTAGGTCCCAAACCTGGTAATAGTTCATGCAGCGAAAAACCTCCGAGATGTTCACATTCTCGGGGCACGGCTCGCAGTATTTGCAGCCTGTGCAATAAAGATCCATCATCCGCTGGTTTTCGCGAACCGACAGAGCAATTTGGTCCAGTTCCTCGTCGGTGAGCGAGTCAGCTCGCCCAGCGGTAGCCAAATTTTCGTCAAGTTGTTCCAACGTCAACATTCCGCTAAGCGCCATTGACACCTGCGGGTTCGAGAGCACGAAGCGCAACGCGATTTCCGGCGAGCTGACGCGCTCTTGCCCTTCCAACAACTGGGAAACGACCTCACTCGGGCTCCCCAGCCTGCCTCCGCCGACTGGTCCCATAATGGCGACCCCGAGTCCCTTTGAAGCCGCATAAGCTATCCCTGCCTCGTTGGAGCGGTCGAGCAGATTGTATTGACAGAGCATCGTTTCGAATATTCCCGTATCGACGAGTTTTGGAATGTCGCCGGGCTTCGAGTGAAATGAAAATGACAGATGACGAACGAGCCCCTCTTTCTTTAGCCTAATAAATTCTTCCAGTGGACCGCCCGGAATTGAAAGCTCTGTTTCGAACGATTTCCAAGAAATGCCCCACAGATGATAATAATCAACATACTCTAAGCCCATCACAGTAAGGCTTGTCTCGAATTTCTCTCGAAGGTCGCTGGAAGTCGGCTTACCCATCGCATACTTAGTTGAAACGCAAATGCGACTTCGATCCATGTTCTTGAGGGCTTCACCCAGGGCACGTTCCGAATCGCCGCCACAATACCATTTGCCGGTATCAAAGTAATTGACGCCCTGTTCATAGGCACGCAGCAACAGTGGTATAGCTCGTTCGCGGTCAACCGTGGTCTTGTCGATCATCGGTAACCGCATGGCACCAAAACCAAGGGCGGAGGTTTCAAAGCCAGTTTTCCCGAATTTGCGGTATCGCATCGGCACCATTCTAGCATTTGACTTATGGAATGCCGCGAGTAATCCCAATTTTACGTGTTGCAGGATATGCGACGTAACTGGCCCAGCCCGGCGTTCGACGCATTTCGCACTTTTCCGCGGCGCGCTGTTTCTCGAGTTGCGATTCCGCGCTAAATACCGATGGTGTCAATCTTGCTCCTCGGTTCGGCCATATTGTTGCCATGCATAGAGATGTTTATTCGGCTAATGAATCTGCGTCACTTGAAACGCCATGGCAATGAGGTTCCTGCAGGCTTCGACAGGGCGATCGATACAGTTACTCTTGGAAAGATGTCTGCCTACGCAGGTGACACTGGCTGGTTGGCTCTAGTGAGCAATCTGTTCCTGCAAGCGTTGATCATTTTTGCGATATTTGCGGGCCTACTCGAGCGCTTTGATCAATGGACTTTGGGCTTTGTTCAGTCATTCGTCCTTCAGGGTGTTTGTTATTTCCTGGTTATAAGTTGGTGCTCAGCCCTGATTTCGTTGCCATTCGGTATCTACAGAAACTTCGTTGTCGAACAGCGTTTCGGATTCAATCGAATGGCTGCGGGTTTGTTTTGGAGCGACTTTATCAAGGGGCTCCTGTTGTCGTCTGTTTTCATTCTCATTCTGACGTCGAGCGCATTTTGCTTGGTAAGGTGGTCGCCTCAATTCTGGTGGTTTCTGGTTTGGGCATTCTTTCTTATCTTTCAAGTGACCATCACACTAATAGCGCCAACGCTAATTGAGCCGCTGTTCATGAAGACCACGCCGCTGGCTGAGCAGGAACTCGCGGCTGACATTTGCGCGCTAGCAAAGCGCACCGGGGTCAAGGTGGACAGGGTTTTTCAAGTCGACGCGTCCCGTCGTAGCGGTCACACCAATGCCTATTTTACCGGTCTCGGCCCTGTGAAGCGCGTCGTTCTGTTCGATACACTTTTGCAAAAGCTAACCCGCGTCGAGATTTTGGCGGTGCTGGCGCATGAGCTTGGTCACTGGAAACTTCGCCATATTTCGAAGACATTTATCGTGTCTCAAGTGGTGGCACTTGGAACAATCTACGGAGCCTACCGACTCATCTATTGGGAGAGGTTGCCCAACTTGATCGGGGCAACTTATGCTTCCTTTCCGATGCGTGTGACAATTGTAATGTTCATCGGTTCGCTCGTTTCGGTCTGCGTCAGCCCTTGCTTCAATGCATGGTCACGGCGCCACGAATGGCAAGCAGACAAGTTTGCATCCGGTTTGGTCGATCCAGGAACTTTAGCGAGCGGTTTAGTCAAATTGGCGGTCGATAATTTAGCCAATCTGCACCCGCATCCATTGTATTCCGCGTACTATGGTTCACATCCACCCACTGTCTCTCGCGTTGAGCGGTTGCGTTCCGCCTAGGGTTCGCAATCGAGTAGCCGCAAAAATTCCTACTTTAATCCGCCGCAATACAAGCTTACGAGGTCGGGGCCGATTTGATGAGATATTGAATGCCGCCCTCACGCGCTCGTCAAATTTGCGAGCATCGCTCATATTGTGCGCGTGCAAGTAGGCCAATGGCTGGCGCCGCTCAACGCGTTCACCATACTGTACGGCGAGTTCGATACCTACGGCGGGATCCACTGCTTGGTCGGCGCGTGTTCGTCCAGCCCCCAATTCGAGTGCTACCCTGGCCAGCTCCCTTGGGTCGCAGCGCGAAATCCAACCTTCTTGCTCGGCGTTCACCGCGTATCGCTTAGGTGTATGGGGTAATCGTCGCGGGTCAACCACGCATCGCGTATCTCCCCCGTGCGCCTTGACCATTTGTACGAACCGATCGAACGCCGTACCATTTGCGAGTGCCTTTTCGAGCTGACGTCTTGCCTGAGCGGCAGTTTTTGCCACTTTTCCAAGGCACAGCATCTCGATACCCAAACGGATGGTGATCTCGCGAACGTCAGAGGGCCCTCGATCATTCAAAATGTCGATGGCCTCGGCAGTTTCTAGCGCGTTGCCAATTGTCTTGCCTAACGGCGCGTTCATGTCAGAAAGCAGTGCAATCGCACCTTTCCCACATTGCCTGCTGATGTTCACGAGATTTCTCGCCAGCTTTGTCGCGTCGGCGAGGTTGGACATGAAGGCCCCAGTGCCCACCTTGACATCAAATACGAGACCGTCGATGCCCTCGGCCAATTTCTTTGAAAGTATGCTGGCCGTGATTAGGGCAATAGACTCCACCGTGGCCGTTACGTCTCGTAGCGCGTATATTCGTTGATCGGCGGGCGCTATCTCAGCGGTCTGACCCATAATCGACACGCCAACTTGACGCAGGACGCTCTCGAATGCCTTGGGTGTCAAGTGCGTTTTGTACCCCTTTATGGCTTCAAGTTTGTCCAGCGTGCCGCCGGTATGTCCGAGCCCACGGCCCGAAATCATTGGGACCCTTACACCGCAACTTGCTACGAGGGGTGCCAAACACAGGCTAATCTTGTCGCCTACACCTCCCGTCGAGTGTTTGTCTATGCGGGGGGAGCGCACCGATGGCAAACTCAGTACTTTCCCAGACACCAACATAGCGTTGGTCAAAGCTAGAGTTTCGCGTCTATCGAGCCCGTTTAGCCAGGCTGCCATTAGCCAAGCGCTCATTTGGTAATCGGTGACTCGGTTGGACATGAATCCCTCGATCAACTCGCGGATTTCATCGTCCGAATGGCGTTTGTTGTCTCGTTTTCGCGCGATTAGATCGACCGGAAGGCTCATAAAAAACAACCATAGCCTGAGTGCGGTTGGTTTTCAGCAATATGGATTCAGGGTGAGAAAACCGCGCCTAACTGGCCACACTCACGGCCATTTGAGGCCCTCCGCTCGGACCTCTGCCTGAATGCGGGGCGAGCCACGAACCGTATGGTCAAGTGCCAATCCTGGCGTAAGATGGTGTCGGCCAGCATGAGCGAAATTGGCACGAGGCATCCATCTAGCGGGAACTTCAGTCCACACGAACTCGAGTCTTGGGCATCACTGCGCGCTCCGCTCGGTGTCCATAAAGACGAAGACATTGTGACTTTTGCCGTGTACTCGCGGCGTGCCACACGAGTCTTGCTGGAGATCTTCTCTGAGCCAATTTTGGGCGAAGCTCGGTTCGAATACTTCTTGCAGAAAAACCCAGACGATAACATCTGGCGTGCCTGTTTGAGAGGCGTTCCTCACGGAACCCTCTATGGCTTTCGCTGTTGGGGACCGAACTGGGTTTTCGATCCCACTTGGACAAGGGGCAACAGCAATGTGGGCTTTGTCGCCGATTATGATAAATTTGGCAATCGCTTCAATCCGAACAAGGTTTTGTTCGATCCTTACGCGCGCGAACTCAGCCATGACCGCGTCACTGTCGAATTGATCGAGGCAGGTCACGACATTTGGATCTACGCAACCGGTGATGTCGAATACCGGGGCAGTCCGGCAAGAATGCACGACACTGCGGCTTGGGCGCCCAAGGGCGTCGTCATTTTTGACGACACATCAGTTGGAACGAAGCCTTGTCTTCCCCCGGAGTCTGCAATTATCTATGAAGCGCATTTGCGTGGGTGCACGCAGCATCCGTCATCGACAGACTTGGGGCGGCTGCTCCGTAACGCGGAAGGCTTCGACGAAGTCGTGAGTGTGCCCCACGCCCTCCGGGGTACCTACGCCGGAGCGGCCTATTTAGCGCCCTACCTGAAGGCGCTCGGCTTTACTACGGTTGAATGGTTGCCGGTCCAGGACACTGAAAATGCATTAAATTCGACCGCATCTTCGCTTGCAAATTACTGGGGCTATATGACAATGGGCTACTTCGCTCCGGACCGCCGCTACGCATTCGACCGCTCACCGGGTGGGCCCACGCGCGAATTCAAGAATATGATTCGCGCCTATCACGAGCAAGGGCTCGAGGTTTATCTCGACGTAGTCTATAACCATACGGGCGAAGCGGGGAATTTCGAAAAGCGCCGCGATACGACTGGCTTCGTGAGCTTAGGCGGGTTCGACGCCGCCGAGTATTACATAGAAACACACGAGGGACTCATTATCGAAGGGGCGACGGGTTGTGGAAACCAGCTCAATTGCTCGAGTCCGATTGCACAAGAGTTGGTACTCGATTCGCTGCGATATTGGATCAACGAAATGGGGGTCGATGGTTTCAGATTCGACTTGGCTCCCGTGCTTGGTAGGACGCCCAACGCCTTCGAGCGTACGGCGTGGGACGACCAACGGCGTTTCTTTCGCGACCACCCATTGATTTCCGCGATACGCGATTTGGGTCGCATGCATGAAGTGGAAATGATCGCTGAAGCCTGGGACCTTTGGGGCTACGAAGTCGGCAATTTCCCGTCGGATTGGGGTGAGTGGAATGGTCGTTACCGCGACGCCGTGCGACGCTTCGTGCGGGGCGACGGAAATGCTCGCGAGTTTGCCGACATGATGAACGGCGATTTTCTCCACTTCAATGACCGAGGGGGGCCGCAGCATTCGATTGACTTCATTACGGCTCACGACGGTTTCACGCTGCTCGATTTGGTGAGCTACAACTCGCATCGCAATCAACAGCCGTGGCCCTTCGGACCTTCTGACGGCGGAACGGGGGAAAATCTCTCCTGGGATTGCGGCGGCGATTTGCAGGTTCGACGCCAGCAGCTACGTAACTTCTGGACGATTCTGATGCTGTCTCGTGGCGTGCCCATGGTCGTAGCGGGGGATGAATTGGCACGCACTCAGAATGGTAACAACAATCCCTGGGCAATCGACAGTATTGCAACTTGGACCAACTATCGCATGGTTGCTACGTCCTCACCAACCGCGATACCCACCGAGGGTGGCGGGCGTTACGAGGATAACTTTGGTACCGCCAACGGCGCTCCCGGGAGAAATCCGCTCCTCAAATTTGCCCGGTTTGTCATCGATCTGCGACGACGATTCTTGTTCAGCGGGGCGGCCGCGCATCCTACGGGCAATACCAATTTTGCAGACGAAACCCGCTTCACCTTCAGCCGAGAAGATGGCAGAAGCCCCATCTTCGATGGACACCGGTGTTTGATGATTAGGGTCGATCACCAATCGAATCAACCGGAGTCCTTGCTGCTACTTATCAACTGCTGGTCGAGCCAAATCTGCTTCTTTATTCCGCACTCCGAGGGAGCTGGCGAATGGCACAGAGTCATCGATACTGCTGTGTGGGCAGAGCCATTTGAAAATGTTTGGCCGCTCGATGAGGCAGAGGCAATCGTTGACCCCTATTGGGTCCACCCGCATAGCCTGGTCGTATTAGTCAAAAGTGCCACGGCGACTTAGCCGGTGGTCAGCAGCAAGTGCTTTCTTCTGAATTCCGAGGGCGAGATTTCATGTATCAAGCGAAAGCTTCGCGAAAAATACAGGGCATCGTTGTATCCAAGCATTCTAGCGATCGTTTGAATCGTGAACGTCGTCGTTTCTAACAGCTGCGCGGCGCGCCGCATTCTCAATCGAATAGCGTAGTTTTTTGGGGAGCACCCCATTAGTTGCCGGAATAGCGTTGAATAGTGCGAAGGAGAAAGATTGGTCACGGAGGCCAGTGTTTCGACTTCGAGCACTTCCTCGAGGTGCTGCTTGATATAGTCGACACTCCTCAATACGCGCTGGCCAGCATCGGGTAGTTCTTTTTGATTTTCTCCCCGGCGTCTGATCATTCGTCCAAAAATGTACGTGAGTAGCTGTGCCGAGTACAGCATGTGAGGCGGCGAGTAGTCGTCTTCAAGCGTCAGCCGCAGTTCTTGGAATAATTCGATGAGCGGAGTATCTAGACCTAGGTAAGCAACGGGGTGCGACTGAGTTACGCCAAGTTGAGCACAAAGCAGCGAAACGTGTTCTCCCTTTGCGTGAAACCAGTGAATCGTCCACGGCCGCTTCTCATAGGCGCCGTAGGCATGAGGTACGCCTGCTGGCACCACCAGAAGATCGCCGGGCCCCACCTCAAAACGCTGGCCGTCCATTTCGCACCAGCCGGTGCCCTTTACACAGTACTTGAATATCGACTCGCCGGTCCCAGTCGGGCGGCGAATTCGGTGGTGCTTTGCGTTCGGAAAGAAGCCCACATGGCTCGGGTGAAGCCCTTTCAGCAGCTCGTTCGAGGCTGCGCCACGTAGTGCTGTCTGCGGTAACACTATCCATGGCTTAGGAACATCCGGCGCGAAGTACAGGTGGCCGCAACGCCCATAGCCACCGCCAAACTCGACTATTTCGCCGCGAAGTATTGGGGGTCGAGCCATAAGCGGGAAATTCGCTGATACTAGCTCATCAGAACATACCTTTGCGTCGGTGGTTTATCCATGGGATTCGTTGCGATATCCATATGCGGTGGCTTACTCCCCTCACGATTCGGGGCTCATCTCACCTCCGCAATTGCCCCGACGAACTCGATAGTTTGCCCTGTGACCCAGTGGGCGACGTTTGACTACCTTGTAACCTGGCGACTCTGAATCTTAGCTTAGCGATTTTTGGACCCTAGCAAGTTGCCGAGAACACTGACGCCTACCGTAAGGACGCTAATGCTGCTCAAATATGGTACAATGAAAAAGTTGAAGGAGGCCTGTATGCGGGATCGCCTATTGTCTTATTGCGTGGTGTCCTTTTTGGCATTGGCAACGCTATCGGGCTGCTCAAGCTCGAAAGGCGAGGGAGTCAACGGCAGCAATACTACGGGGCCAATCTTTGTGCCCAATGGTGGCGATGGCGGTAACGGCGGAACCGGCAGCGGAAATGGCAACGGGAGTGGCGCCGAAGCCCTTGCAAAGTGTAACGCAAGCGTCTGCGCAACCGTCGCATCTCCTGGCCCTGCATGCGCGGCTGAAGTGTGCGACGGACTAGACAATGACTGCAACGGAATCATTGACGACTTGGACGTAGGCAATGACGGCATCTGCGATTGTATCATGATCGCCACTTTGGGCGTCCCCGGCACTTGGGGGCAGGGCGATGTATTCGGTGCTTGGCTTACTGCGCGTGCCAGCAATGGAGCCGCGTCACTTGGAAGTCAGGTGCTAACGGACGCGCTGCTCAAGCCCTATCAAGTAATTGTTGTCGAAAATGTTAACGCACTGACGCCTTCCGACAATACCGGCGGCATAGGTCGCGTGTATTCACAGGCAGAAATTACGGCACTGACTAATTGGGTCAATGGTGGCGGCGGCCTAATGACGCTCACTGGCTTTTCCGATCCGACGGAACGCACCAATGTAAATGCCATTTTGGGCGCATTTGGCATGAACTACGGGAGTCAACCCATTTTGCCGAAGGGTGGAAATACAACGGTTGCAATAACCAATTGGTTTGCGCACCCAACGACGGCTGGCATCACCCGCATTGGCGTCGACAATGGCTACGAGTCACAGTCGACGCAAAATCTTGGCACCGTCGTAGCCTCTCAGAACAACTTGAACGTCGGTCGCGCGCTGGATGCCGGACTCGGTCACGTATTTCAGTGGGGTGACGAGTGGATAACGTACAACAGTGAGTGGACGCAGCACCCGGACTACCAGGTTCAGTTGTTCTGGCTCAACATTATCAAGTGGCTGACCCCTCCGAAGGTTTGCCAAGTGAGTATCCCGCCGATACTCGTCAACTGAAGGTGCAGGTTGATTCCGCGACGGCACCGCCGGCCGGGTTCGTAACCACGGCGGCGGTGAGCCTGGAGAGTGTGTTGGGAGGGATATTTGTATTGTGTATCGCGTAAGATTCGCTTTCCCCCTCAGCGCAAACTTGCGTTCGCATGTGCCCAAGCATTTGGGCATTGTCAGAACATCAATTCTAGGCCTACTGAAGGAGAAATTTCAGCCGCATGCGCCCGTGCACGACGGGAGCGGCCATTGACAAGATCGTACCGAGTGCCAGAAAGCAGCAACGTCGCGTCCGTTGTGATTGATACGCGCGGAAAGGGACGGCCAATGACAATTCCGACTCCGACAATTGCGTTCGGTCGAGCTTCAGTGTCGCCCTGGGCTAGGGTGGCGTCGGGGTCTCTGGCTTGCGTTGGATGGTGGTAAACCACATCAAGACCTGGACCAGTAAAAACCTCAGCCCAAACGCCTAGTGTAACCGGGGCGTGCCAACAACCAACGGCTCCGAGCGTTACGGCCTCTACACTCAGTGTGATTCCCTCGACGTCTTGACTGTGAGGTATCGCAGTG
Organism: uncultured delta proteobacterium; assembly: GCA_963819085.1. GTDB lineage: Bacteria > Myxococcota_A > Polyangia > Polyangiales > Polyangiaceae > FEN-1139. Next base: position 51,075 of record CAWFUX010000059.1, read on the forward strand.
CGAATCAGCCCGCCGATGGCGAACGCGTGTGACAAAAAGTATTCGAGGCTTGCACGCGGCCCATGCCAGATGCCTTCATCCGCTCGAAAACTCATACCGTAGCCAATTCCGACGTTCAGGCTCCCTGGGTCCGAGTCCCCATTCGAATTGTCGCTCGAATTGGGCCTTTGATTGTCGGACTCGGTCCCATCGGACTTCGACGCAAGCAGCGTCGCCTGACCACGCTCTGGATCCGCCGCTAACTCTGCCTCGAGCGTGCGCTCCACATCGTCGCGGCGAGTCTCAGCCTGTCCTTCGAGAATCGCCACTGTAGAGAGGTGCAGGACTTGAGCGATTCGCTCCGAACCCAATTCATCTAGACCATGCGGTAGTTGCATATCGCGAACTAAGTAGACAGGGTCGCGCCCGGACCGACGAGCGGTGGCAAAGTAGAGTCGCGCATTGCCGTCTTTTCCGAACGTGATCCATACGTTGACCGTCCCCTTTTGCTGCGGCGTAAGTATTTGTGACGCGTTTAGTTGGGCTATAGGCCGCGTCGTCACTCGAAAGTTCTTGGCGTCGAACCAACTGGTAATCCGGCGCGGCAACGTTGGATCCTCGGAAATTTTTCCGACGAGTCCAATCTCGACCCTGGCGGGGGTGCTGGCAACGCGAGGCGCGGCTGTTCCAACCCTCGCAATGCATGACGACAGCAGGACGATCCACGCGACTAAGTAAGCCCGAAAACTACGGCTCAACCTGCAATTTTGCTCGAGCTGCGCTTGCATAAGCTGATTCCGGGTAGCGCCTAAGCAGGGTGGCATAATTTCGTCGAGCGGCCCCGGTTCGCCCCAAAGCGGCCAGCGCCTGAGCCTGACCCCAAAGTGCTTCAGGCACCAGATCACCGGACGAATTGCCGTCTAAGTAACGACTAAAATGGCCCAAAGCGGCCTCCGCCCATCCGCCCTGGAGGCGTAGCACTCCGAGGGCAAGATTGGCTGCACGAGCTTCTGCCGAATCGGGGAATTGCTTCTGTAGTGCGGCATATTGCTTAATCGCGTCGCTCGGGCGCCCAATTCGACGTAAGCGGTTGGCCTCGGCAAATACCTGACTACTAGTGTTTAGCTCACGCGAAGGTGAATTGGTAACTTGTGCGGCGGTGCGCGTTCTGGGCCGCTCAACGCGAGGTTCCGCTGAAGAACCCCTACTAGCGGAGACAGGTGCTTGCGCCGTTTCTGGCTGCGATAATTGCTGCACTGGCCGCGTAGCCACGAAACGCGACCCGGTTTGGTAACCGCGCGGTTGGACAATCTCCTTGTTTTCGTTGGTGCCTGGTCGAATAACCTCGCTTCCAACCAAAAGCGGTGCAGCCGCTGCGGCGGCGGCTGTCCAAGCTACCATCGCTAAACCAAACCTGTATGACCGGAGGCGGCGCCGACTCTTTCCATCACGCACCTTCATTACGCGACCAATTACTCGCCTGGCGATTGCGTCGTCCCCGGCGAGCACTGAATCGGACTTGTCGAATTCGCAACCAGCATCGTGAAATAGCCGTGCTTCACGCGAACTCTCGAGGGCAAGTGCAAGTTGCCGCAATCCGGACTCGCCGAGTTCACCGCGCCGGGCGTGAATGCTGAGGTCCTCGATCCGATCCCTCACAGCTCAGCCTCCAAGACTTCGCGTAAGACCGGATTGCCAAGGACGCGCTTGCGTAGCGCCTGTTTTGCAAGCCGCAGGCGGCTGCGAATCGTCTCTTCGCGGGCCCCGCAGGCTTCGACAATTTCAGGGACCGTGTAGCCCAGTATGACGTGTAGCGTAAGTGCCTCGGCCAATGGCTGCGGCAGTGTTGCCACGAGGTCTCGCACGATTGGCACCAACGACGCCGTCAGAAGATTTTGTTCAGGCCCCGGGCGATCGCTGGGCAACCCGTCAAAGTCCACTGTTTCACGTTGACGGGCACGCTTGGCAGTCGAATCACGACGCCGCACATTCATTGCCGTCAGAACAGCGACGCGACAGGCGAAGTGTTTCACTGTGCCTTCGCCCCTGAATCTACTCAACCCTTCGACGGCCGCGTATGCAGCCTCGTACGTTACGTCCTCTAGGTCTGGGTGTTCAGGCCCCAACACCCGCCGAACGATGCGGAGTAGATACGGTACTATGGTGGTTAGAAAAGTACGTAATGCATCCGTTTCGCCCCGTTGAACGGCGGCCGCAAGTGTCGCCAGTTCGTCGTGCCTAGTCGACGGCAATTCGGTAGAGTCCGAAGGATTTGGGCGAAAAACGTAGCGCGGCACCGCAGCCTAAATCTAGTGTATGGATAGCTTGGACCGGGTCACGAGTATTTTTCAAGCAAGCCGTTTTTTCAGCAATTTTTGCCAAAACGGCCTATAGGTCGATCGCGCTCGCATTCCTCTTCGACGGGGTTGCCAATTCGCGCGCACCACCAACTCTAGTCAACCATCGAGGGTGAATCTTGCGAAGCACTCACGTAGTTGTCATGCGAGCTGGGCGTGTCGGAAGCAACTCACAAGGTGATCGTTTACCATGCCTACGGCTTGCATGTGTGCATACACAATCGTCGATCCGACGAACTTGAACCCCCTGGATTGTAAGTCCTTGCTGAACTGATCGGATATTGGGGTTTTGCTTGGCACTTGCTCGGGCTTGCGCCAGGAATTTATCTTGGGTTGCCCATCCACGAAACGCCATTGATAATCCGAGAACGTATCGAATTCTTCGAGGAGCCTCAGATACGCCCGAGCGTTGCTAATTGCCGACTCAATCTTCAATCGGTTCCTGACAATGCCTGCATTTTTCAACAACCGCTCGACTTTTGCGGGGCTATATTTGGCAATTTTGTGCGGATCAAAAGCGTCAAAAGCTAGGGCATAAGCTTGCCGTTTCTTTAGAATCGTTGACCAGCTAAGGCCTGCTTGAGCACCCTCGAGTAGTAAAAACTCGAACAAGCGTTGATCATCGTACACCGGTACCCCCCACTCACCGTCATGGTACGTGACATACAGGTCATCGTGGCCGCACCACCAACAGCGCACTTTTGCTGATTCTACTTTTGATGCGGAACTCGTCATGTGTGCCTCCAGGTACGATTGACGTCGGCGATGTAGGTTGCGGAATAATGCGGCACTTGCGCAGGTTATTACAGTGAATCACTCCAGTTGAAAGATTGCCGGCCACCCGAATTGCGTGCCGAGCTCAAATAAATTTGTGTTTGTTGCAGTGACCGCATTCATGCCTGCTTTCTTACCACCAAAATTACTTAAGGATAAGCGCGATGACCAAACCGGATTGGGCTACCGAGAATCACTCTGACCTTTGGCAAAATGTTGCAGTTTGGATAGCCCAGTTGGCGCCGGAGGACCCGCGGCGAAGGCTGCTAGAGTTGGCTCAACTGCGCCACGATGCAAGGCTCGCCGACGCCGTCCTGCGCCACCTGTGAGGTGCTCGGGTCAACTTGATTCAAGCCACGGTAAGTTTGGTTAGTCGCGTATGCCGATCAATGACCAAAGGTTATTCCCACCAAAGGCCCAAACATCAATTGGACTCCGCTGAACGGTGTAATTGTCCGGAGCGAGGCCGGTACCTGATCCGGATTGAGGCCCAATACAGTAACGTCGCGCGAGATCTTCGTATCGGGAACGAACTCCATCCAAAGGAATAATCCCGCGTAGATCTTGATTCCCGGAGTTTCGCCAAACATTACGCCGCCGTCGAAGAACAGCATTGGTGCCGTGTAGCTCGGTTTGGAGCCAAAAAAGCTGTCGGGAATGACGTAAACGTGGCGCTTTACCAACCCCAATGTTCCAGAAAACGTATACCGATGCCCTTGTTCTTGAGTTGCAACGCGAGCTCCAGCGCCCGCCATCAGTCCAAGCCGCATGAATTTTGTTCCCGCCGCCACCTGTGCCAAAAGCCCGCTGGTGTCAGTTGGGATTTGGTAATCCGGGGGCAGGTTGAGGCCAGCGGATGACAAATCGAGGGAAATGCCGAGCATCGCTTCCGGTGCGATCCAGCCGTACGCGCTGCCCAACCGCAGTGCAATTGCTCCGCCACGCGGACCGCCAGTACTGCAGGTGCCTCCAAACTCAGTGGCAGGGCAAGTCGAATTGAACGCGTCTGTCGAGGGGCCACCCAACATGATCGGTGCAAAGACAGCGCCGGTGAGCCCGTGGAACGCGGGGTCTTGAACAGGTGTTGGCGGCTCCGTCGAACCCTGATTGTTACTGGCGTACGGCGTAACCGGGGCATTCGGCGGGCTTGTCGCTGGCGCAATTTTGGGATTCGATTCCACCTGTTTTGCCGCTGGATTATCCCGAATCGAATACGTCATTCCCGCAGCTACATTTAGATATTGCTGCAGCGCCTCGCCGCTCGGTCTTCGAAGCTGCAGCGCGTGGCGTCCAGGGGCTAAAGTGCCCTGCCAGCTTCCTTTGCTCACAAAGGTGTTATCGATGTATATTTGAGTTTCGGGGCTTGCGGTTGCGACTCGAATCGTTCCGCCAGCGGGCAATAGATCGAACGATAGAGGCGAAGTCGAGCCGGCAGCCAAGTACAGGGTCTGTTCCGACGAGCTACCTGATGATCCGCGACCACTCAACTTATGAACGCCAGCGGGTACCAAAGTTTGACAGGGCAAGTGACAGACGGGCTTACCATCCACGAATAGGTCTGCCGAGCCGCTGTTTGAGCCGTGAGCAATGATTCGCGCCCAACCCGAACCTTGCGCGTTAGCCAACGCGGGCGCGTTGCTAGGTTGCGGCATCGATTGGCTTTGGCCCATCGCGGACCAAAAACCAATCGCTGTCAGAACCAAAGCTCCGACGACGCTCTGTTTGGACAATTGGCTGAAAGACACCTTAGATCGACAGACTGACTAAGGGTATAACGGCGCGAGCGGCTCCGACGATAGTGCGCAGTAACCCCGTCCAAATATCGAAAAAGAAAGCAACACCGAATAACTACGTTACTCGAAACCGTGTAGATGAACAACGTACCATTGACCGCGCCAAGAGATAAGAGAAGTCACCTCCAGTGTGGTCGTATTTCCATCCGCGTCGGTTAGGTCGAGCTGTGACCGCAATACCCTGAAGTAGCCGATGCGATTGTACTCACTCCCCGGCTTCATCCAACGGGCCTGGCCTTTCGGCACTCGAAGGCCAGCGCAACGAATCGGAGGATGCCGGCTCGAAATGCGACGGTGATAATCCGCAATATCGCGGTCGAAATGCGACAAAAGTCGGATTTTATAGTCGCGATCCGGGTCAAGAACCGCCTTCACTTGCCCATAGGCTGCCATGGGGAAAAAAGCCACATGCGCGAGCTCTGCTCGGCCCTCGACGATAGCCGAGCAGAGCCGATTGACTCGCTCGACGAAGCCGGGGTCCTCTACACTCGGCAGCTCATCCGTTTGTGGTTTGGGCAGGCCACTGGGGTCGAATAGTTGAGGGTCGAGTTGTGGGGCAACCGCCAAAGCCGCAATTCCTGCGTCAGGTGTGGCGCCATTCGCCGTTGACGAAGCGACGCCAACCACGCGCGGCGCGGCTGGTGTCTGCGTGCGTGCTCCCGGTGGTTCCGATCTTGCGCACGATACGCATGTCCACGTGACGAGCGATAAAAAATAAAAAACTCCAGCAAGCCTATGCCATCGAGCCAGTAACGCTACCTCTCTAATCGTAGACATCGGCGATCTCTCGCTTTTGACCCGCATGCTCGTTCGCAGTCTCAATCGCCGGTGCAACTCTCGTATGACGGGTGCCACTCAATGCTGCATCCAATGGCTGAACACTGACTGCTAACTGATGTGTATTGCCGGCCCAGTCAACTTCAAATTGCAATGGTGTCCTAGAAACTAACCGAGGAGTCTGCCGCCGCGGCGCGTGGGTATTAGCAACGCGGCTTCCGCTCCCGCAGGCACGGCTTGCCCGGGTTTGGCCAAGATTACTTCGAGTTTGTCGCCGTTACGCCCTTGAGGCTTGACGAATACCATAAGGCCGCGAAACGCAGTGCTCGCAGTGAGCGCGCGTTGCGGCTCTTTGGGGAGACTCGACGTGGTTGGACTTCTTCGAACCGATTGAACGGGTTCCGCTGAAATGGTCGGCGCAGGTGCCAAAGCACGGGTAGGTTGCGGCGGGGAAGGTGCTCGCGCTTCGGCAGTAACTGCAGCCATTTTATCCGTTGATGGACTCCGCGACGGCGCGAGTGGCACTGAATGACTCGCCGTAGGCGTTGGCGCTTGCGGGGCTGAATGACTCGCTGCTGGCGGCGAAGTGGGTGCTCGCGCGGATGGAGCTGGTGGAGCGGTCAACTCGCGCGCCTTACTCGGGGGCAGCGGCGGCGGCATTTTTTGCGGCGCGCTCGATGTATGAACTCGCGCCCCGGCGTCACCACTAGCGGCCGGTGACGGCGTTGGAAGGGGAACGCGGCGCACATCGGAGCCTTCAGTCGATGTGCTGGCAAGCGAACTCGAAGCCGAGGGCGCTGCGGGCGCGGGTCGGGGCATCGCCGAAGGCGGGGGAGGCCGGCTCATGCGAGGCGCTTCGGCTACTGCCGAGGCCGCGACCTGTGTCGGGAGCGACTTCAAATCGGCGACGCTGCGGGCGATTGCTAGCGCACGCATGTCGTCGCCAGCGTCACTTGCGGTGTCGGCCGCGCGCTTCAGCCAGCGCAGGGCTTCACTGGTGTCGCCTTTAGTCCAAAAGATGTCCGCGGTTTCGAGGGCCGAGACGACATCTTCATTGTCCGAGGGTTCTGGATTCAAAATGGCGGGGAGTGCAGTCATCGTAAAACCTAGTTAGCGGATGGATCGAACAAGTCGATGTTGGGATTTGTCAAGACCAGGAACGCCTCGTGGCTTCCGTGCGGGACGGGCTGCGTCTCGATCAGACGCGCCACGAAGAGTTCACCGTCTCGAATCGATCGCTTGACGGCCACGCGAATAGCCTGAACATACGGTTGGTCAGCGCTCGCTTGCACTTGCTGGCTAGCGTTCGCTTGCACTTGCTGGCCAGCACTTTCGACATCGCTGGCTATCTTTGCAAGATCCAACGATCGCTGATCGTTGCCTGCTTCCTCGGCGGAGGTTGCGGCTTTGCGCACCCAGCGTGCCGCCTGCGGGTAGTCGGCTGCGTCCCAAAGGGAGCGGGCGCTTTTCAGCGCCAAAACGACGTCGTCGGAATCAGTCGGGAGAATTGCCGGAAACGTGAAATCTGCCATGGTAAATCAGCCCTTTTCAAGCGAGGCGTTCTTGGAGCTTTTGAGCAAAGTCATTGGTTGGGTCCTCTTCGAGAGCTCTGCCAATCATACGCCTGGCCCCCGCTGCGTCGCCTTGCCAGTTCATCATTCGACCTAGATAGTAGTATGCCTTGGACTTGGTCTGCGCGGTAACGCAGTCGTCACCGTCTTCCGGGCCGCTCTTGAGGCTAACCAGCACCCGTAGCGCCCGCTTGGCCCCGTCGTCGTCGCTGAGGTCCAGGGCCAATTGTGCCAATTGCCAGGCAACCTCGGCATTTTTAGCGCGGAACCGGAATGCCGCACTGAGCGCTTCATGCGCCTCGGCAAGTTGGTCGACGTCCAAATGAAGCTGGGCCAGTTCGAAATTCGCGACGGCACGCTCCTGTGTGTAGCGAGCGTCAGTGCCGTTGGCAACCAATGAATAGAATTCAACAGCCTTGTCTATCCTGCCTTTGGAATGATGATGGCGGCCTAGCTCGAGTTCAGCGGGAACATTGGGGTGCAGCTGTTCTGCCTGTTCCAAATACTCCATGGCTCGCTCGGGTGTGTCCTTTTTCACCAATTGCGCCGCCCGCACGAGACTTTCGGCGACAAGCTCAGTGTTGGATTCACCTGACGCAGTCGCTACTAGCAGCTTCGCAAGTTCGACGTGGGCCTCAGTTCTTTCGTATAGCCGAGTCAGACGTCGAATGATTTCCCGGTTGTCCGGGTTGTCGCGGTGCGCCTGCTCCAATTCCGATTGCGCCATCGCCGGACGGTCGAGCGTGTCGCACATGTCGAAAAGCGTACACACACGCATCAACTTCTCGGCGTCGCTCGACAGACTCACAAGCTGCATTTGGGCACGAATGGCTTCATCCGCCCGCCCTTGCTGAAGGGCCACTCGGGCCAGTCGCTCCAAAATCACCGGCATTTCAGTCAATTCGCTGGCAAGGGCCGTCAAATGTTCGAGCGCCAATTCATTGCGTCGATGCTCGAGGAGCCAGTCGATCCAGCGCAATTCCACCTGCAATCGATCCTGTAGTTCCAGATTGAGCACGCCGTCTTGCAATGCCAATGTCGCTCGCTTTATCAGGATGTCATCGTCCAGCCATGAGTCGGGGCCTGACTCGAGCAAGTCAACGGCTCGTTGCGGAAGACCTGACCATGCAAGAAGTTCGACGACCTCGAGCGAAAGGTCTGACCCGGCATGCACGATGTCTATAATCTTTGTCAATGCGCGGGCCGCCCGGGCGCGCTCCTGAGATTGGCGTGCGTTGCGAGCTATTTCGAGACCCAACTCAAGCGCCGACCCGCCGGATTCCACGGCCAGCAATTGTTCGGTCAATTGCCAGCGCTCAGGGCTATCCGGGCTACGCGTCCGCAAACGTCGAAGTTGAGCTAGCAAGACGGCGCGGTTTGGATCGAGGGTAGTGGCCGCCGCGAGCGCGCGATCGGTAACCTCGTCGTACTCGAGACGTTCCGCTAGCTCGACCAGGCGTAAAAGCAGGCTGGCGCCCAGCGCCGGATCCACTGAAGGAGCTGCGGCAGCCACAGCGTCGGTGAGACTTTGGCAAAGGCTGATAGCCGCGGGCCTTCGATCGGGCTCCAGAAAATTTTTGTCTGCAGCGGCCAGCACGAGGTCGAGAGTCTGTGCCACCTCGGGGAGCCCTACACCCAAACGTAGCGCGGCTTCCAGATGTCGTTGGGCCAAAGTAAAGTCGATGCCTTCACTGAGCTCTTGATGAGCCAAACGCAGCAATGCACCGGCGTCAGAGGGATCGGCCTTGGACCAATCAACGCGTTCGGCAAATGCGTTGAGGGCCTGTGCGGCTGCGGCGTGATCGCCTAGCCATTCGAATACTTCAGAGAGGTCGCGAAATGCCCGCGCAGGCGATGAGCCGTCTAGTCGTGCCCAAGTCTCGCGAGCGCGCCGTTCGACCTTTTCACGCGCGGCACTGAGCTCCTGCGGTTGAACGGGAATTTGCAGTCGATCGCGCAGCAGAGCGCAGCGCTCGACTGCGTCGGTCACGTGCGACCAGCGTAGCTCCAGGGCTCTCTGAATTAGAGTCGGCTTGTCGAGCTCGACCAACGCCGCGAGCAGGCGCCGCTCGTGTTCTGGACTCTCGAGGGCCGTCTCGAATGCCGATTCGATATAGTCGCGAGACCGTACCGCGTCGCCACGCCTGGTGGCGATCTCAGATAACACTAGATAGGCGTGGACTTGTCCGATTCCCTGGGTTTCTCCACCCGCTCGATGCAGCAGCAATAGCAGGGAGGAGATGGTTTGTTCAGCCAGATCGAAGGCATCGTGTGTGAGCGCCGACTTGCCGAGCTCATAAAGCACGCGGGGCTGCGTCTGGTCGATAGCTGCGGCCGTGCGCAGTTCCTCAAATGCACGTTCCCCTTGGCCCAAGGCTGTCAATACTGTCGATAGCTCGGCGTGAAGTTCCGCGCGCGCCCGCGAACGGCGCGCACCGAACGCATCAATCAGATGCTGCAGGAGAGTAACCGCCTTTTCGTGCTGTTTCGCCGCCGAGCAGGCGCGGGCTAGCTCTAGCTGAAGCTCTGGACTTTCCGGGTTCGACTTCCAATGCCGAAGAAAGTGTTTCAGCGGCTGCCGTTGCGTCACCGAGCCGCGACTTCAGAAGCTCAGCGCACTCGCGCAACAACTTTACCTTTTCGGTATTGCCCGCCTGTCCCTCGGCTCGCAACTTGAGAAGCCCCACCAATTCTCCCCACTGCTGGGTTCTGCGGTAGAGGTTTTCCAAGCGCTGGTCGATCTCGGGATGCCAAGCCGCTTGTAGCATCGCTTCGAGACGAACTCTAGCGCGACCCAAATCACCGCTGGCAAAGTAGGCATCGACCAACTCTATGACGCGCTCGATTGGCGCAAGGTTGCCGGCGTGAGCAACCAAGCGCTCGAGCGCCCGTGCTGCCTCGGCGGCGTTATCCAATTGGCGGGCCAGGCGAGCAACGGCTTCCAGAGCAGGAATCGAGTCGCTCTCGGCCGCGTGCCGATGCGCGGCTAATGCGCGTGCCGGGTCCGCGACTTTGGCCTCCCACAATTCGCCGGCTTTAAGCCATGCGCTGATGGCTCGAGGCGAGCCCTCAGGTGCTGCGCGCGCCCGATGCTCGAGCAGCTCTGCCAAATCGCTCCAACGATTCTGTGTTTGAAGCAGCTCGGAGTACTCACCAAATGACTGCTCAGCTGTCGCGTCAATTGGATCTTCGGCAAATAGATTGCCAAATAGGCGAATCGCTTCGATAGGCTCGCGCAGCCAGCTCGACGTGACTCGAGCAGATTCGAGCACGAGAGCACGACGGCGTTCACGACCATAGGGCCTTTGTGCGGCGGCGACCAATCGATCTCTTGCCTGAGTGACGCGCCTCAGAAGCTTGGCCGACTGTGCAAGATCAACTGTGGTGTCCCGCATCGTCTCGATGCTGGGAAGCGCACAGCGGGTATAGATCAAAGTCCCCTGGAAGCTGACGGCCTCGGCGTGCGTATCGCCCGCTTTCCAAGCTGCGTCTGCTAGTTCAATCAACCCGTGGGCGACCTTGGCGCGGTCGACTACCTTCGGTATCGTCTCGACCACGCCGAGCGCTTCGGTCCACGCGCGCGCTTTTGCGAAGGAGCCTACAGCTGCCAGTGGATCTTGCATCTTGGTGAGTTCGACGCCGGCTGCGCGGAGCAGCACGGAGCGACGTTCCTCATCTTCTACACTCTGCGAGTACTCGTGCAAGTGGTCGCGAAGCTCGAGCCAACGCTCCTCGCGTTCGAGCAGGTTCGCTATGGCCAGCGCACATTCTTGATCGTCACCAAAGCGATTGGCAACGCGCTGCCAGAGTGACAATGCGCGCGAGGTATTGTTGAGTGCCAGCGCCAATTGCGCAGCCTGGACCAAGTCAGCGCGCGCAGCGGCGCCGTCTGCCTGCGTGGCTCGTTGCTCGAGCACATCGATCAATGCGGCATGCTGCTCCAAGCGCCCGAGAGCATCAACTAGGCCGTCGAGTGCTTCGCGGTCATTGGGTGCAAGCTCGAGTACCTGTCGCCAATCGGTAACCGCTCGCTCCGGCTCATTCAGCGAGAAGAGCGCCAAGCGAGCGGCGCCGCGCCAACTATCGAGTTGTACCTCCGCACTCGGTTCCCGCTGCGCGCGAAATTCGAGTATACGGCAGAGATTCGCCGAATCGCGAAGACGCGTGTAGAGCCTTTCGAGGGCCGCCAGCGTCCGCAGGATCGTAGGTTCATCATTGGCCCACATCAGCAATTGTTCGTGCAGTTGTGCTTCGCGTTCGGGTTCGTCAATTTGAGTGCCGTAGACGCGCAGTGCTTCCATCATCAATAGGACGGATACCTTCGTGTCAGGAGATTCCAGGGCAATCCGTACCAATGCCTCGGCATGTTCTTTATGCGCTCCGAGGCGAGTCGCCAATTCCTCCAGTTCTTGCCGATTGCGGGCCGAATGAGGTTCGAGGGTGATAAGTTCGATCAATGTCCGGAATGCCCCGCGAAAATCATTGAGTTGATTTGTCTGCAAGTCGGCCAAATCATGCAACACGGTTGTATGTTCCGGAGTCGCCAAAGACAGGCGCAATTCCGATTCCAGAACGCGTGCGGCTTCCGAATATTGCTCGCGTGTCATGTAGTGCGTGCACAGCCGCTGAGCCGCACGCAGTTGGGCGGCGCTCGAGGCACTCGCAGAGTCATCATCTGGCGTGCTATCGACTATTCTTTCTAGCAATTCGAGACCGCTCGTGTCTCCGGGCCGCCGCTCCAAAATACTCTCGGTGACCTCGAGAGCCCGCTCAGCTGAACCCAATTCCAACCAGCGGGTGGCAATATGCGCCTCGACTTGCGCGCGCTCGGGGTCAACAAGAGACTGCAACCGGTGTGTTAGCAGTTCAATCAGTTTGCGAGTGTAGCCACCACGACGATATAGCCTTTCGAGGGACGCTTGCGCTTTGGCGTCATCGGGTCGCTCGGTGCACTGCCGTTCCAGGTAGCCGATGGCCCGTTCGTAGTCTTTGGCGAGGTCGCGCGCGGTAACTACGGCCTCGTCTAGTAGGGCGTGCCGTGCTTCGGCTGAATCTTCGGCTAATATGGCCCGGTCGAACCAGTCCAAAAGTTCCGTGAAGCGGCCCTGCTGGCTCAACACGAAAGTGACACGGTCTAGAGCCCAACGCGCCTTAGGGACAACCTCCAATATTCGCAGCAGAGCGTCCGTAAAAGCAGAAGGATCTGGTGCCCATTGTTCGGCGAACGCCACCAAACGCTGCCCCAAAGCCTCGAGAACTTGAGGCTTTTCGAAATTGGATATGGCTGCCGTGTAAGCGGCAACTACTTGCTCTGCTCCCTCGACACCAGCACTGAGCTCTTCCAGTTGATTCCAGAGCGAAGATTCAGGCGGGGCATATTTAGCTGCAGCTGCCATTCGCTCGAAGATCACGGTTGGTGCAACGGCCGCGGAATTCCACGAGGATGCAACCTCCTCGAATAGCGCGACAATCCGCGGCCCAAGCCTGTCAACCTGCGCGAGCGACGCTGTCATCTTGATCGCCGCTTCGTTCAATGGATCCTTGCGAACGATAGGCTCTAGCCGTTCGAATGCCTGTTCGCCCTGACCGAGACGTTCGAAGCGAAGCTTGGCAATGCTTAGATCGATTCGATCGCGCTCTGTAATTGGTGCGTAACGCCGCCAACTCTCGAGCGCCTGAAGTGCTCCCTCGGTTGCACCCGCCTGGAGACGCAAGTTGGCCAACAATTCGAGAGCCGCCACGTTGTCCGGGCGCGTTTCGAGGGCGCGTTCGCACAGGGAAATGGCCGCCGCCACGTCGCCGAATTGTTCCGACTCGGTGACTGCCCAAGCTAGCAAAGGTTCAGAGGCATCAGTGGCCGTTGCGACGCGCCTTTCGAATAACCAGCGTTGCCCCTCGCGCTGCATATCGATGTCAGGAAATGTTGACAGATACTCCTGGTAGGCGGCTATATCTGCCGCATCGTCATAGGATTCGATCAAACTGCGCCACGTGTCACCGGCCTCGCCGATCCGCTCCGGTATCGCCGCGAGCCAGCGCGCCTTTTGTACTAGTAATCTCCTCGAATCAACCGTGCTAGAAGCAGTATCTTGCCAGAGCAGCCGCTCCAACCAAGTCAGCAGTTCGCCTAAGTTCCCGGACTTTAGCGCCGCCGGTTCGAGTTCAATCAACAATTGTCGAGCCTGCGCTGCATCGGACTGTATGACCGTGTCAAAGAATGCGTTGGCGACTTCGAAGTCACCATCATTGAACGCCAACTGCACCAGCAACGCCGCCGTCTCGCTGTCGTTCGGCGCTATCGTTAGCATTCGCTCGCCCAACGCCCGGGCGCGCTTGACTTCACCCTCTTTGGTATAGCTCCGTAAGGCGTTTCGAAAGCAGTTGACCGCAATATCGCGCTCGTTTTCGCGATTGAGTACGAAATTCCCCAAGGTTTCGTACGCGACGGCTTTATCGAGCGGGTCCTTGGCTGCGTCGACGCGCCGATCGAGAATGAGCCGCTGCAGTACCGAGTCGCCGGATTGCTCGGCTAATCGCCCCGCCTCAGCCAAACCATTGCTGTCAACGGCTCCACTTTGGAGTAGGTCCCGGTAGTGCTCGATAGCCTCATGGTTGCGTTGTTGGGCGGCCAGAAATGCTGCCAGCTGCCAGTGCACCGAGGCCTTCGCTTCAATTGGGAATACTTCTAAGGCTCGGCGCAGCTCGGATTCGAGAGCCTCAGTTTTGCCCAATAAGTTGTATAATTCGGACAGCGCTTGGTGGGCGACGATCGACGTTGGATCTTCACTAACTACTTGTAACCAAGTCGCGAGTTCGCGGTCGCCCGGTCCAAATACGCTTCGTTCGACCGAGGCACGAATCGTCAAGAGCGCGCTACGCCGCCCGCCGGATTCAGCGTTAATTGCCGCGTCAATGCGCTCTAGCCGCTGCTCGGGTGTATCACCCCGCACCTGGGCAATCACGTCCGCCAAGGCGAGTAGCTCCGGGTCGGTCGGATCGAATTGCTGAGCTTCGGCAATTCGCACTGCTGCCTGGTCGAAACGTTGAACCTCCACGAGCCGAAACGTCGCGCGAACCACGAGCGAAAATAACGCGGGATTCGTTATCGATCGATCTCCCAAGGCAGTATCGAGCCCGTCTGCCTCGACTGCTGGATTACCGGCACAATAGCGCTCGAGTGCACTCATCCAGTAGGGCACCTGGTCTTCTGCAATATCGAGGGCAGCTTTGAGCCCATGCGCGCAAAACCAGGCGGCACTCTCGGTCGGCACCAATTCTTTGTCGAATAGCGCAAGCGCTTCGGCAGCCGCTGATAGTCGGTTTTCCGGATTGGGGTCGAACTCCGTACGGGCCCCGAGGGCCACCATCAACTCCGTGTGACTCGATTGCGAGCGCAAGTGTTGCTCGAGAACGACCGCCGCTTCAAGTCGCAACGGGCCATTGTTCATCCACTCGAGCAACGCATCCACGCTGGCCGATTGCTGAGGATCAAGAGAGATGGCTTCCGAAAATGCACGAAGAGCACCAGGCGCATCATCCAGCAAGTCGCGGCGCAGCGAGCCCAGTTGTCCCAATCGCTCGGCGCGGCGCGACGCCAGAAGGGCTCGATACGAGGGCTCCGCGTCCGCCTCATTGTCGAGCAATCGCTCGAGAACCGGTACCAGTCGATGAAAATCTCGCCGTTCGGTGTACAGCGTTTCCAGGGCCAGCAGGGCCTCTACCGCTCGGTCGGGTGCGGTCTCGGCGAGTGTCTCGTAGGCGGTGGCGCGAATATCGTCAATCGCTTCAACCCCCTCGCTTAGTTTTAGCAAGGCCTCGGCAGCCGAGCGTCTAGCTTGCGGTTGCGAACCTAGATGACAGATTGCCCACAACCTATCGCGTTCGACTTCGGCATCGAGCGGCACACCCAGCACCGCCAGCGATTCGGCGGCAGCTAGCACGGCAGGATCATCCGCTCGCGTTCGCAGCACATCGAGATAGGCAGACGCCGACGCTTGTGTATCGTCGTTCTGCTCCCAGAGGCGGCCCAGGTCGAGTCCGATGCGAGCGCGCGCGGCAAGGTCATGTACCGTTGTCATGGCCCGAGTGAGCCGGCGCGCCGCCTCTTGGCGTCGCCCGCGCGCGGCACTAAGTTCGAGGAATCTTCGTCGCACATCGTTGTCGCCGGGCTCCGCCGACACCAATGGTTCGAGCATTTCGAGGGCGCCGTCAGCGTCATCCAGGAAATCCTGCCGTAAGATCGCAAGACGTTTGCGCAAATCGGTCAGCCGCGTCCCTCGTGCAACCTCGAGCTCGCGGGTCAGTATTCCAAGCTCGTCAGTGGCGCGATTGTGCCGCTCATATACCCGCGCCAGATGCGGAGCGAGCGCCTTGAGCCATGCGCGATTTTGCGCCAGCTCTTCAGCCTTGGTAATCCAATTCGGATCAATCGTGCTCGACTCTAGGAGATGCACTAGGTGCTCAACGGCGCGAGCACGGTCGTTCATTCGATCGAAGTACAAATCAAATAGATCAGAACGTCGATCGGACTGCTCGGCCGCGTCGAGTGCAGTTCCCGGTGCGACGAGTGTCTCGAGCAATGCGGCCAGCTCCCTATTTTTATCCAGGGCTCGCAGCTTCGCCGATACTCGATCGTAAAGTGCCGAATCGACCGGTGTCATTTTCACCAGTTCGATTTCAACGTCCAGGCGTGCGCCATCGGAGTCCTTCAATGGAGAAAGATCGGTTAGCGCTTGGCGAAGCAGGGCTATGCGCTCCTCCGCGGTTGCGCCTTGCGTTGCGGTGAGATAAACCCGCGCCAACCGGCTGGCGTCTTGCCCTTGCAACGCCAAATCACGCTGTCTATCGAATCGAGTCCGATCCCAATTTTGATTTTCGCGAGTGCTCACTCGAACCTCCCCAACACAGGACCGCCGTACCTCTCGTGTCGAAACGCCGGCACGATGGACGTACGAGGCCTTGCCAGTGGACCCTTAGTTTCGCAAAGTTTGCCGGCGGCGTCAACGTCGATTGTAGTGCGACTGAAACAGGTCGTCATGTGCGGTGTGCATCGCGTTGCCGTAGCAGTGCCAATATCTCGCAGACTTGAAATTCGAAGCATCTGATTGTTCTTGCGAAACTTGACAATCAACCCACAGCCTCGTGACGCGGGACCGGTCGAGCGTGTGGCACAACTGGGACGGGGCACGGGCCCCGAGGCAAAAATCCAGAGCCACGGCGTGCGCAGACATGGCGACACGGCTTTTCAAACTTGGAGACTGCCGCCGCTCCCAGTTGGTTTTGGAACACTCAAGGTTGCGAATTAGCGGGAAATACGCGCGATTGTTAATCATTTATGGCGCAATTCACCGCGCTTTGTAAGCTCGACTCCCTTGAACGCGCCGAAAATATTCATTGACGGTCAAGAAGGCACGACCGGACTGAAAATTCGAGAACGCCTTGTCGGCCGAACTGATTTCCAACTTCTTGAAATCGACCCGCTCAAACGCAAAGACGAGACGGCACGCCGCGACTGCTTGTCGGCTGCCGACATCGCTATCCTGTGTTTGCCAGACGATGCTGCAAGACAGGCTGTCGAGCTTGTAAGCCAAGGCTCAACTCGCCTCATCGATGCGAGCACTGCGCATCGAGTTGCAGCGGGATGGACATATGGTTTGCCCGAACTCAGCTCGTCGCACCGGGAAGCCATTCGCGGAGCACGCTACGTAGCCAATCCTGGATGTCACGCGACCGCTTTCGCTCTTGGGCTTTATCCTCTGATTAGTGCCGGAATTCTCGGCCGTGACTATCCAATTTTTTCCAATTCACTCACCGGATATAGCGGTGGCGGCAAGAAGGTCATTGCCAAGGTTGAAAGCTTCGGCCCGGCAAGCCTTTGGGGCATGCGGCCGTACGCACTAAACCTCAAGCACAAGCATCTGCCGGAAATGCAGCGCGTACTCGGATTGGACTTCCACCCGGGCTTCTTGCCAATACTGGGCCCATTCTATCAGGGAATGATCGTAAGTACTCTGCTCGAAACCCGATTGCTCTCGAGGCGAGCTACCGCAACCGATTTGCACGAGGTATTGACCTCGCACTACGCTGGCGAGCGTTTCGTGCGAGTAATGCCTCTGGAATCTGCAGCATTTCTCGATGAAGGGTATCTGTCTCCGTTAGAGTGCAATGATACGAACCGTGCGGACGTATTCGTTTTTGGTCACGATTCACAAGTACTAATCGCCGTTCGTATCGACAATCTTGGCAAGGGTGCTTCGGGTGCGGCCGTTCAGAGTCTAAACCTTATGCTGGATCGTCCCGAGGAGACGGGGCTCGTTTCGTGATTCAAAGGCTATCTGGGGAAATTCAGAATTACCGTTGGGGCTCGCACACGATGCTCGCTCAATTTCAGGGGCGTTCCGCACCGACGTTCGCCCCTGAAGCCGAACTGTGGTTTGGGGCGCATCCGCAGGCGCCCAGTTCAATCGAAATCGATGGCGAGCCGTATCGGTTGGATGCTCGCATCAATGAAGATCCTCAAAGCCAGCTCGGCCTCGAACTGATGCGCCGATATGACCGATTGCCGTTTCTGCTCAAGGTATTGGCGGTTGACCAACCCCTGTCGATTCAGGTTCACCCTTCGCAAGTACAAGCTCAAGTTGGCTTTCAACGAGAGCGGCTCCGGGGAATATCCGTTGCCGATCCCAAGGCAAACTATCGCGACAATTGGCCTAAGCCTGAACTACTGTGCCCCCTTACGGAGTTCGAAGTCTTGTGTGGCTTTCGCCCCATCGGCGAGTTGATTGACCTCTTCGAAACATTGGGCGGCGATTGTTTTGAAGGGGCACAAAAAACGCTCGAATCAAACCCGAATCAACTGGGACTGCGTCAAGTCGTTGCAAATTGGTTGAATGCCTCACTGAGCACTCAAGCATCGCTGTTCAGGGCTGGAATGCAGGCCTGTGAAGCCATATCAGGGCAGCCGAATTCACCGCAGCGCGACGTCGCGCTTCTGCTGCACCTTGCAGCGCTCTACCCCGGCGACATGGGCGTGTTCGTGGCGTTGTTGCTGCGCCATCTGATGCTCGCTCCAGGGGCTGGTTTGTTCGTCCCGGCAGGCGCTGTGCACGCATACCTGCGCGGCTTCGCCGTTGAGGTGATGGCAAGTTCGGACAACGTGCTGCGTGGCGGCCTGACCCCCAAACACGTGGACGTCGACGAATTGCTCGGCGTGGCCAAATTCGAATCAGAATCACTGGTGCTCGTGGCGCCTGAAGACCGGGGTCCGTTAGAAAAAATCTTCCTGACCGATGCACCGCAATTCAGCGTGTCTCGCGTGGATCTCGAAGAGCACACTTCTTGGTGCACTTCCCAGCGTCGCGGCCCGGAAATCCTTCTTTGCGTGGACGGAACCCTCAATCTATTGGGCGCCCGCGACGACAAACTATTGCTCGCACGGGGTGAATGCGCCTGGATACCCGCCGACGAGGACATCTACTGCATCGCCGGAAGGGGCCAGGCGTTCAGGGTTCAAGCGGGTTCGGAATAAATCAACGGCTCCGTCGAAGCCTTTTGTTGGTGCGGCACTTGGACAAGCGGCAATTCGGGGATGTTGCTGTTCATTACACTAGCTCCGGGGCCGGTTCCTTGATATTGGAAGGGGTGTTAAACGAGTCTTTGCGTATCATCGATTCTTGGCGTGGCGTAGGGATTGCACCGGGCGCAGCGTCCTAGCAAATAGTCGTTAGGCGTCTGGACCAAGTTGGAGTCAAGAGTAATTGCCTTCCCTGGAAAACGCAGCCGACCGCGTCAAGCGAGGCGATCTTGAGGCTTTTAGAGAAATTGTTCAGGCGACTAGTGACCAACTGGTTCGAGTGGCCGCACGAGTGATTGGCGACATGGCCGAAGCGGAAGACGTCGTTCAAGAATCCTACATCAGTGCTTACCAGGCGCTGACTCAGGGTCAGTTCGATTGGCGTGCACACTTGACGGCTTGGCTACGGCGGATCGTAATCAACCGAGCCATCGATGCACTGCGGAGTCGGCGGCGCCGGCCGCGTCTGGACGACTCGCAGCTGGAAGCCGGTTGGGACGGTGCGGCGGGGGCCGACTCGCGGTTGGCCCTGATCGAACTCAACGATTGGATGAACGAACTCGTCCCCGAGCAGCGAACCACCTTGGTTTTGTCGGTGTTTGAAGGGATGAGCAATTTGGAAATTGCCCAAGCGATGGGCTGCAGCGAAGGTGCTGTCGAACAGCGCCTAGTTCGTGCGCGCGTTGCCCTTAGACAGCGGAGCCAGAAACATGGATAATGAATCTCGCCTAATCGAGGAGCGCTTGGCACAGCTGAGGCTCGCCACTCAAAGTATCCAGTCTCGCTCTGGGTTCGAGCAGCGTGTTATGCTCGCCGTCTTGCAAAATGGGGGCATCGATTGGCGCGCAGGCCTTTGGCGCGTCGGTCGTTACGGGCTCATCGTCTCGTTTGTCGCGGTGGCCTTGGCAACCGTGTTTGCCGTCGATGGGGCATCCCGTGCCGATGAAATGCAAGCAATGTCATATGGAACGGTAGACCTCGAATGGTGAATCGAAGCAACATCAAGGCTCTATTGGTACTTGTGGGCGTGTTTGCCGGTGGCGCCGGGACGGGTGTCGCCGCGTCGCTCGGTTGGACCCACCACCGAATGGTTGGTCTTTTGGAACATGGGGCTCCGCATAACGACCTGCGGATGCGTGCACTGCAACGCGCGCTGAACTTGTCGTCGGAACAACGCACTTCGGTTGCTGCCATACTCGAACGTCAAGCGCCCGAACGCCGGCGACTAATGGGCGAAATGATGCAAAAATGTGGCGATCCCGTGCGCGCGTACAAAGCCAAAGCCGATGCCGAGATTCGCGCCGTTCTCAATCCCGAACAGCAGGGGCGCTTCGACAAGTTAGCCAAACGCCAAGCGGAGCGTTTCTTTCCCGGTCCAGCGCCAGATTCGTCGGCGCATTGAAGTCACCCGTGTAGCGCGGCGCACGGCTGGTGCTCGCGAGCGATGCGAACCGAAACACTATTTCTCGGGCGGCAAACGACGTGGCGTGAGTGGGGGCAGCGAGGAGGACTCGGGGTCCTCGGAGACGAATCTACCTGCGAATGGCGCGCGGCCGAGGTGACCCCGGACTCCGGTCGATACCTCGACGTTACCGAATATTGCCTTACCAGTGATTCGCAGAACAGGCGTGCCGTCGTCCTTCACGGCGCGCTGCGGCCCCTCGAAATTGCCGAAGATACAGAGGCCGTGACAATCCACCGAAATGGTCGGGGGCACGATGATTTCGACATTGCCGAAAATGGCGCGCACGTGTAGTTCCGTAACGCCCTCGGCAATCACCGCTTCGCGCAAATCGAGCTCGACGTTGCCAAATACGGCGAGCGCCTCGGAATCGGGTTCCAATGTCCAGCGCCCATGTCGTTCGACATTTCCGAATATCGCAAGGCCCACTCGACGTTTGTCTCGCAAACGCAGGCCCTGCGCTGGCATCGCGACGATTGCAGTCTCGGGGTCGGGTTTCTGAGGATTGCCCTCGGTTTGCACGCGCCTTGGGGCTGACCTAATCGTGAGATCGCTCACGAGTGACTGAACCTCCTCGGGGCTCGCTGCCGCATACGCTCGGTCCACCCGCTGCTCGAATTCATCCAGGGACAGTTCGTCCCGCGCGAAACTCTCCGACAGTTGGTCAATCGTCGTCTCGCGCGCCTCCCGGAGCGCGAGTCGCGATGGGTGCTGCTCGCCGTACATGGGGTGCAGATTAGCGGGTGCGAAGGTCCCTTCCACCCTCTAGCTCGAATGGGTAATTTTTATGTCTATTTCCCGCGGAAAAGTGGGTAAAGTCAGAATCATGAAATGAGCACGGGCCCGAAGTATGGCACCTCGGGCCCGAAGGTTACGCGACGGATTCTCAGTGACTGCGCTTAGTTTGCGCCATTCTGCATCGCCGTCGTAGTGGCGCTGATAACCGTACGGTAAAAGGCTGGATTGTGAACGCCGAGGCTTTGGTCATTAGTCAACAGACTGAAGTTCCAAAGGGCCTTGAAGAGAGTTCCGGGTGTTCCAGTAGCCGTTGAACCCGAAGCACCCGTGGCTGAACCCGGGAAGAACGCCAAGTTGCCTGCCGCGCCAGCATTGTCTACTTTGATTGTCGAGACAGACACGTCGAAAGTCTTTGTCGTGGCGGGCCCAGAGGCTGCGGTCGTTCCGTTGAACCAGGTGGGCGTCGCGACTGCAGTCTTTAGAGTAATCTGGAAAGTGGATGCGTTCATCAACGACATTGCCGTGATCGGGTTTGTCAACGTGTCGAACGTCACATTCGAGGTTCCCGCTGCGGACGACGTAAAGTAGTTAGTCACCGGGTCTTGAGCGCGGACCCATAGTACCGTGCCGGCCGTACCGTTGTTGAGCTTGGTCATGACTGCGTTCGCGATGCTGCTCCCGAGGCTGGCCATTGAAGTCGTTGTAGTTGCCTGAAGCGAACCGCCGTCGAACGCGCCGTGGCAATTCGAACAAATCGTCAAGTCCGCCTTGAAAGTGTGGTTGGTCCCCATTCCTTGCAAGCTCAGATCGGCCGGGGGAGGCGTCAATTCCATGTGACAAGTCGCGCACGTATCGGCAATGTACGAATGGGCGCCGCGCTGCCCGGGCGTCACGAAGTACGCGTTTACACCCAACAAGACGTCGCTCATCGGACCATCATGCGGGGTACCGAAGGCAACGGGGGCAACCGGGTCGGTTGCGAGCACGGTGTCGTCATGCTTCCCGTTGCGCGAGTTGTGACAAGCTACGCACACAGCGCCGCGCCCGAGCCCGACGGCCATAAAACCACCGGCTGTCATGCCAATATCGCCGGAAACGCGCACGGTCGCATTGTTGGGTATAAGTGAGGTATTGCCTGTTGCGTGCGGGTCGTGACAAGTGGCGCAGGTCTGCGGGTGAACCTCGGCAGCAGTTAGCCCGAGGGCACGGAGTTCTGAACCGGTGGCGTTCCCACCATTGCCGTTGTTCGCGGCACCCTGGAGAAACCGGTTCATATTTCCGGTGGTTCCGTCGCTATCGGCGGATTGATCGACCCAGGTCAGGAATCCTTGACCGGTATGGCATCGGGCACAATTGTTGGCTCTATTGTCACCGGTCGTAGCGTTGTCGTTGGCGGTCGTTGCAACGCCGCGTGAGGCGCCGTTGTAGTTCGCGTGTAGTGATTCCTTCCATTGCTGATAACGGCCGAATTGTGGCGGCGCGCCGTGGCAGCTGCCGCAGACCTCAGACTTTATGCTGACTCGAGAATCTGGATCCGGAGTTGCGCCTGCTCCGGCGTTTGGAGGGTGACCCATTGAGTTAGTCGGACCATGGCAGCTATCGCACTGCACATTCGCGAGGCCGGCGAGCTTCACCTCGTTGGTGTTGCCGCTCGTGAACATGTTGGCATAATTGTTCGCGGCACCTGGCGGCTGCACCCAACTAGCAGCGGTCATGACGTCGTCGAAGCCGCCGTTCGCCGCTGAAGTTAGCGTGTTATATCCGACGGTGTGACAGCTTGCACAAGCAGCGACGGAGAAGTGGTTAGCAGGATCATCAATGTTATTGCTGAAGGCTTGTGCGTGACCGGTCATGCGCCAGTCCGGCCACTTATTGGGCGCAATTGTGTCGTTGTGACAGATGGCGCAGCCATTCGATATTAGGGGTAAACCGTCGGTGGCGGAGACCCCGCCGATGGCACCGCCCCAATTGCCGGCGTAAAGCGTAATCGAGCCGCCGGTCGAGGCTTCGGTAAACACATATTTGCCGATTACGTCGGGCGTAAATATTGGGTATTGTGAGGTGGGATCGGTAATGGTTGCCGCTGAACCGGGAGCGCTTGCGGCGCTGACTGACCAATTCCACGCCGAAGCACCCGCCGGCAATGCCGCGGCTTGAAGCACTTGCGGAATCCCCACGGGAACGTTGCGTAGGCCGGTAGTCACTTGAAAGGGCACATTCGCGGAGACGTTGACCGTGGACGTGTAGGACCCGGATGATGTTGTTACCGTCAGCGTCAGTGCTACCCTCGAGGCAGCATCAATCGAATGGGGGTTGATTCCCAAGACATCCAAGCGAACCGGGAACGAAGTGGGAGCGGTGACGTCCAAACTTGCGGCCGTAATCGGCGGGGCCGCCAGCGATTTAATCAAGGTGTCTTTATATGCCGATGCTGGCGGCAGCGTCACTTTCGGCGTGGCCGTATTGACATCCGTCAGCGTGGCTGCGGGACCGCCAGTTTGTGCCCAAGAGTACGTAGTAATCGCCGAACTGCCGTCTAACGGTGTCGCCACTCCCGTCAGCGATACTGTTGCGCCAGGAGCCTGCCCTATTACGTCAGCCCCTGCGCTGACATAGACGTTGGCAGCCGGAACCAGCTTGATCGTGAGCGGCCCCGCAACGCTCGGGGAAACTCCCACGCTTTGCGTGAGCGTCGTGTAGCCCGCAGCAGAAATAGTTAGCTTATACGCCCCGTTCGGCAACGTTGTGGAGATCTTACCACTGCTATCCGCCGTGAGCATAGCTGTGGCTGCGGGCACCAAAGTGACCGTGGCACCTGAAACTCCGGTATTCGTGAGCGAATTGACAATGCTGAGATTCAACAAAGCGGTGTCGGCGCCAGCGTCCCCATTATCACCATTGGCCCCGTCCTTTCCGTTGGTCCCGTTGGCCCCGGGGAGACCAGCGTCGCCGTTGGCCCCGTTCGCTCCGGGTATTCCTGCGTCCCCTTTTTCGCCGCGACTGCCGGCTCCACCTGCGTCACCATTGCCACCGCCGCAGCCGGTCATAATAAGCATTCCAGCAATGACGAGATGACTGACTTTACCTGCCAGCTTCTTCATGGTCGTCCTTCTTTCAAAAGCCCTGTCGAAGATCCGTGGCAGCTTTTCGCGCGGTTGTGAGCGCGGCTGAGAGGATGCCTCTCCGTCCACAGAGTCATTTTAGAATATCCAATCGGCCGATGCATCCGAAAATTAACTCGGTGTTATGTACGGATCCAATGGTCCCCCGGTAATTGGGGTGCTGTGTGGACCAACCGAGAATATTCACCGAACATTGCAGTAGCACACGAGCTTCATCGACGCGAAAGGCCTTGCATTGTGCCGGGTCTTGGCTTCGCGCGACTTGAGCCCTGTCAGTTGTCGTATTTTGTTTTTTTCTCACGGTAAGCCACTTTTCAGTGGGCCCACGACATCCAAACCAAGGGATACAAAAAGACCAAGGGCCCCTGGTTTTGCCAGAGGCCCTGATGTTGGACGCCACCGAGAGGGCGCCCCCGCCGCGACCAAATTTACTTGCTCATGTCTTGAGCCATCGTGGCGCCGATGACCGAGTTGGTGAAGCCCGGGTTATGAATCCCGAAGCTGCCTTCGCGATACAGCGTGATGTAGTTCCAGATCGCCTTGGCCATATTGCCGTTGAGGCTGATGGGCAAGGTGGCTATCGGAGTTGTGCCAGTGCCGTCGTCGATCCTGATGTTCGCCATGGAGATGATGAACGTCTTGACTGCCACCGGCGCGGTTCCGTCCGTCCACTGAATTTGGATTGGACTGGCCAACGTGATCTGCAGGTTTGACGTATTCTCGAGCAGTACACCCGAGACGACGCTGTTGCCGGCGGTGAGGTCCACCTTGACGTTGTACGCCGAGAGATCCGTCCCGGTTGAGGCGGCGTGCGAGTAGACCGTAGTCGTGTCGGTTGCGCTAGCCGGGATGCGCTGTGCGCGGGCCCAGATCACCTTCCCATTGAGCGCTTTGCCTCCCTGGGTTCCGATGAACGTTGCCAGGTTGGAGAGGGACGTCTTGGTGGCCGTCTGAATCGAGCCGCCGTCGAACGCGCCGTGGCAATTCTTGCAGATGCTCATGTCGGCCGCGAAGCTGTGGTTCGTGCCAGTCCCCGGGAAGCTGAAGTTGGCCGGTTGAGGCGTGAGCTCCATGTGACAATTCACGCAGGCATTCGCGATGAACGAGTGGCCGCCGCGCTGCCCGTTGGTCACGAAGTACACGTTTTGGCCGAGCACGACTTCAGCCGCTGTACTGTCATGCGGCGTTGAAACGCCGGCTGTACCGTACGTTGCGGGATCCACGGTGTCGTTGTGAGCGCCATTGCGGCCGTTATGACAGGTGGCGCAGATTGCGCCTTTGCCTAGACCGGGTGCGGGGAAGCCCGCAGGCAGCATGGCAATATCGCCCATTACGCGCACGTTCGTCGTGTTGTTCTTCGTCGGATCCGTCAGATTGCCTGTAGTCGGGTCGATGAACGGCTGCTCTTGCGCCGTCATGCCCACGTCGTGTGGATCGTGGCAGGTCGCACATGTCTGTGAGTGGACATTGGCTTTGACGAGACCGAATGCGACTAATTGGGTCAGATTGGCATCCGCCGCAAGTGTGTCGTCACCCTGGATCTTGTGGTTAAAGTCTGGGCTCGAAAGTCCCTCTTTCGTTGACCACTCCGCAGCCTGATCTTGCCAAATCACGTAGCCTTCACCCGAGTGGCAGCGTGCGCAGTGATTGCCGTTATTGGTTTTGCTCACCCACGCTGCTTGGCAAGTTGCATCGCAGTTCGTGGTATCACTTGCCGGGTACGCCGGCAGCGGGGTAGTTGCATCCGCAGCGGCTCGCTGCATGGCCAACGAAGTGTTGGCGTGCTTCGAGTCCTGCCATTGCTGGTAACGACCGTGCCGCGTTGGCTCGCCGTGGCAAGAGCCGCAGACTTCAGCCTTTAGACTGACACGCGCGGTTGCGTCGTACGTTGCCTTGGTGCTGTCGCTGGTCTTGTGACCACCCGAAACGTTTGGACCGTGGCAATTCTCGCACTGGACGTTCATCTGGCTTGCCAACTTCGGGACATTCGTGTCCGTGGAGTTGAACATGGACGCGAAGGAACCAGGAGCGCCGCTCGGAATTACGTATTTCGAATTGCCCGCGAGAATCGCCGCATAGGAGTCGTCAGAACCCCCATTTACGGCTGTCGTGTCGTAACCGACCGAATGGCACGAACCGCAGGACGTGAACGCCCAATGGCCGCCGGGCGGGTCAATGTTCTCCGGAACAATGAAGGCGTGCCCTGTTTTGCTCCACTCTGCCCAAACGTTTGGCGGGTCACCGGCTTGGCCGTCGTGACATTCGATGCAAGCAGCCGGCGCAAAACCAAGAGCCATGTCAGTCTTTGGGTCCACGTTGCTCTTGTCGAGCGCGCCGGTGCTCCAAGTGCCCGCGTACAAGGTGAGTTTGCCGCCAGTGCTCGCCTCACTTATTACGTAGATACCCGCAATGTCAGGCTTAAACGTCGGGAACTGCGTTGCGGCACCGGTCAGGGTTGCCGCCGAGCTGGCGGGCACTGTCGTAAGCGACCATGCCCAAACCGTAGTTCCAGTCGGAAGTGGGCCTGCCTCTAGCAACTGCGGAATGCCGATGGGCACGTTGCGCAGACCCGTAGTGACCACGAACGGAGAGGTCGTCGAGACGTTTACGGTATCTGTATAGGTGCCGCTACTTGTAGTAACGGTTACTTGCAACCCGACAGTCGTGGCTTCCGAAATCGAATACGGATTGATGCCCATTACGTCGAGACGCCTGATTGGGTCCCCATTGCTAGCCGATGTCACATCCGTTGCGGAAGTGAGAGCGTCGATGAGGGCTGCCTGGACGCCAGCTGCATCGGGCAGAGTCACGGACGGTGTCGCCGTGGTTGTGCCGGTAAGCGTTACGGTGGGACCGGAGACTTGCTTCCATGAATAGGTCGTGCCCGTGCTGCCGTCCAAGACGCTGGCGGTTGCGGCCGGCAATGTTACCGTTGCGCCGAGTGTTTGCCCTGTTAGATCGGTGCCTGCGTTGGCGACCACGTTGGCCGTTGGAACGAGCTTGATCGTGATCGCTTGAGCAAAGCCTGCGACAAGTTCTACGTCCTGCGTGACGGTGGTGTACCCGGTTGCTTTGACTGTCAGCGTGTAGTCGCCGATAGCCAAAGTGGCCGAACCCTTGCCAGTGGTTGCGTCGATTGCGATCGCGCCTGTCGGAGCGAGTGTGACGGTAGCCCCCGAAACCGCAGCGTTCGTTATTGAGTTGGTGATGGTTAGACTCAACGGAGCAGTGCTCAAACCCGCATCGCCGGGCGAGCCGTTGGTGCCATTCTTACCTGGGAGGCCTGCGTCCCCATTGGCGCCGTTGTTGCCGTTGTCGCCGTTGCTACCGTTATTTCCCGGTGCACCAGTATCGCCTTTACTGCCTGTGCTGCCCGCGGCACCAGGGTCACCCTTACCGCCACAGCCGGCCATTACTAGTATGCCAGCGATGAGAAGATGACTGACTTTTCCCGCCAGATTCTTCATAGTTATCCTTCTTTCAATATCCCGTTCAAAAATCCGTGACAGTGTTTACGCGCGATACTGATCACGGGCGAGAGGAATACTCTCATCCTTACGGAGTATGTTTAGAATACTAATAGCGGCATTGCACCACAAAAACGACTAAGTGTATTTTACGGACAGCCGCTTTTATCGGCAGTTTTGAGATTTTGCGAGATAACACCGAAACAAAAAGATGCGATCCTTCCAACGCACTTTGGAGTTGCGTGAAAATACGGAGACCACAGGTTTCCACAAGAATATTCAATTGTGATGGCTTTCTCGCGACGAGGGGCTGAGCCCATCTTTTCATCTTGTCTAAGCCAAAAATGATATTTTCTGGCAGAATTTTCGGGATTACTTCGATTACTCAATTTCGGATTGCTTGGCTTTCATCCCGCGAGTGCCCGAGCCGCTCATGGGAAACCCTTGAAGAAATATTTCTTGGGCGCTGAGTCGAGCAATGAATTGATGCCTGGGCGATAGTCAACTATTTAGATATTGCTCTTCGCACCGCATACGACTAGGCAGAGGCTTCGGCCCCCACTAATAGTGTCGAATCATCGCCCAGAAAATTGCCACTGCCAAGACCAACCCGAGCACGATTGCCGTCGCACCCAAGGGAGCAAATAACCATCGCCAGCTTGGCCATTCGTCGTGAATCTGTAATCCTTCTAGTTGACCTGTTTTGGATAGACGATCGTATTGCCGGGCGTGTTCGTGGCGCATCTCTGATTCTGTTACTCGGCCCGAGAACATCACCAGATCGAGGGGAAATTTCTCGGGGCGGAAATTACTATTGAAGAAATGAAAAGTGAAGATGAATCCAGCGGCTAGCAAGGCTTCGTCGCTGTGGACGAAGTGAGCAACGTTGATAATCCACCCCGGGAAAACCTGCGTTATTTGGAGCGGAAACCACATGACGAGGCCGGAAAGGCCAATCACCGTCACACCCCAAAAAACCGCAAAATAGTCGAATTTTTCCCAGTACGTGAAGCGATCGAAACTCGGGCGCGGACCCCTGCCGACGAACCATTTCACGTTCGCGATGAAGTCTCGCAGATCCTGAAGATTAGGGATTGGGGAATCCGGGCCCGTCGCAAACGCGAAGAATCCTTTTAGGCTGAAGCGACCCTGGGCATCTATATACTGAGAGCGCGCGCGGCGGGTTGGACCGATCAGGCTAAGAAGATGAATCACGAAATAGCCGAGCGTCAGTAGTGCCCCGAACCTGTGTAATCGCCCCGCGGCCCGCGCGCCACCGAAGCACGCAAAAAGAAATTGCGCGAACGGAGCCGAGTGAAACTTTAAGGGCATCCCCGTCACAACGAGCAGCATGAAACTGACGATCAACAATGAGTGGCACAAGCGATCAACCGACCTGAAGCGCACGTAAACCTTGGTACCGGCCTGCTCCCGCGAATTGCGTTTGAGTTGGCGAAATTGCGCTGGATTGTCGAAGTAGAGGACAAGGCTCCGAAGCAACCACAATAACGTGTGCAGGCCAAAGAACGCAAAGACTCCCAGCAGCAGGGCGGTCATGGTCACAAATGACCAATAGAGCGCCGGATAGTGCCGTTGATCCGTATGGTCCGCATGCGGCATGAACTTTGCGAAGTTCGCGCTTGCCAGGCGATGACACTTTTGGCAGGTGGCTGCCCGGTTTGCCGGTGCAACCGTCGAACGTGGATCGTCTGCCCTATTGATCTGGTGTGCGCCGTGACAGTCGTAACATGCGGCTACTTGGGTGTCGCCTAAGTCATGCGCACGTCCGTGATACGTGTCGAGATATCTGTCGCGGCGACTCGAGTGGCATCTTCCGCAAATTTTATCGCTGCGGAGCCGAAAACTAACTAGCGATTGAGCAATTTCGTGGGGTGCGTGACAAGTGCTGCAAGTGGGTGAGTCAACCCCAGGCCTCGATGCTGCCCGCGCGTGTTCGCTCAGTCGATAAGCGCGCTCGACTTCCGCGTGGCACTTTCCGCAAGTACTTGCAACATTGCTCCGCGAGACCGGGTTACTAGTCTCTTGCACAGCGCGAATCTCGTGGGCCGTGCCGTGACAATTCACGCAGGTGGGCGCCGCTGGCGCGTTGAGGTGGATGCCGTCGGTATGCTGCGGATTTGCGACGGCGTTGGCGGTGCTCTGATTTGAGTCTTTGGACAGCCGGTGACAACCCCGGCAAGTCGCCCGCAAATTGTGTGCATTTACACGCGATTGCGGATTTTGATGGGGCAAAATATCGTGGTCGCCGTGACAACCGACGCAACCTGCGGCTTCGCTGCCGCTGCCCGACGCAATTTTCGCATGAACGCTTGCCTGGTACGCCGTGACTTGCTGCTGATGACAATGGCCGCAGCGCGCCATACCGAGTTGGCTCCCGGCGTCCGCTGCGTTTGCCGTTGGCACAGAATTGCCGGCGTGACAACCCGTGCAGCCAACGTTCGCATGTACCGAAGTCCGAAGTTCCTCCGCAATGCTCCCGGGCGGTGGGGCATCCAAGCTGGCGGACATATCTTTGTTCTCAGCTGCCTCATTTGGCTCGTCTTTGGCCAAATTGCGCTCGCGCGTGCAGGCGCCGAGGAACATCGACACGGATAAGAATATGTACGCGCTAACGCGCAGGATCCGGCTCATGATTCAACTAAGGGCTAGTCGCCCCGAGCTTACCAATTGAACCATTGCTTAGCCAACCCAATGAAGATGCCGGTGACCAGGACTAGGCCGATGATGAGCGCCGTCATTCCAAAGGTATTGAATACGTACTTCCAATTGTCCCAATCATCGCGCACCTCGAGTTCCTCGAGCCGGCCTTCGGCGGAAAGTCTCTCGTACTGGCGCGCGCGTTCGTGGCGCATCTCGGCTTCGGTAATGCGACCCGAAAACATGACAGTGTCGAGTGGGAACTTTTCGAGCCTAAAATGGCTGTTAAAGAAATGGAATGTCAAAATGAAACCGGCAGCTAGCAGTGCCTCCTGGCTGTGCACAATTTGCGCTAAATTCACTATCCAGCCCGGCAAAACGTGACTCACCTGCACCGGAAACCACATCACGAGCCCTGAGATGCCGATGAAAGCGCTCCCCCACAGCTCCGCAAAGTAGTCGAACTTCTCCCAGTACGTGAATCTATCGAACTTAGGCTTCGGTCCCCGACCGAAGAACCACTTGGAGTGATCGCGAATGTCACGCAGGTCATCCCAGTTGGGTAGTGGTGAGTCAGGCCCAAAAACGAACCCAAGTAGGCGCCGAACGCGGAACTTACCCGTTTGGTCGCGGAATGTGTCCCAGCGACGCTTCACAGGACCGAGGAGACTCCATAAATGAATGGTAAGGTAGGTAAGGCTAAGAATTGCACCAAACCGATGGAGGCGCGCTGCTACGTGAGCGCCCCCCAGTAAATTGAACATCGCCTTGGCCCAAGCCGTATCGTGAAACTTCAACGGCATTCCGGTGGAAACCAGAATCAGGAAGCTAATGATGATCAGGAAGTGACAGAATCTATCAACCGGGCGAAACCGCGTATACAATTTGCCCTGACGCTCGTCGCGAACTCGTCGCTTTTCTTGGCGAAATGCGGCGGGATTCTTCAGATAGACCACGAGTGTTCGCAGCACCCAGAATAGCGTGTGCACTCCCCAAATGCCGAACGTTCCTACGATTAGGCTCGTCATGATGACGAAGGCCCAATACAGCATCGGGTAATGTTGCTTGTCCTGGTAGTCGGCGTGGGCGCGAAAGCTCGTGAAGCGCGGGGGGGCGTTCGCGTGGCATTTTCTACAGGTGTTAAGTCGGTTAGCGGCCGACAATGTAGAGTCTGGATCGGAAACCGGAAGTATCGCGTGCACCCCATGGCAATCGAAGCACGCGGCCACCTTTTGCGAGCCTAAGTCATGTGCGCGGCCGTGGTATGATTGCAAGTACTGGCGCAGGCGAGAGATATGGCACTTGCCGCAAAGTTCGTCGCTGGCGAGTTTGAAGCCACCGGTAGGTCCAACTATTTCGTGAGCCGTATGACAATCGCTGCAGACAGGTGCCTTTTTGTTGCCTTCAGCGAGTTTCTTGCCGTGAATGCCGAGGGCATACTCACTCATCGGCCCGATGTGACAGCGGCCGCAGGTTTGAGGAATATTGTTGCGATACACCGTTGAGAGTGGATCACTCGCTCGCCGGATCGTGTGGCTCGAGCTGTGGCAATCCGTACAAGTGGGCGCCGCTAGGAGGCCGTTTTGCACCAGGGCTTTGCCATGCAAACTGTCGAGATAGAATTGAACCGCGTACGGTCGCTTGATGCCGAGCTTCTTCGCTACTTCGGGGTTCTTGTGACAAACGCCGCAGGTCTCCGGGAGGTTTCTCTTGAATACTTGTGAACGGACGTCGCTTGCCGGAAGAATGAAATGCGAGCCGTGACAGTTGGCGCAACTTGCAGCCCCAGCTTGGCCGTCTCTCAAGGCCTGCGCGTGGACGCTCTGCTCGTACGCCTTGCGCTCTAACTCATGGCAGTGTCCGCAATCCGCCTTGCCAATCGTTGCGCGATTGTCCTCGAGTAGGATGGCGTCTTTTGCAGCCGGTGCATGGCAGTCCGAACAATCGAGCTCTGCGTGGGATGATTTGCGTATTTCTTGGGTAATTTCCTCGGTCGAAGCGGATTCGGCGCTGCGCGCGACCTTGGGGGCGGCAATGGACTGTTGCGGTGGGGTCGGTTGCGCATCGCGTTCTGTCTCGCAGGCAACCAGGAAAATAACCAAACCCAGTGATGCTCGTGCACCAAGACACAGAAGGCGGCTCAACATAGACATTAATCGCTCTCAGGCGTTTTCGCGCATTGTTGCAGGATTTGACGGCCGTGGTCGCTCAAAATGAAGCGGATTCGGCTGAATTGCCCTGCCGGCCAAGGACTCCGTACAAACTACGGTGAGAGGTGAGACCGCGTGGGAGTCATTAATGAATATCATCTAAGCCGTTAAAGTCGTGGTATGTAACACGCCGCCGGTGCGGGCGGCCCCACCAACTTCACGACTCGACCCATGCCCATGGACCACCTATTTCATCGCAGGACCAAGTTTCGCCAATCGCCCATGGGAAGTCGTTGGGGATCAAGGTAGTTGCTTGTCGCTAACTAAGTAGTTTCCCGATGGCTGCCGTCGATTTCAAGCACCGACTGCTCGAACGCCTCAGGAAGGCGCCGAACCGCGTCGGTTTACTTTTGTTGCTCCTCGTCTGCACGGCTTTTGCAGGGGGCTACAAGGCCCATCACTATGTCGTACGCGAGTCCGCGTATTGCCTTTCTTGCCACAGCGACACTTCCAAGACGGTTAGCCAGCACGCGCACAAGAATCTCGCGTGCCAAGATTGCCATCGTTCGGAGTTCTGGAAGGGCTCGCGAATAGCCGTTGGCGGCTGGTTCGGTGGAAGTGCCAAATCAGTCCTACACGGGCAACCCGATTATGCGCGTTGTCGAACGTGCCACTTGGACCCGAAATCCAAGAAGAATATTGCGCTCACGAGTGGCCACCTGGCGCACGTAGTCAACAAGACGAAGCTACTGTGCAACGAATGTCACGAGCTCAAGTCCCATTCGACAGCCATTCGAGAGGGCGTGTGCCAAAAGTGTCACTCACAGCTGATAATGCACAACCGCGGCGAAATGAACGACCGCGGTATGGCAAAGGTCACGTGCCTTTCGTGTCACGACTTCAAGGCGCCGCCTACGGCAACTGGCGGAATTCCAGCTACTGGTTGCATGAAGTGTCACAGCGGAAGGCCCACCGGCCCCTCGAGTGTGGATCCTTCGTTGCTCAGCAAGTTGGTCATCAGTGCCGACGCCACGCACGGCAACGTCAATGCTTGTCGCCTTTGCCATGATCCGCACGCTGCCGACGCGGGTGACCGGCGCCGTGGGATGGATTGTGAGCGTTGTCACAAAGGGGTCATGACGCAACACCAGCAATCTCAAATTGTTGGTCATCCGAATTGCACTACTTGTCACCAGATTCATGGGCCCCGTCCGAAGACACCCGCCTTGTGCGCGCAGTGCCATCAAAGAAAGGTACCCGTAGCGGGTTCAAACGTCCTGGCGGGTCACCACGAAAACTGTTCAAGTTGCCATAAGCCGCATATCTTCAGGGTGACTCGTGTCGATTGCGCCAATTGCCACAAGAAGGAAAAGGAAACGATAGCGGCCTGGACGGACACGCGGCACACGGACTGTCTTACGTGCCACCAAGGTCATTCCGAAGCGAAAACCGTTAGTAATTGCGTCAATTGTCACACGGCCCAACAGAACCATGGTCACACTGATTGCCTCAAGTGTCACGAGCCCCATCAGAGTAAAGCAGCCGTCAAAGCATGCAACAGTTGTCACACCGAGCAGGCTGCGGCGTTAAGCAATCAAAAACCGGCTCCGCATCATGTGTGTGCTTCTTGTCATGATCAGCACAACGTCGGTGCCACACTCGGGCGTTGCGGCAATTGCCACCAGAAAGAAAGAACACTGGTCGTCAAAGCACCGGTTGACATGCACAAGCGATGCAGCTCTTGCCACCAGCCGCATCAATTCCAGAAATCTGCCACAGTTTGCCTGAATTGCCATAGAGCTGACCAACGTGGGCCGCATTCCGGAGCCTGTTTGAAGTGCCATCAGGCGCATGGGCCACCGGCAAGCCCGGAACTGACTTGTCGAAGTTGTCATCAGGCCGTTCCGGAAATTCACGGCAAACATGCGGACTGCACGTCGTGTCACGCCCCACACAAGTCGGCCAAAGGGGGGCCCACTTGCGGGGCTTGCCATACGTCTCAATTGGCTGGCGCCAGCAGTTGGACGCCGGTGGCACATCGAGGCTGCCAGAGCTGTCACAACAAGCACGCCCCAGTTCCGCCTACTCCTTGTTCCGAGTGCCATGCGCCGATTGCGGCAAAGTCACTGTTCAAGGGACATCGCTGCCTTGGTTGTCACAGCCCACATCAGGCGCCTGTGCCGTGGTTCAGTCGATGTGTGACTTGTCATGCCCCGGAGGCAGCAGCCACGCGAGTACTTTCCGGCACGCATTCAAATTGCAAAGGGTGCCACGAACCCCACACTGACAAGCTGCCCTCTTGCCAGGGCTGTCACCAATCGCGACCGGGAAGCCACGCGTCCAAAGGCCACGAAAAGTGCCTTACTTGCCATGAGTCCCACGCCGTAAAGGTTCAAGGGCGCGACAAGTGCCTGACCTGTCACAAAGATAAAAAGGACCATTTTCCGCAAGGTTCGCAATGCGCATCTTGCCACCTATTCAAGTAGAGCTCCGAACACGGAGGTTCATCAGATGGCGACAATGAAAAAATCGACTCAAGTTGGGCTGCTGATTGCGGCATTGGTTGTAGGCGCGATAGCGGCTGCCGCAACGCGAAGTGTTTCCAATTCGCACGTTGAGAAACGGGCATCCAATGAAATCCCGGAGCTTGCCGCAGCGACTGAGCACTCAGACCAAGACTCCAAGGATGCGTCGTCGATTCAGGGCCAGATTTTGGAAATTATTCAGGTGCCGCGTTATACGTATTTGCGTATCGGTGCGTCGGGCCAACCGGGTACCTGGGCTGCCGTGACCTCTGCCAAGGACCTCAAGCTAGGCGATTCGGTGCGTGTAGTTCAGGCTCAGGCCATGGAAAACTTTCAGAGCACCGCTCTGAATCGCAAGTTCGATAAAATCTATTTTGGTGCCCTCGAAGGCCAGGGGCAGGTTGCGGAACACGGCGGTGCCAACCCGCATGCCGGCATGGATATGTCCAACAATCCGCATGGCGCCAATGGTCAGGCAATGCCGCCATCGGATCCGAATCAACCAAATCCCCACGCGCAGGTCCCGGCCACCGCGGAGTCGATTCCGATTGGTAAGGTCGCCAAAGCCAAGGGGCAAACGGGGCATACGGTTGCAGAGATCTACGCGCAGCGCCAAGCACTGGCTGGCAAAGTAGTGCGGGTACGCGCCGTAGTCGTCGAAATCCGTGCCGGGAGTCATGGGCAAAACGTTCATCCATGTACGAGACGGCTCTGGCAGCGAGAAGTCTGGAAATTTCGACTTGACCATTACTACTCAAGCCGAACCGCAGCTGGGCGATACCCTCCTTTTTGAAGGCAAGTTCGGCGTTGATGTCAACTTCGGGGCTGGTTACAAATACCCAGCCATTTTGCAGGACGCGCAACTGGTAACCGAATAAGCCTGCAACTTGAGTTGTCCAACTATGAAGATGCCGCATCGCATTAGCGCACGTGCTCCGTGGAGGCTACGGCCTTCCCGGGGCATGACGATGGCAGGAGCCTTGCTCTACATCGTCTATGCGCGTCCGTCGGCGGCTCAAACGTTGGCACTGCCACTCACTAGTGCGGCGCCTGCAGACGACACAGGCTCCACTTCGAACTCGGCTACTGAAGCCACGTGGGGCAAGAGCACTCATACCAACGCAGTACCGGTCGCTGAGGACAAGCGCCCACCCAGTTCGGATTATTCCACGAAAAGCGCCGACATACTTGCGGTAGAGGCTTACAATTCAACGTATATGCCGCTGTTTCAGCGGGCACTGTTACCTGGCCCCGCGGGCGCAATGGTCACTCCGCAGACAACGCTCCCCATCTACGATTATATGATGTTTCGGGTTGTCGATGCCGACATGCCCTGGGCAAAAAACAGCGTAGACATGGAGCTATCACTCTGGGGCTCTGGAACGTTGGTTGGCAGCAGCAGTGGCCAAAGAACGTATGACGGTGATGTCTCCGTTGCTAACGTCACTCAACGTTACCGTCTGTCTTACGTAAAGATTGGACGTCAGTACGTTACGGAGGGTGCTGCACGTTTCGCCCACTTAGATGGATTTTCCGCGGGTGTCCGATCGCGACTCGGGTTCGATGCGTCCGGCTACGCGGGCTGGACAGTCCTGCCGCGCTGGGACGCACGACCTAACTATCAACACTTGGGCGCCGCGAGTGATTCGCTTGTAACTTCCGCCGACCAGTTGCCCAACAGCGACCGCTCCGGTAATTGGATGATGGGCGCGCGCGTGGGGTACACGGCCAGTCGAATTGGAGGAATTGGCCTATCGTTTCACGAACAACGTGAAGATCACGCCCTTGGCCGCCGCGACGCGGCACTCGATCTTCATTTTTTCCCAACCGAGGCGGTCGACGCCAGCGGCCGTGCCCTGGTTGACGTAGATAGCCGAAGTCTGGCGGATGCATTCCTCGGTGTCAGCTTCCACCCGAGTCGCGATTGGGATATCGCAACCGAGTATCGGCGCGTGATTCCAACTCTGCTGATGTCGCGCCAATCGGTCCTGTCGGTGTTCGCCGTGGACCGATTCGACGAGGTCGGCGGCGAATTGCGTTACCACATAACTCCGCGGATATTGTTATTCGGTGGAAGTTTCGTTGAATGGCTGCAAGGTGAAGGGGTAGGGTCACGAACCCGGGGCGGCGCAAAGATTTACCCCGACGATGCGCACCGATTGTTGGTTCAGTTTGCGTACACTCGAGTGGTCGAGCCGGAGAACGGCTATCACGGCACGCGCATCTCAGCCGTGTACCGGCTATTGAACCCTGTCACGCTATCTGCCGAGCAATATACGTATTTCTATGACGTCGCAATTCGAGGCGTGCGGACATCCAGTGTGCAAGTGGCCACGAGTTCGTGGAGATTTCTTAGACAGTGGGAAGTGATGTTGGGAGGGTCGCTGTTTCACTCGCCGTACGCAGCGGTGGATGCTCAGGCCATGCTCCGTTTGGCGTATACTTACGGCAGCGCGTTAGGGGGTGAGCCGTGAAGCGCCGCCTGACGTTTATATTTTTGCTCGTTGTCAGCGCATTGGCTGCCGTGATCGCAGGCTGTCAGTCTACGCCACCTCGGTTTCCGCATATGGCCCACTTGTCGGCAAAATGCGGTGGCCCAGGCGAGCATGATTGTCTCACCTGTTCCAGCTGTCACGGCCGCATGAAGGAATCGGATATCAATACTCCTCCTTGGGTCAGCAATTGCAGCCAATGCCACAGCAATGGTGTTCAGTTGATGAACCGGTCCAGGAAGTTTGCGCGCGCTAAGTCGGAACGACTGGATCGGATATTGTTTCCGCACGACAAACATCTCATTCAAAAGAAGATTCACGGCCAATGTGTGGTCTGCCACGGCGGCGTCGTTGATCCCAACGCGACTTCCGTACGTTCGCCACCCATGTCCGTGTGCCTCGATTGTCATCAACAAGATTTCGAGCGCGGCTACTGCACACCTTGTCACATTCGGCAGGAATTGAGCCGTCTCGTTCCCCAAACCTTCCTCCGACATGACGCTGCTTGGCTTGAACGGCACGGAATTGCCGCGGCTCGTCAGTCGCCGATTTGCGGGGCGTGTCATTCGGCCACTTGGTGTTCGGATTGTCACGACCAGCGTCGCGGTTTGGCAATCGAGCAGCGGCATCCCGAGTCGGTTGAACGCGAATTTAAGCATGTAGGGGATTTTCTTGGTGCGCCACCCCATTGAAGCGCGCTCCCGACCGGGCACGTGCCTGCGTTGCCACACGTCGGACAGTTGCGACAGCTGCCATATAAGTCGAGGTGTGAGTGCCCTCCGTTTAGGCGCTCCCAACCCGCATCCACTAGGTTGGATGTCTCGCGACTCTGGTTCGCCTGATTTCCATGGTCGCGTCGCGCGTCGCGATCCACTTTCGTGCATGGCGTGCCATGACCACGGGCCCGCTACCAATTGCATTCAATGCCACCGAGTCGGCGGCAGCGGGGGTAACCCGCACCCCAGCGGCTGGCGCAGCTCGCGCTCGACTCGCGACGCAATGTGCAGGTATTGCCATGTCAATTGACCGCGGAACCTCAAATATCTGCCTACGCAGAGTCGTTCAGTGGGCGGCCTTTTCCGTCCTAGTTACCGGCTGTCTCGAAACGCATCACGAGTCACCCATCCAGGCAAATACTTGTACCGCTTGCCATGGCGATAGCAGTCGGGCCGGTAGCAACCTTACGAAGGCTGCGCCCCCATTTGATCTGAACGGCAATTCTGCAACTTCCGCAGCTGGTGTCGGCGCACATCAGGCCCACTTGACTGAGTCGGCCTCACACGTTCCGATCAATTGTACAGAGTGCCATCAGGTCCCTGCCGACGACAAAGTATTTAGCCCGGGACACTTGGACAACAGTGGTTCCGCGAAGATTACATTTGGCGCGCTTGCGCAGAACCAGGGCAACCAGCCTAGTTACGACGTCAAAACAAAATCCTGTACGAATACTTATTGTCACGGTAGTGGCGTATTCAATTGGCGAGCGCCTAGGGACTCAGCCGGGGCTTGTGGGAACAGTTGCCACTCGTTGCCACCTGCCGCACCGCATCCCCAAAATGCGGAATGCTTTCAATGCCACGGCCCGGTTATCGACAAGAATCGCAATTTCGTAGCGAAGAACTTACATATCGACGGAATCGTCGAAACAGGCGCCTTGGCCTGCAATTCTTGTCACGGCACCAATTCCGATGGTGGGCCCCCGCCAGATTTAGAGGGGAACACCGATTCGAAGTTTCCAGGGGTAGGCGCCCACGCGAACCATTTGCAAGGTTCGGCAACGCACGCGCCCGTTGCTTGCGACCAATGCCATATCGTGCCGGCCAGCGTGGACAGTCCGGGACACATCGATTCGGAACGTCCAGCAGATGTCACCTTTGGTGCGCTAGCGACGAACAATGGCCAGAGCAGCCCCGCCTATGATGGAGCTACGAATACCTGTTCGAGCACATACTGCCACGGCAGTTACGCTCCCAAGTGGACGGCTCCGCGTGACTCGACAGCGGCATGTGGCAGTTGTCACGGGTTACCACCTCCGGCACCGCACCCACAAAATGCGGAATGTTCGCAGTGTCATACGCAGGTCATCGACGCTAGTGGGAATTTCTTGAACCCAGCTTTACACGTAGATGGCCTGGTCGAAGTGAGTCCATCCTGTAATAGTTGTCACGGTGACGCAAATCGAATAGGGGACAAGCTCGCGCAGGCTGCTCCGCCGACTGATTTGAGCGGTAGTACGGATGTGACCTCACCGGGGGTCGGGGCTCATCAGAGACATCTGCAAGCCTCGACGACTCATGGTGCCGTTGCCTGCGATCAATGTCACGTGGTCCCCAGTGTCTGGAATAGCCCCGGACATGACGT
The DNA here is from genome assembly GCA_963819085.1 of uncultured delta proteobacterium. Classification (GTDB taxonomy): domain Bacteria; phylum Myxococcota_A; class Polyangia; order Polyangiales; family Polyangiaceae; genus FEN-1139. The sequence continues at coordinate 90,873 of CAWFUX010000059.1, forward strand.
CACGGGTGTGCCGCCCGCCTCAATTACATTTGGTTCGATTGCCCAACTCAACAATTCGAGTCCGTCCTATTCATTCTCGGACCACAGCTGCTCGAATACTTATTGTCACGGAACCTTCAGTCAAACGAACTACGCGCCCAATTGGGTTTCGCAGAACGACCCGACTCAGACTTGCGGAACGTGCCACAGCCTTCCGCCGCCTTTCGTCGCGAACGCCCCCATTTCAGCCCAAAATCACCCGAAGGTAGCGGATTGTTCGCGCTGCCACGGTGCTGTAATTGATTCGAACCGAAGCTTTACCGCGCCTAGCCGACATGTGGATGGCAACATTGACGTGGTTAGCCCACTTGCGTGCAATAGCTGTCACGGGAGCAGCTCATCGCCCGCACCTCCAACGGATCTTGCTGGCAACACGTCCGTTACTTCCATTGGAGTAGGTGCGCATCAAACGCACGTAACCGGTGGGCAAGTGAGCCGCCCCGTCCCGTGTAGCGATTGCCACATCACGCCGACCAACGTCAACGACCCGGGACATATCGACGACTGGACGATTGCGGAAGTCACGTTTGCGGGCGTGTCAACCAAAGGTGGCCATGCGCCCAATTGGAATCGCCAAACGGCAACTTGTTCTGACAGCTGGTGCCATGGTCCAGTGACGGCGGGCAATGTATCGCCAGTCTGGACGGATCCAAATGTTGCTCTTACCTGCACGAATTGTCACGGTCTGCCTCCGCCCGATCCGCATCCCCAAGTCGCACAGAATCCGCTAGTCGCTCAATGTTGGGTGTGTCACAGCAACATCACTCAAGGCTTTGGATTCGTGGATCGAAATCTTCACGTGAATGGCAACGTGGATTTCTAAAGCCATTATTCGCCCGGGGCCACACTCAAGTGCAGGGCGTTTGAGAGGTGCTCAGTATCTGGTTCCGGCCAAAGCCCGTGCTCAATTGCAAAATGTACCAATTGTGCGCGACTCTTTACGCCCACCTTAGACATGATCGCGGCGCGGTGCGTTTCGACCGTTCGCTTCGAGATTCTCAGAACGTCGGCAACCTCGGCGTTGGTATAGCCGGATGCCAGATAACGACAGACTTCTTTTTCTCGGATAGTTAGTACGTCCACTCGCGTCGAGTCCGGCTGATTGCGAGGAGCCGACGGGTTTGAGACGTAATGCGATACCAGACAATGCGGTAGTAGCGGGTCTACGTAGCGCCCACCGCGAAACACCTCGCGGACTGAAACGGTCGTCGTTTCAGCTACCGCCGGCTTCAGAATAAAACCCCTAGCCCCCAAATTCAGGTATTCGAGCAGGCATTGTTTTTCGTCATGCAATGTCAGAACGATAACCCCGATCTCTGGGTATTCTTGCAGCACCGACCTGATTATCCGAGTAGCACCTCGATCAGGCAGACCGAGGTCCAGCATCACTATGTTGGGACGAGACTGTCGAACGAAATCTAGGGTGTCTTCAACCCCCGCAGCCTGACATCCTAAGACGATATCCCGCGTCGCCCCCATAATTGCCCGCAGATTTTGTTGGGATTCCTCATCAGTGTCCGTAACCAAGACTCGGATGGGGGTGGACTCGTTGTCGTTGGTGAGCAGCATACGATTCACTTTTCAAAATAACATTCCCTTGGCCCGCTTCCACGCAAATCTTGCGATTCCCGACAGTCCCCGCCAAGCGACCAGTCGTCGATGGGTGAGGCCTATTCACTATAGTGTTTGGGCCAAATAACTTAGAAGTTTCGCTCTCCTGGGTTCAGTCACTAATCTGGACTGGTATTCATCCGGCTTTCCGCGTCCAAATTGATCAGTTTGAGGTGGCGCATACTATGCGGAGTTGTGGCCCAACAAGGTCGGCCAATGGACCATTTAGTTATTGTGATAGTGCTATTTTCCAGTTTCCATCAAACGAACAAACCGGAACATTCTTGCGCCGAAACTGAGCAAAGCTCCGGCGAGGGTGAGTCGCCGTGAACCTGGTCACTCAATTCGATATGGGCAGACGAGCTACGGCTATTTGAGCCGATGGTGGGAATAAGTTCAGTTCGCCCGCAGTCTCCGCGCGTTCCTTCGGGGAGTTGTATGAATGGGTGCACCAAAGCGGTCACATGGCGAGCCGTGAGCGGAGCTTTCGACGTCTGAGATGCGAAAGAATCGACGTTGCCACCTAACGACAAACCCAACACAACTACATATCCGCATGTCGCTGCTCGTAAGCTTCGCGCGCCGGAGTTGGTTGGGATCTCTCACGTTATTGACAGGTCTCAAATATACTGAGCTTGGCTACTAGGACCTGTACTCGACTTGGTCGTCATCTCACCGAGAGTTGAAAAAGCCGACGACAAGCGAACGTTCACTGCGTGTAAAATACTGAGCGCTTTTGAGGTTGACTTCCGTCAACTCGTGGGATAGAACGACCGGCCCCTAGGGCGGCAATTTCTTTCGAGTGGCATCAACGGGAGATGCCATAATTCGGGACAACCCCAGTGATTCAGTGGGTAATAGCCCACAAGAAACAACCTGTTCGCCGATGATTTTCCCCCAATCTCAATGCGTGGGCCCTATCTACCTCTGGCAAGACAAATGCTGAGCATTGTCATGTTGGTAATACCCGCCTGCGCTATGCTCGCAGCCAAAGTTTAAATTATGAAATTTATCCAAGGATGATCCTTTGAACCAAGCATGGATATCGACATTGGTGTTCTTGGCCGTGAGCGCCTTTTTGGCAGCCAGCGTCATGGTAGCTGCCAGAATTCTTGGGGTCGCTTCGAAACGGCGCACCAAATTGACCCTCACTACCTACGAATGCGGCGAGGAGCCCGAGGGACCCGCGTGGCTGAAGTTTCATCCGCGCTACTACGTTGTCGCACTGGTTTTTGTGTTGTTTGACGTCGAGGCGGTCTTCCGATTTACCTGGGCTCTGATTTTACCCGATCTCGGTATGCTGGCCATCGTGGACATGTTCTTGTTCATCGGTATCTTGTTGTTGGGTTGGGTATTCGCCCTATCGAAGGGAGCGCTACGATGGCAGTAGACGAAAGTTACCGCACGTTTAGTCACCCGGTTTACGACTTCATGATGAAGGTCCCCGGTTTGGATGTGATGACCACAACCATCGACAAGCTTTTGTCGTTCGGCAGTGAGGCCTCGCTGTGGATTTTTCCCGTTGCCACGAGCTGCTGCGGCATCGAGTTTATGGCACTTGCTGCCAGTCGAGTTGATGCCGATCGAATGGGTGCGATTGTCAGGGGAAGCCCAAGACATTCAGACGTAATGATTGTGGCCGGCACCATTACGGTGAAGATGGCCCCACGCGTCAAGAAATTGTGGGATCAAATGCCCGAACCCAAATGGGCCATTGCCGTCGGGTCCTGCGCAATTTCCGGCGATTTTTATCGTGATATCTATTCAGTGGTGCCGGGCATCGATACATTTATTCCGGTTGACGTCTATGTACCCGGGTGCCCACCAAATCCCGAAGCCATGATGCATGGCTTGATACGCCTTCAGGAAAAGATCCGGGCATCCGCGAACGGTCACGACATAAACCGTGACGCGCGCCCAGCGGCGGTTCAGCATCAGCGGCTGCCGAGGCTTCCGATCGTCGGTGATCCGTCACGCACCAGTGAACTCGACCGCCAGCAAATCGCATCAGCCGCGTCCCTGGGCTGGTGGGATGAGCTGAATCTCGATCAAGCCCTCGAATCGGTCGCCAAAGAAGTCGCAAAGGAAAACCTGGCCGAGTCCGAGTCTGAGCCCGTGGTCTGAATACTGGATCTTTTACCTTCCCATGATCGAAGCGCACTCGTCGTTCCCAATCCGTTCCTGTTCTGCTCGTAGTAACGAACGCGATTCGACGTGCACTTTGTGTGCGCGTCCGGTGGAATTTCGCCGGTGTTATGCGACCGAGGTCGGGGACATTAGTACATCGTCTTTCTAGCTCGAAAGATCAGGAGAATGGTACAGTGAAATTGCTCGGTGCAGAAAACTCAGAAGAAGTCCAAAAGCTGCTCATCGAGCAATTCGAAGCTACGGAAAACTCAATTGGAGGCCCGCCGGTAATTGCCGTTGGCCGGCATCTGGAGTTGGCGAAGACACTTCGGGACGACCACCATTACCGAATATTTGGTTTCGTGGTAGCTGCGCACTATCTCGCTTCTGGCAAGGATGCAGAGGCGGTTGGCGAATTGATTCGAGTCTCGTACGGGCTTCGAAGTGTCGGGAAAGGCAGTCGAATTGCCGCTTGGCAGCTTTGCATTCCCGTTAGTGGCGCAATTCCTACGCTTGTTCCTCTATTTGCCGGCGCTGATTGGCAGGAGCGCGAGCAATTCGATTTGGTGGGCGTTCGTTTCGATGGCCATCCCGATCCCAGGCGGCTAATGTTGTCGGAGGATTGGCAGGGGCACCCACTGCGTAAGGACTACGCCATCGACACCAAGGTGCACCCATGGAGATGATACCTCACGTAGCCAAGGCGAGACGGCGCGCCAATCCCTATTTGGATCTCGGGTCCTATGATCCAGAAGCCGATCTGATGGTGTTGAATTTGGGCCCGCAGCATCCATCGACGCATGGCGTATTTCGGCTCAAACTTTATCTGGACGGCGAAATTATCGTCAAAGTTGTACCATTCGTGGGGTACTTACATCGCGGAGTAGAAAAGCTTTGCGAAAAGCTGACGATGGTTCAGCTCGTACCAATCTTTGACAAGAACGACTACGTGTCCCCCATGATGAACGAGCAATCGCTGGTGATGGCGTTCGAAAAATTGTTGGGGGTCGAGGTGCCGCGACGCGCCCGATATTTGAGGACTTTGCTGGCAGAGCTGCAGCGCATCGCGTCACACTTGCTGTGGTTGGGCGCTTTCGCCATGGATCTCGGAGGAGCACTCGGCGGTGGTTCGACGCTATTTACGTACTGTTTTCGCGAGCGTGAATTGATTCTAGATGTATTCGAAAATCTAACGGGTTGTCGGTTTCACTATAATACTCACATGATCGGCGGCAACCGGCACGACGTGCCTGCCGGGTGGGCCGCTAAGGTGCACGCGGCAATAGACACAATCGAATCACGGCTGACCGAGTACGAGGCCTTCCTCACCACGAATGACATATATATCGATCGCACCCGTGGGGTTGGAGTGGTGGACGGCCAGCTATCGATGGAACTCGGGATAACGGGCCCTGTGTTGCGAGCTGGTGGCATTGACCATGATTTGCGGCGCGATGCGCCGTATCACTGCTACGACGAAATCGAAGTTCGCGTGGCCACTGCAACGGCTGGCGATTGTGAGGCACGTGCAATCGTGCGAATGGCAGAACTCCGCGAGAGTATTCGCTTGGTTCGAGCGTTGATTGACGGAATTCCCGAAGGACCCCTGGGGTCGCGCAAACCGATTAAGACTTCATTGGCCGAGAAGGCGACTCAGGGCCATGCCTATGCTGCAGTCGAGTCACCGCGTGGCGAACTGGGCATCTATGTGATTGGTGGTGGTGACAATCGCGGCGCTAGCCCTTATCGCCTCAAGATTCGTTCGCCCAGCCTGCATGTGCTCGGTTGTTTGCCCTACATTTGCCGGGACATTCCGTAAGTGACGCAGTTGCGGTGTTGGGCAGTGTTGACCCCATCATGGGGGAGGTTGATCGATGAACCCGTGGTTGCGCGCGCTCGTGTACGCTCTCGTCGTTACCAACGTGTTTTTGACGATTACTGCATGGTCAATTTGGTTTGAGCGCAAGTTTTCTGGGCGAATGCAGAGTTGACTCGGTTCAACATTTTACGGGCCGATGGGGCTGCTGCAGCCGGTCGTGGACGGCATAAAATTGATTCAGAAGGAGTTTCTAATACCGGTAAATGCTGACCGACTGCTGTTTGTAATCGCGCCGCCGCTGACAGTCGTTTTGGCGCTGGGCACTGCGGCGGTCGTGCCGTTTAGCGCCGACATTATCGCTGCCGATCTCAATATTGGAGTCCTCTACCTGCTCGCCCTCGGGAGTCTCACGATAATACCCGTTTGGATGTCGGGTTGGTCTAGCAACAACAAGTACGCGATGCTGGGCGCGATGCGAGCGGTCGCGCAGGGCGTATCATATGAAATCCCGCTTGTGCTCTCCTCACTCGTTCCCGTGATCTTGGCCGGTTCGATGAGCCTCTCCGACATCGTGCGATTTCAGATCAAACACGGGTGGTTTGCATTCTGGCCACCTGGTCCTGGTTTCTTCGCATTTCTGTTCTTCTTGCCCGCGTCATTGGCCGAGGCTAATCGAATTCCCTTCGATATTCCCGAGGCCGAAAGTGAGCTAATTGCCGGAGTGTCCACCGAGTACACCGGCATGGGCTTTGGGCTCCTGTACCTCGCAGAATACCTGCACACGTTGGTCATCTCAGCGGTAGCTTCGGTACTATTCTTTGGCGGATGGGACGGACCATTTGCTCCCGGTCTGCATTGGATGGTTCTCAAGACCCTTTGCCTCTTCGCGGGGATTTTTTGGGTTCGCTGGAGTTTGGTGCGGTTCCGCTCTGACCAACTCATGTCGATTTGTTGGCGATACCTGGTGCCGGCTGGACTCGTCTTGGTTATGAGTGCTGGTTTGCGGGTCCACTTCACCAAAGGCGGCGGCTAATGTTCTATTTTACGGACTCTCTACGGTCCCTCGCGACCAGTCTAAGAAATGTCTTTCGGCGCCCTACCACGGTGGCGTTTCCGGAGGTGCGACGGCTGCGACCCGAACGATTTCGGGCCAGTTTTGCGTTACTACATGACGAAGCGGGCGACGAACTCTGCGTGGGTTGTAAGGCCTGCGAGCGCATTTGTCCCTCCGAGATAATTACAGTGGAACTCGTCAAGAAGGACTCGCCGGTTACGGGAAAGAAGCGTGCTTACGCTTCGGATTTCGTACTGGACACCAACGCCTGCATATACTGCGAGCTATGCGTGCAGGTTTGCCCAACGGACGCGATTGTTATGGTAAAGACGGCAGAAGAGCCGAAGTATCATCGGCAGGGGTTAGTATTGACAATGGAGCGGCTGTACGAAAACGAAAAGCTTCGGCCGTTGTCTTGGGCCAACGCGACACTCTTGTCGGATATGCAGTCGCCTGAAGCGAAAACTGCGGCCCCCGAAGGGGCGCCGACTGTGACGGAGAGTGGGTAGTCCATGCTTGAGCTAGTAGGCTTTGCTGCCGTTGTAGGTGTACTGGTGGCGGCGGCAGTTTCCGTCGTGTTTGGGTCGAATCTCGTACATTCGGTACTCCTACTCGCAGTGCTTTTGTTCACCACCGCTGTACTTTTCGTAATCTTGGGTGCTCCATTCTTGGCAGGCATTCAAGTAATGCTCTATGCCGGCGGTGTTGTTACTCTAATGCTTTTTGCAATCATGCTGACACGCAGGGCGGGAGGCGTTTCAATCAGCAACGAGACCGTGAAGGGCCGTCGTATTCCGGCGGCCGTCATGTGTGCGGGGCTTTTTTCTCTCCTCGCGTGGTCAATCCACCAAACCGCAGATTTCCCCAATGGTGGTGACAACACCCTTGCAACGCGTCAGCTGGGTACCGCTCTATTCACCGAGCAAGCGCTGTCATTCGAGGTTCTCGGAGTGCTGCTGCTAGCTGCGACAATTGGCGCCATCGTGCTTGCCCGCAAGCGCGATCATGGCGAGCCCGAGCCAGCCGGCACGTATCAATATGCAGCGCGCACTCGAAAGGAGGTCTCGCGGTGACGCTCGTGAACGTCCTATATGTGGGTGCGCTGCTCTTTTGTCTGGGCCTTTATGGAACGCTCACACGCAGAAATGTGATTGGAATCCTACTCAGCGTCGAGATCATGGCAAATTCGGTGAATGTCATATTGGTGGCATTTAGCCGGTTTACCCAGAACCTTCTTGGCCAAATCTTTGCCGTGTTCGTCATGTCTTTGACTGTTGCCGAAGTAGTAGTGGGGCTGGCCTTGGTAATCTTACTGTACAGAACGATGCGACATACCGACATCGACGAGGCGAGTCGTTTACGACATTAGGGTCAGTATGATGCAAGACCAGACTTTGTTATTGCCAGCCACGCTGGCGCTATTCCTCCCCTTGTTGACTGCCCTGTTGCTTGCAGTCCTCGTTCCGGTTCGTCAACACGGCTGGGCCGCGGCAGGCGCCAGCGTGATAACGGCGGTTATCGCCCTGGCTGCAGCGGCTCACGTGTTCGCCCAACCGAGCGACGGTCAGCCCCATGTCTGGAGTGTTACCTGGCTTGCACAAGCCGGGGCTGAAATCGTCGCATTCGGTGTCCGCGTTGACGGAATATCGGCAAGCATGTTGGTCATCGTCACGCTCGTTGCGGCTTGCGTTCAGATATTTTCGTTGGGCTACATGAAGAACGAACCGCGGCCAGCCCTCGGACGCTACTACGCTTACCACTCGTTTTTCGTGTTCAGCATGAATCTGTTGGTTCTTGCGCCCAACCTGCTGCAGTTTTTCCTCGGCTGGGAGTTGGTGGGCCTCACTAGCTATTTATTGATCGGCTTTTATTACCAAAAGCCGAGCGCCGGCTATGCTGCCGTTAAGGCTTTCTGGATAACCAAGCTGGCCGACATGGGGTTTCTGTTCGGGTTGCTTAGCTTGTTCGTGGTGTCGGGTGGGTTTGATTTTGAAGCTTCATTGGGGGAAGGGCCCGCAACGGCGGTGACCTTGGGTTTGTTCTTGGCCGTGATGGGCAAAAGCGCTCAGTTCCCATTACACGTCTGGCTTCCGAACGCGATGGAGGGTCCGACGCCTGTCTCGGCCTTGCTCCACGCGGCTACAATGGTAGCAGCGGGCGTCTACCTGCTAGTTAGGGCGTTTCCACTGTTTGGCCAAGCGCCGATTACACTCGAGGTAATGCTTTGGGTGGGCTCATTTACGGCACTCTTTGCCGCGTTGATTGCCGTCGTCCAAACCGACATTAAGCGCGTCCTGGCGTATTCGACTTGCTCGCAACTCGGCTACATGGTTGCGGCAGTTGGCGCTGGTTCGGCATTTTCAGCTTACTTTCACCTAGCGACACATGCGTTCTTCAAGGCGCTGTTGTTCCTAGCGGCTGGAAGCGCGATTCATGCGGTCCACAGCAATGAACTGACTGCCATGGGGGGCCTAGGCAAGAAGATGCCAATTACAGCCGCGACATTCGGCATCGGCGCGCTCGCATTGGCAGGATTTCCCGGATTTTCTGGCTTCTTCAGCAAAGATTCGATTCTCGAGTCGCTCTCGGAACACAAGGCCTGGGTTCCACTGATATTCCTGCTCGTGGCGGCTTTCCTGACGGCGTTCTACATGGGTCGAACCTATGTACTCGCATTCATGGGTAAGGCTGAGGGGCGTGCGGATCATGCCCACGAGTCCCAGCTCAATATGACGGCCCCCCTGGTTGTGCTCGCAGTTGGCGCCCTTGGGATCGGTTGGTTTGGGCACGCCTTCGCGGGAAGGCTGAGCCAGGAATACAGTTTCCAATTCGGCGGGATTGGGGCGATTGCGACGATCCTGGGGCTCGCGGGTTTGTCGCTCGCAGTGGTCGTCTATCGAAAGCATAGATTTGGAGTTGATCTGGCGACACCTCTAGTTGCCCTTTCAGGTGTAGTAAATTCGGCAGCTGTTGACCGAGCAGTTTCGTTGGGCTTCCGGGGATTGGCGTTGCCATTGGCCAAAGCGGTGGGCTGGTTCGATCGGTACATCGTGGACGGTCTCATCAATCTACTCGGTTGGCTTGGTCTCAACGCCAGCAAACGATTGCAACGGGTGCAAACTGGTAACTCCCTTGATTACATTATGGCCGTCGTTATAGGTACCCTAATCGTCATAGTTTGGGGAGTCGTGTCATGAACATGCCAATACTTGGCATAACCGTCTCCGCCCCATTTATTTCGGCCGTACTGCTATTACTCGTCAAGGATAAGTTCCGTTCGCTGGTGCGTTGGGTGTCATTGCTAGGGGCCTTGGTCAGTTTGTGCGGCGCGATTGTCGTCGCACTCCGTTATGACGTGGCTAAGGGGGGCTTGCAGTTGGGTGAGAACTATCCACTCGTGCCTTCCCTTGGTATCAGCGTTCGTCTGGCGGCGGACGGTTGGAGCGTGTCTCTGCTGTTGCTGACGGGGCTCATCATAGTTGCGGGGGTCCTTGCGACCTGGACGTTGCTCAATCGCGAACGCGAATTCTTCATAATGCTGCTGGTTCTCGTGGCCGGCGTATTCGGGGTCTTCGTCTCGCAGGATCTCTTCGTATTCTTCCTGTTTTACGAGATTGCCGTATTGCCGATGTATTTGTTGATTGGCATTTGGGGAAGTAGTCAAGCCGTAACGCAGGCAGGGCCATTCAAGTTCATCTGGAAGTGGTTGGACGTGGGCGGCCGTGAATATGCCGCGATGAAGCTGACGTTGATGTTGTTAGTCGGTTCAGCCTTCATTTTGGCTGTGATTATCGCAATGTATTTGGCGGCCGGAGCGCGAACCTTCGACATGGCGGTGCTCGGACACACACATTACTCGCGGTCCCTGCAGGTGATCGGGTTCCCGCTTTTGTGGCTAGGCTTCGGTACGCTTGCCGGTGTCTTTCCGTTTCACACTTGGTCACCTGATGGTCACGCGTCGGCCCCCACGGCAGTTTCGATGTTGCACGCCGGAGTGCTCATGAAGCTTGGCGCCTTTGGTGTCATGCGCATTGGCTTCATGATGATGCCCGAGGGGGCTCAGCTTTGGGCTCCAATCGTCGGTCTAGTTGCGGTTATCAACATTCTGTATGGTGCCCTATCGGCGATGAGCCAGACGGACCTAAAGTACATAATTGCCTATTCTTCCGTGAGCCATATGGGTGTGGTCATGCTGGGCGCAGCTACAGGCACGACCCTCGGCTGGAACGGCGCTGTGTATCAGATGTTTGCTCATGGAGTGATGACCGGGCTCTTCTTCGCCTTGGTGGGGCTTGTTTACGAACGAGCCCACACGCGTGCAGTGCTAAAAATGGGCGGTTTTGGGGCTAGAATGCCGGTCGTTGCCACGTTCTTCACGTTGGCTGGGCTTTCGAGTCTGGGGCTTCCCGGAACAGCTGGATTCGTGTCGGAGTTTCTCGTATTTGTTGGATCATTTCAAGGGCCGCGCATGTGGTGGACATTCCCGGCAATCCTTGGAGCATTCGTTACCGCAGTTTACGTCTTGCGCGCCGTGCGACGTATCTTCTGGGGTGAAGGGCCCAGCCAGGAGTTCCACGATTTACGTGATGCCCGGGGAACCGAACTGGGAGCGCTAGTCATATTGGGTGGCGCCATAATTGTCTTTGGCTGTTGGCCGCGGCTGGTGCTCGATTTCATCGATCGGGCGACTCTTGACTACGTACCTCGAAGCGCAGTTTCACACGACCGCTCATCTGCCCACTCTGAACGGGGCCGAATTGCGTTGACCGACGACACCCTCAAGGGCGCTCGAGGGACACGATGACATCGCAATCTGGCCTGGCCACCGCACGAACGAAAATACTCAAGGCATTATGACGATTACAATTGAGGATCTTCGTGTCCTTACGCTTCCGCTAGAGCTGAGCGCTCTGCTGCTAGTGGTGCTCATCGCAGACATTGCGACGAGTTCCATTCGCGGCAAAACCTTTACCGGGTGGCTAACGTTTTGGGGGCTCTGCGTCGTTTTTGGACTGAGCTTCATATCGCCCGCGGTGGGTGAAGCATTCGGTGGGCGCTATCGAGCCGACCCGTGGACTCTATTCATGACACGCTGGTTCCTCGTAGCGGGGGCGGTCGTGACATTGGGGGGTTTGGATAGAATCCGCCGCATGGCTTCGCGTCGGCAGGGTGAGTACAACCTCTTGTTACTGTTCAGCCTGCTTGGCATGGTGATGCTTATCGGTGCGCTCGATTTGATTCTGCTGCTTCTCTGTTTCGAACTTTCGAGCATTCCGCTATTTGTTATGGCCGCCATCGAAAAGCGCAAAGGCCAAGAGTCCAAGTTGATGCTCACGGCCGAAGGCGCCATTAAGTTCTTCTTGGTTGGCGTAGTCAGTACTCCGATTGCCCTTCTCGGTTTGGCGCTGATTATGGGAATGGTGGGAGACAGTTCGATTGCTGCACTAGACGGGGCCGCTAGCAGCCCACTGCTGAAGGTCGGGTTGCTGCTGCTACTGTCTGGAATGGGTTTCAAGTTGGGCGTGGTTCCATTTCATATGTGGGTACCCGATACCTACCAATCTGCGCCATTGCCCTTTGTCGCATTCCTATCAACCGCGCCCAAGTTTACGGCCCTGATTGCGCTCGCTCGCGTTTTGGTGTCCGGGTTGCAAAACCGAGGCGAACTCTGGACTCCGGCGGTAACGAGTCTTTGCGTAGCCACCTTGGTAATGGGCAATTTTTGGGCCCTAGGTCAGCGTAATACTAAGCGGTTGCTGGCCTATTCGGGCGTTGGACATATTGGCTACTTCATGATGGCCTTGTTGGTTGGGGACAACACCGGAATGGCCATGTTCTTGTTCTACGTCGTTGCGTATCTACTTACTAATATTGGCACCTTCCTCGTCGTGGAAGCCGTATGCGGCCGCGCCGATGATGAGTCTATCGATGTATTTGCCGGCTTAGCACGGCGGTCGCCGTGGTTGGCCATGACCATGCTGTTGTTCTTGCTTTCGCTCGCAGGGATTCCATTCGTTGTTGGCTTCTGGGCAAAACTCTATGTCTTCATCGCGGCCTGGCGCGCCGGGTATTCTTGGCTGGTCGTTACCGGGGCCTTGATCGCGATCGTGGCCCTTTACTACTATCTCCAGATCGCACGCGTGATGTACATGTGTGAGCCCAAAATCAAAGATCCAATCCAGGTCAAACCTGCGCTTGCAGTGGCTGTGCTGATTTGTCTACTGGGTGTCGTTGGTTATGGTGCGTATCCGAGGCCGCTGTTGGAATCGGCGCGCACGGCTGCGGACGCGTTTATGCAAACCCAGCCTGCCACGGCACTGCGTTGAGCTCGATTGCCGACTCTGGTGAACGCGTCAATTGAAAGACGAGCACGCGGGCCTCAGGCCGCTCGCGCAGCCGACGTTCAGCCACCGGCCAATCAGCGGCTGATGCAGCCCGGTTGCCGTTGGCGCGCTACCGACTTGTACTGCGTCCCAGCAGAGTTCCAAGAGCCGACAAGAAATCGATCGGCCCAGTGACCAACTTCGACCACCAGGTATGCGCAATCTTCCGGCGTATTCAGTCGAATTTCCGTATCGAACTTGGCGCCTGGTCCCATGATGCGGGTTGCACTTCGCGATTCGAGCGAATGGAGCTAGAACGCCGCTGCGATTGTGCAGCCCGCTTGTTCAGGGATTCGCGGAACCCCAGATGACTCGCATGCCCGTAGGTGCCTAGGCCCGTCGGCAAAAATTGAAACCTCATATTGAGTCGCGGAACCGGTTAGTGTCGAATCTCTTCATTGAACGCAGGTGGGATCGTATTGTGTCCTTGCTGAACAAATGAGCGAAGGTAACCCAATGGCCGGGACGACCAAGACAAATAGAAATACCACGCTTGAAGACATAACCCGACGCTGCAGCGTCGGAATTGGGACGCGGGCCACAATATTGGATGATGCTATTGCCAATGCGAGGCAGGCAGCAGGCAATGTTGGCGAGGCCGAGCAGCATATCAGTTCGGCGCTGTCTGCGATCTATGCGGCAAAGCCCGTATTCGTAGGCAACTCCGAATACATGCATGCCAGCACGCGGCTCTTGGGCGAATTGGTTTCAGAGCTCGAGGGTGATTTGCAAGAGCTTCGAGCCGTGAACGCGAGTCTTCTCGGATACGAGGGGCCGACGGCGGAAATTCTGGAACAGATGATCGCCTATTCCGTCGAAGCAATACAATCGCGAATCCGAGCCCGGATGAGCAAATTGGGGGGCGATTTCTCAGTGCCGGTGGCTTCCAGGGCCAGCAGCAATACGAATCACGGTGCGTTTTCGGTTCGCAGGAGGTCGGAGCAACCACCCGTCAAGGAATTAGTCATTACGGACTTTGAAGAACGCGTGCCGATGGAGACCTTGGTTCATTCAGGTCTGGACAATTTCGAACGCGGGGGAGAATTGCTCGAGACGTGCTTTCAAGACTTGGAACTTGCGCAGGTTTTGATCGGAAATGCGACACGAAGCCTTCTCGTCGTGAATCAAAAATACCGAGAGGTCGAGGAATTGGAGATTGGGTCCAATTCACAAAGAATCAATGATGCGATCGAGAACCTCAGAAAACTGATTAAGGACGTCGATATTCAGTCGGATCGACTCGTATATGTTTCGGGCGCTTCCGATCGCGCTCGCTCGCCAATCTTGGCCATCATGGAAAACATGGGCAACCTGTTGTTATCAGGTGTTCTATCGGAAAATGGCCCGGCCGAGTCGCGTGAAATTACGGCGCGCGAGATACTCCAGAAGGCTCTTAGGGGCGATCTAGCCGAACTCAATACCTTCAACGCGACCGCCAACGATGCGCAACGTGAAGCGCTTACCGAAGCCTTATTCCATGCCACGCGAACCCGTGAAATGGACGAAGCTTCGCACGCAGTGGAGGCGCTCAAACACATTGCACTCATGGGGGCGGGAAGTCGAACCGAAGCGAGCGATAAGTTACTAAGTCTCTCCAACTCACTGTCCGTGCCGGAGGCCGTTCGAGCTGCGGCGACGGCTGCTCTCATTGATTTGACGTCGGACTCGGGCAACTCAGAATGACCAACGGTCGCGAGCCGAGCAAGACGCCCGTGCCAGATAGCGGAAATGATTCCGATCGGAGAAGGTGGATCCACAAGCGGGCTCAATTCGACAGCGCCATCAATACCGCTCGATTACTAGGTGTGGTTCAGAACCTCGCCACCGGGGCAGTTTCGGCCCGAGACGTTCTGCAAATCGTTCTCGAGGTGAATTCGTTGACCGATCAAGCGCAATACGTCGCAGAAATGTTGGCGATGAAGAAGGAATTTCCGAGATCTTGCGCGGCTCGAATTTTACCCGGAGATTGCGAACTTTCTCAGTGAAGGTTCACGTCTGATTCCCAGTCTTACTGACGGCTTGGCAAGCCAAATGCTAATGGCGATGGGCCACGCGGCGCAAAATGACGCCTACTTGGAGACGGTGAGCGGCGCGGTAAGCGCGATGCTCTCGGATCTCGATCACCCGCTAATGACCGATGCGCGCAACTACGTGCGCTTGCTTTGGGATCAGATGGAGGCCACGCGTCGGCTCAAGCAGACGGAAGCACATTACACTGGCGCCGGCGTTGCGTATGACGTGGGTCGGCCCTCGCAGACTGAACGTCGAAGTTCGGGTTCCATGGTGGCTGCGGGCAAGCGACCCTTGCCAGCTGAGCTGGCCCCCACCGTATTACTTCCCGAAAAGCCAGCTGCAGAGGCGATCGAGACACACCAAGCGCAACCTATCGCTGGCAGTCGCAAAGCGACACTGCTTGGTGTCGGCGAAGCGCGGCCTTCGACATCGTCTGCTCCACGCCAAAGGGTTGCGGCCCATCCGGACTCTTCGTCCAAAATCACGTCAAGCAGTGCGCCGGAGACCCACTCGCGTCCTGCCCATAAAGCGGCTGCACTAGCCGAGTTCGCAGCGCCTGAAGTACCTGCCGTCGGGAAGCCCTTACCTGAAGCCGGCCCTGCAGAGGTGCGGCCCACAGCGAGCATGCCTCGAGAAGTTTTCGAGCCGCTGACAGCAGAGCCTCGTCTTGCAGAACGGAAATTCGAGAGTACGCCGGATGAACCCCGACGTGAAATCGTGACTGACGATTTCAAGCTTCCAACGCGCGACGTACCCAGATGGGCGGTAGGCGCCGTCATAGCGGCGGCGTTGGTCGGCGTTGGGGTCGTCGTAGTGCTGACGAGCGAATCAGGGCAAAAGTCCGAAGCGCCAGCAGCAAGTGCGTCTGCCAAAACCGGGCCGCAAAAAGCCTCCGCTACAGCTTCTCAGCTCGCGTCCGCGCTGGCGCCGACCCGCTCCGCGAAGAGCCATGAATCGGCAGCTGCCGCCAAATCGAGTCAAGCTCCGCCGCCTCAAGTCCCTCCGCCCGTGGCTCCAGTGCCGACCACGGCGAAGCCAACGGTTGCGCCGACTCCCGCAACGCCTCCGCCAAAATTGAATTCAGCGCGATCGCAACCCGTTGTTTCCGTGCCGATCCAACCAAAATCAGCACAATCGAAGAACATTCCCGCAGTTCAAGCGCCGAAGAGCGCGCCTGCTCCGAAGAAGTCGCCCGACAAGAGCGTCGAACCCGCTCAACAGAATACCACGGGCCCCGTAATTACCTCGCCCGAGGTTAGCAGGACTCTAAGCCCGCTCGATCGAATCATTGCCGAGCTGCGAATAATTTCGCCGGACCCTTCGGGCATAGAAGACAAGGCGCGCGAACTATCGCGAATCATCGCTCGTGCGAAGCGAAAGGAAGCTCACCAAATAATCGAGGATTTGGGCCCGCCGGTTGCCGTGGACCCACTTGGACGCGATTCAACTCTAGAGGAATCTCTGCGAACATTCGCGATCTCAGTCCTCGGTCGAGTTGCCACCGACGACGACGACAATCGTGCAGTTGACGCTTTACTCATGCTGGGAGAATGGGTCAAGGGGGCAAGCAAGGGCAAGCAGAAGGCCTTGGCCGCGCTCGAGAGCCTTAGCCATGATCCAACGGTAAAGACGTCGGCGCCACGCCTGAGAGCGCTTAAGAGCGCACAGGCTCAGGCCGAATAGCTCGTGGCAGTGCAGGGGCCAGAGGCCCGACACTGCTGGGTAAATTTGCCCAGCGCGGACGCGCTGCCTGCCGTCGGTGCGCGAATTGTCCGAGGACCCAGTCGAGATTGACCCGAGGGTAACGGCGCGGCCGTCACGGCACGATTGCCGCGGCACGCTTGACATCTGGGCGCCAGCTCGTCATCGTACGTGAGTTCGGACGACTGGCGCTTTGTGGAGCAACCACAGGGGAGTCCGAGCGCATCAAGTGCCGCGCGCCTGGGCCCGAATCATGCGGAAAGCCGTGGATTCGTAAGCTTGTCGGAGGTTACCCATGGCGGCGAATAGTTCTAGTTCTCCTCGTTTGGCGCGATACTTAGAGCAACTCGCGGGGCGGCCGATTGCTCCCGAAGTTGCAGCGGTGCTTGCGGGTTTTGACGCAGTAGCGGCCCGTTCGCCCAAAGTGGCCCAGGCCATCGAATCCGAACTCAAGGATCAGCGAACTCACTTGAAGCTGATTGCCAGTGAGAATTTTTGCTCACTGGCGACGCAACTTGCGCAGGGCAATCTTCTTACCGACAAATATGCGGAGGGCGTTGCGGGGCATCGCTTTTACGCCGGCTGCGATAATGTCGATACGATTGAAACCGAAGCCGCAGAACTTGCCTGCCAACTGTTTGATGCCGAACACGCCTATGTACAGCCGCATTCCGGAGCCGATGCCAATCTCGTGGCATTTTCCGCGATTTTGGCGGCCAAAACGGAGGCTCCCTTTCTGACGGAAAGCGGTGTCGAGAATCCTGCAAATCTGTCGCGCGAGGCCTGGAACCAGCTCCGTGCGCGCCTGCAGAGCCAGCGCTTGCTGGCGCTCGACTACTACTCAGGTGGGCACCTGACGCACGGCTATCGATTCAACTTGTCGGCACGGCTTTTCGATGTGTACCAATACCGGGTCCAGCCCGACACCAAGCTCTTGGATCTGGATGCGATTCGTCAGCAGGTACATGAAGTAAAGCCCACGATTCTCCTCGCGGGTTATAGCGCCTATCCACGAAGGATAAATTTCGCCAAAATGCGTGAAATTGCGGACGAGGTGGGTGCGGTATTCATGGTGGACATGGCCCATTTCGCGGGTCTGGTTGCCGGCAAAGTCTTCACGGGTGACTTCGACCCAGTTCCCCATGCGCATGTGGTCACGTCAACAACGCACAAGACCCTTCGTGGCCCGAGGGGCGGCATTGTCTTGTGCAAGAAGGAGTTTAGCGATTTTGTAAACAAGGGTTGCCCCGCCATATTGGGTGGGCCGCTGGCTCACGTAATGGCCGCCAAGGCCGTAGCGTTTCGTGAAGCCCTTACACCGGAATTCCAGGTCTATGCCAAACGCATCGTCGAGAACGCCGCCGCTCTGGCAGCGGCCTGCCAAAGCGAAGGTATGTCGGTGCTCACCGGCGGTACTGACAACCACTTGCTACTCGTCGACGTCGCACAAAGCTTTGGTCTCACTGGCAGGCAGGCGGAATCGGCGTTACGTCAATGCCGGTTCACGTTGAACCGCAATTCTCTGCCCGATGACGTCAATGGTCCTTGGTACACGAGCGGCCTAAGAATTGGCACTCCCGCTGTAACTACGTTGGGTATGGGGCAGGACGACATGAAGGAGATTGCCGCTATCGCACAGAGCGTCCTTGCGGCAACGCGTCCCGTAAACGGCCCCGACGGGAAACCCAACCGCGCCAAGTTCGACATCGACGACCGCGTTCGCCAGGCCGCGCAGACGCGCGTGCTCGAATTGCTCAAATCTTACCCGTTGTATCCGGAGCTTGGTGAAATCGTTTGAATCCGGCTAGGGCCGTGGACGCACGCTTGAAACCATTTGGCGCGCCAGTTCCACTAATTGCGGGCTGTATGGCTTGATTTCGATGTTTTTCGGAATGCGCCGCAGGACGAATTGAACGGGCCAGGTCATTGACTGGCCCGGTTGGAGTTCGGTGTACGGACCTTGCTGTTCCATTTCGACGAAACGGCCAGAGTTGTGGACGTAAATCACGATCTCGCCTTCTTCCGGCGCCTGAGCGTCACGGGGCACGTCGGGAAACACTTTGACAAAGAGCAAGTCTGCGTCAACCTGCGCCATCCAGCCTTCACTGCCATCCCCGTATGATTTGAGGCTGTCCTTGACCTGCGAGGGATCGTGAGCGTACCAGGTAACGCCGTCGGCAGGTTTCAGCTTTAGGCTGCTTTGCGCGTAAGTGGGTTCAAGGCTCGGGTAGAACGTAATGCCCCTCGGCCGCACGCGCGTGTTTTGCCAGGGTGCCACCTTGCGAGGCGTACTGCTTCGATTCGTGATTTGAAACTCAATTGACAGCGCACCGCGCTCCGGGACTGCCGTTAGCCTTTGCTGAGCCGAGAGCCCCAGCTTTTCGGATGTCCCACTCGTCAGCTTGAGCGATTTGCCTTCGACCGCGACGGTCCACGGCAGCTTGTCAAATTCGACGGGCGGCGGCCAGCTCCAGGCGCTCTGCGGGCTCGGCCAAAATGACGAGGCGTAGGCCTCCGGCGATTCGCTGCTCGGCACGATAACGCTGCGGCCGTAAAGCGAAAATTCCACGATTCGGCCACCATCGTCGGGATCGACTTCGACTGCGTAGCCTCCGAACCCGATGCGGTAATTCTGCCGCCGAACGACAACATGAGGAGTGCCGTCATTGGCGACGTTACCTGCGGGGTCGCCGGTTGTTGCCACGACCTTGGGAGTCAAAGCGGTGCAAGCGGCATTCGGTTCATGGCCCGCGCAACCGCCTATAACTGTCAGGAGCAGACAAACCTGACCTCGGCTACTTGGGATCACCGTAAATGATTCCCCTGCCAGAGGTTCCAATGTAGACGCGCCCATACTTGCGCGGGTCACCGATGATTAGCGTGGGGCCCGCGTATTGATGCTGATCATCGTTGATCCGCACCCAAGTCTTGGTTTCGTCGTCAGAACGATAGAACCCGTAGACACCGCCAATTGTGCCTGAAATGTAAATAGCAGGGTAAGTCTTGCCTTCGGCAGCCTTGCCGAACCCAATACCTTTGACGTCGTCAACACCGTTGATGGCGGGGAATGTCTTGCCGGAGTCCGTCGAACCGGTAAAGATCCTTGCCGGTGGTGACCCACACTTCGCCTTCCTTGCCTGGCACGGTGCGAATCGACGCTGGGGTTAGTGAATATTCGGGAAGTGCCGGCAGACTGCTGGCAGTTGCCTTGAAGTGAAGCGCCCTATCTTCGCTTACGTAGGCCTTGCCGGCAGCGGCATCGTATACGTAGAACTTGTTGGGGTTCACTCGATCCGCAGCGATCCGCATCGTAACCGGAGCCCAGTCGGCAACCTTGGCCGGCTCGGGGATGCCGTCGGCCTTGGTCCACTTGGCACCCTTGTCCTTCGACACGACGACCGAGCCATCTTTAGGTGCCCACACAATTGTCGAGGCATCGGGCGCGATCGCGACAATGCCGCCCCAGCCCTTGGGATCGGAGGCGAATGGAGTCCAGGTCTTTCCGGAGTCCGTGGACATAGCACCCTTCCTCTTGTCCGGCTCAGTCAACTGCACTCGGACGACGATCTCGGGCTTATTTTCGGCAAAATCGAGCCCACTGCAACCGCCGCAAATGGGATTGCTGAACATGCCGTCGGGAGAAGGCTTGCCCAGGTCGTCGTGACGGAAGCCACAAATATCCCCGACGCCGCTCAGCAGAGGCGGGCCGCTTGGAGGGCTTATCAAGGTTTGGGCAACAGTTTCCTCCAAATTGCGGTTGGCGAACTTCCAATGGGTTGGCTTATCCGCGTTCGCATTGGCCGCGTCGGTGGTCATCCAAATACCTTGGCCCGTCACGTAAAAGGCACGATTGGTATTGAACGGATCAATGTCAACGTCTCCCATCCAGCCCACTGAGCTGGGCTTGTCCCTGCCCCAATACAGGTACTTGGCTCCATCGTCATCGCGCACAGCCTTTGATTGCATCGCCGCCCAAGTCTTTCCGCCATCTACCGTGCGGAAGATCTCATCGCCCTTCGTCCAGCGATCCATGGTTACCGCCATCAAGGTACCTGGATGTTGGCCATCGACAGACACGCCCCCGTATCCGAATTTGTCGTCCTTCGTCGGCTTGAGAGGAGTGATCTCGGTCCAGACATCACCTTTAGATTCGTACTTCCAAATGCCGCCAGTAGTTTGCTCGCCGGGACCTGGTTGGTCGGCAAAGCTCAGGAATAATGCGCCATTTTTGTCGAATTCGGCGTGACTCGGCATCAACCCTTTGGGCTGCTTGGGGACCGGACTCCAGCTGGCGCCTGCGTCAGTGCTCCGATATAGGCTTGGATCCTTCGTACTGGCCCAACCGGCGTAAATTACCGGTGTCGGTTTGCCGGGGCTGCCGCTCTTAGCGTCGAATACGACCAGGTTCGTGCCGACTGATTGCGGCTCCTCTTTGTTAGGATAGCTAGTAACCTGTTCCCATTTTTCGCTACCGCTGTCGCTCTTCCACAATCCCGATCGACGCGAGCCGAAAAAGAGAATCTTCGGATCATTCGGATCGACGGCTAGGCGCTCGCCGTTCGAGCGCCCCCACTCATTGCCACCCATCTTGATCGGCATTTCCGTGCGATTCCAAGTATTGCCACGATCGCTCGACCGAAACATGGCACCGTTACCAGCCCAACCGGCAGTGTACATTCCTACGGCCATGTACACCTTGTTCGGGTCCTTCGGATCGGGTGCCAAGCTATCTACCCCCAGGAAATTCGAATCCGTTGGGCCCAACATATCAGTGATGGGTATCCAGGTTCCATCGGCAGGGTTCCACCGGTAGGCGCCACCAATATCCGTGCGTGCATAGATCAAGTCTTTCTCGATCGGGCTGAAGATCACGCCCGTTACGAAACCGCCGCCAAGGATTACGACGCTCTGCCATTTGTAATTGACGCTTGGTGCCGGTGCACTGCTCGTGCTCGCCTTAGTCGCCTGCGTCCCCACGCTTTGAACTGACTGCGCATAAGGGCAGGGGCAACAACCAGACAGGTTTGCGGCGACACCCAATGCCAGGAGCGAAAGGGAGCTCTCGGCTCGACAGCGAATCGATTTCATGGGCGAGGTTTTCTCACGGCGCTGGAGGCCCCACAAGGGTCAAATGTTGGCCAGTTGACCTTGGCCGTTTGCAGTGCGAATCCTACTAAGACGCCCGAAAAACACTTGTCCCAGCGATTCTCGCTGTCGTTAAGGCTCTTTCTAGGCCAAAGTGGGCTAAACACGGCCAAAACAGCATGTTTTTGCTTGGCTTGAGCAGCATCAAGGCCCGCATTCGCTATTGCGATTTGTCCGGTGTGGGCGTAAGGAGCACAGAATGGCGACGGAGGAGTCAGACAAATCGGCTAGCCCGGAGAATTCGGCTAGCCCGGAAAAGCCTGAAGTCAATGAGCGGACTGAAAAGCCGGGTTCGGCACCCAGTTCGCCTCCACCAGGGCCCAACCGCAACAATTCCAATGCGGCGGCTGCCCGTCAACCTCAATCAATCACGATCCCTCCACCCGGGATGGATGAATTGGAGGAAACGTACTCGCAGCGATCGGATATCGCGGTCGCGCCGGACAAGACTATCGATGACCAGATCGCCGAGCTTGAGACCTGGGCGCAGTCCAACTTAAGGCTTGGCCGCTCGGAGTCATTTCGTTTGTGGGCTCTGCGGAGCATCTCATTCTTTGCTGCAATCGGCGCGGCTGGTGCCGCCGCCACGAACATGACTAACGAAGCCGTCATTTGCGGTTGTATTGCGGCTCTAGCGATTGCAATCGATGCCGGGTGGCCTGCGGCTGGGGATCGCGTAGCTCGCCGCCGTGCAACGCATGATCTGAGGGAATTGCAGCACACGCTAAAACTTAGGTGGGACAAAGTTCGTCTCGCGCATCCCAATCCCTTGTCGCCCAAGCGCGTCGCACATGCACTAGTGTTGCTCGACGCAATCAGCGCCAAGCGTGAAGAAATTGGCAAATACTTGGGTGATGCATCACCCGGCGTATCCAAAGGCGTCGGCAGCTGATCGCACCAACTGGCAATCTAATTTCCTCGATTCGCTTATTAAATCCAGCCTTTTCGGCATTGGCTCCCAGCTGGAAATTCGTGTGACCGCGCCGACGACTATCTGCGGTTTTATGTCTTGAATCCACGTGGACGCAGGTCCACCCATTGCTGGGTGATTAGGACCTTTGAAGCGACAGAGATCTCGTTTGCCAACGACCGCGAGAAGGGCCGGGCCCCTGCGAGCCAACGGGAATAGACCATCCCCGGAGTGGCGCGGCGACTGCAACATTTCCTGGTGTCCATTTGAGCGAAACACTGAGAAATGCGACAGGCCAACAAGCATTGGCCGAGTCGTCCCGGGCGCCGAAAACATATTGCGATTGCACTCGAACCAAACGTGCCGCCGCAGAAAAAAATAAATAGCAAATCCCAACAAGATCGTGCTGCGGCACTTGCCTGAAGAGCTTTCCCAGTCGATAATTTCGCCCCCAAGTGGCCCCGGGTAATCCAGCGGGCCGGGGGCCCCTCCCGTGTTGGGTAGTGGTGAACGAGACACGAGTCAGTGCGCGTTGAGGAGATTCGAACAGATGGCAATCATCGATTTTGGCGGAGTCAAAGAAGAAGTCGTAACTCGTGAAGAATTCCCAGTCCAAAAGGCGCTTGCTGTGCTCAAGGACGAAACCATAGCGGTGATTGGGTACGGCGTGCAGGGTCCGGCTCAGGCACTCAATATGCGGGACAACGGGTTCAACGTGATCGTCGGTCAATCGAAGAAGTTCCAGCGCGACTGGGACCGCGCCGTGAACGACGGTTGGGAACCTGGTAAGACACTCTTTGACATCGAAGAGGCAGCAACCAAGGGCACCATTGTGCAAATGCTCGTCTCGGATGCCGCCCAAAAAGCAATCTGGCCGCAGGTTAAGGCGTGTTTGAAGGCGGGTGACGCAATTTACTTCAGTCACGGTTTCTCAATCGTTTACAAAGATCAAACGGGTGTCATTGCTCCAAAAGACGTTGACGTAATTCTCGTAGCGCCGAAAGGGTCCGGCACCAGCGTGCGCCGCAATTTCTTGTCGGGCGCCGGCATCAACTCGAGTTTTGCAATCGATCAAGATGCCACGGGTCGCGCACGCGAGCGCTGCATTGCCGTCGGGATCGCTGTCGGCTCGGGCTATCTATTCCCGACGACTTTTCAGAACGAAGTATTCAGCGACCTGACCGGTGAGCGCGGAGTGCTCATGGGCGCGCTTGCGGGGATCATGGACGCGCAGTACTCCGTGCTACGTGACAATGGTCATTCTCCCAGCGAAGCCTTCAACGAGACCGTCGAGGAGCTCACGGAGAGCCTGATTCGGCTGGTGGGCGAAAACGGCATGGATTGGATGTATTCCAATTGTTCAGCCACGGCTCAGCGCGGGGCACTCGACTGGCGCCCCAAGTTTCGAGACGCGACGTTGCCCGTGTTCAAGGAATTGTATCGTCGCGTCTCGTCGGGCGAAGAGACTGCGCGCGTACTGTCGTCTACTGGTGGCCCCAATTATCAGGCTGAACTACAGAAGGAATTGGACGAACTCGGCAACAGTGAAATGTGGAGCGCGGGCAAAGCCACCCGTTCACTGCGACCCAAAGAGGCCGCGCGCGTGATCACCGCCGACACCAAGGGCATCTCAGGTCGCGGGCAGAATTAAAAGCGTTGCCGATTAGGGGGTGTCCCTAGTAATTGTCCAATAAACTCGGATGATGGCACAGGAAGTCCCGGAAGTCCCAGTTTCTTCCTAGCTCGGAAGGTCGGAAGATTCCGTCCTTCCTGTGCAATCCAAATGAGAGGACGGCTCAGGAAAAATCCGGGACGCCCCCTAGTTTGCCGCGATGTCGGCCGTTATACCGGGGAGCTGGCACGGCCGGCTCCTGTAGGAGGTCTAGCATGAGAGTCTATAATTTATTCCCCCTGCTCGCTGGCAAATTCAATCAGTGGGCCCCCCACTTCGAGCGCGCTGTTCAAATGGGATTCAATTGGTTGTTCGTGAATCCTGTCCAGCGTACTGGGCGCTCTGGCAGCTTGTATTCGATTGCGGACTACTTTGGATTCAATCCGCTGCTGGTCGACACGACCTCCACCTTGACAGAAACTCAGCAGTTTCAGGCTGCGTTGGCGGCCGCCCACAAACTGGGCCTAAGCGTGATGATTGACCTCGTGATCAACCATTGCGCAGTAGATTCACCGCTAGTTACCAAAGAGCCGCAGTGGTTTCTTCGTGAATCTGGTAATGTTCAACACCCTTACTGCATCGAGAACGGTGCGAAAGTTTACTGGTACGACTTAGCGCAGTTCGACCATCAGCACAGCGCCGACCCCGAAGGGCTATTCAAGTACATTACTAGCGTAGTTGAGCACCTAATAGCGCTCGGAATCGACGGGTTTCGATGTGATGCGGCGTATCAAATCCCTAAGCGACTTTGGTCGCGTTTGATCGTAGAAACGCGCCGACGCCACCCGACCGTCGTTTTCGTGGCTGAGACATTGGGTTGTACTGCTGACCAAACTCGCGATACTGCGACAGCCGGGTTTGATTACGTGTTCAACAGCAGCAAGTGGTGGGACTATCGCGAAACTTGGCTGCTTGAGCAGTACAACCTCACACGAGAGATTGCCCCATCGATAGGTTTTCCCGAGAGTCACGATACGAAGCGATTTTTTGCGGAATCGGGCGGTAACGAGGCGGCCATAAAGCAGCGAACGCTTTTTACGTTTCTGTTTGGAACCGGGTCTATGATTCCCATCGGTTTCGAATTCGGCTTCGCTAAGGCCCTTCACGTCGCCGACAGTCGGCCCGGAGATTGGGAGGCCACCAACCTCGACCTTCGTGATTTTATCCGGCGTTTGAACGACCTCAAGATGACCTACCAGGTATTCCGCGAAGAGTGCCCGACTCAAGTCATTGAATTCGACAATCGCAATGTCCTTGGGATCTGGAAGGGTTCGACTCAGAGTCGAGCGGAAGCGTTGATTATCCTCAACATTGACGTTCATCAGCGGCAGGTATTCTATGTCGATACACTCAGACGGCTGATGCAGGCCGCAGCCCCGCTCAAGTGCGTCTCACCGGACAATCCACTCGAATACATCAACGAACCATTTCACTATGAGCTTCGGCCGGGGGAGGCCTTGGTGTTCGTGACCGAGCGGTAGGTGTCCAACACCCCCTAGCCAAGGATCTTGACGTTGGGGGTAGGTTGCCCGATGCGAGTATTGTTGAATATTTTAGCTGGAAACGCCAAGGGTCAACCCAGCAGTGAACCGGTAGGAGAGGGCAGATGCCGCCACAGAAACTAAAGATTAAAGTATTGGCTGAGGACTGCATCGGCGATGGAGCTTGTTGTGACGCCGCGCCCGGAACCTTTGAGCTTTCGTCGGAAGGAGTGGCCTGTGTAAAGCACACGGTAACCGACGATCCGGAGACCATTCTTCGAGGAGCCCGCGTTTGCCCAACCGATGCAATCGTGGTGTCAGACGAAGAATCCGACGAACAACTCGTTCCCTAAGTTCGATTACTCATGCGACAACCCGAGGTGATAGCACGTGTCATCGATCACGCGATTCTCCACCCCGCGCTGCAATCGAGTGAACTTGACTTAGGTCTCGAACTAGCTTTAGAGCTGGGTATATGGGCCGTGTGCGTCAAACCCTGCGATGTCAAGGCAGCGGCTAGGCGTCTTGAGGGTTCCGCAACTTGCGTGTGCTCGGTGGTATCATTCCCGCATGGCAATGCACTCACCGAAATCAAGGTGAATGAAGCAAGACGCGCACTAGAAGATGGCGCCGCCGAAATCGACTATGTGATTAACATTTCCCAGGCAATTGCCGGCGAATTCGAGAATATTGAAAGAGAAATGAGCGACATGAATCAAGTCGCTCTTGAGCACAAGGCAATGTTGAAAGTGATCTTCGAGAATGCCTATCTCGACGACACGACTAAGATGCGCTTGTGTAAAATCGCCAAAAAACTTGGGGTCGCGTACGTAAAGACGTCTACCGGTTATGCGTCAGGGGCTGGTTCCCAAGATTCAACGGGAGCGAGTATCGATGACGTGGAAGTCATGGTCCGCGAGTGTGCTCCCACTTGTAAAGTCAAGGCGTCCGGCGGCATTCGAACGCTCGAAAAACTAGAGAGGTTCCTGGACGCCGGTGCGTCGCGCATTGGGACCTCATCAACACGTGAGATCATCGCGCAGGCGCGGCGTCGCGTTTCGGGATAGGGACGCTGCCCAATGCCGTAGCAACGGTTCTCAGCGGGCCACCAGTTTCTTTTCGAGCTTTGCCCAAGCGTCTTTCAATTCCAAGGTTCGGTTGAGAACCACGCGCCCTTTACTCGTCTCGCGATCAACGCAAAAATACCCCAGTCGCTCCAGTTGAAAGCGATCGAGCACGGGTGAGTCGGCAAGCGATGCTTCGAGCTTGGCACCAGGGCAAGTCTCTAGGGAATTTTTGTTGATGGCGCTGCGCCACTCGGCTCCATCCGGTCCCCCCATCGGGTTTTCCGCGCTAAACAGTCGATCGTAGAGCCGCACTTCGGCATCGACTGCATGAGCTGCCGACACCCAATGTAGGGTTCCTTTGACGCGTCGGCCATCGGGTGCTTGACCGCCCCAAGAATTCGGGTCGTACTCGCATCGCAGCTCGACCACGTTGCCGCTTGAGTCCTTGATGACGTCTTTGCAAGTGACTAAACAGGCGCCCCGCAATCGGACTTCCTGACCCGGCGTGAGCCGATACCACTTTGGCGGCGCGACTTCTCGAAAATCATCCTGTTCTACGTAAAGCGTGCCCGAAAAAGGAACGCGGCGAGTTCCGCGGTCGGGATACTCGGGATGATTGAGCAACTCCACGTATTCGGTGCGATCACTAGGCCAATTTTCGATGGTGAGTTTGAGCGGTCGAAGTACTCCCATGGCCCTACGACAGCGCTGGTTCAGGTCCTCACGTTGTATAAACTCCAATAGTTGAACCTCGACCATACCTTCGCGCTTGGAAACGCCTATTTGATCGCAGAATTTTCGAATCGATTCGGGAGTGAAGCCCCTGCGACGCATACCCGCCAACGAGGGCATGCGCGGGTCGTCCCAACCGGCAACCAGTTTCTCCTCGACTAGTTGCTGCAAGCGTCGCTTGCTCAGCACCGTATACGTCAAATTGAGGCGGGCAAACTCGATTTGCTGGGGCTTTTTGTCGCCTGTGATGCCAAGCTCCAACAAAAACCAATCGTAAAGCGGCCGATGATCCTCAAACTCCAAGGTGCATACTGAATGCGTAATACCTTCGATTGCGTCGCATAATCCATGCGCCCAGTCATACATCGGGTAAAGGCACCAGGTGTCGCCAGTTCTGTGATGCGTCGCATGGCGGATTCGATACATGACCGGGTCGCGCATGTTTTGATTGGCAGAACTCATGTCAATCTTTGCCCGCAGTACCCGCTCGCCATCCCCGAACTCACCCGCGCGCATTCGCCTTAGCAAATCCAAGTTCTCGTCGATGCTACGGTTTCTATATGGGCTCTCCTGGCCAACCGCGTAGAAATTGCCACGCGATGAGCGGATCTCCTCGAGCCCGCGATCATCGACGTATGCCTTGCCCTGGTGCACGAGCTGCTCTGCCCATTCATAGATCTGCAAGAAGTAGTCGGAAGCAAAGTAGAGTCTATCGCCAAAGTCGAAGCCCAACCAATGCACATCCTCGATGATCGAGCGGACGTATTCCTCGCTCTCGGCAAGTGGATTGGTGTCATCCAAACGCAAGTTGCACATGCCGCCAAATTTCTGTGCCAGACCAAAATTCAGGCAGATGCTCTTGGCATGGCCGATGTGCAGGTAGCCATTTGGCTCGGGTGGGAAGCGGGTGCAGACTCTGCCTTGAGCTTTGCCGGCCTGTACATCTGCTTCGACGATTTCTCGAACGAAGTTGGTGGCTGGGGAATCGGAGTCAGGTGTTGCTGAACGCTCG
The DNA here is from genome assembly GCA_963819085.1 of uncultured delta proteobacterium. Classification (GTDB taxonomy): domain Bacteria; phylum Myxococcota_A; class Polyangia; order Polyangiales; family Polyangiaceae; genus FEN-1139. Next base: position 119,639 of record CAWFUX010000059.1, read on the forward strand.
CTCATGGCGCGGGTGATATGCTCCTCCCTTGCCAAATCCGCAACAATTGAACGAAAACGGCGAAAGTTGCTGGGGCAGACGCCGGCTATTCCCTAGTTTTGTCGCTTACGGACCGCTGCCGCGTGGGCCGTCAGGCCCTCGCGGGTCGCAAAATCAATCACCGACGGGGCGTCCTCGGCCAGTGCTTGCGCGTCGTAGTGCAATAGGCTCGACGACTTCAGAAAGTCGTTTGCCGACAGTGGACTGAAAAATCGGGCGGTCGCGCCCGTCGGAAGTACATGTGAAGGTCCGGCAAAATAGTCACCGAGCGGGACAGGCGTATGGGGCCCGACGAACACCGCCCCCGCGTGACGGATTTGACCGAGGCAGCGCGCGTCATCATGGGTTTGGATTTGAAGATGTTCGGTCGCGAAGAGATTAGCCAATTCGCATGATTGGTCGAGACTTGCAGTTACGAGGACGGCGCTGTACCTTCGGAGTGCGGCCGCGATGGCGTCGCGACGCTCCAAATGCTCAAGTTGCGCTTCAATGGCCTGACACACGGATTGGCCGAGCGGGCGTGACGGCGTTGCCAGTATCGCCGAGCCCGGATCATGTTCCGCCTGTGCGATCATATCGGCGGCGACCCATTCTGGATTCGCGGAATCATCCGCGACGACGAATACCTCACTGGGGCCCGCGACTGAATCAATGCCGACGCGGCCAAACAATTGGCGCTTCGCTTCAGCCACGAACGCATTACCAGGCCCGACTATCTTATCTACGGCCCGGATTCGGGGCGTTCCGAGGGCCAGCGCCGCAATAGCTACAGCACCGCCAACCCGGTAAACCTCCCGTACCCCGAGTTCAGCGGCGATCGCCAGTGCCATTGGATTGATATCTCCGCCGGTCGGTGGACTCACCATCACGATCTCCCGTACCTTTGCCACCAGCGCCGGCACGACGGTCATAAGAACCGTCGAGGGATAAAGAGCTCGCCCTCCGGGCACGTACACCCCGACGCGATCGATGGGCGTATAACGCAGGCCAAGTACTCGTCCGCGACGCAGCAGGGGCTCGGGCGCGCGCACCAAAATATGCTCTTGATACTCTCGGATATTGGCAATGGCGTCGCGCATCAGAGCCAAGAATTCCGGATCGCAGTTCGCCCGAGCATATTCAAGCATCTCCTGCGGAACTCGCAGTGTATCTTCGGTCAGCGATACCTTGTCGAACCGGTTGGTCATCGCAGTAACGGCAACGTCTCCCCGCGCGGCAACGTCCGCAATGATGTTGCGTACAATCTCTGGCACATCAAGGCTTTGCTGTTCGGTACGCGCCGTCAGCGCCCCAGCACGAAGCACGTGCCTGAGTGCAGCGACTTCATCGGCGAAGTTGGGGTTTGCGCAATCTAGCAAAGGGACCAGGGTCATTACGCGCTACTTTGCCCCGCCTTTTGGACTGTTCAACCTCCATTTGGACCTGATGAAACGTCCCGCCTACCATTCCGAACCGACACGTCGAAGTTAGTGCGCCCGAATCTTCCTCCGACTGACGAGGGGCCGTTGCGGCTTTTGTTCCTGTGGCATTCGGGGGCCCCTACCCGGAATGCGGCATTTCGAGATGTTTGTGCCGAGATTGACTGGATTAGTAAAATCAAGGTAATTAGGCTCAGCAACCAACGCCAACCTGCAACCAGCAATGCCTCAATCAACCAAGCGTGTTCTTCTCGTTAGGCCTCGATCTCCCAATGAGACGATTTGGCCTGGGACCGTTCTTCAGAGTCGAGCCCCTGGGGCTCGAGTACGTAGCAGCTGCCTTGGAGGCGGCGGGTCACTCGGTTCGGATCACCGATGAACGCTTCGCGATTCCTCTGCAGCGACAGGTTGTGGAATTTCAGCCCGACGTCGTGGGCATCAGCTGTATGCATACGGTCGATATTCCGACGGCTCTGGCTGCCAGCACGACCGTGAAGCAAGCCTACCCTCGGTCGGTAGTCGTGATGGGCGGGCATGTTGTCGCTCTTTACCCCAATCCGTTCTTTGAGCCCGACGTGGACGCGCTATGCGTCGTGGACGGAGAGATCGCGTTTCCGCAATTCGTCGGCGGTCTTTCTGGGTCCGCTCAGTGCAGGCAGCAACCGGGGTTTTGGGTCCGTGTCGATGAAGGCCGAGGCAAGAATTGCTTTAACCTTTCTCCGTGGATGAATGGGGGCGATGAGCTCAAGACCGTTCCGCTGCCTGCGCGGCACCTTGTGGAGGAATTTCGTCGGGAGTACCTATGCGTTCATAAGCAGCCCATCTGGGCAGTGGAGACCGCGCGCGGTTGCCCCTACCGATGTAGCTTTTGCTCGACTTCTCTACGTCACGACCGACAACATCGGTTGCGCGAATTTTCAACCGTCGTCGAGGACTTCGAGCGCACGGGAGACAACCTATTTATCATCGACGATCTGTTCTTTTCACCGTCTCACCATAGCGCGGAGCTAGCCAATGCCTTGCAGCGGAGTGGGATTCGAAAATCTTGGGTTTTGGTGCAAACACGTTTGGACACGATCGCAAAGAACCCGCTCTTGCTCGAAAAATGGCGCAAGTTTGCCGACAACATCGATCTGTTCTGTGGCTTCGAGGCGCCGACGGATGCGCAACTCTCCTCGCTCAACAAGGACATGACGTCGGATGCCATCGAAGAAGGTGTAAAGGTTGCTCGGCACTATGGTTATGGCGTTACCGGTAACTTCGTAATCGATCCCGACTGGGACGAGGGTGACTTCGAGAAATTATGGTCGATGGTCGACCGTCTGAAGTTAACGCGTCTCGGCTATACCGTTCTTACGCCGTTGCCAGGAACACCGCTATTTGACGAAATGCGCCACCGAATTTCAGATTGGGACTGGTCGAAATGGGACATGCACCATGTCCTTTACGAACCTAGGCTCGGCCGTCGCAGATTCTTCGAATTGTTCGTGGAATGCTGGCGTCGCAACGTACTGGGCGCGCGCCATGCCGGGCATTGGATACGCTGGGTACGTGGGCTTAGTCCTGGTCAAGTTGCGTTATTGGCGCGGGTTTTGTGGCGGACACAGCGGTTACTCAAAGTTGGTGCTTACTTGGACGAGACCTTTCCCTCTCCAGGTGCCGGCTCAATTCGGAACTCGCGAACCCGGCAACGCGCAAAAATTGCCAGGAAATGACCGTATAAAGCCGCTCGCAACTGTGTAGGTCCCGTTACGGCAATACGCGCAGCTACTGCGAAATCTGTAACGCAGTCATCACAATCGAATACTCGCTGCCCAGCAATGTGCCGGAAATCCGCCGTATATTCAGCATCTGACAATTGAGCCGATCGGTTGGTCAAGATGTTGCCAATTTGGACCAGATTTTGCTAATTGCGGGAGCCAGACTGGGCGGCTCGACCGTCCGTTGATAAGGTCCGAAATTCATGCAGCGAGCACTAGCGTCGATACCCAGGCAAGCCCCCGTTCCCTCGGAATTCCGAAGTGAAAAGGAATCGTCGCGGCGATCGGGGTTTTTCAATGATGTTGCACCGGCGCCGTCTGCATCACAGCTAGCTGCCGCAATTGCACTTGCGGTGCATCGTGGCCTCGTAGAACAACCTTCACGTAAGCGCCTCGCGCTGCGTTAAGAACCTTGTAGAGTTCGGTGATTCCGCTACAACGCGGAACACGAAAATGGTCTCACAACTGCTCCATTATGTCGTGGAGTTCGATGACGGAACGCATTTCAACGTTCATATCGATCCCGACGATCCGACGAACTTGACAATTGATGGTGTGGAGTCGGATATCGACGTCGCACCGAACCCACATGGGCTTGTGGTAACAACGGCGGGCGGGCAACGGTTGCCGCTAACTCTGCGATATGAGGATGGTGCGCTAGTTGCCGAAACTGCTGATGGCAAGCTGCATCGTGCACGCGTTGAATTGGCTGAGTCTCGTGAATGGCGGGCCGTTGTCAGAAGTCAGCCGCCCCCGCCGCCGCTCGAGCATTCGGGCCAAATCGAAGCTCCCATCGCCGGCAACGTAGTTGCGCTTTGTGTCGTCGAGGGCGCAATTGTGACCAAGGGCGCGCCCATCATTTTGCTCGAAGCGATGAAGATGCAGAACACGATTGTCGCGCCGCTATCGGGCGCCATTCATTACTTGGTGCAAGCCGGACAAGTCGTTCGATCGGGTGATCTTCTGGCCACCATAAGCTCAGAGGTCTCTGGGATATGACGAAGCCGACCAATGAAAAGGAGGCGGCGCTAAGCGGTGCCGCCAGCAAAAATCTCGCAAGAGCTCGACTCGAATTGCTATTCGATGCGGGCTCATTCGAAGAATTCGACGCGGCGGTCGTGCACCGCACTGAAGCCTTCGGCATGGGCAAAAAGCGGCTTCCTGGCGACGGAGTGGTCACGGGCGTTGGCACCGTAGCGTCCCGGACTGTCTATGCCTATTCGCAAGATCGTTCCGTCCTAGGCGGTTCATTGGGTGAAGTTCACGCTGCAAAAATCTGCAAGGTCATGGACATGGCCGCCCGAAACGGCTCCCCGGTGGTCGGAATCTGCGATTCGGGTGGGGCGCGTATTCAAGAGGGGGTCAACTCCCTAGCTGGGTACGGCGACATTTTTTATCGTAATGTGCGCTGCTCGGGCGTGATCCCTCAGCTGTCCCTCATCTTGGGGCCAGCGGCGGGCGGTGCCGTTTATAGTCCCGCATTGACCGATTTCGTGATCATGGCCACAGGGCGTAGCTACATGTTCTTGACAGGACCCAAAGTCGTCAAGACGGTAACGTTCGAAGACGTGAGCGTTGAGGCTTTAGGCGGCGCAAGTGTACACGCATCGAAGACCGGGTTAGCGCACTTTACTGCTAAGGACGACGTCGAGGCGATTGAACAAGCGCGCCGATTGCTCGGGTACTTACCGGAAAATTGTCAAGAACCACCACCCGACATCCGCTGTACCGATCCGCCTGATCGATTGTGCGAAGAGCTCCGAGCTATAATTCCAACGGATCCCCAACAGCCCTATGACGTGCGACTTGTCATCAATTCCGTTGTTGACCGGGATTCATTTCTAGAGGTGCATGCGAGTTTTGCCGGCAATATAGTCGTCGGTTTTGCGCGACTCGCGGGCAAGAGCGTAGGTCTCATTGCCAATCAGCCCGCGGTGTTAGCCGGTGTGCTGAACATCGACGCATCGCGTAAGGCGGCGCGGTTCATTCGGACGTGCAACGCGTTCCGAATCCCACTCGTGTCTTTCGTGGATGTACCAGGTTTTCTGCCGGGTCAGGATCAAGAGCACGGGGGCGCTATCGTTCACGGCGCCAAACTCCTTTACGCCTATTGTGAGTCCAGCGTTCCGAAGCTTTCCGTAATTTTGAAGAAGTCGTACGGTGGCGCCTATATAGTAATGAGTTCAAAACACATCGGTGGCGACGTTGTATTGGCCTGGCCATCTGCCGAAATTGCAGTGATGGGTGCCAAGGGCGCTGTCGAGATCCTCTATAAGCGCGAGATCAGTGCAGCTGAAGATCCCAAAGCTGAAGCGAAAAAGCGCAACCGCGAGTACGAGGAACTTTTTCTCTCGCCGCGACAGGCGGCCGAGCGCGGGTTCATCGATGCTGTTATCGACCCGGCCGAGACACGGCGCAAGCTCACCAAGCTATTCTCCAATGTAGTGCACCGCCGCGATCTCACGTGGCCCAAGCGCAACGGTAATATTCCGACTTAGTAGAAATGCCGCGGTTGGACGTGGGCGCTCGGGCCGGCCAATGGGTGCCTACATGGGTTGCCGCTCGAAAAGTCCCACAATCGGAATTTAAATCGAAGCCGCCTCTGGTAACGTGAGTACTCGAGCACGCCGACGCCGAGCTTCGACCGAGACATGCGACAGCCACGAGTCCTACTAGCTTCACGCTACGAGATTACTGATTCGGTCCCTGGCGACCAAGCGTCCAGCTGCTTCTTCGGCATTGACACCACGGCAGGCCGGTCAGTCGTGGTTCGCCTCACCGCCCCACCGCAGTCGCGGTGGTTGGCAGCAGCCCGCGGCGCATCGCATCGCTACCTCGCATCGGTGATCGATGTCGTCGATAGCCCCGATAGTCAGGCATTTCCGCCAGCCGCAACATTTACTTCAGGCACGCAAGCCATCGTCGCCGAAGCACTTCGTGGCCCCAGCCTGCGCGAGTATATCCAAACAGAGCCGCTAGGTTTAGACCGTGCAGTTGCCTGGACGCTCCGAATCGCTGAAGGCATTCGAAGCTTACATTCTCGGGGTGCCGCGCATGGCGCCCTATCGCCGCACAGTATTTTATCGGCGGCACGTGGCCGCGCAATTTCCCCAGTAATAACGCAACTCATTTTGCCGCAATTGGGAACATTCGCCAGCCCAGAGCGATTATCAGGTGAGGGGCCATCTCCGAGTGACGATCTTTGGGCACTCGGCGTGCTCCTATATTTTCTGGTAACGGGTTCGTTGCCGTATAAGGGCGATTCACCCGCGGCTTTGCTCAAGTCGATCCAGGAAACTGAAATCAATCACTTCTCCCCGATGAACGGGGTCTTCCTACGGGAGCTGGAAGTGATCGCTATGCGTTTGATTGCGCCGCAGCGGCGCCGTCGCCCAGCGAGCATTGACGACGTGATCGACACCTTGGACCGCTGGGAGCGTCGCAGTCCGATGTCCAATCAGCCTGCGGCGCCAGTGGCCGTGGATCGACATCCGTCTAAGCAGGCAAAGCTTGCTAGCTGGGACGTATTGGTTTTCGATGAAACGCAACTTCCCACCAATATCGAGGCATCGTTAGCCGCTGTTGAAGACGCTCGCGCCGCAGTCTACTCCCAGTCAGTCGCAGCAAGTGCCGAGCCGCGGCCGATGGCTATGGTGAGTGAAGGCCTAACAACGCGCCGTCCATCGAACGTAACGGGGCAGCCGGCGCGGCGGCGCATTTCCTCCGACGCTTTTTCGCTCAGACTTCGTAGCCGGCCGCGTTGGGCCGTGCTCGGCATACTCGTCGCAATGGTCGGTGCAGTCGTTGGCGCGGCCGTAGTATCAATGGTCGGAAACGCTTCGAGCCCTGCTCGGAGCTTGGTGAAAGCCGTCCAGCAGCGTGTGTCGCCGGTGCCGGCGTCGTCGGCAAGGGTTCACGAACGTATCAATCCCCGCAAAGAGCGGGAGTCGTGCATTCGGGCCTATTATCCAAACGATGCCTTTGCAACCGATCCGGATCTCGAATTCGTTTGTAAAAATGAGAACCTCATTGATGTTACCCAGCAACTCAACGTGCTCGCCGTCTTGATATCGGCAGACGCTGTTGACAGTGGTACCCCCGATGCAGGGGGCAACTCTGCCAACCAGCGCCCAGCTCGGCCCATAAGTTCCGGTGGGCTGGTGGTAACGGCAGGTTCAGCGACTAGAATTTGGCAACTAGGTTGGTATGAACTATTGGCCACCGCCATCGTTCAAAGAAATTGCTGCCGTGAACCGCCTGTTGTTAAAACTACCCTCGACGAGTGGTTGGTGCCAACAGTTGCAGGTCGTGGTGACGAATATCGCCAACCTGAGCACGAAGTCAGGCGATATATCGTCCGCGGTACACGCCTTCGACGAGGCTATCACGTGTTTGATGTCGCAGGGCCGACACACCGTATACTCATACAAGGGTGTCCCAACCGTTGCTCAAAAGGCCGCATTTCAACAGTTTCTAACCCACGCTGCCGAAACCGACGCACGCCGCTCCTCAGGTAATTAATTTGTTCTTACAGGTGGCTGCGCGGCGGGTCGAGTCCCGGCGCTCCCACAAATATCAAAATTCTGCGCTGCGCGGCGTGCGAGGAAACGCAATGACATCTCGAACGTTACTGAGACCAGTAATGTAAGCGAGCGTACGTTCGAGGCCGAGGCCGAACCCTGCATGTGGCACGGTGCCATATCGGCGCAAATCACGGTACCAACCGTAGCGGTCTTTGTCCGAAATTCATCTCCGCCATTCGCTGATCGAGGACTGAGAGACGCTCCTCACGCTGAGCCCCACCGATGATTTCACCGACACCCGGCGCGAGCACGTCCATCGCGGCGACCGTGCGATTGTCGTCATTGAGCCGCATGTAGAATGCCTTAATTTCCTTCGGATAATTCATGACAACGACCGGTCGCTTCACTATGACTTCGGTCAAATATCGTTCGTGCTCCGACTGCAGGTCTATGCCCCAGTGAACCGGATATTCGAATGCGTGGCCCTCGGCACTGGCTTTTTCGAGCCGGTTGATGGCGTCCGTGTAGTCCAAGCGTTCAAAGCTGGTACTGACGAAATGTTCGAGCCGTTGGATGCACTCCGCATCCACATGGGCCTGAAAATGACGGAGCTCATCGGTACATTCACCGAGTACATCCGAAAAAATCCGCTTTAGAAATTCCTCAGCTAGATCTGCGTCATCCGCAAGTGAGGCAAAGGCCATTTCAGGTTCAACCATCCAGAATTCCGCAAGGTGACGGCTCGTGTTGGAGTTTTCGGCCCGAAAAGTGGGGCCAAATGTGTACACCCGCGATAGGGCGCAGCAATAGGTCTCGAGCTCCAATTGCCCCGAAACCGTCAGGTACGTTTCCTTTCCGAAGAAGTCCTGTGAAAAATCAACCTGGCCCGTAGGGGTCTTTGGTAGATTGCTAATATCGAGCGTGGATACGCGAAACATCGCGCCAGCTCCCTCACAATCACTCGCCGTGATGATTGGGGTATGGATCCAAATGAAGCCAGAGCCGCGAAAGAACCGATGAATACTGGCGCTCAGGGAATCGCGCAGGCGGGTGACTGCGCCGAAGGTCTGCGTTCGTGGGCGCAAATGGGCGACTTCACGCAGGAATTCAAAGCTGTGCGGCTTCGGCTGAATCGGATAACTGTCGGGATCATCTACCCAGCCGAGGACCTTGATTGAATCCACGGCAATCTCCAGAGCCTGCCCCTTGCCTTGTGATTGTACCAACTTTCCCACGGCCTCGATTGAACACCCCGGTCCGAGGTGAAGCACTTCGTTCGTGTAATTTGAAACGGTTCCTGGAACTACCAGTTGAAGGGCACCAAAACAGGTACCGTCCGACAATTGAACGAATGAAAAACCGGCCTTGGAATCACGACGCGTGCGCACCCAACCACGCGCCGTCACCTGTGAACCAGTGGAAACCTGGCTGTTGAGTATGTCCCGAATGCTCGAGTAATTCACGCTCAAGACGTGCCCAATGTCCACGCGACGCGCAAGCAAAAAAATTAAACGGATTGTAGACCCACGGGATGCCCATGACCCTTTGCGAAGTCATGTTTGGGTACGGCCACCGGAAACCCCGGCCAGATAGGCTCGATGACGTCGGAGGGTTGGTGGTTGCATGCGGGATCTTCGCCGTGCAGGCTGCCGCTAGCGGCCCAGGCCCTGGCTCTCGAACCCCCACAGAGCCAACGATATTGACAGCGCCCGCAGCGACCCTCGAGTGCATCCATGTTACGCAGCGCCGCCAATTCCGGGGATTCTCGGTACAGCTTGTAAAGTGGAGTGTGTCTCACGTTGCCCAACTTGGGATTGGGCAGAAACCCCGCCGGATAGACGTCGCCATTGCGAGCCACGAACACGACTCCATTTCCGTCCCGAATGCCAAAACCCATGCGCGGCCCGAGGCGAACCAACTCTAAGTCGGTGATGCCTTCGGCGCGTTTGCGCTCTAGCCAATAGCGACGGTAATGCGGGGCTTCGACCGTGCTGATGTGGAAGGGTGCCTTCTCCGAGATGGAATAGGCCCATTCAAACAGGGCGTCGACCTCGCGGGCATTGAGCGCGGTCAAGCTTTGGCCACGCCCAGTCGGGATCAACAGAAATAGACTCCAGCGTCGAACGGGTGGGCTGTTTTTGCAAAGCACCTCGTAGAGCGCATTCAAATGGGGACGTGTGTATTGCGTAACGGTCGTATTGATTTGGACCGGAACGCTGAATTCCCTGGCCCAGGCAAGGGCGGCCTGCGAATGCAAGAAAGTGCCGGAAATCCCGCGGAAAGTGTCGTGAATTTCTGGATTGGGTCCGTCCAGACTGACACCGAGAGCGGTGATCCCGAGCTCCTGAAAGCGCGCCACCGTTTCTCGCTTTAACGTGGGCGTGGTGCTTGGTGTTACCGCAACCGGAACGTGAAGCCTGCGCGCGTATGCTACCAAATCAATCAGATCGGGTCGCTCGAGTGGATCACCGCCCGTTAGGACTAGCAAGCTGCCGAGCTCATGAATGTCGTCGATGAGTCGGTAGCCTTCCTCGGTCGTTAGCTCGTCTGGATCGCGAGTGGAGATAGCCTGGGCGCGACAATGTTGGCAAGATAAGCTGCAGGCAATGGTCGTTTCCCAATATACGTTGCGGGGCGCATCGGGAAAAATATATTTGGGCAGTTGAAGATCGGGCATGTTGTCACCGGAAAATAACGGACTATCGAAACTTTACATCAGGTTGGGATAAGAGCCCCCAATTCGGACTAAATTCGGATGCCGAATTATCGAGATCTCGCGAGAGCCGTCCTTCTGCGCGATTCCACTCGGTTGAAGCAACGACGGCCCGACACTTGGGGGCAAGGGACTTCAGGTGCGAGCTTTTCGGCTGACCAGTACCTCGGTAATTCTTCTGATCAGGCTCAGTTTACGACAAAAGTGCGATTTCGGTCAGTCGGACTAGATCATCGCATTCCGCAGTAGTATTGAAATCACCATGCCGACAGGAAATTACGACGTAGTCTCGGAGCACCACCACATTCGTCATCTCGTCGATCGATTGGACGCCTGGATCGAGCGACGGCAACAAGAGGGGACGGCGTGGCTCGCGGGACTATGCAGCCGCCTGGACCAATTGAATTCGGATTTGGGCCCCCATTTTCACGGTGAAGAGACGGTTGTTTTTGCGGATATCAAGACGCGTATCCCTCGGCTCGTCGATACGGTTGATCGTCTGATCGAGCAACATCGGCGTATGGAGAAGGACTTTTCTCGAATCGGGACTCAGGCCAAGACGCTAAACCTCGTCGACAACGGCGCTTGGACTGAACTCGCCGAGCAGATCCACAAGAGTTTGCGTTTGCTTCAAGTGCACGAACAGCAAGAGACCGAACTAATATTGACGGCTTATGGGCAGGATTTGGGAGAGGCGGACTAAACCATAAAGTCCGATCCTTGCTCTCGCTCGAGGCCTTGCGCACTCAGTTTCGAATCATTGGAACCGGCGTCGGAGGGGCCGAGTAGCGATTGGGGAATGGTTCGGCGTTGTCGCGACGGTGATTTTCCTCCCAGCGACGTTCGTCCACCATGTCGCGCTCGCGGAAGATTGCGACTCCAATGACGCCCACGTTGCGGTCGTTGCCGGTGCGGGCGGCATACGAGTCGCGGACGGAGCCAAAGCGGAAGGCAGCGACGGCGTCCGAGCTACGGCGGAAACCGTCGATGTCCAGAGTTCCGTATGCGTCAACTAGGTAGCCTCGCTTACTGTACGAACCGACACGGCCGTCGATGACATCGAGCCCGTCAACCGCTGCCAATACCTCGAAGCGCTCACTGGAATGATTCATAACGCGAATGCTGTAGCGGTCCCCAGTGTGACCGACTACGAACGAGCGTGCGCCCTGGGTCAAGCCAGCGAGGGCGTTGCCACTTCCGTCTACGATTTGAACCGATACATAGCCGTTCGAAGTCTCCGCAATGTTCGTGAGAAGCTCAGAATAACTGCGTCGTCCGGTGCGGGCCATTATGCCGGCTTCGTCGTCGTACTGGATGCGCAATACACTCCACGGCTGATTGCCATCGCGATTGAAGGTAGTTGTGGTGACCCAGCTTGAACGCGTTTCACCCCATTGAGTTGCTAACCCAGGGCGTTCCGCATCGCGTTGCAGTGGAGCAGATGACTTGGCTTCGCCACGTGGGCGGCTGACGTTGCTAGCGACCGATTCATCTGCCATGCCCGAAGGTGCGTTCATTGCAGCGCCAGCGGTGGCTGATCTTGCAGCGGGTCTCGGCGCGCTTTGTGCTGCGGGCTGCGCTGCGTGTTGCGACCCGGAGTAAGACTGGCCCTTTTCAGCGACGGAATCATTGCTGGGTGCCACTGGGGCGGGCCCGGTGCCGTCTGGGGGCTGGGCATAGCCCTGTTCAGCCTGAGGTAAATCCGAGGGCTGTGATTCCGACGCCGGAGGAATGTCCGCTGTGTCTGCGCTGGAATTCGGCTGCGTATTCTTTCCCGGGGCACCCGTGCTGGCGCAGGCGTTCATCAAAAAACAGGTGGTGATCGCAATGAGTGAAATCGAGGAAAGGGCGCGAGCGGTCATGGTATTGGCCTCCGTTGGCATTCACCTAAGAAACGCGGCGCGATCGCCGACCTTACAGGCCCGACTGCAATTTTGCAACGCGCCCCGTTCCTCACGAATCGCACTGCCGAATACGCTCGAAGTTGACTGGGCCGTCATGCCATGGTTTTGTTCTTTCTCGCGAGCCTATGGAGTCTTTCGTTGCCACGGGCACTCAAGTCTCACTGGTGTCCCCAGTTTTTCTTGTCGTGTTGGCGCGCAGGGCCCCGACCCCGCGCGCGGGTCGTGGAACTGCGAAGCTTCCGTATTTCGCGAGACGAGGCTAGGCTCTAAATGCTCTGATCAAGTTCAAAGCACGGGTCCATCAATCGAGCTAACCCCAAACTCGGCCACTATGTGATCGAGCGAGTCGGACATTTGCAGTTTGACGTCGAGCGCCACTGCTGCCGTGTGCAAGCACTCCATGGCGGCGGGGATGATTGGCCGCGCCATGACCCAGCGAAGTTCTCCTTCTCCTCCGGCCGTTGAGATGACTACCCCGGAAACCCCTGCCACCTCGGGAGTAAGGCTAATGTGGGGCATAGACCCCTGGTGACGGTCCAGCACTACTCGCACGAGTAACACCAGCAACGGAATTACAGCCCTCGGGCTGGTGTGCAGCTCAGCTTCCCCAACCGAGGGGGCGAGGACTACGCGGCGAAGTTCCGAGGGATCGCCCGTGGGTTCGCTAGAACGGAATGCCTCGAGAAGTAAGTCCTGCATGGTGACCGTCATCGGTTCGCTCCACACGGACAATCCAAGGAAATCCACGAACTCTGCAGCTATCCCCAGTTCGCGTCCCAGGCGCCCAATGACGTGCTGCAGATTCAACCGGTTGCGCGCCTGCATGGGTTGGCGCTCGGAGCGTTCGAGCACTTCAGTGAGTTCGTCGATGCGCGGCATTGCGTATTCGCGCAGTGAATTCAGCGCCAAATGCGTATCCATGCGATGCGTGGCAACCGCGGTCATCAGTTCTTCGAGACCTTGGCGCAGCGGCACGCACGAGGCGCGTACATCCGGAAGCACGGAGGACAGTGACCGAGGACCCACTCGCATTGAACTCGAAAGTTGTTCGAGATTGCGCAGCCCCCCCAAGGCATCGCGCACCGCCCCCCTTGCAGCATCGACGCGATTTCTGCTGTTCGCGTCGGGATACCACGACGGGGGTTGGCTATAGAACATGACAGTACAGCTTACCTCAACTCACTTTCGGCGAAAAAGTAGGCACATTCAATACGTCCGTTTTCGTCGGAGTCTGACCCGTGCACTGCGTTTTCCGTCAGATTGCTTCCAAAGAGTTTCCGAATGGTGCCCACTTCCGCCTTGGCTGGATCCGTTGCCCCGATGACACCGCGCCAATGCGCGACGGCATTTTCCCTGGAAAGTGCAAGTACGAGTACGGGGCTGCGTGTCATGAAAGCGCAAAGGTCGCGGAAGAACGGCCGCGCCTGGTGAACGGCATAAAAGCCTTCAGCTTGAGCAACTGTCAGGCGAAGCTGCTTCAAGCCCAATACTTGGAACCCCTCATCGAGCAGCCGCTGAATTATGGAGCCTTGGATCCGTTTTTCGCAGGCGTCCGGCTTGATAATGCACAGGGTTCTCTGACTGGTCATCGACGTCTCCAGTTGAATAAAGGGGTCTCGTTTGGTCGGGGCTATATGGCAGCAGTGTACGCGTTTACAACTTGGAATTGTGGAAATCCACAGGTAGGACAATGGCCCACAGGCCGAAGCGGCCGCTCTTCGATGCCAAGAGGCTCGGGCAATAGAGCGCACCGTGTGCACCGCTAGACGTCGAAGACTAGGCGCTCTAACTCAAGGCTAGTTCGTTGGCGACCATTTGCTCAAAGGTCTGCCTGCGACGCACGAGGACGAATTGGCCGTCACTCCTTAGCAGTACCTCCGGGGCTAGCAAATACGAATTGTAGTTTCCAAGTGACATGGAACTGCAATAGGCGCCCGCCCCTCCGATAACCAAAATATCCCCGAGCTCAGGCAATGCAATAGTGCGCGGAAGGACGTGCCCCTTGTCATCCAATGTTTGCGAGTCGCCACTTTCGCAGCATCGGCCGACTACTACACAGGGCGAAAGAGGCCGGTCCGAGACGTCAGTGGCAAATTCCGAGGACAGAAGTTCGCCTTGACCGTCAATCACGTAAAGTGGATGCCGTGAACCATAGAGCAGGGGACGCGTGTTGGATTCCATGCCCGCGTTGAGCACGACAAATTGAAACCCATCCGGCCCCGACGATTTGATGTCAAGCACACTAGCAATCAAATAACCAGCGTTGGCAACGATATACGTGCCGGGTTCGACGGCGACCGCGAGTGCGCGCCCAGTCCTACTCTCGAATTCCTCGAAACGTTGCTTGGCGTAGCTGCCCAATTCCTCGATATTGGCGGCGGTTTCGTCTGGCATGCGGGCCTCTTTGAAGCCTCCGCCCAAATTCACGACCTTGGCGTCGGGGAAATGCTGTTCTGTCAGGAGCAGCATTCGATCGATATTGTCTCGCCAAACCTCGGGATCTCCGCCCGAACCAATATGGGCGTGCACATGTTCGATGCGGACCATCGACTTCGATAGCAGGTTTTTGATCCCGTCGAGCTGCGCTAGATGAATGCCAAAGCTCGAGTACTTGTCGCCCGTGTTGCGGGTCACTGACTCACCAGCGCCGACGCCGGGATTGATACGAATCGCGATCTTTGCTGCATTTTGCATCAAGAAAGGCAACACGAGTTCGAGCTGCCGCTGCGAGCAGATGTTGTACCGCATGCCCTCGCGCAGCATTGCGTCAAGTGCGGTTCGGTCATCTCCCATGGGAACGTCTTGGGTCGTTAGCATCATCCGCCCGTAAGGAATGCCGGCCATGTGGGCACGTTTGGCCTCGTTTACGGAGCTTGCGTCAACGCCCAACCCCTGGCTCGCAATAACCTGCAATAGCGCAAGGCTCGGGTTGGCCTTCATTGCAAATCGGACTTCCAGACCAAAGGCATTGGGCATGCCGAGCAAGGCTTGACAGCGGCTCTTGATGAGCGCTTCGTCGTAAAGGAATAGCGGCGTTCCAAAGCGCTTTGCAGCCTGGACAATCTGGGCTGGACTGACAGTTCCAAATGGGTTCAGCGTCATGAAGTACCTGTTTGCGGGGCGCCGGTCGCTTAGGGTTTCAAATGGGCCTTAATACTCGTCATGGCTCGTTCGGTGGATTCCCGCCGCCCGAAGGCTGAAAACCGAATGAATCCTTCACCGGCCGGGCCAAAGCCAGAACCTGGAGTCGTGACGACATGGGCCTCGCGAAGTAGCTTGTCAAAGAAGTCCCATGAGCGAAGTCCATTCGGAGTCTTAGCCCAAATATAGGGCGCGTTATCGCCGCCATAACACTCTAGCCCCAGACTAGTTAGGCCGTCACGAATGATACGAGCGTTTTGCATGTAGTAATCGACGATCGATTGGCACTCACGTCGCCCCTTTGGAGAAAGCGCGGCCGCGCCTCCGTATTGCACGATGTTGGACGCACCGTTGAAGAACGTGCTTTGCCGCCGATACCAGAGGGCATTCAATTTACCAGCGGGTGCGTCTTCTGTGATGAGGGACTTCGGGACCACCGACCACCCTAGCCGCACTCCGGTAAAACCGGCCGACTTCGAAAAGCTGTTGACCTCAATCGCGCACTCTTTCGCTCCCGGAATCTCGTAGATACTTCGAGGCAGGCGGGCATCCGATATGAACGCCGAGTAAGCCGCATCGAAGACGATGACGGCCTTCAACTGACGAGCGTATTCGACGAATTGCGTTAGTTGCGCCTTGGTTGCAACGGCCCCAGTCGGATTGTTAGGACTGCAGAGATAAATGAGATCGACCTTTTCGCTCGGAAGTTCGGGGAAAAAGTCGTTGTGCTCGTGGCAAGGCATGTAGACAATTCCAGCATACTGCCCGGTCACCGTATTGAACGATTCCGTGCGCCCCGCCATGACGTTGGTATCAACGTACACCGGATAAGCAGGGTCCTGAACGGCGACGATATTCTCGGGTCCGAATATCGTTTGAATATTGCCGGAGTCTGACTTGGCGCCGTCGCTGACGAATATCTCGTCTAGCTCGATCTCCACCTTGCGTTCGCGATAAACATCGCGAATGGCCTCGCGCAGAAACCTCTCGCCCTCGTAATCCCCGTAGCCGGTGTACGTATCGCCCTTACTCAGGCGCTCTGCGGCATCTTGCAGCGCGCGCACGACTGAAGGCGCCAGCGGCTGAGTGGTGTCACCAATCCCCAACCGATGTAGCTCGACGCCTGGGTGCTTCTCAGCGAACGCCTTGGCGCGTCGTGCGATTTCCGGAAATAAATAACCTGCACCTAGCTTGTCGTAATTTATGTTGATTGTAGCCATGATAAGCTTCTACGTGACCCTGGGCCGCCAGCTTAACACCGAACTGGTGGAATGGAAGGTGGCTATTTTCAGTGGGATATTCGCAACTTGGAGTCGCGGGCCTATATTCTATCGGAGCTAGTAGGATGGGAATCGAGATCGAACGAGTCGTCATTCCCCAAACAGACGACGGAGAAGCTCGTCGCGCGACAGCCCCCAATGTCCCGCCACTTCTGAAATTACGGCAGCAAGGGTCCCCACGCTCAATTGGGAATGACGAGGTATCGTCACGTGATGTTGTCCCCCAGCTTCAGTCGACAACCGAACATGACTACCTGTTTGACGAGTAACTTTGTAACCTAGCGCTGCCAAAGCCTGAATTAGGGCATCGCCGGCCAGGTCGCGCGGTAATTTCACGCCGCAATTATCTCCTCGCGCACAAAGTGAAGGCGGATGATTGCCGGCTTTTCCTTTTCATCAAAGTGACATTTTACGGCGTCGCGAACTTGGTCCGCAACCTCAGCGAGGGTTGTTGCCTCGGTAAATATTGGTGCCGTTAAGCAGCGAGCCAGGTATCCGCCTTCCGGCGCCTCCTCCACGATGAACAGAACTTCGTTCATATCGGATCCATAGCTCAGTTGCGGGCATTTGACCAGTGAGGGCGAAGACCGACTCTGGAGAACGGCTACGAATTGCGGGCTCTACATCGCATTTCCGCCGCTAAAGCCGCACGGTAAATGCCTCGTCGTGAACTTTGCCCGAGCAGACTCGCGTAACAGGACCTGTCATCGAGACCTGAAAATCCGTCGTCAACTTTATCGCTAGCTGCCCACCCGGCATGTGCACCGTGATGTCCCGATCGCAGAGACCCAATCGATGCGCAACAGCCGCAGCGGCGCTGCTCGAACTACCGGATGCCAGCGTGTAACCGGCGCCGCGCTCCCAGATTTCGATTTGTATGTCGTTACGGCCCAAAACCTTCAAGAATTGCACATTAGTGCGATTCGGAAACCGGCGGTCATTCTCAATCTGAGGACCCAAACGACGCGCAAGCTCCTCGCTGACTTCACTCAGGGGCAGTACGCAATGCGGGTTACCGATAGTAGCCGCGCTAAACCGATATTCCGTGCCGTCAAGAACAATAGATTGATCGACAACATCACCCGTATATCCAATGACAGGAATGCGTGCTGCATCGAAGCTCACTTGACCCATCTCAACTTCAATCAGATTGCCTCCGGGTAATATGCGACACTGAACCTTGCCCCCCAAAGTTTGCACCGAAAAAGGCTCGAACTGCACCAGGCCCCTATCGGACAGGTAGCGCGCAAAGATGCGCAGCCCGTTGCCACTCTTTTCGGCTTCACTACCATCAGGATTGAAAATCTTGAGACTGAAGTCACCCGAAGGCGTTCTCGACGGCCCCCAAAGAATACCGTCCGAACCCGGGCCATAATTGCGGTGACAAATCAACCGCACCTCCGCAGTCGAAAGCTCGCGCCCCACATCGGCAGGGTCCATCACGATATAATCATTTCCGAGCCCGTGGTATTTGGCGTATTGCATGGGATTGGGCGTTGGTGCAGTCCAGAGGGCTTGGGTTAGCACCTGACGCGAGTCGCGCTACGCGACTGCCCACCACCCCGTTGCCGCTAAGAAAAATTGGAACATCGAGCGTTTGCATGGGCCACCCGAGTCGCGGTATCGCTAAAATGACGAAACCCGCACGGCCCCTAAGAAAACCGTGCGGGCGATCTCGCAAATGGTTTATTGACTCAGTAGAACCCGATGCTCGTCAATGTCAAATCGACCGCTCCGTTGGTCCGAAATCCAAGCCCCAGCTGTCTGATCGTGGCTGCGTTGAACGCGACCGTAGTACCACAGCCGGCTTGGAAGCTCGAGAAGGGAATGTCAATGGAGTTGGGACCTCCCGCTGGTACATCGACAGACCTTGTCAACGGCACAATTGTGTACGGCGACGTCGTTCCGGCCTGGTCTGTTACGTACAGGATTATGGTGATTTGTGCTGTCGTATTATTCGTAACCGTAACGCGCAGCCCGGTCATGCCAGTAGCGTCGACTCCTCTGCCGGCGCAAGTTGCATCGGTGAATGGCGACCCTTGCCAGAATCTAACCGGTGCCCCAGTGACAGTCCCGTAAAACTGAATGACCCCATTATAAACATGGTATTGGAAATTCCCAAGGGAAGGATCGTTTACAGGGTCACGCGTTGCGCTTGTGCCAGTGTTAGGTGGGCTAATCGTAGCTGGAGGCGAACAAACTGCCGTGTTGGTCGTATCAGTCGCGCAGGCCATAGATGAGCTGCCACCAGTTCCGGTTGTTCCACCGGCAGAGGAGGAGCCCCCCGTTGCCGAAGCGCCCCCCGTTGCCGAAGCGCCACCCGTTGCCGAAGCGCCACCCGTTGCCGAAGCGCCACCCGTTGCCGAAGCGCCACCCGTTGTTGCGGTTGCTCCGCCCGCTGCGGCGGATGCCCCGCCAGTAGCATTCGAACCGCCGGTTGCCGCTGGCGCCCCACCGGTTGAAGCTGCAGCTTTAGTCCCGCCAGTGGCCACAGCGCCAGCGTTGGCCGTGGTGCCTCCCGTATTATTGTCCGTCGTCGTAGCCGGAGTGTCATTGGAGCTGCTGCAGGCAAGCGCCGTTGCCATTAAGCTGAGACCTAACACCGCGTTCCGTTTATAGAGATTTCTCATGAATGCGCCCTTTCGTCGAAGACTCGAAAGTGAAGCCCCACAGGCCGGTGCTGCCATTCTACTCCTGATATGTACTTTTTACCACCCTCGCAAATACACGAGTTTTCCATTTTCGCTGACAATTCAAGCTTATATGCTCAACACATTTCGATTGACAGCCAATGCCCGGTGGCCGCAGAGAAGCCACTGAGCCTATTCGGAGGGAATCGCTCCTAGCCGCCAAAGAGTGTCTGAAAATGGGAAAACGTGCGGCTGTGAGCAATTCGTTTATCGCAAATTGCCGCGTGCAATACGCATAAGCATTCGCAGTGCCCTACTATTATCGTTGCCAATTTTGGGAAGACCCGCACCCTACAATTGGCCTGTGCGGGTCTTCGGCTGAATGCTGCGTTAGTAGAATGCAACGCTCGTTATTGTCAGGTCAAGTGTGCCTGCGCTTCCAAATCCTAGCCCCAATTGCCTTATGGTAGCAGCGTTGAACGCGACACTTGTCGCACAGGTTGGCTGGAACGTCGAAAATGGCACGTCAATCGTGTTGGGTCCTCCAGCTGGTACATTTACGCTCGCCGTCATGGGCACGATTGTGTACAGCGATGCGGTTCCTGCCTGGTCAGTGACATAGAGAAGGAGAGTAAGTGCTGCTGCTGCATTTGTAACAGTCACTCTCAACCCAGTCATCCCTGTTGCGTTTACGCCGCGGCCTGAACAAGTTGCATCCGTGTACGGTGAGCCTTGCCAGAATCTCCCCGGCGCTGTGATGTCCCCGTACAGTTGAATTACACCATTGAACACATGGTATTGGTAGTTACCAATGTACGGGTCGTTGACCGGATCCCGAGCCGCACCTGTGCCGGTGTTTCCAGGACTGACTGTCGCCGGGGGAGTGCACGTAAGGATGGTGTTTGCATCCGTTGTGCAGGGCGCCATGGCTGATGAGCCACCCGTCGCCGAAGAGCCACCCACGGCATTACTTCCGCCGGTAGCAGATGCTCCGCCGGCAGTTGACGTGCCGCCAACCGCCTTCGAGCCGCCAGTTGCAGACGCGCCGCCAGCCGTTGACGTGCCACCGACTGCAGTTGCGCCACCCGCCGTCGAGGTTCCGCCAACGGAAGTCACGCCGCCCGCGGTTGAGGTTCCACCAACGGAGGTAGCGCCGCCCGCGGTTGAGGTTCCGCCAACGGAAGTCACGCCGCCCGCGGTTGACGTTCCGCCGACTGACGTCGCACCACCTGCGGTTGAGGTACCGCCGACTGCTGGTGCACCACCTGTGGCTGTTGCTGTCGTGCCGCCGACTGCGGGAGCTCCACCAGTTGACTTTGTCCCTCCCGTTGCGGCCGCTGAAGTGCCACCCACGGCTTTGGCGCCGCCGGTTGCAGCAGTGGTTGCGCCGCCCGTGGCTTTTGTCCCGGTGGTTCCACCGGTCTTCGTGCCGCCCGTTGGACCTGTACTGACTCCCACTACGCCACCAGTGGTGGCGTCCGGAGTTGTAACGCCTTGGTCATCACCACCGCCGCAAGCGGCAACTAGGACACCTGCGACAACACTAACGCCCAAAAAAGAATATGCGGATCGATTTGCGCGCGCCATCTGCTTCTCCTCAAGTAATCGGAATCACTCAGGTGAACCCGCAGCACCATAGCCACCAATAGCTCACCGCATTTGCCAAGCAGCACCGCTTCACGAGCTAGGCACCGCCGGGGAGAAGGTTACTCTGGGGGGTCAGCGCGTGTCAGGAAAAACGAAGCCTCGGTCGCCAATTTTAGGCGAGTGCAGGCTCGTCTTACAACATCACTGGATAATTGTAATTTGAGAGTAGCGGACCAATCTGGTGCGGGGGTGGTCCCGCAGAAAGCACCGAATCTCTCACCTTGAGGAACGTGGTACACCCGTTCGGCTGGACTCAGTTTTACCGATTGCTCACAGGCCAAGAACGAGGGCGGGCAAATAGTGGTCTAGGAGGGTGGCATCACCTAGTTGACCGTTGCTATTTGTGCCCCAGCAATAAGCCTTGTAGTCTTTGGATAGCGCGCAAGAATGACCGCCGCCTGCAGATACGATCGCAATATTCTGCAGTGAAGAAATCGTTGATGGGCTTCCTCGGTTGACGGTTGCGCCAGTGCCCACTTGACCTCCCGAATTCTCGCCCCAACAGCTGACCGTGCCGTCGGCGACCAGGGCGCAAGTGTGTTGAAATCCTGCCGAAACCGATGTCACGTTTGACAGGCCCGAAACAGCAAGCGGAACCGAACTACTGGCAGTTGCGCCAGTAACGCCAGTGCCAAGTTCCCCTTCCCAACCATAGCCCCAACATTGCAGCGTTGAGTCGTCGAGCAATGTGCATGCGTGCTCCCCGCCAACGGACACTGCAATTGCAGTGGTGATGCCAGAAACCGGGACTGGTCTGGTGCGTGAAGTAGTAGTGCCATCGCCCAGCTCACCGTAAATATTGTTGCCCCAACATTCAAGACCTCCACCGGATGCGATGGCGCAAGTATTCGAAATGTCGCCGTTGATACCAAAGCCACCCGTCGATACTGAGAGCGGATAAGCAACACCAGAAATATTGACCGGCAAATTGTTCGAAGTTGTTCCGTCGCCAATCAATCCAGTTCCCCAACAATACACTTGCTTGCTCTGCACGGTCGCGCAAGTCATATATAAGCCAGTGGAAATGCCAACTACATTTGACAATTGAACACGTACGGGGGACTTGCTGCCATTGTCCGTTCCGTCACCCACGGCAATTCCACCCCAGCAATACGCGTCTCCGCCTTGAACAATTGCACATGTGCTGCGCTGTCCGGCAGAAATCGCCGTTGCCGTCGTTATGCCCGGCACGATCATAGGCGACGATTTGTCGGTCGTTGTACCGTCCCCAAGCTGTCCCGACGCGTTGGCTCCCCAGCACTTTACCGTTCCGTTGCTAAGAAGCGCGCACGTATGCTGGAGTCCCGCTTTAATGTCTGTGACGGTCACCGGAACATTCGACGTCCCGCCGGTCGCCGGTGAACCGCCGGCAGCAGGACTTCCCCCAGTCGCCGGCACCCCACCAGTCGCGGATACTCCGCCGGTCGCAGTCGCGCCTCCAGGCTTTGAACCACCCGTTGCAGAAGCGCCGCCAACGCTTGGTGTCCCTCCTATTGTCTGTGTTCCACCTGTGCCCACTAGTCCGCCGGTTGTGGCCGCTCCGCTCGCGCTTGAAGTGCCTCCAGTTGGCGTGCTTCCGCCGGTTGCCGTCGCGCCGCCTGTGGATTGAGTGCCGGCAATGTTGGGCGTTCCACCCGTTGGGGCGCCGGCGATTCCAGTGGAACCGCCAGCAGTCGAAGCTCCTGCGATGTTGCTGGTGCCGCCAGTATTCGAAGTTCCACCTACCGAGCTGGAGGCGCCCGCCAGCGACACTCCGCCGGTGCTAGAGGCGCCGCCGGTGGTTGAGTTGGTGCCGCCGTTGCTCGACTTTCCACCGGTGTGCGTCCCAGCATCGTCGGTTCCAGCGTCGGTGATGGGTAGAACTGTGGTGGCTGAAAAGGATGAACAGCCAGCTGAAACGGCTAGCGCTAGCAAAATCGCGGTGGTGGAAGCGTTATTTCGAGTTGCCAAAGTACCCTCCATTGGGCTGTGTCGAGTAGCAAATGTTTGGTTTGGTTGCAATTGGTGTTGCTGGGCCGGCAATTCATCAAGAAATGGACCCAGCGGTTAAACTTGGGAATTGTGTCGGTCAGTTGGAGACTCAGTTGCGTAAAATCTTTTGCGAAATCGGCTGCAACACGATTGACAGGAATCGCTGATTGAAATTACTGCGCGCAGGGAGCCGGCTTGAATCTGGGTTCATGCCGACTCCCTGCACCGTTTGGAGAGATGCGACTAACATTGTTGTGAATGATTGGGGGCCGAGCGGCGCTGCTACTTTATTGCAGCGCCAAAGATTTTTGAGTTTTCCCGGGCCCAGGGTAGTTTCATAAGGTTTTCTCCTGTTCAGCAATTACATCGGCGGGTTGCTGCGGGCAGTTGCGTGAAAAGTGAGAAGGTGGCCTAAAAGTGAGAAGGTGGCCTAATAGGGCGGAATGTCGCTCAAAGCTGAAGAAAAGCAGGCCCTTGAGGCCCTTCGAGCTTGGCTGATCGATCGCTTTGGTCCGCGCGTGCACCGGGCGAGGTTATTCGGGTCGCTTGCTCGGGGCGAGCGGCACGAAGATTCCGATGTTGATGTCGCGGTGGAGATTGACGGCCTTACGAGCGCCGAGGGGCGTGAGATTGGCCATTTTACCGGTGACCTGTTGACCGAGTACGGCGTCGTAGTTTCCACATTTGCCGTTTCGACGGAACGTATGGAACATCTTCGCAATCGGGAACGCGCGATAGCACTCGATATCGATAGGGATGGGGTGCCGTTGTGAATGAGAAGAATCGTCGTCGGAACGTCTTGGATGAGATTGCTCGTGGAGAGGAAGCTTTGCGTGCTGCCGAGGCGCTGTTGGGACTCGGTTTGAATTCGGACGCGATTTCTCGCGCATACTACGCGGCGTATCATTTCTTGCGTGCGCTGAAGCGTCGCTCGTGACCGAAGTTGCGTTGCACGCTTGTTGCAGCATGCCGACTTCGCCCAGCGGCTGATACCGCTGCCAACCGGGTCGAGTTGCGCGCTCGACCGCTAGTTAACACTCTTTGCTAAACTCGAGGGCGAGTGACTCGCCGCCGTTGACAGCCAAGTCGAAGGGCCCATCGGACCGCGCCGTAGTATAGCCGAAAGCCTTGTGCCCGATCACGGAAACGCGCACACCCGCAAGCGCCGCGCCCCAACGATCAACGACTTTGCCGCGCAACATCGCACCCCGGCGCACATCGAGGACCGATGCGTCGGCATTCTTCAGAACAATCACCTGTCTTATCGGCGGAGCCGCGGCGTCGGTTGCTAAAAAAGAAACGCGGACTTGCTCTCTGAACCGTCCGAAGAGTGAACTTCGACCCCGAGCCGTCTGATGTTTCGTAATTCTCGCGATCTCGCGGTCGCGGCTACAAATGAAGGCGCTCAGTTCGTGCTTCCGCAGCGGCGACTCGTAGCCAGGTGCCGTGAAGCCATAAAAAATAGGCTGCGAATTTCCGCAATTGGCCGCGGCGGTGACCGATTGCTATTCGTGATGCTTCATGCTCGCCGCGGCTGAGTGAGGCTGCCGAACCAAGGCTGACGAGGTCCGGAAAATCTAGCTCGTTACGATTAGGTGCGATGTGAACTACCAAGATCAATGTTTTAGGCTGGTCCCGTTGGAGCAAAAGTGGTGACCAATCCAGTTCCAGGAAGGCCCGTTCGGCTGGCCCCGGATGTTTCTGGCGTGGCAACCGTCGAATATGTAATCTTGCTGATGCTGATTGCCGTTGTGTCAATTGGAGCCTGGGCGTCGCTCGGCAAAACGGTAAAGGCCCAGATTGAATGCGCCGCCGATGCACTCGAAGACGATGAAGTCCATTGCGCTTCGGGGCAAAAGCCAGATAACGGTCCTTCAATTAGCCCCGCGCCCGCCGATAATTCAGTTCCGGTGAGTCCAGCCGCGGGCAACGCATATAGCGCTGCGGCTAGTCAGGATTCAGCGAAGAGCGCTGGAGCCAACCCGAGCCCAGCGGGGACAACGCAGAGCACCAATCCCCCGAATTCTGGAAGCAACGCAGACAGTAATACTCCGGCTTCGAATCCTCTTAGTGGGACTTCAACTAGTCAACCCAGCAGTGCGCTCGGGACCGATTCAACGCCAAAGCCAAAGAAATAACGAGTTTTACATTCGGAAAGGTGCCGCCAAGGCATCTCCAGTGCGAGCAATATCGGTTAAGCAAAAGCTAAAAGGTGCTGCTGTGGTGGCGGGTTGGCAACGGCGGTGGTAGCAGCAAAATGCGTTCCCGAATTGGTCGAGTCCCAACATGTGGTCGAAAGTGCTGTCCATGGAAATGGTGACCGAACCCGTCGCGGGCAGCGGGTAGCAACGGTAGCTCTTGCCATCTGCCGGGGACAAACTGCACGCGCAGAGAACTGTTACCAGAATTTCTTTTAGTCTAGGTAAAGCGATGATCCGCCAAAAACCACGACTTAGGTAGTCGAAGAACCCTATGCTTGAGGCGCGGCATTTGAATTTTCGGGTTTAGCGGCGCGTGGACGAAACGCGTCGCATTTCCACATTTACATGCAAACCGACAAGCTGGTGCCACTGACCAATTGGCAAGTTGTTCCGCTTGGACAGGTCGCAGTAGATATTCCCGACACACCACAGACGGGATAAAAACTAAGGTTATTGCCCCCGCCATCCACAAACGATTGCGGGCATATTCCGCATGCCGAGTTGGTATAAGAGTTGTTGGTTAGAAGGACGCAACACCTCGTGCCAACGTCTGGACAATCTGTATCCCGAAAGCAGGGGGCGATATTCTTACAATTTCCTTGCCCATCGCAGAGTGATCCTGTGCCACATTCGGAAGTGCTTGATGCTGGCGCGAGCGTGCAGTCGGAAATTGTGGCACAAGCGCCCGGCGATTTGCATTTACCCGCGGTCGGGGCTACATAACTGAGACAGGTCGTATTGGCTGGACATGTTACGGTTGGACAGCCGACGTCCGTAGCGGGCGTCGTATCGCATTTGCCGGTACCGACGGTGCATTGTTTGCATGTGCCCGTGCAATCCGATTCGCAACAAACACTATCCACGCACAGGTTTGTGGTGCATTGGTTGGCGGCCGAGCAAGTGGCCCCAAGTGCCTTTAACGTGCTCGTGGATCCGCCTGTCGCTAGCGTGCCACCCGTAGCGGCGAGGCCGCCAGTTGCCGCGGCACTAATTCCGCCGGTTGCTGGAGTGCCTCCAGTCGAAGCGACTCCGCCAATTGCAGTCGATCCACTCTTGCTCGAGGTTTCTCCGGTAGTGGTCAACCCGCCGCTAGCAGCGACTCCGCCGGTTCCCGTTGTGCCACCAGATGTTGCAGTCCCAGCGGGGTTAGAAATTCCGCCTGTTGCACTGATCCCTCCCGATGAAGTTGAGTTGCCGCCGTTGGCTGCGCCTCCCGTGGCGATTGTGCCACCTGCACTGGATGTGCCGCCCACCGACGAACTGCCGCCCAGCGAAGATTTTCCGCCGCTGTTTGAAAACACTCCGCCAGAAGTGGAGCCGCCAGACGACCGAGAACCACCGGTATTTTTACTGCCGCCCGCCGTTGTGCCCGCGTCGCCTGCACCAGCGTCATTATTGCTTATGACAGTTGTAGCCGAGAAGGAACTGCAGCCTGCGACAACAAGAGCCAAAATCCATGTTTCCTCGCCGAAATTGATTCTGTTGGTCACTGTTCATCTCCTTGAGTTTGAGTAGCAAATTTGCTGAACGTTCTCCACATCCAAAGGCCGACTTTGACCCATGTGGAGCTTTCAAAGGGAGATATCGGTCGAGAATGTCTGCCAGTTGCGCAAATTGAATCGCTAGCGGGCGAACAAATTGCCAACGCCCCGCCGATTTCTCGACGGGGCATCGTCAGTCCAAGTTGGTGCGACTTGCTATCGACCAAACCGCTGTGGCAGAGACTCGAGGGTTCTCCTGGAGTCCCTATGCCGATTACGTCCAGGACAAGGAGATCCTAGCAGGATCAATTCTCGCTTACTGCCAGCTGACCGAATCAATGTAGACCGTGCCACTATACGCAGTGGTCCCCGTATTGCAGAGCTGTACCCCAACGGCTTGTAGTCCAAGCGAATTGACCGTCGTTGGAATCTGGTACGTGACTTTGGTCCAGGTGCTTGCAGTGAGCGTAGGCGAAGTGCCGGCATTGAAGGCCCAGTTGTTCTGAGAGGAATAGGGCTGAACCAAAAGGTTCGTGATGTCCGCCGTGTACACGTAGAATGTTACTGTCTGGCCACACGACATTGTAAAGACGGTCTTGTTGTTCTGGTCAGCAAGCTGGATCTGTCTGCAGGTTGGTATGGTGGAGGACGTGGCAGCAGGGACGCTCGTTAGCGTCGCGAGCAGCGAGCCACCGCTGCCACCGCCCTGATCTTGAGCCGTGGATTGGGCAACCGTAGTGTCCGTCGGCACCGGGGAGCCGCCCACGGCAAAGCCGTTAGTGGAACTCGCGGTGTCGAAGTTTATGGACCCTGTTGTGCTTCCTGCGCAACTGGTGTTCCCGCCACATGCTGACACCGCATCAAGATACACGGGGCCGCCAGCGAACGTGCCGCCATTTTGAACGGCGAATTGGAGGCCAAGCTGCTGAATGCCTCCCGGCAGGGTGTTGGGAATCGTGTAGGAGACTTCTGTCCAGCTCCCAGCCGTGAGCGCTACGGGGTTTGCGTAGTCCTGCCCGTTCCAGTCATTGAACTGCGAGAAGACCTGCACCTTGAGTGACGTAGTGCTCCCCGGTACGTAAATGTTGAACTTTACAACCGTACCCGGGTAAAGGTCAGCGGCCGCAGTCGGCGTCACGCTTATGCTCTTACTCTGCCAAGTGGCACCGGCGTCGGCATCTGCATACGTCGTGAGCGCGGGGAGTGTCACCTGGAGCGAGTTAGTTCCGTCTTTTACTTGTGTCGTTGATTGGGCAATGGTCACGTCAGTTTCGGATGACGGTACGCTCCACCCTTGGGTATCACTGCCATCGAAACTGTAGGCGGCAGTGCACGCAGGCGAGGTGCTCGTGCTTCCGGCCGCGCCAGTAGATCCGCCGGTCGCGTCAGTCGAGGTGGAAGTAGTTCCACCCGTCGCACCCCCAGCAGTCGTAGACGTGTCAGTGCTAGTTACGCCACCCGTCGCGCCGCCAGCAGTCGTAGAAGTGTCAGTGCTGGTCACGCCACCCGTCGCGCCGCCTGCAGTCGTAGAAGTGCCGGTGCTGGTTACGCCGCCGGTTGCGCCGCCCGCAGCCGTGGAAGTGCCAGTGCTCGTCACGCCGCCCGTGGCCGCACCGCCGGTGGCAGCTGTGGTCGCGGTCGCAGTGGTACCGCCAGTGGCCTTCGAGCCGCCAGTTGCGGCAGGAGCGCCGCCCGTTGCTGCAGCGGTCGCGCCGCCGGTTGCCTTCGCGGAGGTGCCACCTGTTGATGTCGCGCCGCCCGCCTTGGCGCCGCCTGTCGAACTCGAGGTTGCGGTGGATCCACCCGTGGTGCCAGCCGTGCCGCCCACGCCGGTGTCGTTATTGTTACTGCTGCAACCTGCGGACCAAATCCCTGCCAGAAGTGCAACGCCCAGAATTCGAGAGCCAGTATTGTAGGAAAGTTTCATCTCTTAGATCTCCTCTGAATCAACTTGCTCGTTGCAACATTAAACGAATGTCATCCCGAGCCATGTGCGAGACGCTCAGTACCAACCAGCTGTCGCGCTCCCACCAATCGGACTATTTGCCCGAAATTGGTGCTAGCACGCAAGCGAATACTTTTTCGCTCCGCGTGCAGATTGCCCGCTCTGCCGAGTATTACAGCGGGGATGAATAAACGTTCTCGGACGGCTGCGCAGCGATTTGACCCAATTCCTCGAACAAACCGGCGCAGGCCGCTGCTTTGGTTGCCGCCCTTTTTTGTCCGAGCGGAAACAAAGCAGCCGTGCTGTTTCGTGGCCCCAAGTCTGCAAAATCTGCGTTCGGGTATACACTTCGGGCGCTGACTAGTGAGTCGCCAATTTCTTGACGCGATGTGGCAACCTCCTTCGCTCGGTCGTTCTGCTTTTTTTTGGGTGTATTGACGGCACGAATTGGTCACTTCATCTCGGGGCAACCCCGGCGCGATCAGCCGACTGCAATCATTGGGCGTGGGCCGACAATTCAAAAAAATCTAAAGAGCGATTCACCAACGGCGTCAGTTACTCGCAGTTCCCCAAGAAACGTCGTCTACGTAGATGCTGCCGGTGTACGGTTCCGCCGTTCCCGTTGATGCGATTTGCAACCCCAGACGTTGAAGCCCTAGCGAACTTATTTGCGGTAGCGTGTAACTTAGCGTGTTCCACGCGCCGGGCGTTGGAGTCACAGCGACTCCAGCATCCCAGACTAAACCATTGATGTTGGAAAATGGTTGAAGTGTAATGTTGGCGCCGAAGTCGTTCGGGACATAGACTTTGTATGTAACTACTTGTCCGCAATAAGCGTTCGGACCGTATACATAGATGCGCCTCGAAGCGCTGGCGGGCAGAGAGGTTAAGGTTACCTTCAGTGAACCGAAACCCGCATTATACATCTCCGTCGATTGTGCGATCGCGGTGTCGGCGGGAATGGAGTTGCCATCAATCGCCCAGCCATCGACCGACCCCGGAGTTTCCCAACTGAACGAACCGTTGCCGTTGCCACTGCACACAGAGGGCCCTGCACAGGCCGTTATCGAATCAATTAGCACGTTACTCGCGGCAAAAGTGCCACCCGCCCCTACGCCAATCTGAATGCCAATTGCTTGCAGTCCGCCCGGGAACGTGTTCGGGACAGTATAGTTCCACGAAGTCCAAGCGCCGGGGATCACGGTGGTCGCCGAGTTGCCCGCGGTATCGATTTGCGACCAGTTGTTGAATTGCGAGAAAGCCTGCAACCAAACGTTGGTTGCGTCCGGAGGTGTCATCACATGGAACGTGAGAACCGTGCCAGGCCATAAATTAGCGGCCGCGGTTGGGTTTACGGTGAGTGACAAGAAAGAGCCTTCGGCAATTGCCGGCATCGTGGCCATTAGGGATTGGCTTCCCGTGAAAGAAGCCGTGCTCGTCGTCGTGAGCTCTATGTCACGATCGGCAGCCCAATCTTGAACATCATCAAGCGTGCCCGTGGTGCCCTCGAAGTCGTAAAGGACGGCGCAGTTGGTGCTACTGCCACCACCGGTGCTTGTCGTGCCGGCTATGGCGGCCGCGCTGCCCCCGGTCGAGCTGGCGCCACCAATTGCAGTGAATCCGCCGGACGCGCTGGCTCCTCCCGTTGCGATGGAACCAGCCGTTGTGGCGGAACCTCCCGTCGCGGTTGCGCCGCTTGCCGATGAGGTGCCGCCAATTGTGGAATTGCCACCCGGGGTGGCTGAAATTCCCCCGGTTTGATCTAACGGTGCCACCCGTTGCCGATGGGGTGCCGCCCGTCGGAGAAGATGATCCGGGAGACGAAGTACCACCCGAGGCGGGCAATGCGCCGCCCGTTGCCACTGTACCACCAGTGACGGACGTTACGCCGCCTGAAGTTGTTGCAGTTCCGCCGGAAGATATCACTGCACCGCCCGCCGAGATCGTGCCGCCGGTCGTGGTGACAATGTCTCCGGTGCCTGACTTGCCGCCCGTCAATGCACCTCCACCTAGCGAGCTGGCTCCGGCGGAACCCTTGACGATATTGTCGTTGTCGCTGCCACAAGCGGCCGCGCAAAGGCTACCGAGAACGGTTAGCGCCAGAATTCGGTCACGTAAACGATGCCTAAGCGTCATGCTCAATCTCCCATGGCCTCGCCGAGCGTTGGCGAGTGACGGGCGGAAGTCCGCACCCGGGCCGCCAACTTACCAAGATGACTCAGCCCTTCAGGGCTTCGCAAGTGAAAACTTTTCGCGCCCACCGCGACGGATTCTAGGCGCACCCAAATATTGGAGCGAAGTTACCCGGTGCGAGTCAAAGTAGGCTTTTCAGCGTCGTTCCCATGTCTGCGGGAGTGCTGGCAACCTTCACGCCGGCAGCTTGCAAAGCATCGATTTTCTCGTCGGCTGTGCCGGTGCCACCCGAAATGATTGCCCCCGCATGACCCATGCGTTTGCCGGGTGGCGCCATCGTGCCGGCAATGAAACCCGCAACGGGTTTCTTCACATTGTGTCGAATGTAGTCCGCGGCACGCTGCTCGGCGGTGCCACCAATCTCGCCGATCAGCAGGATGGCGTCCGTGTTCGGATCGCTGTTGAACAATTCGAGTACCTGAATGAAATCGAGGCCGCCCACCGGATCGCCGCCAATGCCGATGCACGTAGACTGACCCATCCTAAGCTCCGTCAGTTGTCCGACGGCCTCGTACGTCAATGTGCCTGAGCGCGAGATCACACCAAACCGACCCGGCAAATGAATGTGCCCCGGCATGATCCCAACTTTGCACTCGCCGGGCGTAATGATGCCTGGGCAATTGGGCCCAATCAGTCGAGTCGCGCTCCTTTCGAGCGCGCCTTTGACTCGAATCATATCGAGCACGGGAATGCCCTCGGTGATGCAGACGACCAACCCGACGCCCGCGTCCGCGGCTTCGAGAATGGCGTCGGCCGCACCAGCTGCGGGCACGAAGATCACCGACGTGTCGGCACCCGTCGTGCGCACCGCGTCAGCGACCGTGTCGAACAGAGGGACCTTCACAGCCGCACCGGTTGGGCCCTGTGCGTCAAACGTCGTGCCGCCTCGATTCGGGGTTACGCCCGCTACGATTTGCGTCCCGTAGGCGATGCAATGCTTGGCGTGAAAGCTCCCCGCGGAGCCAGTAATGCCTTGCACGACGACGCGCGAGTTCCTATCTACTAAGATTGACATCGAGACTCTCCAGTGGACCGGCGATGACTGCCGGATTGAATCAATGCTGAATGCTGAGTGCTGACCGCGGATAGCCCTGCATCTCGGGTTGCCGAGATTGGGTCATGTGTGGCTGGGGGCATCCTAAATATATGGGTCATGGCTTTATGTTTTACGCGGCACGCTGGACGGCCTCGACGATTTTGCGCGCACCGTCACCCATCGTATCGGCTGCTTCAATTTGAAGGCCACTCTTGCGCAGTAGTTCCTTGCCCTCCTCGACATTGGTCCCCGCCAAGCGCACAACGAGTGGAACCTTCAGGCCCAATTGTCGGGTGGCCTGGATAATTCCCTCCGCAATTACGTCGCAGCGCATGATCCCGCCAAAGATATTGACGAAAATCCCCTTAACCTGCGCACTCGAGAGAATCATACTAAACGCCTTGGTAACGGATTCGGCACTGGCGCCGCCGCCGACGTCGAGGAAGTTCGCGGGGGACCCGCCATAGTGCTTGATGATGTCCATGGTCGCCATCGCCAGGCCCGCACCATTGACGAGGCAGCCGATATTCCCGTCGAGGGCAACATACGATAACCCGACGCTTTTCGCCTCGAGCTCGACGGGATCCTCTTCATGCGGATCGACCAGTTCGCTCCAATTGGGGTGCCGAATCGAGGCATTATCGTCGAACACCAATTTCGCATCGAGTGCGATTACTTGCCCCTGATCGGTGATAACCAAAGGATTGATTTCACACATCGAACAATCTTCCGATTCGAACAGCGTGCTTAGCCGCTGCAAGGTGTCGGCGAATTGCTGCACCGTTTGCTTAGGGGAAGGGCTCTTGTCACCGACGTTTAGGCCAAATGCGAGCTTTCGGGCTTGGAAGGGTCGGAGCCCACCCGCGGGATCCAGCGCCTCTCTTAGGATTTTCTCGGGGCTCCTTTTGGCGACTTCTTCGATCTCGACCCCGCCCTCCGAAGATGCCATCAAGACGATGCGCCCCGAGGTCCTGTCCACGACTAGGCCGACGTACAATTCACGTGCGATGGCAAGCCCTTGCTCGACATAAAGCCTGCGAACGATGCGACCTTCGGGCCCGGTCTGGTGTGTGACGAGTTTTGACCCGAGAAGCGAAGCCGCAACCTTGGCGACTTCGCTTGGGCCGCCCTTGACCACTTTGACGCCCCCGCCTTTGCCGCGGCCGCCCGCGTGGATTTGGGCTTTGACAACCACGACCGGGTTGCCTGTCTCCTTGATCAACTGCTCGGCCGCGGACCCCGCTGCGTCGGCGGAGAAGCAGGCAATCCCGCGCGGGACGGCAATACCGTAACGCGCAAAGATCTGCTTGCCCTGGTATTCGTGGATTTTCATTCTCGATTTCCCTAATGGCGAACGATGCGTTTGTCTCGGAGTTTTCCGCGATCTTCAAGTTTGCGCTTGAGCCTTCACGACATCTATGACTTTTTGCACGCTGGCCGCGCTGGTTTCGAGCATGGCTCGCTCTGCGCTGTCAAGTTCGATAGGTACGATCTTCTCGACGCCGCCGCTCCCAATGATGACCGGCACGCCCATGTACAAGTCCTTGTAACCGTATTCGCCGTCCAAATAGGCAGCGCAGGGCAGTAGCCGCTTCTGATCGAGCAGATACGCTTCTGCCATGCAAACCGCGCTGGCGGCGGGCGCGTAGAAGGCGCTCGTGCCCATCAATTTTACGAGTTCCCCGCCGCCACCGCGCGTCCGCTCGACAATTGCGGCCAGCTTGTCAGCGGCGAGCAACTGGCGAATCGGCACTCCATTGACCGTCGTGTACGAAAGGACCGGCACCATGTCGTCGCCGTGGCCGCCGAGTACCATTGCTCTAAGGTCCTTTACGCTAACGTTGAGCTCGCGTGCGAGGAATAATGCCAGCCTCGAGCTATCGAGAACGCCCGCCATGCCAACCACCTTTTCGCGGTTGGCACCGGTTCGACGCTTGAACTCATAGACCATCGCGTCCAGAGGATTACTGACGATGATCGAAAATGCTTGCGGGCAATATCGCTTCGCCCGGTCGGCTACATCGCGAATGATCGGGAGGTTGGTCATGACGAGGTCATCCCGCGACTGCCCTGGTTTACGCGGAATGCCTGCCGTAATGATCAGTACATCGGCGCCCGCTACGTCCTCCCAATTCGACGTGCCGCTGATCCGAATATCCGACCCGTTTTGCGCAGTGGCTTGCTCCAAATCGAGGGCTTTGCCTTTGGCGTAATTTTCCTTGGCGGGTATGTCGTAGAGCACGACGTCACCCAGCTGTTTGGCCACTAGCAAATTAGCTAGTTCGCCGCCGATATTACCGGCACCAATAAGTCCAATCTTCTTTCTTCCCATTGTCTTACCTCTGCTAGTTGCCCATGTGGTCGATGACCGCTTGCCCAAATTCCGAACACTTAACTTCGCGCGCCCCTTCCATTAGGCGAGCAAAGTCATAGGTGACCGTGCCCGCGCCAATGGCGCCGTCCATTCCGGTGATGACGCGATCGGCGGCTTCGTTCCAGCCCAGGTGCCGGAGCATCATCTCGCCTGACAATATGACGCTGCCCGGATTGACGCGATCTAGGTTCGCGTATTTGGGCGCGGTGCCGTGCGTCGCCTCGAAGATAGCGTGCCCCGAGTCGTAATTGATATTGCCACCTGGCGCGATTCCAATGCCGCCCACTTGGGCTGCTAGGGCGTCGGAAAGGTAGTCGCCATTGAGGTTGAGCGTAGCAATCACGTCGAATTCCTTCGGGCGCGTGAGAACCTGTTGCAAGGTGATGTCGGCGATCGAGTCTTTAATCAAAAGCTTGCTCTTGTACTGGCCATTGCCGTGCGTCGGGATAAGGTCTAAGCCCTGCTGAACCTCCGCCTCGAAGCCCATCTGAGATTCTTTCGGAGCGACATCGTAGCCGGGCTCAATCAACCGAGCTTGATCGGCTAGACTCAGGCTTGACTTTGATTCTGCGTTGCCCAGGATCCAGCTTTCTCGCTCGGTGACGATCTGGGCACGGAACTCACGCTTAGCCAGGGCATAACCCCAATCTCGAAATGCGCCCTCCGTGAACTTCATGATATTGCCCTTGTGGACGATGTTCACACTCTTTTTGCCATTGGCCAATGCGTAGCGGATCGCCGCGCGCACCAAACGTTCGGTGCCATCGCGCGACACGGGTTTGATGCCGATGCCGCTTGTATCGGGAAAGCGGATCTTGGTTACGCCCATCTCGGTGCGTAGAAACTCGATAATTTTCCGGGCTTCCGGTGATTCAGCGGCCCATTCGACCCCCGCGTAAATGTCCTCGGTGTTTTCGCGAAATATCACCATGTTCACGTCACCGGGGCGCTTGACCGGGCTTGGAACGCGGTTGAACCAGCGTACGGGCCTGAGGCATACGTAAAGATCTAGCATCTGCCTGAGCGCGACGTTGAGCGATCGAATCCCTTTGCCGACGGGCGTAGTGAGGGGGCCTTTGATTCCTACCAAGTATTTGCGATAGGCCTCCACCGTTTCGTCGGGCAGCCAATTGTCGAATTGACGTTTGGCCTTTTCACCCGCGTAGACCTCGAGCCAAGCAATCTTCTTTTTGCCCCCATAGGCAATTTGGACGGCGGCATCGAGTACGCCCTGGGCGGCACGCCAAATGTCGGGGCCGGTACCATCCCCTTCGATGAAAGGCAGGATGGGTTCATCGGGGACTTCGAGCTGCCCTTGGGCACTCATACGGATGGGTTCGCCACGGCTTGGGGCTAAGAGAGGTGATGCCGACATTGCGTTAGAGTCTTCTCCAGTTTCTGAGAATCCGAACGAATTGGGTTGGACTTCCGCTTCCGGCCGTAAATCATTGCTTGGCCCACCGCAACGGCGCATTTGGGATCCGTCGCAAATGCTTACAATCCCCGGCATTTTTGGCGCCACGTAATCTCCGTGAAAGATACCGATTTGGGGTCTATCGCCCGCTCAGGTGAGCCGCTTCATTTCCGGGGGCTCGGCTTTGGATTGGGGCTAGTGCCGATTGCAGTGAAAGCGAGGGTCGGGGCAGGAGGGGCCGAGGAGTGCTAACGGACTTTATTCATTTCCAGCGGATTTGGCATCAAGCCGCTGACGAAGAGCAGCGCCAAGTGACGCAGGTGGTTGGCGTAATAACCGCCACCCCAGAGGTGTACCAGGTCTTTCCAAAGCACCTGCCGGAAATTGTCGTCCGAGGAAAATAGGGCACTGGCGGCAACCGGCCCTACGAAGGCCGCGTTGTGTACGGTACTGAATTTTCTGCCCTTCACGGTGTAGCCATCACCCATCGGAGAGCGGACCTTGCACGGTGAAAAATGCGTTGATTTGCGTAAGTATTTTTTGCGCGCGTGGTTCGCAGAACCAGGCTGCGTCTCTTGCCAAACGGAGCGGGACGCGGGTTGCGTCATATTTGTAATCATAGCTTTGGCCTTTCGCTGGGCCCGCTCCCGAGCTCATCCAATCTGGCGCCAAGCCCGTGCCGTCGTTGTGTTTGGA